>JANQEA010000066.1 GCA_028278555.1 Candidatus Bipolaricaulota bacterium | reverse complement strand
TGACGTTATGATGTCCTAGCGCTAGGATGCGCGATGAGGTGAGTTCGATGACCAAGCGTTCGACGATCTACTTCGAACCGGAGCTTCACAAGGCGCTGCGATTGAAAGCTGCGAGCACGGAACGTACCGTCTCCGATCTCGTGAATGACGCCGTCCGACAAGCGTTGAGCGAAGACCAGGAGGATCTGGCTGCGTTTGCCGAGCGCGCCGCCGAGCCGACGATCAGCTACGAAGCGCTCCTCGACGATCTGAAGGCGCATGGCAAGCTATAGCCTGAGATTCAAGAGATCCATTGCGAAGGATCTTCGAGCAATTCCGAAGAAGGACGTCGAGAGAATCCTCCGGCGGATCGAATCACTGGCCGTGGATCCGCGGCCGCGTGGGTGCGAGAAGCTCACGGACCAAGAGCGGTATCGAATCCGCCAAGGCCGGTATCGAATTCTCTACGAGATTCAGGATGACGTGCTATTGGTCGTTGTCGTGAAGGTCGCGAAGCGAAGCGACGTATATGAGTGAGTAGTCCAGCTTGCCGGCTCAGCGCTCCGAAGAAGGTCGTTAGTAGCGGAGTGTCTACGGCAAAGCTGCTACGCTATTCACCTACTCGCAGAGCCATCTCAACCACATGCCAGACAATGTAGAAGAGACCTCCGTATATGAGCCACCAGAACTGTCGTTTCCCTATCCGATTGGCGATCTCGGAATTGCTCTCGATAGCTTGGCTTATTCCGTCCGCGGCTGCCTGCATCTTCTGAGGATGAGTGCCACAGTCAGGGTGCTCGCCGCTCAAGACCTGAAAGCGGACACAACTGGCGTATAGCGTGGAAGCCAAGTACTGAATGTAGCGATATCCTGAGAAGATGCTCAAGCCCCAGAAAGCCAACGCGATGAAAAGCGGAATCTGCGACCAAGTCAGAGCGATGCCTTGAGTCTGATTCAAGGCAAATGCGATTGCACCACCGGCTGCCGCGAGCAGGACATATGTTGCCTTCCGCTGTGTGTCAAGGAGGTTCTGTCTCTCTTGCTGTGCAGGGTCCATTCCCTACCTTCTGTACGGTTACGAAGTCCAAGGCAGTGTAGATAGGGCTAGACTTAACATCAACTTGGACCAGCCAGCTCACCGTGCAACGATCGAGCCGGTGTTTTCTGCTTACTCGCAGTTTTGGATACTGGACTTGGTCGACAACCCCCAGGCCATCGGCTAGCCTGTCTGCATCGTGAATCAAGTCACTATCTATACCGACGGGGCGTGCAGTGGGAATCCGGGTCCGGGCGGCTGGGGGGCGATCCTCGTCTCCGGGACACACCGGAAGGAGATCTCCGGCGGGGAGCGGGAGACGACGAACAACCGGATGGAGCTGACGGCGGCGATCGAAGCGCTCCGCGCGCTGAAGCAGGAGTCCGAGGTCGACCTGTACACCGACTCGACGTACGTGAAGAAGGGGATCACCGAGTGGATCGCCTCATGGAAGGCGAACGGCTGGCGCCGGCGGAGCGGGAAGCGCTGGCTCCCGGTGAAGAACGAGGACCTCTGGCGAGTGCTCGACGGGCTCGTCGCCGAACATCGCGTGACGTTCCACTGGGTCGAGGGGCACGCCGGCCACGAGGAGAACGAGCGGGCCGACCGGCTCGCTCGCGACGCGATCCCCAGCGGGTGAGGAGAGCGATGGCGAAGATCGTCTGCACAGCCGATCTCTTCGACGACGAGGTCGAACGGCTAAGACACGCCGGTCACACGGTCTGGCTCCATTCAGGCGATGGCCAGATCTCCCAGGAGAAGCTCATCGCTGAGCTGGCCGATGCGGAGGCGCTGATCTGCCTGCTGACCGATCGGATCGACCAAGAACTGATCAGCGCTGCATCGACTCTTCGAATCATTGCGAACGTCGCGGTCGGCTACGAGAACATCGACATCGGTGCAGCGTGCGAGCGCGGCATCATCGTGACGAACACGCCGGACGTCCTGACCGAGGCGACGGCCGATCTGACTTTCGCGCTCCTGCTCGGCGCGGCCCGCCGGATTGCCGAGGCGGACGCGGCCGTCCGGCGGGGCGAGTTCCCGACGTGGGGACTCGATCAGCCACTGACCGGTTCGGGCGTCTTTGGCAAGACGCTCGGGATCGTCGGGATGGGTCGGATCGGGACGGCGGTCGCACGGCGCGGCCGTCGCGGATTCGGGATGCGGGTCCTCTACCACAATCGGACGCGAGACGCCGCGGCGGAAGAGGATCTAGGCGTCGAATGGGTTCCGTTCGAGCGCCTCCTCGAGGAGAGCGACTACGTCTCCGTCCATGTCCCGCTGACCGACGAGACGCACCACCTGTTCGGCCGCGGGGCCTTCGAACGGATGAAGCCGACGGCGATCCTCGTCAACGTTGCCCGCGGACCGGTCGTCGACGAAGCTGCCCTCGTCGGCGCGCTCGAGGCGGGCACAATCGCCGGTGCCGGACTCGACGTCTACGAGGACGAGCCGAACGTTCATCCGGGCCTGCTTCGACTACGGGAGCGGGTCGTCCTAACGCCGCATCTTGGGAGTGCGACGCGGGAGACCCGCAAGCGAATGGCTGAACTTGCGGTCAGCAACGTCCTGGCCGTGCTCTCCGGGAAGGAACCCCTCACGCCTGTGGCTTGACAGAAGCACCAACGCAGAGACCGCAGAGGAAACGAAGAGGAGAGCAACCCTCCTGACTGGTCGCAGAGCTCCGGACAACGCCAAGAACGACCAAGCCAGGCTGCGATCCCGAGCATGTGTTCGTTCTGCGATTCGAAGAACGATGCGCTGATCTCCTCCAATCGGAGGCACCTAGCGCCCTCGTAGCTGTGCGCGCAAGGACGTCGGGCGTCGGTCCTCATTCCTCCCGCGGTGCATCTCGGCAGTGAGATGCATCGGAAAGCATTCGATTGCGATGTCTCAGCGACCTCTGCGTTTTCGCTGTGCAGTCTCTAGAAGCACCCGAGCTGGCAGGGAGTGACGCGCAGACCGAGCGTCTCGGCGGCGCAGGCCACCGCGAGGCGGGGGAGGCCGCGCTCTTCCGCGACTTGCCACAGGATGGCGCACGGAATCGTCTCGCCCTCGGCGGCCGCCTTCAGAGCGACAGTCAGCTCTTCCGGGATCTCCTCGAATCGCTGCAGGAGCCCCTTCTGCCCGAAGGCCTGATAGCCGAAGAGGCCGAGATGGCAGAGGGAGATGCGGATTTCGAGCCGATTCGCCTCGGCGCCGACCTCCGCCGGCGACGCACCAGTCTCCTTGGCGACGTGAAAGGCAAGCGCACAGGGGAGCCGCCCGTCTCGGAGGGACTCTCGCAAGGGGGTCTCTAGATCGTTCATCTGAATCACCGGTTCCCAGCGTACACGAAGATGTGCCGACTCGGCGATTCGGATACCCTTCGATCATCCTGGCAGGTCCTGCTGGAACGGGGGAGCATGCTCATCTGGATCGGGTTTGCGCTTTCGATCGGTCTCCTTCTCATTGTTTCCCGGAAAAATCTCGCGCTCGGGATGGCGATCGCGGCCGTCGTTCTCGCTCTGTTCACCCTGAGCCCGGACGGCTTCGGGCGGGCTCTCCTCGCGGTGGCGAGCGATCCCTCCGTCTGGCTCCTCGCCCTCGTCGTCGGGACGATCCCGATGATCGGCGGTCTCCTCGAGCGCTCCGGCGAAATGGATCGACTCGTCTCCAATCTGCGGATCGGGCTTCGGCCCTTTCTCGTCCTCGCGCCGGCCCTGATCGGGATGTTGCCGATGCCGGGCGGTACGCTCTTCTCCGCGCCGCTGATCGAACGGGGGGCGGGCCATGCTCCGGCGGACGACAAGGCCGCCGTCAACATCTGGTTCCGGCACACGCTCCTTCCGATCTATCCGCTGGGCGCGTCCTTGATCACGGCGGCGAAGATTGCCGGGTATCAGGTCTACGGGGTCATTCCGGCGATGATGCCCGTCTTCGCACTCAGCCTTCTGCTCGGCTATGTCTTCCTATTGCGACGCGTCGACGGGCGGCTCGCTAGGTCGGGGCCGTTCTCGTTGATCGGTCTTCTCGTCCCGCTTCTCGTCATTCTGATTGCGCCTCTGATCGACCTGATCCTGAAGAACGTGGCGGTCCTTCCGTATCCGGAGATCGGAACGGCCGCCGGCGTGCTGACGAGCCTCACCCTGGCGGTCTTCATCGGCCGGCCGGCGTGGAAGGACGTTCGCGAGATCGCCGGGGCGATGAAGCCTTGGAAGTTCGCGGCGATCATCCTGGCGATGTTCGCCTTCCTGGAGGTCTTCCAGGCCTCCGGCCTGCCGGAGCGGATCGCGGCGATGACGCTTCCGCCCGTGGTTCTGTGCGTGGTGATCGGGTTTGTGCTCGGCCTGATCACCGGGAGAATCCAGGCGCCGATCGCGATCGTGGTGCCGATCTACCTTTCGACGTACGGGGAGCTCTCCACAGCGGCTTTCGCCGTAACCTTCTATGCCGTCTTTCTCGGGTTCATCCTGACGCCGATCCATCCCTGCGTCTCCGTCTCGCTGGAGTTCTTCAAGACGTCGATCACGTCTTACTGGTGGCGTCTGGCCGCCCCGGCCGGCATCGGGTTGACCGCGGCTCTGCTGGCGGGGCTCTTCGTCCTGTAGCTTCGGAAGGTGTCGGCTTCTGCGATGTCCGGATCATGCGGCGCTACCTTCATGCCGCTGCGTTTCCCGGTGTGTCCGCTTGTGTCCGTCGCTTCCGAATCCAGATCAGAACGCCCGCCAGGATGAGGACGAGAATCGTCAACGGCAGGTAGTAGGAGCGCTCGATGCCGACGGCGGAGGCCAAGACCCCGAGGACCAAGGGAAAGACCATGCCGCCGAGGGAGACGCATCCGAACAGGAGACCCGTGACGGCTCCGGACTGCTGGGGGTACTCCTCGGAGGCCTTCGCCACGATGAGGGGGAAGACCGGTCCGACACCGAGGCCGTACGTGCAGGCCAGCACGGCTTTCAACCAGACAACCGGTACGAGGATGAACGCCAGAAGCGAGATCGAAGCCACGGAGAGGCCGGCGATCAGGATCCGTTTCGTGGCGATGGACTTGACCAGTCGGCTGGTGGCAAGTCTGCTGGAGATCATGCCGACCAGGAAGACGCTGACGGCGGCGCTCGACAGGCGAACGCTCACACCCAGCTCGGCGCTGAAGTACTCCGCCAGCCAGTAGGAGAAGCCGAGGTCGACGGAGACGTAGAAGAAGATCAGCACGGCGGCAATCCCCATGGTAGGGTTGCGGATGATCGATCGGAGGGGCGTTCTTCCGCCGTGCTTGGCCGCGGAATCGGGGATGCGGACGAGAAGAACCGCAACGACCAAGAGGAGAACGAGAGCAGCTGTCTCCAGGAACGGCCATCGCCAGGAGAGTCCTCCGGCTAGGTTTGCCGCCACCAGGAGCGGAGCGATGAAACTACCGACGGCCGCGAAGAGCGTCTGAATCGACAGGTACCGACTTCGCTGGTCGGGGTACATGTCGAGCATGACGCTCTGCCCGATCGACCCAATCGGACTGCCGAAGAGGCTGAAGACCAACACGGTGACGCACAAGGCGATGTAGCTCGGGGCGAAGCCGACGGAAAGGAGCCCGACGGCGAATAGGCCGCAGAAGGCTGCAAGAATGCGCTTTCGGTTCACATAGTCCGAGGCGATCGCGCCGAGGCTGCTCCCGAACAGACTTCCCAGGGAAAGCAAGGTGAACAGGAAGCCGGCCTGGGCATAGGAGATGCCCAGGCTGGACACAATCACGGGGACGGAGGGGCCAAGGAGGCCGATCACCATGACCCACAGGAGATTCGACGCGAACGATACGTGGGGCATCGGTCCCTTCTAGCTGATGTGATCCATGGCTCGCTGGATGCTCCACTGCTTGTGAACGAGGCCGGCCATCGCTTCGATCATCGTCTGTGCATTCGCCCGCTGCCAGATGTTCCGACCCATCGCGATCCCACGCGCACCGGCCTGCATCGCGTAGTAGACGTTGGAGATGACTTCCTCGTCGCTGTCGGACTTTGGCCCGCCGAGGATGAGGATTGGGACCGAGCATCCTTCGACGACTTCGCGGAAGGAGTCCGGATCGCCCGTGTAGTACGTCTTGACGATGTCGGCGCCGATCTCCATCGCTGCGCGGGAGGCGAGCTTGACTCCCTTCGGGTCCGTCGAGCTCAGATCCTTCCCCTTGGCCATCGCTTCGATCATCAACGGCAGGCCGAGCCGCGCACATTCGTCGGCAGCGAGAGACGCATTGCGCGTGAACTCCCCTTCCCGTTCGTGACCGAACTTCACCGTGACGGCGGCGCCTGCGGCGCCGTACTCCACGGCCGCCTGCGGAGAGGAGATCATCTCCTCCTCGAATCTGCCGCCCAAGACGGTGAACCCACCGGTCAGACGGAGCAGGAGCGACGTCTGCCGATCCCACGCGTCGGCTGCCGCTCGGGCGAACCCCCGGGTGGTCAGAATGCAGTCGGCACCCCCCGCGACGCATTGCCGCACCAGTTCTGCCGGATCGTTGATCCCCTCCATTGGCCCGGCGATCCCGCCGTGGTCGACCGCGATGCAGACGCTGTTGCCGGTCGACTTGTTGAACAGCGAGTTCATCCGTATTCGCTTCCCAATCTGCATGAGTTATCCTCCCTAGGTCATCCCGCCGATCTTGCCAAACGTCTCTCTCAATCCCAAGTACGAATCCCGGTAGATCGCGAACAGATCATCGTAGATCCGCTCGTTCTCTCGGGTCGGTTCGAAGGTTCGTTCGATCCGGACGGCGCTCTCGGCGGCTTCGGCCAAGCTACCGTAGTGCCCGAGTCCGAAGAGGGCGATGCACAGGTCCCCGGCGAGTTCGGCGTCCTTCATGACGGGAAGCAGGAATCGCTTTCCGGTAATGTCGGCCTTGATCTGGATCCACGCCTCGCTTCTGGCTTGGCCGCCGGTGATCCGAACGTCCTCCACGTGCAGGCCGATCTCTTCCATCACGGTGATGACGTCTCGGATGGCGAAGCCGACCGACTCCACGACGGCCCGCGTCATCTCTCGTCGGCCGTGGTTCATCGTCAGGCCGACGAAGGCGCCTCGGGCATTCGGGTCCCAGATGGGGGCGCGCTCCCCGGCCAAGTACGGCAGGAAGACGAGCTTCTTCGCTCCGGCGGGGACCGTCTCGATGTCGCGGAATAGCGTCTCGAACGGCGCATCCCTTTGGCCGGTGATCTCCTTGAACCATTGCAGCGCCTTGCCCGACGTCGAGACGATGCCCGACACGTTGTGGTACCCATCGATCACGTGACGGACGCAAAGGAGCCTCGGATCGGAGATCGCCCGATCGGCGCAGAGATTGATCCCTTCGGAGGTTCCCGCACGGTCGCAGGCCCTCCCAGAGGCGACCGTGCCGGTTCCGATGATCGAGACGATGAAGTCCGCTCCCCCGGCGAAGACCGGCACGCCTGGCGGCACTCCGAACAACTCGCCGGCTGTCGCCGTCGTCACGCCCATCGGTTCACCCGGCCGCACGAGGTCCGGGAACTTGCTCCACTCCATCCCCAGTTGCGACACCAGTTCCTCGGTCCAGATGTAGGACTCGAAGCCGACGGCCGGGAGGACCGTTGCCGCGTGGCCGGTCAGCAGGTAGTTGATGTACTCGGGACACGCGAAGAAGTACTTGGCCTTCTCGTAGATCTCGGGTTCATGCCTGTAGAACCAGAGCGCCTTGGGAAGGTAGAACGTCGGATCGACGTAGAAGTCGTTGATCTCGGAGATCGTCGCCGCCTCTTCGATGCACCGGCGATCCATCCAGAGCATTGCCGGATGAAGCGGTCGGTCATCGCTTCCGACCGGAACCAGCGTGGGCCCGTTTCCGCTGACGACAATGGCCGCCGGCTTCTTCTCCGAGGAGAGTGCGAACCCGGCGCATAGGTCTCGGATGCCCCGTACCCAGTCCCAGGCGTCCGTCTCATGACGAAGAGCATCCGAGCTGTCGCTCATCAACTTGAGCGGCGTCTGCCCGGTCTCGAGAGGAGTTCCATCCTCCCTGAGCAGGGCGCCCTTGAGAGCGGTTGTTCCGATGTCGACGACGAGAATCATTGCTCGAGCAGAACGCGAAGGGTGTCCTGGCACATCGCGGCTTCGATTCCCTCACCGATGTTCTCGTAACCGACGACTTTCGAGACAAGGGGCTTGACGTCGACCATGCCGTACCCGATGAGCTTCACGGCCTGGTGAAAGTCGAATTCCGTTCGGCCTTCGCTCCCGGTGATCAGGCTCTCGTTCCGGTGCATCACGTTCGCATCCATCGGAAGGGGCATCTCTTCCATGTACGACGTGTAGATGTTCAATCGTCCGGCCTTCGCCAACGATGCGATGCCGGAACGGAGCGCCGCCTGGGCCGGGCTCGTGACGACACAGGCATCGACTCCGATCCCTCCGGTTTCGGCCCGAATGATCTCTTCCGGATCGTCTATGGAAGGATCGATCCCCGCGAAGGCCCCGAGGGTCTTCGCGACCTCCAGACGCTTCTTGTTCGGATCGGAGATGAAGACCCGGGCGCCCATGGCACGCGCGACCTGAAGGTGGAGGATCCCCATCGGGCCTGCCCCGACGATCAGGACGTTCTCTCCGAGTTCCAGCTGGAGCTTCTTCAGCGAACGGATACAGCAGGCGACCGGCTCCACGAACGCGGCTTCTCGAAGCGTCATGTTGGCCGGGACCGGATGAACCTGTCTTCCCCGGACCGCGATGTACTCTCCGAACCCACCGAGCACCTGCTGACCTGGCTTGAAGCGGTTGGAGCAGAGGTTCGATCGTCCGGTTCGGCAGAAGTAGCACTGCCCGCAGCGTGTGATCAGATCGAGGGCAACGTGCATCCCAGGCTTGAAGTCGCCGATCACTCTCGGGCCGATCTCGACGATCTCGCCGGATGCCTCGTGTCCGGGGATGATCGGGTAGACGATCTTCAGGTCCCCCGAGTAGAGCCGCTGCTCCAGCGTGCAGATTCCACAGTTCCTGATACGCACCAGGACTCTGGTCTCGGTCATCGTGGGGTCCGGGACATCCTGGATTTCGATTCTCTTCGGTTCGATCAGGACGGCTGCTTTCATCGACGGCTCCTCGTTCTCCATTCCCTACTCTCGCGTATCCGTGGCACGCTATCCACAGCGGTCGCTCACCCCAGCGTGACATCCAACTGCTCCCTATCGTTCACTCCCCTTCAGTCGGTAGTGTCGCACAATCGAGTAGGCGATCATCGCGACCACGGTGATGATGTACGGGAAGGCGAGGATGAAGTCCGCGGGCACGTTGATCGCGCCTTGCGCGTAGTTCGAGAAGCTCTCCGCGAACCCGAAGACGATGCACGCAATCAGGATTCCGTGTGGGGTCTTGTTGCCCAGGTAGATGGCGACCAACGCGATCCAACCCCGCCCTGCAGTGATCCCGGGAACGAACGCTCCCATCTGCAGGCTGAGGATGGCGCCGGCTAGGCCGCAGGTGAATCCGGAGATCAGGATCGCGTACATCCGGTACCGCCTCGGGCTCAATCCGGTCGCCTCGATCGCGTCCGGGTTGGAGCCCGTCCCGCGGACTCGCAGGCCGAACGCGGTCTTGTAGATGATGATCGCTGCGATGACGACCATGACCCAGCTGACATAGACCAGGACGTTGTGCCCAACGAAGACGTCTCCGAGTACCGGGATTCTCTGGATCGCCGGGACCGACAGGACCGGCAGCTTCGGGAGATTCTGGAACCGGATGACCCCCTTGTTCCCGAAGATCTGAAACGCCAGGACCATCACGAGGCCCTCGGCGAAGAGATTCGTCGCCAGACCGGTGATGAAGATGTTCGCCCTCAGGTTGAGGCTGATGAAGCCGAAGACGTACGCAGCGGCGACGCTCGCGCCGATCCCCAGAAGGATGCCGAGGAAGAGGCTCCCGGTCGCCGCGGCGAAGACGACGCTGAAGAACGCGCCGATCAGCATGAGCCCTTCCAGAGCGATGTTAAGCATCCCGGCGAGTTCGGTGAAGAGTCCACCGATCGCGGCCAGGAGGAACGGTGCCATGATCCGGATCGTGCTGTGCAGCATCGGGATGGGGAAGGAGGTATTGCTCATGATCCCACCTTCTTCCTTGACCTGAATAGGCCGTAGAGTGCCTGAGCCGTGACCAGGAAGAAGATCACCGCCTGGGCGATCTTCGCGAGTTCGAACGTGACATCCGAATGAAGCATCGCCGCCTTCGCTCCCGC
The DNA here is from genome assembly GCA_028278555.1 of Candidatus Bipolaricaulota bacterium. Lineage (GTDB taxonomy): Bacteria > Bipolaricaulota > Bipolaricaulia > UBA7950 > UBA9294 > JANQEA01. The sequence goes on along the minus strand of JANQEA010000066.1, from coordinate 111,342 downwards.
TTCCAAGTAGGCGAAGAAGAGTGCCGCCGGAACCACCGCGATCGGGTTGTTCTTTGCAATGAGGGCGACGGCGATCCCGTTCCACCCGATCCCCATGGTGACCCCCTTCAGACATCGGTAATGGGTTCCCATGATCGTTACGGCACCGGCGAGGCCGTGGAAGCCTCCGCTGATCGCCATCGGCACCAGCAGGTACTTCCCGACGTTGATCCCGGCGTATCTTGAGAACTCTCGGTTGATGCCGCACATCCGCATTTCGTAGCCCCAGTGCGTTCTCTGCATGAAGAAGTACGTCCCGATCGCTGCTGCCACGGCGAAGAAGATGCTGATATCGAGCTTCGACGGTTTGAAGATCCGCAGGAACTGGTATTGCCTGCCGATGCGCGCCGTGGTCAGCATGCTGTTCACCGGGTCGTCGAGCGGCCCGGTGACCAAGTAATTGATGATCAGAATCACCGCGGCGGAGACAAGGAACGAAGAGATCAGCTGATCCGTCCCCCAGCGCATCCGGAAGAACCCGGAGAGGCCCGCGAGGAAAGCACCCATCCCTACGGCTGCGATGATCGCGGCTGCCCCGCCGATGAAGCCGTTCATGTTGGGGAGTGCGAGCAGAATGACCGTCGCTACGATCGCGCCGGAGTAGGCTTGTCCCTCCCCGCCAAGGTTGAACGTCGAAGACTTGAAGGCGACGGCGATGCCGAGTCCGGTGAACATCAACGCGATCGCCTGGTTCAGCAGATTGCCGAAGTAGTAGGCCTTGGTGAACGGGCCGATGAAGAAGTAGTAGATCGCTCTTCCCGGCTCATCGCTCAGAACGAGAATCAGGAGAACGACGATCAAGAATGAGATGCCCACCGTCAGAGCGAGCCCCGTCGTGCTGCTCAGTAGATTCGCGATTCGCTTTCTATCCACGATGAACCTCTGACGGGGCCGCCGCACCCACAGGCTCCGAGTCGTCTCGAAGGCCGAGCATGTACTCGCCGATGATCTCCTTGGTCACTGCCTCCGTGTTCTCCAACCGCCCCACGACCCTTCCTCTGTACATGACCAGGATGGTGTCTGCCAGCCCGAGGATCTCGTCCAGATTCGACGAGATGAGAAGGACTCCGGCTCCTCGCGCTCGCAGCTCCAGCATTCTCTCATAGACGAATTGGCTGCTTGCGATGTCCAACCCCCACGTCGGTTCGGAGAAGAGGATGAAGTCCGTGTCCGCTGCCAGCTCCCTTGCCAGGATCATCTTCTGGATGTTCCCGCCGGACAGGTTCCCCACCGGCATTCCCTCGGCGGCGTCGATGGAGAAATGATCGATGAGCTCCTCCGTGAACTCTCGCGTGTTGCGTCGCTGAAGAACCCCGGCCTTCAAGAAGTCGTGGTGCTTCGTGACGATGCAGTTCTCGCGCACGGACGAGGGGAGGCTCGCCCCTCGATGAAGGCGGTCCGCCGGCACATAGGCGAGTCCGACCTCGCGGAGGTCCTCCGGCCCTAAGGCCGTCACGTCCTCTCCGTGGAGGAAGATCTGCCCGGATGAGGCGTGGCGCAAACCGCCGATGACGTCTTCGATCTCGGCGAGGCCGTTCCCGCCGACCCCTGCGATGCCGACGAGTTCACCCGAACGGACTTGCAGGTTGATCGTGTCGAGAAGCGGCCGCCCCTGTCCCCGACAGCGGATGGTGATGTCCCGCAGCTCCAGGATGGGGTCGCCGAACGTCTTCTGCTCGCGGTTCACTTCGAGAAGGATGTCCTTCCCGACCATCAGCCGGCTCAGCTCTCGCTTGTCGACGTCGCTCGTGTTCCGGACGGCCACGACCTTGCCGCCCCGCATGACGGTGACCCGGTGAGACATCTGCATCACTTCTTCAAGCTTGTGGGTGATCAGAATGATCGTCTTCCCGCGTTCGAGGAGATTCCTCAGGGTCACGAAGAGTCTCTCGATCTCCTGCTCCGTCAACACCGACGTCGGCTCGTCGAGGATCAAGAGTTCAGCATTCCGGTAGAGCATCTTGACGATCTCCACCTGCTGCATCTGCCCGACCGTCAGGTCCTTGATCCTTCGTTTGGGATCGACGCTGAAACCGTGCTCCTCGATCACGACTCCGACATCCTTGACCGCCGTCTGTCGATCGATGAACAGTCCCCGCTTCCGAGGCTCCGAACCGAGGACGACATTCTCTGCGACGGTGAAGTCGGAGACGAGCTTGAAGTGCTGGTGGACCATGCCGATGCCGAGTCGGTTCGCTGCAAACGGATCCTTGATGACGACGGTCTCCCCCCGGAAGGTGATCTCTCCTCCGTCCGGGTGCTCCAGCCCGTAGAGGAGCTTCATCAGGGTCGACTTGCCGGCTCCGTTCTCGCCGATGACTGCATGGATCTCGTTCTCGTCGACAGCGAGATCGACGCCGTCATTGGCCAGCACACCGCTGGTCGGGTACAGCTTCGTGATCCCTTGCATCTGCAGGTAGGCCATTCTCAGTCTCCGAGTCTATCAGAGGAAGGGGCGAGCATCGCTCACCCCTCCCCTGTTGATTGCTACCAGTACACCGGTACGACCATCCGCGCCTTCAGCCACGTCGGATTGCTGCTCCTCAGGTCTGCCAGGAAGACGGCCAGCTTGGCGGCAACATCCGGCGAAACCGTCCCTTCGAACAGAGGATTCCAGTCGACGAAATCGACATAGCCTTCGGCGGTCGACAGAACCTCGTATTCGCCCCAGACCAGCTCTCCTTCGATCGCAGCCTTGACCTTCTCGTAGGTTGCCTTGTCCGAGATGATCGCCGCGCAACCGGCGATGATTCCAGGCGCCAGGTCGTACGCGTCGTCGTCGAGATAGAGGACATACTTCCCTCTCTCCTTGCACGTCTGAATGACGCCCTGATTCGCGCCGCCGCAACCGGTGATGATGATGTCGACGCCGGCATCGATCATGCTGTTGGCGAGTTCACCGGCCTTGTTGGCATCGTACCAGTTGCCGAGGACCCGGAAGTCGACTTCGATGTCCGGATTGACGAGCTTCGCTCCCAGTGCGTATCCGGGGCGGAGCATGTTGTCCATCGCTGCGTACTCCTGGCCGACGATCATCCCCACCTTGAGGTCCGGGTTTGCCCCTGCCATGTCGCTTGTCGTGACCAGACCGGCCAGATAACCGAGCATCGCAGTCTGCTCCACCTGGTTGTAGAGCACGGTGTACATCTGTGGGTGTCCCGCGATGATCGAGTCGACGAAGAGGAACTTCTGGTCGGGGAAGGCATCCGCCGCCGCCATGGAGACGAAGGGCATCGCCCCGTTGGCGGAGACGATCAGGTCATACTCCTCGGTCGCGGCGAGATTGACCATCTGCTCTTCCCACGTCGACTGGTCGAATCCCGCTTCCAGAACCTTCACCGTGACGTCGTCGTACTCCGCCGCTGCCTTGTTCACACCTTCCACCATCAGTTCGTACGTCGGACTCCCTGCAACGACGCCCGGCACGAAGATGGCGATGCTATAGGCTGCTCCGACGATCGCCATCGCAGCGACCAAGCATCCTGCCAGCAAACCAACCTTCAAGGTCCTCATAACGCCTCCCTTAAGCAAGCTTCCCTGTGTTTGGTCCTTCTCAAGTCCTCGTCGCGCTAGTAGTACTGTTGAGCCAAGGCGTCGAAACGGCACACACTGACGCAGAGTCCGCAGCCGATGCACGCGGTCTCGTCGACAACCGCAACTCGGTCGTCCGCCACGGCGATGGCAGCGTACGCGCAGACGCGTTCGCATGCCTGGCACCGAGTGCATTTCTCTGCGACGACCTTCGGCGGCACCGGTTTCGTCACGGCGACCTTGCCTTCGGATCTCCGCTGCTCGATTCGCCGAATCGTCAAGCCACGAACGTCGTCGAGGCTCGAGATGCCCAGCCCGTCCATCCGCTTCTCCAGGTCCTCGATGATCCTTCCGTACTCACCCGTCCCTTTCATGTGCCCGGCCGTGCAGACCCCAACGAGCGTTGCACCGGCCATCACATACTGGAGAACATCATCCGCTGCGGTGACCCCTCCGATGCCGATGACCGGCAGGCCGGAGAGCATGGCCACCTCCAGAGTCATTCGAAGCGTGATCGGCATGATGGCCGGTCCGGTCAGTCCCCCGACCCCTCGCGGACCGCCCAACGCTGGCTGTCCAGTCCTCGTGTCGATGGAAAGGGCGGGGCCCAGAGCGTCGGCGCAAGCGATCCCGTCGGCCCCGGACTCCTTCACGCCGGAAGCCCACTCCTTGGTGACATGGGCGAAGGTTCCCGATAGCTTGACCACGACGGGAACATCGACCGCCTCCTTGATCGCCTTGACCGACGCCTTCATCGGCTCGACGTCCGTCAGGCTCGGTTCGGGGAAGTGCATCTCGGGGAACATCGCCATGAGGATCTCGCCCATGTGAGGGCAGTGCGTCGGCACCATGATCATGTCGGCGCCGGACTTCACGGCGGATTCGGCGAGTCCGGCTGCCTCTTCGGGCGTGAAGCCGGCGAGGTTCGCGATGACGTTCGCCCTGCCCTCCTTCGCCCGCTTGATCCCCTCGGTGAACCAGTACTCGCTCGACTTGTCCGAGCCGAAGACGGAGTTCACCATCCCGGCGCCAACAGCTGAGAAGCAGGGCAGCACGTCGTTCGCTGGCTGGGAGACGATCGTCTTCGTGCAGATCCCCCCGACCCCCGATTCGCTGACCGCGAACATGACGTCGCCGTCCCTCCCGTGAACGCCGGCCGGCACGATCAGTGGATTTGCGAAGTCCAGACCGCAGAATGTGGTGCGAAGCTTCCCCATGGATCCCTCCGTTTCTGTTCTGTCCCTGTCCAGTCCCACGATCTCCCTTTCTGCAGCCTCTGCCTACAGGTTGATGCTGTCAGGTGTTGCCTCGATTCCGTTTCGCTTCCAGAGGGCGGCCGCTTGTTCGACGCACGCCTTCCGGACTGCCGTCTCATCGACACGCGTCGAAGCACCACCCTCGATGACGACCTCACCGTCGACGAGGACGGTCTCGACGTCGCATCCTCGGAACGTCATCGTGAAGTACGGGACGACTGTCGAGGGGGTAACCGGCGACGGCGAATCCGGCCTGATCAGCAGAATGTCCGCTTTCTTCCCCGCGTGTAGGCTCCCGATCTCCTCCTTCAGCCCCAGAGCTGCTGCGGCATGGCCGAGGGCCAAGTCGAGGGCCTGGAACGGAGGGATCAGCATCGGATTCGCCCGATGCGCCTTGTGAACGAGATAGGCGTAGCGAATGTACTCGGCGGTGTCGAGGGTGAAGAAGCAGTCATGGCCGAGGCTGATGTTGATCCCCTTCTCCATCATGTCGGGGACGCGGGCCACCCCGTTGCCGCCCAAGGAGTTCGTCATCGGCGTGTGCGCCACGTTGACGCGATTCCGCGCGAGGATGTCGATGTCCGAGTCGGTCAGATCGATGCAGTGCGCGGCGACGACGTCCGGGCCGAGGAGCCCTGCCTCGTCCAGGATCTCCGGCGCCGACTTCCCGTACTTCTCGACGAGGAAGGCTCGGGGGATCTCGGCGATGTGGATCTGGATCCCACACGCGTACTGGTCTGCGATCTTGCGCGCCTTCTCCAGCGTGGCCGGTGAGTTCGTGTAGGCCGTGTGGACGCCGAGCCTGCCTTGGATCCGGCCATCCTCGCCGCCTGTGGAAGCGAGGGACTCCAGGAGCCGGATGTTCTCGTCAAACCCCTTCTCCGCGTAGGCGAGATCGAGTTGCTCCGCAATCGGCACGCCGGGAACGCGCTCGGTCACTTCGTAGCCGATCTGTGCGCGGATTCCTGTCTCCGTGATCGCGCGCACGGAGGCGTCGAGCGGTCCGGGAAGGGCGTTCGGTGCTTCGACCAGGTCGCAGACCGTCGTCGTCCCGGTCTTCAGCATCTTCAGCGATGCGTACTGCGTGCCCGCCAGGATCCCGTCTGCCGTCGTGATGTCCTCCAGCCATTCCCACCCCATCTTCTGGAGCATGTCCCAGAAGCTTCGCAGCTGGGAGACATCGACCGGCTGGTTGTGCCCGAGGACGTAGGGCATGTGGGTATGGGTGATGATGAAGCCGGGCATGGCGATCCGCCCGGCGCCATCGATGACCTTCTTGGCCTTCGCGTACTTCGTCTCCAGCTCCGTAGACGGACCGATCTCGAGGATCCGTCCTCCCTGAACGGCAATCGCGCCGGGCGAGTGAATCGGCCCGGAGAGGACGTCCGGGTGGCAGGTCAGAACCAACGCATTCCTGATCAGCAGATCAACCATCATCCCTCCCTCGTACCGCATCGAGGATGTCTTCGCGCGTGATCGGAAGCCGGGTGAATCGAACGCCGACCGCATCGGCGATCGCATTGGCGAAAACGGCGGCCGCCGCTGCGACCGGCGGCTCGCCCGCACCCTTCGCGCCGAAGGGCCCCGTCGGATTCGGGTCCTCGACTGCGATGGTCGTCGTGGGGATGCGGTCCTTGATCGACGGGACGGCGTAGTCGGCGAAGTTCGCGTTCTGGATGATCCCGTCGGCGTAGCGGATCCGCTCCATGTGAGCGAGTCCGAAGCCCATCAGGGATGCACCCTCGACCTGCCCCTCGAGGCCGAGTGGATTGATCACCCGGCCGACGTCGTGTGCGGCGAAGTGGTTCAAGACATCCACCTCGCCGGTTCTCCGGTCGACGCGAACGTCCATTCGATGCGTTCCGTAGTTGTAGGCGATGTAGACGTTCCCCTGATGCGTCTCGTCATCGAAATTCGCGTCCGGTGCCTTGGAGAAGGCGAGGTTCATCACCGGAAAGCCTGTCCAGTAAGCTGCCGTCGCCACTTCCCGGATGGGGATCCGTGCGGAGTCATCCATCTTCAGGATGGCGAACCCATCACGCAGCTCGATGTTCTCCTGATCCGTCTTGAACATCAGCGCCGCCATCGAGACGAGGGACGTCCTCACCTCGGTCGCCGCCTTGTGGACGGCCATCCCCCCGACTGTCGTGCTTCGGGAGGCGACGGTCGGCCCGGAATCGTGGACGGCATCCGTGTCCACCAAACGGACGGAGACGCTGTCGACGTCCACGCCGAGAACCTCGGCAGCGATCAGCGCGTAGACCGTCCGTGAGCCTTGGCCTAGTTCCGTGAGGCCGATCCCGACGAGAACGGAACCGTCTTGGCTCATCTGCACCGAGGCCCCGGTGACATCGACGCCTTCGGCACCGTTGGAGATCCCCTGTGCTACGGAGGCGTAGCCAGTCCCGTAGACGTATCTGTCATCGGTCGTCTGCTCCGAACCGGCAGGCTGCTTTGCGATCTCCTCGATCGTCTCAAGCAGCCCGACCGACTGGTCGTAGACCTGCCCGGTGGCGTTCGGATCGCCGGCTCGCAATCCGTTGATCCGGCGGATCTCGAGGCGGTCGATGCCGAGCTTCTCGGCGAGTTCATCGATCTGAGACTCCGAGGCGAACGTGACCTGAGGGACGCCGAATCCGCGGAAGGCCCCGCAGTAGGTCTTGTTCGTGTAGACCGACGTGCTCTCCACGGCGACGTTCTCGATGCGGTACGGCCCGGCGGCGTGGATCAGCGTCTTCATCGTGACGAAGGGGCTCTCCGACGCGTAGGCGCCGCCGTCGAGGAGCACGTGAATCTGGCGTGCGACAATCTTGCCGTCGCTCATGGCACCCGTCTTGATGCGGATGCGCGCTGCGTGGCGGAGGTTCGACCCGATGATCGATTCCTTCCGCTCGTGGGCGATCATCACCGGCCGATTCAGGCGTTGTGCGGCAATGCAGGCGAGCGACCCGATCTCGGTCGCGACGTCGTCCTTCCCGCCGAACGAGCCTCCGGTGCTCGCCTGGATGACCTTGACACTGGAAGCCGGTGCGTTCAGGTTCGCCGCCACGTGCCCTCGGATGTGGAACGGGGACTGACAGGATGCGTAGAGGGTAAACCGCCGGCCGGGAACGGCGCAGACGGTCTCAGGCTCCAGGTAGGCGTGCTCCTGGAAGGACGTCTCGAAGGTCCCCTCGACGATGACGTCGGCGGTCTCGAAGGCCGGCTCGATCTCGCCCTTGATCAGCTTCTTCGACAGCGTGACGTTCCCGGTTTCGTGGATCTTCCGTGCATCGGGCGCAAGGGCTTGATCCATCGTCAGGATCGGCTCATAGGGCTCGATCGAAACGGAGACCGCATCGGCCGCACGGCGAGCCTCTTCAGCGGTCTCGGCGATGACCAACGCGACCGATTCGCCAGCGTACCGGATCTCATTCGCTGCCAAGAGGGGCTGGTCGAATGGAGGGAGAACGCCGATCAGGTTCGGTCCGGGGATGTCCGCGGCCGTCAGAACATCGACCACACCCTGGATCGCCCGGGCCGCTTCGGCATCGACCCCTGTCAGTCGCCCGGCGGGCACGCCGGCGCGCTTCACCGCGCCGTAGACCATGCCTGGGAACCGGTAGTCGCCGGTGAACTTCGCTTGACCGGTGATCAGTTCGAGACCGTCGACCTTCCGTGTCTGCTTGCCGATGACGGCCACGCTACCCACCTCCCCGATCCTGGCCCTCAGTCAGCCGTCTGCTTGCTTCGAGAACCCCTTCGACGATCTTCCCGTACCCCGTGCAGCGGCAGAGATTTCCGGAGAGCGCCTCTTCGACGGCCTCGACAGCCGGGGTGCCGTTCTCATCCAAGAGGGCCTTGGCGCTGAGGACCATTCCTGGCGTGCAGAAACCGCACTGCACGGCGCCCGTGTCGAGGAACGCCTCTTGGATGGGGTGAAGGGAGCCGTCCTCCCCGGCGATCCCCTCGATCGTGACGATCTCTCGGTCCACGATCTTCCCCACGAGTAGAAGGCAAGCGTTCACCGGCTTCCCGTCGAGGAGGATCGTGCACGCGCCGCACTCCCCTCGCCCGCATCCTTCCTTCGTTCCGGTGAGTCCCAAGTCCTCTCGGAGCAGATCGATGACGCGCGCGTTCGGCTCAACGTCCACCTGGACTGGCTTCCCGTTGCAGTGGAATCGAATCATCATCGGCACTCTCCTTCGCCGGAGGCTCGGCCCACACACTCTGCCCAAGCATCGAAGACCAGGGAGACCGTGACCTCCTGCCGGTAAGTCGCGGTCGAACGGACGTCGTCGATCGGGCGGATTCCCTCGAGGACCGGCTCTCGAATCGCTGCCAGGCTCACGTCATCGATCGGCTGTCCGTCCAGAACCCCTTCGAGCTTCGTCAGGCGAAGGGGGATCGGCGCGACGCTCCCCACGGCGACGCGAATGTCCGACATCCTTCCATCGGCGATCGTCAGGCTGACTGCGGCATTCACCTGCGAGATCGCCTGTCCCTTCCGATTGCCGATCATCCGGAAGGCGGATGCCCTCGCGCAGGATGCGGCAGGGATCTCGATGAATTCGAGGATCTCGCCGGGCCCGAGGACCGTTTGCTTCGGGCCGGTGAAGAAGTCTCCGCTCTCGACGGTCCGAGTTCCGCCGGACGAGCGGAGCACGAATCGGGCATCGAGCGTCAGGAGGGGAGCGAGTGTATCACCGCAAGGAGAGGCGTTGCAGACGTTTCCGCCTATGGTTCCCAGGTTCCTGATCTGAGGCGAGCCGACCGCCTGGGCGCCCTGCCGAAGGCACGTGGGCAGCGCCTCGGATGTCGCGATCTCGGCGATCGTCGTGCAGGCGCCGATCCGGATCACATCTCCGTGATCGCTCTTGGCGGCTTGGATGCCTCTCATGGCGTCGAGGTCGCCGATGTCGATCAGCGCTTCGGGATCGACGACTCCTTCGGCCATGTAGACGCACAGATCCGTTCCTCCGGCCAGGATCATCCCCTGCGAGGATTCAAGAAGATCCGCAGCCTCCTCGACGCTGCTCGGTTTGAGGTATCTCATCCGTTCTCTCTTTTCTCTCTTGGCTGTTTCGCTCCGCCCGAATCCCGATTGCTACACGGCGTAGTCCCCGATGCCGAGCTCGATCAGCTTCTCACGCCGGGGAACACCCTCCGAATCCCAACCTCGCAGGCTGTAGTACTCGTCGAGCATGGCTTCGAACCTGGCCGCTTCGATGACCGCCGACTGCGACGTCTCACCGAGAACGGGCTCGAAGCACTTCTCCGGCAGCCTGTCGTCCTCCCGTGTCAGCCCAGCTTTCAGGTTGAACAGCTTCTCTAGGTTCCAGATCCGTTCGCCGAGCGCCACCATCTCGGACCAAGTGGCATCCCGCCCGATCGCGCTCCTGACGAACGCGGGATAGACCTCGTGGTCGGTGGCGAACTCGTGGAACCGGCAGCTGATCAACGTGAAGACGGCGTTCACCGTGTTCTGGACGTCGATCAGCACGGCCGCCTTCCCTTCGTAGCTGTCCATATCGAGCTGTCCTGCGATCTCGGCGCCGATCGGTGCCCGTTTGTGGCACGCCCCTCGGTTGGAGGTCGCGTAGGCGAGGCCGGTCCCCTTCATTCGTCTCGGCATCCAGGCGGCGAACCCGGAGTTCTTCACCTGCATTGCGCGCCCCAGGCCGTCGTTCCCCAGTTCGAGAGCGGCCTCTCTCGGCCCCTTCGCCAGCAGATCTCCGATTCCCTCACGGGCGCAGATGGCGTGGAGGAGGTCGAGCACGGCATCGGCGTTGCCGAAACGCAGATCCAATCCCGGCGTGCTCAGCTTCCCGGCTTCGGCCATCTCCAACGCCCAGGCGATCGTGACGCCGGTCGTCAGGCTGTCCACGCCGTAGAGCTCGGTCAACCTGTTTACCTCGGCGAGCCTCTCGGCATCCCCGTTCAGCAGGTTCGATCCGAGAGAGAACATCGTCTCGTACTCCGGTCCTCGGCCCCAAAGCTCGCTGCCGTCGGCCCCACGGAACTTGTGAACTCTCCCACAATGGATCGGGCATCCGAAGCACGCGATGTCGCGGGTGTAGAAGCTCTCCTCGTAGAAGGGACCGTCGATCTTGTCTGCCCCTTCGAAGCTGCCGTACGTGTGGTTCATCGTGGGGAGTGCGCCGTGAGCCTGGACCAACGGCATCCCACCGCCGGTTCCGTACTTCGAGAAGATTCCGAGCAGCCCGTACTCCTCGGCCCGCGCACCGCGAAGGGTGTCCATGTTCCGCGCAGTCAGATCGCGGAATGCATCGGGGTCAGTAACTGCTACGCCGCCCGTCCCCCGAATTCCGATCGCCTTGATCCGCTTCGATCCGAGGACCGCCCCGGAACCTCCACGACCGAACGCTCGCGTCTCCGAAAACGTCCCGGCCATGGCAACAGCCCGCTCGCCGGCGGGGCCGATCGAGAGCGTCCGGTAGTCCTGACCGTAGGTCTCCTTGATGTGGGTCTCGGTCTCTTCCGTTGTCTTTCCGACGATCGCCTCCGCCGACTCGAAGCGAACGGCGTCATCGTCGATCAGGAGGAGGAGCCACTCGGGTGCCGCGCCTTCGAGGATGATCCCATCGAGGCCGCAGAACTTGATCTCCGGGCCGAGGAAGCCTCCGGCGTAGGAGTTGAGGATCGTCCCGGTGAGCGGTGACTTGGTGACGAGGCACGTCTGCGCGTGCATTGGCGCCGACGTCCCGGTGAGCGGTCCGACGGTGAGCACGACCTTGTTCGTTGGAGACAGAGGATCGATGGTCGGGTCGACCTCATCGCTGAGGATCTTCACGCCGTAGCCGATGCCGCCGAGATACGCGCGCACATCGCTCGGCACCGTCCAGAGAGAAGCAGTCTTTGTCCCGACATCGATCCGGAGCATTCGGTCGAACATGCTCCCGGTCATGGGGCCGCCTCCTTGCTTCGCAGCGCGGCCGTCACGCATTCCTTCACACAGGCGGGATCGCCCGCACAGAGGTCGCACTTGAGAGCCACCCCGTCACGAATCCGGATCGCCCAGTACGGGCAGACGGCCTCGCAGGCGCCACATCCGATGCACGTCTCGGCATCGATGAGGATGACGCCTTCGATGTTGCGGATCGCCGAGACCGGGCAGGATTCGATGCACGGCTGGCCCTCGCAGTCCTCGAAACGGCAAACCCGAATCTCCGGAACGTCGGGCCAGGTCGGCCGGATGTCGATTCGCGAGTCCTGGATACGCACGGCTCCGGTCTTCGCCAACGAGCAGGCGATGGCGCATCGCTTGCACTCGGTGCATCGTTCGACGTCGACGACGAATCCCACGCTAGAGACCTCGCTCAGTTCCCGAACAGCTTCAGTGGTGTCCCGATCCCCTTCTCCACCGCGGCCTGATAGACCTTGTGACAGAGGCAGATGTCGTGAATCCCCATCCCGATCGGCGAGAAGAAGACCCGCTGATCCTCGTTCGTTCGGCCGGGGATATCGCCCGTGATGATCGGCCCGAGATCGAGGACCCGCTCCCTCTCGATCATGTCGTCGGCCAGCATGAGGGCGACGACCGGCGTGCCCCGGTGCTCGACGGTGTCGGTGTCATCGACCACGATCAAATCCGAATTGAGCACGGCTTCGAACTCTTCCTCCTGGTAGGAGCCCACGGCGGAGAAGAAGCTGCCCGGCTTCAGCCAGGCGTCCTTCACGATCGGCTCGTTGGCGACCGTCACCGTGACGATGATGTCGGCGCCGACGACCGCCTCCTCCGCACTCTCGACAGCTGCAGCGTCGAGGCCGAAGGCTGCGCTCATGTCCTTTGCATACTGGACGGCCGTTTCACGGTCGATGTCGAAGGCCCGAACCGCCTTGAGATTGGGGAGAGCGACCATCAGGGCCTCGAGCTGCGTCCGCCCCTGGACCCCAGCACCGATGATCGCCACCGACTCGGAATCCTGTCGGGCGAGGACCTTCGCCCCGGCCCCGGTCACGGCGCCCGTGCGAAGCGCGGAGAGCCAGGTGCAGTCCATGACCGCCAGCGGCAGTCCGTTCCAGGAGTCGTTCAGAATGAAGAAGCCGGTCGCCCGCGGGAGGCCGTGCTTCCGCGGATTCTGGGGGAAGCCGGCGATCCACTTGATGCCGAGAGCCTCGTAGTCTCCTCCGACGTATCCGGGCATCGCGTTTCCGCGGCCCCGCTCGATCTCACCGAGATCGACGACCGTCTTGTAGGGGAGGATCGTCTGCCCGGCTATGTGATGCCGAAAGGCGTCCTCGACGGATTCGATCGCCGTGGCCATCGTCACCCCGGTTGCGATCACGTCCTGTTGGTTGAGGTAAAGGAACTCGATGTCCTTCACGATTGCTTCTCCTCTCGCTCCTCGACTTCGCGCACGATCCGCTTCAGTTCCGCTTCCGTCTTCTCGGGGAGTGGCTCGACTTCGTGCTCGTCGAGGATCCGAACGACGGTCTCGTGCGCCTTCGCCACCATGTTCTTTCGGCCGGCCTCCTCCCATCGCTCCCGGATCAGGCGATCGGCGAGGAGCGGCATGAAGTGCTCCTTGCGGATGAATTGCATCGTGTGACGTTGGCTGAGGTAGTGGCCGCCCGGCCCGACGGTTCGCGCCAGCTCGACGCCGAGGGTGTCATCGACGACGTCGATGCCGTCCAGGACTCGATAGATGGCTCCGGCGATCTCGTTGTCGAGGACCAGGCCCTCCTTGCTGATCGTCAGAGCGCCCTCCATGGTCCCCGGGTAGAAGATCTTGTTGACGCCGCCGAGAACGGCCATCGTCATCACGGCCGTCTTCTCGTAGCCCGCCTGGAAGTCGAGCTCCTTCGAATCCGTCGCCGACGCCGTGCCCCGACAAGGGACGTCGTAGAAGTGGGCCATCTGCGCGCTCGCGACGTTGATCAGCCCCATCTCGATCGCTCCGATCGCGATCCGGCCGACGCGCATGTCCATGACCGATCCGCAGGTTCCATACCAGACCGGGTTCCCCGGGTTCTTGAGCTGAAGGATCGTGATCCCGCTGATCACGTCGGCTGTCTGCTGTGCGAGGAGGCCGGCGATCGTCACCGGAGCGGTCGCCCCTGCCTGTGGCTCGGATGTGACGTCGATCGGAATCCCGTACTCCGCGTAGAGGAGAGCCCCCTCGACCTGGTCTCGGTCGTGGTGGAGCGGGGCGACCGGATTGTCGGTCGTGAACGTGCAGGGCCTCTTCTTGAGCTCCTCTTCGCCACCGGCGACGGCGGCGACCATCCGCAAGCAATCCTCCGCCATGACGCGTTCGCGGGACGTCGCCTTCACCGGCTTCGTTGAGTTACGGACCGACTCGAGATAGCCGTACGCGTGCGTCGCCCGGATCGGGATCCCCTCGATCTGAGGCATGATCGCTCCCGAGTGCAGCAGGTGGTAGTTCGGCATGGCGTCGGCGATCCGGATCAGGTGTCCGACATCCTCGAGCGTCGTAGGACGCGCCTCGCCGCTTGCGTAGTCGTAGCAGTTGATCCGGCCGATCATCGGTTCGATGTGGACGTCGCTCGTGGAGACGTGCACATCATTCTCCGGGTTCCGGGCGTGGACCGTGAACGACGAAGGAGCGGACTTCATCGCCTCCATGACGATGTTCCCCGGGATCCGGCAGATCATCGTCTCCTCGTCAATGTCGGCTCCGGCCTGCTTCAGGAGGTCACGAGCCTCCTCTGACTTCACCAGCACGCCGGGATTCATCAGCATCTCGAGCGCGGCCTGGTGGATCCGCTCGATCTGCTCGTCACTCAGGACCTTGAGCGTCGGTTGGAATCTCAACGCGCCTCCTTCTTGAACTCCGGATTTCCGGCCTCAGTGAAGCGGCACACCGAGGCGGACAAGCTCGCCCTTGACTTGGTCGTAGACGGCCTGGTGCTCCGCCGTCGGCTCGAGTGTCGTCAGGTCATAGAGATCCTCGAACGGCTCTCCCTTCGGAGCGTTCTCCAGATCCATCTTGTCCTTGTAGGTCTCGTAGAGGGCTTCGACGATCGGCGTTGCTGCCTCCCGGCTCAGTCCGGCCGCCGCGTGAGCGACTTCGGCGAAGAGCCTCCCCATCAGCGGGCTGACGTTGTTGAAACCGAGCGGCTCGGCCGGCCGGGGCCCACTGACGTTGCTTCCACTCGTGACCGAGGCGAGCGCGAGAGCCGAGAACTCGCGGGCGTACTGCGGATCTCCCGGGCGTCCCGAGGTCGTATGGCTTGTGGTCGCGATGATGTTGCTGTTCCGAGCGATGGCCTGATTTGCCAGGCTGGAGAGGAACAACGAATGCTGATTCGTTTGCTGCTTGTAGTTCATGTGCTGCGGCCCGATGTGAACGACCTCCCCTCCGAGCATGGCCGACGCGATGAAGGAGGCGACGGCGACGACGGCCGTGCCGGCCGGGTTCCCTCCGTACCCTCCGATCAACGGGGTGAACGCCATGTAGATCGGACAACCGTACGCCTGGTAGTAGGCGAGCCGCGTCATGGAAACGTCGTCGACCTGAAGTTCCGAGATCAGGACGATCGCCCTCGGGTCGGTCGAGCGGAGTCCCCATTCCTCATTCGTGCAGGCGATCTCGCTGGGGGCCATCACAGCATGCCCGGCGATCGCCATGTCCGGGCGACCGGCGCGGCGCACGGCCTCACGGGACCACTGCCCGTAGAGGATGGCCATGCGCGTGGCAAGCGCCGATGTCGGACGGATCAGCTGCCCGTCGACCTCGTTCAGGTAGCCGGGGAAGAAGAGGCAGTCGACGAGTTTCTCCCGGCTAAAGGCCTCGTTCAGCCGGACGAACATCTCTTCGTGCACGTTGGCATTGAACGGGCCGCAGAAGACGAACGGCTTCCGGGAATCCTCCACCTGCCGATGGTGGGCGACGACGCGATCCTTCCCCGCACCCATGGCGAGCTGCGGCTGAACGAATCGAAGGGACTCCTCGACTTCCTCCTCGGAGAACTCGATCACCCGGGTGCTGTTCATACTGTAGATGCCTGTCTTGAGGAAGAGCTCCTTCCCGGCCTGCCAGCAGCGATCGGCCATCTCGTCGTCGAGATTGACGAACGTCTTCCCGTCCCAGGAGACCTCGTACTCTTTGGTCAGCTTCATTGCGTTGGCCGCGACCGACTTCATCAGGAAGTCCTTCGACTCGGTCAGAGGGCCGGTCTCGCAACGCTTCGCAATCTCCTTGAAGTTCACTTGGCCCGTCCTTCCATCGCCTTGTCGAGAACCTGCACGGCATCGAACGCGTCGTGGGCGAACCCGTCGGCCCCGATCTCGTCGGCCCACGCCTGCGTGACCGGGGCACCGCCGACGAGAACGTAGTACTTGTCTTTCAAGCCCTTGTTCTGGAGGAGCTCCACGACGTCGCGCTGGTAGAGCATCGTCGTCGAGAGGAGGGCCGAGAGGGCGATGACGTCGGCGCTGTGGGATTCGGCGGCCTCGATGATGCGCGTCGCGGGCAGGTCGATCCCCAGATCGTGAACCTGATACCCGTTTGCGTGAAGAAGCGTGGCGACGACGCTCTTGCCGATGTCGTGGATGTCGCCCTCCACGGTCCCGATGACGACGACCGCCTTCTTCTCGATCTTCCCGCCGCTCTCGTCGAGGGCCCGCTCGAGAACGTCCACACCGGCCTTCATCGCATCCGCGCCCATCGTCAGCTCCGGAAGGAAGATCTCCATCCGGTGGAAGGATTCTCCAAGCTCGCGGATCGGATTGGCGAAACCGACCTCGACCGCCTCGAGCAGATCGAGACCGGCCGCCACCGCTTCTTCGGCCGCGGCGACAGCGGCATCGCTGTCGTAGGTCTCGATGCTCTTCTTCATCGCCTCGTAGATTCGTTCGGCATCCGGCACGGTCTGCCTCCTTGGATTTCCAGATCTGCTTGTGCTCTAGCGGTAGCCGCCCATCGTCAGGGCGAGCATCGCCTTTTCCGTATGCAGCCGATTCTCCGCTTCGTCGAAGATGATCGACTTGTCGGAATTCAGGATCTCGTCGGTCACTTCCGTGTTTCTCGAGATCGGCATGCAGTGCATGACGTTCACATCACGCTTGGCCATGTCAACGACCTTCTGGTCGACTCTCCATTGGTCCTTCAGCGTCGCCTTCATCTCGATGAACTCGGGGTCGCCCTGGAAGTGCGTCTCCAGCCCTCGTGCGAAGACTTCGGGAGAGACCCAGGAGTAGACGTTGATGAAGTCGGCGTCCTTCACGGCCTCTTCGTAGGTTCGGACGATCTCGATGCTCCCGCCCGACAGGGTGGCCGCCTGTTCCGCCATCGCTCGCATGTTCGGGTCGGGGTCGAACCCTTCGGGGCACGCGATGCTCAGCGTGAAGCCGAGCTTCCCGGCCATCAACATCGACGAGTTCACCAATCCGGCCGGAGGATTCGCCGTCCGGTAACCCCAGCAGAAGGCGACCTTGTGATTCCGGACGTTCCCCTTCTTCTCCTGCATAGTCAGGACGTCGGCGAAGGCCTGGCACGGATGCTCGACCGGGCAGGAGGCGTTGATTACCGGGATGCTGGCGTACTCGACCGCCGAGTCGACACGCTCCCGACGCAGCGCCCGGTAGGCGATCCCGTCAAGGTAACGACTGAGGGTCTTGATCGTGTCGTGCCAGTCCTCCTCGGCGGCTTCGCCGACCCAGAGACGGTGCTGGTCGAGCCAGAGCATGTGGCCGCCGAGTTGCATCATCGCGGTCTCGAACGAGATGCTCGTCCGCGTCGAGGGCGTTTCGAAGATGCCTCCGAGGCTCTTCCCCTCCAGAAGACGGTGCGGCTTCCCCTGCTTCAGCTCCTTCTTCAGATCCCGGGAAACCTCCAGAATCAGCTCGATTTGATCCTTGTCGACATCGGTGATTCCGCTGATCGATCTACCCTTCAGGTCTTCCACTATGCCCTCCTCCCCTCATGCAGATAGGTCTTGATTTCGTCGAGCGACCAATCCGGCTCGATCCCGAGGACCTCGACGGTCCGGCCGATGCTTCGGAAGTCTCGATCGAGCAACCCCTCGGCCAACGTGATGACGGCGTCCGTGAACGGCGTCGGAACACCGAGGAGTTTCCCGAGCGAAGAGAAGGTCACGAGGCCATAGGGGACGTCTTCGGTCAGATGCCGGACGTCCAGGTTGAACGGCCCCTCGCAGACCTCCAGGAACGGCGTGTGGATCGCGTCGTAGAGGGGAAGGACGTAGTCCTCTCCGTTCGGATTCCACTTCACCATCATGATCTCTTCTTCGAGCGTGTACTGCTTCAGGCCGAGCTTCTCGCCGATCGCCATTCTTTCGCGGTCGATCTTCTCGATGATCCGCACGACCGCCGGCGTGTTTTCCGTCTTCCCGAACAGGCAGAAGCCCGGTGTTCCTTGCTCAATCTTCGCCGCATTGCAGACCATCGGGGGCGTGTGCGTGATCGCGTTGTAGTCGACCAGGATGGAGTCAATCGCGTTCTGCCCGGCGCGCAAAGTATAGCCATGCTCCGGCGGGTAGAGCTCCTTGGCCACGGAGATGACGTGGTCGACGTCCACCCCCGGGAAGGTGGCGATGATCAGGTTCTGCGTTCGGTTCTCGAGACGGACCTGGGTATCCCCTTTGCGGGATGTTCCATAAGGCAACGTATTGCAGTCGGCGAGGTAGACCTTCTTCTCGATCCCCATCTCGCGCAGGACCCGCGCCCAGGTAAGGGAGGCTCCGCCCTTCCCAAGGTAGAGAACGATCTGCCCCTCTTCGAGATGCGGCGCGACCAATCGTGCGTACTCCTCGCAGACGAAGTACGGGATCGGATTCAGGATGACCTTTGCGCCCTTCACTGCCTCGGCGATGTCGTCGGTCGCGCAGGCGACGGGTCCGAACTCACCGGTCGGGTTGCTGTCGATGTCGAGGATCTCGATACCGCCCTTCGCCTTCACCCCGGCGACCTTGTCGATGTTGCGAGAGAAGAGCGCGACCTCGTATCCCATCATCCCGAAGTCTGCCGCCGACATGAATCCTCCGCTGCCGGCTCCCAGAACCGCTACCTTCCCTTTGCTCATTCCGCTCCCTCTTTCTTCTTGGACTTCAGCTCTTTCCGCAGCACTTTCGTTGCGTTCGTATCGACGTCCCATCCACCGGGCTCGAAGACGACGCCGTAGATCTCTTCCGCACTCTGGCGTGAGATGATTTCGTTGCGAGCATCCTGCCGCACACGATCGATGTCCCGGTCGAGCGGATTGCCCCATCCCCCTCCGCCGGAAGGGTAGGAGGTGTAGACGTCATCTCGCCTCAGCTGCAGGGAGTCCTTCGCCTTGATCAGGTGTTCGACGCGACTCCCCTCGTTGATGTACGCCATGTTGACGGTACCTGGCTGCCCCCCGAAAAGGCCGTAGGGCGGGTGGTCACGTCCGTCGCCGAACATCACCAGACCCGGCGTATCGTCGTACATCTTGATTCGGTACTTCGCTCCGCAGCCGCCCCGGTACTCGCCGGCGCCGCACGAGTCGGTGGTGAACTCGTTGAACTCTGTGATGTGCGGGTAGTCCATCTCGTTGGTTTCGATGTTCGGCGCGATCAGCCCGCCGAGGTCGATTCCGTCCCCGATGTAGTGCCGTCCGTCCATGCCGTTCATCCCGCCGGCGCCGCCGAAGCCGTTGAACCCGAACATGACGTAGAAGCCGCCGTTCCGAGGATCGATCCCCGTGATCGCGGGTCCGTTCCATCGATTCCATCCGGCCGGCACCCGGTCGGGGAGGACGTTTGCCAGTGCCTTCCAGCAGGCTTCGAGAATGGCGCACGCGGTATCGAGCGTGCAGGAGGCAACCGCCGCAGGGAACTCTGGATTGACTACGCTTCCCACGGGGGCGGAGATGTGGATCGGCCGGTACGCACCCTCGTTGTGCGGGATGTCCGGCGTCGTCACCGTCGTCAGGAAGGAGACGTACGCGCAGGTGGCGGTGTTCGCCATCGGCGAGTTGACGAACCCGGTGACTTGGGGATCCGATCCCTCGAAGTCGACGGTCGCTTCGTCGCGGTCGATGGTGATCGCAACGCGAATCCGGATCGGCTCGTCCTGGAAGCCGTCGGAATCGAGGTAGCTCTCGCCGACGTACGTGCCGTCGGGGAGCTTCTCGATTTCAAGTCGCATCCGCCGCTCCGCGTACTGATGGATCTCCTCGATCGTCTCCCGCGTCGTCTTGACGCCGTACTTCCCGAGGAGCTCGTGGATCCGCCGCTCGGCGACTCGGCAGCTGGCGACCATCGCCTTGATGTCGACCCAGAACTCGTCGGGCATCCGCGTGTTGATCCGGATCATGTCGACGACATCCATGATCGGCTCCTCGTTCCGGTAGAGCCGGACCGGCGGGATTCGAATCCCTTCGTGGAAGAGCTCCGTCGCCTTCGGCGAGTACGAACCCGGCTCGATTCCGCCGACGTCGCCGTGATGCGCCCGGTTGATGGCGAAGAACTGCAATGCGCCCTCGAAGAAGATCGGTTTGATGATCGTGATGTCCGGGAGGTGCGTTCCCCCGGTGTAGGGATCGTTCATGACGAAGATGTCGCCGTCGTGGATGTCGCCGGAGAAGTACGAAGTCGTCGCCTTCACGGCCTCCATCGATGAGGCCGTGTGGGATGGAACGCCGTCGATCTGGGCGACGATCCGGTCGGCCCAGTCGCAGATCGCGCAGGAGAAGTCGTGGACCTCGGCGAAGATCGGCGAGATGGACGTGTTGATCATCGTAATGCCCATCTCCTTGTTGATTGTCAGCAGCCGGTTGTAGATGACCGACAGGGTGATCGGGTCGGCTGCGCCTTCGAACTCCCGTCGCCGCGCTTCGTCGTGGCTCACTCGGCTTCCTCCTGCTCCATGATGACGTTGCCGAACCCATCGATGCGGGCGGACCAACCAGGATGGACGATGACGGTCGTGATCCGCTCCTCGATGACGGCGGGCGCCGGGATCACGCTGCCCGGGCCGAGCTTCGTTCGGTCGTAGACCTTCGTCTCGACGAAATCACCGATCGACTCGAAGTAGACCTTCCGCTCCCCCTTGATCGCCGATGCGACATCGTCGACCGTGCCGCCTTCGGCGGAGATGTCGGCCTTGTCAACGGCGCCGACGGCGGTGATTCGGAAGTTCATGATCTCGAGAGGCGTCTCGGGGGTCGAGTAGGTGTAGAGCCGCTCATGGGCCCGGTGGAACGTGTCGGCGATCTGCTCGACATGCTCCTTGTCGATTTCGCATCCGTGCGGAATCTCGACGGTCACCTCGTGATGCTGGCCCAGATAGCGGATGTCGGCGAACCGGAGAAGCGTGGCTCGTTCCGCTTCCACGCCTTCTTGGAGCAGTTCAGCGAGCGCTGTCTTTTCGGCCTCCGCAATCGCCGCGTTCAGACCCGTCAGATCGAGCCCCGGGATCTGCCCGGAGAACGAGCGGACGGAGTCCAGGCGGATGTCCGACTCGAGCATCCCCAGCGCACAGAAGACGGAGGCCGCCTTCGGGACGATCACCGTGCTCGAACCGATCTCCTCGGCGATCTTGCAGGCATGGATCGAACAGGCTCCTCCGGCACTGATCAGCGCGTACTCGCGTGGGTCGTGTCCTCGCTCGACGCTGACGACCTTCGTGGCGTCGGCCATGTTCTGGTTGATGATCCGGAAGATGCCGGCGCAGGCATCCGTCAGGCTCATGCCGAGCGGCTCGGCGATCTTCTCCTGGACTGCGGCGTTGGCCGCCTCGACATCGACCTCCATCTCGCCGCCCAAGAAGAACTCGCTGTTCAAGTAGCCGAGGAGGAGGTTGACATCCGTGACGGTCGGCTCGGTTCCTCCGAGGTCGTAGCAGGCGGGTCCCGGGTCCGATCCGGCCGAGGACGGCCCGACCTTGAGCATCCCGCCCTTGTCGAGCCATGCGATCGACCCGCCGCCGGCGCCGACGGTGTTGATGTCGATCATCGGCTTCGCCACACGATAGCCGGCGATCTCACCCTCGGTGCTCAGCGTCACCTTCCCGTCGTTGATCAGCGTCACGTCGAAGGATGTCCCGCCCATGTCCATCAGGATGAGGTTCCGATTGCCCAACAGCTCCGCGAAGTACATCGCCCCGACGGCCCCGGCCGCCGGACCGGAGAGGAGTGTCGCCGACGCATGGCGGATGGCGGTCTCCGCGGTCATCACGCCGCCGTTCGACGCCGTGACGTAGAACGCCCGACGGAGTCCATCGATCCTCAGCTTCGCTTCCAGATTCGAGAGGTAGACGGTCAGCTTCGGACCGACGTAGGCGTTCGCCGTCGTGGTCGACGCGCGCTCGTATTCCCGGATCTGGGGGAGGACGTCCGAAGAGATCGACAGGAAGACGTCCGGCATCTCGCTTCGGACGATCTCCCGGATCCGCTGCTCATGAACCGGGTTCAGGAACGAGAAGAGCGTGGCGACGGCGACGGCTTCGACGCCCTCCTTCTTGAAGACCGAGCACGCGTCGACGACATCCTTCTCCGCCAGCGGGGTTACCACCGATCCGGTGTAGTCGATCCGCTCTTCGACACCGATTCGCAGATACCGCGGGACGAGCGGCTCGGGGATCTCGAGGAAGAGATCCCAGATGTTCTCCTTGTGGGCTCGGCGCATCTCGATTGTGTCTCGGAAGCCCTTGGTGCAGATCAGGCCCGTTTTCGCGCCGGTTCCCGTGAGCAGCGTGTTCGTCGCGACCGTCGTCCCGTGGGCGAAGAAGTCGAGCTCTCCCAGGAAGTCTTCCAGCGATATTCCGAACGCCTCCGCGGCCTTCGTGATCACGTTGTACAGGCCGATGGAAGGATCCTTCGGAGTTGAGAGTTCTTTGAACGTATGTGCGATTCCGGCTTCGTCGATGACGACACAGTCGGTGAACGTGCCGCCGGTGTCCACACCCACACGTAGCTTCATGCGCCTCCTTCGGTGTCCACTCCCCTATGCAGCTGCATGCGCTTCGCCCTGTCGGTGGGAGGAATCGTCTCGGTTCGAGAGCCCTCTCGGCCGCCTCCAGAAGCGACGGCCTCCTCCGCACCTTGGCGCCGATGAGGAGGAGTCCTCCAGTGGGTTCAAGATATCAAGACGAAGCGCGAAACGCAAACTAGGACCTGATTTTGCGGACTTTGAGCCTGAAGAGAGGGGAGCTTCTCATGCTTGGTGAAGTTGCGGCAGCGACCGCGTTGCGAGAATCCTGTCCCAGCGTTGGGCGCTTCGGCGATCGTTGGATCCTGCTTCCGTCGTTCCGGCACGACCATGGTTCGGAGCCAGCATCTGAAGTGCAGGAATCCTGATGCTTTGTCCCAGCTTCGTCTGTTGGATTCGCCGCCCCTTGGTGCTAGCATGTATCTGATGCTGATAGTCGGGAGACCGGATTCACCGAGAGGTGAGTCGCAAGCCGATCGCTTCTGAAGGGACGAGGCGGCGCGTACCCTTGGCGATCGATGACTCGAAGGAGGCAGTATGATGCGGAGTGGACGGGTCCTGGTGGGCGCATTCCTGGCGGTGTGCCTTGTTGCGGTGATGGTGGGAGCCTACAGCATTGGCATTTTCGTGCCGGGCGTGGTCGCGGGAAGCCCGCTGTACGAAGATCTGGTGTCCGGCGTGGAGAAGGTGGCGGCGGAGAACCCCGACGTGACGTACAAGGTGCTCGAAGCGGGGTTCGATCAGTCAACGTGGGAGGAGCAGATGATCTCCCTCGCTGCAACCGAGGAGTACGACCTGATCGTCACGTCGAACGGCGCGATGCCGTTCGTGTCGATGCCAGCGGCTGACGCGTTCCCCGATCAGAAGTTCCTCATCGTCGACTCGATCATCGCCGGGCATTCCCAGATGTACACCGTGCTCTACAATCAGGTGGAGCAGGCGGCTGTGATGGGATACCTGGCCGGATTGGTGACCGTGAGCGGCATGGAGGGAGCGACGCCGGAGCTGAAGATCGGATTCATCGCCGGTCAGGAGTACGAGGCGTTGAACAACATGATCAAGCCGGGATACGAGCTCGGCGCGAAGCTGTCCAATCCCGCCATCGAAGTCGACTTCCGCGTCCTCGGAAACTGGTGGGATGCGAACAAGGCTGCTGAGCTGGCGAACAGCATGATCGATGCCGGCGTCGACGTGATCATGACGGTATGTGGTGGCGCGAACCAGGGCGTGATCACGGCGTGCCAGGAGAGGGGCAAGTACGTCCTCTACCTCGACAAGGACAACTACGACCTGGCGCCCGGAACGATCATCGGCTGCTCGGCTCTGTCGCAGGAGCAGGCCGTGTACGAGAACGTCAAGGCCGCCATCGCCGGCGAGCTGGTCTGGGGCGAGTACAAGATCCTCGGGATCAGCGACGGGTACGTTGACTTCGTCGACTGGAATCCTCTCTTCGAGACGTCCGTCTCCGGAGATGTCTTCGTCGATATGAAGGCCTTCTTGCTCGATCTGAGAAGCAGCTTCGAAACGTGGCTGAAGGCTCAGATGGGCGTCCCCGTGTACTGGTAGCCGCTCAAGAACGAGAACCGCTACACAGCGGTGCGCAAGGGGCGGGCCTCTCGGGCTCGCCCCTTGCTTTTCGCTTTCGGATCTGAGGTGTGACGGCTCCGGCGTGATCCGCCGAGCCGGTCAGATCTCCTTCAGGCAGTCCTCCATGATCGTCAGCCCCGTATCGATCTGCTGTCGGTTGATGATCATCGGGGGGATCAAACGGAGCGAAGACTCGCCGGCGGCCATCAGGAGCAGGCCTTTGGAGAAGGCGTCCTGGATGAACGCGTCGCGCTCCTTCTTCGCAGGCGTCTTCTTCTCGTCCTTGACGAACTCGATGCCGATCATCAGTCCCATCCCGCGGACGTCGCCGATGATCGGATGTCGCTCCTGAAGGGCTTCCAGTTCCGCTCTGAAGTAGTCGGCCTGCTCGCGGACGTTCTCGAGGATCTTCTCTTCGTCGATCACCCGAAGAACGGCTTTCGCGGCTTCCATGATGACCGGGCCGCCGTTCAACGTTCCCTCGTGGGCGTTGTCGACCCAGTCCATGACGTCCTTCCGGGCGACGGTCGCCGCGGCCGGGAAGCCGTTGGCGAACGCCTTCGACATCGTGAGGATGTCCGGCTCGAACCCGAAGTGCTCCGACGCGAACATCCTCCCGGTCCTGCCGTATCCCGTCTGTACTTCGTCGGCGATCAGGAGGATCCCGTGTTCCTTCGCGAAGTCGGTCAGCCGGGTGAAGAACTCCTGCGGAGGGACGATGTAGCCGCCTGCCCCCTGAACCGGTTCGAGCAGGATGAACGCGGTCTCATCCGGCGCGATGATCTTCTTGAAGATCACGTCCGTCAGATAGTTCAGGCACTCCAACCCGCAGCCGGGGTACTCCCGGTTGAACAGACAGCGGTAGCAGTAGGGGTAGGGAGTGAACTGCGCGATCGGATAGAGCGGGGCGAAGCCTCTTCGCGCCGTCAGGTTCGTCGTCGTGAAGCTGACGGCGCCCATCGTCCGGCCGTGGAATCCATTGATGAAGCCGACGCCGTATGCACGGCGCGAATGCCACTTGGCGCACTTGATCGCGGTGTCGATCGATTCGCTCCCGCTGTTCGAGTAGAAGACGCGCTTCGGGAAGTCGCCCGGCGTCACCTTGAAGAGCATCGCGGCGAGTTCGACCTGCGGCAGGGTGTAGTAATCGAGGCTATTCACGAAGACCAGCGAGTCGAGCTGCTTCTTCACCGCCTCGATGACCTTCGGATGGCGATGTCCCACGCCGGTGACGCCGATGCCGGACCCGAAGTCGAGGAAGACGTTCCCATCGACATCCTCGACGTAGACGCCTTCCGCCTTGTACCCGACCAGAGGCGCGGTCCGCGTCAGCGACGGCGAGAGCATCGCCAGATCCTTCTCGATCAGTTCCTGTGCCTTTGGGCCTGGTGGAGGCGTGACGATCTTCGGACCGGTGTAGTTCATGTCTCTCCCTTGGTGAGCGTCTCTTGGCAAGCGTCGGGATGCTAGTGCGCCCTCTGGAATCCGTCAAGGAAAGGGGCGCGGTCGAACTCGCGCTATTCCGGTTCTGAGGCGTCGAGCCGGTCGACGTAGAGCGTCTGGGTCGGATAGGCGAACTCGACAGCCTGTTCCTGGAAGGCGCGCATGATGCCGAGGTTGATCGACTGCTGCCGATCCATGTAGATGTTGTAGTCGGGGACGAGGACGTAGTAGACCGTCTCGAAGTCGAGCGAGAAGTCGCCGAACGACTTGAAGTGACAGCGGTCGAACCGGAGGTCCGGCAGACCCTCGACGATTCCCTGGACCGTCTCCGGGATCCCCTCGAGCACGTCCGCCGGCGTGCCGTAGGTTACGCCGAACGCGAAGACGATCCGCCGCTCGTACATCCGCTTGTAGTTGCGGACGCGGCTCGCCAGCAAATCGCTATTCGAGAAGATGATCTGCTCGCCGGAGAGGCTCCGGACCCGCGTCGTCTTCAGGCCGATCCGCTCGACCGTCCCCATCAGCTCGCCGACGATGATGAAATCGCCGATCACGAACGGCTTGTCGACGATGATCGACAGCGACGCGAACAGATCGCCGAGGATGTTCTGTACCGCGAGGGCGATGGCGATTCCGCCGATCCCGAGCCCGGCGATCAGGGCGGTGATGTCGATCCCGAAGTTGTCGAGCGCGAGGAGGATGACGATCGCCCAAATCGCGACCTTCGCAACGAACCCGAGCGCGCTGAGCGACGTCGCCGTCGCCGCGTCGTCCTCAAGCTTCCGCCTTGCCGTCCGGCGGATCCAGAAGGTGATCACCCCGTCGCCCCAGTAGCCGGCCTGGATGAGCAAAGCCAGGATGAACAGCCCCCGGAGCACTCGTTCCGCGACCTCCGGGAGGACGAGAATCAAGGCTCCGGCGTAGAAGGCGACGATCAGAACGAACAGGAACCGCGTCTTCGCCAGGATTTCGACGATCAGGTCGTCGAACCGCCCGGGCGTCTTCGCGGCGAGCCGTCGGAGACGGACGACGAGCCGCCGGAGGGCGACGCGGAGGACGATCCAAACGAAGGCGACGATCGCGACGGCCAACAGCCACATCCAGACCGGGTTCGAGTAGTAGATCGTCCTCAAGACCTCCATGCCGCTCCTCTCCGTCCGAACGGGCGCGAATCTCGTTGGGACAGTTCAGACAAGCGATGAGCGTATCCGATCGCGTACACCCGGACCAACCCGTCGGTCGATCGCGCGCGAGGGCCTCGGTTCCGTCGTCGACGGAGGTCTGGCCACCTCTCCGGGTTCCAGCCACGCCGTCGCCGGGTGATTCGTGTCCGGGCGGCGCGTCGGAGAGAGGATCGAGCGCTCCCCGACCGGCGGCTACGATCGAACCGATGGAGACGATCGAGGTTCTGGTACGAGCTTCCGAGACGCACGACGCGAAGCGGGTCGCGGCCCTGAGGGCCGATCTGCTGAAGCAGATTTCCGCTGCGTCGAAGACGTCAAAGCTTGATGCGGTCGAGCGCCCGTCGGGCGATCGGCTTGCGGCGATCCTCGTCCTCACCGGCGGCGTCGAGCGCGAGGTACTCAAGCTCATCGCGCAGCTCCCACCGCCGACGCTCTTGATCGCACATCCGACCTACAACTCGCTCCCGGCGTCGCTCGAGATCCTGGCCCGGATCCGGCAGGACGGCGGCGAGGGGAAGATCCTCTTCGGGGGCCCGGAGGAGATCGCCGCCGGTCTCGAGGGGGAGCTGACGATCGCCAAGGCGTGGGAAGGATTGACGTTCAGCCGGATCGGTCTGATCGGCGAGCCGTCCGACTGGCTCGTGGCGAGTGACGTCGATCGGGCGTTCCTGAAGGGGCGCCTCTCCGTCGAGCTGATCTCGATCGCGATGGACGATCTCTTGAGCGAGATCGAGGCGGTATCACCAACGAAGAAGGAGGTCTCGCGATTCAAGCGGGGTGCAAAGAACGTCAACGGGGACGCGGACGAGAACGTCTCGAGTTCGGTCGCGATCTACCAGGGACTCAAGTCCGTCATCGACGCGAACCGGCTCGCCGCCTGTTCGGTCCGCTGCTTCGACCTGGTGACCCGTCTCGGCCAGACCGGCTGCTACGCGCTGTCCCGGCTGAACGACGAGCACATCCCCGCTGGCTGCGAGGGGGATCTCCAGTCGCTCTTCTCGCTCTACGTCGCGTTCCTCCTCTCCGGCCAGGCGGCGTTCATGGGGAACATCACGTCGGTCGATCCGGCGGATCGGACCCTCTGCATGGCGCACTGCACCTGTCCGTTGTCGATGACCGCGCAGTACTCGATTACCACCCACTTCGAGTCTGACCTCGGCGTCGGGATCGCAGGGACGATCCCGATCGGCCCGTGCACCGTCTTCCGGCTCGGCGGCGAGCGACTCGATCGACTCTTCGTTCGCGAGGGGGAGACAGAGGAGACATCGACCCGCGACGATCTCTGCCGGACGCAGGTCCGCATCAGTATCGACGGGCCGGTCGGCGAGCTCCTCGAGGCGCCGCTCGGCAACCATCACATCCTGCTCGAGGGGCATCATCGGGCGACGATCGAGACCTTCTTCGAGCGCTATCTCAGATCCTAAAAGGAATCTTGCTGCCTCACGGGCGAATCGCTACCATCCGCTGAAACGAGGGGTGATCGCTCATTGGCTGAACAACGGAAGATGCAGATCGCGGCCGACAACGAAGCCCGACGTGGGCACTACTCGAACCTGGCGCTGATCTCCCACCGGAAGGAAGAGTTCATCATTGACTTCCTCTTCGTCGATCCGCAGACCCAATCGCCGAAGGGGGATCAGGCGCTCCTGACCTCGCGGGTCGTCCTCAACCCGGGGCACATCAAGCGGCTCTACCAGGCGATCGGCGAGAACATCCAGCGCTACGAGAAGAACTTCGGCACGATCGTCCTCCCGCCGAAGCTCACGTAGCACCGCGGTCCGATGGGCGAACGGTTGACGTCCGAAGATCAAGCCCGGGCGAGGATTGCCGAACGCATCTGTGCGATTCTCGCCGGGGAAGGGTCCTTGCGAACTGAGTTGCGCAGCCGGATTGCTGTCGAAGACGGTTCGTTCCCGCTAGGGGCAGCGGCTGACGCGTTCGACGCGGCCGAGCAGCTTGGTGCCGGCCCTGACGCTGCCCTTGCTGCGGCGACGGCGGTGGCGCTGATCGACGGATTCGCACAGGTTCGTGCTGGGACGGAACCGGGGGACGAGGCGGGGGCGATCAACGCCGGCGATCTCTTCCTCTCTCTCGCCTTCAGCGAGGCAAGACAGGCTGGAGCTGTGGTCCTCGAACGGACGCTCGATGCATGCGTCGCGTGGATCGAGACCAGAGATCGAGAGGCGCTGGCGCGATCCGCTTGCGCGATCGGCGAGGCTGCGGCCGGCGCGAGCATCGAGAGCATGCAAGACGAGCAACGCAAGACGGCCAGAAGGGACTCAGCATGACGAAGCAGGTGATGGTCCGCGACGTTCCGATCGGCGGCGGCGCGCCGATCGTCGTCCAGTCGATGACGAACACCGACGCGGCCGATGTCGAGGCGACGGTCACGCAAATCGAACGGCTCGAGAAGGCCGGCTGCGAGATCGTCCGCGTCGCCGTTCCGAGCGTCGAAGCGGCGGACGCCCTGCCTGCCATTCGCGAGCGGATCGCGATCCCGCTCGTTGCCGACATCCACTTCGATCATCGCCTTGCCCTCGCGGCGATCGGAGCCGGTGTCGACAAGCTTCGCCTGAACCCGGGGAACATCACCGATCCGGAGAAGATCGCGGCCGTCGCCGACGCGGCGAACGAAGCGGGGGTCCCGATCCGTGTCGGCGTCAACGCCGGGTCACTCGACGAGCGATTCCGTGACGAGAAGAACCATCCTACTGCCGCAGGAATGCTTGAGAGCGCGCTCCATGAGATCCGGCTCCTCGAGGAGCGCGATTTCGATCGGATCGTCGTCTCTCTCAAAGGAACCGACGTGCGGATGACGATCGACGCCTGCCGCGCCTTCTCCGAGGAATCGGACTACCCGCTCCACCTCGGGATCACCGAGGCGGGGACCGCGTGGGAGGGTTCGATCCGCTCGGCCGTCGGCCTCGGCGTCCTCCTCGCTGAGGGGATCGGCGACACGCTTCGCGTCTCGCTGACCGGGGATCCGGTTGAGGAGGTCCGGGTCGCCTACGAGATTCTCCGGGCGCTCGGCCTCCGGTCGCGCGGGATCGATCTGCGCGTCTGCCCGACCTGTGGGCGGACCGGGATCGACCTCGAAGCGATCGCGGTCGAGGTCCGCCGCCAGCTTGGCGACGTCGCCGAGTCCCTGTCGATCGCCCTGATGGGCTGCGTCGTCAACGGCCCGGGCGAGGTTCGCGAGGCCGACATCGGCCTCGTCGGGGCCCCGGGGCAGGGGACCGTCTACCTCCACGGCGAGCCGGTCGGTCCTGCGCTGCCGGAAGAGGAACTCGCCGCTGAGGTTGTCCGCGTTGCGCGCGAGCTGCTGGCCGAGATGCCGGGATAGCCCGCGCGACGCTGCCCCCTCTGTCAGCCCCTGAGTTTCGTTTCGCTACTCAGCCGGTAGCACGGTGATCGTTCGTATGGCTTGGTCCTGGGGGATTCCGCCGCTCGCTGTCTCGTACATAGCTGTGCGAACCTGATACGTTCCGGGCTCGTCGAATGTGTGTTCGATCGTTGTTCCGACGTCTCCGCCGGGAGTCCCATCGTCGAACCACCACAGGAAGTAGTAGTCCTGAGCTGAGGGAGGGCTCTCCAATCCGACGATCGAGCACGAAGCGTCGAATGTCACCGTCAGCGGTGCATACCCGATGGTCGGTTCGGCGTGGATACAGGCAATGGCATCCACGGCTGTCCTCTGGAAGCAGCCGGTGATGGATAGAACGACGGCAACGATGAGGACGAAGATGGCTGCTGCTGCGATCCGGTGTCTCATTTTGGCCTCCTTGAGAACTAATCCAAGATGCGCATTTCTGCGAATCGTACTGTGGGCTGTGGCCCAGAGCAACACGGGCGCGGGGCAGCGTACCGGGATCGGGCACCGTCTACCTCCACATCGCGTGCGAGCTGCTGGCCGAGAGGTCCGCCTAGCGCTTGCTGCACTCTCTCCGGTCCCCTACGATCGTTGTATCCCCGAAGACGGAGATTTCACACCATGGCAGCCAAGGACAGGGAAGGGCCGCTCGGAACGCTCGAGAAGTGCGTCAAGATCCTGACGCTCTTCGTCGATCGCCCGGTCCTTCAGGTCTCCGAGATCGCCGAGGAGCTCGACCTCCCTCGGAGCACCGCCTACCGATACGTCGCCGCGCTGAAGGCGCACCTCCTCGTCGAGGAGGCATCCGAACGCCCCGGCTATCGCCTTGGCGCGAAGATCCTCGAACTCGCCGCGACGATGACGCGCAAGCCGCTCCGCGAGGTCGCCCTCCCGTACATCGAGCGGATCGCCCGCGAGTCCGGCGAGACGATCATCCTCTGCGGCCTCCACGAGCACGTCGGGATCTGCATGGAGATCGTCGAGGGGCATCACACGCTTCGCGTCTCGTACGACCTCGGCGATACGTATCCGCTCCACGCCAGCGCGACCGGGAAAGCGATCTTTGCCCACCTCGAACCGGCCGAGCAGACGATGATCATCGAGGATGTCGGCCTCGAGCGGTTCACTGACTCGACGATCACTGACCCCGAGGTCCTGCTTCAGGAATCGGCAAAGATCCGGAGGAACGGCTACTCTGAGAGCGACGGCGAAGCGATCGTCGGAACACGCGGAATCGCTGCGCCGATCTTCTCGTTCTCTGGGAGAATCGTCGCCTCGCTTGGCGCGTCCGTACCGAGCCACCGTGGTGAGGGATCGCGGCGCCAGCTCCTGATCGGCCTCCTCACCGACGCCGCCCGGCGCATCACCCGCGAGATCACCGCGCAAGAGACGAGGCGGGGGTAGGGGAGAGCAAGCTACAGCTGCGCTTGGATCACAACTTCATGGTTATCCTATGCGAGGAAAGCTACCGTGCGGAGACGACCTATTCTCAGCAGTCTCAGGTTCTTTGTCTCGGAAATGTGGTCGGATTCTTAGTTCTTGCCTGGACGCATTCGCCTCTCTGCTTCCACTACTCCTCGGTGGCTGTAGCTCAGAGCATCAACAAGGTTCGCAGAGGATGCGGGGCCCTTCTCTTTCTCCAGCACTAGCCGGGCACTCAGAAGGTCAGCAGCGAACAGGGCGATTACTCTGCTGGACTTCTCGGCAAGAGCCTCCAGGTAGAGGGCGGACGATCGGACCTCATCTTCCTCGCCCACGAATAAGTCCTGTACTTGTGATCCGAACTCCGCGTTCTCCTCAACTGCCTTGGCAAATCGCTCAGCGATAGCGTTTATCAGTTGTGTAGAGCTGTCTTCTGATCCTTGATCTACTCCATTGCTCCCACTGAGTTCACCAGTTGGCGTGGAGGTCTGTCGAACGCCTCCTGAGCGAATTCGTTCTGCAAGGAAGAGGCCTGAAGGATGGAATGCGGCCGCGCTGTTCTTCAGAGCAGCTAGGTGGGTAGTTGCTTCCATCAGCATTGCATTCAGAGCACTCCTCTTTGCCGCAAACTCCTTCTCGAATTCCTCACGGCGAGCAACCGACTCCGCTTCAGATCTGGTATTCCGCTCCCGTATCTGCTCGGCTTGATCCACAGAGCGATGCGTGAGGAAGACACCTGCAAGCGCGAAGAGTGCTGTGAAGATAGTCACGATTGTCACGACAAGTGTTAGTTCGGATAAGTAGGTAGCGCCGCCCCTCGGGATGCCTAGGAAGTGGTAGCATAGGAATGCCACTGCGCCCAGAACAGATACAGACATGATCGCAATACATATTTGGACAAAGTATCCTCTGCGATCACTGTGAGACTTTGGAGCAGGGGCAATCTGGTTGTCACTCATTTTGAGAACTACCTTTCTGCTTTCGAAACTCGGAGATTGCCTCCTCCAGTGCTTCGTAGAATTCATCCTGCGCTGGCTTCTCGTAGACTCCTTCCGCAAGTTGCTCGAGCTCGCTACGGAATACGAGCCCTTCTTCAGTGTGGACTGGTGCGTTCGTGAGTACTAGGATCGGCGTATTCTCCAATCTCCGTTTGAGCAGTGGAATGAGATCTTGCCCAGCTCGTTTGGAATTGCCGGCCTTTGGCTTTTCACCGGTCACACGTTCATAGGCATCGTAGTCCTCGACAGGCAGCACGAACATGATGTCCAGTACAACACACTCGATGGCTGCACGTTCCTCATCTGATGCCTCCTCCAACCAGTCTGCTGCCTGCCCCCAGCGATCAAAAGCACGTACCGAGTAGCCCTTCGCTTGCAGAAGGGGCAAGAAGAAAGGCGACAGACGGAATACATCATCGTCAATCACTAGGATTGAACCGCGCGACATGGCATCACCTCCAGGACTGCTATTCATTGGGTGCGTTGCGGAAGCTGTAGCGGGCGAGACTCATCGGGATTCCGACTTGGAAGACTGTGGGATTGCTTGCTCTTGCCAACTCGACATAACCACCAAGAAGCTCGATGAAGACTCGAGAGATGTACAGCCCCATCCCGTGGCCAGCGATCGCCGACTGATGGGCGTTGCTGCCTTGCTTCTCCTCCTCGAAGATCACATCTTCTTCGCCCTCGGGAATGCCGATGCCCCAATTCGATACCCGAATCACGGCGAAATCGCCGTCCACGGTCCCTAGTACATGAATGGGCTTCTCTGTCCTCGGGAGTGTGTATTTCACAGCATTATCCATGAGATTGAAACATACGCTGCGAATCATAGCTGCTTCAACTCTCTTGACAGCGAACGAAGTGGGAAACTCGGACGGATCAAACTCTGAATCCAAAGAAAGCCCCTTCTGCCGGATGAAGAACGCCTGAGTGGAGGAGATCGGGTAGATGATGTCTTTGAAGAGCTGGACGGGCTGGACAGGTTCGCTGTCGCTTGGGGCTCCATGCCTTCTCCTAGCAACTCTCGAGAAGAGCTGAAGGTTCGCTATCAGCTCCTTCGAGTACATGATGAGCGTCTTCAGGTCATCAACGAGGTGATGTCTTCCGAAGCCTTCGATCTCCGCAAGACTAATCGCATCGTGCAGTGTCGAGAGAGGAGCGCCCAACTCGTGGCTGAGGCCCTTCACCAGATCCTGATAGGTAGACTTCTGTATGTGTGCGAGACGGTGCAAGGCGAGCATCCTCTGAATGAACAGGCTGAGAACACGAAGGAACTCCTGATCGTCCTTCGAGAAGTAGTCCTCACACCACTTAGTCTTGCTCCAGAGCATCAGTGCCAAGAGAGGCGCGTTCTCTTCCTCGCTTGGCTTGGCTGCTACGGCGATCCCGTGGTTGAATCCGTTGCTGCGAAGCTCATCTTTGCACTCCGCAGGACAATCGTCAGCGTCCAGGCGAACGACAAGGATTCCACCGGCCCCCAGGCACGTGGCTATCAGCCCCTTCTCCGTTTGGTCACGAGGCAGAAGCACTAGATCTAGGTCCGATCCTGCACGGCCGAGACACTCATACTCACCCGACTCCTTGGACGTCCAGATCGAGCACATGCACTCGGAGAACTGGAAGGCAACCTTGCTGGCCAGTGTAGTCCAGGTAGTATCGGTGAAATGCTCAGCAAGTTCAGTTGTATCTCTGAGGAGATCGAAGAAACGGCGATACGGAAGTCGAGAACCCAAGCGTCCGCTCTGCCCAATCATGAGCGCCATGGAGGACTCGCATAGGGTGCGTGTAGCGAACTCGAACCGTAGAAGGCCGATAGTTCGATTTCCGGCTACGACCGGGATTAGAGCTACCTTCCCGCTATTGTCAAGCCATGGGACGCGTCGGTTGAACAGCTGTTCGAACTGCTCGGATTCAATACAAAGCTCCATCAGTGTTGCATCGGAATTCGCCTCAATTCCCTGCATTGGACAAGAGGCTACAGTGCGGACAAGCATCGGAGCATCTGGTCCGTAGTTGCCTTCTATGGGCGAGATGCGCAATAGGCAAGCACTGCTATAACCAATCAGATTCTGCGATTCACAGAGCAGGCTCTCGACTTGCTGGGAGTGGAGTGTCTCGGAGTCCAAAGTGAGATCAGCGAGTTCATGCTGGAGATGGCTGTCCGCTTGCTGAAGGATCTGTCGGAAGCGGCGCTCAACATGCGGACCCGGTCCCACGAGGAGCGGGATCCATGCATTCGTTCGAAGGACTGAGCGTAATCTCCGATGTGAAGCAAGGCGGGTCGAACTGCATGTCCAGATGATGGCTCTGCCGCTGGACTTCGATGACAGGGAGATTCGCTCGCGGATGTTTGGAGGTGCGCTAGGAAGTAGCTCCCGCAGCAATGACTCTTGGCTCTCACGCGGGAGTTCAGTTCCAAGTAGGCCAGCGACACACTCAGGAGAGGCAACGTAACGGAAAGCTGGCTCGAGAGCTACGTTGTCTGCCAGCTCAATGTGGACGAGAATGCCAGTTTGTGTGAGTGGCAGGGGAAGGAGAGCGATGATGGAGGCAACGCCTGAAGTCAGATCGAGCAAGTCCCGGAACCCTTCTGCTAGACGGAATCGCTGCGAGACTACGCGGAAGACTTCATAAGCAGCCTTCGCGATTGTGCTGCTTTCATCGCACTTGGCGTCGTCCGGCTGCCAAGCGGCATCAATGAAGCACTCAAGCGCTATCCTAATCGAGTCTAGCTCATAGAGCCATGGCTCCTGAAGCTCGGGCTTCCATTCGCCAATGCTGAGAAGCTCAGATGCCAGCTGATACTCAAGCATGCTGGCTGAATCTTGTTGATCGAAAACATCCCAGATTGTCTCCCAGGTTACGCTGGGGGCTCTTCCAATAGGGCCACCGACCATGAGTAGAACAGGATCATCGCCCTGCTCCTTGACTGAACCATTCCTGTATAGAGCAGATGCGAAACACGTGAAACCTCGTATCCCGTCGAAGAGCAGGGCCTTTCGCTCCTGCCGGGTATCTGCCTGCGACAATCGGTTGGCATGGACATCTGCCAACCTCTGCAATTGAGATGTCCAGAGTGATCTGTGCTGCTCCAGGAGCCTGTGCAGGCTCTGATTCATGCTCCAGTGTGTCTCCCGGGATGCTCGGCAAGCTTCAATGAGTGTGCTGGGAGTCTCGGTCTCTCGAAGAGCAGACGACATCCTCTCTGCATCGTAAAGCGCAAACGGGACTCTGCATGAGATGCCGATCAGATCCTGAACTCTCTGGAGCGCGCGGCTGCTAATCATCTCGAGATCCTCCAATACTATACAGACAGAACTACGAGATTCAATCCTGACATGCCATCAGACTCGACAAGAGTTCCATTGGCTGCCTTGCACCTGTATTGCCTGCGATCCGGGTTGCGAGCCGATGCCGCTTCCGATGAGGCTGCATTCGGTGACTCAGGCTTGCTTCCCCACTCCTACACGACGTGGATCCTCGTACTGCGCCGGCGTCTCCGCGTCAACAGCGCCACAGCCAGCCCAGTGAGGACCACGACCGACCCAAGGCCGGTCTGCCAGTTGAGGCGCTCGCCGAGGACGATCGCACCGAGGAGGACGGCGAGGATCGTTGAGAGGAACGGGATCAGTTGCGCGCGGCTGACCGGAATTCGCTGGACGAGCCAGTAGAAGAGGACGAACGCGATCACCGTCCCGACGATCGCGAGGTAGAGGAGCGCCCAGATCGCTTTCGCCGTCCAGGCGATGGCGAAGGGATTCCCTTCTGCTAAGGTGCTGATGATGGTCAGGGGGATCATCCCGAAGAGCATCTGCCCTCCGCTCAAGACGACGGGACTCACATGCGTGATGGTTCGCTTGATGATGACGTTCGCCAGCGCGGCGGAGATGGCGGCGCCGAGCATCGCGAGGGTTCCCCACGCGGCCATCGCGCCGGAGGCCGAGAGCTGCCCGGAGAAGATCAAGGTGACGCCGCCGAGGCCGAGGAGGACACCGACGAGCTTCCGGGCTGTGATCCGGTCGTCGGCCAACAGGACGTGGCCGAAGAGGAGCCCGAACAGAGGGATCGTCGTGCTGAGGACGCTTGCCAGTCCGGACGGGATGTACAGCTCGGCCCAATAGACGAGGCCGTAGCAGCCGCTGATTGCGAGGCCTCCGGTAAACAGGATGACCCGCCAGTCGCGCCATCTTCTCGGGAGGGGAATCCGACGGAGTGCAATGATCCCGAGGAGCGCGGCGGCGGCGATCATGAACCGGACGGCGACGAACGTGAACGGCGGAACGTCGGCGAGGCCGATCTTGATGAACATCCACGTCGATCCCCAGATTCCGCCGAGCAGCAGGAAGACCAGCGTGTTGAGCCTCATTGGCGAACCCCCTCGTCAGACCTCCTCGGAGCGCGCGGATCTTAGCCGATTCGATGCGGATCAGCGAGGGTGTGCCGTCGTGGGTGATCCGATGGGCGGCGAGTGCGATCGCTTCGCCTTGTCCTATTCCTCAGCTGGCGGCGTGCGCTGGGGCTCTGCCTTTCTTCCCCTCCGCCACGGGCGGCCGAGAAGGAAGCCAACCACGATGCCGACGAGGAAGGTGATTGCCAGAAGGACGATCCGCGACGCGGTCGCGGTCCAGAACAGGAACGTGATCGATGCGTCCCCGGTGTTTTGCGCAATCAGGACGATGAACAGCACGACAAGCAGCAGGATGATCGTCAGTCGGAATCTCATATCTCCCTCCGTGGAATCGACAAGGGCGTCAGTATACGGCCGAGGAGCATAGGAGGCCGAACAGGCGCAGGTCGAGTTCTGTCTAGATCAGCAACACATCCCCGGCGATGTTGACGGCGTGGTCGCCAATCCGCTCGAGGTTGTGGAGGATCTCGGCGAAGAGGATCCCGGCTTCGGGATCGCAGGTCCCTTCTTCGAGGCGGCGGACGTGGTTCGCTTTGTACTCGATCTCGAGCCGATCGACGTCCCGCTCGACGTCGAGTGCCTCGTGCGCGGCATCCCGATCCTCTCCCTGGAGCGCGCGAAGGGAGAGGCGATAGAGCTCGGTCGCTCGATCGAACATGTGGCTCAGCTCGTCGACGGCCTGCACCGAGAACGGACGGTCGTCACGGTGGGTGCGACGGGCCCGCTGGGCGATGTTGACGGCATGGTCGCCAATCCGCTCGATGTCGCCGACGACGTGGCGGAAGACATGAAGACGCCGCTCGTCGTCGGTCGAGAGCGAGCTTCCGTCGATCTGGTCGAGGTAGTCATCGACGGCGTCCTGCAACGTGTCGATCGCGTCCTCGGCCTCGAAGACGGTGGCTGTGTCAAGTGGGCCCTGTCCGAGAAGGAGGCTGCGTGCGGTCGCGAGCATGTCGACGGTCATCCGGCCCATCCGCATCAGCTCGCGCCGCGCCTGCTGGAGGGCAACCGAGGGCAAGCGGAGGAATTGCTCGCCGAGGTACTCCGGTTGGGCGCGCTCGGCCTGCTCCTTCCCGGGGACGATCCGCGTGACGATCCAGACGAGACCGCCGACGCACGGGATGAGGGTGAGGGTGACGAGGACGTTGAAGAAGGTGTGCGCGTTGGCGATCTGCCGCGTCAACGATGTTGAGGTCATCGCGACGAGCTGCGCGTACCACCCGACGAGCGGGATGAACGCACCGACGCCGAGGACGTTGACCAGAAGCTGGGTCACGGCAAGGCGACGCGAGGAGAGTGACGATCCGATCGACGCGATCATCGCGGTGATCGTCGTCCCGATGTTCGCGCCGAGGATCAGAGCGATCGCGGCCGGGAGCGAGAGGAGGCCGGCGGCGCCCATTCCGATGACGAGGGCCGTCATCGCCGACGAGCTCTGGATGACGGCAGTGACGCCGGCGCCGACGAGGACGCCGAGAAGCGGGCGGTCGGCGCATGCCTTGAGAAGGTTGAGTACCCCTTCGGTTTGCGCGAGTCCCTTCAGCCCGCCGGAGACGACGCTCATCCCGAGGAAGAGGAGTCCGAAGCCGAGGATGATCCGCCCGACGTCGCCGGCCCGCTTGCCACGGAAGAGCTCGGCGAGGAGGAAACCGAACGCGATGATCGGCAGATAGTAGTGGCCGATCTTGAACGCGATGATCTGCGCGGTCAGGGTCGTGCCGATCTCAGCGCCGAGCATGACGCCGATTCCTTGAGCGAGGGTTAGTGCACCGGCGTTGATCAGCCCGATCAGCAGGACCATCGTCATGCTGCTCGACTGGAGGGTTCCGCACGTCAGCGCCCCGACGATCGCGCCGCGCCAGGCCCTGCCGGTCAGCCGTTCGAGGAGGGAGCGCATCCGATCGCCGATTGCTCGTTTGAGGGCGTCGCTGAGAACGCGAAGTCCGTAGAGGAACAGAGCGAGCCCACCGGCTGTGCTAAAGAGAATCCGCGCAGTATCCATACTCACCACCCAAGGTTGGTACGACCGGGAGATTATATAGTGTCGTGATCGCAACCGCGACCTGCTCAGCCGTAGGGGCGAACACGATTTCCTATGGCGCTGCAGGTGCGTACAATCGAGGCATGAGCGACATCGTTCGATTGGAACGAGCGGACTGGCCACGGGCGGTCGAGACGCTGGCACAAGCCTTCGACGCGGACCCGCTCTGGTCGGTGATCCTCCCGGATCGGTCCGAGTACGAGCGGGCGATGCCGGTCCTCTGGAAGGGGGTCCTCGCCTACTGTCAGCGGTACGGGCAGAACTTCACGACACCGGACCTTGAAGGGGTCGCCTGCTGGGCGCGACCGGGGATGGCGCGGGCGACGCTCTGGCGGATGATCCGAACCGGGTTCAGCCTCGCTCGGTCGGTGATGGTCCTCAGCCCGCCGTCGCGGAAGCGATTCCTCGATACGATCAAGGCGATCGACAAGATCCACACTCGGCTGATGCCGGAGCCGCATTGGTACTTGTGGGCGCTTGGCGTCTGCCCCGACGTGCAGGGGCGGGGAATCGGCGGGCGGCTCCTCGGGCCGATCCTGGTCGAATCGGATGCCGGCGGGGTTCCCTGCTACCTCGAGACCGAGACCGAGCGGGCGGTGACGTTCTATCAGAGGTACGGGTTCGAGGTCGTCCACGAAGAGCGCGAGCTGGCCGCCGGCTGCCCGCTCTGGTTCATGGTCCGCCGACCGAACGCGATGTAGCGGGTGCGTTCCATCACCGGGGCACGTGATAGAATCCGGGCCGTCATGAACGAGCGGACCCAGCGTCGCATCTCCATCCTGCAGCTTCTTCTTGCGTCGGCGATCTGGGGGTTCGCGTTCGTCGCGCAGCGGGCGGGGATGGAGCACGTCGGTCCGTTTACGTTCAACGGCGTCCGGTTCCTCCTCGGCAGCGCCGTCCTCCTACCGTTCCTCGGATTCGGAAGGAGGGCGGATCGGACCGGCGCGCCGGATCGGAGTTCGTCGAGGAAGATCGCGTGCGGGATGGCGGTGGCCGGGCTGCTTCTGTTCGTCGCCGCGTCGCTGCAGCAGGTCGGGATCGTCTACACCACCGCAGGGAAGGCGGGGTTCATCACCGGGCTCTACGTCGTGATCGTCCCGCTTCTCGGGCTACTCAGGAAGCAGCGGACCGGTCTGCCGGTCTGGATCGGCGCCGGTTTCGCGATCGGCGGGCTCTACCTGCTGACCGTCACCGGGGGTGCGACCATCGGTCTTGGCGACGGCCTGGTCCTCGCCAGTGCGTTCGGGTGGGCGGTGCACGTTCACGTGATCGGCTGGCTCGCCGGGCGGGTCCGGCCGCTCCGTGTCGCCGTGGTCCAGTTCGCCGTCTGTGGAACGCTCAGCCTGATCGTCGCGCTGATCACGGAGACGATTGCCTTGCCCGCGCTTCTCCGTGCGCTCGTTCCGATCCTCTACGCCGGGCTCCTGTCGACCGGTGTCGCCTACACCCTGCAGGTCGTCGGGCAGCGGCGCGTCGATCCGTCGCGGACCGGGATCATCCTCAGCATGGAGGGGGCGTTCGCGGTGCTCGGCGGATGGCTCCTCCTGAGTGAGACGATGACGGCACGGATGCTCGCCGGGTGCGGGCTGATGCTCGTCGGGATGATCGCGGCGCAGGTGCGGCGAACGCGGGTCCCGGACTAGCTATAGCGGATCCGCGGGTCGAGGAGTGCGAGCAGCAGATCGGCGATCAGGTTCCCAACGATCAGGAACGCGCCGTAGAAGAGAAGCGCGGCGGTGAGGACGTGCTGGTCCTGGGTCTCGATCGCGTCGAGGAAGACACGGCCGAACGTCGGCAGTCCGAGCACGGTCGTCGCGATGATCGATCCGGCGAGGAGCGTCGGGAGCATCAGGCCGAGCATGCTGACCAGCGGATTGAGCGCGTTCCGGAGCGCGTGCTTGAACAGGATCCGCCATTCGGTCAGGCCCTTCGATCGAGCGGTCGTCAGGTACTGTGCTTTCAGGGTGTCGAGGAAGCTCATCTTCAGGTGGCGGGTGACGGCGGCGAACATCGGTGCGCCGACGATCAGCCATGCCGGCAGAAGATGGTAGGTGTGATTGAGCGCCTTCGCCCAGGTGAGCGGCTGATCGCGGTACGCGTAGTTGCAGAGTCCCCAGAGCCACGACTTCCAGACCATCGGATCGACGAATCGGAAGATGAACCAGAGGAAGATCCAGCCGAGGACGTAGCCGGGGATCGAGATCCCCATGTAGGTGAAGCTGGTGACCAGCCAATCGGCCCAGCGGTTGTGTCGGATGGCGGTGAGGATCCCGAGGGGGATCGCGAACAGCCATGCGAGAAGCATCGACGTGCCGACGATCAGAAGCGTCCAGTAGAGCCCGCTGTCGGGATGGAAGATATAGCGGGCGACCGACCCGTTCGTTCGGAAGGAGAACCCGAAATCGCCCTTCGTGACGACGCCGCTGATCCAGATCCACCACTGCACGATGAAGGGCTTGTCGATCCCGGACATGACGCGGAGAGCCTCGTGGACTTCGTGCGGGTCGAGGCCGGACAGCGCCGCGCCGATCATCGACGGCGAATAGAAGTCGCCGGGGAAGAGCGAGATCAGCCCGAAAGAGACGAATGAGACGGCTGCGAAGACGGGGATCACGCTGGCGAACCGCTTCACGACGTACGAGAGCATCGGCTGTCCTCCCGCCCCTTCCGTCGATCGGCAGAGTTCCCTTGGAATCTAGGGGGCTCCAAAGACTCTACTCGCACGATCGAAGTTGCTCAACCGGATGTCTCGCGATGACGCATTGCTGCGAGGAGTTCGTCGACGAACCGATCGCAGCCCTGTACGAGGCTGTCGTGAAGGCGGTCGTCGACCGGAAGCCAGGAGAACCGGTAGTGGAATCCGGCATCGACGCCCTCTCCGGTGACGGTGTGCCCGAAACGGTCGGGCAGGCTGGGCGGTGCTTCGGCGAGGAAGAAGTGTTGTCGTTCTCTCTCCCAATCGGCAACGCCGAGTTCGCGGGCGATGCGGACACCGGCGATCCCGGCCTCTTCGAACAGCTCGCGGTGGACGGCCTCGGCGAGGGATTCTCCCTCCTCGACGCCGCCCTTCGGTGTCTCGAAGCCCGGCTCGTCGAGGCTCTCCAACACGAGAAGCTCCGGCGCGCCATCGCCGGCGCGAACGACGTAGGCGAAGACCTTTTCGTGTTCGGACATGGCGGGCTCGCGATCCGGATCCCAGCGCTTCACGCGCGTCGCTTGTCCTCGTACATCCGCGCGTCGGCGCGAGCAAGTGCCAGCTCGACGGTCAGCTCGGAGTCCGGCTGCCAAGCCGTGGTGCCGACCGACACCGTGACCGGGAAGTCGGTGATTTGCCGGAGCTCGACGCTCTCCCGGACCATCGTTCGGATCCGTTGTGCCGCCTGGTCGGCCTCCTCGCCGGTCTCGGTGAGGACGACGAGGAACTCGTCGCCGCCGTAGCGGACGACGAAGTCGGTCTCCCGGACGGATGCCTGCAGAACCCGGGCGATCTCGCGGAGAACATCGTCTCCGGTCTGATGGCCGAGGCTGTCGTTGATCTCCTTGAACCGGTTGACGTCGATCATCAGCAGGCCGAGCGGGTGGTCGTAGCGCGTAGCGCGGAGGGTCTCCTGCTCGATGACCTCGTTGAAGTACCGCCGGTTGAACAGGCCGGTCAGCGGATCGCGGATCGCTTGGTCGATCAGCTCCTGCTGGAGATTCAACCGCGCGAGGGCCTCGGCGGTGTGGCCGAGGAGGATCTCCAGGTGGCGGGCGTCGTCTTCGCTGAACGCGCCCGGCGTGTCCAACGCGGCCTGGAAGACGCCGACGCTGCCGATCGGCACGCTGATCAACGATTGGATTGGCTTCGAGGCTCGTTCGCTCAG
This sequence comes from Candidatus Bipolaricaulota bacterium, assembly GCA_028278555.1. Taxonomy (GTDB): domain Bacteria; phylum Bipolaricaulota; class Bipolaricaulia; order UBA7950; family UBA9294; genus JANQEA01. The sequence goes on along the minus strand of JANQEA010000066.1, from coordinate 68,317 downwards.
CCGGCTGGCCCGGACGTTGTTATCGATCGACGTCTTCCCTTCGTGATAGACCTCTCCGGCGATTCCGGCCTTGGCGATCGGCGTCCTCCGGATCCGCTCCTTCGGCGTCTCGGACGAGACGGCCTGGGTGATCAGGAGGCCGTTCCGTGCGACGTCGATCGCGCAGTGGGAGAAGCCGAGGATCCGTTCCGCCGCCTCCATGACGATCCGGTAGACATCGTCCTCGCTCTCTGCCCGTTCGAGTCGACCGGCGGCCTCGTGGAGCTGTTCGACCCGCTGCCGCGCCTCCGCAAGCGCCATCTCCGCCTCTTTCCGGTCGGTGATGTCTCGATAGATCCCATAGACGGCGACCTGCTCACCGCCCATTCGGATCGGTGTGCCGAGGATCGATACCTGCACGTGGCTGCCGTCCTTCCTTCGGCGGACGGTCTCGATCGAGTCAGTCTGCCCATCGGCGATCCGGTGCGTCAGAGCGAGCGCCTCCTCGATCAACCCGTCCTTAGTTGGCGCGAGGAGCCGATCGATGTTGGCGCCGATCGCCTCGTCCTTCGTGTAGCCGAAGAGCCGTGTGAACTCCGCGTTCGCGCGGAGAATGACACTCTCGTTTGTGCAGAGGACGATCGCTTCAGGGGACGCTTCGTAGAGCTGCTCGAACCGCGCCTTCTCCTGCCGGAGCGCTTCCTCGGCCGCCTTTCGCGGGCCGATGTCGCGGTAGATCGCGTAGATGCCGACCTGTTCGCTCCCGACGAAGATCGGCTGCGCGAGGACGGAGACATCGACGAACGCACCGTCCGCTCGCTGCCGGATCGCCTCGACAGCGACCTGCTCGCCGCCGGTTACGTTGGAGGTGATCGACTTGGCCTCGTCGCGAAGCTCCCCGGATGACGGCGTGACGAGGGCGTCGATGTCTTTCCCCACGCTCTCCTTCTCGCTGTAGCCGAACAGACGCGTGAATTCCCCGTTGACTCGAGCAACCCTTCCGTTGCCATCGCAGAGGACGACGGCTTCGGGCGAGGCAGCGAACAGCCGCTCGAAGTACGCCTTCTCTCGGTCGAGGGCGGCCTCGATCCGCTTTCGGTCGGAGATGTCTTTGGCCGATCCCTCATAGCAGACAACCCGTCCGTCCTCGTCGCGGACCGCCCGGGCGCTCTCCTCGATCCACAGATCTCGGCCGTCGTGGGTTCGCCAGACGGCCTCCGATCCGTCGATCACGCCGTCTCGCTCGATCCGCTGTTGCCAGGCGTGGCGGGCCTCACGCTCCGCGTACCCATCGTCGACGGGCGTCTCGAGAAGCATCTTTCGGTTCGGGTATCCAAGCATCTCCACAAGCGCCGGGTTGGCGTCGACGACCTTCCCATCCGGGGTTGTCCGGTAAAGGCCGATCGGGACGCTGTCGAACAGGCTTCGGTATCGCGCCTCGCTTTCGCGAAGGGTCGCTGCGTGTGCCCGTTCTTCGGTCACATCTCGCGCGAAGATACACAAGAGACGTTCACCTTCGATCGGAATCGGTCGGGCGATGGCACGGATCGTTCGGCGATTCTCATCCGGTCGCGTGAACGCAATCTGTCGTTCGATGTCCAGCTCGGCGTCGTCTCCTTGTTCGAAGAAGCGCGCAAGGATGTCGGCGGCCCCGTGTGGCAGCTTCGTTCCTTCGGGGCTCCCGAAGGCGAGCTGGTGCTCGATCTGAGGGAGCGTCATATCGAGCGCATCTTCGCGTGGGATTCGGAACAATCGCTCGGCGCCCGGATTCCATTCGAGGATCTCGCCCCCAGCGCCGACGAGGATGATCGCGTCGGCCGAGTGCTCGATGATCCCGCGGAGCTTGCCGGCGTTCTCGCGCAGTTCGCGGTCCGCTTGCTGACGCGCGGAGACGTCTCGGCAGATCGCGAGGAAGCTGAAGGATTCGTCTCCGGCGAGTGGTCGGCTTGTCGCTTCGACCCACAGGGTGTGGCCGTCGCGATGAAAGGTACGATAGGTGAACGCGTCGACGACAGGTTGCCCCGCGCCGAGCGTGGCCATCCGCTCCCGAGCGGTCGCTCGATCATCGGGATGGATCAAGTCGATCGGGCTCCGTCCGATCAGCTCGCTCGGTTCATATCCGTGCATCGTGCAGAACGACGGGTTGGCGCGATAGATGACGCCGTTTCGGATCAGGAGGATCCCGTCGACGCTCTGCTCGAACAGCTGAGCGTAGAGGTGCTGATCGATCTCGCAATCCGGTTGGCGTTCGTTCATCGGGATCTCCAGTCCCAAGGAGTATGCCTATGGTACCGAAGAGCGAGTCATGGGAACGAACCTAGAAGTCAGAGCTCCCGAAAGAAGGAACCCAGTTGGGGAGGGTCAGCGGCGGCGCTTGTCGTCGTACATCCGCGAGTCAGCCGTCGCCAGCGCCTCCTCGATCGGTGTCCCCGCGTCCGGATGCCAGAAGATGCTGCCGACGGAGACCGTGACGTCGAAACCACTGATCTGTTTGAGCTTGTCGCTGCCGACGACGGCGGCGCGGACGCGGATCGCCGCCTCTTCCGCATCCTCGCCGGTCTCGGTCAGCATGATGAGAAATTCATCGCCGCCGTAGCGGACGATCATGTCGGTCTGCCGGACGGTCGTTCGGAGGACGTCCGCGATCTCCTTGAGCACCATATCGCCCGTCTGATGCCCGTATCGATCGTTGATTTCCTTGAACCGGTCGACGTCGATCATCAACAGGCCGATCGGATGGTTGTAGCGCGACGCCCGAAGGACCTCCTGCGCGATCAGTTCGTTGAAGTAGTGGCGATTGAAGACGCCGGTCAGCGCGTCGTGGCGGGCCTGCCGGATCAGCTCCTGTTGCAGCCGAAGCCGCGATGCCGCGACGGCGGTGTGCCCGAGGAGGATCGCGAGGAGACGGCCGTCCTCTTCACCGAACGCTTCCGGCTCGAGCGACGCTGCCTGGAAGATGCCGATCTCCCCGATCGGCGCGCAGATCAGCGACCGCGATGTGGGCGGGATCCCCTGTGGAAGCCTGTCGGGCGGCGGGTCATTGACGATGATCGGGCGGCCGGATTCGAGCGTCTGAACGGCGACGCCCGTTGGGTCGATTCGCGTCCGCTCCGGCGCCTCCAGCTCGATGGTCGAGGAGACCGCACGACAGACGAACGCATCTTCGTCCGCGATGCACAGAAGACCGAGCGAGAAACCGAGAACGCGGTCCGCCGCCTCGGCGGTGATTCTGTAGACTGCTTCTTCGTCCTCGGCTGCGCCGAGCGCGTCGGCGGCCTCGTGGAGCTCTTCGACCTTCCTACGGGACGCGGCGAGCGCCGCCTCGGCTTCCTTCCGCGCGGTGATGTCGCGATAGATTCCATAGACGGCGACCTGATCTCCATCGATCTCGATCGGCTTGCCGAGGATCGAGACATGCAGCGAGGTCCCGTCCGCGTGTTGTCGTTCCGTCTCGACGAACGACGTCTGACCGTCGGCGATCTGCTGCGTGATCCCCTTCGCCTCGTCCTGCTGTCCGTTCCCCTCCGCCGCAACGAGACGATCGATGTCGGCGCCGATCACCTCGTCGGCTGTGTAGCCGAACAGGCGGTAGAACTCGTCGTTCGCGCGGAGGACCGCCCCGTCGTTGGCGCAGAGGACGATCGCCTCCGGCGAGGCGGCGAACAGCTGCTCGAACCGCGCCTTCTCCTCGATGAGCGACCGTTCCATGGCGACGCGGGCCGTGATGTCGCGGTAGATCGCGTAGAGGGCGACCTTCACGCCGTCGACCATGATCGGTTTGCCGAGGATCGAGACGTCGATCAGTCGACCGTCCTTGTGGCGGCGCTGCGTTCCCCTGATGAACGCGGTCTCACCGGCGGCGATCGTCTCGGTGACGCCGCTCGCTTCGTCGTGGAGGCCGTTGAGCCCCTTGGCGATCAGCTGATCGATGTTCTTTCCGACGACCTCGTCAGCTGCGTAGCCGAAGAGGTTTGTGAACTCGTCGTTGACCCGTTGAATGATCGCGTCGTTGTCGCAGAGGACGATCGCTTCGGGGGCGGCGGCGAAGAGCTGCTCGAATCGGACCCGCTCTTCGGCGAGGCGCTCTTCGACGGTGCGCCGGCGGGTGATGTCGTCGACACTCCCTTCGATGTGGAGGATTGATCCGTCGTCGCTGCGGACGGCGTACGCGTTCTCCTCGACCCAGATCAGGGTCCGGTCGCTCCGGCGCCACTGCGCTTCGAAGCCGGAGACTGTCCCCTTCGCCTCCATTTCGGCGAGCCACCGACCCCGGCTTTCGGGATTGGCGTAGATTGTGTCTGCGGCCTCGGCGAGGAGCGCCTCCTTGTCCGGGTATCCGAGCATGCGGAGGAGCGCCGGGTTGACGTCGATGATCTGACCGCGAGTTGTAGTTCGATACAGGCCGATGGGAACGCGATCGTAGAGTTCCTTATAGAGGTTGACGTCTACGTCTCGTGCGATATTGCGCTTGCCCATGGCCCCCTCTGGCCAAGTATGCACGATGCTGCACGAAACGCCAAACTCTTGCGGGTTATCGCTACGCGGGGACGTTCGGTGAAGAGGCAGAACCGCCTTCGACTTCCGCGAACTGGAGGGAGTGCAGCGCGGCGTAAAGACCGTCTTCGGCGAGGAGCTCCTCGTGCGTTCCGGACTCGACGAGTTCGCCCTTATGGAGGACGATGATCGTGTCCGCTTCGCGGATCGTCGACAGTCGGTGGGCGATGACGATCGACGTGCGCCCCTCCATGATCTTGTGCAGGGAACGTTGGATGAGTGCCTCGGTGTGTGAATCGATGCTCGCCGTCGCTTCGTCGAGGACGAGGACCGTCGGGTCGAACGCGACCGCGCGCGCGAACGAGAGGAGTTGTCGTTCGCCGACGGAGAGCGTCACGCCACGCTCCTTGACCTCGGTGTGGTACCCATCGGGGAGGGCCTCGACGAAGTCGGCGCTGACGAACCGGGCCGACTCGATCGCTTTCTCCTCCGGGATGTCGGACCGGAGCTTGATGTTGTCCATGATGTCGCCGGAGAAGAGGAAGACGTCCTGGAGGACGACGGCCATCTTGGACCGGAGCTCCGCGAGGTCGAGCTGCTCGATCGGCACGCCGTCGAAGAGGATCTGCCCCTTCTGGATCGGGTACATCCGAAGGAGGATCCGGATGATCGTCGTCTTTCCCGATCCGGTCGGCCCGACGATGGCGATGTGCTTCCCGGGCTCGGCGACGAACGAGACGCCGCGGAGGACCCAATCCTCTTCGTTGTAGGCGAACCAGACGTCGCGGAACTCGATCCGCCCCTCGGGCGTGGGAAGGGTCTCGCCCTGGCCCGGGTCCTCCGTTTCCTCGTCGAGGAGTCGGAAGATCCGCTCCGACGACGCCATCGCCGCCTGGAGGACGTTGTATCCCTCGGAGAGGTTGAGAACCGGCTCGAACAGCATACGGACGTACTGGATGAACGCGGTCAGCGCACCGAGAGAGAGGCTGCCGCGGAGGACGTTGAACCCGCCGTACCAGATGACGAGCGCGATGGCGAACGAGCTGAGGAAGCTCATCATCGGGCGGAAGACGGCGAACGTCAGCATCTGTCGGATCTGCGCGACGTATTTCGCCTGGTTGATCCCGCCGAAACGGACGTTCGATTGATGCTCCTGGACGAAGATCTGGATGATTCGCATCCCGGAGATCGATTCCTGGAGGTAGGCGTTCAGGCGGGCGATCTGTCGACGAACCTCGCGGTACGCCGCGCGGACGCGGTTCCGGAACTGCCACGCGGCGATGACGATGATCGGGAAGAGGGCGAAGATGACGAGAGCGAGTCTCCACTCGAGGCTGAACATCACGATCAGGATCCCGAGGATGAGGAAGGCATCGCGGAAGAGGTTCACCAGCATCGATGTGAACATCTCGTTGATCGCGGCGACGTCGTTGGTCACCCGCGTGACGAGACGGCCGACCGGGTTCCGATCGAAGAACCGGAGCGGGAGGCGCAGCACATGCGCGAACAGCCCTCGGCGCATGTCGTACATCACGCGCTGGCCGGTGTACTGCAACAGGTAGACCTGGAGAACGGTGAAGAGGAGGCGGGTCAGCAGAACGATGGCGAAGATTCCCGCCAGCCGGATGACCCCGGCGATGGCCGAGCCGCGGATCCGCTCGAGATCCCGCGTCGGCAGCGCCCGCAAGTCCTCCTCGCTGGCGAACCAGCCTCCGGGAACGGCGGTGAACGTCTCGGGATGGCTCTCGGCGAAGGTCGCTTCGTCCGAGCCGGCGTCGATCCACAGGTAGCGCTCGATCGACAGGATCCCCGCGGCCTCCCAGTCGCGTCGGACCTCTGGGGGGACATGCTGCGTCTCCACGAGGTATTGCCCGTTGCCGAGATCGATCGGATTCCCGGCGGTCGGCACCTCGTCGAGAACGACGATGCTCCGCGGGAGCGTCATGAAGCTGTCGATCGCGACCTTGCTGATGTAGGGGATGACGAGTTGGAGCCCAGCGATCGCGACCGTCAGGAGGACGCAGACGGCAAACAGCGCGCGATATGGTGAAAGAAAGCGGATCAGCCGCCGCATCAGGCGCGCGTCGAACGCTTTGCCGAGGACTTCGTCTTCGTGAAAGTGATCGTTCACGACTGACTCGCCCTCCTCTCAGCCTGCTGCAGCTTCCAGATTCGGGCGTAGATCCCGTCGCCGGTGATCAGCTCCTCGTGCGTTCCTCGCTCGACGATCCGACCCTTGTCGATGACGATCGTTTGGTCGGCGTGCATCACTGCGGAGATCCGGTGCGCGATGATGATGCTCGTTCGTCCGTGGAAGAACTCGCGCAGCTTGCCGAGGATGAACTCCTCCCGCTCGGCGTCGACGGCGGAGAGCGGATCGTCGAAGATGACGATCTGCGGCTTGAGGAGGAGGGCACGGGCGATCGCGATCCGTTGCTTCTGACCGCCGGAAAGCGAGATGCCGCGTTCGCCGACGGTCGTCTCGTATCCCTCGGGGAACTCGAGGATCTCGTCGTGAATCCCTGCGAGGATCGCCGCCTCTTCGATTGTCTCCTGCGCGGCGTCCGGAACGCCGAACGCGATGTTCTCCGACAGCGTCGCGGAGAAGAGGAACGGATCCTGCGGGACGAAGCCGATCGACCGGCGGAGCTCGTCGAGCCCGACATCGCGGATGTCGATCCCGCCGATGCAGATCGTCCCGACCGGGGGATCGAAGATCCGCGGGATCAGATGGGCGAGCGTGCTCTTCCCGGCGCCGGTCAGCCCGACGATCCCGAGGGTCATCCCCTCGTCGATCGTCAGCTGGATGTCCGACAGCGCAGGCGTCGCCGGGCGCCCGTCCGGCGAGGGATAGGCGAACGTCAGATCGCGGATCTCGATCCGGGTCCCGGAAAGCGAACGCGGCTTGGCCGGCGCGACGATCTCCGGCGTCTCGGCGAGGAGGCGGTTGATCCGTCCGAGGGAGGCTCGGCCACGCTGGATCAGGTTGACCGCCCAGCCCATCGCGACCATCGGCCAGATCAGCATCGACAGGTACTGGGTGAAGGCGACGAAGTCGCCGAGCGAGATCGTCGAGCGGATGACGCCGACACCGCCGATCCAGAGGATGATCGCGAGCGACGCGCCGGAGAGGAGCTCGATCATCGGATGGAAGAGGCCCATGATCCGGACGAGCGCCATGTTCCGGTCGACCTGAAGCTGGTTGGTCGTCGAGAAGTCGTCCTCGGTGCCCCGTTCCTGGACGAACGACTTCAACACCCGGATGCCGGAGACGGTCTCGCGGACCTTCTCCATCAGGGTGGAGAACGCCTCCTGGACGGCCTCGAATCGGCGATGGATCACCGTCCCGAACCAGAGCATGAACAGCGTCAGGACCGGCAGAGGGAGGATTGCGTAGAGCGTCAGGCGCGGATCGATCGAGATCATGATTGCGACCGAGACGGGGATCATGAACAGCGGATCGGCGATCGTGATCGCGCCGAACCCGCAGGCCCGGGCGATCGCCTCGATGTCGTTGGTCGCGTGGGCCATCAGGTCGCCGGTCTTCGTCTCATTGTAGAACGAGGCCGACAGGCCGAGCAGGTGCGAGTAGAGCTTCGCCCGGAGTTCGCGCTCGATCCGCCGCGCCGCGCCGATGAAGAAGTACCGCCAGAGGAAACGGAAGATCATCACGACCGCGGCGAGGCCGGTGATCATCAGCCCGCTCCGGAGGAGGGCTCCCTCGCCGAGGGTCAGCCGGTCGATCGCCTCACGGATGACGAGCGGGACGAGGATCGTCGCCCCGTTGACCATCAGCAGTGAGAGGAACCCCGCGAGAATTCGCCCCCGATAACGCCACAACCATGTTGTCAGCCCATCCATCAGAACCGTGATGATACACGACCTTCGCCCAGGTTTCCCCTGGCTCGACACCGGGAAGCGATGGTGCGATCTGCAAATGGGCGATTGGTCGCTGTGACGGCGGTGGGTATAATCGCGGTCGAGATCTCAACTCGCGAGGGGGAAGTCGATGGTCTGGATTCGACGGGCGGCCCTTTTCTTCGTTCTCACTTCGATATCGATCGCAGCCGTTGGAGAGACGCTTCCGACCCTCCGATTCAGCCTCCCTCCGGTCCTCGAGGCGCTGCCGATCGCGTTCGCGCAGGAATGGGGCCTGTTCGAAGCACACGGCGTCTCGGTCGAGCTGATCGGAATCGCCGACAACCAGCAGCGAAGTGCCGCGCTGATGACCGGCAATCTCGATGGAATGATGGAAGACATCACGCGGTCGATCCTCGATTCGACGTCCGGAGGCGACATCGTCATCACGAGCGCGGCGAGTTCGCAGCCGCAGACGGGAGGTATGGCACTTGCGCTCCTGTCGCCGGCGTCGTTCCGGGTCGAGTCGTTGGACTCGCTCCTCGCTTCCGAGTATTCGATCGGAACGATCTACCGGAGCGATACCGAGTACCTCCTCGATCGACTCCTCGCCGATCGCCGGGGCGAAGACGTCGAGCCGGCGAGGACGACCTACTTCCACGACATGCTGCAGATGGCGGTCTGGTTCGCCGCGCAGACGCTTCCGGCCGCCGTTCTCCCTGAGCCGTACGTCAGCTACATCGCGACCTACCACCCGCCCGGCGGAGCTCCGGTCGAGCTGGTGATCCACGACGACTTCTCCGGAATCGGTGTCCTCCCCTCGGTGATCGTCTTCGATCGCGACTACATGGCCGCCCAGCCGGAGGCGATCGCGGCATTTTACGCCGCCTACATCGAAGCGATCGAGCGGATCAACGCCACACCGCGCGACGATCTGATCGACCGCGGGATCGACGTCGCGTTGTCGCTCTTCTTCCAGGGGGCGGATCGGTCGACGATCAACCAAGAGGTCTTCGACACGATCCCGATCCCGACCTTCGACCTGCCGTCGGTCCTCTCCCGATCGGACTATGAGGACGTCCTCGCGTGGATGCTCGACAAGGGCTACGTCTATCGATCGCCGACGTACGAAGAGAGCACCGATTTCCAGTTCATCCGATGATCGACATCCGTGACGTCATCATCGAGTACGGCCGCGGCGCGCGTGCCGTGCTCGCGGTCGACGGGATCTCGCTCCGCGTCGAGCCGGGCGAGAGTCTGGCGCTGATCGGTCCGTCGGGCTGCGGAAAGACGACGCTCCTCTTCTCTGTTGCCGGGCTCGTGCGACCGCGAAACGGCGGGATCGAGGTCGGCGGCGAAAACGTGACCGGCCCACGCCGGGAGATCGCCCTGATCCTCCAAAACGCCGGGCTGCTACCGTGGAAGACCGTCTGGCAGAACGCGAACCTGAGCCTTCTCCTCAGCAAGGAGTATCCGAGGAAGACGGCGGCATCCGTCCTCGAGGAGCTCGGGCTGGCCGGCGTGAAGGGTCGATTCCCGGTCGAGCTATCGGAGGGGATGAAGCGGCGTGTCGGGATCGCGCGGGCACTCTCGATGTCTCCCTCGGTGATGCTGATGGACGAGCCGCTCGCCTCGCTCGATACGCTGACCAAGGAGCGAATTCAGGACCTCTTCCTCCAGCTTTGGCGAGATCGGGCGTTCTCGCTCGTGCTGGTGACCCACGACATCGAGGAGGCGGCGTTCCTCGGGCAGCGGATCGCGGTCCTGACCGAGCGGCCGGCACGGGTCAAACGCACGGTCGAGAATCCGGGCGTCGGAGATCTGCACTACCGAGAGACGGCCGAGTTCGCCGGGATTGTCGGGCAGCTCCGGGAGGCGTTGGAGGGATGAGCGGGAAGAGGGCATCGCGGCAGTGGCTGAAAAGCCTTCAGGATCGACCGTACGTTTGGCACATCTTCCGATACGTCCTGGCGATCGCGGTCCTGCTCCTCGTTTGGTGGGCGGCGAGTGAGATCGTCGAGCACGTCAAGGGGCGGGCCTTCCTGCCGAACCCCCTACGGGCGATCGCCGAGATGAGGCGGCTTGGGCCGACCCTCTTCCGGAATTTCTGGGTTAGCGCCTGGCGATTGGTGACGGCGATGCTGATCGCGTTCTCGCTCGGGTATCCGCTCGGACTGCTGATCGGGCACGAGCGGCGGCTTGACCAGCTGATCTCCCCGATGATCTACATCATCTATCCGATTCCGCAGGTCGCGTTCATCCTGATCCTGTTCCTCATCTTCGGCCTCGGGAACCCGGTCAAGGTTGCGATCGTCGCGAGTGCCCTCTTCTTCCAGATCCTCGTCTCGGCGCGCGGCGCGGCGAAGCAGATCGAACTCGAACACATCACCAGCGTGCTGGCGGCCGGTGCGTCGCGATGGCAGGTCTACTGGCACGTCGTTCTACCGGCGACACTCCCCTCGATCCTGACGAGCCTCCGCGTCTCCGTCGGGCTCGGAATGGCGTTCCTCTACATCGCGGAGACGACCGGGGCGTTCGATCCGCGCAGGGGTGGCCTCGGATCGTTCATCGATTCGAACATCTACAGCGGTGCGCAGGCGTTCGCCGGGATCATGGCGATGGCCCTCCTCGGGCTTGCGCTCTACATCCTGATCGAGCTGATCGAGCGGATCGTCTGCCGCTGGAAGCACGTCTCTCGACGGTCCTCTTGATGCCGGTTTCCCCGGTCGCTACCATCCGCGCGTGAGCCTTCAGCGGATCTACTTCGTGGTGAACACGTCGAAGCCGGACACGCTTCCCGTCCTTCAAGAGATGATGGCTTGGTGCGCCGAGCACGCGATCGAGGCGATTCCTGTGAGCGAGCCGGTTCGGACGGAGGACGCGGACGCGATCGTCGTCGCGCTCGGCGGGGACGGAACCGTCCTTCGAGCGGCGGATCTGTTCGCCGAGTCCGGGATCCCGATCCTCGGGATCAACATCGGCAGCCTTGGCTTCCTGACGCAATCGAGCCTCGATGGGTGGGCGGCGGCGCTGGAGCACGTCTACGACGATCGGTTCTCGATCGAGGAGCGGATGCGCCTCGATTATCAAGTGGATCAGGTTCGCGGCACCGTCTTGAACGACCTGGTCGTCACCGGGACGTCCGACTCGCGCTTCTGCGAGCTGGAGCTGTCGTGGGGGGATGGAATCGTGTCGGCGTACCCGGGGGATGGGCTGATTCTCGCGACGGCGACCGGCTCGACAGCGTACAGCCTCTCGGCCGGCGGGCCGGTGATCGTTCCTCCGGCGGCCTGCATTCTCGCGACGCCGCACGCAGCGCACAAGCTCGGACTCCGCCCTGTGATCTTCCCGGCGGATGAGATCCTCCGCGTCCGGCCGACGACGGACGTTCAGCTGATCGCCGACGGGGACTTCGTCGCTTCGGTCGAAGCCGAATCGGAGATCACGGTCCGCCGAGCCGACCGCGCGACCCGGCTCGTTCGGCTGGCCGACGCTCCTTCGTTCTTCCGCGTCCTCGACGCGAAGCTCAACTGGGCCGATCCGGACGGACGGCGACTGACGGGCTGAGCCGGAAACCCCGGTTGGGAACGGGACCACCGCCCCTGTTGGCGAACTCGATCCGGCAGTATAATCGGCCCGCACCTCGTAGGGGAGGGTGAGTACGATGGCGGAAAAAGGTACCTATCGCGTGAAGAGCGGCCTGGCCGAGATGCTCAAGGGCGGCGTGATTATGGACGTCACGACCGCGGACCAGGCACGGATCGCCGAAGCGGCAGGCGCCGTCGCGGTGATGGCGCTCGAGCGAGTCCCGGCCGACATCCGGGCTCAGGGTGGGGTCGCGCGGATGGCCGACCCGACGAAGGTGAAGGAGATCCTCGGCGCCGTTTCGATTCCCGTCATGGCCAAGGTACGGATCGGGCACTTCGCCGAGGCGCAGGTCCTCCAGGAACTCGGCGTCGACTACATTGACGAGTCGGAGGTCCTCACCCCGGCCGATCCGGCGTATCACGTCAACAAGTGGGATTTCACCGTCCCGTTCGTCTGCGGAGCCCGTAACCTGGGCGAAGCCTGCCGGCGCCTCGCCGAGGGAGCGGCGATGATCCGGACGAAGGGCGAGCCGGGGACGGGAAACGTCATCGAGGCGGTCCGCCACATGCGGCTGATGAACGAGCAGATTCGCGCCGTCCTCGCCGCTCCGGCGGAGGAACTGATGACGATGGCCAAAGAACTCGGAGCGCCCTATCAGATGCTCCTGGCGATCCGAGATTCCGGCCGACTTCCGGTCGTCAACTTCGCCGCCGGCGGGATTGCCACCCCGGCCGACGCGGCGATGATGATGCAGCTCGGCTGTGACGGGATCTTCGTCGGCAGCGGCGTCTTCAAATCGACCGATCCGGAGAACCGGGCGAGTGCGATCGTCCGTGCGACGACCCATTACGACGATCCGAAGATCATCGCCGAGGTTTCGAGCGGTCTGGGCGAGGCGATGAGCGGGATCGTGATCGAGGAGATCCCCGAGCACGAGTTGATGCAGACGCGAGGGACGTAGTCCCATGCGGGTCGGGGTTCTCGGTCTCCAGGGGGCGGTCCGCGAGCACGCGGCGAGCCTCTCCCGATTGGATATCGAATCCTGCGTCGTCAAGAGGCCCGAAGAGCTGGACGGGGTGGACGGACTGATCCTCCCCGGCGGTGAGTCGACGACGATGTCGCTCCTCGCCGACGGCGACTTCCTCGGCCGACTTCGCGCCAAAGCCGAAACCGGCTACCCGATGTTCGGAACGTGCGCCGGGATGATCCTCCTCGCAAGGGAGGTCGATGGGAGACCGTCCGAGGCGATCGGAGCGATCGACATCGCGGTCGAACGGAACGCATCCGGACGGCAGGTCGACAGCTTCGAAGCGACGCTCGACGTCGAGGGGATCGGCGACCTGTTCCGAGCAATCTTCATCCGGGCGCCGTACATCGTTCGCAGCGGCCCGGACGTGACACCGATGGCGTGGTACGACGGATCCGCGGTGATGGCGAGAGAACGGAACGTGTTGGTGTGCAGCTTCCATCCGGAGCTGACCGACGACGTGCGGATTCACCGCTACTTCGTCGACATGATTGAGGAAGGTTCGCAGGGAAGGAGGCTTGAGGGATGAAACGAGTGGCAATCAACGGCTTCGGGCGGATCGGGAGAGCGTTCCTCCGCGTTGCGTTCGGAGATCCGGAATTTGAGATCGTCGCGGTCAACGACCCGTTCTTCAGCGCGGACATGGCGCGCTATCTGCTCGTGCACGACTCGGTCTACGGGCGGTTCGGCCATGACGTCCGCGAGACGGCGGACGGACTGGAGATCGACGGGAAGTCGATCCCCCTCTTGGCCGAGAAGGAGCCCGACCGGCTTCCGTGGGACGAGATGGGCATCAAGCTCGTCGTCGAAGCGACCGGCATCTTCCGCGCCTACAGCGGGGCGAAGGGTGCGTCGCGCCACCTCAAAGCCGGAGCGAAGCGGGTCCTCCAGTCGGTCCCGTGCAAGGGAGAAGGAGCGGAGAAGATCCCGCAGGTCGTCTACGGGGTCAACCAGGGCGAGATTGCGGACCAGGACGTCGTCTCCGCTGCATCGTGTACGACGAATTCGGTCGTTCCTGTGATCTACGTGCTTGAGGAGGAACTCGGAATCGAGCACGCATTCCTCTCCACGGTGCACGGATATACCGCCGACCAGCAGCTCGTCGATGGGATGCACAAGACGACGACCCGGAGCCGCGCGGCGGCGATCAACATCATCCCGACGACGACCGGGGCCGCTTCCGCGACTGCGAAGGTCCTCCCCTCGATGGCCGGGAAGATGGACGGGATCGCGCTCCGCGTCCCGGTGATCACCGGCTCGGTCAGCGACATGACGATCGAGCTGGCGAAGGATATCGAGATCGATGGGGTGAACGGACTTCTTGGCCAGTACGCCGAGGGCGAGCTCGCCGGGATTCTCGGCGTCAGCGACGATCCGATGGTCTCCTCCGACATCATCGGCGACGACCGGCCGAGCGTCGTCGACCTGACGGCGACGCGTGTCGTTGACGGACGGTTCCTCAGGGTCATGGCGTTCTATGACAACGAGTGGGGATACGCCAACCAGCTTCTCCGCCTCGTGCGGATCCTCTAGGCTGTTGCGGTTCGGCCGGTCGATCGTTGGAGGGTTGATCGGGCTCCTCTTCCCGCCGGTCTGTGCGCTCTGCGGCGGAAGGAGCGAATCCCTGCGGCCCGTCTGCCCATCGTGCGAGGCGCGTCTGCCGGAGCTTCCCGGGCATCGATGCCTACGCTGCGGTGAGGGGCTTGCGGATCCGTCGCTCGATCTGTGCCTTCGCTGCGGCACAGAGGAACGCGCCGTCGATCGCTTCGCTTCGCTCGGCCCGTACGACAGCGCCTGGGGCGAGCTGGTCCGAGCGCTGAAATTCGATGGAGAGATGGCGGTCGGCCGGTATCTGGCCGGGCGGATGGCCGTCCGGCTTGGCGAGCAAGGAACGGCGGATGCGTTCGATCTGATTGCGTTCGTACCGATGTCGCCGATCGATCGACGGGAACGCGGATTCAATCAGGCCGAGGTCCTCGCGCGGGGGCTCGGGAGGCGACTCGGGCGACCGGTCCGCCGCGTTCTGGCCAAGACGCGGGTGACCCCGCCACAGGGGCGGCTGACGGCGAAAGAGCGTCGGACGAACTTGCGGGGTGCGTTTGCACTGTTACGATACGGCGGAGAACGAGTCCTTCTCGTCGATGACATCGGGACGACCGGATCGACCGTCGAGGAGTGTGCTCGGGTGCTCAAGCGTGGTGGCTACGAGTCCGTCGCGGTTTGGACGGTCGCTCGAGCCTGAAGGAGAGCGGGATGCGCGTATCGTCGATTTGCTTGGGGCCCCTGGCGACGAACTGCTACCTGATCGAGGCGGACGGGACACGGATGCTGATCGATCCGGCGGAGGACTCGGAGGCGTTGATGTCGTTCCTCGGCGATCGAGCCGTCGATATCGTTCTCCTTACGCACGGGCACTTCGATCATGTCGGTGGCGCGTGGGCCTGCGATGGAGCGCGGGTGATGATTCATGAGGCCGATCTGCCGTACGTCGATCATGTCCATCCCGATCACCGTCCGATTGATCGATTCGTCGATGAGGGCGATGAGATCCTTCCCGGTCTCAAGATCCTCCACACGCCGGGACATTCGCCGGGGAGCATCGTTCTGCTCGGCGACGGCATCCTGTTCGGCGGGGATCTCCTCTTCGCCGGGTCGATCGGGCGGACCGACTTCCCCGGCGGGTCGCCGCGCGAGATGGAGGCGTCGCTTCGGCGGATCGCCACACTCTCCGGGGATTTGACCGTCTATCCCGGACACGGGGAGATCACGACGCTCGCCGAGGAGCGTGAAACGAATCCGTTTCTCGTGACCATGTTCTGAACGAAGAGAGGCGGGGATGAAGGGGAACCGAGTCGACGTCCAAGCGATCAAGGAACGGGTCGACGTGATCGGCCTGATCTCACGGTACGTCTCGCTGACCCCATCCGGCTCGGGCTTCAAGGGGCGCTGTCCGTTCCACAAGGACGATACGCCGTCGATGGTCGTCAACGCCGAGAAGGGGCTCTGGCATTGCTTCGGCTGCGGCGAGGGTGGCGACGTGATCGCCTTCCTGATGAAGATCGAGAAGCTGTCGTTCATCGAGGCGATGAAGCGGCTCGCCGCCGAGGTTGGGCTTTCGTTCGAGGCGAGCGAGGACGGCGAACGTCAGAAACTCCGAGCGATCAATGCCGAGGCGGCGGAGTATTTCGCCGCCAATCTGAAGGGCGGGCCGGGGAAGAAGGTGCGCGCCTATCTCCTCGATCGCGGGTACGACGAGGCTTCTTGGGCGGAGTACGGACTCGGTTACGCGCTCCCCGGCTGGGACAACCTGAAGCGTCGCTTCGGATCGCGGCACGGCGAGGCGGCGCTGATCGAACTCGGCCTTCTCGTCCAGGGGGACGAGAACACGTACGATCGGTTCCGCGATCGTACGATCTTCCCGATCCACGATCTCTCCGGGCGCCCGATCGCGTTCGGCGGCCGGGCGTTCGAGGGGCAGCCGAAGTATCTCAACTCGCCGAAGACACCACTGTTCGACAAAGGTCGCCTCCTCTACGGCCTCCCGTGGGCGAGGGAGGGGATGGCGGCGACGAGAACGGCGATCCTCGTCGAGGGATACACCGATGTCTTGACGCTCCGCCAGGCGGGGCTGACCCACTGCGTCGGAAGCATGGGGACGTCGCTGACGCAGGGACAGGCCGACCTCCTGAAGCGATTCGTCGATGATGTCGTGATCTCCTACGACCAGGACGCCGCCGGCGGCGCGGCCGCGATCCGCGGGATGCAGATCCTCCGCAATTCCGGCCTCGGGGTGCGCGTCGTTCAGCTGCCGACCGGCGAGGACCCGGACGGGCTCGTCCGGCGTGAAGGGGTCGATGCGATGGCGGCGGCGATCGATGCCGCGGTCCCGTTCCATCGGTTTTTCGTCGATCGCGTCCTCGCGGAGCACGACCGGACGACGGCCCGAGGGAAGGAACGGATCCTCGATGCCGTGCGCGAGTTCTATCAGGCGGTCCGCGTCCCGACGCTTCGCGAGGAGATCGAACGGCATCTCGCCGACGTCCTCGACCTCTCGGTCGAGAGCGTTCGGCGGGAGCTGCCCCGTCGTCGTGAGGTCCACTGGTCCGACCGGGACGCTCAAGGGACGGTGGAGACGTGGGGCGAAGAGGAGGTCCTCCTCGCGCTCCTCCTCCGCGGCGAGATTGGCTGGGATCGAATCTCCGCCGTGGCGTCGCCGGACTCCTTCTCCGAGGGAAATCGGCCGATCGTCGAGGCACTCGCCTCCGGCGTTGCGGAATTGGCCGAGCTGGTAGACCATCTGGACGAGGAATCATCACGTCGTGCGAGCTACTACGCGCTGGCGCCGGTCCGGTTCAGCGATACGGACAAGGCGGTGAAGGATGCGCTGTCCAGGCTGGTTCCGCTGCCCGAAGTCGAACAAGGACTGAAGGACCTGGCGGAAGCGATCGAAGCGGCAGCGAGCGACGGCGACTGGGATCGATGGAACGAGCTGATGCAAAAGAAGATTGAGCTGAAGGCGAAGGAACTGACGGCGAAAGGGGATGAATGACCACCAAGAAGCAGAAGGGGACTGCCAAGAAGGAAACCACCAAAGGGAAGCGAGCCGTCGCCGAGGCCGAACTCGAGGCCGCGGTCGACGAGTCCTCTCTGCCCGCAGGGGATGAGGGCGGCAAGAAAGACGATGCGGAAACCGCTGCGGCCGATCCCCGCGAGGACGATCTGACCGATCCGGAGGATCTGATCGAGGACGACGAGTCGGAGGCCGAATCGAGCGAACCCCTTGAGGAGAGTGTGGCGAAAAAAGCCTTCAAGGCGCAGCAGTCCTCACAGTGGCGAGACCGTGAGGCTTCGACGCGGCGCGAGGATCCGGTCAAGACCTATCTTCGCGAGATCGGCAAGGTCCCACTCCTGACCAAAGAAGGAGAAGTGGAGCTGGCCAAGGCGATGGAGATCGGTGCCTACGCCGAGCTGACCGTTGCCGTGCAGACCGGCAAGGAATCGGCCAAAGAGATCAAGGGATCCTCCGGCCTCAGCGAGACGCGCACGCAAGAGCTGGAGGACCTGATCGAGAAGGGGAAGGAGGCCAAGGAGCTGCTCGCCTCGACCGACTTCGCGGAGATGCTCGGCGATGAACTGCCGAAGACCAAGGATCGCGTCGAACTCGATCGGCTGATGGCTGCAGGGCGTGCGGCGCGCGACCGCTTGACCATCTCCAACCTCCGGCTCGTCGTGTCGATCGCCAAGCGCTACATGAATCGCGGCCTCTCGTTCCTCGACCTGATCCAAGAGGGGAACATGGGTCTGATGAAGGCGGTCGAAAAGTTCGACTACACCCGCGGCTACAAGTTCTCGACCTACGCGACGTGGTGGATCCGTCAGGCGATTACACGGGCGATTGCCGACCAGTCTCGGACGATCCGCGTGCCGGTCCACATGATCGAGACCGTCCGTGAGCTGAACCGCGTCAAGCGCGAGTACATCCAGTCGCACGGCTCGGCGCCGACCCTCGAGGACCTCTCCGAGCTGACCGGGATGTCGATCGACAAGATCAAGAAGGTGGAGAGCGTCTCGCAGTACACCGCATCGCTCGAGCGGCCGATCGGCGACGAGGACGAAGACACGCTCGGCGATTTCATCGAGGATCCGTCCTCCCCGTCGCCGACGAAGGAGACGTTCCGGATGTTCCTCCGCGAGCAGCTCTCCCGGGCGCTCGAGCAACTCGACGAGCGCGAGCGGGAGATCCTCAAGCTCCGATACGGACTCGAGGACGGCCACCCACGGACGCTGAAGGACGTCAGCCTCAAGTTCAACATCACTCGCGAGCGGGTCCGGCAGATCGAGATCAAGGCGATCGAGAAGCTGAAGCATCCGTCTCGACGCGCCGAGCTGAAGCGGTTCCGCGAGCTCCTCCTCGCGGAGGACTAGGAACGGCGTGGAGCGGCCGCGCGGAGACCGCCGCCCGGTGCTCGTCCTCCTCGGTCCGACGGCGACCGGCAAGACAGCGGTCGGAGTCGAGTTGGCGTTCCGGCTTGGCGGCGTCGAACGCATCGGCGCAGAGATCCTCTCGGCCGACTCGCGCGCATTCTTCCGCGGCCTCGACATCGTCACCGACAAGCCGTCGGACGCGGAGCGTCGAGGAATCCCTCATCATTTGATCGATGTCGTCTCGCCGTGCGATGCGTACGACGCAATGACGTTCCGAAGAGACGTCGAACGGCTGCTGCCGGAGATCGAAGCGCGCGAGCGTGTCCCGATCCTCGTTGGGGGTGGGACCCTCTATCTTGGCGCGGTCCTCCGTGGGATCTTCGAGGGCCCGTCGAAGGACGAGGCGCTTCGAGCCGAGATGGCCGATCACAGCGTCGCCGAGCTGTACGAACAGCTCTGTCATGTCGATCCTACGGCCGCCAAGGCGATCCATCCGAACGATCGACTACGGATCACGCGGGCGCTCGAGGTCCATGCGCTGACCGGGCGTCCGATCAGCGCATGGCAGGCGGACGCCGCATCGCTTCCCTATTCGTTCTTCACCGCCGGCCTTCAGCGGGACCGCGACGATCATCGGGACGCGATCGCAGCGCGCGTTCGCGCGATGATCGATCGTGGCCTGGTCGACGAGGTGCGCCGACTACGCGAACAGGGTCTCGATCCGGAGTGCCAGGCCTATCGGACGATCGGTGTGCCGGAGGCGGTGGACTGCATCGCCGGGCGACTGACGGAGGACGAGATGGAGCGTGCGATCGTCAGCCGGACCTGGGGGCTCGCCCGAAGGCAGATGGCGTGGTTCCGTCGCGAGAAGGGAGCAAGCTGGTGGGATGTGACCGGGCGGCGCGCGGGCGAGATCGCCGAGGAGATCGCCACGGCCTGGGAGCGATTCCTGGAGGCGGATGATGTGCGGACCTGACGAGCGGTGGGTGTTGCGGGCGTCCGATCAACGGGCGCTCGACGAGCATGCGTACACCGCCGGAATCGATCAGGACGCGCTGATGGAGAGCGCCGGAACGAACGCGGCGAAGTGGATCGAGCGGCATCTCCGCCCCCTCCGCCCAGTCATCCTCGCCGGCCCGGGCGGCAACGGCGGAGACGGACTCGTCGTCGCTCGACGGCTGCTCGAGACGGGCGCCGATGTCCGCGCCTTCTCCCTCGTTCCGACCGATCGAAGTTCCGAAGCGACGCGACGGATGGCCGCGCGCTATGAGGACGCCGGCGGCGTGATCCACCCGGTCGATGACAAAGCGCTCGACGAAACGCTCGATCGAGCCGACTGCGTCATCGACGGCCTGTTCGGTTCCGGACTGAGCCGGCCACTCGATAGGGAGGCGCGCCGGATCGTCGAGCGCTTGAATACGCAGGGTGCAAAGGTCGTCAGCCTCGATCTGCCGAGCGGTCTCGGTTCGGATTCTGGCGAGCTGCTCGGAGAAGCGGTCCGCGCCGACGTCACCCTGGCGATGGCGTTCCTCAAACCGGCACATCTCTTCTACCCAGCGGCCGGCCTCTGTGGGAACACCGCGGTCGTCGATGTCGCCTATCCCGACGCCATGACGCGTGACGTCGAACCATGGGCACGGGTTTGCGAGGGCCCGGCGATCCGTCGAAGGCTCCCCGCCCGCCCGCCGGACGGCCACAAAGGGACGTTCGGGCGTGTCCTCGTCGTCGCCGGATCGGTCGGGATGACCGGAGCGGCGATCCTCTGCTGCCGTGGTGCCCTCCGCGCCGGCGCTGGCCTCGTCACACTTACCGGGCCGGCCTCGCTCGGTCCGGTCTTCGAAACGGCTCTCCCCGAAGTGATCACGATTCCGCTTCCCGACGAGGAGGGGCGGCTCGTCTCGATCGAAGATCGTCGGTTCCGAGAGGCGCTCGATCGTGCCGACGTCTTGGCGCTGGGGCCGGGTCTGTCCCGAGCGTCATCCGCGCTCGAGGCGGCTCGGGCGATTGTCGAGCGATACACCGGACCGATCGTCCTCGATGCCGACGGGATTCACGCGCTCACCGGAGATGAAGGGGCTCTCGCGAGGCTGGCCGATCGTGCGATCCTCACCCCGCATCCGGGAGAACTGAGTGCTCTGACCGGCGAGGCGCCGGCGGAGATCGACCGATCGCGACGAGACCGCGCCCGAGCGTTCGCGGCGAAACATCGCGTTGTGCTCGTCCTCAAGGGAAGGCCAACGGCGATCGGGCTCCCCGATGGGACTGTCTACTTGAATCCGACCGGCCACGACGGGCTCGCCACAGGGGGGAGCGGAGATGTGCTCACCGGCTTGATCGCAGGCCTGATCGCCGGCGGCGCGACCTTGGCCGATGGAGCGATCGCCGGGGTCTACCTCCACGGCCTGTCGGCGGAGGTCTACGCACGCGATCGCGCATCCCGATCCCTGATCCCGTCGGACCTGCTCGAATTGATCCCCGCGGCGATCCACGAGGTCGAGCGGTGAAGCTGATCGACAGTCATGCCCACCTCGACGACCGGGCGTTCGACAGGGATCGTGCTGCGCTGATCGCGAGCGCGTTCGCCAAGGAACTTGGGATCATCACGATCGGGGGGGACTTGCGATCGAGCCGCGAAGCGGTCCGCGTCGCCGAACGTCACTGGCGGATCTGGGCGACCGTCGGAGCGCATCCGCACGGAGCGAAGTCGGTCGGGCCGGAGACGATCGAGGCGTTCGAGGAGCTGGCCGCGCGGGACGTTGTGGTTGCGATCGGCGAGATCGGCCTCGACTACTACCGCGACCTCTCCCCGCGGGACGTTCAGCGGGAGGTCTTCCGTGAGCAACTCGAACTCGCCCGTCGGCTCGATCTGCCGATCTGCCTCCACAATCGAGAATCGACCGATGATCTCCTCGCCATCCTTCGAGACGCAGAAAGCGCACATCGCGGCGTCGTCCATTCGTTCCTCGGCGACGCAGAACTTGCGGAGACCTTCCTCGATCTCGGTCTTCATCTCGGGATCGGCGGGCCGCTCACCTATCCGAAGAACGGGGCTCTGCGCGCGGCAGTCACGCAGGTCCCAATGGATCGCCTGCTGATCGAGACGGACTGCCCGTATCTGACGCCGGTTCCGTATCGCGGTCGACGGAACGAACCGGCCTACGTTCGCTACGTCGCCGAGGAGATCGCGCAGCTGAAGGGGATCTCCGTTGACGAGGTCGCCGAGCGGACGACGGCGAACGCGGTGCGGCTCTTCGGCCTGTCGCCCTAAGGGAGACGAGCGATCGCACGTCCGGTCCCGTTTGGCTATCATCCGGCCAGTCGCGACCGGGTCGTCGGCCTGGCCGCTCAAACCGAGAGGTGCCATGTCCTTCGATCAAGCGTGGGAGCGGTTGCAGAACAGCGGGTCGATCCTTCGGAACCCGGTGCGCGAAGAGATGATCCGTGCGGCGGTGGAGCATCGAGAGGCGATGCCGAGCGCGACAGGTGCACTCGCCACCTGGACGCCGCCCGAGTCGACGGGTCGGAGCCCGGCGGATACCGTGATCGTTCGCCGACCGGAGAGCGAGTCGACGATCGACTGGGATTCGCCGAACAACATCCCGCTCGACCCGGAGACGTTCGACGACATTCTCGAGGATGCGTTCCGGACGCTCGCGGGGAAGGATCGGCTCTATGCCGTCGATCGCGTGGTCGGGGCCGATGTGTCCTATGCGCTTCCGGTCTCGGTCATCGCCCCCCGCGCACTGACCGTCCTCTTCGCGGACAACATGTTCCGACCGGTTCCGACCGACCTTTCGGAGTCCGTCTTCGCCGATCGGCCGTTCAGGCTGCTCGTACTCCCGTACGACAAGCTCGATCCGGCCCGCTACGAAGGACGCTTGCGGGTCGATCCGCGCCTCGGGGGGACGTCGACGATGGTGATCGGGATCGATCTCGATCGTCGAATCGGCGTCGTCTACGGATCCGCCTACTGCGGGTCGGTGAAGAAGCTGATCTTCACCGTGATGAACTATCTCTTGCCGGATGAGGGGATCCTGCCCCTTCACTGCTCGGCGAACGAGGGCCCCGAGGGAGACATCGCGCTCCTCCTCGGTCTCTCCGGAACCGGGAAGACGACGCTCTCCGCCGATCCGCGGCGCGCGCTCCTCGGCGATGATGAGCACGGGTGGAGCGACGCCGGAATCGCGAACTTCGAGAACGGCTGCTACGCCAAGCTGATCGATCTCGATCCGGTGAAGGAGCCGGAGATCTACCACGCGATCATGCACGCAGACGAGGTCGAGAAGCACGGCGCGATCGTCGAGAACGCGATGGTCTATCCGAACGGGACGTTCGACCTGTGCGACGAACGGTTCACACCAAACTCACGTGGCTCGTACCCGCTTCGCTACCTCTCGAACACCAAGCCTTCCTCGGTCGGCGGCCAGCCGAGGACGATCCTCTTCCTGACGGCGGATGCGAACGGCGTTCTCCCGCCCGTCGCCCGCCTGACCAACGACCAAGCGATGCTCTGGTTCCTGATGGGCTACACGAGCAAGCTCGCGGGGACGGAGACGGGCGTGACGGAGCCGAAGACGACGTTCTCCCGCTTTTTCGGCGAGCCATTCATGCCGCGAAACCCGGACGTCTACGCGCGGATGCTCGGAGAACGCCTCGATCGACATGGCACCGACGTCTACCTCGTCAACACGGGTTGGAGCGGCGGGCCGTTCGGCGTCGGGAATCGGATCGACATCGACGTCACGCGGGCGATTGTGCACGCGACCCTCTCCGGCGAGTTGTCTGACGTGGAGACCGTCGAGAACGAGATGTTCCACCTGCGTGTACCGACAGCCTGTCCCGGCGTCGAACCGGGGATTCTCGATCCACGAGCCACATGGACGGACAAGGCGGCCTACGATGCGCGCGCCGCGAAGCTTGCTGCCGAGTTTGCGGCGCACTTCGCCAAGGCTTACGGCGACAAGGGGATCGATCCGGCCGTCGGCGCGCAATGTCCGGGTCTTTGAAGCGCTGAGCGTCCTGGAGAACAGGACTGAAGTCCGCTCGGCTGCCTGCCCGCTTGGCGGGCCTTCTGCCGGGGTTCGGAGAGATCGATGCAGTTCAGCGGTCGTCGCGTCAGGTCTTGAAGCTGGGTAGTCTCCCAAGCGTTGGCGGTGCGTTCCCTCATGGATCGAGACGACTTGCTCGGGAAGCCCCCTCGGTCAGA
Organism: Candidatus Bipolaricaulota bacterium; assembly: GCA_028278555.1. Taxonomy (GTDB): domain Bacteria; phylum Bipolaricaulota; class Bipolaricaulia; order UBA7950; family UBA9294; genus JANQEA01. The sequence continues at coordinate 44,240 of JANQEA010000066.1, read as the reverse complement.
TCATGATGGAGCGATTCGAGCGTCTGCGGGATCGGCATGAGCATGTCGGAGATGTAGATGTGCGAGGCATCGCCCGGAGCACATCGGTCGACATCCCTCCTGATGCAGCAGGCCGTGCAGGATCGCTAGAGCACTCTCGAGAGACATCGGAGCAGTCGGTCCAACTGTTCTACCGTGTGCCCAGAGAACACCGCGATTCGAATCACCTCGACAGGTGGAGTGTCCGAGTAGCCGTTCGGACCGATGTGTGAAACCACGATATCCTGTTGACGAAGCCGCCTTGCGATGGTCTTCAAATCCATCTTCTCGTGGCCGACGATGCAGATGATCGGGACCGGCGTGTTCGGTGTTTCGATTCCCAGGTCGGCCAGTCCCGCCCGAAGGTGTCCGACGTTTGATCGAAGCTGCGTCCGCAGTTCCGGGTGATCCGTGAGGACACGGAGTCCTTCGGCTGCTGCGGCCGCCGCCCCGGTGGAAAGGGGGCTGGCCCCCTCGGGGATTCGGTCGCTCCTGAGAACGTCCTCGATGAACTCGTGTGTTCCCGTGACGAACCCTCCGAGAGCTCCAAACGCCTTGCTGAGCGTTGCCCCGAAGTAGAGATTCGTTCCTACGACGCCGCTGTGCTCATATGTTCCGCGACCATGCTCTCCAAGGACCCCAACCCCATGCGAGTCGTCGATGCAGAGGATCCCCCCTGCATAGCTGTTGAGGATGTGGGCGTAGGCAGCCACTGGGGCAATGGCTCCGGTGACAGGGAAGATCCCGTCGCTCATCACGAGAGGGACGCGACGTGGGGGAAGGCACTCCCCGATCCGTGCCTTGAGATTCTCGGGGTCTCGATGGGCAAACTGTACGACCGGCTTGCCCGTTACTCTCAGACCATCATAGACGCTGTAGTGTGCCTTCTCATCGACGAACGCGATGTCGAATCGCGGCGTCAGCGTGTGAGCGAGCACCATGTCGGACAGGTAGCCGGATGCGACGACGTGCGCGTCCTGGGTGCCGAAGAAACGAGTGATTTCGCTGCGAAGCCGCTGCATCGGCGGCGTGTCGAAGGTGTTTCCCGGGCCGGTGCCGTACCGTGAGATCGCTTCTCTTGCCGCCTCGATCAGCCTTGGATTGGCGTGAAGACTGTAGTAGCTCGTTCCGCCGAAGTAATCGACCCGCCTTCCGTCGATGGTCGCTTGCGGCCCAACCACTGTCTCCATGAACGTGGTCACTTGCACGCTCCTTCGCCACACTCCTGCCCGGACAGAGCCTTCGCGAAGAAGTCGATCATCCGCGACAGAACAAGCTCGAGATTCTCGGGTTTCGCCACGCCGTGCCCCTCGTCCTCCAGCCAGAGGATCTCGTAGTCTACGCCGGCTTCGTCGAGCCGCGGAACGATCGCGTGCACGTGATCCGGCGGCACGTTTGGATCCTGTCTCCCCTGCACGATAAGAAGCCTTGCCTCAATGCGATCAACGAGATGGATCGGCGATCGCTCTTCGTACAGCTCGGGTTGCTCGGCGGGTGTGCCCCCCATCATGCGGGCGGTGAGCGGGCGTAGATCGGGGCGCGTTCTCTCGTAATCCATCACGAGGTCGGTCATCCCGCAGATCGGCACCCCGGCGGCCACCATCTCACGCGGGAAATGGGTGACCGCGTGCCACGTCGAGTATCCACCGTAGGAGAGCCCCGTCATTCCCACTCTGCCAGGCTGTGCGATGCCGTGTTTCAGCAGCATCTCGATGCCGGTCCTGATGTCCTCTTGCTCGAGACCGCCCCATCCCGTCACTCGGATCGCCTCTTGATAGCGGAGCGAGAACCCTGTGCTTCCCCTGTAGTTGGGTACGAGAACGGCGAATCCGGCTGCGCGGAATGCCTGAGACTCCAGGTCGAATTCGTTGCCGCGATGCCAAGTCGGTCCTCCATGAATGCTGACGATCGTTCCACACGACGGCCCGTCGGGTCGATACAACCACCCTTGAATCTCAAGGCCGTCGACGGAAGTCCAGTGAACGCTCTCCGCGCGGTGCAGCAGTTTTCTGGCACCGTTGAGACGATCGACAACGCGCGCGATGCTCTGCCGCGTGTTCGCTTCCGCATGTGGGATCGCGACCCTCACCAGATCGCTCGGGGTGTCCGTGGAGTTTAATTGAGCGATCCACATGTTGTCCGAAAACGGAGCCAGCAGGAGTAGCTCCTCATTCCCGGATGGCACCTCCGTGATGCGACCCGTTCGTGTTTCGACCAATGCGCTGCATGTGCGTGCGCCTTGTGCGACCCAGGCAACGATCTGATCGGAGCCCCGCGGCACGTGTGCCCGCTCGATGTTCACCGCCGGGTCATCGACCAGCCACTCGAGTGTCCTCGCCTGAACGTCCCAAACACCGAGTCTTCGGTGCGTCCGAGTCTCCGTCTCCGCGAGAATCAGCAACCTCGTGCCGTCGGGAAACCACGAAGCCTGCGCTTTGAGATCGTTTCCGACGTTGATGATCTCATCATCGTTTGTGCCGTCGATGCCGACAAGCCAGACCTGAACGCCCGCCGGATGTCGGTCCGACCGGAAATAGACCACGTGGTCTCCCATCGGGCTGAGCATGGGGACGTTCTCTCCGCCTCGCTTCGGCCGTGCGAGTTCGGTCTCTTCCTGGCTCACCACATCCCTTCGAATGACGCAGGTGGGCTCGATCGCACTCCCGCTGGCCAGGTCGACGTTGGCGCCGTACACGAGCGTCCGGCCGTCCGGATGCAGCGAACCTCCGCGTACGAAGTACGGGGGCCTGACACGTGTCAACGGAACGAATTCGGCCGGTCGATCCAGATCGACGCGGCACAGCCAAGCTCGCTCGTCACTGTCGTCCTCACGTTCGACGAGCACCGATCGGCTGTCCGGAGACCACGACACTGCGCGAGCAGCCAAGCCCGCACTTCCGAGACGAAACGGGGCTCCTTCGCCACTGGTCGGAGCCGCGAACACTTCGCCGGTCTCTCCCGTTCCCGACCATGTCCACGCTACCCACAGGGCGTCCGGGGACACCTGCGGTGATTCCATCCGAGGTGTGCGCACAAGCCGCTTCAAGTCCTCCGGCGTGTTCCTCATGGGTCTCCCTCGCACTTCCTTTGCGCCGTTGCCCGGAAACGTAGCGCCACCGCCCCTAAGTTCCATGTCGAAGCCTCGGGTCGAGGATGTCACGAAGCGCGTCGCCGACCAGATTCCAACTCAGCACAAACAGCACGAGTGCGCCTGCCGGGAAGACGAGCGTGTACCAGTACTCGAATGGATTGGGGCCGCTCGAGATGATCCAGTTACGAGAGAAGCTGATCACTTGGCCCCAGTCGGCGTACCCTTCGGGGGCTCCGACACCGAGAAAACTGAGTGTGGACGCCCAGATCACCATCGACCCGATCTGCATCGTCGCCTGTACGAACACGGGGTAGATGCAGTTGGGTAGGATGTGGCGAACAAGAATCCGAAACGGGCGTGCCCCAATCGCCTGGGCGGCGGAGACGAATTCCTTCTCACGGACGGCCAAGATATCGCCTCGGATCAGCCGGGCGTATCCCATCCATCCGAACGTCACCATGGCGATCATCGCCTTGTCGAGTCCCTTGCCCAGAAGCGTCGCCAGGACCATCGCGGCAACGATGAACGGAAAGGCCATGAAGATGTCGACGACCCGCATGAGGATCTCGTCCAACCAGCCGCCGCTCATCGCCGCCAGCGAGCCCACGGTGACTCCGATCAGCAAGGAGATGCCGGTGACGATCAGACCGATTCTCAGGGCGGTTCGTGTGCCCCAGATCATCGCGTAGTAGATGTCGTATTGCCCCTCGGTGGTCCCGAATGGATGTTCTACGGACGGTGCCTGAGGTTCGATCTTGAATCCGGATCGCGGGATCCGATACGGCTCAGTCGGCCGCGGCGGCGGGGCGAGGATCGGCGCGAGCGCGGCCACGAAAACGAACGCGACGAGCAGCACAACACCGATCAGCGACAATGGGTTCTTGAGGAGCTTCTTGAGTACCGTCATGAGAGTCGGATCCTCGGGTCGGCTACGACGTACAGAATGTCGACGATCAGATTCACGGTGACCAGCATCACCGCGTTGAACAGCGCAAATCCGATGATCGCTGGGAAGTCAAATTGAGTGGCCGCTTGGGTCGCCCACCAACCAATCCCTTTGTAGTTGAATACCGTCTCGACGACGACCTGGCCTCCGACCATGCTGGCCATGAGGAGGCCGCTGGCGGTGATCACGGGAATGAGGGCATTACGCCGCGCGTGGCGACGGACGACGGTCCTCTCCGTCAGCCCCTTGGAGCGAGCTGTGGTGATGTAGTCCTGCCGAAGGGTCTCCAGCATGCTCGATCGGGTGATCCGAAGGATCAGCGCCCAGCTGACGAAGCTAACCGTCGCCACGGGCGCGACCAGATGACGAAGCACATCCAGCAGGAGTCTGAACTGGCCGTTGAGAATCGCGTCAATCGTGTAGATCCCGGTGTACCGGTGCATTTCGTGGATGATCGGCAGCGCCCACGTACTGACACGTCCTGGCGGGAACCAATTGAGCAGTCCGTAGAAGACGGCGAGAGCAAGCAAGCCGGCCACGAACGTCGGCAGCGACCAGCCGGTGATCGCCAGGATACGCACGATGTGGTCGATCAGGCGGTTGTGTCGGCATGCTGCGAGCGACCCCATCATGATGCCTCCGAAGATCACCGGGACGATCGAGAACAGGACCAGCTCAAGTGTCGCCGGGAAGTACGTGGCGATGGCCTGGGTTACCGGAAGCGATACGGTGGTCGAGTATCCAAGGTTCCCGTGCAAGATGTTGTTGAGCCATCGGGAATACTGCACGAGCAACGAATCGTTCAGACCGTACATCTCGATCAAGGCTTCGGGGGCTTCGCCCCGCAGTTTCGTCGGATCGCTAACGAACGCTGTGAGTCGCTGCGTCGGTGACAAGAACTGCATCATGAGGAAGATCATGAAGCTCAGACCGAGCAGAACGACGGGCAGAAGCACGACTCGTCTGGCGATGTAGCTGATCATGGTTTGGAAGGGAGGGAGGGACGTTCGTCCCTCCCTCCCTGTCAGTCTAGCTTACTCCATGGACTTGCTCAGTGGGTAGTAATACTCGACGCTCCATTGCGGGATGAACGGATACCAGCCTTGGACCCATTCGCGTGCCACGTGCCATGACGTAGGCTGTGCGAAGAAGATCGACAGCGCGTCATCGCGGCAGATTTGCTGGAGCTGCTTGTACAAGGCCTCACGCTCCGGTCCATCGGACATGGTGCCGCCCAACGCGACCATCTCATCGTATCCTGTGATGTTCTGGCTGCCCGAGTAGAATCCGGCGCTGTGCATGAACGGCTGGGTGAAGTTGTGCGGATCGAGGTAGTCGGCGGTCCACGACCACACGAACGCAGGGAGGCGCCCGGCCATGAACTCATCCATGAATGTCGCAAGCGGCATTGCTTGGAGGTCGACCTGGAACTTGCTGTTGAGAGACTCCAGGCCGAGTTCGAGGACCTCGGCGGCCGCTTTGTACTCCGTCTCCCCCGAATTCCAGGCGATGGTGAATCGGAATCCCTCTTCCCACGCTTGCCCATCGAACGCCGACTGCAGGTGCTGGGCAGCGAGATTCTCGTCGAATGGATAGGGTTCAAGGCCCGGGTCGAAGTAGGCCATCCCGTACGGGATGCACGATGCCGGCTGGAGAGCGTCGCCTTCGTACACGTCCTCGATGTACGCCTCGGTGTTGAAGGCGTAGTTGAATCCCTTGCGAACATCGAGCGAGTTGAAGAAGTCGGATGGAATTCCCTCACCGAACTCGCCGGTCCCGACGAACGGGTTGTCAGTCATGTCGATGTTACGGGCGAGGAAGATCGCGGCAATCGTGTATAGCGGGAGATCGCGGATGACGCGAACGCCGTCCATCTCTTCCGTCTGTTCGAGGTACTGGCGCGGAACGTCGACGATGTCGGCGTCGCCGTTGGCTAGCATCAGCCGTCGCGTCGTCCACTCGTCGACGCGATACAGTAGCACCCGTTCGAGCTGAGCGGGTTCACGCCAATAGTCGTCGTTGCGGATGAAAACAGCCTCAACGCCCGGCGTCCAGCTCTCGAGCAGGAACGGCCCGGTGCCGACGATGTGGTTCGCGAGGACCGAATCCTCGAGAGGCTGGTTTGCGTTGTCTTGCCACGTCTCCGCAGTTCCCGGCCATCCGCCGAGATCGACGGTCGTCTCCTTGTCGACAATGGCGCAGAAGGGCAGCGCGATGATCTTGAGGAAGAACGTGGAGGGGTTTCGCAGATGGAAGATGACCGAGTTGTCTTCCACCTCAATCGCGCGATCGATCTCCTCGAATGACTCGGCGGTGTAGCCGGGGAGCAGGACCTCGGCGAGCATCCAGATCGGGCCGCCGCTGGGATTGATGACCAGTGCGCGCTCGAAGGTGTACTCGACATCCTCCGCGGTCAGTGGACTCCCGTTGGTGAAGGTGATCCCCTCCCGAATCGGGAACGTGTAGGTCAAGCCATCCTCGGAAATCAGCCCGTTCTCGGTCGAGGGCACGTCCGTTGCGAGGATGGCGATGAAGTCGTCGGCCGCTCCCTCGTTGTATGAGATCAGGGTCTCAAGCGACTGCACCATCAGTTCGTACGTGTAGGCATCGTAGGCGTAGATCGGGTCGAGCGTAGCCGCCTTGCCCGGCCCCACCCGCACCAGCGTGGTCGGATTCTTCACTTCGTCTACTCCAAGGGCACTCAGCGACGCCAGAAGCAGCACCAACAGAACAAGAGCATACCTTGGTTTCACGTTGCTTCGCCTCCTTGTGTCCTGCTCACTTCGCTCCGTTACTCGTTATTGCGAACATGACCCTTCTTCGCTATCGAACCACCTCCTTGACGGAACCGGCGGATTGCGTTGATGTCAACAGGCTCACGTTTCGTTGTCTGCCCAGTTCTCCTTCAGATTGGCCAGTGTCGCCTCGATGTGTTGCTCGACGACATGGCGCGCGCCCGGCCCATCTCCGCGCCCGAGCGCTTCGAGTAGCTGCTCGTGCTCTAGCAACTCGCGCCGACTGACCGTGGCCAGTGTCTCGGCATCCTCTTCGCCCCCGTATTGCGTGAACACGAGCTGCCAGAGCTGGCCGAGAACACGGATCAAGTGGGGCTTGCCGGATGCGCGAATCGAAACCATGTGAAACTGGCGGTTTGCTTCGTGCGTCTCCCTGGCTGGGCCGGAAGCCTCCGTGGCCACCGTTGCTGGCAGAAGCTCCCTCATTCGATCCAGTTCCTTCGGCTGGATGACCTTCGCCGCGATCTCGACAGCGAGCCCCTCCAGGAGGCATCTCATCTGGTAGATCTCCTCCAACTCGCCAAACGGGAATGACGCCACCCGGAATCCTTTTCTCGGCTCGTGATCCACCAATCCTTCCGCCGCGATTCTCATCAACGCCTCGCGGACGGTTCGCTGGCTGACTCCCAGGCTCTCAGCGATGGGGATCTGCTTGATCTGTTGTCCCGGCTTGAGTCCACCTGTGACAATCGCGTTGTGTATGCGCTCGTATACGTCGTCCACCAACGTCAGGGTCCCGGCCATCTCGCTGATTCCTGCGTGTTTCATGCTCGCCACCCCTTACGGCCTTGACATCTTTAAGCATTATGCATAATTTGATTCTACACGATTCGGCCCCGAAATCCGACATCGATGATGAGAGAACCACGCTGGAGGCTGAGCGGAGCACATCGTAAGAGGCGGTCATCCCATGCATAGCGATCGTATCGCGTTTCTTCGGGAACTCATGGCGGCAATCTGCCCATCCGGCTACGAGAGGGAGGCTTCTCAGATCTGGAAGGCCGAAGCCGAAACGTTCGTCGACCACATCTGGGAAGACCGACATGGCAACACCTATGGCGCCATCAACGAGGGTGGCTCTCCCCGTGTCATGCTTGCCGGCCACATCGACGAGATTGGACTGATGATCACGCGAGTCGACGACAAGGGGTTTCTCTCGTTTGCTGGAATCGGCATTTGGGATCCACAGATTCTCCCAGGACAGCGTGTTCGAATCCGCACAGAGGAAGCGACTCGTCTCGGCGTGATCGGACGCAAGCCGATCCACTTGCTGGAGGAGGATGCGCTGAAGCGTGGCGTCGTCATCGATGACCTCTGGATCGACGTCGGCGCACGCGATCGGGCGGATGCGGAGAGCATGATCTCAATCGGCGATGTCGCCGTACTGGACTACGGCTTCGAGTGCTTGCCGAACGGCCTCGTTACGGGGCGAGGGCTGGATGATCGCGTCGGTGCATTCGTCGTGCTCGAATCAGCGCGTCTGGCCGCATCGCGAAACCCAGGCGCGGAGGTCGTTTGTGTGGCTACGATCCAAGAGGAGATCGGCTACCGAGGAGCGGCGACCAGCGCGTTTGCCGTCGAACCCGATGTGGCGATTGCGGTCGATGTAGGACACTCGACCGACGTGCCATCCACCGACCTTGGGAGACGGAGAGATGCAGACGTTCATCTCGGCTCCGGCCCGGTGATCACGAGAGGACCATATACGAATCACGGACTGACACGTCTTCTCGTCGATACCGCGAGCTCGCTGGACATTCCGCACCAGCTCGGAGCATGCGCTGCCGAGACGGGAACCGACACGGACGTTCTCCAGATCTCTCGCACCGGCGTCGTAACTGGACTCATCAGCATCCCGAGTCGCTACATGCACTCTCCGTGCGAGATGGTCCATCTCGACGACTTGATGAACGCGGCACGCCTCATCGCAGAGGTCATTCTGAGGGTGGAGCCCGAGTCATCTTCCCTCTAGATCCTTAGCTGCCTCGGAGGCGATGCGATTCGGATATCCAGCGGGCACCCTCGCATGGCTCCGAAATCGCATGGAGCGGTCTTCGGAACCCACCTAGTGACGGAACCTCTTCCGAAGATCGTCCCACAGTGCACGGAGCGCGAGCTGCAGTTTGCGCGTGAACGCGAGGTGCGGGCCGCGAGGCCACTTCCAGACGACACCGACGACGAGGAGAACAACGCAGACGGTGAGGAGGAATTGGAGGAACCCCGAGGAGAGGCTGAGGATGACCGCGATGATCACGATTGCCAGACAGAGGGCGAAATCGGTTGCCGAGCCGTTCCGAAGTTGGTGGCAGATCGTGTTCCGCAGGGAGCGGTAGGCGAGTCGGATCTTCGTCGTGATCGGGGCTCGGATCCCGCGGGGCCACTTCCAGCCGATTCCGATCAGCATCAGAACGATCAGGGCGTCGATCAGCGTGCCGAGAACGCCGAGGATCAACCCGAGGACGATGGCGAGCGCGAATAGAGCGAACGCCAGCAGCAGCAAGGCGACCGGAATCGGTGCGAAGACGAACGATCGAGCGAGCGCCCCGATCGGGATCAGAAGCGGAAGAAAGACGGCAAGCAGGACAAGACGGAGAACCCAGACGACCAGCATCCAACCCCCTCCCGCACCCTTCCTCGACGGTTCCCGGATTATCGGCCGCCGCGAAGCGCCGGACAAGATGGCACGCCGCCCACACGTTCTGCTGGGACGATTTGCCGCTTCGGAACGGGCAATATGGAGAGGCACGGCATCGTGCTTGACAACATAACAATGTGATGTTATACTGCCTCCATCTCGCCCCAGGAGGTGGAGCGAATGAACCTGACGACCTACGAGATCGAGCAACTGATGCGGATGACCTACAACCGAAAACTCTCTTCCAGTAGGAAGAAAGACATGCTGGACAAGCGTGAACACTACGCCAGCGAGCCGACGAGCGGCTGCGTGACCTACCGGATCCGCCCGACCGGGGCAGCCACGAAGTAAAACAGTGTGCTGTTTTCTAGGAGCCTGACATGGATGAAGAACGGCTGATCTCGAAGAAGGAGGTTCTCGAGAAGATGGGGATCTCCTACGGCCAACTCTACCGATGGAAGCGGAAAGGGCTGATCCCGGAGGTCTGGTTCATCCGGCGATCGACGTTCACCGGGCAGGAGACGTTCTTCCCTCGGGACAAGATCCTCGAGCGGGTGGCCCGGATCAAGGAAATGAAGGACGCATACCCGCTCGACGACCTGGCCGAGCTGATCACGACGCGTGTCAACGCCCAGCTTCAGGTCGCGCTGGGGACGCTCGAGCGCCTCGGGTGGCTGGATAACGACCTGATGCGCGCGTGCTGCCCGGACGAGATGCCCGACGAAGCGGTCTCGATCTGGCAGGCCTTCATTCTCGGTGTGCTCAGCCGGTTGAAGCGAGTGGCGCGGGATGAGGAGATCGAGCTCGTGAAGAGGACCTTGGATCGAGAGCAAGGAAAGGGACTGCTCGATCGCGTGTCGGAGAACGGGCTACGGCTCTACCTCCTCCGGAAGCGCGTTGCATCCGGGGGCATCTCGGCGCAGATCAGCCTCGTTGTGCTGGCGGAGGACGGCGCGATCTTCGATCCGGAGATCGAGGTCGTCGAGACCGTCGATCTACCGACCGTCGCTCAGCGGATCAAGCTCGATCTTGCGGCATCGGATGAACCGAACGGCGCGCAGGGCGGCGAAGCCGAGGAAGGCCATGGCTGATCGAAGGCGCCTGCGAGTCTCTGTGGATGTGACCATTGCCGTCGGACCGATCGAACAGCGTTGGCTGATCGATCTCGACCCGGAGGACGACGTGGAGAAGACGCTGGACGAACGTGAGGTGGAGCAATGAGTGAAGAGCGAAGGTCTGTGAGCATTTCCGGATCCGGCCGCCTCGGCGGCGGCGAGTACGAGCGCGTGACAATCTCCGGCTCGGGGAGGGTCGACGGCGATCTGATCGCCGAGGGGTTGAAGATCTCCGGCTCGGGGAGGGTCGCAGGCCGGACCGAGGCTGGCCAGATCGTGATCTCCGGAAGCGGAAGACTCGGAGGACCGGTTCAAGCTGACGAGATGCGGGTCAGCGGGGCGGCGAATGTCGAGGGGACGGTCGACGCGAAGGAACTGAAGGCCTCGGGAAGCTTCTCCGCGGAGGGGGACATCATCGCGGAGTACTTCAAGAGCAGCGGCAGTTTCCGGGCCGGGGGCGATGTCGAGGCCGACATCTTCCGCGCGAGCGGAGGGTTTTCCATCGGCGGTCTTCTCTCGGCGGACAAGATCGAGATTCACCTTGCCGGACGGTGCACGGCGCGGGAGATCGGCGGGGAACGGATCCGCGTCGAGCGTCCGGATTCCTTCGGGGCGTCGTTGATCAGCGGCCTGGCGAAGATGCTGACCGGCGGGGGGACGGCTGAGCTCCGTGCGACACAGATCGAAGGCGACGACATCCATCTCGAGAACACGGTCGCCGATACGGTTCGCGGCAAACGGATCGCGATCGGGCCGGGCTGCCGAATCGGGACGGTCGAGTACACGGAGACGCTCAGCATTCACGACGATGCCGAAGTCAAGGAGCAGAAGAAATCATGAAGCCGACCGTCTTCGATCGTGACGAGAAACAGGCGATCTCCGCGAAGAAGCCCTCGGCGACCGTCCGGGGAGCCGGCGAGCTGAGCAGCGGAGACTATGCGAAGGTTCTGATTCTCGGTGCCGGCGAGGTGTCCGGCGACGTCCGAGCGGAACGCATCCGATCCTTCGGTTCGGGCGAACTGCACGGCCGAGTCGAAGTCGGCAGTCTTCTCGTCACCGGCGCCGGAGAGATCGGCTCCGATCTCGTCGCGGGGCGGGTGAAGGCAATCGGCGCTCTTGAGGTCGACGGGAACGCACAGATGGAGAGGCTCTCTGCGATCGGAGCCTGCGAGATAGGCGGCCGAGCGCTCGTTGAGCAAGTGAGCATCCTCGGGGCCTTCGACGCGGGGAGCGTCGAAGCCGGCGCGTTCCGTGTCCGTGGAGCGGTGGAGATCGAGGGACTCCTGTCGGGCGATTCGGTCGAACTTCACCTCGGAGGTGGGCACAGCACCGTCGAGGAGATCGGCGGCGCGCGCCTCGAGGTCTGGCGGCACAGCTTCGGGAAGCGGAATCCTTTGATCAAGGCGCTCGGCTGGCTGTGCAACCCGAGGCGCCGATCGCACCTTCGTGCGTCGACGATCGAAGCGGATGACGTCTACGTCGAGAACACGAAGGCGAAAACGGTCCGTGGCAAACGCGTCTGGATCGGTGCCGGTTGCACGATCGATGAGGTCGAATACGAGGAGACGCTCACGGTCCATCCGAAATCCGAGGTTGGGAACCGCACGAAGCGATAGGGGCGAAACGCCTCCGGCCGACTGTGAACCGACGGTCGCCGATCGCGTACTCACCGAAGGAACCGTCAGAATCAGGAGGCTGGCATGGGAACCGTGGCAGGGCGCTGGAAGGCCCGCTTCTTCACCATCTGGACCGGCCAGCAGCTGTCGCTCGTCGGCAGTCGAGCGGCTCAGTTTGCACTGGTGTGGTGGCTGACGACGACGACCGGCTCGGCCACGGTTCTTGCCTCCGCGTCACTGGTTGCGTTCCTACCTGGAATCCTCCTCGGCCCGTTCGTCGGCGCGCTCGTCGATCGATGGAATCGTCGTGCAGTGATGATCGTTGCCGACTCGTTCATCGCCCTCATCTCGCTCTGGCTCGCCTACATGTTTTGGTCCGGCGCGATGGAGGTCTGGCACATCTACATCGTCATGCTCGCTCGCTCGTTCGGCGACACGTTCCACAGTCCGGCGATGGGAGCCTCAACCACGCTGATGGTGCCGGAGAAGCACTACACACGTGTCAGCGGTCTGAACCAGACGATCCACGGAGCCCTGAACATCATCGGCGCGCCGCTCGGCGCGTTGCTGCTCACCCTTTTGCCGCTTCATGGCGTGATGCTGGTCGACCTCGCGACGGCCGGGTTCGCCGTCCTTCCGTTGCTCGTGCTGGCGGTTCCGCAGCCGGCGCGGGAGCACGTCGAAGCGATTAAGGCGCGGTCCTTCCTATCGAACACGCGGGAAGGCCTCCGATTCGTCTTCAGCTGGCCGGGGCTGATCGCGCTGTTGGTTGGGGCGTCGATCGTGAAGGTCGCGCTGATGCCCGCATTCTCCCTGACGCCGCTTCTCGTCCATCAGCACTTCGGCGGGGAGGCCCCGGAGCTGAGTCTGTTCAACGCGATCGTCGGCCTCGGGATGATGCTCGGAGGGATGCTTCTCGGCGCGTGGGGCGGCTTCAAGCGAAAGGTCCACACGATCCTGCTCGGGATCGCCGGCATCGGCGCCGCCAGCGTGGTCCTCGGACTAACGCCGGGGAGCATGTTCTGGTTGGGACTCGTCAGCGTCTTTGTGATCGGGCTGATGATCTCGTTCACCGATGCGCCGATCAGCGCGTTGCTTCAGGCGACAGTCCCCGCGGAGATGCAGGGACGCGTTTTCGGCCTCCTCGGGAGTCTCTTCTCGTTGACAACGCCAATCGGACTGATGATCGCGGGGCCGGTCGCCGATGTCACCGGCGTGCCGTTCTGGTTTGTCCTTGCCGGTTCGCTCTGTGTTGTGATGGTCCTCGGGAGCCTGTTCGTCCGGCCGCTGATGCACATCGAGGACCAGAAGGCGGTCGTCAACGGTGGCGCGTCCTCGGGGGCTGCTCGATCCGCAACGCCCGAATACGGAGCGGTTGCCGATTGATGTGGACCGGCGACCGGGAACCCTCGCCGAGGAGAGGAGAGCGATGGACTAACGCTTCATCGGGCGCCCGGCGGTTCATGAGGGATTGGGCGTTCGCGAGTCGCCGGGTGCAACGCGCACTCGCCCCTCGGTAGGCGGCTCGCTTTCACATTCGTGAATCCGGCGGCCGCCAAACAGCGATTCACCGGAACAGATAGGAGGCGAATGGAATGAAAGATGCCATCAAGCGGGCAGTCGCCGGGAGCCCGGCCGACTACACGGAGATCCGCGTCGAACGCCGTTGGCTGAACCGGGTCGTCTTCCAGCGGGAGACCCTGGAAACGCTCGAATCCGCGACGGAGCTGGGCGGCGTGGTCCGATGCCTGGTCAACGGCGGCTGGGGAATCTCGGTCTTCAACGATCTGTCCACGCTCGATGCGAGCGTCCGCGACGCGGCGCGGATGGCCGAGATCGTCGCGGCCAGAACGGACGAACGTGTGGAGCTGGCGAGTGTGCCCGTCGTGGAGGACGAGTACCGAGCAGAGCTGACGAAGGACTTCCGCAGCGTCCCGCTCGAGGAGAAGGTCGCCCTGATCGACGGCTACAACCGGCTGATGCTCGGCGTATCCGACAAGATCGCCGCGACGCAGTCCCATTACGTCGATCGGTTCGTCGAGACGACCTACGCGAACTCCGAAGGGACCTACATCGTCCAGGACCTCCCGGACATCACGATGCTGCTGGGCGTCATGGCGTCCGATGGGAAGGGCGACATCCAGCAGGCCGGAGAGACAGTCGGCTGTGCCGGTGGGTTCGAGTCGGTCGAGAATCAGGAAGAGCAGGCGAGAGCGGCCGCCGAACGGGCCGTCGCGATGCTCGACGCGAAGCCGGTGCAGGGCGGGCAGCATACCGTGGTCCTCGACCCTCGTCTGGCGGGCGTCTTCATCCACGAAGCCTTCGGTCACTTCTGCGAAGCCGACTTCCTCTACAAGAATCCGCGGCTCGCGGAGATCATGACGCTCGGGAACGAGTTCGGCGTATCCGATTTGAACGTGATCGACGAGGGGTTCGTTTCCGGCGAACGGGGGAACGTCCCGTACGATGACGAAGGAGTCCGGCGGGCGAAGACGCAGCTGATCAAGGACGGACGCCTTCACTCGCTCCTCCACTCGCGGGAGACGGCCGCGAAGATGGGCGCGGAGCCGACCGGAAACGCGCGCGCCGTGACCAACGAGTACGAGCCGGTCGTCCGGATGACGAACACCTACATCGAAAACGGTACGTCCTCCTACTCCGAGATGGTCGGAGAGATCGATCGGGGCATCTACGCGATCAACGCCTACGGCGGGCAGACGAGCTTCGAGCTGTTCTCCTTCTCCGCGGCCTACGCGCACGAGATCGTCGACGGGGAGGTTGGCGGTCTGGTCCGGAATGTCGTCCTGTCGGGGAACCTGTTCGAGACGATGCGCTCGATCGACGCGATCGGCAACGACCGAGGGCTGTACGGCGGGTTCGGCGGATGCGGAAAGGGCGGGCAGTTCCCGTTGCCGGTGACGACCGGAGCGCCGCACATCCGAATCCGCAACGTCACGATCGGAGGGGAATGATGCACGAGATCCTTACGCGGGCGGCCGAGAAGGCCGAGCAGGCGGAAGTCTACCATCTCCAACGGACCACGGTTCCCGTGAAGTTCGACGCACAGGGCCTGTCGGTGATCAAGGCGAAGCGGTCCGAAGGCGTGGCGCTGAGAGCGATCTGTGAGGGGCGGCTCGGGTATGCCACGTCGACGGATCTGCTCCATCCGGAGGAGGTGGTCGAGGCTGCTGTCGCCACAGCCGCTTTCGGGGACAAGGCCGAACTGGACTTCCCGGCCACGGAACCCAAGGAAGCCTCCGGCCTCTTCGATCGATCGATCGAGGAGATCCCGGCGGAGAGCCTTGCCGATCTGGGGGAGAGCATCCGAGCGTCCCTCCTCCGGCACGAGCCCGACCTCGAGATCGGCCTGACCCTTGGGACGTCGATCGACCGGGTTCGGATCGCGAACACAGCCGGCCTCGATACGGAGGAGATGACAGCCTCCCTCGGCGTCACGATCCAGGCGACGCGTGCGCGTGCCGACGACATCTACACCGCCTCCGACAGCTTCCTCCTCCGGTCTGCAGACGAGCTCGACGTCGACCGGATCACGAAGCGGATTCGATGGCTGCTCGACATCGGTCGAGACGTCGTCCCCGCCCCGTCCGGTTCCCTGCCGATCGTCTTCACGCCGGCGGGCGCAGTTGCCATCTTCTTTCCCGTCGTCGTCGGGCTAAGCGGCAAGGCAGTCCTTCTCGGGGCTTCTCCTCTTGGTGGCAAGATCGGGCAACCGATCTTCGACGAGCGGCTGACGTTGTCCGACAACGGACGCTGTCCGACAGGATCGAGAGCCGGCTCGTTCGATGACGAAGGCACTTCCACAGGAGAGACAGCTCTTGTGGATGGTGGGGCTCTCCGGGAGTTCTACTACGACCTGAGGACGGCGAAGCAAGCGGGTACAGTCTCGACGGGCAATGGGTACAAGGGGAACATCCTCGAAGGGAGAAGCTTCCGGGCTGCGCCGAGCCCCGACATCAGCCACTTCGTTGTCAGCGAGGGCGACGCGTCGACCGAGGAATTGATCGGCGGGATCGAGAAGGGGCTCCTCGTCGACAACGTCCTTGGACTCGGACAGGGGAACGTGAACGCCGGCGACTTCTCCAACAACGTCGGAGTCGCCTTCTTGATCGAGGGCGGGAAGATTGTCGGTCGGGTGAAGAACACGATGATTGCCGGGAACAGCTATGAGCTGCTGAAGAACCACCTGATCGGCCTCTCGAACAAACGCGACTGGCTCTTCGGGCGATTCCTCAGCCCGGCGGTGGCGGTGGCAAACGTCAACGTGGCCGCGGGCTGAGACGGGAAGACACTCGATCAGCGGTTGATCGTGTGAATGGCGCGGCCGAGCGTGTGCTCGGCCGCTTCCTTCATCCCCTCGGGAAGCGTCGGGTGCGGATGGACGGCATCGGCGATCGCCTCGAGCGGAAGACGGGCCTGTACGGCGACCGCCGCTTCGGAGATCAGATCCGAAGCCTCGGCCCCGATGATCTGCACGCCGAGGAGGCAATGGTCGGACGCGTCGGCGACGACCTGGAAGAATCCTTCCGGTTCTCGCATCCCGAGCGCCTTCCCAAGCGCAGCGAAAGGGAATCGGCCGACGAGGATCTCGTGCCCGGCCTCCTTCGCGGCGGATTCGGATCGACCGACACTGGCGATCTCCGGTTCGGTGAAGATCGCTTGTGGGATCAGCGTCGGGTCGAGTCGCTTCGCCTCGTGTCCGGCGAACGACTCGGCGAGCGCGATCCCCTCTGCCGATGCCTTGTGGGCGAGCATCGGTCCGGGGATGATGTCGCCGATTGCGAAGATCCCTCTCGCGGTTGTCTCTAGCGATGCATCGACAGGCAAGCACCCGCGCGAATCCGGTTCGATGCTGACGGTCTCCAGCCCGAGGTCAGTCGTGTTCGGCTGTCGACCGACTGCGAGGAGAACACGGTCGGCGTCGATCTCCCGGCTGTCGTTCGTCCGGATGACCGTGCTGTCGCTCGTTGCTTCGAACGACTCTGCCGCGGTGTTCGCGAGGATCTCGATTCCTTGGGCCTTCAGCGCCCGTTTCAGCGTTGCGACAATCCGCCGATCGAGGTCGACGATCGATAGGATGTCTGGCAAGAGCTCGATGACGGTGACGCGACTCCCGAGGCGGTTGTAGATTGTCGCGAGCTCGAGGCCGATCACCCCGCCGCCGATGACGGCCAGACGCTTCGGAATCTCGGTCAGGGCGAGGGCGTCGTCGGAGGACCAGACTGCGGGATCGCCGAACGAAACGCCGGGGATCGCGGTCGGCGTGGAGCCAGTCGCGAGGACGATCCGCTTGGCTGTAATCGGCTCTCCGCTCGACAGTTCGACGGTGTTCGCCCCAGCGAGGCGTCCGCGTTCCCGGAAGAGGATCACCCCGTTCTTATCGAGGAGCGTGGCGATGCCGCCGACGAGCTTGTCGACGACCTCCGACTTCCAGGCCGCGAGCCGTGGTAGATCGATGTCCGGCTCGCCGAAGGAGATACCCATCTCCGCGCTCGTCCGGGCTTGGCAGATCAGCTTTGTCGCCGCGTAGAGCGCCTTGGTCGGGATGCATCCCCAGTTGAGACACGTTCCGCCGAGGTCCTTCTCCTCCACGAGCGCGGTCCGAAGACCGAGCTGCGCTGCGCGGATCGCGCAGACGTATCCGCCCGGACCGCTGCCGATCACGATGACGTCGTAGTCCATCTCGTCCCTCCGGGCAGACCGTACCGCGCGCACATGCATCGAGCAACCCTCCCGGTTGCCGGTCGGTCGGACCGGTTCGATAATCACCGTCGATGACCACACCTCGCGAAGCTCGATTCCTGCTCGGCTGCCATCTGTCGATCGCCAAGGGCTTTCCTCGCGCGATCGATGAGGCCGAGATGCTTGGGAACACCGCGCTCCAGTTCTTCTCGCACAACGCGTCCGCATGGCGGATGAAGCTGCTCACCGAGGAGATCGCGGCGCCATTCCGCGCCCGGCGGGCCGACTCGCCGATCGCCTATCTCGTCGTCCACACGATGTACCTGTTGAACCTGGCCAGCCCGGACGACGACCTCCATCGACGCTCGGTCGATGCGCTGGTCGAGGAGGTCCGTCGCGCCGGCCTGCTCGGCGCCGACGCGCTGGTGACGCATCTCGGTGCCCACGTCGGGAGCGGGACCGAGGCGGGAATCGGGCGGGTTGTTGACGCCCTCGATCGTCTTGCTTGCTCCGCTGCTTGGAACGAAGCGCCCGACGTGCGGCTCCTGCTGGAGAACACGGCCGGAGCCGGGACGACGATCGGATCGTCGTTCGACGAGATCGCCGCGATCCTCGCGTCGCTGCGCGACGCATCACGGCTCGGCGTTTGTCTCGACACGTGCCACGCGTTCGTCGCCGGCTACGATCTGCGGACGAACGATGCGGTCGACGCGACGATCGAGGACTTCGATCGCGCGATCGGGCTCGATCGGCTCGAGATGATCCATCTGAATGACTCGCTGTATCCGCGTGGCGCGCGGCGCGACCGGCACGCCCACATCGGGCGTGGAGAGATCGGATCGGCCGGGATCGGCGCGGTCGTCCGGCATCCGCGTCTCCGCGACCTGCCGTTCCTGCTTGAGACGCCGAAACAGATCGATGGTCGGCCCGACGCCGACCCGATAAACTTGGCGGCGGTTCGGGCACTGCGCGAAGACGCGTAGCCCGCACACCGAAGGGGAGGAGACATGAAGCTGTTCATCGACACGGCGAACGTGTCGGAGATCCGGGAGATGGCGTGGCTGGTCGACGGCGTGACGACGAATCCGTCGCTCGTCGCGCGGGAGAAGCGGCCGTTTCGAGACGTCATCGCCGAGATCTGTGAGATCGTCGATGGGCCGATCAGCGCCGAGGTGACCGCGCTCGACGCCGACGGGATGATCGCCGAAGCGCGCGATCTCGCCGGAATCCATGACAACGTCGTGGTCAAGATCCCGATGACCGAGCCGGGGATGCAGGCGGTGGCACGCCTCTCCGGGGAGGGGATTCGGACGAACGTGACGCTCGTCTTCTCCGCCAACCAGGCGCTCCTCGCGGCGAAATGCGGCGCGACGTTCGTTTCACCGTTCGTCGGCCGGATCGACGACATCGGCGGAGACGGGATGGGGCTCGTCGCCGAAATCCTCGGTGTCTACGAAAACTACGCGTTCCTGACCGAGGTCCTCGCAGCGAGCATCCGTCATCCGCGACACATGATCGAGGCAGCGACCCTCGGGGCCGACATCGCGACCGTTCCCTACGCGGTGCTGAAGAAGCTGTTCGATCATCCGTTGACCGACACGGGGATCGAGCGGTTCCTCAAGGACTGGGAAGGGGTTCCGAAGTGAGCTTCGATCGGATGGAGGGCACCCGCGACGCCTACGGGAAGACCCTCGCGCAGCTCGGGCATGAGGATCCTCGGATCGTCGTCCTGACCGCCGATCTCGCCGGATCGACGAAGGCGTCGACGTTCGCTGCAGAACACCCGGATCGGTTCTTCAACATGGGCGTCGCCGAAGCGAACATGCTCGGGACGGCAGCCGGGCTGGCGATGAGCGGGTATCGTCCGTTCGTCTCGACGTTCGCCGTCTTCGCGACGGGGAAGGTCTGGGAGCAGATCCGCCAGGTCGTCGCCTATCCGAACGTGCCGGTGCGGATCGCCGCGACGCACGCCGGGCTGACGGTCGGCGAGGATGGTGCGAGCCATCAGATGCTCGAGGATATCTCCACCATGCGCGTCCTCCCGAACATGCGTGTGGTCGTCCCCGCCGATGCCGTCGAGGCGGCAGCGGCAACACGATTCGCAGCATCCTCCGATGACGGACCGATCTACGTCCGCCTCGCGCGGGCTCCGTTCCCGGTGATCCACGACGAGGGCTTCTCATTCGAGCTCGGAAAGTCCGAGATCCTTGCGGATGGGACCGATGTGACGTTCGTCGCCTGCGGTGTGATGGTCTCGGTCGCACTCGCGGCCCGTGCCCGACTCGGTGAGGCCGGCATCTCGGCCGAGGTGATCAACGCCTCGTCGATCAAGCCGTTCGACGCGGAGACGGTCGTCGCTTCGGCGGCGAAGACCGGCGCTGTGGTAACGGCGGAGGAGCACCAGATCGCCGGCGGGCTGGGAAGCACGGTCTGCGAGACCCTGGCGGAGCGTCACCCGACGCGGGTCGTCCGCGTCGGCGTCGACGATCGCTTCGGGCAATCGGGGAACGCGGACGCGCTGTTGTCACACTACGGCCTCGACGTCGACGGGCTCGTCGCCGCTGCGAACCACGTCCTCGCTCAGTTGTAGCCGGCCCGGCGGACCCCGGAGGGGCGGGATGTCGAAGCTGCGCTTGATCGACGAGCGATTCCGCGAGGATCCGGGTCACTACGTCCTCCAGACGCTTCTTGCCTTCGGGGTCATCGCGGCGATCGTGGTTGGAATGGGCATTCTCACCAGCGGGACGGTCGTCGCGGCGCTCGGCGCCAGTGCATTCATCGTCTTCGCGATGCCGCACTACAAGACCGCGCGAGCCCGGCATCTGATCGGCGGGCACGCGATTTGCCTGAGCATCGGACTCGTCTGTTCGGTTCCGGTCCGTCTGATCGATGGGCTGGCCGGCAACGAGATCGTGCTCGGCCTGATTGCGGCGGCGGCGGTAAGCCTCGCCATTTTCGGGATGGTCGTCACCGATACCGAACACCCGCCTGCAGCCGGAAACGCTCTGGCGTTCGCGATCGCCTCGTTTGGCGTTCGACACGTTCTGTTCACGCTCGGCGCCGTCCTCCTCCTCGCGTGCGCCCGGCATCTCCTCCGCGGGTGGTTGCGAGACCTCGCGTGAGTCGTGCGATCAGTCGGTGCCCCCGAATTGCGTAGCGATCTCTTCGACCAGACGGTCGCGATTGCTCAGCTTGACGCGGTAGAGCGACAGCTCGCGGCGGACGCGATGTGCGAGCGGATGGTCGGCATGGGCGTGGGTCGAGATCAGCAGGGACTTGTCGCTGGCGAGCGCTGCTTCGACGGCAGGGATGAACGCAGGCGACGCAAGCTCCATCGGGGCGATCTCGTCGATGACGACGAGGTCACAGGCCTCGATCGCGCGTCGGACGGCGCGAATCCCGATCTCCTCCAGCGAGTGAAGATCGACCGTGTAGCGTCCGATCTTCGGACCGTCACGATGGTGCAGATGTGCGAGGATCCCTTCCTCGCCGGTCGCGACGTCGATGAGGGAGAAGCCGACGCGATGCCCGCAGACGCGGATCTCCTTGGAGAGCATCCCACCGGCAGAGATCGAGAGACAGTCGACCAGGCGCTCGATCAAGGTCGTCTTTCCCACCCCGGGTCGGCCGGTGATCGCCACGCGTCCCTTGATCGGCATTTCGCCCGATTCTATCCTCACCCCCATGGTCGACAAGATCTCCCTGCTCGATGTGATCGAACTTGAGCGCACCCTTCATCCGGGCATGGACGAGCGGGATCTCCAAAAGCTGATCTACCAGTCGGTCTTCGGCGGGGATCACCTACTCGAGGATCCGCAGCGGTACGCCGAGGCCGTCCGAGCGGAGTGGGACCATCTACCCGTCGGCCGAACCGATCCTGGCGTGGGAGCGCTCCAACCGATCGACCCGGAGGGGAAAACGGCCCGGATCCACCTGAATCCCTGCAAGGAAGCGGGAATCGACATCGAGCGGCTGATCGAGCTGCTCGCGAGCCAGGGGAGGAAGAACGGCCGACGCCCCGACTACATTGAGCGGTGGAATGCGGTGATCGGTCTGGCTGTGGACGGCGCAATCCCGTTCTCTGCTGAAGACATCGAGCAGGCCGGCTTCCCGGAGTCGACGCCGCATCACGGGCCGGCGTACGGCTTCGCGTCGTATCGGATCGTCAACGACGTGACGGAATCGATGATGGCCGAAAGGCTCCGCCGGCTTGGTGTTCGGTGATGGCACTGGAAGAGCAGCGCCGGATCGGGCATCTCGACATGGACGCATTCTTCGCCGCGGTCGAACAGCTCGATCATCCCGAGCTTCGCGGCAAGCCGGTGATCGTCGGCGGCCTCGGACCTCGAGGCGTCGTTGCCACTGCGTCGTACGAGGCGCGAGCGTTCGGGATTCACAGCGCGCTGCCGATGGCCGTTGCACGACGGCGATGTCCGGGAGGGATCTACCTCTCGGGACGCTTCGCACGCTACAAGGAGATCTCGGACATCGTTCGCGGTATTCTGAAACGCTACTCCTCCCTCGTTGTAACCGTCTCCCTCGATGAGGCGTTCTTCGACCTGTCGCGACACGGAATCGACCTCGCGTCGGTGGAGCCGGTTGCTCGTGAAATCAAGGAGCGCGTCCAGCGCGAGACGCACCTCACTTGTTCGGTTGGGCTCGCCCCGAATCGGTTCCTGGCGAAGCTCGCCTCCGAGCTGTGCAAGCCGGATGGTTTCCTGATGATCGAGCCGGAACGGGTTCAAGAGCTGCTCGATCCGCTACCAATCGACCGGCTTTGGGGCGTCGGGAAGGTGACGGAGCGCCGGTTGAACGGTCTCGGCCTGTTGCGCGTAAGGGACCTTCGGCTCGCGCCGCTCGATCTCCTCGTCCGCGAATTCGGCAGCGGCGGACGGAGGCTGCAGCAACTGGCCTGCGGAATCGACGAGTCGCCGCTTCGGGGAGAGACGGAGTCGAAGTCGATCTCGCGGGAGGTAACGTTCCCGTTCGACGTCGTCGAGACGACCGAGATGGAGGACGAAGTCCGCCGACTGACGCGGTCGGTCGTCGGGCAGCTGCAGCGAGAGGCGCTCGTCTGTCGGACGGTCCGAATCAAGGTCCGGTATCCGGACTTCCAAACGATCACTCGACAGACACGGCTCGGTTCGGGGACCGATTCGATGCATCTGATCGAAGCGCTCGCCATCCACCTTCTTCGAGATCGAACACACCTCGACGAGCGCGGGGTCCGGCTGATCGGCGTCGGCGTCGGGAATCTCTGCGAGACACGCGAGCGGCAGCTTACGCTCTTCCGCGAACTCGAAGGTGCGCCCAGGATGAGCGGAACGCAGGGACATACCGCACCTCAATGAGGGAACGATTCGGTTGAGAGAGCCTCCGGGCCGGTCTACGGTTCGAGAGAGGTGATCTCGATGCGACGGTGGTTCTTCCTGTCGTTGGCTCTTCTCGTAGGAGCGAGCCTTGTGGGCCTCGCGGTCCCGCTGTGCGAGTATCAATCCCCATTGACCGACCTCTCGTCATTGGTGCTCAGCTTCGCGTACCAGTATCACAACGATCCGTACGGGTTGGAGGACTTCGACCTCAGCGATGGACTGCTACGGACCGAGTACGTTCGGCTATACGACACACCGGAGTTCGGATTCGATGTCTCCTTCGAGAACGAGATCCTCATCTCGACAGTCAACACGTCGGAATTCTCCACCGTCGCCGACGGGAACTACAAACGCTACTTCTCGTCGGAGGACGCGTACTTCGCCTATGCCGGAGCGAGCGCGCGAAGCTCGTCCTCATTCGAGACGATCGGACTATCGTTCAACGCCGGGCTCGGGTACGGGCGTTTCACCGACGTGACACCGCTCGCCAAGGCGGTTCGGATCGACAGCTACCTGGTCAGACGTGGAAGCCTGACGGCGCACCTCCACGCGGTCGATCAGCAGATCATCGCCCGCGAAATCGGTAGCGCCGCATCGTACGAGTCGCTTGCCGACCTCCTCGCCGTCGTGCAGGACATCATCGAGGGCTCGGGTCTCGTCCGGTCGAGCGGACTCGACGCGCTCGACATCTCCGAGATCACCCGGTTCATCCAGGAGAAAGGATTCTCCCGCTATTGCGGATGGGACTTGAAGTTCGGCCTCGGTGTCGCGATTCTCGACCCTTCCGGCGCGGTCGACGATCTGCTGATCACGGGCGCGTTCAACTACGCGTTCACGACGACGCCTCAGGTCCAGTTCCTCGTGCAGGGCTCCTTCTCCGGTCCGGCGGACCTCCTCGAGACGAACCGGATTGACGTAACGGTCGGCTACGACTTCCTGATCGCCGACTTCCTCAATCTGAGCGCAGCCTACGACTTCTCTCGCGAAACGTGGGCGTCCGCGCCGACCGACATCCACAGCCTGACGCTCGATCTGCAGCTGACACCGGTCGATACGGCTGCCGTGGTTCTCGGGATCTCTCTTGAGCACCGTCCGTACTACACGGAGTGGAACATCGACGTGCAACTGTCGATTCAGATGGATCTTCTTTAGTCGGGAACGTCAGTTCCGCAGCAGGAGACTAAGCGCTATCTGTAGCCGCTCGAATCGCCTCGCACATCAACGGATCGGCGACCAGACGGAGCGCCTCGTCTGGGGCGACAAAGCGAACCTCGGCGATCTCGTCCGGGTTCGGGATCGGATCGCCGACGATCCGTACGCGATAGAAGAGCATCGTCCAGTGGAGTCGCGTATGTGTTCCGAGCTTCGCTCGAACGTCGAGGAGCTCCTCCACCGTCGACTCGACGCCAATCTCCTCGCGGAGTTCGCGGAGGACGCCCTGGCGCGGGTCCTCGCCGAATTGGAGGAACCCGCCCGGAAGGGTCCAGCGGTCCTTGGTCAGGCCTCGATTCCCCTTGACGAGCAGGATCCGTCCTCCCTGAAGGCAGATCCCCTCGACGACGACGCGCGGCATCGACGCGTGAACGGCGGCGCGCACGAGCGGAGTGACGCCGTCGATCGTCTGAACGTCGTCCTTTCGCGTCCAATCCCACGGATGGGCGCTCAGGGATGGAACGCAGAACCAGACGGGCCTGTCGGCAGCGAGCGGGGCGACCCGTTCGACCTCGAAAGAAACTTCGTCTGGGGAAGGCAGGTCAAGAAGGCCGTCCCGATGGATCAAGAAGATCCGTCCGTCGCTCTCCACATAGTATCGCGTGTCCACGGCGGGCGGATTGTACGTTGGAGGCCGGGTCGGTGCAGGGTTTGAGAAGCACGAAACGGGCGACGATAATCGGGCGGCCGGCTCGCGCTGCGGGCCGGCAACCGGATGATGGGAGGCGTTCAGCGCATGTACAAGATCCTGAGCAAGCGGACCCTCGCGCCGAAGATCCGCGAGTACGTCGTCGAGGCGCCCGAAGTGGCTCGCGTCGCAAAGGCAGGGCAGTTCATCGTCCTCCGCCTTCATGAGCGCGGGGAACGGATCCCGCTGACGATCGTCGGCTGTGATCCGGCCACTGGCGGCGTCACGTTGGTTGTCCAAGAGGTCGGGAAGAGCACTCAGGAGATGGGCGACCGCTTCCACGAAGGCGATTCGATTCTCGACTTCGCCGGGCCGCTCGGCGAGCCGTCGGAGATCGAGAACCTCGGCACCGTCCTCTGTGTTGGCGGCGGCGTCGGGATTGCTCCGATCTACCCCATCGCCCGCGCGCTGAAGGAGGCCGGCAACACCGTGATCGGGATCATCGGGTACCGAAGCCGCGATCTGATGTTCTACCACGCCGAGTTCGACGCCGTCTGCGACGAGCTGCACGTGATGACGAACGATGGGTCGTTCGGCGGAAAGGGATTCGTCTCCGACCCGCTGCGGGAGATCCTCGCGTCGGGCCGCGAGGTCGCCCGCGTCTGGACGATCGGTCCGGCGATCATGATGAAGGTCTGCAGCGAGATCACCCGAGAATTCGGCGTTCCGACGATCGTATCGCTCAATTCGGTGATGATCGACGGAACCGGGATGTGCGGTGGCTGCCGTGTCGATGTCGACGGGGTGGCGAAGTTCGCCTGCGTCGACGGCCCGGAGTTCGATGGGCACCAGGTCGATTTCGATCTGCTGATGTCACGTCAAGGGTATTTCGCACATGAGGAAGCCTGTTCGCTCGATCGATACCTGGCCGAGGCCGGAGAGGGGGCGTCGACGTGATCGTAGAGAAGCAGATTCCGATGCGGGAGCAGGCGCCCGATGTGCGAGGCCGCAACTTCGACGAGGTTCCGCTTGGCTACAGCGAAGACGAGGCGGTCCTCGAAGCCGAGCGCTGTCTTCAGTGCAAGACGGCCCCGTGCGTCGACGGCTGCCCGGTCGGGATTGACATCCCCGGGTTCATCGAGCACGTCAAGAATCGGCGGCACGCTCAGGCGATCGCGGTGCTCAAGCAGGACAACGCACTCCCTGCGATCTGCGGGCGGGTCTGCCCACAGGAGAACCAGTGCCAGGGCGTCTGCACACTCGGCGTCCGGTTCGAACCGGTGGCGATCGGCCGACTCGAGAGGTTCTGCGCTGACTGGGAGGCAGAGCATGAGGCCTGTTGCCCGGAGATTGCTCCCGACACAGGCAAACGCGTCGCAATCATCGGTGCCGGCCCGGCCGGGCTGACCGCAGCGGGCGAGCTGCGCAAGCTCGGGCACGCGGTGACCGTCCTCGAACTGCTCCACGAGGCGGGCGGCGTCCTGATGTACGGGATCCCCGAGTTCCGACTCCCCAAGGCGATCGTGCGGCGCGAGATCGACGCGCTGCGTGCCATGGGCGTCGAGATCGAGGTGAACAAGGTCGTCGGCCAGATCTACACTGTCGACGAGCTCCTGGAGAACGGCTATGACGCTGTGTTCATAGGCACGGGAGCCGGACTGCCGCGGTTCCTCGGGATTCCCGGTGAGAGCTTGAACGGGGTCTACTCGGCGAACGAGTTCCTGACGCGGACGAACTTGATGGGCGCCTACCGCTTCCCGGAGTACGACACGCCGATTCGGGTCGGTGAGCGTGTCGTTACCGTCGGCGGCGGCAACGTCGCGATGGATTCCTCGCGGACCGCACTCCGCCTCGGCGCGAAGGAATCGATCATCGTCTATCGACGGAGCGAAGAAGAGCTTCCGGCACGCGCCGAGGAGGTTCATCACGCGAAGGAGGAGGGGATCCGGTTCCAGCTCCTCACGAATCCGATCGAGTTCGTCGGCGAGGATGGTCGGCTGACCGGCGTCCGCTGTATCCGAATGGAGCTCGGCGAACCGGACGAAAGTGGGCGCCGCCGCCCGGTGCCGATCGAAGGGTCGGAGTTCGTCATCGAGATCGACAACGCGATCATCGCGATCGGCAACGGTCCTCACCCCCTCATTCCGCAGACGACGGACGACCTCGAGCTGAATCGCTGGGGGAACATCGTTGCTGACCCGGAGACCGGGCAGACGAGCAAACCCGGCGTCTTCGCCGGCGGCGACATCGTCACCGGCGCGGCGACGGTCATCGAAGCGATGGGTGCAGGGAAGCGTGCCTCTGTCGCGATCGACGCGTTTCTCAAGGGAGACGCAGCCTAGCGATAGAAACCCGCACGGCAAGACGGAGCAGCTCCCTTGCGCGGACAGGCCCGCTGTCCCCGCAGAAGGTGCCCTTTGGCCTCCTTAATCAATGGGTCATCTGGCATCATCATCAAGCAGACAGCTAGCACCACCCGGTGCCGACGAGCGGGGAGGCGATGCTTCTCCGCTCGTCTCTTTGGTGCTACCGCTCAGGCGGATTGGAACGTCTCGATCTGCGTGTCGGCGAACATCCCAGGCACGCCGCCGGTGTGCATGAAGACCACCACATCATCGGACGTGAACGTGCCGGATCGAACGAGGCCGATCAGCCCGGCCATCGCCTTCCCGGTGTAGACCGGATCGAGGAGGATCCCCTCGGATCGTGCGGTCAACAGGACGGCCTCACGCATCGTGTCGGTCGGGAGGCCGTAGCCGGCGCCGACGTACTCGTCGCAGATGCGAATGGCCTCGTGAGGAACGGCGGACGTCAATCGAAGGACGGCGCAGGCTTCGTCGAGTTGTCCACCGATTCGCTGCTTCAAGTCGACGGCCGGCGTGGCCACGACCGAAATGCCAATCGCCTCGGCCTCGTCGTCAGTGTAGAGGTGGGTTCCGAGGACGAGACCGGTGTAGGTGCTCGATGTGCCGATGGCGCTGACGAACGCCGTCGGTGCCGTCCCGAGGTCCCGCAACTGGACGACCGTCTCGAGAACGCAGCTCGCGTACCCGTACGCTCCGTGGATCGCCCTGCAGCCGTTCGGAATGACATAGGGCGTCTCTCCTTCGGCCTCGAGGCGGGCCGCGATCTCGGCTGCCTTGTCATCGGCGATCCGGTCGAGTTCCGTCTTGCTCGGAAACCCCTCCGCGCCGACGAAGTGGATCTCGTCGGGCCCGAGGATCTTGTCGATCAACAGGTTCCCGGTGGCGCGCGATGGTTCCTCGCCCCGCAGCACGAGGATCGTCTTCAGTCCGAGTCGATTGGCCGCCGCAGTCGTCAGGCGAACATGATTGCTTTGCGGTCCGCCGATGGTGATGATTGCCGTCGCGCCGAGGGCGCGAGCCTCGGCCATCGCGTATTCGAGCTTTCGGAGCTTGTTCCCGCCGAGTCCGAGGCCGGTCAGGTCGTCGCGCTTGATCAGCAGCCGGGGACCTCCGAGCTGCTTGCTGAGGTTCTTCAGCTCCTGAATCGGTGTCGGAAAGACGCCGAGTTCGATCCTGTCCAGCTTCCCGATCTGCATCCGACCTCCTTTGCGGCGTCGGAGTCTACCTCGCAGGACGGACGAGCGCATGCTGAACCGCTCGCTCGCAGGAGAATCGATTGAACCGGCCAAGGCTGTCGCCTACCCTGTCCGCCATGGAACGACGGCGAGCCGCATCGCAGGAGCCTCGAGCTACGGAGAAGAAGACGGTCGGTGTGCTCGGTGGGATGGGTCCTGCGGCGACGGTCGAGTTCTATCGACGCCTCGTCGTGGCGACACCGGCGGCGGCCGATCAGGAGCATCTCCGCGTCCTGATCGACAGCGATCCCCGCGTCCCAAACCGGACCGACGCGATTCTGCGCGGCGGCCCGAACCCGATGCCTTGGCTGACGGCGATGTCGCAGCGGCTGGAGGCCGCCGGAGCTGAATTCCTCGTCATGCCCTGCAACACGGCTCACGCATACATCGATGAGATTCGGGGCTCTGTCTCGATCCCGGCGCTCGACATGATCGAGGAGACGGCAGCGGCGCTCGACCGATCGCCGGTCGGCCTGCTGGCGACTGATGGGACGATCCAGATGGGGCTGTACCAAGCGGTCTGTGAGGCTCGCGGAGTTCGGGTGCTCGTTCCGGAACCGGCCGACCAACGGACGATCATGAACGCGATTGCCTCGATCAAACGCGGGGATGCCCAGTTGGGAGCCAAGTCGATGATTGCGCCGGTCGTCGATCGGCTGGCACGAGACGGAGCGGCCGCGGTGATCGCCGGATGCACGGAAATCTCGCTCATCCCTGGCGACGGGATGGCGATTCGTTGGATCGACGGACTCGATTGTCTGGTCGCGGCAACGCTGCGGGACGCGTGGCCGGGGTTTGTGCCCGAAGAGAGTAAGGAGGCCGAATGAGCGATTGGCGGATGAAGATCGACGGGGCGCTCGATCGGATGGAGCAACGCCTGCGAGACGTGGGACAAGAGATCTTCGATCACCCGGAGGTGAAGTTCGAAGAGGTCCGTGCGTCGAAGCTGCTCGCATCGGAGCTGGAGAAGGGCGGCTTCAAGGTCGAGCTCGGCGTCGCCGGGATGGAGACGGCGATCCGTGCCGTCCACCCGGCGTCGAGCGATGGGCCGACGGTGGCGATCCTCGGTGAGTACGACGCCTTGCCCGAGATCGGCCACGCGTGTGGCCACAACCTGATCGCCGCCGGTGCGCTTGGCGCCGCCCTCGCCGTCGGATCGATCAAGTCGGAACTCCCTGGGACGCTGGTCTTCTACGGTACGCCGGCCGAGGAGGGTGGCGGCGGGAAGGTGTTGATGATCGAAGCGGACCTCTTCGACGGTGTGGATGCTGCGATCATGTTCCACCCGGCGACGCACACGATGATCGGACGGGGAAGCCTGGCGATCACCGAGGTCAAGATCGAGTTTGCCGGGAAACCGTCGCACGCCTCGGGGAGCCCCGAGAAGGGGATCAACGCGCTCGATGCCGTAATCCAGACCTTCAACGGGATCAATGCGTTGCGTCAGCACATCAAAGACGGCGCGAGAATCCACGGGATCATCTCGCATGGCGGCGTGAAGCCGAACATCGTGCCGGAGTACGCCGCAGCAGAGTTCTACGTTCGCGCACCGAAGAACGACTATCGCGATGAGCTGCTCGAGAAGCTGCGCAAGTGCGCCGAAGGGGCTGCCCTCGCGACCGGGGCGACGCTGACGTGGAGTGAGGTTGGCCACGCCTACAAGGCGATGAAGCCAAACAAGATCCTCGGGGAGCGATTCCTCGAGCATCTCGTGGCCGCCGGAGTACCTCACAACCCGCCGGAGGACAACGCCATGGGATCGACCGACATGGGTGACGTCACTCAGGTGGTTCCTGGGATCCATCCGTACGTCCAGATCTGCGAAGAGGACGTCGCGGGCCACTCGCGTCAGTTCACCGAGGCTTCCGGCTCCGAGCG
This sequence comes from Candidatus Bipolaricaulota bacterium, assembly GCA_028278555.1. Lineage (GTDB taxonomy): Bacteria > Bipolaricaulota > Bipolaricaulia > UBA7950 > UBA9294 > JANQEA01. The sequence goes on along the minus strand of JANQEA010000066.1, from coordinate 13,633 downwards.
CGGGGCGATCGCAATGATCGCCGCCGCGAAGGCGCTGGCGATGACCACAGTGGACGTGCTTTCCGAGCCGGGTCTGTCCGAGCGGATCTGGGAGGAGTTTCGCGCGACGTAGATTCCCTCAAGACGGACTCTCGTGACGCGTCCGGATGACTCGTGCAGACGAGCCATCCGGCCGTCGATCCTTTCACTTCGAATACGTCGCGAACAGCGCCTAGGGAACGGGATCGTACCCGCCCGGATGAAACGGGTGGCACTTGAGGAACCGGCGCAGCGCGAGCCACGAGCCACGCAGCACCCCGTGCTTCCCGATCGCCTCGACCGCGTATTCCGAACAGGTCGGCACGAAGCGGCAGCGTCGCGGGAGAAGCGGCGAGATGAGGCGCTGGTAGATGCGGATCGGAGCGATCGCGAGCTTCCGGAACATGCTGCGATTCTAGCGTTCATTAGCGCTCTTGACAACTAGCAGACTGAGAGCTATACTGCCAATTAGCAATCTCGTAGTAAAATTGCTAGCGGAATCATCAGAGGAGGAACTCAAGATGATCAGGAGACTTCCAGCCGTTCGACGCGGGCCCTTCCTTCTTGGCAGTCCTCTCTCGCGAATGCTCGATGAGGTGCTTCACGACTTCAATCGCATCAGCTTCGATGCCAGCCCGAGTTCCGGGAGAACCGACGTCTACGAGAAGGACCAACACTTGGTGTTCGAGACCGAGCTCCCTGGCGTGAAGAAGGAGGAGATCTCGATCAAGGTCGAGGACGACCAGCTTACCATCTCCGGTGAGGTCAAGCGAAACGAGGAGATCGAGCGGGAGAGCTACTTCCGCGTCGGTCGACGGTACGGCAAGTTCCAGCGCTGCTTCCCGCTGCCGAGCGACCTGATCGAGAAGGATCGGATCACGGCGCGCTTCGAGAACGGGATCCTCGTTGTGACCGCTCCGATGAAGGAATCGATCGTAGAGAAAGAGAAGCCGATCGAAATCGCCGTCGAGTAGGCCGAATCGGTGACTCGCTGCAGGCCCCGGTGTTCGCGCCGGGGCCTTTGCTTTGGCCTAGCCGGTGTACGCGTTGGTGATCGGGACGCGCCGCCCGAGGCCGAACGCCTTCGGCGTCACCTTGATGCCCGGCGGAAGCTGGCGGCGCTTGTACTCGCTGGCGCGATATCGGGCGAGCACACGGACGACCAGCGCAGCATCGAATCCCATGGCGATCAGCTCTTGCCGCGAACGATTCTCGTCGATGATGTAGCGTAGCAGCGGGTCAAGCTCCTCGTAGGGAGGGAGGTCGTCCTCGTCACGCTGGTCCGGGCGGAGCTCGGCTGTCGGAGGGCGTTCGAGGATGCTCTGCGGCATCCGATCCCCGAAGGACGCCGCAAGCCTGTAGACATCCGACTTGTACAGATCGGCGATCGGTGCCAGCGCGCCGGTCGTGTCGCCGTAGAGCGTGCTGTACCCGGTGGCGATCTCCGATTTGTTCCCGGCGCAAAGTACGAGGGCATCTCGCTGGTTGGCGAGCCCCATCCAAATCGTTGCGCGGATCCGCGGCTGCAGGTTCTCGTCAACGAGTCCCTCCGGGGCTTCGGGTAGCGCCCTGCGAAGCACGTCGTGCGCCTCAGCGACCGGAATCTCGAGCAGTTCGATGCCGATGCGATCGGCCAGCCGGCGAGCGTCCGCACCGCTCTGCTCCGCGGAGTAGCGACTCGGCAGATAGACGGCCGTCACATGCTCCGGCCCGAGCGCCTCGACTGCGAGCGCCGTGACCAAGGCTGAATCGATCCCGCCGGAGAGTCCGATGATGACAGACGTGAATCCGTTCTTTCGAACGTAATCGCGGATGCCGAGGACAAGTGCCGAACGGAGCTGCTCGAGATCGTTGTCTTCGTCAGAGGGGACCGGTGCGGCGTGGGCGAGGTCGACGACGAAGAGCCCCTCGGTGAACAACGGCGCCTCGAAGAGCAGGTCCCCATCCGATCCAACGATGAAGCTCCCTCCGTCGAAGACCGCTTCGTCCTGTCCGCCGATCAGGTTCGCGTAGACGATCCCGACATCGTTCTCCTTGGCGCGTCGTCGTATGAGCCGACGTCGGATCTCCGGCTTGCCAACGTAGAACGGGGAAGCGGAGATGTTGACGATCCACTCCGCACCGAGGCTTGCCTGCAGCTCGGCCGGCCCGCCGTCGACCCAGAGATCCTCGCAGACATTCAGCCCGATCGTCGTGCCGCGGAACGCGAACACCTCGATCCCCGGTCCCGGAGAGAAGTACCGACTTTCGTCGTAGACGTCGTAGCAGGGGAGGTGGATCTTCGACGCCCGACCGAGGATCTTGCCATCTTCGATCAGGATCGCCGTGTTTCGCAGGTCGACCTCGGCACTGTCGGCGAGCGCGGAGAGATCGTGGCGGTTGATCGGCTCGCGTCGCTCGTGCGCGGTGATCGAACCGACCACCACACCGATTCCATCCGATGCGGCTCGAAGTGCGTCGACTGCCGCCTCGCATGTCTCGGCGTAGCCCGGACGCCACATCCCGTCGAGCGGCGAATACCCGCAGATCGCCAACTCGGGGAAGACGACGAGGTCGCAACCCCGAGCGCGAGCCTCCGCCATCAGCTCGAGCATCCGATCTCGATTCCGCTCGATGGCTCCGACGTGGGCGTTGAATTGGCCGATCCCTACGCGCATGTCCGGAGTATACGAGCCGTTTCTTCGCCGATTCAATCGGCGTTGGATCCTGCGCCATCTTCGGGATCGGGCCGGCGCAGGCACGCCACCTCCGTTTCTGAGAGGCGTGCGATCTCTCCCGCCGGGAGAGCGCCGAGCTCGATCGGTCCGATCGCGACGCGCTGCAAACGGACGACCGACATGTCGAAGTGTCCGAATAGGCGCTTGATTTCGTGCTTCTTCCCCTCGGTCAAGACCAGTCGCACGTACGGCGGGCGCCCCTCGACCACACCGGAGCGCGCGCGAAGCGTGTCGCCATGATCGGCGATTCCGCGCCGCATCTCGGAGAGCATCCGGTCCATCACGTGCTTCCGCGGGAGCCGATCGACCCAGACGCGATAGATCTTCTCGACCTCGTAGCGCGGATGACTCAGGCGGTGGAGAAGTTCGCCGTCGTTGGTCAAGAGGATCAGGCCCTCCGCGTCCTGATCGAGCCGTCCGGCCCAGTTGTAGCCGATGAACCCCTCGGCGCGGAGGATCCGGCCGACGGTGTTCCCGTAGTGCGGGTCGTCGTGGCTGCAGAGGATGCCCTTCGGCTTGTGGTACCGGTAGACGCGTGACTCCGGCACCTCGAGCGCCAAGGGATGTCCACGAAGGCTCAGCCGACCGATCGACGCGGCGTCGAGCAGACGAAACGGATCGGTCAAGACCTCGCCATCGACCGAGACCTCGCCCGCCTCGATCAGCTCCTGTGCCTTCCGCCGCGACACGCCGGACTGGCGCTGCACCCACTGCAGCAGCTTCGCTTCATGGACCGGTTCGCTCATGACGTGGAAGGGATACCGCGCGTCGTGCCTGAGGTCAACTGCTCTTGTAGAGGTGCTCCCCTCGATTTCGCTTCGGGTGAGCCGCTCTGGCATAATCGGCGGACCTCGGGTTCTGGCGGTGACATGGGCTTCTCAATCGATCGAATTCCGCTCGGTGACCGGCGATTGCGGACGTTCGTGGACGTGCCATGGGTTCTCTTCCGCGGTGACCCTCACTGGACGCCGCCGTTGCGCGGCGAGCTGCTCGGGAGCCGCCTCCTCGGCCTGACCGGACTGCTCACCCCGAAGCACCCCTACCATCGATCGGCCGACGTCATTCACTTCGTTGCGCGTGCCGGCCGCAGGCTCCTCGGCCGTGTCTCCGCTGCCGTAAACCATCGCTACAACGAGCATCATCGCGTCAAGATCGGCTTCTTCGGTTTCTTCGACGCCTGCAACGAGTTCGAGGTGGTCGAGGCGCTCCTCGACAGCGCCAGGGAGTGGCTCGCCGGGCGAGGAATGGAGACGATGCGAGGCCCCGGGGGCTATTCGAATGCCACCCACGAGGCGAATCAGGCAGTGCTCATCGATGGGTTCGATCACCCTCCGACTGTCGAGCTGACGCACAACCCGCCGTACTACGCGGAGATGCTCGAGCGCTACGGTCTTCGGAAGGTGAAGGACTACCACGCCTACATGATCCGGATTGCCGAGCCGAGCGAACGCCTCCGACGCGTCGCGGCTGCAGTCCAGCGACGCCGGGAGATCGAGACCCGTCCGATCGATAAGCGACGTCTGCACGAGGAGGTCAATCGGATCGTCGAGATCTACAACGAGGCGTGGGCGAACAACTGGGGCTTCCTCCCGTTGACCGATGACGAGGCTGGAGCGATGGCGGACACCCTGCAGCTCGTTGCCGACCCAGGCCTCCTCCGCTTTGCCTCGATCGACGGCGAGCTTGCCGCCGTCCTCGGTGCGCTTCCCGATCCGTTCGTTCCACTGCAGCCGACGTGGAATCGGCTCCGCGATGCCGACCTCATGCGAGGACTGCGGCTGCTGCGGACCCGTCATCGCATCCCACGGATGCGCCTGATGTTCTTCGGTGTCCGCCCTCGTTTCCGGAAGCTCGGGATCGATGCCGTGCTCTACCACCAGGTTCTCGCCTATGCATTGAGCCACGGGTACACCACGTGCGAGCCGTCGCTCTTGCTCGAGGACAACGACTTGATTCTGCGGGCCTCCTCGTTCATGGGCGGCGTGCACTACAAGACATGGCGGATCTACGAGATGCCGTTGTAGCAGAGGGTGCCGAGATTCGGATTCTTCGATGCTGGCACAAGACAAGCGGGGGCCGGCCATCGGCCGGTCCCCGCGTCTCGTGATCGATATGCTGGGCGTTGTCCGTCTACGGGACCTCGCATCCGATGCAGATTCGGAATCGGATCCGCCACTCGCCGCAGGCTGGATACGCATACCCACACGGGTTGTACCAGTACCAATAGGGTCCGCTGCTCGGCATCCCAGAGATCCACTGACCGCCAAAGAAGTACCAAAACGCGCCGGCGACGCCAGAGAACGGCGGCGGTTGATACCCAAACCAAGAGGGCTGGGTCGGATAGGTCGGCGTATGGGGGTACGTCGGCGGCGTGTAGCCGTAGTGCTGCACGATCGTGAACGAGGTCCACGCTGTAGCCCAGATCGGCTCCGGAACGATTCCCATGATCTGGGCCTGGATCTGGCTCGTGGCGGCGCCCGGATTCCCGCCTGCCATCGGGTAGGGTTCCCCGAAGTACGGGGGAGAGAGGCCGAGGTCGACCGGGCTGGCGAAGATCTGCAGCTGTTCCAGTCCGGTCGGCGGTGCGACGGTGAACTTGTACAAGCCGTCGGGCAAGGTGTGCGTTCCTGCGGAGACGAAATTCCCTTGCGAGTACGCGTTCGGGAAGATCAAGCGAACGATCCCGTCCGGTTGGATATCGTAGATGTAGATGAACGCCGCTTGGCTCACGGAGAAGAAGATCGTCAGTGTCTCGCCGACCATGTAGGTTGATTTGTCTGTCCAGAGATTGACCGTCAACGGCTGAGGGGTCGGTTCGGGGATCACCCCGAGCGGTGCGACCTGTCCGTCGGCGACTGCGAGGCCCGACGTCGCGATCAGCCCGATGACGAGGAGGATTCCGATTCGGGTCGCGTGGGTTTTCATCCTGATCACCTCGCGCAACCTACACGAGCGTGATCACGAGGTTTCACGCGTCAGCCGAAGCGAGGAGCCTGCCATTGGAATCCATCGCACCGACGAATTCGGTGCCCGGGCTGGCTTCGCCAGCACGAAGCCTACTTCAGGCAACGGACGACGACGTGAAGGTGTTCGGTGCAGTCGCGATACGCGGGCGACTCGCAGGTTTCGGCTGCGAGTCGGAGAACGACCTCGTACGCAGAAGGATTCGATTCGGCAATGCGGTTGATCGGATCGAGCGCTCCGGAAGCGAACCCCTCGACGCCCGCCCGCGTGACGACGGCGAACCCCGCGTCGCGTAGCTCGCGGATCGCCTCCGGCGGGGTGAGGAAGACGGACTCGGTGAACGCAGCCTGCTCTCCGCGCTTGTAGTACGTGTTGAGCAAGGTCGCTGCGTCCTCGTACTCGGCATAGAACGAAGGAAACTCCGTCAGGCCGGCCCGAAGGACGCCCCACGGGTTGATGAAGCCGACGATCGCCGGGGCTCCGGGCTTCAGAATGCGATGGAGCTCGCGTAGCGCATCCCTTCGATCGCCGGCCGATACGATGTGATACATCGGTCCGAGGTGGAGCGCAGCGTCGAAACTGGACGTCTCGAGGAGATCGAGGTTCCGAGCATCGGCGCAGTGAATTGCCTCGGTTTCCAGATCGAGATCCTCGAGCTTCTCGCGCGCGAAGGCGACGGCCTGCTCCGACAGATCGACAAGGGTCACCTGATAACCGAGCTGGAGGAGCTCGACGGTGTATCGACCGGGGCCGCCGCCGATGTCGGCGACCCGCCCGTCCTTGGGGAAGTACTCGCCGACGAGGCGGAGGGTGCTGGCCAGCTCGAGCCGTCGATATGGGGTCTCAAGGCGCGCCCATTCGGTCTCGACTTGATCGTCGTAGTAGCGTTTCACGACCTCGCTCACCAGAGACCTCCTCGCGCCGACGTAGCGTAGGCAATCGTTCGGCGGGGCACAACCTTGCTCGTGGCGGAGCCGATGACTAACGTTTGGTCATGTCGACGCGAATGATCGGACTGGCCGGCCAGCCGGGCAGCGGAAAGAGCACCGTGGCACAGCTCCTCGCCGAACGGGCGGGCGTCGAAGCGATCGATCTCGATCGCGTGGCGTGGGAAGTGTACGCGCCGTCGACGCCGACCTACGAGCGCCTTGTCGAACGATTCGGCTGCAAGATCCTGTCGGGCGATGGGCGGATCGACCGGGGTCGACTCGCGGCGCGTGCGTTCGAATCCGAAGCTGCCCGCGAAGACCTCGAGGCGATCGTCCATCCGGCTGTGATCGCGCGTCTCATTGAGCTGAAGGGCGATGCGGATGTTCGATCGATCGACCTCTTGGTCGTCGAAGGGGCACTCCTCGCCAGTTCATCGCACGTCGACCGCTCGATCTTCGATTCGATCATCTGGCTCGAGGTATCCGACGAGACACGCCGGGAGCGCCTTCGCGTCGACGGCAGGGAAGCGCATGCCGATCGAATGGTCGAAGTGCGCCCGGACGTCGCGACGGACGTCGTGAACGCCGAGGGGGCGGTCGGCGAGGTCGCCGAACGCGTTCGACGGGCGATCGCGAGTTGAGCTGCTCAGGCTGTATCGCGTAGATGGAGTGCTCTGCGCGTCTTGTGGCTCCGCCAAATCAGCCAGCCGGCGCCGGCGAGTTCGCCGGCGGTCATCGCCAGGAGTCCGACGTAGATTCCGCTGTGGCGAGCCGATTCGATACCGAACCACAGGACCGCGGCGAGGAGGACGAAGTAGACAAGCGTCGATTCGGTGATCGACCGGGTCCTGCGGCTGTGAAGGACGATCCCCCGGAGCCAGCTCTGCAGCGTCGATACACCGGGGAGGAGAAGCGCGAACCAGAGGCCGCTTCGCGCGAGTCCGACAAGAGTCTCCGACAGCCCGGTGACCGTCCCGAACCAAAACCGCGCAAGCGGCGTAGCCGCAACCAACAGCAGGCCGAGCGTCACGGCCGCGGCCAGTCCGAGGGAGAACCGCCGGAGGGGTCGGGCGGAGCCCGGCGTTTCGAGGTGGGCGATGACGACTTCGCTGTAGGCGACACCGACGCTCCGAAGGAGGAACGTCAGGCTGGTGACGATCGGAAGGACCGCGAGCGAGTCGAGCGCATTCGGCATCCGGCTGACCGCGGCGGAGAGGACCGGTCGCGCACCGAGGAAGATGAGCGTCGTCAGCGAGAGCGGCACGTAGAAACGGTAGAACGCTCGATAGGTGAGTCTCCCGTCTTCTCCACTCGTCTTCGGTAGCTCGTTCCGGAGGACCGGCCGGATGCGCCAGCCGGCGTACACGGCCTCCCCGACGACGCCGGCGATGATCGCCGCCGTCGCGACCGTCGTTCCTGGAACTGATTGCAGAGCGAAGCCGATCGCGAGGGCGACGACATCGAGGACCAGACGGACGGCCGTTCCGATGCCGACGGTCAAGGAGTGGCCGAAGCGGATCAGCACTCCCTGATTGAACCGGCGGTAGGCGATCGCCCAGGTCCAAGGGATCATCACGATCAGCCCGATGCGCCCTGGCGCGATGATCTCCTCCGGCGCGCCGATCAGCCCGCGGACGAGCAGCCCGTAGAGCGGCGTGAAGACGACCAACGCATGCAGACCGGTCAGCACGGCGCTGGAGACGTGCATGAACCTGCGGATCTTCCGGTAGGCATCCCAGTCCTTGCAGAGTGCGGTGGAGGCGGCGAGGAGCATGATGATCGGGGCCTCGATCAGGAGGGCGAGCGGGAAGACGAGACTCCCGTAGGCGGCCAGATGGATCGTCGGGTCGGCGAGGCGAGCGACGATGATGTTGAGTGCCGGTCCCTCCAGCGCCATCAGGATCCAGCTCGCGGCCAGCGGCCACCATGTCTTGAAGATCCGTGCGGTCGTCACCGGACCGGTGAACGTCGTCATGAGGAGTCCTTTCGACCGATTCCAGCAGCGGATCTTCTCCTTGGTGCTGGCGGATGTCAACGCGTTTCGGATCATGCCACGACGGTTGAGTCGCCATCGTGCGCTGACTATCCTCTCCGATCGACGCAAGACAGGCGAGGAGAGCGGATGGGCCCGTTTCGCATACCCTGGTTGACGTTTGGCGCGTGGATTGTCATCGGAGCGAGTCTCGTCGTCTCGATCGTTTGGGCCGCCTGGATCTCTCGTCATCGGGCGGGCGACGATCGATGAGCGAATCGGCGATCTACGCGTTCGTCCTCGTCCTCTACATGGGGCTCCTGGTCGTCGTCGGAATGCTTGCGTCGCGGCGGATGCGAAGTTCGGAGGACTTCATCGCGGGGGGGCGGAGCGTCGGCCCATGGGTGACCTCGCTCTCGTACGTCGCAGCGTACTTCTCCTCGGTGGTCATCATCGGCGGCGGCGGATTCGGGTACCGCTTCGGACTGGCGACGATCTGGATCGCTGCGATCAACGTTCTTGTCGGCTGCACGTTGGCATGGATCGTTCTCGGCCGACGTGTCCGCCGGTTCACCTCACGGCTCGGCGTCCTGACGGTCCCCGGCTTCTTCGGCGAGCGCTTCCGCTCCCGAGAAGCGCGGGTCCTGGCAGCGGCCGTCGTTGCATTGTTTCTGATCATCTACAACGTCAGCATCCTCAAGGGCATGGGTCACGCGTTCGAAGTGTTGATGGGGATGCCCTACGTTGCGGCGGTGCTCCTCTCCGCAGCCATCATCATCCTCTACGTCTCCCTCGGGGGCTACCTCGCGGTGGTCTGGACCGGATTCTTCCAGGCGTGGGTGATGGGTGTTGGCCTGATCCTGCTGACGATCGCCGCACTGAACGCAGTCGGCGGGATGACCGCGGCGAGCATCGATCTCGCATCGATCGACGTGGGGCTTGTCGAGACGCCCGGTGCGTGGGGCTGGGCCGGACTGGTCTCGTTCGCGTTGATCACCAGCCTCGGCGTCTGGGGGATGCCGCAGATGGTCGCCCGATTCGTCTCGATGCGCGATGTCCGGGTCCTACGGGTCGGGACGGTCGTCGTTACGATCGGTGGAGCGATGGCCGCTCTGCCGTACATCAACGGAGCGATCGCACGGGTTCTCCATCCGGATCTAACGAGCTCCGACCTGGCAATACCGACGTTGACCAAGGCCGTCCTTTCGCCGTGGGGAGCCGCGATCTTCCTCGCCGGCGTGGTCGCCGCAGGTATGTCGTCATTTGCCGCCATCCTGCTTACGACGTCGAGCGCTGTGGTCCGCGACGTCCTGCAGAAGGGGCTTGGCCGCGACTTGACTGAACGGCAGGCGATCCGCTATGGGCGCGTGGTTTCCGTGCTCGTCGGGGCGATCTCGCTCGCGATCGCGTTGCGTCCTCCTGCACTCGTCCTCGTGCTGATGGCGTTCGCCAGCGCGGCGATCGCGTCGACGTGCCTCTGGCCGCTCCTGTTCGGACTCTATTGGAGACGGACGACACGATGGGGTGTCCTCGCATCGATGATCTCCGGGCTCGTCACGACGTTGGTCTGGATGGGGCTTGGCTCGCCGTTCGGTCTCCACGGGTTCATCCCGGGACTCGGCGTGAGCCTTGCCGCCCTCGTAGCAGTCAGCCTGGCGACACCCAGGCTTTCTGCCGAGGAACTCGATCGCGTCTTCTCCGCGACGACAAGCGACGCCTAGCCGGAGCGCTGCGCTGAACGACGACGGTCTTGACACGTTTTTTTTCGGTCGCTACAGTGCTGGCGTTGTTGGGGTCGGCAGTGGGTTTTCTCTGGAACGCGGCTCCGATCGCCTCCGCTGAAGCACATTGCATCGATGAGTTCTACCAGCAACAAGGAGGACGATGCCGGTGGCGGATCGCGAAGTCGGAACCGTCAAGTGGTTCAACGATACGAAAGGCTACGGATTCATCACACGTGAAAGCGGGGACGACATCTTCGTCCACTTCACCTCGATTCGTGGCGAAGGGTACAGGACCCTTGAGGACGGCCAGCAGGTCGAATTCGTCGTCGCGGAAGGGGAGAAAGGGCTTCAGGCACAGGACGTCGTAGCTCTCTAGGCTCAAGTCGACCGGGTAGTGGCGCCGCGCAGCGCTCCGTGCTGCGCGGCGATTCTCCTTTCTCCGCTCCGCGGTCAGCGAATGGGGGATCCTGTCCACTTTCCCGGGAACCGATGACCCGATTGTGCGTGATCCTCTCCGACTCGATCCGAGCGGGCAAGCCGTAGACTCGGATCGGTGACGGCGACGTGACGACACTCAAGCTCCAAGCCATGGTGATTCTTCTTGTGCTCGGCGTCCTTCTCCTTCGATTGCCCCGGCTGGACGATCCGCCGGAGATGCGTGTGGTCAACGGAGAGATCGCAAGAGTGGAGGAGATCCAAGGGGCGGCTCTCTACATGGCCACAGAGGCGAATGAGGCGGAGCTGGTCTACGTCTCTCACCTATGCATGCAACGGGATCCGTCGGGACTGGCCTACGTCACGGAGTTGGAAGGGACGATCCATCGGGAGAATGGGAGACTCGATCGGAAGAGAGTCGATGACGCGGCACGAGCGTCGTCGCTCGGTTGGGTCCCCGTCCATCAGCTCGATGGGCTTGTCTCGCCGGGAAACGGGCGAGAGCGGCGACCATTCGAATTGAATCGACTCCGGCTTCGCCGAGTCATCCACAAGGGGCAAGACGTCCTGTTTGCCGTCACGCGGGTCGAAGGGACCGACCTTGTCACTGGCCGAATCGTCTCCGAAGAGAACAGCGGAGATTCGGCGAGCCCGGCGATCCCCCTGCTTGAGCAGGTCACCGTATCGACGTCTTCCGGCCGCGTGGAGCGCTTCTGGGCGCTGACGGGGACGGTCTGCTGGAAGAACGGTCGCCGTCCGGCGTGGCCCGGATCGCCCGGATGGACTGCGGGGAATCGCTGTAACTAGCCTGGCGAAGCGAACCGAAATCACCCAAGCTGAGATGCACCTGAAGAGGACGGGGACTCCGTCCGTTTACCGCATTCGAACCAACCACGAGAAGGACTGGAATTGGGCCCGTCTGGCCCGATCTCGCGGAGACGCCCGATGAGGACTGGGCGCTGCCTGCTTCACAGTCAGCGCCTTGCGATTTTGCGTCATCGGATTGCCGCAAACTCGTTGCGTTAACCGCACACGCAGAATGTAGAGAAGACTCGTAACCTCAGGCTGTCCTTCGGACAGCTCGTGAGTTTCGCTTTCCGTTTGACGGGGGCGAAACTCGGAAGCTTCTTTCCAACGGGCATAACGAAAGCGCGGGACGCCAGTCCCGCGCTTTCATTACGCCCGAGAGGACTCGAACCTCTGACCTTCGCAGCCGCAGTGCGACGCTCTAATCCGCTGAGCTACGGGCGCTGGCGGAGGGACGGGGATTCGAACCCCGAAGCCCTTTCGGGCGTACCGGTTTTCGAGACCGGCTCCTTGCCGTTCGGTCATCCCTCCGTTGGGAATGGTAGGACGAACTCAGAGATGCTGCAAGGGCTCCAGGCCGGGCTAGCTGGAGCTTCCGGACTGCGAGGTCAGGAGCATGGCAACGACGACGAGCACGGCGACGCCAAGCAGCCCGACCCACCACGGGAGCTCTGCTTCCTCTTCCGGGACATACTCCGGCGTGAGTCCGTTCCAGACCGGGCTGAGATCGGCATCTCTGTCTGACTGAGGGAGGTCAATGGTGCAGTCGTCGCACTCGGCCGCGACGAACGGACTGGCCGCAGAAATCTCAGGCTTCGTGAGGTGCCCGTCACCGAGCCACACGCGCGGGACGGGACGCAACGAGTGTCCGTTCAACGCGATGGCTCGAAGAGAGGATGTTGGGATCGTGACGCTCGGCTCGCCGGCGTGATCGAACTGCAGTGCCTCCGCGATCCCTTTGAACGAGGAGTACGGGCCGATCAGCGTGCGGTTCTCGGCCTCGATGACGACGCGAGGGAAGTCGATCGTGATCTGCCGTATCGAGGAGAGAGGAATGTCGAACTGAAGTCCGGGACCGATCGATGTCACTCCGTCCGTCTCTAGGAGGCGGATGACGGACGCCATCCCGGAGAGCGAGCCCTCCGCCACCTGTCCGTGGTTTGTCAGAATGACGGCCGGAACTGCACTTGTGGCGAAGGTCACCACGCCCAAGATTCCACCGATGAGCAGAGCGGCGATCGCTCGTTTCATACGCTGTCGACTGCCCACAACATCTCACCTCCGAAATACGAGAAGACGTCCGCCGGCACGATAGCGATTCGCTCCGCGATCTGTCAAGCGGCAGCGGATCACCGGGAAGCGCCAACCTCATCAGGAAGGCGGTTTTCAGCGTCCGTGAGCTGCCGTCCGGTGGTGTGTGACGGGTCACAGACAGCTGTCTCTTCTCCGCTGGACGGGCAGACGCCATGGCATGCCGGTGCCGATTGTATTCTCAGTTCCTGTGGAACGATGCGTGCGGATGCGAGTGGCAGACGGTGCCCGAAGGGGGTGGACCGGTTCGCCGATCCGAGACGTTGCAGTGTTCGCCGCTTCTCGGATGCGTCGAAGTGGCTCCGGCGCTGTTCTGATCTGGCTTGACACGAATCGCGAGCCTGTGATAGCATCCTCGAATCGCCTTGAAGGTGGGGTGGGGAGCAAAGTTCAGCTGTCTCTTGAAGCGGATGGGGGCGTTGCGTGAATCGCCGGGTTCCTGCGGCGCAGTCGGCACCACGGACGAGCAAGGTGTGCCCGAAAGCGAATGGCAAGCAGGCAATCCAAGATGGATCGCGGAGGCCGTCGGAGGTTGAACCTGCGAGAACCGATACGAGTGGGTGAGAAGTTGAGGAAGGAGGGGAGCGAGCAGATGGTGAAGAGACTTGCAGTGATGACGCTAGGGCTCCTTCTGGTCCTGTCCGTGGCGACATTGGCGGATGGGATTGGAGCGTTCAGCGCGTTCAAGAATGGGATTGGCGCGCGAGCGCTGGCGATGGGAGGAGCGTTTGTGGCTGTCGCGGATGACGCGACGGC
>JANQEA010000068.1 GCA_028278555.1 Candidatus Bipolaricaulota bacterium | reverse complement strand
ACCTCCTCAACCGTTACCCCGTGGGAACGACTCCTCGAACGTGGGATCGGCGCGCGAGCAACGGTCGCAAGATCCCGCGGGCCTCCTGGACGCGCTGCCGGCACCGGCGAGCTCGGCGTCGCGTGCCGTGCGGTAGTACCGCTCCGCTCCACCCCGCGGCATCCGGGTGCCCACGGCGGAGGTGGTCGAGATCTACGAGATCATCGGCTCCGGTCCTCTACCGATCTTGCTCGCAGATGACATCACGGACGGAAACGATTCTGTCAGGCGAGCATGATTGCCGCCTCTTCTGTCGGTGGGATCGAGGTCTTTTGCCACACGCCGGGGAAGGTCGTGGTGCGCGGAGAGAGCTCGACACCTCTTCAGGACGACGTGATTCGTCGGTGGGATACCTACTTGCAGATCCCTCGGCGAGTACGCGAGCGTCTCGGGTCGGAACGCCGGGACGTCCCTACCCTCAGACGGTGGCCGATAGGCGACGGTAGTGCCCCCGCTGCCCACACGGCGCTGAAGCTGCCGGCACTACGCGCGGACCCAATCGACCTTTGGTAGTGTCTGCCGTGGGCGCTCTACGCGTCGGCCGCTGGCGGTCAGCGGGCGACGCATCTTGGCGTCGCTTTGTTGGGCGGCGTGGTCGAGTTGGACGCCCGCACGCTGATCGGTGCAAGGGAAGACTATGTCACACGGCAATTCGAACGGAATCCTGAACAGCCTCGTGGACTTCTCATTCACTTCCTTCGTGACAACGAAGTTGATCAAGATCCTGTACGCACTTGGCTTGATTCTCGGGGGGCTCTCGTCCATTGGCGCGATCCTCCGTGCATTTGCCCTTTCATTCGGGATGGGCTTCGCCTCCCTCATCATCGTTCCACTTCTCTTCCTTCTTTTCGCGATGTATCTGCGCGTCGTGCTCGAGGTCCTCGCTGTCGTCTTCCGGATCGCAGAGGACGTGAGAGTGCTCGCCAACAATCGAATGTCGGAGTCCTCGGTGGACGCCTGAAAACAGGCCAAGCGTAAACTTCTCGGAAGCGGCCGCAGGCCCGAGCCCGGGAACGGAGGGTTCTACCGCGTCGTGGACTCCTTGTGCATGGCGGTGGCGGCAGCGGTGTCGCCGAGCAGTCGCCCCTAGTCCTCGACGGGGCGGTTCAGGAGAGCGCTATGTTCGCCAAGCCCCTATCGCCGCTGCTCGCACTCCTGGTCATGGGAGCTCTCGCCCAACAGGGGAGCGCGACGGTTCTCACTTTCGAACCGATCCA
>JANQEA010000050.1 GCA_028278555.1 Candidatus Bipolaricaulota bacterium | reverse complement strand
ATCGCCGTCCGGATCGCTGTCGTTGGCGAGGACGTCGATGGTGACCGGCGTATCCTCGTCGGTCGCGGCGCTGTCGTCCTGGGCGACCGGCTCGTCGTTCACCGGAAGGATCGTGACGGTGACGGTGGCGGTATCAGTACCGCCGTTGGCGTCGGAGATCGTGTAGGTGAAGGAATCGGAGCCATGGAAGCCCGGGTCGGGGGTGTAGGTCACATCGTCGCCGTTGTTGGTGACGGAGCCGTTCGATGGCTGGGTCACCCCGTCGACGGACAGGGAATCGCCGTCTGGGTCAGTGTCATTGGCGAGGACGTCGATCGTGACCGGGACGTCCTCGTCGGTCGTATCGCTGTCGTCTTCGGCCTCAGGTTCATCATTGACCGGAGTCACGGTGACATCGACCGACGCGGTTGCTTCGCCTCCGTTGCCGTCGGAGATCGTGTAGGTGAAGGAGTCGACCCCATGGAAGTCGGGGTCGGGGGTGTAGGTCACATCGTCGCCGTTGTTGGTGACGGAGCCGTTCGATGGCAGGGTCACCGCGTCGACGAACAGGTCGTCGCCGTCCGGGTCGCTGTCGTTGGCGAGGACGTCGATGGTGACAGGCGTGTCCTCGTCCGTGGCATCGGAATCATCCTGGGCGATCGGCGCGTCATTCACCGGGAGGATCGTGACGGTGACGGTGGCGGTATCAGTACCGCCGTTGGCGTCGGAGATCGTGTAGGTGAAGGAGTCGGAGCCATGGAAGTCCGGGTCGGGGGTGTAGGTCACGTCATCGCCGTTGTTGGTGACGGAGCCGTTCGATGGCTGGGTCACCGCGTCGACGGACAGGGAATCGCCGTCCGGGTCCGTGTCATTGGCGAGGACGTCGATCGTGACCGGAACGTCCTCGTCGGTGGAGTCGCTGTCGTCTTCGGCCTCAGGTTCATCATTGACGGGAATCACGGTGACATCGACCGATGCTGTTGCCTCGCCTTCGTTGGCGTCGGAGATCGTGTAGGTGAAGGAGTCGGAGCCATGGAAGTCCGGGTCGGGGGTGTAGGTTACGTCATCGCCGTTGTTGATGACGGAGCCGTTCGATGGCTGGGTCACCGCGTCGACGAACAGGGTGTCGCCATCCGGATCGGTGTCGTTGTCGAGGACGTCGATCGTGACAGGCGTGTCCTCGTCCGTGGCGTCGGAATCGTCCTGAGCGATCGGCTCGTCGTTCACCGGGTGGATCGTGACGTTCACGGTGGCGGTGTCGGTGCCGCCGTTGCCGTCTGAGATCGTGTAGGTGAAGGAGTCGGAGCCATGGAAGTCGGGGTCGGGGGTGTAGGTTACGTCATCGCCGTTGTTGGTGACGGAGCCGTTCGACGGCTGGTCCACGGCTTCCACTTCGAGCAAATCACCATCGATGTCGTCATCGTTGCGTAGGACGTCGATCGAGATGGGTGTGTCCTCGTCGGTATCGGCTTCATCATCTCTGGCGATCGGCGGATCGTTGATCGCGGCGACCGTCACGTGGACGGTCGCTGTCGACGTGCCGCCATTCCCGTCGGAGATCGTGTAGGTGAAGGAATCGTTGCCGTGGAACTCCGGATCGGGCGTATAGGTTACGTCATCGCCGTTGCTGGTGACGGAACCGTTGTTGGCTTGGGTCACGGACTCCACTTCGACGGGATCACCATCAGGATCGGTGTCGTTGTCGAGGACGTCGATCGTGACAGACGTGTCCTCGTCCGTGGCGTCGGAGTCATCCTGGGCGATCGGTGGATCGTTGATCGGACGGATCGTCACGGTCACGACCGCCTCGGCCGTTCCGCCATGTCCGTCGGCGACGCCGTAGGTGAAGGTATCGACGCCATGGAAGTCGGGATCGGGGACGTACGTCACATCCGAACCGTTGTTGACCGCCTCGCCATTCGACGGCGAGGAGACCCAGTCTACGGAGAGCGCATCCCCGTCGGGATCGTCATCGTTGTCGAGGGCATCGATCGTGACCGGCGTGTCTTCGTCAGTCTCGTCTTCGTCGTCCTCGGCGGTCGGCGGGTCGTTGGTCGGGGTGATCACGAGGTTGACGGTAGCGCCGTTGGAGTCGTCGGTCCCGTCCGTGGCCAGATACCGGAAGGAATCGCTCGAAGTCTCACTGCCGTCATGGACATAGACGAACGAGCCGTCGGCATTCAGGCTCAGCGTCCCATGCGAGACGTCCGAGACGAGGATTGCCGAGATAGGCTCCTCGGGGTTGGTCTCGTCGTTCGCGAGGATCCCCGGTTCGTCGACCTCGAGCGTGTCTCCCTCGGCGACGGTGTACAAGTCGTCGATCGCGAGAGGCGGATCATCGCACAAAACGTCGACGGTCACGGTCGCCTCGTTCGAGACCGCACCATCGTCATCCTGAACGGTGTAGCGGAAGCTGTCGACGCCGCAGGCGCCGGGCTCCGGCGTATACGTGATGGATCCGGTGGATGGGTGCACACTCAAGTCGCCCAGATCGGGGCTCGACGTGATTGTGACGGACGTCGGGTCGATCTCACCATCGGCGTCCGCGTCGTTGGAGAGCACGTTGATCCCGATCGACGTGTTCTCGTTCGTGCTCGCGGCGTCATCGCCTGCCACCGGGAACTCATTGCAGACGACTTCGATGGTGACGGTCGCCTCGTTTGAGGGAGTCCCATCGAAGTCCTCGACACGGTAGGTGAAGCTGTCGCTGCCGCACACGCCGGGATCCGGTGTGTAGGTTACGACGCCGGTCACTGGGTCGACATCGATGTGAGCGAGCTGCGGGTTGCTCGTGATGGTCACCGTCGACGCATCGATCCCGCCGTCCGGATCGGAGTCGTTGTCCGTGACGTCGATATTGATGGTGCTGTTCTCGTCGGTCACCGCATGGTCGTTCTCCGCGACCGGCGGGTCGCTGATGCATTCGATCTCGATGAAGACCGTCGCGGTGTCGGAGCCATTCTGATCCTCGATCGTGTACTCGAACTGGTCGTTGCCGCAGTAGTCGTCATCGGGTGTGTAGGTGATCGTGCCGTCGGGGTTCGCCTCTGCGGAACCGTGCGATGGGGTTCCGACCCAGACGATGTCTAGCTGCTGGTCGGCGATCTCGACGGAGAGGTCGAACGTCTGGCTCTCCGGATACCCGAGATCTCCGCAGCAAAGGTCCGGGCCGGTCGTGCGACGGAGCGTCTCCGTCTCGAATGCGACGGACGTATCTTCAGACCCATCGAGCGTGATTCGGGTCGAGGCCGAATCGTTTTCGAGAACGGGAACGATCACGGGCGTATCTTCTTCGGTGGTCTCGTGGTCGTCTGCGGCGGACGGGATCGTCTCGTACGCTCGGAAGTCGATGTAGAATGTCGCGATGTCGCTGTTTCTGCACCTGCCATTCTTCCGACAGCGGTCGCTGGTACCGTCGATGTCCGGTTGCTCCGGCCAGACAGCCGTCACGGTGAACGAGTAGTCGCCGGCGGGAAGGTAAAGGGGATGTGGGTTGCTCTGATCCTCATCCGGGCCGGCGTAGAACTCGTAGGAAGCTGGACCGGAAATCGTGACGATAGCGCCGTCATCTCCCTGAACGCTCGGTCCTGTATCCCAGACAACGACCTCGACGTTCTCCGACTGAGCGAACGCCCCAACTCCGGCGAGAAGAATCAAGACCGCCGCAGCGATCGCATGAGAGATGTATCGTGACCGATTGGGCGACTCGCGGAGGATGGATCCGCTTTCTCGGTGACCTCTGGACATAGCTCCTCCCGTGCGGCTCTTGAGGTTGGCAGCCCAGCGGCCTTCTCGGACTCGCGTGCCGAGTCGCAAAGGTCTGTGGCTTTGCGTCCCACTCTCGCGAGTGGTTTGCCTTTCACAGCCTGTTCCATTCTATCGTACTGCTGAATCGCTAGAGATTGTGCCTCGTAGTCGCTTCGTCTAGTCATCCGATCCAGCTGTTCCTAACGGTTGAGATATACATTATATCATATCAGACCCCTGAGGCCAGAGCTGTTGGACCGCTCGATCTGCAAGGCAACCCTATGAATCCCAATTGCCGCCACAACCAACTTCGCAGTCCAAGCCGCAGAAACCGTACAATCGAGCCTTGAGGGGAGCGGTGCCGCCCTACATAGACGAAAGGGGTGCGAGATGTATCGGAGTTCCGTTCGGAAGTTCATCCAAGGGGTGCTCAGTCTACTCGACGAGGGCCGTGACATCAGCTTCGATCAAGTGACCGAGCTGAAGGACTACACCGTCAACGACGTCCTCGCGATGCTTCGCGTCGACAAGGCGCAGCAGATCCGCGACGGGATGCCGCCGGAGGATTGGGACGAGATCATCGCCTATATCGGCCGCTTCACCACGGCACACGGTCCCCAGGCGCTCCACTTCTACGACTCGACGATCGAGAAAAGCTTCCTCTGCTGGCTCGCGGCGATCGGTGTCGAGCTTCTCTCCGACGTGTAGAGCGCTTCCTGCTGCGGACGTTCGACGGATCCGATTCAGCGAAGGTTCGCTAGCGCGCAAGACACCTGTCCATGCTGAGTGTGGCCCGCTCGGGCAACATGGTGCGAGTTTCACAGGAGGTCATCGTTGGGCGAGAAGAGACGACAGACAGATACGGCTGATTTCATCCGGAACGCGCTGAATGGGATTTACCAGAGCGCGCCGGACGGCGAGCTGCTCGAGACGAATCCGGCGCTTGTCCGTCTGCTCGGCTACGAGAGCGGCGAGGAACTGAGAGCGGCGAGGTTCCACGATCTGATCGCCGACGAGGCGGGACCTGCCGCCGTAACCGAGCGACTCCAGGCCGGTGAGGAGCTCCGGAACCTCGAGATCGCGCTGAAGGCGAAGGACGGACCGGCGGTCGATGCGCTCCTCAGCGCTCGAGCGGTTCGAGCCGACGATGGGGCTCTCGCTTACCACGAGGGGATCGTCACCGATATCTCGCACCTGAAGCGTCAGGAGCAGCAGCTTCTGCAGCTTGCGACGACCGATCCGCTGACCGGGCTGCATAACCGCCGCGAGTTCAACGCGATTCTCGACCGGCATCTTGCCCGTGCGAAGCGCTACAACGGACAGGGTGCGGTCCTCTGGATGGATCTTGATGGATTCAAGGAGATCAACGACGGCCTGGGGCACAAGGTCGGCGATGAGCTTCTCGCCAGCCTCGCGCATCGGATGAAATCGACGATTCGCGAGTCCGACATCCTCGCGCGTCTCGGTGGCGACGAATTCGCCATCCTCTACCCGAACGTCGATTCGACCCAAGCGCAGATTGCCGCGACGAGGCTCCTCGACGCGATCCGCCAGCACACGGCCAACATCCAGGGGCAGGCGATCCGAACGACGGCCAGCATGGGGATCGTCCTCTTCCCCGAGCACGGGATGCAGCCGACCGAACTGCTGATGCAGGCCGATATGGCGATGTACCGCGCAAAAGAGCAGGGGAGGAATCGGTTCTGTGTCTACTCGCCGGAGGAGTCGACGCTCGAGGCACCGGAGCAGCGGATCGATTGGCTCCGGCTCGTCCGCGAGGCGCTGGAGACCGATGGCTTCATCCTGTATGCCCAACCGATCCTCGATCTGAAGACCGACAAGATCATCCGCTACGAGATCCTCCTGAGGCTCCTCGATCGGGACGGCGGGATCATCCCGCCGGGCGCGTTCCTCGACATTGCCGAGCAGTTCGGACTGAGCGGCGACATCGATCGGTGGGTGCTGAGCAAAGCGACGGAGATCCTATCGAACGCGGAGATCATGAAGAAGGGGATCTCCTTTGCGATCAACCTCTCGCCGAGGACGATGACCGACCAGGAGTTCCTCGCGCTGATCTCCGACATGCCATCGGTGAGCGTGATCGGCCCGGTCCGGCTGGTCATGGAAATCACCGAGACGGCGGCGATCTACAACATCCACGTCGCGAAGGACTTCCTCCGGACGCTGCGGGGACAGGGCTACGAGTTCGCGCTCGACGACTTCGGGATGGGGTTCTCGTCCTTCTACCAGTTGAAGAACCTCGACGTCGACTACCTGAAGATCGACGGGAGTTTCATCCGCAACCTGTCGCACGATCCGGTCGACAAGCATCTGGTCCTGGCGATGGTCCACCTCGCGCGGAGCCTTGGGAAGCAGACGATCGCCGAATTCGTCGAGGATCAAGAGATTCTCGACATCCTTCGCGAAATCGGGGTCGACTGCGCGCAGGGGTTCCACATCGGCCGGCCGCGGCCGCTCGATCAGATTCTGAGCGAGATTGCTGCGAGCGGGTGAGTGAGGCGTTGTCGCACCGTTCTCGGCTGACGTCTGAGGCTGTGCTCTGGTCCCGCCATTCGACAGCCAGTCGAGGGACTCGCCGTACCTAGACGGCGCCTGTTCCGGTGTGTTAGAGTGAATCTATGAGAAGCCGTTTCCGCTGGTTGGGGTCTGCACTTCTCGTTGTGGCTGCGATCCTCGCAGTCCTCCTGTTCGTCGTCTTCCGTGTTGCTGGTCCGCCCCGCTGGCCGGAAGGAACGATCTTCGTTCCGAGGGACGCGGAGACGATCCAGGCGGCACTTGCATCGTCGTCACCCGGTGCGACGATCGTCCTCCAGACGCGTGCAGGGACCTTCCGGGGCCCGGTCGTCATCGATAGAGCGAACGTGACGATCGCCGCTGCGGGAGACGGTGTGCGGCTGGCTGGGAGCGGCAGCGAGCCGGCGCTGACGATCCGAGCCGACGGCGTCACCGTGAAAGGGATCGAGATCGCCTCGGAGAGCATCGGCATTCGGATCGAGTCGGCGCAGTGCACGATCGAGGATGTTCACGTGATCGGCGCCCCGATCGGCGTGCAGCTGACTGGAGCTCGCGGGTGTACGCTCGATCGGATCGAGGTTGAGGGAGGCAGTGTTGGCCTGGAGCTCGTCTCCTCCGGCGGAAACGCTTTGACGGACATCACCGTCCGTGGTGCCGCCGAACTCGGACTGAAGGGCCTCGACGCGCGGAGCAACCGCCTAGATTCCGTCGTGGTTGTCGATACGCCGACCGGCTTCTCCTTCGAGCAGGGATCGGCCGAGAACGAGCTTCTCGAATGCCGGGTCGAGCGTGCCTCGGTTGCTGGGATCGAGTTCCACGGGTCGAACGACAATCTCCTCGTGGAGGGCGAAATCACGGATGTTGCGATCGGCGTGGTTCTCGCCAGTGTCACCGGAAACGAGATCCGCGGCTGCTCGATCGACGGGGTTGGCACCAGCGGGATTTACATCCAGCAATCGATTCAGAACCGGATCGAGGAGAATGCGATCGCAAACTCCCAGAGCGTCGGGATCGACCTTTCGCAGAGCGCAGAGAACGCGCTCTTCTACAACCGGGTCGACGCGTGTACCGAGGCTGGAATCCGACTCGGCGCAAGCGATCGAAACCTGATCCTCGGCAATTCTCTGACGGCGAACACGATCGGGATCGATGCGGACGGTTCGAGCTACGGGCGAATCTTGAGGAATGCGATCCTCTCGGTGGGTTCTTCGGAGATGGGGATCGGCTTCATCGGCGGAGAAGGGAATCGACTCCTCGATAATCGAGTGACCGGAGGTGAGCTGGGGATTCTCCTGCGGAACTCCTCGGAGAACACGCTCCTTCGCAATCGAGTGGAGGGGCAGGCCGGGGTTGGCCTCGGACTGGTCTCGGCTCCGTCGACACGTGTGATCGAGAATCGCGTGTCGGATTGTGTCGTCGGCGTGGCCCTCAGTGATTCGAGTCGGAGTGAAGTCGTGAACAACCTCGTGGCGAGCAACGAGCACGGGATGATCCTTGCATCGGCCGGACAGGGGATCCGGATCGAGGGGAACACCTTCGAGGAGAACGGAGTCGGCTTCCGCCAGGCAGTTGCGCTCGACGCCCCGGGTCTTGAGCTCCAGCCGGATGAGAGCGGGGAGATTGCCTCTCCGGTCGTCGCCAACAACAGATTCCTGGGGAGCGACCTCTATGACGTCGAGAACGAGACGGAAGCTCCTGTTTTTGTGGGGGGGAACTGGTGGGGCAGTGCGGCGAAGGGCCAGGACGCGTCGCTCGCGGTGGTCTCTGGAAATGTCGATCTGGAGGGCTCGGCGTGGCGGGGAACGCTCGCCCTCGGTACGGAAGCGGAGACCTCGCAGGAGATCCTTGGGCGGATCCTGCAAATCGCGCTCTCCGAGCTTGGGTTCCGTGTGATCGATCTGGTCGGAATGGGAGACAGCGATCGCGTCCGAAGCGCGCTTCGCGCGGAGGACGTCGACTTCGTTTGGTGGGGGACCGACGCTTCGGTCTTCACCGAGGATCCGGCCGATGGACTCGAGATCACGACGATCCCGGCAGCGAGGCGATGGACCGTCGTCGTCTCCGGCGAAGCGGCGGAACAGCTCGCGGAGGCATCCCTCTCTGCATTCGCTGCGCGGGTGCTGGAGACCGGCGAGGCGTTCCGGTACGCAGTCCCTCGAAGCGTCGAAGCGGACGTAGCAACCTCGTTCGAGGTCGGGTACGGACTCCGAGAGTCGGTCGGTTCGGTCAGCCGGACCGAATCCCTCGGGGAGACCGAGGCCCTCCTCAAGTTCGGAGCCGTCGAGGCGGCGATCGTCGACAATCTGGAGGAGACGCTGACCTTCTCCGGGTTCGTAGCGCTCGAAGACGATCTCCGTGTGTTCGAAGTGACACCGCTTCTCGTTGCCTCTCGTTCCGGTCTCTTCGAGCGGTTCCCCGACGTCGAACGCGTGCTTGCGGAGCTGGCGACATCGCTGACGACCTCCGTTGTGCACGATCTGATCAGTCGTGTCCGGCTCCTCCAGCACGAGCCAGAGGCGATCGCCCGAGAGTACCTCGAGGGGCTCGGGCTTCTCGCGGAGTAGAAAAGGAGATCCGATGGAGACACAAGACGCTGCCGCTCGCAAGCGAGATCGATCGCCACGGATGTTCCTTCGCGTTCGATCTTGGATTCGGTACGGACTGAGCCTGCGGGTCAAGCTCGTCGTGCTCGTCCTGGTGATCGCATTGCTCGTGGTCGGCGCGCTCTACGGGTTCGCATTCGTCTCGCTCAAGACGTCGATCGCGTCGATCTACGAGCAGCGCGCTCGGAGTGTCGCGGCCGTCATCTCGAAGTCGATCCAGGAGAAGGACTACATCCTCTACTACTCGGAGGAACTCGATGCCGACATCGGCCGGCTTCTCGATCGGTACGAAACGGTGGTCGGAATCACGGTGATCGGCGAGAGTGCCCGAGGGTTCCTCGCTGTGGCGAGCACCGATCCGACGATCGTCGGCATCTTGGCGACCGAGGAAGAACAAGAGCGATTCGAGACGCTCAACAGCATCGAGGTGAGTCGGATTCAGCTTGGCGGGACAGCCCACCTCCGAGCCTATCACCCGATCTACGCGGGGTCGGATCTCCTCGGCGTCGTTCTGGTCGATATGTCGCTCGCCGAGCAGGCGTGGTTTATCGCGCGCCTCTCCTGGCAATTCGGGCTCGCTTCGGTCATCGGATTCCTCGTCTTGGGCGGGCTCCTCTATCTCGTCCTTCGTGCGCTGGTGACCAAGCCGGTCGGCCAGCTGGCCGACGCGATCGGCTCGGTGGCGGCACGGAGATACGACGTGGAAGTTCCCGTCGCCTTCCGGCGAATCCCCGGCACGCCGTCGCGGGATGAAGTGGGCCAGCTGATCGACGGGTTCAATCTGATGACGAAGGTGATCCATTCGCACGAACAGGAGTTGATGAAGCTCGTCGTGCTCGATGAGCTGACCGGAGCGTACACCCTCGATCACCTGGAGGCGGAACTCGATCGTGAGTTGAACAAGACCCGCCGCTACGGGCATGCGACTTCGCTCCTCTTGATCGAGATCGCCGGCGTCGAGGCGCGGACCGCTGAAGAGCGGGATGAGCTCCTCGTTCGGACGGCGAGCTTCCTCGTGGGGAACCTCCGAAACGTTGACGTTCTCTTCCGTGTCGGGGATCTGCGGTTTGCCGCTCTCCTCCCCGAGACGCCGCCCGGCGGGGCGGGCGTTGCCGCCGAGCGACTCCGCACGCTCGTGCCGGATGTGACGGCTCAGTTCGGCTTCCCGTTCGGCGTCACGATCGCTCACCTGGGGTGGGGGGAAGACGGCGCCCCGGCGATCGCCGAAGTGATCGAGCAGATCGTCGGGCCGCTCGACGAAGACCCGCGTGGATGAGGAGACGCCGCAACACCCTCTGGCTGGTCGCTGCTGTCCTTCTGATCGGCGGTGTGCGTGGTGCCGCTCAAGCGCCGGCGAGCGACTGGATCGGTCAGATCGATATCGTCAGCCTCGCTCCGTTCCGCGTGACGTTCCAGTTGGCGAACCGAGGGACCACCCCGTTGAACGACATCGAGGGCCGCGTTGTTCTTCAGGATCGCCTCGGTCGGATTATCGAGGTTGTCTCAATCGATCGGTTTTCGGCGCTCCCCGGAGCGACTGTCGAGGGGGTTGCATCGAGCCGGTGGGACTTCCAGCAGACAGGAATCTACCTCGTCGAGGTCGCGCTCGATCTGGGCATCGGCGGACCGATCTCGAACTCGCTCGCGTTTCGGATCCTCCCGATCCGGCTGCCGCTCGAACCGACGCGAACGACCGAAGGAGAGGGTCTGTACACGGTCTACCAGGAGCCGATCAACTGGGGGCTCGTCCGGGTTGCCGCGCCCGAGGCATGGTGGATCCATCATGGGGATCCGAGTGTGATCGTGGCGGTGATCGATTCGGGGATCGATACCTCGATTTCGCAGCTGCAGGACGCCCTGTGGATCAACGATGACGAGATCCCAAACAACCGAATCGACGACGATCGAAACGGCTACGTCGACGATATCCATGGATGGGACTTCCGAGACGGGGACAACAGCTCGCTCGTTGGGACGGCGCTTCATTGGCACGGAACGTTCAGCGCCGGAATCATCGCGGCGCGTCCGGGCGAACTTCCGATCGTCGGTATTGCGCCCGGGGTGCGGATCATGGACGTCCGGTTTCTCAACTCGGACAACCAGTTTCTCTCATCCGACTGGCGGACGTTTGCCGAGGCGATCGACTACGCCGTCGACAACGGGGCGCGGATCATCAACCTGAGTGTTTTCGCCAACGGTCGCCCGCCCAACTACTTCGAGGATGCGCTCCGCCGCGCTGCGGCGCGGGGAGTGCTGATCGTCGGGATCTCCGGGAACACGGGCGAGGCCGGAGTTCTTTACCCAGGGAAGTACGGCACGGTCTACGCGGTCGCGGCGACGACGCGGGACGACCTGGCGGCCGGCTTCAGCTCGCACGGCCCGGAAGTCTTCGTCTCCGCACCGGGGGAGCGGATCGTTTCGTTCGTGCCGGGCGGAAATACGGCGACCCGCTCGGGAACCTCATTTGCGGCTCCCCACGTTGCCGGAGTGTTGGCGCTGATTCTCTCGGCAAACCCGGGGATCTCGCCGGACGGCGCGATCGAGATCCTCCGACGAGCCCTCGTCGATCTGGGAACGCGGGGCTTCGATGAATGGTTCGGGTATGGTCTCGTCGACGCGTACGAGGCCGTCTCCGATTGACCAGGGCGAAACGACCGAGATTCTCTCGGAAGACTCTTGAACTCCTCCGGCTTCTCACCCATACTGGCGAGCGCTGTCAACGGAAGGTGGGGGGATGAAGCGACTCGTCGTGCTCGTCGGTCTGCCCGGTTCGGGGAAGACCGCATTTCAACAGGGGCATCCCGAATGGGCGGTCGTGTCGAAAGACACGATCCGTCGCGGGATCTTTCACACCAACTTCGCGCCGGAGTACGAGGATGTGGTCGATCGTGTCTTCGCCGCGACCCTTGTCGAGGTGATCGCGTCCGACGCAGAGGTCGTCTGCGTCGACGATCTGAACCTCGCGAGGGATGTCCGCGCCGAGCTGATCGAGCTGGCTCAGCTGTCCGGACGAGAGACGATTGCCTACGTCATGTCGTTTGAGCCGCTCGATCGACTCTTCGCACGGACGCAGCGGGTTCAGGAGAGTCTCTCGCTGGCGGATCCGGACTTGCGAGTGACCGCGCTGACGCAGAAACGGTTCGACGCGCTCGCCAGCTCGTACGATCCGGTCGACGAACGGGAAGGATTCGCACGGGTCGAACGGGATACGCTGCCGGCCGATGCGGATGCCTTCGCGATACCGTCTCTGCAGGGGAAGGCGCACCGAAGGAAGCGGATCGAGAGGCGAGAGCCGCTGCCGCTCTTCGTCCCCTGAAGCGGGCCCACGGATTCAGGTGACCCGCTCCGCTCCTGCGCTCGACGTAGGTTCTCTAGCCGATTCCGAGAAGTGCGTTGATCCGCGACCGGTCGAATCCGACGATGATCTCCCCGTCGATGTCAAGCACCGGAACTCCGTACTGGCCGCTCTTCTCGACCATCTCGCGCGCCCGATCCATATCGGCAGCGACATCGATGTCATCGAATGCTACGTCGTGTGCGCGGAGGTGCTCCTTCGCGGCCTGGCACCACGAGCACGCGGGGGTTGAGTAGACGATCACTGTGTGTTCCATGGTCCTTCCTCCTTCATGATGGTTCGGATCAACGTCCGCAGCTCATCGTGGAGCCGATAACAGTTCCTCGTTCCCTGTCGCTCCTTGTGAAGAACGCCGGCCCGCTCGAGTTTGGCCAGATGGTACGAGACGGCCGGCTGGCTCAGCTCGAGCCGGCCGAGGATCTCCTGACACTGAACCGCGTCTTCGGCGAGGAGTTCGACGATGTGCAACCGCGGCTCGCTTGCCAACGACGCGAAGATCTCGGCCCACCGGTCTCTTCTCTGTCGCTCGTCCATCGGTTGCTCCTCGGTTCGCTTCGGCGTAGGATGATACGAAGCAAGATCAGACTTGTCAAATATTTAAATATCTCGATGGATGGAGGAGAGATGGCGAAGACCGTTGTGGAATACGCTGGTGGAATGACGTTCCGAGGGCTGCCTCCATCCGGACACGAAGTCCGGATGGACGCCCATGTCGATGTCGGAGGGGAAGACTCGGCTGCCCGTCCGCTGGAGGTTCTCCTCTGCTCGCTCGGCGGATGCACCGGAATGGATGTCGTGTCGATCCTCCGGAAGATGAAGACCGAGCCGGCGAAACTCACGATCGAGATCGAAACGGAGCGAGCCCCGGACTATCCGAAGGTCATCACGAAGCTCCACCTGGCCTACATTGTCGAGGGGAACGTTCCGGATGAGAATGTCGCCAAGGCGATCGATCTGTCGCTTGAGAAGTACTGCCCGGTTGCGAACACGCTTGCAGGGGTCGCTCAGATCACGTCCGAGTATCGGATCGTCGCGCCTCAGTGATCGGCTGACTTCTCGAAGATCCGGTCGATGTCGACGTTGAATCGTATGTAGTCGATCGCGTAGTCGAGCGTCCTGCCCGGTTTGACCCAGAGCCGCTTGAGCATCCCTTCGCAGAGGGTCGCGGTCACCATCGCATCTTGGCCGGTCAGAATCACCGGGATGCTCCGATCGTTCGCCTGCTCCAGGATCCGGCGGGTCGGGCGATGATCGCCGGTGAGGACGAGGCAGCGGAGACTCGGCGCCTGAAGCGCCGCTTCCTGAACTTCCTCACGGTCTCCGCCGGTGATGACAGCCAGCTCTGGAGTTCGCCGGAACCGGCGGAGCGAAGCCTCCGGTCCCATCGCGCCGATGACGAAGTGTCGAACCTCCTGCTCGGGGATCGTCTCGTTCAGCACGCGGCCGCCGACGCGTCGGGCGATCTCGTCGGTGCTGACGGAGCGGAGATTCCGATCCTGCGGAATGATGCCAAGGACCTCCGCTCCCCGGCTCGCGAGGAACGAGTCGAGGACCTCGTTGACGAGGTTGATCGATCGGTCCATCGGGACATCCTTGAGGATGACACCGAGGATCCGCGGCCCCTCCTCGAACAACCTCAGCGCGCAGAGGATCCGATCGACGGCCTCCTCGCCGTCGAATTGGGTCAGCAGCAGCACGTCGGCATTCAGGAGGCCGGCGAGGTCGAGGTCGCTCAGACCGGCACTCACCCCGAGGCCGAGATGATTCCGACCCTCGATGATCGCGACGTCCCGCCCGGCTGTGATCCGGGCGAACGCCTCGAGGATCCGCGTTCGGAATCCGTGGTCGCCCGATTCGATCGCTTCCCGGAGGAGGGGGCCCTCGAGCGGCACCGGCGCGATGTCGTGGAGGTCGTCGTCGAGCCCGAGCAGAGAGCGGATCGCGTCGGCGTCCCGGTCGATCGGCTCGCCGGTTGAATAGGAGACCTCGAAGCTGATCGGCTTCATGTAGGCGATCGAGCGGCCCTGCTCCTGGAGCGTCCGGCCGATCGCGAGCGCGAGGAGGCTCTTGCCCGAGTGCTTCTCCGTCGAGACGATCAGAATCCGCTTCATGTCGGTCCGTGAGGTCCTTTCTATTGAGATCTGCGCACTGTGGATGGTAGTTCCGCTGTGCGGGGAAGGCAACGCGGCGGGCGCACATCGAATCCTCACGGCCCGGCCTTCGCATCTCCATTCGGCAAGGGGATACTGAACCCCTGGGATGGAAGCGTCCGTGGCAGACTCAGTCAGGGGTTGGGAAGCGAGGTGCAATCTGTTTACCGTCTCGCTTTCCCGGCTATAATGGAGGTACGATGAAACGGATTCTGATCGTCGACGACGAGGAGATGATCGTTCGGACCGTCAAGGCCTACCTCGATCGGGAAGGATTCAAGACCTACACCGCGCACGACGGAGAGGAAGCGCTCCGGTCCTTCGACGAGAAGGGACCGGACCTGATCGTCCTCGACCTGATGCTCCCGAAGATGAGCGGAATCGAGGTCACACGATCGATTCGATCGAAGTCCTCGGTGCCGATCATCATGCTGACTGCCAAGGCAGCAGAGGCGGATCGGGTCGTCGGCCTCGAGCTGGGTGCCGACGACTACGTGGTGAAGCCGTTCAGTCCGCGGGAGCTCGTGGCACGGATCCGTGCCGTCCTTCGGCGATACGAGGGAGAGGGGATGGAGATCGAGCGAATCTCCGTCGGCGGGATCGAGATCGATCTCAAGACACGGGAACTGAAGGTCGAGGGGCGCGACGTCGAACTGACGCCGACCGAGTTCGACCTTCTCGCTTATCTCGCTCGTCATCCGGGTCAGGTGTTCACTCGCCTGCAGCTCCTTCGCGAGGTCCAGGGCTACACCTACGACTCGTTCGCGCGGACGATCGACACGCACGTGAAGAACCTTCGTCGGAAGATCGAGGCCGATCCGAAGAGTCCGCGCTACATCCTCACCGTGCATGGCGTCGGCTACCGATTTGCTCGGGAAAGCTAGGATGGGCCGTCGGATCCCGCTTGCGCTGAAGCTTGGTGTTGCGTTTGTTGTCCTCATCCTCCTTGCCGTTGCGCTCGTCTACTTCCTCACGGCCCGCTCGATCACCCAGCAGTTCGACGAGTATCGGCAGGAGAGCCGCGAGAAGTTCGGGCAGCAGCTCGCCGACCAGCTCGCGTGGTATCGGGAGTGGAACGGAAGCTGGAAGGGCGTCCTGGAACGGATGCTCACGCGCCCGACGTTGATTGCCGTCGGAGATCAAGTGATCGAGGGGAACGCGCTGATCTTCGATGTCCCGATCACGCTTGCCGATCGGGACGGCAGGATCATCACAACGACGGAGAACGTGCGCTACAACGAGCTGATCGATGCACTCCGCGAGGCACAGGAGGGATCCGCAATCCTGGAGGAGTGGCTCGCCAATTGGGAGGGGCTCTACCTTGCCGAAACGGAGATCGACGAGGGGATCCCGATTTTCGTCGACGAGTCTCGCGAAGGGACGCTTCTGATCGGCGACGTCGAGCCCGAGTACGGCCCCGACGAGGCGGACTTCCTCGCGTCGGCCATGAGTTCGGCCCTTCTCGGCGGCGGGATCGCGATCGGCATGGCCCTCGTCCTCTCGTTCTTGCTGATCGTGCAGATCCTCTCGCCGCTGCGGGTCCTTTCCCGGGCGACGGATCGGATCGCACACGGCGATCTTCCCGATCGGATTCGGATCAAGTCACGCGATGAGCTGGGGCAGCTCGGATCGTCGTTCGATCATATGGTCGACAGCCTGAGGCGATCGGAGACGCTCCGACAGACGATGACGGCCGACATCGCCCATGAGCTTCGGACTCCAGTGACGATCATTCAGGGAACGCTCGAGGCGATTCTCGACGGGATCTACGACCCGTCGAGCGCGACGATCGCTCCGATCTACGAGGAGACGCTCCACTTGGGAAGCTTGATCGACGACCTCCGAGATCTCGCGCTCGCCGAAGCGGGAGAACTCCGCCTCGTTCGGGAGCCGACGGACGTTGTCGAGTTGATCCGGCAGGTCAGCGAGGCCGCCGGATCATCGGTCGAGCAGTCGCCGAACGTCGTCGTCGAGTCTACGGACGACATCCCGGTCGTCTCCGTCGACCCGAAGCGATTCCGACAGGTCCTGGCCAACCTCTTGAGCAACGCGCTGATCTATACCCCGGTTGGCGGAGAGATCCGCGTCGATATCCGAAAGGTGGGCGAGTCGATCGAGGTGAGCGTCGCGGACACCGGACCGGGGATCTCGGCCGAGGATCTCCCACACCTGTTCGAGCGTTTCTATCGCGGCGATCCGGCACGCGGTCGGACGGGCGGAAGCGGGCTCGGTCTTGCGATCGTCCGGCAATGGGTCGAGGCGCACGGTGGGACGATCCGAGCGGAGAACCGCCCCGAAGGCGGGGCTCGATTCGTCCTACAGATCCCGATTTCTTGAAGTTCGGGCGCCGAATCCGCTAGGATGAGGCATGGTCAACCAGCCGTTCTTCAATCCACACGACGGGGAGATGACGTTCGCTGATGTCATCTCGACCGTCGTCAAGGAGATGAAGGCATGTCCTCGGGACCGATTCGAGATCTTGATCGGGACCGATTCGTCGACGTCGCCGAGCCACCTCGATCTGGTCAGCGCGATCGTCCTGCACAAAATCGGCCGTGGAGGTCGGTATTTCTGGACGCGGCGGCGCGAGCGGCGATCTCCGTCGCTCCGACAGCAGATCTGGCGCGAAGCCTGGCTGTCGTTCGAGCTCGCGCAGCACGTCATCGAGCGGCTCGGTGCGCTCTCCTTCCTCCAGTTCAACCTCGAGATCCATGTCGACATCGGCGAGAACGGTCGGACGAAGGAACTGATCGACGAGGTCGTTGGCATGATCATCGGAAACGGGCTTGCCGTGCGGATTAAACCCCACGCGTACGCTGCGTCGGCGGTCGCCGACAAGCACACTTAGCCCTCGGGCGACTCTCCGTTCCCGTGAACCCATCGGTACGCCTCGTTGCGCGGGATGCCGAACCCCATCGCAAGAACCCGGACGATCGCCCTGTTGTCCAGGCCGGATTCCCGAAGCGCGTGTAGAGCCTGCCGAATCCGCTCTTCATCCGGCCCATGATCGGTCGAATCGCCGGCGAGAACGATGACGTATTCTCCTCTCACCTGCTCACGCGTGGCAAGCGTGTCGAGGATTTTCTCAGGGTGTCCGCGGAGGAACTCCTCGTGAAGTTTGGTCAGCTCTCGGGCCACTGTGACGGTCCGATCGGGGAGCACGGCCCCAAGATCCTCGAGCGTCGCGAGGAGTCGATGCGGCGACTCGAACAGGACGACCGTTCGCGCTTCGTTGCGGAGTCGCTCGAAGAGCGCCCGGCGCTCGCCCTGTCGGCGGGGAACAGCCCCTTCGAAGCAGAACCGATCCGACGGCAATCCCGATGCGATCAGTGCCGTGAGCACGGCCGACGGTCCGGGGATCGGGACGACTTGGACTCCATCCGCGACCGCCGCACGGACGAGCGGATACCCCGGATCGCTGATCAACGGCGTCCCGGCGTCGCTGACGAGGGCGAGATCCTTCCCGGCACGAAGCTGCTCGATCAGCCACGAGACCCGTTTTCGTTCGCTTCCCTGGAAGAGGCTCGAGAAGAACGGGGTGTCGATCCGATACCGATCGAGGACCCTCCGGGTGGTGCGAGTGTCCTCGGCGACGATTCCGTCGACCGATCGGAGCGTGCGGATCGCGCGGATCGTGATGTCTTCGAGATTCCCGATCGGCAAGGCGACCAGATACAACGTCCCGGGCATGGCAGTTCAGAGGATAGTCGGGCGATCCGCATGCGGCAACGGGGTGTCCATCAAGCCGGTGGAGGCTCGATGAAGCGATCGGCCGGAGGCCCGTCTGTCGTTCGGAACCCGACCAAATGGGGGGTGGTGCGGAGACAGAGGTGTTGACGTGCACAGAAGGCAGCGAGTAGGTTGAAGCGGGGGAGAGACTACGTCGATTCCCGCTGAAGGGCTCTCGGAGCCCAACCCGATCCCCGCAGGGGGAGGTGCAGGACGATGAACAGCATGTGGATTCTGGTGGGCGTCGGCGCCGCCCTCATCCTCGCGTTGCTCTTGCTCAGCCCGGCGGAGCAGGCAGCGACCGATCCCGTGATCGAACCACCGATTGCCACGACGGAGATCGGCGCCGAACCCGTCTCGCGAGCGGTCGGCGTTCCCTGGGTGAACGTCGGTCCGGATCGGACGGTCGGCGAGCGGGAAACGATCCGGCTGACCGGTGAAGCAGCGATTCCGGGCGGCGGCGCGGTGACCTATCTGTGGACGGCTGAAGGCGGACTCGGCTTCTTCGAGAACGCGCACAGCCCGACGACGGCGTACACTGCCCCCTCGGCGTGCGACTGCGAGGAGAGCGTGATCCTAACCCTGACGGCGACCAGCGCCAGTGGCCAGCGTGCGACCGATTCGATGGTCCTCTCCGTTCGGGATCCGTTGAACTGCCCGGAGGCGACGTACGAGGCGTGCGGAGCGTTCGTGACGCCGATCGACCCGTGCCAAGCCATCGGCGACGAGGCGACCTGCCCGGCGCATCCGGCGGAGGCGTGTGCTACGCCGTGCGTGACGGAGGTCCCAGTTGCCGCCGGCTGCCCGGAACCTCCGGTTCCCTGTCCGTGCATCGGGGACGGTTGCGAAGCCGGTTGGACAACCGGATGGCCGTTTGGAGAGGAACCGGCGCATCCGCGGGATCGCGCGAAGCCGCGGATCGATCGACACTACGCTAGTTCGATCAACGAAGGGAGCATTCTTCCGGTGGAGGGGTACATCGCGAATCCGGCCTGTCTGCCGGTCTGCTTCACGTGGTCGGCGAGCAAGGGATGGCTGGAGCGTGCCGATACCCTGCAGCCGATCTACCACGCGCCCCAGAGCGATCGCCGCGATGGGGAGACCGTCACGATTACGCTGACGGTCTACGATACCTCGGGTGGAAGAAGCTACGATCAGATTCGCTTCCGAATCGTGAATACCGATCCAACATAGCGCGTAAGAGATTCCGCCCTTGAATCATCAAGCGAGGCCCCTTGCGGGGCCTCGTTCCTGGGCGGAAGACTGGCAAGGAGGTACGTTGACTTGCCGACCCGACCGTAGCCGGGGTGTATGTGCGGGGTATGAACGGCCGATGGGATCCGTGTGAAATGCTTCTGCGAAGGGGGTTTCCTCCTCATCGGCTCATGGCGATGAGCAAGAACGTGACGGGCATGTGGCCCGTTTCGGGCGAATGGGGCGGACTTGCCCCCTCTCAATCCTTCAGGAGGTCAGGGCTGGTGAGCGCGACGCCGAACGGGAAGAGCTCGGCGCGGAAGACGAAAGCCTCGACAGCCGGATCCTGTCTGACAAGCACGCGTGCCGCCTCGTCGGACTCCGCTTCGAAGATGACGATCCCGAAGCTCGACGAATCGGTATTTAGCGTCCGCCCAGCGAGGAGAACGGTTCCCTCCTCGGTCAGCCGCTTGAGGTAGCGAAAATGGTCTCCGACGATCCGGTTCTCCTCCGGGGTGCTTTCGATCAGGAATCCCATCCGGATCGGCTGGATCCGATAAAGATACTGCGATGGCATGTCGATCTCTCCCTTCCTCCGAGTTCTGATGCTCCGGATGGAGGAAGCGTACCACGCGGGGCGGAGCGGTTCATCCAGCTCGCCCGAACCCATACGCGTTCGGATAGGATGTCGCTATGGCGACCGAATGGGAGGACTGGGAGCGAAAGGTCCTCGACACGTTCCTCGACGGGGAGGAGCTGATCCGGATCCCGGCGAAGCGGAAGAAGCGCGATGTCGTCCTCCGCTGGCTGCAGCAGCAGTTCGAGACCGGGATCGAGTATCCGGAAGCCGAGGTCAACCGGATCCTCCGTCGACACCATCACGACTGCGCGACCCTCCGCCGTGAGTTGTTCGAGTCTGGCTACCTGGACCGTCAGGGCGGTGGTGGAGTCTACTGGCGACCGGAGGCGTGATTCCGGCTCAGATTGCGCTGTGACGAGGAACCGCGTACGGGTGTGAAGTCTGCGTTGTTCCGAGTAGAATCGTGTGGGCTGATCCAGTGTGTGGCGCGGCATATCTGTCTCGCACATTCGGTTGTCGGAAGGAGACAGACTATGACGTGGAAGCAGAAGGGACTTGCCCTCTTCCTGCTGGTCGCCGTGGTATCGCTGTCCGTGTGGGCCGAGGACGAATCGCCGACATGGATCGAGACATTCGAGGGCCCCGACTACGGAGCGTTCTTCGATGTCGTCCTCGCGGACGACGGGACGCTTGTTGCTGCTGGGACCACGCATCACGCGCTCGGCGCCACGACGCTCGGCGACGTTCTCATCGCGAAGGTAACCCTCGAGGGGGGCCTCGTCTGGGAGAAGACTCACGGCGGGGACGCGATGGATCAGGCGATCTGCATCGAAGCGACCTCCGACGGCGGATTCCTCGTCCTCGCGGAGACCGACTCCTTCGGAGCCGGGCAGCGGGACTTCTACCTTCTTCGCCTCGACGCGGGCGGCGGTCTGATCTGGTCGACAACCTACGGAGGGGCGGGAATCGAATGGGCGAAGGACCTGCTTCCGACCTCCGACGGTGGCTTCCTCCTCGTCGGTGAGAGTGACTCGTTCGGTGGGGGCTTCAACGCATACGTCGTGAAGGTCGACGCTGGGGGCGATGTACTGTGGGAGACGACCCTCGGCGACTCCCACAACGAGACCGGGGTGGCGGCGCTCGAGGCGGAGAACGGAGACCTGCTGGTCCTCGTCGGCGTCTCCTACCCCGGAGGATACGAAGGGACCCACCGCGACACGAAGCTGTTCCGCCTTGACCGAAACGGTCGGGAGATCTGGCAGCGTCTCTACCGCGGCGACGTGAAACAGTGGGGGAACGACATGGCCTTCACGCCCGAGGGCGACGTGGTCGTCGTCGTCGGCGCCACCGAAGCGATCAGTGCAAACGAAAGCCCACTCGACTTCTGGATTGCCAAGATCGATGCCGAGACCGGCAAGCTGATCTGGAGCAAGACCGAAGGGAGTCACTACCAGGACGATTACGGTGTTTCGGTCGTCGCGATCCCCGAGGGTGGATACCTCGTTGCTGGCTTCGGTCCGGCTTTTCCCGTGCTCCGGTTCACCGACGACGGCCAGGTCGATTGGGTGCGGGATGCCGTTCCGTGGCGGCGTTGGACGAACTACGGAGGCTTCTCGATTATCGATCTTGGTGACGGAACCTTCGCGATGCCCGGCTGGATCTTCGTCCGCCGCGCCGATGACGACTTCGATGCAGTGATCGCAAGGATCGACAGCGAGGGAACCATCGGCGAGTAGATCGAAGCGTCAGGCCGCTTTTCGCGCTCTCACGTGGAGGAAGTAGCCGACGACCTGGGCGTCCTGGAGGTTCGGGTGTTGCTCGACGGTCTCGTCGTCCGGCCGAGGCTCTCCGACGTACTCGATCGTGAAGCCCGCATCGAGGAGCATCGTCAGCCACTCGCTGAGTGTTCGCGTGAACCGTGGGACCTTGAACTTCGGATGGCGAGCCTGTTCCTCCGGCGGGGCAGCGCTGAACAACCATTCCTGGATGCGTCCGTCCGCCTGGTCGAAGTACCGGCCGGCCTCGATCGCGTAGGTGAGCCCCGCGTTGTCGCGAAGGTTGACGCGATGAAGCGTGTCGAAGCACGGGTGGGAGATCGAGAATTGGAAGAACCCACCGGGCTTCAGAACGCGGTGGACTTCCGCGATCGCGAGCTCCGGTCTCGGGATGTCCATCAGGCTCATGAACGCGACGGCGAGATCGAATCGCTCGCCGGCGAACGGAAGGGCACAGGCATCGGCGATGGCGTACTCGATGCCGAGCGGAGCCCGGCGCTCCTCATCGCTCGCGTGCCGAATGAACGTCTCGGAGACGTCGATTGCCGTGACCTGCGCGCCCCGTTGTGCGAGGAGCCTGGTGTTGTAGCCCTCGCCGCAGCCGACATCGAGTCCGCATAGCCCTTCTGCGTTTGGCAACGCAGCGAAGAACGCCGGTGTGTTCAGGTGATCCCGGTACGTGTCGTACCCGGCGCGGACGAGCTCCGTCCACGCATCGGCGTTCTCCTCCCAGTAGCCGGCGGCCTCTCGGGCATCCATGGAGCAAGTGTAGCGGTGCGGACGGAGCGGTCCACCGCATGGCGGCTCGATGTCGGGTGCGCTCGATCTTTGCTGTGATTTACGCCTTGTAGTCCTCCCGCGGTGGATTCCAAGCGTCGAGCGCCTCCGTTTCCTCGTCGAGGACGACGGCCTTGTGGGGCGCGTTCGGTGGGATGCAAACCCCGTCTCCGGCGCGGAGGATTCGGGTTTCGCCTTCCAGGGTGAACTCCATCGCGCCTCGTGTCACCAGCGTGATCTGCTCGTGCGGATGTTCGTGTTCCGGCACGATCGCGTTCGGAGCGAACGTGAAGAACGTCAGCATCACGCCGTCGAGCCAGACGGCGCGCCGATCGATCCCGGGCAGCATCTCGGTCGACTGCAGGTCGTTGATGCGGTAGAAGCTCATGGGCCCTCCCAGCGAACGTGGATCCGTCGATTTTATCCGCTGTTGGTTGTGCTTTCCTCGCCCTCCAAGCTGGGACTGCCGACACCGAGCGGGTTCCCAGCAAAGGTTCGAGGGGCCCGATTCGGACCCCTCGTATGTCGAATGTCGCCCTTACGCTTTGGAGGTACTACGCTTCTTGTAGCTCTCGTACAGTCTGAATGTATCGCGTTGTTGTGAAGGGCCGATGAACGGTGCTTGTCGGTTCGGTGAAGCCGAAAGCGACCCCGGACTCACTCCTCGAGCCGCTCGACGACGATCGTGCATTCGGTCACGAGGGCGGCGATCGCCCCGAGCGCAGCGAGGGTCGGGAGGAGGAGCGTCCCGACGACGCCGATCGTCAGCGGGATCTCGAACAACTGCTCGCCGTTCTTGTTCTGCACCCCGATCCGGCGGACATTCCCTTGTCGGATGATCTCCTTGATGGTGGAGACGAGCTTCTCTCCGCTGATGCTCAGTTCTTCCGTTCGGGCCTTCTCTTTGGACATGCGATCTCCTTCTCGTGCGTTTCGGTGCTCAGGCTGTTCGGGTGTCCGCATTGAATCGCTTGTTGTCTTCGCGGCAGATCATTTGAAGGACATGCCGGGCCGACATGCCGGCCGGCGGCAGACCGCCGCCCGGCTGGACCCACTGCCCGACCATGTAAAAGTCGTACAGCCCGGGGAGTGTCTTGCTCATCCGCAGGCGGAGCGTCCTCGGCGTGGGGAGCCAGCCTTCGAAGCTCCCACGCCAGTTTCCGGTGTAGCGATGCCACGTCGCTGGCGTGGCGACGTCGATCATCTCGACGTCCTCCGAGAGGCCCGGGAAGCGCTGTTCGAGGCCGCGGATCACTCCGCCGGCGACCGCCTCCTTCTCGGCGGCGTACTCATCGGAACGCGCACGAAGCGCTGCCCATCGTTCGAAGCTCGACGGGATCGCCACCTTCAGCGCGGTCTTCCCCGACGGGGCGAGCGACGGATCGAACGTGCTCGCCTGGACGGACAAGCGTGTCACAGGCCGACCGTCGATCGTGACCGGATCCGGCAGGGGGAAGCTGATCCCCGAGACTGCGTCCGGGAAGTCCTCGAAGGTCCGGTTGACCCCGAGGCCGACGAAGAGAAGCGGCGGGAAGATTGGGAGATGATCGTAGTAGTCGCGGATCGTCTCGTCGCAGTAGCGACCGCCCAGCAGTTCGAAGATCGTCGCGTGTCCGTCGGCGGCGGAGATGACCCGATTCGCGCGGTGCTCCGTTCCATCGGCCGTTCGGACGCCGACGGCCCGATTCTCCTCGACGAGGATCTCCTCGACGCGCGCCCCGTACTCGATTTCGCCGCCGAGTTCGAGATACCGTGCCTCGATCGCTCGGGCGAACGGGAGCGAGCCCCCGATCGGATACCCCGAGGCCCGGTTGTGCATCCAGGCGAGGGTCATCATCATCGCGATCATCGGGAAGTCCGGGAGATCGAACGCGAGCGGGAACGCCTCACGGAGGAACGGGTTGTCGAGGTCTTCGGCGAACTGCTGGACCGTCGTGCCCGCCCAACGGCGGAAGACCCCGACGTGCGGCAGGAAACGGAGCGCCGTGCCCAGCTTGCCGATCGGGCCGGCGAGCTCGGGCGGGCGCTCGATCGGGAGATCCAACCGGGCGAGACGACGCAAACCGCGGGTCCACTCGCCGAGGAGATCGCAGTCTTCGGGCGCGAGATCCGTCAGATGGGCGTGTAGCCGGTCGATGTCCGTGTAGAGCGTAAGCGTCTGGCCGGACTCCCCTTCGATCCGTACGAAGACATCGTGATCGAAGATCGGTTGAATCGGAACGGCTCCGACCTCTTCCCACATGCGATAGAAGCGATTCTTCGGGGACGAGCCGACGAGCCAATGGATACAGCCGTCGATCGTGTATCCGTTCCGCGTCCAGGCCGTGCACAGTCCTCCGGGGAGCGAGTGCATCTCGAAGATCCGGGTCCGATAGCCGTTCATCCGTGCGTAGCAGCCGGCGGACAGCCCGGCGATCCCGGCCCCGATGATGTGAATCGTCTCCCTCACGCTGCCCTCCCTGAGCCCGAATCGTAGTCGGGGTCGGGCTTCTCTGTCAACAGAGCGGAGCCATCGGTCCGGTTGAGGTCGGCCGACGATTCCCCTATAAACGATCGAATCGACGCGAGGCGATTCGGATAAACGATCGGATTGGCGCGAGACGATCCGGATGAGTGATCCATCAACCGTCGATCCGGTGGCGCACAAGACGGAAAGGGGCGCGGATGCACGAGGAGAGGATCGCCAGACTTCAGGAGCTGGTGACGAAGGTGGGCGATTACCTTTGACCCGGCGGTGCTCCGCGAGGAGATCGAGCGCCTTGAAGCGGAGATGGCGAGCCCCGGATTCTGGGACGACCGCGAGCGCGCCAGGAACCTTTCGCAGCAGGTCGAGCATACGCGAGCGCAACTGACGGGGCACGATGAGGTGATGACCGAACTGGAGGAGATCGAACTCCTCCACCGGATGGCCGTCGAGGCGGAGGATGCGACCGAACTCGCCGAACTCGGTCGACGACTCGGCGCACTCGAAGCACACGTGAAGCAGCTGCGGATCGAACTGGCGTTCTCCGGCGAGTACGACATGGGCAACTGCTACCTCTCGATCAACGCCGGGGCCGGAGGGACCGATTCGCAGGATTGGGCCGAGATGCTGCTACGGATGTACGGGCGCTTCTGCGAGCGGATGCGGTTCAAGGCGGGGCTTCTGGAGGTCAGTCCGGCCGAGACCGCGGGGATCCGGAGCGCAACCCTGGAAGTGAAGGGTCGGTTCGCGTACGGGAATCTCCGGGGGGAGAAGGGCGTGCACCGTCTCGTCCGCCTCTCGCCGTTCGACTCCGCGCATCGCCGACACACCTCGTTTGCCGCGGTATCGGTCGTACCCGAGGTCGAGGAGGCGGTCCTCGAGATCGATCCGAAGGAACTTCGGATCGACACCTACCGCTCATCCGGCGCCGGCGGGCAGCACGTCAACGTGACCGACTCCGCCGTGCGGATCACCCACATTCCGACGGGGATCGTCGTTTCGTGTCAGAACGAGCGGAGTCAGCATCAGAACAAGGAAAACGCGATGCGAGTCCTCCGCGCCCGGCTGAACGAACTCCTCCGTCAGCAGCAGGCGGAGAGGCTCGAAGAACTGCAGGGCGAGCTGAAGGAGATCGAGTGGGGGAGTCAGATTCGCTCGTACGTCCTCCATCCGTATCGGATGGTGAAGGACCACCGTACGTCACACGAGACGGGAAATGTCGATGCGGTCCTCGATGGCGACCTGGGCGACTTCATCGATGCGTACTTGGAGCAATCGGCTGCGGACCGAACGTAAGTACGGCCGAGTTCGCCTTGCTCTATCTAACAGAGGCTGCTACAATACAATCTACATCACAGCTTCAGGAGGGAGTCTCGTGCCGAAGCAGCTTCTGGACAAAATCTCGATCTACGTGCCGAAGAGCAAGCTCGACCAACAGCCGGTCGAGCGACTGTTGAAACTGGCCGAGGCGAAGGATCGGTCGGTGAACTACTTGGTAGTCGAAGCGATCCTCGAGTTCCTCAAACGAGAGGAGAAGAAGTAGCGTCGACGCGCGTTCCATCTGACGGTTCAGCCCAGCGGCTGCTTGTTGAGGTATCCTTGGAGGATCACGACGGCGGCCAAACCGTCTCGCAGTTCTTTTCGTCGACGCCGCGGTAAATCGGCTTCGAGGAGAACCCGCTCCGCTTCATCGCTCGAGAGCCGCTCGTCGAACAAGTCGACCGGGAGGCTCGTCCGGTCTCGGAGTCGATCGGCGAACGCCTCGACCTCCTGCGCCATCTCCCCCCTCGTACCGTCCATGTTGAGCGGAAGCCCGACGACGACGGACGTCACGCCGTGCCGCTCGATCAACGAAGCGAGCGCATCGAGATCTTGCGTCTCGGAGCGACTGCGCACGAAGGTCGGGAGCGGACTCGCCAGGGTTCCCGTCTCGTCGCTCAGCGCCAGCCCGATCCGCCGGCGACCGTAGTCGACTCCGAGGACCCTCATCCGCCGCGCCCGAGGATTGCCAGCGCCTGTCGGACGAGATCTTCCGGCGACAGGTCGCGCCCTCGCAGCCGTCCGAGCGCCTCACGGGCCTCGCGGGGCGAGAAGCCGAGTCTCGACGTCAGGGCGCGGAGGGCCGTCTCCTCCGCGGCGGAGAGGAGGAACGAACGCGGCGGCCCAGGTGCGCCGATCTTGTCTCGTAGATCGACGAGGATCCGCTCGGCCGTCTTCTTCCCGACGCCCTTGACGTGGGTCAATCGGACGACATCGCTGGCGGAGACGGCGTCGATCAGGTCTTCGACCGGCAGGGCCGAGAGGATCTGCAGTGCGAGCTTCGGCCCGACCTGGCCGACCGTCAGCAGCTTGCAGAAGACCTCGCGCTCGTCGCGTGACGCGAACCCGTAGAGCTGCATCGAGTCGTCGCGGACGATCAGGTGTGTATACAGCAGAGCCTCGTGTCCGACGGTCAAGTTGCGAAGGGCCGTCGCAGTGGCGAACGCACGATAGGCGAGTCCGCCGGTGTCGATCACCGCGAAATCGGCGCCGATCTCCACAACCTCGCCCGCGACCGAATCGATCATCCGAGGACCTCCGTTGTGGCGCGATCCCCGGTCGCGTCTCGGATCGCTGCGCGGAGTGTCGGGACCCCGCTCGGTGGAAGCGTGACGCGAACCTCCGCCGAGTCGTCGAATCGGACCTCCCGGATTTCCGCCGCGCACCGATGGATCGTCGCCATGACACCCGAGTTTACGTCTGGCGGGAATCGGATCAACAGATCGACGGCCACACGATGGACGACGATCCGCGCCGATTCGAGGGCCGCCTCGGTTGCGTCGCCGTAGGCGCGGATCAGCCCGCCGACGCCGAGCTTCGTTCCGCCGAAGTAGCGGACGACGATGCCAAGGACATTGAGAAGTTCGGCCTCCTCGAGGCGACGGAGGATTGGCGGGCCGGCCGATCCGGTCGGCTCTCCCGCGTCGTCCGACGCTGCGATCGGTCCGTCGGCCCCGACGAGCCGATAGGCGCTGCAATGGTGTGCCGCGTCGTGATGGGCCTTGCGGATCTCGGCGATTCGCGCGTCGATGTCGTCCGGGGACCCGACCGGATGGAGGAACGCGCGGAACCGGGACTTCTTCCGACGGATCCGCGCCGATGCCGGTTCGGCGAGCGTCCGGTAGGCGTCGATCATGCCCTGCCGGAAAGCTCGATGCCGGGCTCCTCTCGGAGGGATTCGACCAGGGCGAACGCGTCGCGGACCACAGCCTCTTCCCCCTCGATCCAGAGCGAGATGGCACCGGCGCCGCTGCCGATCCCGCCGGACGTCACGTGCGTTGCACGAACGGGGAAGAGCATCTCCAGCGCGTCGATCTCGGTGACCGCGTGTGCGTGCAGCGGGTAGATCCCGCAGGGGAGGCCCATCTTCAGTTCCGTCCGTCCGATCCCCATCTTCTGCGAGAGCTCGACGATCGAGCCGTGAATCGACTTGGCGACGCTGATCGGCGCGACGAGCCCGACCCCACGGGCGAGGCAGGTCGCGACGTAGCGTCCGACGGTCCCGCCGGTCGCCGCGCCAAGGAGGACGCCGACGACCCCCTCCGGATCGAGCGCGTTCCCGCCTTTGATGACGACGTCGCCGGCCGCCAGGGCTGCGAGTGCTTCCTCCGAGGTCGCTTCGGAACGCTTCCCGTTCTCGAGGACGATCTCACCCATCTCGCCGAGCCGGGCGTTGATGTTCCATCGATCGTCGATGAACCCGGCGGCGAACGCTCCCCGATCGATCGGCTCGCCGAGGAGCTCTTCGGCGACGTAGGCGTTCGTCGTCCCGAACGTCACCACGATCCGGCCTCGGTCGAGCGCGGCCTTCACTTGGGGAAGCTCGGCGACTCCCTTGGCGATCAGCCGCTTGGACATCGGCGCGGTCAGGACTACGCTTGCTTTCATCGGACACCTCGATTGGCGGTGGGATTGCCGATATGCTATAAGCAGCACGTTTCCCAATCAAAACCTTTCGGCTCGGGGTGGTCAACACAGATGCGTTACGAAATGGCGCAGTATCGGAAAGAGGTCGAGGAGTTCCGCTGGGAGATTCCGACGGACTACAACATCGTTGACGAGGTCGAGAAGCACGCGGCGAAGAACCCGGACAAGATCGCGGTCATCTGGGAGGACGGAGAAGGGAACGAACGCCACGTCAGCTTCGCCGAGATCGTCGACGGGACGCGCCGCTTCGGGAGTGCGCTGATCGGCCTCGGTGTCCGCAAGAGGGACCCGGTCATCCACATCCTCCCCCGTCTCCCGGAGGCGCACATGGCGCAGCTCGGGACGTTCGTTGCCGGCGGCGTCGCCGTCCCGTGCTCCGAAATGCTGAAGAGCACCGAGATCGCCTTCCGCGCCAAGGTGAGCGGCGCGAAGACGATCGTCGCCGACGTTTCGACGGCGGAGACGGTCGAGGCGGCTCGGGGGGAATGTCCGCTCGAGACGTTCATCCTGATCGGGACCGACGAACCGCGCGACGGTTGGATCCTGTTCAGCGAGCTTCTGGCGAACGCTGACCCGAACGTCGCCAAGGTTCCCCTGGCAGCCGACGACGCGATGACAATCAACTTCACATCCGGGACGACGGGAAGCCCGAAGCCGGTTGTCCACAAACATCGGTGGATGTACTGCCATCATCGGATCACCGCTCGCTACTGGTACGGGGCCGACGAGAACGATGTCATCTGGGCGACGACGGCGCCCGGCTGGGCGA
The DNA here is from genome assembly GCA_028278555.1 of Candidatus Bipolaricaulota bacterium. Classification (GTDB taxonomy): domain Bacteria; phylum Bipolaricaulota; class Bipolaricaulia; order UBA7950; family UBA9294; genus JANQEA01. The sequence goes on along the minus strand of JANQEA010000050.1, from coordinate 14,507 downwards.
AGTGGTATTGGAGCCCGATCGGCGTGTCGCTGACCAGCGGGGCGACGCAGCTGATGTACAACGGGCGATTCGACGGGCCGAAGTACATCGAGCTCCTCGCGAAGCACAAGGTGACCAAGCTTTGCTGCACGCCGACCGAGTATCGCCTGTTCGCTCAGATCCCGGATCTCTCGAACGAAGGGGTGGTGCTCCAAGATGCGCTGTCGGCCGGCGAGCCGCTGAACGTCGAACCGATCGAAGCGTTCAAGAAGGCGTTCGGCGTGACGATCCGCGACGGCTACGGCCAGACGGAGTCCGTCTGCCTTGTCTGCAACCTGCCCGGGATGCCGGTCAAGCCCGGTGCGATGGGGCTGCCGACGCCCGGCCCGGGGATTGTCCTGATCGACGAGGAAGGGAACCCCGTGCCGCAGGGAGAGATCGGGGAGATCGCATTGAAGCCTGAATCTCCGGCGATCTTCGACGGCTACTGGAACGCGCCGGATCTCGACGCCGAAGCCTTCTCCGGCGGTTGGTACCGGACGAAGGATCTCGTCCGGATGGACGAAGACGGGTACCTCTTCTTCGAGGGGCGGGCCGACGACGTAATCCTCACCTCGGGTTATCGGATCGGGCCGTTCGAAGTCGAGGACGCGCTCGTCAGCCATCCAGCGGTCGTCGAAGCGGCGGCCGTCGCCTCGCCGCATCGTGAACGGGGCGAGATCGTCAAAGCCTTCGTCATCCTCGCTGCTGGCTACGAACCGTCGGATGGGCTGACGAAAGAGCTGCAGGATCACGTGAAGAGCGTCACCGCGCCGTACAAATACCCACGGGCGATCGACTACGTGGCCGAGCTGCCGAAGACGACGAGCGGGAAGATCAAGCGGGCCGAACTGAAGAAGAAGGAATGGGAGGGTTGGGACCGGCGATGAGGCGTGTCCTTCTCGGTCTGGCGGTCGCGCTGCTCTGCGGGGTTCTGGTCCCCGCGGCGACGGCTGTCGGAGGGGGGATCACATTCGCGGCCCCGATCGCCACGCTCGATCTGACCGGGGCGCTCGATCGGCTCCCGATCGCCGTCGACAGCGCGTTCCTCGCCATCGAAGGGGCGCTGGTCGATTTCGGGATGACTCCTGCCGACTTGGCGGAGATCCGAGAGCGGATCGATCAGACCCTCGAGCAGATCGACGGCGTGGCGGGCACGTTCCCGCCCCTCCTTCCGGTTCCGATGTTCGGCGGGACGATCGAGGTCTCGCTGCCGCTGATCGTCGTCGACAGCTTTCGACTGACCGGCGGTCTGCTGACGGACGGGATGCTCCGCGGGATCGCGCGCCTCGCGGGGACGGAGATTCCGGAGCCGCTCCTGTCTATCGTCTTCGATGGGGAAGGGATCGACGGCGGTGTCGCGGTCGATGCGGCGTTGTCCGCGTCGATGCTGTCGACCGACGTGGTGAAGCGGTTCGACGCCCTCGTCCTTGCGTTGACCCTCGGGGCGGGGATCGATCTGATCCGCGGCTCGATCCGGCCGATCGTCGAACTCGATCTGCCGGCGGAGTATGCGGACGAAGCCGCTGCCGCCCTGACGGCAGCCCATCTCGACGGGATGACGTGGTCGACGTTCGCCGCACACGCCGCGATCGGATTTGAAATCGGCCCGCCGTTTCTGCGACTCTACGGGGACATTCGGTTCTTCTTGCCGATCAGCCGGTCGGCCGGTTGGTGGGACCTGCGTGCCGGTTCGCTGGCGGCAGTCTTAGGAGTGGTGATCCGATTCTGATGAACGACAACGAACTGCTGAAGCGGGCGAACGAGGTTCGAAAGATGTCCTATAGCCCGTACTCGAAGTTTGCCGTCGGTGCGGCGCTCCTCTGCGCCGACGGGACGGTCGTCACCGGCGTGAACATCGAGAACGCCGCCTACGGCCCGTCGATCTGCGCGGAGCGCGTCGCGTTGTTCAAGGCCATCTCCGAGGGGAAGCGTGACTTCGTCAAGCTGGCGGTCACCTGCGACGGCGACCACTGCCGACCGTGCGGCGTCTGTCGGCAGGTGATGTTCGAGCATGCGCCGGACATGGAGATCCTGATGGGGAATCCGGACGGCGAGTTCGTCCGGACGACGGTCCGCGAACTCCTCCCCGATGGATTCTCGCTCTGAGATCTTCTGAAACGCCTCACCTGTAGAGAGTCTCGCGGACATTGAATCCCGATTTCGCTTGAGAGGACGAGTTTCGGCGACTAATATACATAACGGGCTATATATCCTAGCGGAGGCAGCCAATGGAGAACGACTTCCTGAGGAGTCTGGGACATCTCGGCGTCCCCGCCCGCCTGAAGCGACTGAGCGACACCCTGACCGCCAGCATCAAGGACCTCTACCGGGCGAACGGCGTCGACATCGAGCCGAGCTGGCATCTCGTCTTCCTCTATCTGGAGAAGCAGCCGACCGCGACCGTTACGGAGATCGCAGGAGCCTTCCACATCTCGCAGCCAGCGATGACGAAGATGATCAACCGGATGATCGGGAAGGGGTACTTGGATGTCGTGAGGGACGCATCCGATGGTCGAAAGAAGAACATCCGACTCTCGAGCCGGGCTCACGAATCCCTCCCGACCTTCAAGCGGATCTGGCGATCCGGGCAGGCATCGATCCAGGAGATCCTGGGGCCGGATGCGGAACTCCTGAGGCAGCTGACGTCGTTCGAGGCAGAGATCGGCCGAAGAGGTTTCGTGGAGCGGGCGATGGAGCGTCTTGACGACGGCTAACCTCAGACTTTGCACGGCCCGCCACGTAACAGGAGGAAGAGATGACTCTGATCGGGAACACGCCGCTGGTGAAACTGAATCGCCTGCCGGATCGGAACTCCGCGGAGATCTACGTCAAGTTCGAGGGGGCGAATCCGACGGGCAGCATGAAGGATCGGATGGCCCTATCGATGATTGAGGGTGCCGAGCGTCGGGGTGAGCTCGCCCCTGGAGGGCGAGTCGTCGAGTACACCGGCGGGAGCACCGGAAGCTCCCTCGCCATGGTCTGTGCCACCCGTGGCTACGCAGCCCATTTCGTCTCCTCCGACGGCTTCGCCGAGGAGAAGATCCAGACGATGCGAGCGTTCGGGGCGACCGTCGAGATCATCCACGCGGAAGGCGGCATCCTAACCGCCGAGGTGATCGACCAGATGATCGCCCGGGCGAAGGAGTTGGTTGATGAGCCGGGCACGTTCTGGCCGGATCAGGTGAACAACCCGGACAACGTGCGCGGCTATCACGGGATGGGTCGAGAGATCCTCCGAGACTTGGGCACCGAGATCGACGAGTTCATCATGGCCGTCGGTGGTGGCGGGTGCATCTCCGGCAACGCGGAGATCCTCAAGGAGCAGATCCCGTCGATCCGGATCGTGGCGGTCGAACCGTACTATGTCCGGAACGTCTCCGGCGGGGACACGAGCGGCGTGCATCGGCTCGAAGGGATCGGGCTCTCCTTCGTCCCGAGCATCCTCCGGCGGGATCTGATCGACGGAGTGGTCCCGGTGAAGGATAAGGATGCTTACCGGACCGCGAACGACTTGGCTCGAAAGGAAGGGATCTTCGGCGGAATCACGTCCGGGGCCAACGTCTGGGCCGCTCTGCAGCGAGCGAGAGACCTCGGGCAGGGGAAGAAGATCGTGACGGTCATCATCGATTCGGGGCTTCGATACCTGAACGGGGACCTGTACCGACAAGAATGAGCGTGGCGGTCTCCGGCTATCTCCGACCTACCAGTCGCTGACGATCCGGTCGACGACGAGCTCGGGCGGCACGATCTCCGAGGCGGTCGGATCGATCTCGTAGGCCGATTCGACCATCTGGCAGGCCGTGTCGAGATTCGTTTCGTCGTTGACGTGGAGCGCGGCGAGGAGTCCGTTCTTCTCGACACGATCGCCGATCTTGCAGATCAGCTCGACGCCGACGGCCGGATCGATGGAGTCCTCCTTGGTGAATCGCCCTGCGCCGAGGAGGTTCGCCGCACGTCCGATGGCGAGCGCGTCGAGGGACCGGACGACGCCGGCCTGCTCGGCGCGAGCCTCGACCCGCCGCGCCGCCCGCGGGAGGAGATACTGGTCGTCGATCACCGCGGGGTTCCCATCCTGATTGACGACCAGCTCGCGGAACTTGTCGAGGGCGGACCCATCGCGGAGGAGTCGATCCAGATGTTCGATCGCCCCGTCCCGCGACTCGGAGATGCACGAGAAGAGGAGAAGCTCGGCCCCGAGCTCGCAGCAGAGACGGGCGAGATCGGTCGGTCCTTCGCCGCGGAGGGTATCGATCGCTTCGCGGACCTCGAGCGCGTTCCCGACCATCCGGCCGAGCGGCTGCGACATGTCGGTGATCAGGGTTGCCATTACCCGACCGAGTTTCGAGCCGATCGACGCCAGAGATTCGGCGAGCTTCCGCGACGCCTCGAGGCTCGGGAGAAACGCGCCGGAGCCCGTCTTGACGTCGATGACGATCGCCTGTGCCCCACCGGCGATTTTCTTCGACATGATCGATGCGACGATCAGCGGAAGCGAATCGACGGTCGCCGTCACGTCGCGGAGTTCGTAGAGGATCCGATCCGCCGGGACCATGTCCTCGGTATGATCGGCGAGAGCAAGCTTCGTCTCGTTGACGAGCTGCAGGAACCGATCGCGCGGCAGGTCGGTCCGGAACCCGGGGATCGATTCGAGCTTGTCGATCGTTCCTCCTGTATGACCGAGAGCACGGCCGGAGAGCTTGCCGACGGTCAACCCGGCAGCGGCGAGGAGTGGGATCAAGACGAGCGTTGTCGTATCGCCGACGCCACCGGTCGAATGCTTGTCGACGGTGAACCCGCCGAGATCGTCGGGGGTGAACATCGAGCCGGAGTGGGCCATCACGTCGGTCAGCATGGCCGCCTCTTCGTCGTCCATCCCCTGGAGGCGGATCGCCATCAGCAAGGCGGAGCTCTGGTACTCGGGGATCGTTCCATCGACGGTCCCGGCGATCCAGAACTCGATCTCCTCGCGGGAGAGGGTTCCTCCGTCACGCTTCTTGGCAATCAGATCGACGGTATTCATGAAAACTCATTCTAGGACTACGGTTCCTCGCGATCAACCCGCCGCTCGTAGAGGAGCGATTCGGAGGAGCGAAAGCCGAGGGCTTCGTAGAGGGCTTGTGCCGGCCGGTTGTCGGGGCGGGTGAGGAGCCTAAGACCAGCGAGGCCGGCGTCCTCCGCGAGGTCGATGCAAGCTCGCAAGAGCGATCGGCCGATCCCGCGCCGCCGGAACGGGGCGAGGACGTGTAGCTCATCGAGGTAGAGGAAGCCGACCCGATCGTCGAGCTTCGGAATCCGCGTGAGGATCGCAAGGCCGACCGGGCGATCGTTCGCGTAGGCGATCAGAAACCAGGCAGAGTCGGACGACAGTGCGTCATGGTGGGCGAGGCTCGCGGCCATCCCGGCCGGAGCACGGGCGCCGGCCTCCGGGTCCTCCGGATGATCCTCCACTTCGATTTGCGCGACGAGACGCTCGAGGTCGCGCAAGTCCCCGGGTGTGACGCGGACGATCGTGATCGGGCCTTCCTCGGTGCCGGACATGATCAGACGATACCCCGGGTGGGACGGGATGGGAAGGGCGATGTCGATGTGCGCTTCCGCGCGGTATACTCAGGGCGGAGGTGCAGCGATGCCGAGTTTCCCACGGTTTCTCTTCCGGGTGAAGGATCGACAGATCGAGGAGGAGGCGCGCACGATGGTCGATTCGTTCGGGATCAAGGACATCGAGATCCGCCGGGACGACACGATCAAGGACGCGTGGCTCGAGGACAACGTCGCGCTGAAGACGAGCTTCGGACTCGACGACATCCGAGAGTATCTGGAGAACCTGACGGGCAAGTAGCCGACCGCCCGACCGCCCAGTCGACTAATTGAGCCGTTCGCGGAGCCGCGACGAGCTGTAGTCCATCGCCCAGACCGCGACCATGATCAAGAGCATCAGGACGATCGCCTGATCCCAAACCCAGTTTCGGGTCAGCTGGAGGAGGCGCTGGCCGATTCCCCCACCGCCGACGAGGCCGATGATCGTCGCCATTCGGACGTTGATGTCCCACCGGTAGATGGTGAACGACAGGTACGGATTGATGATCTGCGGGACGATCCCGTACAGGATCACCTGAAGCCCGTTCGCTCCGGTCGATCGGATCGCCTCGACTGGGCCCGGGTCGATCGATTCGAGCCGCTCGGAGTAGAGCTTCGTCAGATCGGCGACCGAGTGGACGAAGAGCGCTAGACCTCCGGCGAACGGCGCGTTTCCGGTCCGGACCCAGACGACGAAGATGATCGCCCAGATGAACGGCTGGATCGACCGGACGATGCTCATCAGGATACGTAGGACCGTGTAGATCGTTCGCCCGATGATCCCGTGGGCGAGGTTCCGCGCAGCGAGGAAGCTGAGCGGAACGGCGACGAGGACGCCGAAGAGCGTCGCCATGAACGCCATGAACAGCGTGACGATCAGCAGTCGGACGCCGAGACCGAGGATCGACCAGTCGGGATTGACGATTCGCGCCCAGATCTCCGAGGTGGCCGATGCGTTGGTGAACAGCTTGACCAGGTCGACCTGGGTGAATAGGGCCGAGGCGAGGTACATCGCGACGGCGAGTCCGGCGAGGGCGACCATCCAGCTCGTCCTGTACCAGGGCTTTCGCGGGTCGGGGACCTCGGCGGCGGAGACCGATCGGAAGCCGGCGAGCCGATCCTGCCACGGGATGTACCGAGTTGTGACGAGGATTGGGAGGATGAACAGCGGCAGCCCGTGGAGGAGAAGGACGCGGAGGAACCGCCGACCGATCACGGCGCGTCCGTTCCGATCGTCGGTCGCCCGGCGGCCGAAGAGGCGCATCCCCGGGCTGACGGCGAACGACTCCCAGACGAGCGCCAGCTCGAAGCAGACGACGAGCATGATCCATGGAGCGACCGAGATGAAATCGCGCGTTCCGTGCACGAGATCGTTCCAGATGAACGACGAAAGGCCCCAGAGGGCGATCAGGACGACGAAGTCCGCTATGAGAGCTCCGAGATCCTTTCGATAGGCGCGGAGCGCCTTCGTCCAGCTGGGGCGCTTGCTCATGAAGCCGGCGTAGTACTGGTCTTGGGGCGTCATCCGATCTTCTCCCTCACCCTGGCGCTGATGTAGTCGAGCGCCCAGACAACGACCACGATCGCGACGACGACCGCGCCGACCTGGTTCCACGCGTCATCGAGTCGGCCGACCTCGTTCTTGAAGTAGAAGAGGAGCGTCCCGATCCCGCCGCCGCCGACGAGCGCGATGATCGTTGCCATCCGGATGTTGATGTCCCATCGATAGAGCGTGAACGCGAGGTACGACGGGATGATCTGCGGGATCACTCCGTAGGCGACGACCTGCCAGCGGCGCGCCCCGGTCGTCGCGATCGCCTCCAACGGCCCCGGATCGACGGCCTCGACTTGTTCGGAGTAGAGCTTGGCGAGGGCGGCGATCGTATGGAGGAAGAGGGCGAGCGCCCCGGCAAACGGGTTCCCGAATCCGACCCAGACGGCGAACAGGACCGCCATCAGGATCGACTCGATCGAGCGGAGCGCGTTGAACAGGGTCCGCATCACCGAGTAGATGAGCCAGCCGAACGCGTTGAATCCCATGATGTTCCGAGCCCCGAGGAAGCTGAGCGGAAAGGCGACGATCGCACCGGTGACCGTGGCGAAGAAGGCCATGAAGATCGTCTCGAGCATGTAGTGGACGAGCGAGAACGTCCGTCCGGGGATCACCGGCTCGGTCAGGTACGTGAACCGCGGTGTGAACAGGTCCTTCCAGATATGCCCCGACTTGCCGATCCGCTCGACGAGCATCTGGAGGTTGATCGTGGTGATCTTCCAGCCGAGCCAGAACGTCAGGGCGAGCAGGCCGGCGAGGAAGAGCCCGCGATATGTCGTGTACCACTTCCTCGGCTTCTCAGCCGGAAGATCGTCCTTCACCTTCGCGACGAGGAGCATCCGCCCGGTCTTGTCACTGTCGTGAACCAACGATCCGAGCGGACGATCGCCGAAGAGGGCGAGCGGCTGGAGGACGAGGCCGACGTGCAGCGCGACGAAACGCGCGAGGCGTCTGCGGAACGGGACCGGGGCGTACTCCGGGCCGAAGAGCCTCAAGCCGAACAGGCTGAGGCCGATCGACTGAGAGAACGCGTGGGAGAGAAGCGCCAGCTCGAACGTCGCGATGATCACCACCGGCCAGCCCCAGCCGGGGAGCGTTAGGCGCCCGTAGAAGTTGACGTGTCGGATGTACCAGTACTTGTTGAGGAGGTACATCACGCCGTAGGCGATGAACCCCCACGACGCCCAATCGAGCATGAAGGCGGAAAAGCGCGGGCGAAGCGCCGCCAGGCGAACCCACGGCGAGTGGCTAGCGGACTTCGACTTCTTCGGCCTCTTCACCGTAGATCTCCTTGAACTTCGCCGCATCGATCTCGGCCGGCAGCCCCTCGAAGACGATCTCGCCGTCCTTCAGCGCGAGGATCCGCGTCCCGTAGCGTCGGGCGAGCGAGAGGAAGTGGAGGCTGGCGATGACGGTCACCCCATCCTCTTGGTTCATCTGCTCGAGGTACTGCATCACCGAGTGCGCCGTCGCCGGGTCGAGCGCCGAGACCGGCTCGTCGGCCATCAACAGGTCGGGTCTCTGCATCAACGCGCGGGCGATCCCGACGCGTTGCTGCTGTCCGCCGGAGAGCTCGTCGGCGCGCTTGTAGGCTTGCTCCGGGATTCCGACCCGCTCGAGATTGGCGAACGCCGATTCGAGATCCTCCTTTGGGAACTTGTGGATCGCCGAGGCGCCCGGATTGACGTATCCCAGCCTCCCGGAGAGGACGTTCGTCAACACGGACGATCGCTTCACCAGATTGAATTGCTGGAAGATCATCGCCATCCGTCGGCGGAGCTGGCGGAGCTGGCGGGCCGAAGCCTTTGTGACGTCGATGCCGTCGAACACGATCTGCCCGGCAGTCGGTTCGATCAACCGGTTGATGCAGCGGAGAAGCGTCGACTTTCCGGAGCCGGACAGGCCGATCAGGACGAGGAACTCGCCCCGCTTCACCGTGAAGCTGATGTCGTTCACCGCGAGGACTTCTCCCCGCTCGTAGACCTTGGTCAGGCGGTCTATCCGTATCAGTTCTTCCATGGCGAGAGCACCCTCGATCTGAAGAAACGCGGGAGGGATTCCTCCCTCCCGCGCTGGTTTCGATCTAGCGCTTAGGACCTACCTAGTCTCGATCCGGAATCGGGAGACCAAGGATGGCGCGGTATCCGTCGTAGAAGGAGTCGTCAATGTCGGCGACGGCCGTCCACTCGTAGAAATTCTCGTCGCCCCAGAGTGCCTTTCCTTCATCGGTCGAGATGTGCTGCTTGACCGCCCAGACGATCAGATCGGCGGTCTCGACATCGAATCCGGGCCCGAAGGCGAGACAGTCGTTCGGGATCGGACCGATGTTCAGGACGACGCCGATGTCGGTGAGGACCGTATCCCAATCATACGTCTTCCGGACGGCGCGGCGGAGGTCGTAGTTGGTTCCGCGGAAGTCGCCCTCGAAGAGCTTGTTGTTCCAGCGGTCCCACAGCCACATCTCCGGGTCGTCGCCGTATTCCCACCGTCGACCGGTCCACGAGTCAGGCGCGCCGGGGGCGGAGCCGTAGCCGGTGCAGAAGTCGCCCTGTCCTTCGATCAGCGCGACCATCGAGTTGGTGTGGCCGCCGGTCGTGACGATCCCCGCGAACTCAATGCCGGCGTCCTCGAAGACCATGTTCGGGAAGACGTAGCCGGACGTCGAGCCGGTGTCATTGTAGATCCAGACCTTCCCGTTCAGGTCCTCCACCGTCCTGATCCCGCTGTCGCGGCGAGCATAGATGCTGGAGTAGTAGTACGGGTAGCCGTAGCGAACCGAGCCGAGGCGCGGGCTGACGTTGCCGCCGGTCCGCTCAAAGATCCGGATGTACTGGTCGGTCGTCGGGAGTCCGAACGTGTCACCTTCGGACGCGGCGAACGCCTCGATCATCGCCGTGTAGTCCGCCTGCAGACTGGCGACGATGTACAGACCGGTCAGCTCGTAGATCGCCTGCGCGATGGCCGTTCCGACTTCTTCAACCGTTGCACCCTCGGTCGACGGAACGAGGAGCATGTAGATCGGCTCGTCCGGGCTGTCCCCGGGCTTGCCGAAGCCGATGACGCCGATAGCCAGCACTGCAATCAGCGTCAGAGCTAGGACCTTACGCATGGTGCACCTCCTGTGCGACACAGACCTCCGGGATTGCGCCGCCGAGCCATCCCGGCCGACGCGCTCCGATGTAATCCTCATAACACTATCGTAGACACTCATGATCTACGAGTCAACCAGATCCTGTCACTCTCGTTTGTACGGAACGCCGAGCGACTTCGGGAACCGAACCCGCCCGATCGCGCCGGAGACGACCAGCAGCGTGATGATGTAGGGGAGCATCGAGACGAACTCCCCCGGAATCGGCTTCGATGGGAGGGTCTTCACCCACTCGGCGAGCGCCTGGAAGAACCCGAAGATGAACGCGCCGAGAAGGGCGAGGAGCGGATTCAATCCACTGAAGACGACGCACGCGAGCGAGATGAACCCGCGCCCGGCGGAGAGATCCTTGGTGACGACCCCGAGCCATGCGACGCTCATGTACGCCCCACCGAGGCCGGCGAGGACTCCGCCGAAGACCGCGGCGACGAGGCGGATCCGGTTGATGTTGATCCCAGCGACGTCGGCCGCTTCGGGCATCTCGCCGGCAGCCTTCAGCATCAGGCCGGCCCGTGTCCGCTTCAGGAACCAGTAGATGACGATCGGCACGATGATCGCGAGCAGGATCATCGGGCTCATCAGCCCCATCCCGGTACGCCACTTGACCAGTTCGACCGCCTTCGGGACGTCGTGGAACCCGGGGGCGCCGAGCTGGATCAGCCCGAACGCGACGAAACCGACCGCGAACAGGTTGATACCGATCCCGGTGACCATCTGCGTTCCCTTCCAGTAGGTGTTGATCACCGCGAAGACGAGCGACACGACCCCGCCGATTCCCATGCCGACCAACAGGCCGACCCCCGGCCCGCCAATCTCGGCGGCGAGTGCGCCGCCGAACGCACTGAGAAGCAGGATCCCCTCGAGGCCGATGTTGAACAGCCCCGCTGTCTCCCCGACGATCTCTCCGGCGGCGGTCAGCGCGAGGGGGACCATGGCGTGTAGCGAGATCCGCAGCAGGCCTAGAATGTCCGAGAAGCTCATGCGGACTCCCTCCTCTCTGAACGTCGGGTTAAGCGTCGGAGGGAACCGATCAGCTCCTCCGTTCGCTTCTTGGCCATCGGGAAGATCCGGATTAGTTCGGGGATCGACATCACGAGGACGATCGCTCCCATGACGACGCGGACCATCTCGAGTGGAACCGGATTCGATCCGTAGAACTGCATCACACGCCCGCCGGCGTTCAGACCACCGAAGAAGAGCGCCGCGACGAGGATCCCGATCGGGTGGTTCCGACCGACCATCGCTACGGCCATCCCGTCGAACCCGAGATTCATCAGCTGCGGGAGGCCTCCTCCTCCGTAGATCGCGTAGGTTGGCGGAAGCCCCATCACGATGGTCGCGCCGGCGAGTCCGGCGGCGATTCCGCCGAGGATGAAGCTCAGGAACATCGTCCGCTTGTTCCGGATCCCTCCGTAGCGAGCGGCGGTCGGATTTAAGCCCGCTGCGCGAACCTCATAGCCGATCGCGGTGTGCCAGAGAAGGAAGTAGATGACCAGCGCGAACGCGATCGAGACGAAGATCGCGTAGGAGAGGTCGGTTCCGCGGACGAGGACCGGGAAACGGGCCGAGACGGGGATACTGAGCGTCTTCTCCGTCCGCATCGGATCGACGATGACGAAGATCGCCAGATACAGCGCCAGCCATCGCGCGATCCAGTTGAACATGATCGTCGAGATGACCTCGCTGACCCCTCTCGTGACCTTTAGCAGCGCCGGGACGATCCCCCAGACGGCGCCGGCGAACGCGGCGAAGAGGAGTCCGGCGATCTGATGAAGGCCGGTCGGGAGGACGAAGTACGCGACGAGGACGGACGCGATCCCGCCCATGTACATCTGCCCTTCGGCGCCGATGTTGAACATCCCGGAGCGGAGACAGATCGAGAAGGTGAGTGCGGTCAGGATCAGCGGGGTTGCCCTTGACAGAGAGCTTGAGATCTCGTAGGAGCCGCCGAACGCGCCCTTGACAAGGCCCATGTAGGCCCTCCACGGATCGAATCCGTAGATGTACATCAGGATCGCGCCGACGAGCAGTCCAACGACCGCTGCGAGGAGCGACTCGAGCGCCGGATGGAGTCCGGTCAGCGTTCGGTGAGCCCCCCGAAGCAGGCGGGATTGCAGAGTCGATTCGTTGCCGCTCATTCCGCCTCCCTCCTTGCCTCCGTCGCACCGCCCATCAGCATCCCGACGCGCTCGCGATCGAGTTCTTCAGGGGAGCAGACCTCCATGAACTTGCCCTCGTACATGATCCCGACCCGGTCGGCGTGCGCGAGGACCTCGTCGAGGTCGGCCGAGACGAGGAGGATCGCCCGTCCGGCGTCACGCATCTCGAGGAGCGTCTGCCGGATGTAGTGGGCCGCCCCGATGTCCAGGCCGCGTGTCGGCTGCGACGCGACGATGATTGCCGGATCCTTCGCCAGCTCGCGACCGACGATCAACTTCTGCTGGTTTCCTCCGGAGAGGCTCTTCGCCGGAGCGTTCGGTCCGGTCGCCTGGATGTCGAATCGGTCCATCAGCCGCCGGACGTGCTGCGTGATCTTCCCCCAACGGAGGAACGACAACGGCCCGCGGAACTCCTCCCAGCGATGGACGCCGAGGATCGCGTTCTCCGCGAGGGTGAATGGGAGGACCAATCCGAGCTCCCAGCGGTCCTCCGGAATGTGTGCGACGCCGAGGCGGTAGATCTGCCGCGGATCGACGCCGAGGATGTTCGTCCCGTTGATCGTCGCCGTGCCGGAGACCGGAACGCGGAGTCCGGTGAGCGATTCGACGAGTTCCGTCTGGCCGTTTCCTTCAACGCCGGCGACGCCGAAGATCTCGCCTCCATAGACGTCGAACGAGATTCCATCAACGGCGATCTCGCCCGTGTTCCCCTTCGCGATCAGGTTCTCGACGTGCAGGATCCCCTCGCCGGTCCGGTCGACATCCGATTGCGTCCGCGCATGCGGGATCTCCTCGGTGCTCAGCTCGACCGCGTCGGCTTCGTCTTCGAGCGCCTGGCCGACCATCAATCTGGCGAGCTGTTCAGTCGACGCTTCAGCCGTCTTCACGTCTCCGACCATCTCCCCCTGCCGGAGGACGACGACGCGATCGGTGATCGACCCGACCTCCTTCAGCTTGTGGGTGATCAGGATGATCGACTTCCCCTCATCCTTCAGGCGACGGAGGAGCGTGAACAGCTCGTCGACCTCAAGCGGTGTCAGGACGGAGGTCGGCTCGTCGAGAATCAACAGGTCGACGTCCCTCGACAGGACCTTCAGGATCTCGACGCGCTGCTGCTCTCCGACGGCCAGTTTCTCGACCGGGACGTCGAGTGGAACGTGAAGGCCGCTCTCCTCCATCAGCGCGTTGAGATCTTGGCGGGTCTCGGCGATGCGGATCCCCGTGAACGGGCGGTCATGGCTGAGCGCCACGTTCTCCGCCGCGGTGAACGTCCCGACCAGCGCGAAGTGCTGATGGACCATCCCGATGCCGAAGTCGAGCGCCTCTCGCGGGCTGACGAATCGGACGACGCCCTTCGGCGAAACGACCCGTCCCCGCGTTGGGGGAAGAAGGCCGGAAAGGATCTTGGTGAGCGTCGTCTTCCCGGCGCCGTTCTCCCCGAGCAGGCCGACGATTTCATGCGGGCGGATCTCGAGGGACGCTTCCTTGAGAGCGACGGTTCCGTCGGAATAGACCTTGGTGATGCGGTCGGCCTTCAGGAAGAATCCGTTCTTGCTCGGTGTGGCTTGATCACTCATGGATTGCCCCCAACCCAGTGCTCTGTGCCTCCGCTTCGAATCATGAGAAGAGGGAGAGAGGAGACAACTCCTCCCTCCCTCGGTGCTTACCTACGTCGCACACCTACTCGAGCGGGTACTGTGCTCGAATGGCGTTGATCTCATCGTCGGAGTTCGCGGTCGGAACGAAGATCGATCCGTCGAGGATTCCGGCCTCGAGCTCGTCGACTGCCGTCCAGATCCAATCGGCGACCGTCTTCCGGTTCGCGGTCCAGTTGGCGACGACGAAGTTGCGGGCTTCCTGATTATCTTCGATCTGGCCCGCGGAAACGCCGAACTCGATGAACTCGATGAGGTCAGCCTTCTTGCTGATCCCAACGCCGCCCTCGGCGAGGCCGAGGCTGACGACGCCACCCTCGAACGTTCCATCGACGACGGCCTGGATGATCGAGTAGACGCCCACGTCAACCCGCTTCATCCCGCTGGCGAGGGCG
>JANQEA010000074.1 GCA_028278555.1 Candidatus Bipolaricaulota bacterium | reverse complement strand
GCTCTGGTTGGCCGCATCCACCGGGTTCCACGAACCGGGGTTGACGATGATGAACACCGGGACGTACTCGACCTCGTTGCAGTTGAGGTTCTCGTCCGGATCGACGACGGTGATCGTCGCCGCGCCGTTCGCGTCCTTGTAGATCTCCTGATCCCAGGAGATCGTCGCTTCGACATCGATGATCTTCATCATCGCGATGGCGACATCGGTCGCATCGTTCGGATCCTGGTACATCCCGATCAGCGTGTCCATGTTCTCGAACCGACCGATGATGTAGTCGTACTCAGGATCTGGGTTGCCTTCATAAACGAGGCTCGGAACGTCGGCCGTGGCGAGCCAGCCCGGGGGCCCCTGGTACTGGTGGAAGTCCGGGCCGTAGTCGAGCCACTCCCGCTCGTCTGCAGGAAGATCCGGGTCGCCGTGATCCTGCACGTACATCCAACTCCCCCACTGGAAGTCGTCGACCACGCCGTCCACCGGCAGATCGACGATGTGCGTGCTCTTCTCGGGCTCCGCCGCGGCGAACGACTCGCGCGTTCCGATCTGGAACGCCCGCTTCGAAACGAAGACGCCCGTGTCGGCACCCGTCTCCTCGAGGTAGTCATCCACGAGAAGATCGGCTTCCCCCTTGTCCCACACGATGTACGCGCCGGTCTTGAAGTCCATGATCTTGACGTCCGGCCACATCTTGTCGCGGACGTCGCAGTCGTCGTTCTCATCGTTGTCGATGACGACGATCCAGATCTCGTCACCTTCCTGTACGTTCGTCACCCGATTCTGCCCATTCTTGTCGGACGAGAAGTACATCTGTGCGTCCGACGCGATGGCAGACAGGGTGAACAGCGCCGCAACGAGCAACGTCACGACACTGATTGCCGCCAGTCTTCGTTTCAAGGGTGTACCTCCTTCGCAGTCACTTCCGTTATGGGTTGCTTCCCCCTCACCAAAACGCCTTCTGTTGTGCCCTGCAGTCGCACAACAGCCGATCTTCTTGCGACTGATTCGCAGCCGTATGGCTGAACTCTATAGGCTAATCGCTCAAGTTGTCAAGAGAACGGATTCACAGCGCCCCAAGCGGCCTGTCTGCACGGAGGAAGACACCCGACGGTAATCCACATCACCGAGGAAGAGGGATTGCCGCGAATTCCTTTTCTGGTCAGGGATTACGCGATCGGTCGGCAGAGTGTCTCGCGAATTCTCATCTCGAAGAAGGCGTTCGCGTGCGACGGCCGGAGAACGACGGCCGTATCGGCCCCGCGGCCGGTTCCGCCGACACAGATGACATCCCGATCGGTCGGAATCAGCCCGGCGTCGGCCGCCATCACCGCGATCTCGACACAGACCTTCATCCCCTGACCGAACAGCCGGAGCGTATGCGCAATCATCTCGAGCGACGAGGTCCCTCCGAAGCTTCTCGACACCGAGCGGGCGACGCCGCTCAGCGCGTGCGACGTCGTCAGGATCTTCCCACCGGCGGCGCGGATCGCCTCCGCGTGCCCTCCATCGAGCTGATCCTCGTCGCCCCCCTTGAAGCCGACGTGGTGCGTTACGCAGACGATCTCGATGCTACGACCTTGCAACGCCTCGGCAAAGCGAACGCCCGTCTCTCCCGACGTCGTCGCTACGACGACGTAACCGACGTCTCCCTTCTCCAGCCGCGCGGAGACGAGTTCGATCGTCTCGCCAGAATGATCTCCAGCCTCGGCAAACCACTTCGCCATTCCAGCTCCTTTCATCCGTAGGATTCTGCCGACACCCCTCCGGAAGAACAAGGCACATCCCCGGCCTCCTGCAGACCAGGATCAAAGGAGGATTGCTTATCTCCAGAGCGTGACGAGTTCGAGGGCGGATCCATCCGCCTCATCCCGAATCGGACTTGGTAGGTGGTCCGCGATGTAGTCGCTCACGAGTCGGTCGAGGATGACGAGCGGAACGTTTCCGCTTCCGATGACAGCACGATGGAACTCCGAAAGCTCGAACGCGTAGCCGAGGGCCTGCTGCGCCCGATCACGAAGCCGAAGCATCGTCATCTTCCCAACGAAGTAGGTTGTGAAATCGATGGGGTAAGACGCATATCTGTCCAGAGCCGTCGACTGGGGCACAGCTGTGATCCCGATCTCCTCCGCCAGCCAATCGCACGCCTTCTGACGGGTCCACCCGAGGGCGTGGAGCCCCGTCTCCATGACCACGCCGATCGCCTCGAACAGCTCCGCATAGAGACCGTAGTAGCGTTCACTCTCTTCTCTTGCGAATCCTCCGAATTCCTCCATCAGCGTCTCACAGTACCTCGCCCATCCTTCCACGTATCCTGGGGCTCTCCAATGCTGGATGAATAGTGGTGCATCGAGGGCCAATGCCGTGGCAACTTGCAGATGGTGTCCCGGGATCAGTTCGTGGTAGTACAGCTGGCGCACCGCACACTCCGTGACGGATCCGCCGCCGATGTAGAACGTACCAGGGCGGGTCCCGTCGACGGAAGGAGCAAGGTAGTAGAACGGCGCCGATCCGCGCGCGCCCTCGTCCGTGATCCGGATCTCGGGCTCGGGGATCCGGAGACCCGAAAACGCCGTATCGATCAACTGCCGAGCTTCGGTGTCGACGGCCTCAAACCGCCGAAGTAGACGTTCGCCCGTGAGCCCCTGATGCGAGGTCCAGCAACTCGCGGCCACGAGTGCAAGGAAGTCGCCGACGCTGGCCTGTTCGGAGGACACTCCCTCTCGTACGGCGATCGCTCGGGCCTCCTCCGCCAGCTCGGTCGCGCGACGTCGGGCCATCGTGTGGATCGCCTCCGGCGAGAGGCCAGTTGACACGATGGCTCGAAGCTGGGCCTCGTAGGCAGCGCGATCGTCCGCGAAGAGTCCCGTCTGCGGCTCAAACATCGTCGATTCGGCAAGCACTCGTACGTACTCGCGCAACTCCCAGAGCGGGGGGATGTAGTTCAAGGCGAAGCCGGCCCGTGCTGCGTGGATCCACGCCTTCCGATCCTCGGCACTCGCTCCCTCGACATGTTGCATCCGAGCCAGGAAGTCCCGGTACGCGGGGACCAAAGCAACAACAGACGGTTTCAGATTCCCGCCCGGGTTCCCCACGATGTCATCAAGAAGGCGAACGCAGCCCTCTAGCGAGCTCCGTGGAGTCGCGAAGCCCGACTCGATCTGGAGTCGGGTCAGATCGATGATCTCAGCCACCTTGGTCGGGACAGCCTCGATCCGGCGCAGGTAGTCCGCCACGTCAGCCGATGTCCGCAGCGGATGTCGGAAGAGCACGGCTTCGATCGTCGCGGGCAAGCTATGCCTTGGCACGCCGCCCAGCAGCGGGTGACGAAGCTGCTCCTCGAGCGACATCGACCATCGATCGAGACACCACGCGAACGTGTCGTGCCAGAGCCGCTGCTCGCATGACAGGGCATCCCGGTCGTAGCCGCGGAGAAGGGCGAGGATGCCTTGCTCGAGTGCGTAGTCTTGCTCGAGGTGGAGAGGATCGACACTGGTCAGGCGGTCGTTCCGCACCCCGAAGTGCTCAGCCAGGCCCTTGGCGCTGATCGACTCCGGGCTACGAAGAAGGATCTCCCGGAACGATGCCTCGAAGAACTCGTCGATCGGCAGCCCCTCCAACCGCGCCAGTACGGCATCGATGTGGCCCGTGGCGGCAGGCGCAGCGAGGGGATGCATCCCGACGGTCGCGAGCAGCGCGACCGCCAGCAGCACGCCTGGAGCCCGGGCGCGTTGAGGAGCTGCGCTTCTTTTCTCCTCATTCATCGCCATTTCACAGGGAAGTATAGCGCGAGCTCTGGCAGAGTGCTCCAATTGCAGCCGGCGCGGCAACGCTGCACACGACGGACGGCCCCGATCGCTCAGGCGATTCGAGTTACCGCCTCATCCGTGTCCGGCGCAGGCGGTCTCCGCGGTGAACTCCTCGAGTCCCCCAGCCTCCAGTGCCGCGATGTTGTCGCCGACCGTTCCTTCGACAGCGCGATAGACCTTCGTTCCGTCGTCGTTCAGCCGAGCGATCGCACGCCGGCCGATCCCGCCGACAATGAGTGCGTCGAGCGACTTGTTCGTCAGCGCCGAGAGCGGCTGGCAACCGCCGTGCCCGTGATGCTGATTCTCGTTGTGGATGACTTCGGTGTTCCCGCCCGCAGTGTCGTGGACGACGAAGTACGGCGCGGAACCGAAGTGTCCGAACGTCTCGCTCTCGAGCCCACGTTCGTCCCCCGCAGGAATGCAGATCTTCATAGGCCGTTCTACCTCCAGAGCCGGATGCGGCGATTGTATCGGGCGAGACATCGGACTTCAGTGCACAGGGGCAGACGTTCTAGACAGGCTCGCCCGGCGCACCGAGGCCGGGAATCCGAACGCGCCGTTCGATCAGATGGAGGATCTGGGTCACGACGAAGACGAGCCCGAGATAGAAGAACGCAACGACGATGAACACCTCGAAGCGCATGAAGTTGCGCGAGGCGAGTCGCTGCCCCTTTCCCATCAGATCGAGCAGCGCAATGGTGAAGACGATCGTCGAGTACTTCAACATCAGGATGAACTCGTTCGACCAGGACGGGAGGACGAGGCGGAACGCCTGCGGCAGGATGATCAAGCGGATCGCCTGCGGAAGACTCATCCCAAGCGACCGCGCGGCGAGCATCTGGCCGCCGCGGACCGCCTGGATCGCGCCCCGGAAGTATTCCGCCTGGTAGGCCGCCGTGTTCAGCCCGAGTGCAAGAACCGCGCTCCAGAACGCCGACAGTCGGATACCCCAGTTGGGCAACCCGAAGTAGACGATGAACAGCTGGACGAGGAGCGGCGTCCCGCGGAAGAACTGGATGTACGCACTGCAAAGCCATCGGAGCGGGCGATTCCCGTAAACGCGCGCGAGCGCGAGGAGCACGCCGAGGACGATCCCGATCGCGATACACGTGAACGTGATCTGAAGAGTAAGCGGTAGGCCTTCGGCAAGCTGGGGGACCCATTCCCACTTGAGGACCATCAGGTGGTCTCTCCGTACAGCTCGCTGATCTTGTTGAGGAACTCGCCGGTCCGCAGGTGTTTCGGATTTGTGAACATCTGCGTCGGCGAGCCATGCTCGACGACCACACCGTGCTCCATGAAGATGATCTCATCGGCAACGGCGCGGGCGAATCCCATTTCGTGGGTGACGACGAGCATCGTCATCCCCTCGCTGGCGAGAGCGGTCATCACCTCGAGGACCTCGCCGATCAGCTCGGGATCGAGCGCAGATGTCGGTTCGTCGAACAGGATCAGCTTCGGGGACATTGCGAGCGCCCGCGCAATCGAGACACGCTGCTGCTGACCGCCGGAGAGCTCGGCCGGGTACGCATCGGCCTTGTCCGCGAGGCCGACCCGCTCGAGGACGTTCATGGCCAAGTCCGTCGCAACAATCTTCTTCATACCCCTGACCTTCATCGGTGCGATCCGGACGTTCCCGAGAGCGGTCAGGTGCGCGAAGAGGTTGAAGCTTTGAAAGACAAATCCGATCTGCGCGCGGATCTTGTTGATGTTCGTCCGAGTATGCGTGATCTCCTCATCCTCGAGCCAGACGCGCCCCCGGTCGGCCGGCGTCAGCCGGTTGATGCAGCGAAGGAGCGTGCTCTTGCCTGTCCCTGAGGGGCCGATCACGACCTTCGTCTCCCCCTTGAGCATCTCGAACGAGACGCCCTTCAGCACCTCTTCGCTGCCGTACCGCTTGTGGATGTCCTCGACTCGCAGCAATGTGTTCATCGTCACCTACCGGCTGTGATCCATTCTGGCGCCGGGCATCTGCAGCCCGGGGATCCGGAAGCGTCTCTCGACCCCGCTCATCGTCGTGTTCCCTAGATAGGTCAAGACAAGGAACACGACAGCAACAGCGATGAACGCCAGCATGGCCAGCTCGTACGCGGAGTCCATGATGATCCGAGCTGTTCGCATGATTTCGTTGAAGCCGACGGCGTAGGCGAGCGTCGTGTCCTTGATCACCGACGAGAACTCGTTCGACCATCCGGGGATCGACAGACGGAACGCCTGCGGGAGGATGACCGTGAAGATTGCCCGAATCCGGCTCATCCCGACCGACCGCGCCGCCATCATCTGCCCGGTCGGGATGCACTGGATCGCTCCGCGGAAGATCTGCGACTGATACGCTGCCGACCGGAAGCCGAGTGCCAGCATCGCTGCTGTGAACGCCGAGATGTCGACGCCGAAGCGCGGCGGGCCGTAGTAGAAGAGGAAGAGAAGGACGAGTGCGGGGATGCTCCGGAAGATCCATTCGTAGATTCGCGCGATCGTCCCGAGGAATCGCCCTCCGTAGACCTGGAGGAGCGCGATGAGCGTTCCGACGACGAAACCGACCGCGATCAGGCCGAGCAGCAGCTCGATGTTGATCAGCGACGCCTTCAGCAGACCGGGAATGAACGGCCCGAGCGCCCGCAGGGATTCGATGGTCCCCTCCCGTCAGAGAATCGACTGGGAGCCGCAACACGGCGGCTCCCAGTCGTGTGTGTCGTTCCAGGTCTCTAGAGACCGAGCTCCAGCATCATGCAGTCGATGAAGCCGTCGAGGTCTCCGCCAAGGATGTAGCCCTTGCACTTGATCCACGCCGCGGTGATGTCGGCCGGATCCGGCTCGAAGTAGATCTTCATCAGACCGTCGATGAAGCTCCCCTCTTCGATGCTCAACTCCTGCAGACCTCCAGGCACGTCGACGACCGTCAGACCGAGCGTCGCCAGCGCGTCGTTGATCTTCGGAAGGAGCCCGTGCGGATCGCCGTCCGCGACGAGGAAACCGAAATACTCGTACGTGTTGATGATCCCGGCGATCGTCAGCTCGTCCGGATACGCGGTGATCGATGCGACGGACGCCGGCTCATCCTGGATGACGGCGTCGAGACGCCCGTTGACCAGGTCGAGGATCGCCGCCGGATACGTCTCGTACCCACGGATCTCCACACCGAACGCACCGAGATTGTCCTCACCCCACCAGAGTCCGGTCGTCGAGTTCTGCGCTCCGACCGCCTTGTTCGCGCCTTGACCACCGAGCGCGGTGACGATGTTCAGCCCCGAGTCCTTCCGGATAACGACCGCCTGGTTCGACAGGAAGTAGGGGCCGGAGAAGTCGATCGTCTCCTCGCGCTCCGCGGTGATCGTGAACCCCGACGCGCCGATGTGTGCGCGCCCGGTCCGAACCTCTTCGATGATCGCATCGAACGCAACGTTCTGGATCTCGATCTCGAACCCGGCCGTGATCGCGATTGCGCGTATCAGGTCAAGGTCGAAGCCGAAGAACTCGCCGTCGTCGGTGATCATCTCGAACGGCTTCCACGGAATGTCCGACGCCACGATGAAGGTTTCGGCTAGGCCCGCAAACGAAACGAGCCCCACCAGCAAGACACCCACCAAGATAAGTTTAGCCTTCACTGCACACCTCCTTCTGTTCGAATCTAACACACAGGTCGCCAGGCTGTCAAACAGATCGGCAGCCGACCGACAGCTCCAATCTTCGCTTGGATTCTCGCGTTCGAGTCGACGTAGTCTCAGCCAACGGAACCCGGGATCGACGACTTCGGGAGGGCGGCGCGCCAAACGCGTAGCACGTTCCCACCGAGGATCCTGGCACGCGCCTCGGCGTCAGATCCATGCTCGTCGAGAGCCGCATCGAGCATGCCGAAGCTCTCCGGCCCGGCGAGGCCCTCCATGAACAGGGCGCCCGGCAGATCGAGAGGAATCGTCACCGCGTCGATGTGATCCGATCCGAGACCGACGTGAGCGTCGCCGACGAGATCGACGACGTGCTCGGCATGGGCGAACCAATCCCGGACCGTCCCCCGGCGCTCCGAGCCGGTCAAGGCGTGGGATCCGGTGTGCAGACCGACCACGCCGCCTGCATCGGCGATCGCGCGGATCGCGTCGTCGGAGAGGGCGGTCGCCTCACCGTTCATTGTGCGACAGCTGTGGTGCGAGGCGATCGGCGCCGTGGATGCCAGCCCGAGCACCTCCGCGAACGCCGGTTCGTCGCCGCTCAGGTGCGACAGATCGATCAACATCCCGAGACGATCCGCTTCCGCGATCAGCGCCCGTCCGATGGAGCTGAGTCGGGGCATGCCATCCGACTCTCGATCCGTCTCGAACGCCGGACTCGGCTCGCCGCCGAGAAGCTGAATCGAGCGGACGCCGAGGCGGGCGAGCAGATGGAGAGCGGCCACCGGATCGCCCATCGGGGCATCGAAGCAGGGTCCGAGCCCCTCGATCCCGAGGAGGAATCCGGGGCAATCGACCGAGATCCGGTCGAGATCCTCCGCCGCCCGGAGGACGACCGAATCGTCGGGAGCCTCTGCGTGGCCGCGCCAGAACTGAGCGAGCGCATCGAGCGTTCCGAGCCAGGGCGAAGACGGTTCGGTCCGGGGGAACGCTCGGTCCCCTCCGACGACCAGTCCGACCGCACTGATGCCGCCGCGACGGAGCCGCTCACACATAGCGCCAATCGGCAGGACCCGCGGTTCTCCGTTGTCCCACCCGCCGTGTGACATCAAGAGATGATTGTGCGCATCGGCGATCATGCCGCAGGTCCCTTCAGGCTCTTCAGCCAAAGCCTCGTCTGACGTCGGTTCCGTAGCCGAATCGACTGGAGATGCTGATGCTCCGGACGCGACAGGATCTCGGGATAGGTACGTCGGCGTTTCCAGTAGGTCTGCAGGCACCAGACGAGAATCGAGTCGCGTGAGAAGAAGGCCAGGCGCGGGTTCTCGATGCAGCCGCCCCACATCGGTTCCTTCGTGATTGCGCGGTGGATCGTCCGCCGGAGGAGCTGCCCGAAGACGCGCGGAAACGAGTAATCGAGCCAAACGATCGTGTCGGCCCTCGGCCAGACAATCGGCCGCGTTCGGCTGTAGTTGCCGTCGAGGACCCACCGGTCGCCTCGCGTCGCCTCGTCGACCTTGGGCAGGAACTCGTCGTCGGGCGTCTCCTCCCAGTTTGGCTTCCAGAAGAGTCCGTCGAGCTCGATGTGCTCGACGCCGAGCCGCTCCGCGATCGCCCGCGCAACCGTCGTCTTGCCCGAGCCGGTCGTCCCGACGACGTTGATCCGCCGGCCCGGCTCGCTCCGCTCTCGCTGATCGCCCATACCCTCTCCTCGGCGGAAGACTCTACGGAGCGAGCCGGCGACCGCAACCCAGTGGCCGGCTACGGCTGCGGGGCGTCGGACGTGACCCGGCCGACCGGCGCAAGATAGAGCGGGATCTCGTCGTATCCGTCGACGCCGAGGAGTCTGTCGAGCTGATCCTGCTCGTAGGCGACCGTCGCGCAGGTCCCGAGTCCGGCCGCTTCGCACGCAAGATAGAGGTTCTGGCAGATATGCCCGACGCTGATCAGGATGTCCTTCAGCGAGTCGTCGCCGTAGCGGTATTCGGTCCGGTACGGGCGGACCGCCCAAACGAAGACGGCCGCTCCCTTCCCGACGTAGGGCTGACCGTTCGCTGCCGCCGTCAGTCGGCGCGGGAGGTCGAGCCGCTCTCCGAACAGCGGAAGGAGCTTGTGCTCAATCGCCAGGTATCGATAGAGCCCGGGCGCTAGGCCATCGACCCGGTGGGCGGAGACGTACGTCTCGAACGGGTGCATCCCACCGCCAGACGGGACGTTCCTCAGCGTCACGAGGCCGTTCCGGATGAATCCGCGGACGCCCTGCGTCGCCCAGAGGAGGAAGGCAAGCTCGCGGAGTTCAAGCATCTCGTCCGAGAAGAGTCGCCGACTCTGCCGGTTGGCGATCGCGTCGGCGAGCGACATCCGCGAGGTCGCCCTGCACTCCTCGTGGGACGGAAGATCGATCAGCGCTGCGTCCTCGGGGAACGGCTTCTCGATCGCGGGGATCGGGAGTCCCTTCATCATGTCGGTCTCCATCTCCGACATGCCGGGAAGCGTCTGGTTGCGCAGGTACTTGCGGTAATCGCTCATGCGGATCACCTCTCCTCGAATCGATGGGATTCACCTGTATGTCGTCGAGGGAGGGCAAGTCGGTTCAGCCAAGCGAAGAAGACGGCCACCGGTCGCTCGTACCCGTGGCCGTCACTCGCAGGCGGTTCTCAGTTGGGATTGCGATCGGTCTAGACTAGATTCCGCTCCCTTCGATCCGGATCGTCCCGTTGCTCGTCCGCAGATCGAACGTCACCGTCGCCGGCGGGTTCAGCTGCGCCGTCCAGTCCTTCCCCTCGGTATCGCCGACCAGGGGGAGGCTCGACCGGATCCGCCCGACACTCGTGCTCGCGGAGAACGCGATCGACGCATCGGCCGGGACGCGGGCGGTGATGCTCCCGTTGCTCGTCCGGATCCGGTTGCCGACGCCCGTCGGACTCCCGGTGTAGTGAACGCTCCCGTTGCTCGTCTCGGCATCGATGATCCCGCCGACTTGTTCGAGCCAGAGCTCGCCGTTCGACGTGTCGAGATGGACGTCTCCGTCGAACCGCACGACTTCGATCCGCCCGTTGCTCGTGTCGGCGGTCAGCAATCCGGACGCATCGTAGACGTCGATCGCGCCGTTCGACGTGTCGAGGAGGATCGTTCCGTCGATCCTCTCGACGCTGACCGCGCCGTTCGACGTATCCACCTCGACCCGCGTCTCGATCGGCACCGTCACGTCGAAACTCACGCCGCTGTGCCTCCGGACATCCTCGTCCTGCTCGCTGCTCCGATACTGAAGCACGATCCGATTCCCCTGCTGCTCGGTCCGGTAGACAATCCGATCGAGGCGATCCTGCGCCTCTTCGAGCGTCCCGCCCCGGCTGCGGAGCGTAACCGTCACCGAGACCGTCTCGATTCCCGCGACGCCGGCGACGGCCACCTCGCCGTTCGACGTATCGACGTCGAGCGTCAGCGGCACGTCAAACCCGAGCTCGACCGTCTCGACCCTCGTCGCCTTGACGTTCGCCGCGGTGAAGATCCCGCCGACGTCCTCCTCCTCGCATCCACCGAGGGCGAGTGCCCCCGCGATCAGCCCGAGGATTCCCAACAGCGTCAACAATCTGTTCTTCTTCATCGTCACCCCCTACGGCCAGAGCCCGCCGAGAATCTCAATCGGGCCGTTGCTCGTCTCGAGGGTCAGCGTTCCGGTCGCCGGCGGGTTGAGCACGGCGCTCCATTCCTTCCCCTCGGTGTCCCCGATCAACAGCAGGTTCGTGCTGATCGTCGAGTTGCTCGTCCACGCGTTGATGATCATCGACGTGTCCGACGGAATCGCGACGTCAATCCGCCCGTTGCTCGTCGTCATCGAGTGATCGACGCCCTCGACGAGGGTGCCGGAAAACTCGATCCGTCCGTTCGACGTCGTCGCATCGACGATCCCGTTGACCTCCTCCATCTCGATCCGGTTGTTGCTCGTGTGCAAATCGAGGATCCCGTCGACGCGCGTGATCGCAATCGTGCCGTTGCTCGTCGAGGCGTGCACCTCGCCGACCGCATCCGTCACCTCGATCTTCCCGTTGCTCGTGTCGAGCGAGAAGACCCCGGTCACGTCCGAGACATCGATCCGCCCGTTCGACGTGTCGACCTCGACGTCAGCGGTCGCAGGAACCGTCACCTCGAAGTCGACGCCGGTGTAGCGGCGGACGTCCCACGGGTGCGCGCTCGCGTCGTACTCGAGTTCCACGTGGTTTCCGTCCTGGATCATCTCGACGTTCACCTGCATCGCCCGGTTGGTCGCCGCGATCAACGAATCGCCGCGCGACTCGATCGTCGCTATCACCTCGATCGTCGTCTGTCCTTCGACACCGCGGATCGTCACCCGACCGTTCGACGTCCAGACATCGAGATCGACCGGGCCGGTCACGGCGAAGCTCGCTTCCAAGATACGGTTCGCCTCGTAGAGCGGGATCTCGACGCACCCGCCGAGCGCGAGCGCCGCGCCGAGCAGGCCGAGAAGCCCTCCCCACAGAATCAGTCTCCGTTTCATTCTTCCCTCCAAGTCTCTTTCAGTCCCGCGATCCAGATCATCTCCGTGCTCTCATCCGTCAAGTCGCCCCCGGCGAAGTCACCGAAAACGGTCTCGATGTCGAACCCCGCTCTCGCCAGAAGATGCTCCATCTCATACCGGAAGACGCAACGGATCCGAACCGGCCCGGTCTCCCAGCGTTCGGTCACCCGGCCGTCCTCGTCGATGGCTTCCCACACGGTCTCCGAGATCGCCGTCTCCGTCAAGGGCTCGTACGACCACGCCTGCAGCGTCCGGATCCGCCACCCCGTCCTCGGATGGTCGAACTCGCCGGCCGCCTCGAAGACGCCGCTCTTGCCGCTGGCGATGTCACCGAGCCATGCGATGTCGGGGCGATCGAGATGGACGACGAGCCGTCCGCCCGGGTCGAGATGCTGGCGGATCGACGCGAGGCAGGCTGCTTGATCGTCGGCCTCCGTCAGATTCTGAAACGCGTGTCCGGGGATGATCACCAAACCGAACGTCTCGCCGAGGTCGAACGACCGCATGTCGCCCAGCACCCAGCGGACGCCGGCATTCCGTGTGCGTGCGACCTCGAGCATCGCCTCCGACAGATCGAGGCCGACGATCGTCGCCCCGGCCTCCGCGAGGCGGATCGCAACCCGGCCGGTTCCGCAGGCGAGCTCGAGGACCGTACGCCCATCCTTCGTCGCCTTCGCGGCCAGTCCTCGGTAGAAGTCGATCTCGTTCGGCCAGTCGCTGACCGTGACGTCGTACGTCTCGGCGTAGAACCGGCGGGCTCGTTCGCTCGCAGATCCGCTCATCGACCCACGACCCTAGCGAAACCTACCACGTCCCGCCCATGATCTGCCAGGCGAGGACGGCGGAGAAGAAGATCCCCACGCCGCGTGACGACCAACTCGTCGTCCCGGTCCACAGTCGGTAGGCCCAGAAACCGACGAGTCCGACCAGCGCGATCCGAATGACAATCAGGAATGCCTCGGTCATGCCTCCACCTCCTGCCAAATCCGTCCGGCAAGCACCAGGAAGATCGCCGTCAGCGCGAGCATGATCAGCAGCGGCTCGATCGGCACGCCCCACCGAGAGACCCTGACGATCTCCGCCGACGTTTCGGGATCCATCTCCACGAGTCGGCTGGCAACGGCCATCGGCAGCCGCTCGAGCAGCCGCCAGCTCGGCAGCGAGTACGAGACGCGAGCGATCCCGTCGACCAGCCAGCTGAGCGCGAACGGCGTCCCGAGGATCATCACCGTTCCGGGCACCCAGCCGGGCCCGGAGATCCGATACGCGCTGATGAAGACCATCAACAGCAGCGTCCACGCCAAGAGCGGCAGCATCGTGATACAGACCGCGTAGAACGGAACCGCCAGGACCAGCTCGACCAACGTCCCCGCGTCGAACTGGATTCCGGCCAGCGCGGAGATCCACCAGAAGAGGAACCCGATCGTGATGAAGTAGGCGAACGCCACGCCGGCCGCGTAGAGGTACCGCGCCGCGATGTGCGTGTAGCCGGAGGGCGGCGTCAGCAGGAGGACCTGGTACTGGCCATGCCGCGTCTCGGCGCGAATCCGGCCGATCATCAGACAGAGGAGGAGGGCACCGATCGCGCAGGCCATCCCGAGGAGACCGGTCCGAATCCCGAACCGTTCGCCGACGTCGAAGACCGTCACCTGCTTGATCCCCCACGCCCAGAAGGCGAGCGAGCCGAGGAGCGAGACCGCCCAGACCCAGCTTCGCCGGTGCTCGAGCCAAAGGAGCGTCTTCAATCCCTTCATGCGAGCACCTCCTTGAACGTCTGGACGACCGACTTCCCCTGTTCGCGGAGATCCTCGGCCCGCGCGTCGAGGGCGAGCCGCCCGTCGCGCAGGTAGATCGCACGCTCGAACAGACCCTCCGCCTCGGCGACCTCGTGGGTTGACAGGAGGATCGTCTCGTCGGTGTGCCACTCGCGGACGAGCTGCATCAGGATCTTCTCGCGCGAGATCAGATCGATCCCGGCGAGCGGTTCGTCTAGGAGATACAGCTTCGCGCTCCGTGCGAGGGCCATTGCGAGGCGGAGTCTGCCTCGTTCTCCCTTCGACATCGCCTTCGTCTTCCGTCGCGGGACCTCGAGCGCGTCGAGCAGCTCGTTGAACCGGATCGGATCGAAGTCCGGATAGAGCCCCTCCATGAACCGGCTCGCATCTCGTGGCGTCATCCACGGCCAGAGCGTGTCCGTCTCGCCGAGGAAGACGGTCCGGCCCCGGCTCGGCCGCGGCGCAGCGCCGAAGACGGTGATCGACCCGGCTGTCGGGAAGAGCAAGCCGGCGACCAGCTTCAACAGCGTCGACTTCCCGCTCCCGTTCAGACCGAGCACCCCGACGATCTCTCCCGCCGGGAACTCGAGAGACAGGTCCCGCACGCCCTCGGTCGTCCGATAGCGCTTGGTCACCCCCTCCAATCTAGCCAGCATCCCACGCCTCCTTCAGGGCGGCCATCGCCTCGTCGGTCTCGACACCGAGGCGCCGCACCTCGTTCACGAACGTCTTCGCAATCTGCGTCAGCATATCCTTCCTCATGGTTTCCACCGGTGCATCCTCCCTCACGAACGTACCGAGTCCGCGTCGCTTTTCGATGATTTCCTGCGTCTCGAGCTCCGCGTAGGCGTGGACGATCGTGTTCGGATTCACGCTCAGCGTCCCCGCCAGCTCGCGGGCCGAGGGCAGCTTCTCGCCAGGATGCAGGTCGCCGCGCGCCAGCAACATGCGCACGTTTCTGCCTATCTGTTCGAAGATTGGGCCCGCGTCCATGTCGAGGATCCACTGTTCCTTCGTCGTCATGGTGCACTAGTTTACTAGTACAGTGGGTTTCGTCAAGGTCGTCTCGCTTCGCGTATTGGACCGAAGCGAGCCGGAGGAGAAGGCAGGAATGGATGTTGCCTTCTCCTGTTGGTGACAGAGCAGGGCAGGGAACTCAAACGCGAAACTGAGGCTGTTCACGCTGAGACCAGCCGAGGCGTAGACGAAGCCATGGTCTGAGACTGGCTTCGTCTGGTTGGATAGCGAGAAGGAATGGGTTCCGTCTCGAAACGTTGACACAGCTCGCATTCGGGTCGAGACAAGCCTCGCAAGAAGGCATCGACGGAATGCTGCCTTCTTGTGGCGGGTGACGAGACGGCAGCAGCGCCCTCTGCCCTGGGTCTAACTTAGCTCGCCACGAGATCGGGGCGAGCCAGACAGCCAATGCTGCGCAAAGCGGATGTGACTACTGCTCTGGGTAGAGTTCCCGGAGCAGGTCTTGAAACTCGGTAGTACCACGGACTCCGGCGAAGTCCTCGTCAGACGAGACGAACTCCAGCGCCGGAAGCGTGCCGTACTGGTCAGCCCGGCGAAGGTAGACAGCGCATTCCTTGACATCACCCAGCAACGCGGACAGGCATGCCATGTTGTAGGCAGCTGACCCGGCGAGCACTTCCTCCGACTCGATTAGCTTCGTCCTGGCCTTGCTGAACAGGTCATTCGCCTCATCGCCCGTCCTCGTCTTCGCCTGCTGGCTCAGCGCAGCCCCCCAATTGCTGAGCACCTCGTGGTCGTCCGGCTTGATCGCAAGTGCCTGCTCGTACTTCTCATAGCCCGCCCCGAACAGCCGGTCCGCTTCCTTACCCGCTTTCACCATTGCCTGCCGGAACAGCGAGACTCCCCAGCTCTTGAACACGACGCCGTCATCGGGCTTGATCGCAAGTGCGTGCTCGTACTTCTCATAGCTCGCTGCGAACAATCGGTCTGCTTCCTCCCCCACCTTCACCATTGCCTGCCGGGACAGCGAGATTCCCCAGCTCCTGCACACCACGTGGTCGTCCGGGTCTATCGCAGAAGCCTGCTCGTACTTCTCCAAACTCAACTCGAACAGCGCATCCGCCTCTTCACCTGTCTTCATTGCTGCCTGCTCGCTCAGCATAGCTCCCCAATTGCAGAGCACCTCGTGGTCGTCCGGTTTGATCGCAAGCGCCCGCTCGTACTTCTCATAGCTCGCCGCGAACAGTCGGTCCGCTTCGTCACCTGCCTTGACCATTGCATGCCGGTACAGCGCGACCCCCCAATTGTTGAGCACCTCGTGGTCATCCGGCTTGATCGCAGAAGCCCGCTCGTGCTTCTCACAGCTCGTCTCGAACAGCCGGTCCGCTTCCTGACCCGCCTTCACCATTGCCTGCTGGCTCAGCGCAACACCCCAATTGCTGAGCACCTTGTGGTCGTCCGGCTTGATCGCAAGCGCCCGCTCGTACTTCTCATAGCTCGCCGCGAACAGTCGGTCCGCTTCGTCACCCGCCTTGACCATTGCATGCCGGTACAGCGCAACTCCCCAGCTCTTGAGAACGTCGTGGTCGTTCGGGCTTGTCGCAAGTGCCTGCTCGTGCTTCTCATAGCTCGCCGCGAACAGACCATCGCCCCTCTCACCCGTCTTCATTGCCGCCTGCTCGCCAAGCACAGTTCCCCAGTCCTTGAGAACGTCGTGGTCATCCGGCTTGATCGCGTGCGATTGCTCGTACTTGTCATAACTCGCCGCGAACAGATTGTCTGCCTCTGCGCCTGCCTTCGTCTTCGCTAGCTCGGACAGCGCACCTCCCCAGCATTTCAGCGTTTCTAGTTCGTCCGGCTCAATCTCCGCTGCACAGCGGAAACTCTCGATCGACTCCTCCAAGAGGCTTCGGCGATGTTTCAACACTCCTGTAACCTTTGCCTTCTGTATGAAGGCCAGCCCATGGCTTGCCCACGCCTTGGAGTTATCCCTGTTCAGTTCAGTAGCCTGACGGCTGAGGTCGGCCCACTCATCAAGCAATCCCAGGCGGGCTTCCGCGCTAGCAGCTCGATCCGCCAAGAGAGCCTTCCCGTCAGCAATCCCAAGCAGCCAGGAATCATCGTCGACTAGTGACTTGGTCATGTCCCACCCTGCCGCGGTCAGGTGAAGCGCCAGCTGCTGACGCAGCTTGGACGAAAGGTTCATGCTGTGACTGGCGAACCACCCGCTATCAGGCAAACCAACAACCACACCAGGCAGTTCATCAGCCTGCAACAGGAAGTCCCACCGCGGCCGAATCCAGCTGCCGCGTTCCCCAACTGCATGGCCATCGCGACCGATCTGATCAAGCTTCTTGATGTAGTCAACTCCCACTTCGCCCGCAATCTCGCAGATCCCTGGACCAAGAGCAGAATGGTATTCCCATGACGGGAAGAGACTACCCAGGAACTCGCTGTGCTGCCGCAGTCCTCCTTCCAGAAACCGCGCGATCGTGTGAAAGACCCTCGCAGCCGTGCCGTATCCGTTCTGAAGTGCAGGCCACGTCTCTATCAGCCAAGCCTGTGCTGCGGACGCCCGGAAGGAATCCGCATCTTCGGCAGTCAGTACGGTCTCGCCACGGCGAGCTGCATCGAACACGTACTGCGCTATTCCTTCTGGATTTGTCGACCGCTTCGCCACTGCTTCGACGAATGCTGGCTGCAGCTCCAGAGTGAATTCCTTTTCGCCTTCGTCCTGGGAGACGAAGACTATCCCGCGACTCATCCCCTGCCACAGTCCTGCATAGTCCTCTTCGGATAGCTCCGTCAATCTGACCAACTCAAGCTCAGTTCCGAGAGATGACAGAACCTCAGGCCACTTCGGCAGCTCATGGATCTCCTCCTGCCGGATGGTTCCGACAAGCCGGCGCTCGCGGAAGTAGGGTTGCTGTCCGAACCAGGCAAGGAGCCTGCGAACAGCCTCGGTTGCGTCGTCTCTCGATTCGCCTCCTGCACTATCCGGGGGAAGATTCCCAGGAAGATCGTCAAGGAAGAGGACTGCGTTCTGCGGCAGTCCCTGCCCCTCTACAAGACAAGACGTATCGAGGATGATGTTCTCATCGATGTTCTGCGGGATGCTTCCCTGGTCTGTTCTTAGCACGATCCACTTCGCAGGATGGCCCCCGACAAGTTCATGGATCCATTCGGCAGCTGCTCGCGTCTTGCCACAATCGGCGGGTCCCAGGTAGATGCGGCTTGCCGCGCCGACAACACCCCCAATGCTCTTCTCGTTGCGAGGCACATACCGATTGCCTATGACGCTCAATCGGCCAGCACGCGAGAGGTTCTGAAGAAGCGACTCCGGAAGGATTGCACGAATGACGAGCTGTCTCTCCGAGAGCGCGGGGACTGCTCGAAGGGATCCGCTTTCGGCGTCATCGGAAGCGGCGTGCCTGGAAGCAACTGAGGCACTCTGCCGCATCCCGGCGTCATCCACCTCCGTGCAAGGATCCGAACCATCGCTTGCCCATTGGTCAGAAAGCTCTTCGAGATCCGCTTTGACATCGGGCGGGAGTACAGCTGCAGCTCCACACAGACTAGCCCTCTCCGGGCAAGCTTCGATCACCACGTTAAGCCCGTACTTACCCAGGAGTAGGGCTGCTACACCGTCATCATGCAGACACCGGAGAAGCTTGCTGAGAATCGCGCACTGGATTCCTCTCCAGCTTGACTCAGTTGCCTGGACCGCGACCCAGAGGTGAAGGGTATGGCGACCATTCGATATCTCGTGGTTTAACGTGCGGGATTGCTCGATTCGAGCACAACAGATGTGCTTGAGCCAATGGAGGCGTGAAATGGGATCCATTCTCTCACGCAAGCTGCTGTAGGCTGCACGCGGTGCGCGCTTTGGTCCGATGTCAAGCTCATCGAGCAACCTCATCAGCGCACACAAGTGCCTCAAGTGGGCGGGAGCACTCACGAGAGGGTGAAATCGATGGTATCGAGCCACCTCAATCGCATCATTGATCTCGTCAATTGACGCGCCGGAGAACGTGTCGTACAGAGTCTGCGCCTTCCCTTCAAGGCTTTGCACGATTTCATCTTGGTGTGTCATACGAACTACATCGGCAAATGAAAGGCACGGATCCATCAGAGCCCGAAGCTCGGCTTCCCGTTCGCGGGTGGGGACATCCACCATCGCGAAGTCGTGCATGATGATCGCAAGCTTGAGGATACCAAGCTGCTCAGCATCTGATGAGAATCCCGGAATCGCGCTGGCAAACAGCTGACAAAGGCGATCGAGCTCGTCCAGATGCTCTCGGCCGTGAAGAGTGAAGTGTGGGAGGTGCGGCATACCGGCTTCAAACGCACTCCCAACGCTATCCCGGAATGTCCTGAGGTGATGCTCCTCAATCATGCTGACGCCTCCATGAGATGGCATTCGCCCTCAATCATGCCTTGGCTGAGGTCCTCTCCTTGAAGCCAGTCTATCCCAGGACTTCCCATGAGAGCAAGAACAGCTAGGCTCCCACCTCGAATCCGGTCGTGCGCATTGGTCCAGCTCCTTCAAGAGAGCTTCCCCTAGCCGACCATTCGCCCCGCCCGCTCCACCCGACACTGAGTTGCCGTCGCCTTGCTGGTTGCGTCGCGTGGTCTTGTGGGCTGGCAAGATCTGCCGAATGCCGCCGGAGACTAGTCATCCGGTATACTGCTGGAAGCTGGTGGTCGGTCAGCACTTCCGGCTGCGGGGAGGCGACAACGCGGATGAAGCGGCGGAGGTTCGCGCGGTTCACGTCGATGCGCTTCCTTCATTGGGGCGTCCTCTTCTCATGTCTCTGTCTAGCCATCAATCTTCTTGCGCTGTCGATCGGCAACCAGCCCGAGCTCGACGTGGAGCGTCCGAGCGGAACGCCAATCGCCGACGGAACCACGGATGACGTGGGCGACCGAAGCGTGGGAACGGTCACCCTGAGCTACTACATCTACAACCGAGGAACCGCGCTGCTCACCATCACCGGCGCCACCGCCTCCAACTACTCCAACTGCAGTGGGTTCTCCTCATCTGAGACCTTCCCAATGGAGGTCGCCGCCGGCGGCGGGACCAAGCTGACGGTCAGCTTCGACATCGATGGAACCGGCGCATTCGACTTCGACATGGCTATCGCCAGCGATGATGCGGACGAGGATCCCTACGACATCGAGGTCTCCGGGACGGGGGTCGGACCTGAGCTCGACGTGGAGCGTCCGAGCGGAACGGGGATCGATGACGGCGGTACGGACGACGTGGGCAGCCAGGCCGTCGGAACGGTCACCCTGCACTACTACATCTACAACAGGGGAACCGGCCCGCTGACGATCTCCGGCGCCACCGCAACCAACCACGTCAACAGCAGCGGGTTCTCCGTGACGACGTCCCTACCGTTGACCGTTGCAGCCAGCGGCAGCTCGAAGCTGACAGTCGACTTCAACGTCGACGGAGACGGTGCATTCAGCTTCGACATAGACATCGCAAGCGATGATGCCGATGAAAGCCCGTACGACATCGCGGTGAGCGGAACGTCCCAGCCCACCCTGACGATTGTCACCGTGGGCGCCTTCGGCGGGGACAACGTCGACAGCACGGGCGGGACACCGACACCGAGCGCCATCGACTGTCCGGGGGGCACCGTCTGTGTCGCGAGCTTCGAGCCGAACGACGTCGTCACGCTCGATGTCACGGTCGACCCGGCCTCCAGCTTCCAGGGCTGGAGCGGGGACTGCGCCGCGTTCGGGGCTGCGCTGTCAGGCGCGATCACAATGGATGACTGCAAGGTCTGTACCGCCACGTTCGTGGCGGTGCCGGACATCGACGTCGAACGCCCGGCCGGAACCACGATCCCGGACGGGGGGACGGACGCGATTGGGAATCAGGCCCCAGCTACGCACCATCTCACCTACGCCATCGACAACAGCGCAGGCGGGGCTGAGCTCAGCGTCACCGGCGTGACGGCATCGAGCCTGGTCAATACGAGTGATTTCGGCGTAGCGAGTGACTTGCCGCTGGCTGTGCCTGCCGGGAGCACAGCCACGTTGCGGCTTCAATTCGACGTGGACGCCCTCGGCGCGTTCAGTCTGGATGTGCACATCGCCAACAACGACCCCGACGAGACCCCCTACGACATCCAGATCACGGGAACCGGTGCAGCCGTGCCCGAGATCGACGCGCGGGGCAACGACATCACGATCTTCAACGGGGATGATTCCCCTCGTGCGGGCGACCTGACCGATTTCGGCAATGTGCCAGTCGGGGGTGGAAGCAAGACCCATACCTTCACGGTCCGGAATACCGGCCTGGCGAGTCTATCGCTGACCGGAGGCTCGCAGCGCGTCACGATCGGCGGCCCGCACGCCGGCGACTTCACCGTGACCAGCGATGCAGCGGCCTCCGTGGCTGCGGACGCTGAAACGACGTTCGAGATCACGTTCCAACCGAGTGCGCTCGGAACGCGCCAAGCGACGATCAGCATTCCGAACACGGACAGCGACGAGAACCCCTACGAGTTTGCCATCGAGGGAACCGGCGTCGACTTCACAGCTCCATCCGCGACGACCGCCGCGGCGACAGAGATCGGCTCAACAACGGCAACCCTGAACGGTATCGTGAATGCCCATGCTGACTCCACAGCTGTGGAGTTCCACTACGGGCTGAGTCCGAGCTATGGCGCCGTGGTCGCTGCCATCGAGAGCCCTCTCACCGGCAGTACGGACGCGGCAGTGATGGCCGTCGTCACGAACCTCGCACCGAACACGACGTACTACTTTCGCGTCGCCGCACAGAACTCCGTCGGTACGACCTACGGGG
The DNA here is from genome assembly GCA_028278555.1 of Candidatus Bipolaricaulota bacterium. Taxonomy (GTDB): domain Bacteria; phylum Bipolaricaulota; class Bipolaricaulia; order UBA7950; family UBA9294; genus JANQEA01. The sequence goes on along the minus strand of JANQEA010000074.1, from coordinate 81,741 downwards.
AGCCGATGACCTTCTCGACGCTCATGCTCGGCGACATCAACGGCGATCGTGTGGTCGACGTGCTCGATGCCCGTCTGTGCTTGCAGATCGCCCAGGGGACCATCACGGCGACTCCGGCTCAGCGGGACGCGGCCGACGTCGATGGAGACGGCGACGTCGACATGGACGATGCGGAGATCCTCGCGGAGTACGTGATCGGGAAGCGAGCGAGCCTACCATGAGGCAAGGCAGAAGAGGAAGGCGAGGAAGAGTCTACTGGGCTGCCGGACTGGGGCTCGGGCTGATCGCTTGTCTGACTGGCTGCCTCATGGGCGGGTGGTGGTCGGATGCGACGGTCGCGACACTGGTCATCGGCGAGGTCGCCAACACCGGAGCAACCGGCGAGATCCTGTTGTCCGTGCGCGACATGCCGGCTGGCGGCCTTGCGTCGATCGCCGTCGTCATCGGCGGAATGACCTATGACGATGAGCGGATCTCGAGCGTCACGATCGAAGGGCTCGACGGCTTCACCGTCCTGGCAAGTGAGTTCGACGACGCGACCGGAAGGGCGGGCTTTCTGCTGGCTCATCCGAGCGGCGGACTGGTCGACGGCGACTTCGCAAGACTGACCTTCGATACGACATCCTCGGCGTCGGTTCGTACGGACTTCGACTTCGACGAGGCACAGATCACGTTGGGCGATGACAACAACGAGACCATCCCGTTCGAACTGGAGTTCCTGTTCGACCAGGGAGACCTCAAGACGTAGCCTGATGACGGCATGCTGTAGGCCGCCGATCGGACAATTCCAGTCAGGATACGCGACCTCCCTCTGGCTCGATCCACTGCGGCACGCCCAGCCCACGGACGTGACACAGTTGGGCTTCGTAGGAGTACGCTCTGATGAGGTGATCTTCATGAGCAGGGTATTCCGGTCTGCATTCGTCGCGATTCTCCTCCTCGGGCTGTTCGCAGGAGGGAGCATGGCACAGTCGAGTTCGAGCGCATCGTCGAGCGCGTCGTCCTCCGATGGAATGGTCGACGTTCGCCTCGGTGGATTCGTCTTCGAGTTCGGCGCACATGTGGCGCTGGAATTCGTACTGGAGAGCGACGCCAATTGCTTCGTGTCGGGCGTGGTCGTCGAGCACCTCCAGCTTCTCGACGATCAGGACGGACTGATCGATGAGATCGTCTATGAGCCGCCAGCCGACATCGACGGCTGGCTCGGTCAGATCCGACTGATGGATCCGGAAGGACTGCCGCTGCCCGCGGGAGACTACCGTCTGGCCGTGACGACCAGCGTCGGAACCTTCCGTGCCGAGATCGAAGTCGCCGACGCGTCTCAGTTCCAGATGCTTGGCCGGTACTCGGCCGAGGCATCGGTCTGTGGGCTGTCGCTTCGCGTCTACCGGATGCTCACCGAGGAGGACGCCGGCAGTCAGGTCGCGCTCCGCGTCGGCGATCGCCTGATGGTCGTCTTGGAGGGCAACCCGACGACCGGCTACGAGTGGTCGAACACGCTGACCTATGAGTTCGCCACGCTCGAGGAGATCGGGGAGTCCGAGTTCCGCCCCGAGTCCAACCTCGCCGGCGCCGGGGGGATCGTCCTCTTCCGGTACGAGGCGGTTCGCGTCGGCCCTCAGGCGTTTCGCTTCGCCTATCAGCGTCCGTGGGAATCGGTCGAGCCGCTGGAGCTCGTCGAGTTCTCCGTTGACGTGTACTGAGTCACTGCGCTTGAACGCGAGTGACTAGCTCACGGCCAACGGCTTGATGCGCTTGATTTCGGCTCCGATGGCCTGAGCAGCATCCCACAGATCGACAGCCCGTTGTGCGTTCAGCCAGAACTCAGCGGAGTTGCCAAACAAGCGGGAAAGGCGTAGCGCCATCTCCGGGCTAACTGAGCGGCGCTCGCGGAGCAACTCGTTGACGGTCTGGCGCGACACCCCCAGCGCCTGCGCGAGTGCAGTGACAGTCATGCTGTAGTCCGGGAGGAAGTCTTCCCGCAGCATTTCCCCGGGATGAATGGGGCGAACCTCCTTCTTCCTCGCGTTCGGGATACTCATGCCGCACCTCCCATCAGTGGTAGTCCGTGATTCCAACGTCGTAGGCGTCCCCATCGACGAATCGAAAGCAGATTCGCCATGGGTCATTGACCGCGATCGCGTACTGACCGATCCGGTCTCCTCCGAGCTTGTGGAGCCGATTCCCTGGGGGGATTCGAAGATCGTTCAGCTCAGCCGCCAAGTCGACGTACTCAAGCTTCCGCCTTGCCCGGCGTGTGATCTCCGGCGGGAAGCTTCGTGACTTGCCAGTTGCAAACAGTTCTTCCGTCTGCCGATCTGCAAACGACTTGATCACGAGCCGACTGTAATGCGTCACGTGACGCATGTCAATACTTGAGCTCGTACACCTGTGAAGACACATGCATGCACATCTTGCCCGAAACCTCGACTCTCCCTACCCTGGCCGACAACCCAAAGGAAAGGACATCACAGATGAGTGACCCGATGATCGCCTACTGTGGAATCAACTGTATCGAGTGTCCCGCCTACGTCGCGACGCAAGCGGAGGACATGGAAGCCCTCGAGAAGATGGCGAAGGAGGCGTCGGAGCAGTTCGACATGGAGATGACCGTCGCTGACGCGATGTGCGACGGTTGCCTGTCGACGACCGGTCGACAGATCGGCTACTGCCACGAGTGCGCGATCAGACTCTGTGCGGTGCCGAAGCACGCCGAGACCTGCGCCCACTGCGCCGACTATCCCTGCGACAAGGTCGAGGGCTTCTCCAAGCCGGGCACGCCACACCGGAAGACCCTCGACGAGATCCACGCATCGCTGAGTGAAGCAGCCTAGCAGGGATAGGTCGCTTAGCTTCCCTAGGCACCACCGGCCACGGGCCGCAGCTTGGCGGTTGTCTTGACTCTCGTTTCGTACGGTGATATGGTTTGTACGCGCCGCGCGTACAAGAATGAGGAGCGTACAATATGACCGGCACCGACATTCGAGCTGCTTGCGAGACGACCATCGCCCAGCTCCTTCTCCCGCCGATCAAGCTCAAGAGAAAGCGAGTTCGCGCCACCGATCCGACGATCTCGTATCGGCTTGTCGGAAGCGACTTCGATGTCGGAGTCTGCGTCGTACTCCGCAGACGGCTTCGGCCTTCCGAGATTCCGCAGCTCGTGAGCGGCTTCACGCAAGACGCTTGCGAGTACCGCATGGTCTTCACCGACTACGTTTCGGCGAGAGCTGCCGAGAAGCTGAAGGAGGCGGGAATCTGGTTCGCCGACGCCCAAGGGAATGCATCGATGAACCTTCCCGGGAAGCTTCTCCTCCATGTCGCCGGGAACCGCCCGCAGGCTACCCCGCCTCCCAAGGGGCAGCACTACAGCGCCGCCGGAGCGAAGGTTCTTCACTACCTTCTCAAGCATGGCCCGGACGTGCACGCCACGTATCGCGGCATGCGGGAAGCAATCGGCGTCTCGATCGACAAGATCGGGAAGCTGATCCGGGAGCTTGAACAAGCAGAGTTGCTACAGGTCCTCGGACGCGGAGACTACCGGGTCGTCGATGCCGCCGCGACCCTTCGCCTGTGGGTCGACGCCTACGAGGCGAAGCTGGCTCCGGCACTCCTCCTCGGGCGGTATGCCCTGGCAGTCGAGTACGACCGCGAATTCCTGATCGGGGAAGCGCAATCGGCGCTGGAGGACAAGGTCGTCGTCGGCGGAGAGGTTGCCGCCGATGCCCTGACGGGACACCTCCGACCCGGTCTCCTCCGCCTCTACGTACCGGAGGAGCACGTTACCCGAGTCCGGAAGAAGCTGCTGCTGGCCCCTTCGGACCGCGGGTCCATCGAGCTCTGCAATCTCTACTCACGCGAGATCGTGGGCGAGCCTGCTAGCTCGGAGACGGCGACCACAGACCCGGTCTTCGTCTACGCGGAGCTGATGGCCGATGGCGATAGTCGACTCGCGGAAACCGCGGCACGCCTCCGGCAGGAGCGCCTGGCATGGACGCTACCAAACTCCTAGGCAAGCGCTCTGTCGATGCTCTCTGCCGGATAGCGGAGATTCTGAAGACCGCGGGGACTCCCTTCGCGGCTGTCGGCGCATCCGCGTTCCTTCTCCACGGGATTGACCTCCGGCGAACCACGCGGGATCTCGATCTCGCCGTCGCCATCGAAGGCGGACTGACAGCCATTCGCCCGCTTCTGCTGGAAGCAGACCTGACGAGCACCGGGATCGAGCATCGCTTCTGCATGCCAGACGGGAGCGAGATCGATGTACTCGCCGTCGATCCGAGCGCATCCCCGCCATTCGAGATCCGTCTGTCCGATGAAGATCGGATTCGCGCCGTCGGTCTTCCCGAGGGCATCCGGCATGCGGCCCCGATTCCGATCGACGACTGCCATGTGCCGCTCGCACCGCTCTGTCTGCTTATTGCGAACAAGCTCTGCGGTGCGACATCTGTGAACCGCCCGTACGATCTCGACGATGCATGCGCAGCCATGGAGATGTATGAAGCTTCGGGAGACGCCGGTTCGAGATCGACTACGAGCGGCTCGAGGGACTTGAGCTCGAAACGGCCGGCGCTCTTCTCGCCGGATGCGACACCGAGAAGCTGATCGAGCCAGCGACCGGGCAGGAGATCACAAGAGCCATCGCGGTTCTTCTGGACATGGCACGGCTGACCGACCGCTTCGCGGGCGGGCTGGAGCGCCGCGAGCTTGTGGTCGCCTTTCGGCTCGGACTCAGCGCGAGATCCGCACCTGCAAGCGATACCTTCTGAGCCCTACAGGAACGCCTGCATCGCCTCGAGGACTTCGGCTTCGCGATCGAAGAAGCAGTAGTGGCTGGTGTCCTCCAGCACGAGGATCGTCGCGTCGGCGACGTCCCGCCGGACCTCGTCGACGCATCGCTGCCTGTATTCGGCGTTCAGCCTCGCGAAGTACGCGGCCACCTTCTCACGCACATCCGCCGAGGCGTCCTCCGGAATCGCCCACCGCTCATCGTTGAACGAGTAGATCGCGAGGATCGGGCACCGGATCGCGGAGAAGTCTGGCTGATACTCGTTGCGCGCCCTCATGTACTTCTCGACCGTCCAGCCGGGCATCCGTTCACGAAAGCCGCCTCCGGGCACTGGCTCGAGCGCATGATCCAGCTGCGCATCCCACCGTTCATCCCAGAGCCGCGCGAACAGGTGATAGCGCACTGCAAGTTCGTCGACGTATGCCCGTTTCGTTTCGAAGACCTCCGGCGGAGGTGCATCCGGGCGCGGTGTTGGGTTCGTCGCGATCAGTGCGCGATCCGCGTCGGTCTCCACGTACGCCGCATCGAGATAGACCAGCCGCTCGACGCGATCCGGATGGGCTGCCGCGAGGCACGACATCTCGTATCCGGCGAACGAGTGCCCGACGAACGACGCTCGTTCGATCCCCTTGAGATCGAGAAACGCGCGGACGTCTTCAGCAAGCGTCGGAAGATCGTAGCCATCCTCCGGAGCCTCGGAGATGCCATGGGCTCTGCGCGTCAGGCCGAGGACGTGGTATCGATCGGTGAACCTCGGGGCGAGCCAGTTGAAGACGTGCGGCGTATTCCCGAAGCCGGCGAGGAAGATGAGCGCCGGCCCGCTTCCACCCCAATCGAGCGACTGCAGTCGGACACCGTTGACCGCGACGATCTCCTCCTTCGGAGCGATGCCTTCGATCATGAAGCTCCTCTCTGATGAATGAAGTCGGGAGATAGTAGTGGAACCTCTTCTTTCTACCCGTCCAGACAGCCAGACGCAAGGGATCACGTGAAGGGCTGATCGCCGTTCACGGCAATGGGGCTGCCTACTCCCGCCGCGGGCAGTGGGGGAGCTTCGGGCCCTCGAGGACGTCGAGCGACGCGACTTCAACGCAATCCCCCGGATCGCAGCAGGTCATGCAGACACGTTTGAACGCCTTGACGCTGACGAGCTCTATCTCGGGGGTGAGATAGCCGGCGCGGACCGGCTCGAACCGAAGAAGATCGGTGCTCAGGTACTTCTTGTTGTCGTCGGCGAAGACGGTGACGACCACGGCATTCTGCCCCAGCTCGTTCTGTACCTTGAGCGCGCCAAGGAGGTTCGCTCCGGAGGAAATCCCGACAGCGACCCCGAGCCGGGAGCCGAGCTTCTGGGCCATCAGGATCGCATCGCCGTCGTCAACGGCGATCACTTCGTCGAGCTCGTCGAGATGGAGGATCGGCGGGATGAACTCGTCGGAGATCCCTTGGATCCGATGGTGCCCGACCTTGCAGCCGGTGGAGAGTGTCGGCGAGTTCGCCGGTTCGAGCGGATGGAGTCGGACCGCCGGATGCTTCTCGCGGAGGAATCGCCCGGCCCCCATGATCGTCCCGCCGGTGCCGACACCTGCGACGATGGCTGCCGGCGCGAGCGATCGGAAGCAGAGCTGCCACCAGATTTCCGGGCCGGTTGTTTCATAGTGCGCTTCGGTGTTCGCCTCGTTGGAGAACTGATGGGGGAGGAAGCCATCCTCGATCTCGGCGCACATCTCGTCGGCCCGCTCGATGCCACCGCGGAAGCCTCCCTCGCTCTTGGAGACGAGAACGATCTCCGCGCCGAGCGCCTTCATCAGGTTGATCCGCTCGGGGCTCAACCAGTCGGGCATGAAGACAGTGACCGGGTGCCCGAGGGCGCGGCCGATCGCGGCAAACGCGATTCCGGTGTTCCCGCTCGTCACCTCGATGATCCGGCCGCCCGGGACAAGCGCTCCGCGCTCGTACGCGCGCGCGATGATGTGGAGCGCCATCCGGTCCTTGATGCTTCCGGTCATGTTCAGATGCTCGGCCTTCGCGTAGAGGAGCCGCTCCTCGCCGCGGTATCTCAACCGGATCTCGAGAAGCGGTGTGTTCCCGATCAGGCTCGTCAGCCCCTGGATTCGGGCACCAGACTTTGACTCATCCATGCGATTCTCTCCCTCTGGCCGAGTGAGTCCGTCGCTCGCTATGATCATCTGTGCGATGCTTCCTCCGCGCACCGCAGCCTGCGGGCTCTATCAAGTAGACTCCGACCTCCGCCCCCAACTGCAGAAACGGATCGCCAAGCGTAGCTTGCCAGACACGGCGCATCCACTTCGCCGGCTGCGATATCGGTCGATTCACGTTCTGTGGCATGCGACCCAGTGCTTGGGGCCAACCTCAACGAGGTCGGGTTCACGGTTCTCGCAGTCCCCGTGTTCATGCGGACATCGCGGATGGAATCGACAGCAGCCTTCGGGCAGCTGGATCCAGTCGGTGTCCAGTTCGGTGATCATCTCCTGCTTCCTCGCCCAGAAATCGCTCAGGCTCGAGGCAACGGCGATCAGCGCACGTGTGTACGGATGGATCGGATTCGTCAGCAGCTCCTCGCGCTCGCCGGTCTCGACAATCTTTCCGTTGTAGAGAACGGCGATCCGCTCACACATGTACCGCGCCAAGGCGAGGTCGTGTGTGATGAACAGCGACGCGAGGTGCATCTCGTCTCGAAGGCCCTGCAGCAGATTGAGGATCCCCGCGCGAACCGACACGTCGAGCATCGACGTTGGCTCGTCGGCGATCAGGAAGACCGGTTCCAGAACGAGCGCTCGCGCGATGGCGGCCCGCTGACGCTGCCCACCGCTCAGCTGGTGCGGAAAGCGCTTCAGGTACTCCTCGGTCGGGACCAGTCCGATCTGCTCCATGATCTCCGCGATCCGGCTCTCCCGATCGCGCCGCCCCGACGTCAAGCGGTGGACCACGAGCGGCTCTCCGATCAGGCTGGAGACGGTTTTCCCTGGATTGAGCGATTCGTACGGATCCTGAAAGACCATCTGGATCCGGCGCCTGACGGGGCGGAGTTCCCTGGTATTCATCGAGGTGAGATCGAGGCCGTCGAAGAGAATCTGCCCGGCGGTCGGATCGATCAGGCGCAACAGCAGCATCGCCGTCGTCGTCTTGCCGCAGCCGCTCTCCCCGATCAGCCCGAGGCCCTCTCCGGCGTCGATATGGAAGGTGATTCCGTCGACCGCTCTGACCGGTTGGCGATCCCGCGAAAACGCGCGTGTGAGCATACCGGACCGCGTCTCGAAGACCTTCTTCAGATCGATGACGTCGACCAAGTGATCGTGCGTCACGGCCTTAGGATTGGACATCGCCCCTCCCTCCGAATCGCTCGGCGAAGTGGCACGCGGCGAGACGTCCGTCTGCTTGCTCCAGGAGTTCCGGTTCGTCCTCCCCGCATACGGGCTCGGCAAACGCACACCGGGGATGGAACTTGCAGCCCTCCGGAGGATGGATCAGGTCCGGGGGAGAGCCGGGGATCGACTCACAGGTCTCCTGCTCGCCGTGGATACGGGGAATCGAATGGATGAGCCCCTGCGAATACGGATGGACCGGTCGGGCGGCGAAGCCCTTCGCCTCGGCCAGCTCGACCAGTTTGCCGGCGTAGATGATCGCCAGAGAGTCGGAGATGTCGAGGACGAGCGGCAGGTCGTGCGAAATCAGGATGACCGCCATCCGCAGAGAGCTTTGCAGCTCGTTGATCAGTCCGAGAACCTGAGCCTCCGTCATCACGTCGAGTCCGGTCGTTGACTCGTCAGAGAGCAGAAGCTCCGGGCTGCAGGCGAGCGCCATCGCGATGCTAACGCGCTGCTTCATCCCCCCGCTGAACTCGTGCGGATAGTCCCGGACACGCTCCGCCTTGATGCCGACCATGTCCAGCAGCTCCTTCGTCCTGCTCCAGGCGGCCTTGGTCGTGACCCGCTCGTGCGCCCGGATGGACTCGACGATCTGCTGGCCGATCTTGAACACCGGGTTGAGAGCGTTCATGGCGCTCTGAGGGATGAGCGCGACGTCCTTCCATCGGATCCGCCGCATCTCCTTCTCGGTCTTCTGCATCAGGTCGACGCCGTTCAGCCAGATCTCCCCACCTATGATCCTGCCCGGCGCATCGATCAGCTTCATGATCGAGAGACCCAACGTCGTCTTCCCGCACCCCGATTCGCCGACGAGTCCGATCATCTCTCCGCGCCGGACCGCCAGGCTAACGTCGGAGACCGCCTTCACCTCACCCTGGTCAATGAAGAAGCTCGTGGAGACATCGCGCAGCTTGAGCAGTGCGCCGATCTCGGTCATCGTCTCCCCCTGAGTCGTGGGTTCACAGTCTCTTCCAAGGCGTACCCTGTGAACGCAAATCCAAGCACTGCAGCCGAGATGAGAAGCCCCGGCGGGAGGATCCACCACAGCCAAGCGCCGGTCAGAAAGGCGCTACGTGCCTGAGCGTAGTAAAGGATCGTCCCCCAGCTCTTGCTGATCGGATCGCCGAGTCCGAGGAAACTGAGCGAGGCCTCGATCAAGATCGTCGTCCGCGTCGCCAGGATCAGCTGAGCGAGGCTGAGCGGAAGGACGGCAGGGATCACGTGATGGAACAGGATGTGGGCGACGGTCCCTCCGGTCGATCGAGCGGCGACGACGTGGCCGCGCTCCTTGAGTGACAGGACTTGAGCTCGGATCACACGGGCGGGGCGCGCCCAGATGATTACACTGAGGACCAACACGAGATTCCAGAAACTCGGTCCAAGCAACGCCGCAAGCAGGATCATCAGCGGAAGGAACGGTATGACAAGCACGATGTCGACCATACGCATCAGGATCGTATCGACGATCCCGCCTGCATAGCCCGCCACAACACCAACGACCGTCCCGATCGTCATCGCGATCGTCGCGGCAACAAATCCCAGTCCCAACGAGATCCTCGCGCCATGGATCATCTCGCTCAGCAGATCTTGCCCGATATCGTTGGTGCCAAGCAGATGAGTTGTACTCGGCTTCTCAAACGGTTTGCCCACGCGTTCGTACGGATCATATGGACTAATCACGTCGGCGAATACGGTGACGAACAGGAACGCACAGAGGATCGAAACACCAACGACCCCCAAAGGGTTACGCCGGAAAGTCTTCAGGATCTCGCGCAGCCGGCTAGTGCTCACGGCTTGGCCTCCTAACACGCGGATCGAGCAACGGATAGAGGAAGTCGGAGAGCAGATTCGCGCCAATGACCGTGATCGAAATCACTAGAAAGGCTCCCTGAAGCAGGGGATAGTCGCGAGCAAGGGCTGCTTCGTACATCATCCGGCCGACGCCTGGGTAGGCAAAGACTGTCTCCGTCACGATCGCCCCCGAGAACATGAACCCTACGTTCAGCATGAACGCTGTCGCCATCGGGAGGAGCGCGTTTCTCATCGCATGACGATAAACGACGGCCCCTTCGGTCATCCCCTTTGCCCGTGCCATGAAGACGTAGTCCGAACCGAGAACGTCGAGCATCGAGTAGCGCATCAATAGGAAGTTCCCCGACAGCGTCAGCAAGACGAGCGATGTCACCGGAAGGATCAGGTGCTCGAGCACGTCGAGGACCAGCCGAAAGCCCGTGTAGTCCGTCCACGGGCTTCTTGCGCCGAACACCGGTAGGAGCTTGAGCTGAACGGCAAAGATCGCGACCAGGACCATCCCCAACCAGAAAGACGGCATCGAACTGACCGTCATCGATGCGCTGATTGATAGGATGTCGGATTTCTTCCCGCGCCTCCAACTCGCGAACGTCCCGAGGAGGATGCCGAATGACGTCGACAGGATCAGTGCGGTTCCTGTGAGGAGCAGGGTCCATGGAAGGCGCTTTGCGATCATCTGCCCCACGGGCTGTCCCCAGTTGTACGAGTGGCCCAGTTCGCCGCGGAAGAGATTGGCCAGATACTGGATGTACTGCTGCCCAAGCGATTTGTCGAGGCCGTGCTTGGCTGTGATCGCATCCCGCTCCGCCTGTGAGAGGAGCCACACACCCTCGCCCCCGAGCATCTCAATGGGGGTTCCGGGCATCAGCCTGGGGAGGAGGAAGTTGAGCGAGACCACAACGGCCATCACGATCGCGTATTGAAGGATCTTGCCAAGCAGGAACTTACGCATGTCGCCCGCCTCGATGAAACGCAGCCCGCTCCCTCTCCTCGAGGCTCTCCGCGACAACTACGGAGGCCGTCCGCTTCTTCCTCTTGAACTCCACTCCACTTGCGTCGATCATCTCACTCCGGGAGCGATAGGGGTAGTCCGAGTGCATGATACCGCCGATCTCCTTGCACGGTTTCCGGTCGGTGTGTCTCCCTGTCACGAACACGAAGCGAGGCCGAGGTCGACGCCTTTCGGGCCGGTTCCCCGGCCTCGCAACCAAAGCTAGTGGGCTGCTCCTATCCTTCCATATCGATCATCGAGAGCTTGTCGTGAATGCCCTCACCCTTGCGGAAGACCCACTGATCATGGGCATCCGCCCAATATGCGAAGATCACATCGGCGTAGAAGAGTGTCACGAACGGGACACCATCCGCCATCAAGACCTGGAACTCGTCGATAAGGATCTCGAGCTCGGCCTGATCGGACGTCGCGAGTATGTCATCGCAGAGCGCATCCATATCAGGATCAGCGAAGCCTTGGATGTTCAACCATCCATAGTCTGGATCGCTGTGCACCATCTCGATGGGCCCCCATGGTGTGAACATCGCCGGAGGCGACCATCCCCAGATGCCAAGCCCGTAGTCTCGTCCGTTCCGGACATTGAAGTCAGGCCAGAAGAGGCCGACTTGCGCGGTCCACTCCATCGGCTGTGCCGGGAAGTCCAATCCGACCTCAGCCAACCAGTCGCTGATGATCTCCGCGCTTCGAGTCCGCTGAGCGGTTCCTGCACGGCAGAGGATCGGGAAACTGAGTTCCGAACCGTCAGGGTACTCGCGCATTCCGTCTCCGTCGACGTCAAGGTACCCTAGTCCGTCCAGGAGCGCGTTGGCGGCAGCGAAGTCCTGCTCGTACTGCTCCGCCTCCGGGTTGAACCACGGTGTCGCCGGATGGAAGTAGCCCATGTTTCCAAGCGCTGCATAGCCAAGCTGGATCGTGTCCACGAGATCCTGTGAATCAATCGCGTAGGCCACGGCCTGTCGGAACTCCACGTCGTCAAACGGAGGGATTCCGTTGTTCATCTTGAGAGTCAACGATCGGTATCCCGGTCCCGCGATGACTTCGAGACCATCCACTGCCTCGAACTCAGCAACAAGCTCCGCAGAAACTGACAGAGTTGCTGCATCGATCTCACCGACCTTGAGGGCCGTGAAGAGCGCTGTGCTATCGAGGATCACCGGCATAATGACGGTATCGAAGTAGGGTTCTCCCATGAAGTATCCATGGTTCGCTTCGAACCGATAGATCTCGGCTTCGCGCCACTCGACAAGCTTGTATGGGCCGGTGCCAACAGTTACCGAGACGTCCAGGGCGTTGTCGGGATCGGTGATGTCCTTCCAGATATGCCTTGGCAAGATCGGAATGTCCGTGAGGTCGAAGCGGAAAGCTGGTTCCTCCTGCTTCAGATAGATCTTCACGGTTCGATCATCGTAGGCCCAGACTCGGTCCACGGCTCGGGCAATCGGGCCTGTGAAACGCCCTGCCCCTGTGTACTCCAAGTAGTATTCGAACGTGAACTTTACGTCGTACGCCGTGAACGGCTCCCCATCGTGCCAGGTGATCCCCTCGCGAAGAACGAACGTCCAAAGCAGTCCGTCCTCGCTCAGTTCGGCTGTCTCCGCCAACCAGGGCTGAGGGATGTTGTCTGCATCTCCGTACAGAAGCGAATCATAGACGAGCGTCATCTTCCTGTACCCAGGAGTCCCAGTGACGTAGTTGAAGGGGGTCAGATTCAGAGAGTCGAGGTGTGCGGCAATCCTTATCGTTCCAGCAGCATGAACAAGGATCGGAATCCCTGTTATGAGCAACGCCAGAGCCAGTCCCAGTACCAATATCCGCTTGTTCATTGCTTCGACCTCCTCACTCGCATCAAGCACGTTTTTGCTCGGGACGGTTGTTCTTCGCTGCTATCACCTCCCACAACCCAGTGTTGAGGCGCTATACCATCAGTTCCTGAAGAGTGAACGGCCCTTCTCTGCGATAGGGCTCACCCAAGACGCAGCGGCTGCCATGACCTCGGATGCCGTGGACCAGATGAACTGCCTTGTCCATTTCACGATGGAGTTCTCGGCCCAGCTCTACTGGTGACATAGGGCTAGAGCCCTGATCCCCCGAGATGAGCTTGCGCAGCAGATCCTCATCCACTCTTCGACTCAGCATCATGGCGCTGAACTCCATCTGCGACTTGCACTCATCCATTGCCCGTTCCTTGAGATCCCACACATCGGAAACGTCGACGACGCAATTGGGATGGTGTGTCATGTAGTAGATCGTCGCGATCGGGTGAGGTTCCAACTCGCACTCATCGAGCGCGAAGCGCCTACCAGCCAGCGCAATCGCCTCGAGATAGAGCAGCATTGCCTGTCTGCGATCGGGGTCCAGATCTGAGTAACCTTCCAGCGGGTCCTGCGCAATGATGATGCCCGGTTTCGATTCCCGAATGAGGTGAATGAGCTTCTTCTTGGACTCGAAATCGGCGTTGACGTTCCCGTAGTCGAACTTGAGGAAGCTCACCTTCACGCCGAGGATCTCGGCCGCCTTCGTCACCTCCGGCCAACTCTGCGGCCTGCTCAGAAGAACGGCGGCCTCAGAGTACCCCCCCGCTTGGACGTTCTTCGCGAGAGCGCCGCCGCACTCGACAATCTCGACCCCATATGTGGCCAGCTGCAGAATCCTTACACCCACTGTCTACCTCCGTCCGCCATCATCAGCGACCAAGTTGTCGCATCGCGTTCGTCTCTTCGGCCGTTTTCGTTCCACGGTTCTCGCGGGCAAACCGCTCGATCTTCTCGTCCATCGTCTCGGTGCCAGGTGATGGTGAGAAGGTGAGGACGTAGCTGGCGGTTACACTCCCATGGTTCTTAACGCCAAAGGCGACGCCGAGCGGGACATGGAGTGCCATCTCCGGCCCGATCATGAACTTCTCGTCGTTGTAGGTGATCTCGAGCTCGCCCTCGAGCATGAATAGGGAGGTCTCGAACTCCTCCTTCTCAGCGTGGCCGTTGGGTGGCATGTCTCCGCCCGGAGGGATGTGCGCCACGTAGGTGTAGAGGTTCTTGCCGAACACCACGGGGCGAGCCCAGTAGTTGTCCTTTGCATGCTGAAAACTCGGGACCTCAGACAACTGGACCAACTGCTTCTTGTCCGTCATATGCGTACCTCTTCTCTCGCGTTCCACTCGCTCATGTGCCGCCCCTACGTCTCAGCTCATTGGCTTCCGAAGGCGGCTTTATAGTCCTGTTCTGCTCTGCGAATCTCTTCTCAAGGGCCTCGACAGACTCGACTTCCGGCGGAGGCGAGAACGCGATCACATAGCTTGCGGTCACGTCCCCGTTGTTCTTCACGCCGAACCTCGTGGTGGGATGTCGGTGCAGAGCGGTCTCCGGGCCGATCGTGAACGTCTCATCGTCGTAGCTGATCTCAAGCTCACCCTCCAGCATGAACAGGCACGTCTCGAAGTGCTCCTTCTCGGCGTGGCCGTTCGGCGGCATGTCCCCTCCGGGGGGGATGTGCGCCACGTACATGAACAAGTCCTTCCCAAACAGCAACGGACGGAACCAGAAGTCGTCTTCCGCATGCTGGAACGCCGGAACGGACTTCAGCTGAACGACCTGCTTCGCGCCACCCATCGCTTACGCTCTCCCTTCCCTAAGTGCGTTCGTCTCCTCCGGCGTCTTCACCGTGCGGTTCCTCTCCGCGTACCGCTGCTTCAGCTCCTCGATCGAGTTGATTCCTGGCGGCGGGGAGAACGCGAGGACGAAGCTCGCCGTCACGTCGCCGTTGTTCTTCACCCCAAGCTCCTGGTCCGGCCATCCGTGAAGAGCCGTCTCAGGGCCAATGGTGAATGTGTCGTCGCCAAGAGTGATCTCGAGCTCTCCCTCAAGCATGAACAGGCAGATCTCGAACTCCTCCTTCTCTGCATGCCCACCAGGAGGCATATCACCCCCAGGCGGCACGTGCGCGACGTACATGAACAGGTCCTTGCCGAACAGCAGCGGACGATACCAGTAGTTGTCCTGCGCATGCTGGAATCCAGGCACATTGGCCAGCTTCACGAGTTGCTTCTCTCCCATGTCCTGCGACCTCCTTGCTCGATTCGATGGATATCTACTTGCTGCGTAAGAGCAGAGCAGAGTTCGCGACGACGAAGACGGAGCCCACGTTGTGCAGCACGGCCCCCATCACCGGCCCGACTAGGCCCGCGCCTGCGACGGCCATCGCGATCAGATTGAAGCCGACTGCGAACCCGAAGATGTTCAGTTTGATGGTCTTGACCATGCGTGCGCCGAGGCGGAGGACGTAGGGGACTTGCTCGAGAGCGTCACCGAGGAGGGCGATGTCCGCCGCCTCGATCGCTGCATCACTCCCGATCGCCCCCATGGCGATACCGACATCCGCGGCCGCCAACGCCGGCGCATCGTTGATCCCGTCGCCGACGACGGCAACGCGGTATCTCTTGCGAAGTTCCTTGACGGTCTCCGCCTTGTCCTGCGGGAGCTGCTCGGCAGCGAAGTCATCGATGCCGGCCCGTGTTGCGATCGCCTGTGCCGTGTGCGCGTTGTCGCCCGTGAGCATCAGCGTCGTCTCGACGCCGCTTCGTCTCAGCTCGGAAACGGCTCCCGGAGCCTCTTGGCGGATTCGATCCGACACGCTGATGATTCCGGCGAGCTCCCCATCGACCGCGAGGAGGAGACAGCTCTCGCCTTCCTTCTCGCGAGCCGTCGCGTGGGCTTCCGCTTCGTCCGACACGGAGATCCCGTGATCCGCGAGCATCTCGCGATTACCGAGAACGGCCTTCACATCGCCTGCCTTCGCGGCAACACCGCGACCGGGGATGACCTCGAAGCTGCTCGGATCGGGCACGTCAAGATCGAGCGTCTCGGCGTGGCGGAGGACCGCCTGCGCCAACGGGTGCTCGGAGAACTTCTCCGCGATCGCCGCGTAACGGACGACCTCCCCGTCGCTCAGGCTGCCGAAGCTCCTGACTGCCGCGACTTCCGGCCTGCCGTGCGTCAACGTCCCGGTCTTGTCCAAGACGACGGCCTTCACGCGCCCGGCCGCTTCGAGGGCCAAGCCGCCTTTGACCAGAATCCCTTGTCGTGCAGCGTTCCCGATCGACGCGATGACGGCCGTCGGCGTTGCTAGGACAAGTGCACAAGGGCAAGCAACGATAAGCATCGTGACGGCACGAATGACGTCCTGCGTGATGCCGTAGGTGATCGCACAGAGAATGAGGATGCCCGGCGTGAACCATTTGGCGAATTGATCGGCGACGCGCTGCGTTGGAGGTTTGTCCGCTTGCGCCTCCTCGACGAGCTTAATGATGTGCGCCAGCGTTGTCCCTTCGCCTGCTTCGAAGGTCTCGATCTCCATTGCCCCGAGTTCATTGACCGTCCCCTCGTAGACCTTGGATCCCTCGGAGACTTCGACCGGGATCGATTCGCCGGTCAGCGCGGCCTGGTTGACGGATGCCTGCCCCGAGAGAACGACGCCGTCCACCGGAATCCGTTCTCCGGGCTTGACCAACACAACGTCCCCAGGCACAACCTCCTCGATCGGAACCACGACCTCGGCTCCGTCACGTCGGAGCCGAGCGGTCTTCGGCTTCAGATCCATCAGCCGCCGGATGGCATTCCCGGTCCTCGCCACGGTCATGTTCTCGAGCAGCTCGCCGATCTGCATGATGAAGACGACGATCGCTCCGGCGAGATACTCGCCGACGATCAGCGACGCGATCAGCGCGATGCTGACCAGTCCGCCGACGTTCAGATCCTTGCGCAGGAGCCCGCGAATCGCCCCGTAGACGATCGGCAGGCCGCCGATGCAGGCGGCGATCAATGCGATGTTGACGCCGAACAGCTCTCGAAGGAGTCCGGTGGCATAGATCAACATGAGAACACCGACGATCACGGTGAGTCCATACTCACGGATCCGAAGCCTCAATCCTCCCTGATGCGATGTCTCCTTGCCCTCGAGACACGTTCCGTCCGTAGTCCTGCCTTCCGGTGTCATCTTCCTCCTGTCTTCCCGGCCGCCTGGCTTTTCAACCGAGGAACCGGGCCAGTGATTCCTTCAGCTCCGAGAGCGCCTTTTCGCCCGAACCATCCTTGACCGCATCTACGATGCAGGTGTCGAGGTGATCCTCCAGGACAAGCCTGCCAACTTGTGTTAGTGCGGCTCTGACCGCAGAGATCTGAAGCAGGATCTCAGTACAATCCCTGCCTTCTTCGACCATTCGGAGAACCGCCTGAACGTGACCGGAGATCTTCTTCAGCCGTTGCGTAACTTGGTCATGCCTGTGCTCGTGCATGCGACCTCCCTACCACGCCTCAGGATCCCCCCCGGGGGGACCCCATACAGCGCCTATAGCATATCTCTAGCAGAAAGTCAAATGATCCCCTACGAGATCGCGCGCGAGCTACGGATGTTCAGCGAAGCGGGGCGATCCTCGTTCTCGCCGCGAAATGCAGCCTCTGGGAGCATCTCCGATTCTCCGACGCGAAGCCCTCTCCATGGCGTTCGGACACTTCGGATCCGGTCGATCAGCGCGATGGCAGGCTTGCATCGGCCGACGCCGCGCCCCCCTGTGCTCCGCTGGATGAGAATGCCGGCGCGGCAGACCGCATCCAGCTTCCCGATCTACTCAGCAGAGGGCGGGACTTCACCTGGAAACTCTGTGTCGTTCGCTCCGAGCAGTAGAGCGTGAGGCTCGCTTCAGGCCACGAGCTTCGCTGCCTCTTCACCACCGGTTCCGATCGGCTTACCAACGGAGTGATAGGTGTTGTCGAGCGTATAGAGAATCGGATCGAGCTCCCGTAGCGCGGCCATCCGCAGCCGGCCATCCGTCTCGCTGATGAAGCGCTCATCGACATGCGCCTCGGCAATCTCGGCAATGAAGATGTGTCGATGCTCGACGACGCACTCCTCAATCACCCTGCACTCGAGGCTGACCGCGCAGGCATCGAGCAGGGGAACGCCCGGCAGTGTTCCGGGCGTCGACTCGACAAGCGCCGATTTGTCGACGTCCTTGCCCGAGACGGACCCGAAGTAGTCGACCAGTGGGAGCTGCTTGGTCGTCGGGATGTTGATGCTGAACGCCTTCGCCTCGAGGATCCCGCGGATCGTGAAACCCGCTTCCCCAAGCGAGATCGCGACGACCGCCGGCCGGATCCCCATGATCGCGCAGTCGCCGACGGTCGCGTAGTTCGCTCGCCCTTCGACCATCGCGCCGATCAGAACCATCGGCGCTGGATAGAAGCACTGGACTCCGCCGAGTCTTCGTTTCGCCATCTTCTGCCTCCTTCGAACTGCGCTGTCAGCTTACTTCCGAGCGTCTCTGCAACGTCGCGCGAGCACCAGGACCCCCGAACCGTTGCAGCTCCATGCGCGCCGGAGTACGATGGGGCACCCTCCCGGCGGCGTGTTCGCCGGCATGGCGGTGGTATGTGAGGAGATCGATCGCCATACCATGGCCAGTGGCCTCGACGATCACGGGCCGCGAAACAGGAAATGTTTCGCGGCCCGTTTGCATTCAAGGGGGCGTAATCGAAGGGAACGAAAAGCCTGAAGAAAAAAGGATATTCGGGCTCGCCAGCCGAATCCGGGGCCCGCCGATGCTTGTGATCGCACTCGAGCGGAATGAGAGTCACACCGACTGACTGAATCGTGAAGGAGGCAGTTCATGGAGACGAAGAATCCCGTGATTGAGTGTCTGATGAACCATCGATCGTTCCGGAAGTACAAGCCGGATCCGATTCCCAAAGAGACCATCGAGACGATCCTCCGCGCCGGGATCCGCGCCGGGACGGCCGGCGGCATCCAGCCGTACGCGTTCATCGTCATCGACGATCCGGAGATCATGAAGAAGGTCAGCTACATCCACGGGCCGCTGGCGATCGTCGCCGTCGTCGATCAGTACCGCGTCAAGCGCTACTACGAGCTGAACGATGCGCCGTTCTACAACGATCAGGCGATCAACCTCTTCATCTCGTATTGGGACGCGACGATCGCGCTCCACAACGTCGTCGTGGCGGCGGAGAGCCTTGGCCTTGGCGGCGTCTACATCGGGATGATTCTTTCGCAGGATCTCCAGGAGTCGCTCGGCGTGCCGGAGTACGTCGTCCCGGCCGGCCTCGTCACCCTCGGGTATCCCGACGAGGAGGTCGACCTGAATCCGCGGCTTCCGCTCGAGGCGGTTGTTCACCGGAACGGCTACCGGATTCCATCTGACGAGGATGTTGCCTCGTGGTACCGAGAAGGCGACGAGCGGTGGCGGGATCGATTCGAGAACGAGTGGTCGGAGGAGCGGCGGAAGGAATTCCTCGACCACGGCGTGACGAACCGGGCGCAACACTGGACGATCGGGCACTACACCGAGGAGTTCACCCGAAACGAATCCGCCGGTGTCTTGCGGAATCTGAGGAAGGCCGGGTTCCGACTCGCAGAAGCTGCTGAGCAGGACGACTAGCAGAATGCTAGAGGCGGGACGTGCTGCGTGGCGTCCCGCCCCTCTTAGACCTTCGCGTCTCGCCATCGCGCCCTAGCCGCCTATGTGTGCCTCCAGCCATGCTTCAAGATCCGCTTGCAGGCTCTCCGCCGTGTGGATCATGTACGGCTCACCGAGCTTCAGTACCCAACGGAGCGAATCGAAAAACTCAAGGCCGTGGTACCAATGGAGCAGCTCCGGATCGAACCCCATCCTCCGGCAGTAGGCCTCCTCGGTGCCGCGCCCGCGCAGCTCGGGAACGAGGAAGAACGGCAGCAGAAACTCGTAGATCGGATCGCCAAAGCCGGCGTGCTGCCAATCGATGATCCCAACGAGCTGGCCCCCTTGCACCAGCAGGTTCTCCGGCCAGAGGTCGCCGTTGCTGAAGTGATCGGCCGGGAATTTAGGCTGTGTCTCCTTCAAGCGGGCATAGGCGGCCTCGGCGAGTGGATTCGGTTTGGCAAACCCGTCGTAGGCCTCCTCGAGGACCGTCAGCGCCGAGTCGCTTCCGTCGAGCTGGGCCGCGACCCCGGGTGGGAGACCGTCTTCCGTCACCGACTGCACCGCGCAGACCGTCTCGATGTACAGATCGTCGGCCCAGGGTTCGTCCGCCTTCATCGCGTCGAGGAGCGGGTCCCCCTCGATGAACGTACTGATGAAGAGCGGCGTTCCGAGGTCCGCACCGTCCGGATCCCAATGGAGGACGACCGGTGCCGGCAATCGATGCTCCGCCATCGCCGCGAGCGCGATCGCCTCGGTCCGGCTGCAGCTCTTCCCGAATCGGGCGAGGACCGTCTTCGGATCGGCCGAGGACTCAAGGTCGATCCGCCACGGCGTCTCGCGCGAACTCGCGCCGAGCGGCGTCGCCCGGATCGCGTGTACCGGCAAGCCGACGACACAGCCAAGAACCCGGGCAAGGTCTTGCGCGCCCACAGGCAACGCGGGCGTTTCGTTATGGTCTATCGTCACAGCGCACTCCTATCAAACAAGAGAAAGAGAGAAGAAACGGAAACAACGACAGCAGTCGGCGGCGTCAACCGGGATGATGGTATGCCGATCGACGCCCGGCCGCAACGGCACGGACATCGGCGATGCTGCACAGACTCTCCCGCAATCCGAATCAGACGTACGGCGCGATCTTCTCCTGGACCCGGGCCGCGCTGTCGAGGAGCAAGTCGCGTTCCTCGGCGTCGATCGGCAACTCGAAGATTCGATCGACCCCACGATTCCCGATGACGAACGGGATGCCGATCGTCCCGCGGATGCCGTACGCCTCGCCATCGATCGCCACCTGTCCGGAGACGAGCGCGTCGACCCCCTGGGTGATCGTGCGGATGAGCTCCATCGTGGCGTGGCCGGTCCCGATCACCGTCTTCGCGCCGCTGTAGTGCGTGACGAACGGCCGGACGACAGCGCGAACGTCCGGCGGGTAGCCCTCGACGGCGGCATACGCCCCGCGGACATCTCCTCGATGGATCAGCGTCCCCAGGTGCAACTGCGCCTCGACGAGGAGATCCGGGAAGTCCGCCGTCGAGCGCCCGCCCCGGATCCGGGCTAGCTCCGATCTCAGTCGAACCTCGTCGTAGCCGTAGACGTGGACGCCGCTCCACAACGGGACCGACAGCGAACCGTGCTCCCCGACGACGAACGCGTGGACCGCCTGTCTCGGGACTCCGAGTTCGGTCGCGATCTCCTTGCGGAAGCGGAGCGAATCGAGGAAGGCGCCCATGCCGATGACGCGTTGTCGCCCGAGCCGCTGAGCGAAGATTGCGACGGCCAGCTCGACCGGATTCGAGACGCACAGGACGATCTCATGGCCGTGTCCGTGCTCGGCGATCGCGCTTGCGTACCGCTTGAAGATCGGTGCATTCGCCAAAGCGAGATCGTCCCGCGACATCGGCGTTCGCTCGGGCGACGGTTCGGCCGTCCGACCGGCCGCGATGATGATCAGATCGGCGCGAATCTCCGCAGGATCGAGCACGATTTCGATCTCCGGGCAGATCTCGGTGTAGGCGTCGGTCAGGTCGGCGGCAAGGCCGTGGATACTCCGGGCGCTCGCTCCGATCGAGTTTCCTGCGAGGACCAAACGCTGATCGCACGTCAGCACTCGCTCGACGACGATATGCTGAACGATCTGGCGCCCGACATCTCCGCAAGCGCCGATGACCGCGATGTTCATTCGGAGACCGTCACTCGACCAACCGCGTAGCCAGGTCGCGCGACACGTTGCCGTGCGTGTTCGGAAGCTGCGCCGGTTCGGTGCAGTTCGGGAAGACGAACGTCCCCCGGTGATCGGCCTTGAGGAAGTACGCCAACCGCGAGAAGGTCGTCGTCACCGGTTCGGTGTTCTCGCCCTCCCCGCCGGCACAGGTGATCAGCTGCGCGATCCGCTTCCCCTCGACGAACGAGCGATGCTCGGGCGATCCCCAGTTGCGAACCAAGCAGAGGGCCCGGTCGTACAGCATCTTCAGCGGTCCGGTGACCCCCCACATGTAGAGCGGGCTGGCGAAGATCGCTGCGTCGGCCGCGATCACCTTCTCGAAGAGATGCGGAATGTCGTCTTGAAGGGCGCACCCCGGCTCGTCAGTCGATTCAGCACACGCGAGGCATGCCGCACAGTCCCTGACGTTCAGTGGGTTCAGGTGGATCCGCTCGACCGAATGTTTCCATTCTCTCAACGCACGCTCGGTCCAATCGAGGATACGTTCCGTGTTCCCATCCGGCCTCGGACTCGCTAGGATCGTAACGACGTTCATCGGATCACCTCGTCCGATGACTCTATCTCGCCTCTTCACGACCTGCAATAGCCGTTCCATACAGAAAGATTTGAAAAAGCCAATCTAGCGTATAATCCCGCTAAGTTCCTTGCGAGTTGGCCTGCGTTTCGCCTAGGGGGTCTCCATGTCGAAGTCGAACATCGACCTGAAGAAGCTGCTTTCTCTGCCCACCGTCCTCTCGCCATCGGTCTCCTGCGATGGTTGCTGTGTGGCATTCTTCTGGAACGTTACCGGCCGGATGGAAGTCTACGTCGCAGATCTTCCGGATGGAGAGCCAGTCCGGGTGACGCATGGAGAACTCCCCCGATCGGTGAGGACGAGCATCGTCTGGAATCGGGCCGGGACAAACATCGTCTTCGGCAAGGACGTCGACGGCAACGAGAAGTACAGCCTCTGGAGCCTCGAGCTGGCGTCCGGGACGCACCGCCGGCTGACCGATGCACCCGACGCACGAGAGGTCGCTCTCGAGTTCAGCCCGGACGGCCGGTGGCTCTCGTTCCTCTCAACTCGGAACGGGCAGCAGAATCTGTACAAGCTCGACCTGGAATCCCTGGATGTCGTGCAGCTGACTGACTTCTCGACGCCCGTCCACCAGTCCGGAATGTGGAGTCCTGACGGACAGTCGATTCTTCTCTCGAACAACCAGTCCGCAGACCTTCGAAACCAGGACGTATACCTCGTCGGCGCAAATGGAGGTGGAGCTCACCGCGTGTTCCGAGGGAAAGAAGGCTCGATGGACTCCCCGATCGCCTGGCTTCCGGACGGCGATCGGATCGTAGTTGTCTCGGACGCGCTCGGAAGCGATCGGCCAGTGATCGTCGACAAGCGAACCGGAGACGCGCGGTGGCTCGGCGCCGACGATGTCGAGGAGAGGCCGACCGACGTGAGCGAGGACGGGCGGTACCTCCTGTCGATTCAAAACTGCGATGCCAGCATGACGCCAATCGTCACCGAGATCGAGACCGGCGCCGTTCGCCCGCTAATCGAAGTGTTCGGCTTCACCTACTGGGCAGAGTTCGCGCTCGGTGGAACCGCGGCGGTGATCGACCGGACGACGCCAACGCGGAAGAGCGAGCTGTTCGTCTTCCCCGTCGACGACAGGGAGCCCCGATCACTGACCCCGATCGACTACGGAACAATCGACCCCAGCGAGTTCGTCGCGCCGCGCCGAGTCCGGTACGCGTCATCGGACGGCGTAACCGTCCCGGCGATCCTCTACGAGCCGACGCACATCGGGGATCGGTGCCCTCCAGCGGTTGTACATCTCCACGGGGGGCCTTGGGGACAGTGCGTGTTCGCTTTCTACGACCTCGTCCAGTACCTCGTCTCGCGAGGGTTCGCGATCCTCCAGCCGGACTTCCGCGGGAGCACCGGATACGGCAGAGCGTACATGGACCTCAATTACATGGACTGGGGCGGGGGCGACCTGCAGGACGTGATCGCCGGGGTCGATTTCTTGATCCGTGAGGGGAAGGCGGATCCGCAGCGGATCGCGGCGTATGGCGGATCGTACGGCGGATACCTGACCTACATCGCGCTCACCAAGGCGCCTGATCTATGGAAGGCCGGGGTGGCGTGGATCGGGATCACGGACTTACTCGCGATGCACGATGAGAGCCCCCCGAACATGCAGTACATCCTCCGTCTGATGATGGGCGACCCAGAGGAGAACGAGGAGCTGTGGCGCGACCGGAGCGCGATCTACTTCGCGGAGAACTTGAAAGCGAAGCTGTTGATGATCCACGGAGTCAACGATGCACGGTGCCCGGTCACTCAGGCCCACGCGTTTCGGGACCGGCTCCTCGAACTCGGATACGAAGAAGGAACGGACTTCGAGTACGTGGAACTCGGAGAGGTTGGACACGGCTCTTCCGACATCGGCGACAAAATCGAGACCTACGAGGCGATCACTCGCTACTTGGAAGCAAACGTATAGCCCGGCCTGCGGTGGACGAGCTTCCCGACGAACATCACGAGGAAACCGAGCGCGCCGATCCCTCCCATCACGAGGAACATCCCGTTGAAGCCGATGAGCGGGACAGTCGCTCCGGCAATCAGGGGGCCGAACAAGCCCCCGAGTCCGCGGGAAGACTCGTAGAGGCCGATCATCTGGCCGTGACGTTCGTGCGGTACGCGATCCCCGATGTGCGCGGTCGCCCCGACATACATCGAGCTAAACGAGAGGCCAAGGGTGACGTACCCTGCGATCATCCCGTAGACATTCGCCGCGACGACGAACAGGCACGGCGTCAACGCCGACAGCGCGAACCCGAGCATGAAGATCGGTCGTCGCCCGACGCGGTCGGCCAGCCAGCCAAAGAAGAGAAGCGCGAGGACCTGCGTCGCCGTGTTCGAGGCGCTGATCGCTCCCATGATTCCGGGGGCGATCCCGATCGAATCCATGTAGACAAAGAGGAGAGAGAACGCGCCGAAGATTGCCATCTGCCGAAACATCGTCGCGACATAGAGATCCGCAACGCCCGCGGTGAGGATCGCCCTCCACGCCCGGATCTTCTCGCGTGGTTGGACCGGGTTCTCCGATGGGAGGAGACCGAGCAGCGCAAACGCGAGGAGCGGCAGCGTCGCGCAGAGGGCGAACGCATAGCGGAACCCGAGAAGCTCGAGCGTCACGCCGGCTGCGATGTTCCCAACCGCGAACCCGAACGCCCGCGCCGAGGAGATGTACGAGAGATTCTTCCCCCGTCGCTCGACACGGCTCGCAGCGGAGATGATCGCGATCGCCACCGCCGCGAACCCGGAGAAGAAGAGGAAGCGGAGGAGCGCCGTACCAAGGACCACACCCGTCGACGGGAGGAGCGTTAGCAGACCGATCAGCGCTGCAAGGCCGAGTGCCAGAACAGCGAGCAGCCGGCGGCGCTTCACGTAGTCGGAGAGGCTCCCCCAGAGCCAAGCCCCGATCAGAAGCCCGATCGAATTCAGCGTCATCGATAGTCCGATCAGGAAGGTCGACGCTCCGAGCGACTTCAGGTAGAGCTGGACGACCAGCCCAAGCCCGCCGACGGCCGTCGCGGCGAAGAATGTCGACCCGGCGAGCGGGATCGCGCGCCTCCGGCCGGCGAGTTGCCGTTGAGGATGAGGTTCAGGATTCGGTTCCACGGCGGCGGACAGGGTACTCGGTCCAGGTGAGGCCATCCATCGAAGCGAACCGATGTCCCGAACACGGGGAGCGACCTACAGGTAGACGTAGTAGCAGACGTGCCACGTCGTGTTCACGACGAACATCGCGGCGATCGACCCGTTGAATGCGCGGGCGATCCCCTTCCCTTTGAGCAAGATGTAGGTCGGGATGACGAGGGCGACGATCCGAAGGAGGACCAGGAACGCGAGCCGCCAGGCTTGTGTCTGGAACGGCGGGAGATAGACCATCGATTGGATCGCGTACCCGAGGACCGACATGGCGATGAAGAACCATGGATTCAGACCGTGTTCCTCGGCCATCCGCCAGAGGCGGGCGACGGGGCGAGTGATCCAGCAAAGGAACCGGAATGCACGCGAGGCGTTGTGGTGTGCAAAGCGGTCTTGGATTGCGATTACAGGATTCCTCATCGATGCGTTCACTCACCCCAGTCTGAACCCGAAACGGCGATGATGGTATCCCACCCGTCGGCGGACCGCATGCAAACCGCACACACCCAGATGGGACACTCGTACCCCCTCAAATGCGGCCGCGGGTCGGGCGGAGTTGGTTCGAAACTCGCCTTGGCGATAGACTCGGATCTCGGGAGGTGGATGACATGTTGCGAGATCTCCATGGAAGTCGGCTGACCGCGTGCGCTGGTGCGGCCATTCTGACGTTGGCCGTTTGCGCGCTGAGCTGTATCGGCCAGTCGCTCGAGCTGATCGCGCCGAGCGCGAGCGAAACGCTCCAGTATCGGACGAACGCGTTCGTCGCCTTCTTCGCGCCGGAGATCGGCGAAGCCGGGCTCGTCGGACTCCGCCTCTCGATCACGAACACGACGGGCAACACGCTTGCGATCGACTGGGAGAACTCGTACTTCGACCTCCCGAGCGGCGAGCGGAGTGACGCCGTCGCGAGCGACATCCCCGACTCATTCCAACGACTCCCGACACAGATCTCGATCCGGCAGACCGCGGAGATCGTCGCGATCCCGCTCGGCCACGTCTCGTACTCCGAGTCCGGCTGGTCGATCGGCGTCATCGAAGCCGAGGCCGATGCCCAATTCACCCTTCATCTGACGATCGAGATCGCCGAAGACGAAACAGCGGAGAGCTACGATTTCGCGTTCCGCGTCGTCGACGCCGATCCTCCCGTCGTCGCTCCGAGTCCCCGGATCCTGTCCTGGGCGCTGCTCGTCACCCTCGGGGCCGGCTTCCTTCTCGGCTTCTTGTTGGGCCGGTCCTAGGATTCGCCGGCTCGTCGGCGCGCCCAGGCGAGTGCGTCAGCGACGGTCTTCGTAACGAAGCGGTCCTTGAACGCGCAGTATCCGTCGGGATCGTGCCGATACTCCTTCGCGCCTTCCCGCTTGATCTGGGCGTAGTCGGCCGCGATGTCGGGATGAGCCCGTAGGTAGTCACGGAACGCGAGGTGCGCCTCGATGTGCGGGTCCCCGTCGATATACGCGTGGACGTGGTGTGTCCTCACCTCGTCGCCCTTCGGGTAGTAGCGTCGTCCGGGAATCCCGAATTCGCCGCGCGGCTCGTAGCCGATCGCGCGCATCGCATCGTCGCAATCATCGAGCCGTTCGAGACCCCGGACCTCAAGACAGATGTCGATCACCGGCTTCGCTGCGAGCCCCGGGACGGCCGTGCTTCCGATGTGGTGGGCGCGGACGATCCGATCGCCGAGCACCGCACGGAGGAGGGCGATCTCGGTCTCGGCGGCCTTCAGCCAGCCCGGATCGTAGTCGACGACGCTCATGTCACGCACACGGACCTCCGATCTGCAGGCCCGATCATAGCACGGGGACGCCCGTCCCCTCACGGGAACCACCACCCGGGATAGCGCGCTCGCGGCAGCTCGATTATCGTCTGCTCATGACTCCGGGGGGTGCGGCCTATCCATGGCTCGATGAGCTGAATCCGCAGCAGCGCGAGGCGGTGACCCACGCCGACGGGCCGCTTCTCGTCATCGCCGGGGCAGGGACCGGAAAGACGAAGACGCTCGCCTACCGCGTCGCCTATCTGATCTCCCGCGGAGTCGATCCAAGCCGGATCCTTCTGCTGACGTTCACCCGCCGTGCCGCGCAGGAGATGCTCCGGAGAGCGGGGAGCATCGTCGCTCGCGGAACCTCGACGACCGGCCGCGTCTGGGGTGGGACGTTCCACTCGGCGGCGAACCGGCTCCTCCGAACGCACGCGAAGGCGGTCGGCCTCGAGCGGGACTTCACCGTCCTCGACCAAGGCGACGCCGAGGATCTGATCAACCTGATCCGCCACGATCTCGGACTGCACAAACAGGAGAAGCGATTCCCGCGGAAGGCGGCCTGCCTGGCGATCTACTCGCGCTGCGTCAACACCGCCGAATCCCTCGAGCACGTCCTCGCACACGAGTACCCATGGTGCGACGAGTGGGCCGACGAACTCCGCGAGCTATTCAAGCGCTACGTTGCGCGGAAGCAGGCGCGAAACGTTCTCGACTTCGACGACCTCCTCCTCTACTGGAGCCTTCTCGTCGAGAGCGAGTCGGCCGCGACTGAGCTGTCGAAACTCTTCGACCACGTTCTCGTCGACGAGTATCAGGACACGAACACCCTCCAGGCGAAGATCCTACGGGGAATGCGGACCGGGAACGACAGCATCATGGTCGTCGGCGACGACGCGCAGAGCATCTATCGATTCCGCGGCGCGACGGTGCGTAACATCCTCGACTTCCCGAAGCAATTCCCAGGCACGACGATCGTCACCCTCGAGCAGAACTACCGCTCGACCGTTCCGATCCTCGAGACGGCGAACCGCGTCATCGCTCAGGCGCGCGAGCGCTACACCAAGGACCTCTGGTCGGAGAAGGACGTCGGGCAGATGCCGCGCCTCGTCACCTGCACCGACGAGACCGAGCAGGACGCGTACGTCATCGACCGAGTCCTGACCCACTACGAACAGGGGATCCCCCTCCGTCGGCAGGCCGTCCTCTTCCGTGCAGCGCACCTCTCCGACTCGCTCGAGGTCGAGCTGACGCGGCGGAACATCCCGTACCACAAGTACGGTGGGCTCCGGTTCCTTGAGGCGGCGCACGTCAAGGATCTGGTCGCGTTCCTTCGCCTGCTGGAGAACCCGCGCGACGAGCTCGCTTGGTTTCGCGTCCTTCAGCTGCTCGACGGGATCGGTCCGTCGACCGCGGCGCGGGTCATCGATCACGTCGCGGATCATCGGAACGATCCTCGGTCGATCGCTTCGTTCAGCCCCCCACCGGCGGCGGAGGAGGCATTCTCGGCGCTGGCGGAGACGATCGCGCAGGTCGCGCCGATGGGAATCGAGAATCCGGCGGCGCAGATCGAGCGAATCCGGGCCTTCTACGACCCGCTCCTGCCGAAAGTCTACGACAACCCCTACGTTCGAACGCGCGACCTGATCAGCCTCGAGCAGATCGCCTCCGGCTACGAGTCAAGACGTCTGTTCCTCGTCGATCTCCAGCTCGACCCGCCGAGCTCGACGGCCGATCTCGCCGGCATTCCAACGAAGGATGAGGATTGGCTCGTCCTCTCGACGATCCACTCGGCGAAGGGGTGCGAGTGGGATGCCGTCTACCTGATCCATGCCGCCGACGGATTCCTTCCCTCCGACCTGTCGACCGGCTCGGAGGAAGAGATCGAGGAGGAACGTCGGTTGACGTACGTTGCGCTGACCCGCGCGAAGGACTTCCTCTACGTCACGTGGCCGCTTCGCTACTACCACAAGTGGTACGCGCCGTCCGATCGGCACACGTACACCCAACTGAGTCGGTTCCTCACCGCCGACGTCCTCCGAACTCTTGAGGAGGTCAACGGCGCCGGAGAGTCGCCCGGCGCACCGACCGACGGCGCCGAACCGCCGTTCGATATCGAACTCGACGTCGCCGAACGGGTCAGGCAAATGTGGGAGTCCTACGACGTCTGAGCGCTATCCGACCAATTGCGCCGCGAGGTCCGCGGCCTTCGCCTTCACGCTGTCGTCGAGCTTGTCCGGCTCCGAGCAACCGGCGAGGATCCAGGGATCGATCAAGTCGAGCTTCGCGTAGTCGGCGTACTGGACGAATTGGTCGCGCGCCCACTCGGCGTTGTTCTCGATCGGCCCCATGCACGTGACGAGGAGCGTCGCCTTCTTCCCGCCGACGAGCGACGTGTAGTTCGGCCCCATGTAGTCCTTGACGAGGGACATCCCCCGATCGAGGATCAGCTTCAGCTGGCCGGAGACGCCCCACATGTACAACGGAGATGCATAGGCGATCGCATCGGCACCGACCATCGCGCCGAGAATTCGCTGGGCATCATCCCGAACGACACAGCCGGGTGCATCCAGTGTGCCGGCGCACGCGTAGCAGCCCTGACAGCCCTTGATGTCGAGTTCGTTCAGGTCGAATCGTTCGACCGTGTGACCCTCTTCTCGGAGTGTTTCCTCGATCCAGCCGAGGACGGCCGCCGTGTTCCCCTGCGGACGCGGACCGCCATAGATCGTCACGATTTTCATCGGATTCCCTCCTCAGGCGTGGAGTATACGTACCGCGAAGATCTACAGGCAATCGAACAGGGGCGGATACCTCACCCCATCCGGAGATGACCGAGTTCCTCGATCCTTCGATCGGTGATGAACATGTGGCCCGGCGCGTGGGTGATCATCAGCCGGATGCGGCTCTGCCGAGCCGCCGCCTGAGCGGTCACACCGCACGCCCAGAACGCAGGGACCTCGCCGTCGGCGAGCGGAACAGGGTCGCCGTAGTCTGGACGCTCGAGATCGGAGATTCCCAGCCCCTCTGGAGAACCGATGTGGATCGGTTCTTCGTGGCAGAGGGGAAGATTGCGGGTCAGGTCGACAACGCGCTCCGCGTCGCCGGCGCGGATCGGACGCATCGAGACGACGGTCGGGCCGGAAAACGGGCCGACCGATATCGCCGGCCGATCCGACACGTACATCGGAACGTTCCGCCCGAGTTCGACGTGGCGGACCGGGATGCCGTTCGCCCGGAGGACCGCATCGAACGTGAAGCTACATCCGATCAGAAAGGCGACGAAGTCGGCGTGCCAGAGGGTCATGATGTCGGTCGGTGTCTCGTCGAGCCGTCCGTCGCGATAGACGTGATATCGCGGAATGTCGAGGCGGACGTCGGCGTCGGGGGCGGCGCGGTCCGGCGTCGCAGAGCCTGGCTCGGTGATGTCGAGAAGCGGAAGGGCTTTCGAATTCGCGCGGCAGAACCGCTCGAAATCCTCCGCCAGCTCCCCAGGGACAACGACGAGGTTCGCCTGGACGAAGCCTTCCGCGAGACCGGCTGTCGGCCCGGTCCACTCGCCAGCCCGGATCCGTTGTCTCGCCTCGCTGGCACTCCAGCCGCTTCGATTCGATTCCATCCCGCCTCCTCGAGAGCAATCATCGGAGGCCGATGACTTTCCGGCAAGCGGCTGCGAGCCTATCGAGTTGGCGGGCCGGACTCCCACCGCTATCGTGGAACGCAGTTCGGCGACTCGGACCGCTTCAAAGGAGGTTGACATGCCGATCCAGAAACTGAAGACGTTCCTCGACGAGAACGGAATCAAGTTTGTCTCGATCCAGCACTCCGCCGCCTACACCGCACAGGAAGTCGCGGCCCTCGCGCACATCCCCGGCGAGCTGATGGCAAAGACCGTGATGGTCAAGATCGACGGGCAGATGTCGATGGCCGTCGTCCCCGCCTCGCATCAGATCGACTTCGATCGGCTTCGAGAGGCGGCAGGAGCTAAGCAGGTCGAGCTTGCCTGCGAAGACGAGTTCAAGGATCTCTTCCCGGCGTGCGACGTCGGCGCGATGCCGCCGTTCGGAAACCTTTACGACATGCCGGTCTACTGCTCCGAAGCGCTCAGCGAGGATCTCGAGATCGCCTTCTCCGCCGGCTCACACTCGGAGTTGATCCGCCTCGCCTACGCCGACTACGAGCAGCTCGTCCAACCGGAGATCGCTAGCTTCTCGAAGCGCGTCCCGTAGACCGGCGAGCTGTCTGGACCATTCGGAAGTTGACACCGTTTTCGCGCATCGCTAGGGTGGATTGTCCCGATATGGGAGCAGGGACGAGTCACCCAGGCCTTTCCACAAGCTGCCACAAAGCTCCCAAGGAGGTCACACCATGAGGAAATGGGGCATCGTCGTTGGGCTCTGTCTGTGCCTGTCCGTCGCAGCATGGGCCGGCCCGGCACTGAACACGCTCGTCATTGGCAGTACACAAGAGCCGTCGAACCTTCTACCGTGGGAAGGGGCTGCGGACACCAAAGAGAATACGATGGGTCTCTTCAACGTCGGGCTGACGTACTTCGACTCGGACGGCGTCCTGCAGCCGGGACTCGCGACCGAGGTTCCGACCGAGGAGAACGGCCGTCTGAAGCTCTTCCGTGACGCCGACGGGAAGATCGTCAGGCAGGAGGTTCTCTGGACGATCCGCGAGGACGCAACCTGGAGCGACGGACGCCCGATCACCTCCGACGACGCGATCTTCACGTTCAAGGTTCAGAACACGCCGGAGATCCTGGTGACGACGCGCGCGTTCTCCAACCTCGTCGAAGAGGTCCGAAAGGTCGACAGCAAGTCGTTCTGGATCTTCTACAAGGTCCCGAACCTCTTCTACGCGAACGTCGGCGGTTCGATCGGACTCTGCCGTTTCTACGACATCGCGCCGAAGCACGTTTGGGAGCCGATCTACGACGCGGTGATGGCCGCAATCGCCGCCAATCCGGAGAACACGACCGAGATCATTGAAGGACAGTTCCTCGGCTCTCCGCCGTCGACCGGAACGGGAATCGTCGTCGGCAGCGGCGCCTTCCGTTTCCAGGAGTGGCAGATCAACCAGTTCATCCGGTTCAGCCGCCGGGGCGATTTCTTCATCGATCCTCCGGGGCCGGCCGAGAACTACATCCAGGAGATCACCTTCCGATTCATCGTCTCGCAGCCGACGCTCGTCTCGGCCATTCTGGCCGGCGAGATCGATGCCTCGGACGACATCGGACTGGCCGGGATGGATCCGACGATCCTCGCCGCCCAGCTCGGCGATCGCGGCACGGTCGAGGTGACGCCTTCCGGCTTCATCGAGAAGCTGAACGTCAACCTCTTCCCCGAGTGCGGCGCGGCGGCCGATCTTCTGCTCGGTGACAAGCGAACGCGTCAGGCGATCATCCAAGCGATCGATCGAGGCGACCTCGCTGCAACCGTCTTCCCGGGTGCGACGCCGTCCAACTCGTTCCTCGTCGGCGGTGACATCGGTTTCAACGACGCCCTGAACCCCTGGCCGTATAACCCAGAAGCGGCATCCGCGCTGCTCGCGGAGATCGGCTGGTCGGATGTCGACGGCGACGGATGGCTCGAACGCGTCACGGATGACGGCCGCGAGATCGAGTTCGCGATGCACTGGGTCGCTACCACGGCCGACTTCCGCGTCCGGACCGGTGAGATCCTGCAGGAGTTCTTCGCCGATGTCGGCATCAAGCTCGAGGTCGAGAACCTGCCTGGAAGCGTCGTCTTTGCCAGCGAGTACATCAGCCACGGCATCGACTGCTCGTTCCGAGGCCTGTTCGAGTACGCCGAAGCCGGAGGGGTGGGACAAGCACCCGCCGACCCGCTGTCGAATGAGCTGTGGGCGAACGACCTGCTCGAGGATCCGGTGGATGCCGCCCTCGAGAACGTTCCGACACCGGCCAATTCGTACGCCGGTGTGAACATCACCGGTTGGGTCAACGAGGAGTTCGACCGCCTCCGCGCGCAGGCGCTACAGGAGTTCGATCTCGTGAAGCGATCCGCGATCGTCAAGCAGATGCAGGTGATCTACAACGAAGAGCTGCCGACGATCCCGCTCTACGATCGATCTGAGACCGTGACGAAGGCGATCGGCCTCGTCAACTACACCAAGGGAACCGCGGCTGCACGAACGCAGTTCTGGAACACTTGGGAATGGGGCTGGGAGCAGAACGGCGCCATCGCCGTCCGCTGAAGACAGAGCACGAGACGGACCTGAATGCTGGGGGTGGGCTCGTTCCCACCCCCGGCCTGTAACCTGGGATTCCGATGATCGTCTACCTGATCCGCCGCCTGTTGCAGGTGATCCCGACCCTGCTCGTCATCTCGCTGATCCTGTTCGGACTCCTCGCGCTGAAGCCAGGCGACCCGATCGACGAGATGCGCCGCGGCAATCCAGGATTCACCCAGGAGGACTACGATCGACTCCGCGAGTTCTACGGGCTCGACAAGCCGTGGTACGTCCAGTACTGGCGCTGGCTCGGCCGCGTCCTGCACGGGGACTTCGGGATCTCGCGACAGTTCGGCCGACCGGCGGCCTCGTACATCTTCCGGTATCGATTCCCGAACACGGTCCTTCTCTCGGGGCTCTCGCTCCTTCTCGCGTTCGTCATCTCCGTCCCGGCCGGAGCGATCTCGGCGATACGTCAACACACCGTCTTCGACTACTCGGTGACCGTCGTCAACTTCATCGGCGTGTCGATTCCGATTTTCTGGTTCGGGATCATGCTGATCTACGTCTTCGCCGTCCGCTTCCGCGGATTCCTCCCGGCTGGCGGCCTGGCGAGCCCGGGCGTCGTCGGGACGTGGCCGGTCTTCGTCGACCGTCTCCGACACTTGATCCTCCCGGTGATCGCGCTCTCCTCGCTCCAGCTGGCGCAATGGACGCGGTTCATGCGCAGCTCGATGCTCGAGGTGATCAAGCTCGACTACATCGTCACCGCCCGAGCCAAGGGACTGAGCGAGCCGGTGATCCTCTACCGGCACGCACTCCGCAACTCGATCCTCCCGCTGATCACGCTGATCGGGTTGAACGTCCCGCTCCTCTTCTCCGGAGCGATCCTGACCGAGACCGTTTTCAACTGGCCGGGGATGGGTCGGGCAATCTTCGACGCGATCCTGGTGAACGACTTCAACGTCGCGATGGTCTCGCTGATGTTCATCTCGCTCTTGGTCCTGACGTTCAACCTGTTGGCCGACCTCGCCTACGCACTCGCCGATCCACGGGTCCGCTATGAGTAGGGCGAAGCGCAGGACCACCGAGAAAGGGGCGTCGAAGGGTCAGAGTCCCATCACCGCCGGCGAGTCCTACTGGCGCGGTGTCTGGCGGCGCTTCCGCCGCCACCGGCTGGCGATGCTCGGGGGATCGGTCCTCCTGATCTTCGTCCTCGGCGCGATCCTTGCGCCCTGGCTGACCCCATACAACTTCTCGCGTCAGAACCGGCGGAACATGTTTGCGCCGCCGAGCTTCTCGGTTCCGACCGATCCGCGACTCGTCGGGACATGCGAGCGCCCGGCGGTCCTCTGGTTCAAGTGCGGGATGCACCCGTTCGGCACCGACGATCTGGGACGTGACATCCTCGCGAGGGTCCTTCAGGGAGGGCGCGTCTCGCTGGTCGTCGGGTTCATCGCAGCGACGGTGTCAACGCTCCTCGGCACGTTCATCGGCGCGATGGCCGGGTTCTTAGGCGGATTCGTCGACGCCGTCATCGGGCGCTGCATCGAGATCATGCTCTCCATCCCGCAGCTGCCGCTTCTGCTGATCCTCGTCGGGCTCCTTGCCAATCCAGAGGTCCGGCTCGCGGCGATCCTGAGCGAGGCACTCGGCGACGCGAAGAGCATCGTGATCATCATCGGGGTGATCATCGTCCTCTCCTGGATGAGCACCGCCCGGCTGGTCCGCGGACAGATCCTCAGCCTCCGCGAGCGCGAGTTCGTCGAGGCGGCGAAGGGGATCGGCGCGAGCCGCCTCCGGATCGTCTTCCGTCATCTCCTTCCGAACGTCGCCTCGATCGTCATCGTCCAGGCGACGTTGATGCTCGGTGAAGCGATCCTGATCGAGTCCGGCCTTTCGTTCCTCGGGCTCGGCATCCAGCCGCCGGCCGTCTCCTGGGGGAACATGCTCTCGCGAGCGCAGGGGTTTCTCTACTACCCGAACGGCGTCTACATCGCCCTCTTCCCCGGGCTGTTCATCTTCCTGACCGTTCTCTGCGCCAACTTCCTCGGCGACGGGCTTCGCGACGCACTCGACCCGCGGCACTACAGTTCGCTGTAGCCGGACACTCGGAACCCTTGACGAGGCGTCGTTTCCGCTGTAGGCTGGCGGACTTCAAGCTCAACAGGAGGTGAGCGACATGCAGAACCAACATCGAACCACGGGTGATCGCGTTTGTTGTCCGCTCACCCTCCGCGCGGCCGGCTAGCCGAAGCCCTGCCCGCACTCTTCCCATTCCAGATCTGAACTCTGCCATCTCGGGCGCAGCATGCGGCCGAGCCAGGCGCCCATTCCCATCTACATCGAAGGAGGCACCATGAACGTGGCCAATTCCGTTCTCGATTTGGTCGGCCGGACGCCGCTCGTCCGACTCCGGGCGACCGAGCAGGGTCGAGCGCAGGGAATCTTCGCGAAGCTCGAGCGATTCAATCCCGTCGGAAGCGTCAAGGAGCGAGCGGCGCTGGCAATGATCGAAGAGGCCGAGGCGCGAGGCTTCATCGCTCCGGGCGGTGTCATCGTCGAGCCGACGTCCGGCAACACGGGAATCGCTCTCGCGATGGTCGGGGCGATCAAGAGCTATCGGGTGATCTTGACGATGCCGGAGACGATGAGCATCGAGCGACAGCGGGCGCTCCGCGCGTTCGGCGCCGAGCTCGTCCTGACACCGGGAGCCGAGGGAATGCGCGGCGCAATCGCCGAGGCCGAACGGATCGCCGCGGAGACCCCGAATGCCTTCGTCCCGGGGCAGTTCGACAACCCGGCGAACCCGAGGATCCACGAAGAGACGACCGCACGTGAGATCTGGGACGACACCGACGGCACGGTCGACATCGTCGTCGCCGGGATCGGGACCGGTGGCACCGCGACCGGGATCGCACGGCGGCTGAAGCGAGAGAAGCCGAGTGTCCGGGTGATTGGCGTCGAGCCGTCCTCATCCCCGTTCTTGACCGAAGGCCAAGCGGGGAAGCATGCGATTCAAGGGATCGGCGCCGGCTTTCGCCCGTCGATCCTCGAGCTCGATCGACTCGACGGGGTTATTCGTGTCTCCGATGAAGACGCAGCGACGTGGACCCGTCATCTCGCGCAGGCCGAGGGGATCCTCGCCGGAATCTCATCCGGCGCGGCGCTCGCCGCGGCCGCCGAGGTCGCGCGTTCGCCGGATGCGGAAGACGCCGTGATCGTCGTCATCTTCCCCGACGGAGGGGAGAAGTACCTCTCGAACGAGCTCTGGGAGGCCGACCATGCGTAGTCGAATCCGCGAAGACATCCGCGCGGTCAAGGCGAAGGACCCGGCGGCGCGGAACACGATCGAGGTCCTCCTCGCGTCGCCCGGCGTCTGGGCGATCTGGCTGCACCGGATCAGCCATTGGCTCTGGCTCCGCGGCGCAAAGCTCCTCGCGCGCTGGCTCTCGCACGCCGTCCGGCGGCGGACGGGGATCGAGATCCACCCGGCGGCGTGCCTCGGACGGAGGGTTGTCATCGACCATGGGATGGGGGTCGTCATCGGGGAGACGGCCGTCATCGGCGACGACGTCCTGATCTACCAGGGCGTTACCCTCGGCGGCCTGAAGCGGAACGGGGGGAAACGGCATCCCACGATCGGCGACCGGGTTCTCCTCGGCGCGAACGCGACCCTCCTCGGACCGATCACGGTCGGCAACGACGCGCGGATCGGCGCTTGCGTGACGCTCCGCCAATCGGTCCCGCCGCGGGCGAGCGTCCGCGAAGAGGTCGTCATCTCCGTCCTCCACGACGACGAGCGCGAGGGAGAGACCGCACGCATCGCTTCGTGACCGAAGGCAACGAAGCTCAATCGTCGGCGTAAACGGCGACGATCTCGCCGAAGACGATCAGATGATGGTCTCCGTTCGGATAGAAGCGGTCGAGAACCTCCCCGGAGGCGAAATCACTCGACTCCTGCTGCGTCCGTGCAAGGATCCGGCACTCGTAGTGGAGCGCGCACTCGTCGATGATCGGCGCCTCGACCGCCTTCGCATCGACCATCGTCAGTCCGGCCTCGGCCGCCTTGTCGCAATCGCGCCCCGACTTCGTTCCGCAGAAGGCCAGCGCCTCCTTCAGCTCGCCGGGTCGCGGCACGTTGATCGTGAACGTCTCCGATGCCTGGAGGCATCCGTACGTGTACCGACTGACGCGGACGAGGGCCGTGAAGACCGGTCGGCTCCAGACGATCCCGACCTGTCCCCAACCGATCGTCATCGGATTCGCCTTCCCGTCCGCGTCGACCGCGACGATGAATGCTCCGTAACCCGTCAGTGCTTCGTGGAGCCGTGCTGATCCCTCATCCCACCCGATGTCGCGCTTCATCCGACCCTCCTTCGATGCTCGGTCGGGGATGATACCCCATCCGCCCGCCGTGACGGCTGGCGAAGCCGCTCGCCGTTTCGCTACACTCCATCGAACGCACCAGCTGCGAGGAGGCCGAGTGAGCAACGAAGCAGAGAGCAAACGACCCGCGGACGTGGCCGAGGCGGTCGAGCACTACATCGCGACAACGATCCCGGTCCGCGTCGACGTCGACATGAAGCAGGCCGTTCTGAATCTCGCCGAGGCAGAACGAATCCTCAAGGAGGCCGAGTCGATCGCCCTCGGGCCGTGCGGCTGTAGAAAAGAGAAGGGCAACTGCGATCGCCCGCTCGACGTCTGCCTGACCCTGGACGAAGACAGCGACCACGCAATCGAAACGTGGGAGGGATTTCGCCACGTCACCGCCGATGAGGCCCTTGCCGCCCTCCGGACGTCGCACGAGGCCGGCCTCGTCCACCTTGCGTACCGGAAACCGGGCCAGGAATCGACCGTCTTCTGCTCCTGCTGTTCTTGTTGTTGTTGGTTCCTCAACACGCTGAAGCGGTACGACTACCATGACGCGATCGTCGAATCGTCGCACGTCGCAGAGCAGGACATCGATCGCTGCGTCGCCTGCGGGACGTGCGTCGAGCGCTGCCCGTTCGACGCGTGGACCGCGGCGGAGAATGGGGACAAGCCGTCCTTGAACGCGGCGAAATGCTTCGGCTGCGGCGTCTGCGTCAGCACCTGTCCGACGGGTGCGATCTCCTTCATGGCCAGAGCGGCTACGGCCTGATCGATAGGATGCGGCGGCGCTCCTCCCCGACGAAATCGCGGATCGCGTAGAGGGTGATCGTCGAGGAGACGCCACGGCGCCTCAGCTCCTCGACGAAACGGAGGACGGGCGCCTTCTCTCCCTTCATCAAGTCCTTCAGCGCCCAGCCGACGCCCTTTCGGACGAGGTCGTCCGTATCCCAGATCAGCCGCTCGCAGGCTGCGAGACCCTGCTCCGTGAACTCGCCCGACGCACCGATCTTCCGCGCGTAGACGACCACGCTCGCCCTCCGCTTCCAGCGGGACGACGATGTCGACCACTCCTCGAGAGTGCGGATCGTCGCGTCGGGATCTCGACGGAGAATCGACTGGAGGACCTCGATGCAGAAGGCGTCGGTCACCGACCATCCCCTGAACGATTCGACCATTTGGCCGAGTGCTCGGAGGACACTCCGATCGAACCGATCGATCGTCTTCCCCAAGAGGAAGATCCCGAGATGGGCCGCCTCGTCGCTTCCATGGTCGAGGAGGTGCGCCGTCAGCCCGAGCTGCTTCGCCTGCGATAGGGCAGCGTAGTCCTTCGCGAACCGTGCGGCGAGCCGCCTGACGTCCGGCGTGGCGATGCCCAGATCCCAGTAGCAATCGGTCGGTGGCGGGTCCGGTGCACGCCGTCTCGCCATGGTCTCCAGTGCGTCGAGGATCCTTCGATGTAGCTCCATCCCGTCGGATGATATCCGCAAGCCGCGGTAGAATGCCGCAAGGGAGGGATGGTCATGTGGGGGCGGAACTCACGGAGAGAATTCATCGGCATCTGCCTTGCGTGTGTGTTGATCGCCGTCGCTTCCGCGAGTGCTTTCGCCGCTCCGCCGGTCCTCCTCGTCTACGGGTTTCAGCCGATCCCCGGGTTTCGCGCCACGGAGCTCTGGGCGGACGTCGCCGAGCGGCTCGCCGGGCGTCCGATCGTCGAGGTCCGGACGATCGAGATCGAGGCGGGGCACAGCTTCCACTATCTCCCGGCTGCCGGCACCGAGCATCGCGACGTCTTCCTGAGCGACTACGCGATCCCCTACGAGCCGACAGTCCGTGGTATCCGGTTCTACGCCGACCGTCTCGCCGACGAGATCGAGTGGATCACCAGCGAGCACGACATTGCGCAGATCGATGTCGTCGCCCACAGTATGGGCGCCCTCGTCGCGCGCGCCTACATCGAGGCCGCCGACTTCGACGAGATCCTCGGCGAGGAGGACTTCCCCGACTACGGAACCGAGTACCGCGACGACGTCCGGACGCTGATCAGCGTCGCCGGGCCGCACCACGGTGCGTATCTCGTTTCGTTCGGGCAGTGGCTCAGCCGGCTTGGACGACAGCTGAGCCCGGACGGGGCATTCCTCGAGCTCCTCAACCGGGACCGTGTGCTCGGCGATCGGTTGATTTCGCTCCACCCGGACGTCCGCTACGTCTCGATGGCCGGGCAGACGTGCTTCGGCTGCGGCCTCCGTCGCGACGAGGAGGTCTGTTTGCGGGAGTGCGTCGACGCCGGCCTCGCCTGGCAGGGGTCGGATCTCGTCGTGCTGATGGCCTCGGCGTATCTCCCCGAAGCGGAGAACGTCGCCTGCATCGGGATGGACCACGTCGACATGCACGCCCATCCGGCGCTCACAGAGGCGATCGTCTCGATTCTTGACGGACAGCAGGCTCTGGACGCGATCTACGCGTCGCCCGAGCTGCAGTTCGATACGTAGAGCGACTCGCCCTAGCGCATCAGGCCGAATCGGTTGAGCGGCCAGACGCGGAGGTACGGCTCGCCGATGAAGTCCTTCTCGTCGACGAATCCCCAGAAGCGCGAGTCGAACGAGTTCTGCGAGTTGTCGCCGAGGACGAAGTAGTGGCCCTCGGGGACGAGCGTCGGCTCGACCCCATAGCGGAATCGCGGATCGTTCGAATAGTAGTTCCGGTCGAATCGCGGGTCGTCGAGCTTCTCGCCGTCGACGTAGAGGTCGTCGCCGACAATCTGCACCGTCTGCCCTCCGACGGCGATGAGGCGCTTGACGTAGCGCATCCGCCTCTCGCGGGCCGCGATCCCGAGATCCTCAAGCGAATCCTGCCCGGCTGCCTTGATCCCGAGATCGTATTGGCGCCCGCCGACGACCGTCAGTCGCAGCTCGACGCCCTCCAGCAACGTCGCGAGGTAGGCGTCGGCCCCTTCGGTCGAGTAGATCGGTTCGCTGTTCAGATAGAGGAGCCAATCATCGGACTCGACGCCGGCCGCGTCGGCGATCGATCCCTCCTCGACCGACCGGACCGTCACCCGCTCGGTGTGGCGGAAGACGACAATGTCGCCCGGCTTCGGATCGCGGAAGTAGTAGGTGATCCGGTCGACGAAGAACGAGTCCTTCGGATCGATCGTCGGGATCATCGATCCGGTCGGAACGTGCATCCGGACCGTGACGAAGGTCATGATCAGCACGGCGAGCGCTCCTGCGACGATGAGGACCTCGGTCCACTCGAGGACCTCGCGCATCACGCGCCCCGGCTTCCATCCGAGCCGCCAGGCGAGGCGGAGGATCCACGCCGGCTTCTTCTCCTTCTTCTTCCGTCTCCACCTCATCCGACCCTCCCTCAACCGTTTCTCCGGTCGATCCTATCCGAACAGGATCGACTGTGCAGCCGCCACGCCGCTTCCGAGGTCGAACGCGTGTCCGCAGGCATGGAGTCCCGCCTCGATCGCTCCAACCGTCGCCAGCAGGTCACCGGCATTCGTCGCGCCCATGTGACCGATCCGGAAGTACTCCGTCCGGATGTCCGGATGGAGCCCGCCGGCGAGGATCGCGCCGGCCTCACGGATCTTCGGCAGGAGGTCCTGCCCCTTGACTCCCTCCGGATACCGCGGTGCGGTCAGCGTGTTCGCCGCGTGGTCGGCACTCGTCGGGATCTGATCGAGGCCGAGCGCCTCGATCGCCGCGCGGCAGGCGCGCCCGAACCGCTCGTGGCGCGCGAAGCGCTCGTCCAATCCTTCGTCGAGGATCTGCCCGAGGCTCACGTCGAGCGCGCAGACGAGGTTCACCGCCGGCGTCCCGAAGTAGCTCGGGACCCGCTTCTCGTAGGAGGCCATGATCGGAAGCCACTTCGTCCAATCGGCGTAGTAATTCGCGACGACCGTCCTCCGCTTTCCCCATCGGCAGAGGAGGTTCTGGCTGACAACGAGGAGAGCGAGCCCCGGCGGGACGCCGATCGCCTTCTGCGACGCGGTCAGGACGGCATCGATCCCCCACGCCTCCTGTCGGATCTCCTCGCCTGCGACCGAGCAGACCCCATCGAGGATCGTCAGCGCACCGTGCTGCTTCCCCAGCGTCCCGAACCGCTCGGCGTCGATCCGGACACCGGTCGACGTGTCGACATGCGTCCCGGTGATCAGCTTGTAGTCACCGCCGGCGAGCGCCCGGTCGGCCGCCTCGAAATCGACCGTCTCACCAGGCTCGGTCCGGATGACCGTCACGTCGGCCCCGTACCGCGAGAGGAGATCCTCGAACCGATCGCCGAAGACACCGGTGCTCAGAACCAGCGCGCGATCCCCCGGCTCGACCAGGTTCGCGCCGACGACGTCCATCGCTAGCGTCCCCGAACCGACCAGGATGAACGGCTGGCCGCTCGGCGCGCACCAGACGTCGCGCATCCGCTCGAGCGCTCGCCCGAACGTCTCGATGAAGTCGGGCGAGACGTGGCTCGTCGTCGGGGCGCCGAGCGCCTGAAGAACGGCCGGATCGAACTCGATCGGCCCGGGGATCATCAGCAGCGTGCGGTCCTTCATCTCATCGTCTCCTTCTCCGGGTCGAGAATCTGCGCCTCGATCAGAATCGATCGGAGAGTCCCTCGCACTTCGTCACCGAGCGGCTGCAGCGGCGGTCGGACCGGTCCGCCGTGGTGCCCGATCATCTCCATCGCCGCCTTCAGCCCAGGAACACCCCATCGGCTGGTGACCGCCGTGTTCGGCTCGATCATCCGGATCTGCAGCTCCGACGCTCCGTCGATGTCACCGGCCGCCGCCAGTCGGCCAATCTCGAGGCACTCCTCAGGCGCGATGTTCGCCAGCCCGAGGACGCCGCCGATCGCGCCGACGGTCAGCGCCGGCAGAAGGAAGCTAGCCGATCCGGCGAGGATCCGAAATCGCTCGCCGAACTCCCCGTGGACCTTGCCGAGCTTGACGACGTTCCCGCCCGAATCCTTCATGCCAACGATGTTCTCGTGCTCGGCGATTCTGACAATCAGCTCGGCGGAAAGATCGATCCCGGTACATGCCGGCATGTTGTAGAGGATGATCGGGATCGGCGATGCATCGGCGACCGCATGGAAGTGCGCGATGAGCACGTCATCGCTCATCTGCCCCTTGTAGTAGTGCGGCGAGAGAACCAGCGCGTAGTCGCCCCCCGCTTCGGCGGCGGCACGCATCAGCGAAATCGTCGCGCGCGTCGACGGCATCCCGGTTCCGACGATCACCGCTCGATCCTCCGGAACGCCGGTGCGTACCGCCTCGATCAGGCGCAGCTTCTCGCCCTCCTCGAGGAGGATCGCTTCGCCGTTCGAACCGAGGACGACGACCCCAGCAAGGCTGTAGCTCATCCACCAGGACAGGTTCTCGGCGAGCGCCTCGACGTCAATCTCTCCATTTCCGCCGAACGGCGTCGGGATCGGCGGATAGATTCCTTCGAGCATGTCTGTCCCCCTGGCAACAGGGTACTCGAACCCCCTTCGCCACGCGAGACAGAGAGCCGGTGCCCCATGCCGCTTCCTCGTCACCGAGAGATTGCTGCTCGGAAGCAATCTCTCACGTGACACAATGACTTGGCGCTTCGCGCCAAGTCGGGTATTGTGTCACGCGAGGTATGTCCTAGGCGCACGCCACCCAGCCTCGGCGGGTGGCGTTTTGCATTGACAGGAGGATGCATGGCCGTACGGATCGTGGTCGTCGTCGGATACTTCGCCGTCCTTCTCGGAATCGGCTGGTGGGCGATGCGTCGGGCACGCGGGACGAGCGAAGATTATTTCATCGCCTCGCGGACAACCCCGCCGCTCGTTCTCTTCCTGACGATGGCGGCGACCAACTTCAGTGCGTTTACCGTCTTCGGGTTCGCCGGCGCCGGATGGGAGAGCGGCTACGCCTACTACCCGATCATGGCGTTCGGCACGGGATTCATGGCGCTGACGTTCGTCCTGATCGGCCGTCCGGCCTGGCAGATGGGGAAGGAGCACGGGCTCGTTACGCCCCCGGAGCTGGTCTACCGGCTCACCGGGAGCCCCGTGCTCCGCTTCCTCTTCTTCCTCGTGATGACCGTCTTCACGGTCCCGTACCTGGCGATGCAGCCGATGGCCGCCGGGTACGCGCTCGAGTCGCTCCTTGGGATTCCCTACTTTGCCGGAGCGGCGTTGATCACGGCTGTCATGCTT
The DNA here is from genome assembly GCA_028278555.1 of Candidatus Bipolaricaulota bacterium. Lineage (GTDB taxonomy): Bacteria > Bipolaricaulota > Bipolaricaulia > UBA7950 > UBA9294 > JANQEA01. Next base: position 37,846 of record JANQEA010000074.1, on the reverse strand, counting down.
CTCTATACGTTTCGGGGCGGGTTCCGCGGCGTCACACGAACCGACGTGGTTCAGGGCGGGATGATGATCGTCCTGCTCGTCGTCGCGGTGGCGATCATCGCCGGACGCTTCGGGGGGCTCTCGTCCGCCAACCGTGCCGTCATGGGCGACTTCCCCGAGCTGTTCGCCCGCCCCGGCCTGGGAAATCTCTACTCCCCGGGCATTTGGTTCGGCTACATGCTCCTCTGGTTCCTCTGCGATCCGATGTTCCCGCAGCTCTTCCAGCGGTTCTACGCGGCAAAGAGCCCGCGGGGGCTGACAACAACGATGTCCCTCTATCCGCTGCTCACCGGGTTTCTCTTCCTCCTCCCGGTGACGATTGGCGTTCTCGGCCGTCTCTCGTTCCCAACCCTTCCCGAAGGGGCAGCCGCCGATCGAATCCTCCCGCTGATGCTCGCCGAGCATGCGCCGCCTGCGATCGAGGCACTTGTCCTGACCGCGGCCCTCGCCGCGCTGATGTCGACCCTCGACTCGCAGCTGCTGACGCTCTCGTCTATGTTTGCGCGAGACGTTGCCGGTCCTATCCGGCAACACCTCGCGGGCAGGAAGGGCAAAGCCCTTCCTGCGTCTGCTGAGCTGCCAGCATGGGTGGGGAAGGCGTTCGTGATCGCGCTCGCCCTCATCGGGCTGGCGATCGCCTATCGACCGCCGGCGACGTTCCGCGTCATCGCGACGCAGACGTTCACCGGCCTCGCCGTCCTCTTCCCGACGGTCGTCGGTGCGATCTACTGGAAGCGGATGAGCCCGATCGCCGCGATCGCTTCGATCGTCGTCGGAGAAGGGCTTGTCGCCGCCTACTACCTGAAGCTCCTCCCCAGGTTCGGCACCCTCCCGGTCGTCCCGATCGTCCTTGTCGCCACCGTCATCCTCGTCGTCGGAAGCCTCCTCCATCGGACGGAGCCCCGGTACGAGCCGACATGGACGCCGAGGACGCTCAGCCGCCGGGCGATCGTCGGCTGGGCGGTCGCATTCGCGGCCCTGTTCGCCATTGGGAATGACGTCTGGAACTGGGGCGACGGACGCATCTCGCTTCTCGGCTTCCCGTGGTGGGTCTGGATGTTCGCCGGGCTCTGTGTCGTGACCTCAGGGCTCTTCTGGATTCTCGGGAGATCTCTCACAAGAAGGAACAGGGACCAGAGCAACTAGCCTACTCTCGCCCCTGCGCACCTACCCAGAGAACCGGCTGCCAACAGCAGTTCTCACCGTGGATGGAACCGCTTTGCTCTAGCGTCTTCTAGAATCCTGGCGGGCTGTCCTCTTCGAGAACAGGCGGGTCGATCGTGATCTCGGTGTTCACGTCGGCGAGGTCCATCCGCCAGGTGACCGTCCCACGCTCGCCCTCCCGACCGACCCCGGTTGCGGAGAAGACGTACTTCACCGGATAGCCGTCCTCGGCGATCCAGATATCGCCGGCCGCGTTCTCCAGCTCGCCCGGCCAATAGGTCCCCCACTGGGCGTACGTGGCGGCGTAGTGATGGGCCGAGACGCCGTTGACCGTCTCTCGACCGACGTAGTCGGCGTTCGGCTCGAGTTCGCCGAAGACACCGCCCCACGCAACCGACGGCGCGTAGATCAGCACCGCCTGACTCATCGCCTCGGCGACGACGGGCATGGTCACGCGCCAACCCGCGTCGTCATAGATCCAGGCCTGCTCCCCGATCTGGACGACTTCGAAGCGGGTTTCCTCGACGAGATCCATCCAGATCAGGTGCTTCTCGTCCGGTCCGGCGACGATCCCCATCAGCTCGATCGACCCGGCCTCGACCTCGTCGCCTTCCTCCCCGACGAACGTGAACAGCGTCGAGTATCGATAGCTGTCGAGCGAAGCGAGAGCGTCCGCCGCACCGGAGAACGCGTCTTCCGGAGCGAGGGAGGCCACGTCGTCGATGTCGCTGACCACTTCCGGTTCGGTCGCCACCTCCGGTGCCGGCTCGGGCGTTTCGGGCTCGTCCGGCAACGCCGTATCAGTCGCCGGTGTCTCTTGAGTCGTTGTCGTCGTCCTCTCGTTCGACGAGCAGGCCGCCAAGCAGAGGGCGAGCAGCGCCGCCAGCAGGAGGAGCAGCCAGGTTCGCCTTGTCATCTCCCTACCTCCTTGCATCCTTTTCACTCGATGTGTTGTCGTCCAACTCTACCGATCGTCGCACCGACGCGCCAAACGGTTCAACCGAACCGAAGCTACTCGTGAACAGCCAGGCGCTCATGGCTCGTCTGTGAAGGGCCATTCAGGTCCTCCGCAGTGGATTTCCGCTCGCGAACAGACCGACGTGCATTGCTCGTCGATAGGAGAATGGCTACGCCATTCTCATCCGCGAAGGGCCTTTCGGCCCTTCACGCAATATACTATCGGCCATCATGAAACGACGCGTGATCACAGCCGTGGTGTTGGCAGCGACGATCGTGGGCTTGCTCGCCCACGTCGGTCTCGGGTGCACAAGCTTCGCCGTCTACGCCGGCAAACCCCTCTATGGGATGAACTTCGACTATCCGCCGAACGAGATCCTCTTCTCGATCGAGGACCACGAGGCCGGAGCGCTGTTCGTCGGGAGCTTCTGGATGGGAGAGTACTACGCGAAAACCGTCGGGATGAACGAGCACGGCCTCTTCGCCTCCGACCAGATGGTCTATCCGGCCCGCGCAATGGTCGACGAACCGGGCGAGGACGAGGTCTTCATCTGGAACGCATTCTACGATGGGCTCGGGCAATGCACGTCGGTCGATGAGGTTCTGACGTGGATCGGCGATCGCCGCGTCGTCCAGTATCAGACGCTCCAGCTCCACAACCTCTACGCCGATCCGACCGGGAATGCGATGGTCGTCGAATGCGGAGCCGAGAACGTGGTCACCGAGATCGACCGGCCGTTCATCGTGATGACCAACTTCCACAACGGCGACTTCGTCGGACTCCCGCTCCGCGACATCGCCGGAGTCGGTGGCGAGCGGTACCGTGTCGCACATCGCTACATCGAGGAGAACCTCGCCGACTTCGATGTCGATCACGGATTCGAGGTCCTTCACCGCTCGTCCCAAGGGACGGGCGACTTCAAGACCCGCTACTCGCTCGTCTTCGATCCGATCGCCCTCGAGATCTACATCGCCCTCGAACGCGACTACGAGCACATCTGGAAGGTCTCGCTGACCGATCGGACGATCGAGACGTATCGCGGATTCGCCGAGCACCACGTGCTTCCGCTCGACGAGACCGGCGTCACCGGCCCGACGCTTCAATCCTACGTCGATGCCGCGAAGCCGGCCGCCGAGAACGACGCGACAGGCGTTCGCTGGCCGCTGCTTGCGCTGATCGGCGCGGGTCTCCTCGGCATCGCGCTCTGGCTCGTGCTGAAGCCGTAGTCTGAGTCTTCTGGAGGTATCGACATGAGGGGTGTCATTTCAGGTCTGTTGTTGCTTGTTGTCATGCTCGGCGCGGTCGGGTGCTCGCTGCTCTGGCCCGAGACCCCGGCCGACGGGGACGTCGCACAATCTGCTCTCGCTCGGGACACGAACCCGAACGTCCCAGGAAGCGACGTTGCAATGCTCGTCGATGGGAACACGGCGTTCGCGTTCGATCTCCTTCACGCGCTCGGTGACGTCGAGGAGAACCTCTTCTACTCGCCGTACAGCGTCTCATCGGCGCTGGCGATGACCTACGCCGGCGCCCGAGGAGCGACCGAGAGCCAAATGGCCGATGCGCTCCACTTCGCGCTCGATCAAGAGGATCTCCATCCGGCCTTCAACTGGATCGACCTCGAGCTGAACGGCCGCGGAGAGATCGCCCCACCCTACGAGGGCGAAGGGTTCGAGCTGAGCGTCGTCAACGCCACGTGGGGGCAACGCGGCTACACGTTCCGACAGAGCTACCTCGACACGCTCGCCGTCAACTACGGCGCCGGCCTTCGCTTGCTCGACTTCGTCGAAGACCCCGACGGTTCGCGCGAGACGATCAACGATTGGGTGAGCGATGAGACGAACGGCCGGATCGTCGATCTCCTTCCCCCGGACTCGATCGACGCCGCGACCCGGCTCGTCCTGACGAACGCGATCTACTTCAACGCGCCCTGGCTGAAGCCGTTCGACGCCACGCAGACCTCACTAGGGGCATTCGAGCCGATGGGTGGCGAAACCGTCTATGTCCCGACGATGCGCCAGACCGCGATGTTCGGATACGCATCCTGGGGCGGCGGGCAGGCGGTCGAGCTTCCGTACAACGGCGAGACGTTGTCGATGATCCTGTTCGTGCCCGACCGAGGGACGTACGAAGCGTTCGAGGCCGGGCTCGACGGAGTTCTCTACGGCGAGATCGTCGACTCGCTCGGCGCGAGAGAGGTGTATCTCCGGCTTCCCAAGTTCGAGATCGGCTACGACGCATCGCTCGTCGATCCGCTGATTGCCCTCGGAATGACGGACGCGTTTACTGCTGCCGCCGACTTCTCTGGGATCGACGGAACGCGCGACCTATTCATCTCGGACGTCTTCCACAAGGCCTGGGTATCGGTCGACGAGGCGGGGACGGAGGCGGCCGCCGCGACGGCGGTGATCATGCCGATCGGCGGATCTCCGGGTCCGCCGGTGACTTTGACGATCGATCGGCCGTTCCTGTTCGTCATTCGTGACATCCCGACCGAGACAATCCTGTTCGTCGGACGGGTCGCAAGCCCGGCGACAGACTAGTCTGCAGGTGGAGGAGCCCGCCTGCAGTAGAGCGTACGTACGACCGTCAATGGAATGGAGGGACGGTATGGCGGAGAGACAGGCTTGGGAGCGACTGACCGAGTTCGTGGAAGAGAAACTGAAGGCGACCGGCGTTCCCGGGGCGTCGATCGGCATCCTGCATCGGGGCGAGATGCAGACGGCCGGGTTCGGCGTCACCAACGCCGACCATCCGCTGGCTGTCACCGATGAGACGCTCCACCAGATCGGCTCGATCACGAAGACGTTCACCGGGACGCTCGCCATGCGCCTTGTCGAGGCCGGACAGATCGATCTCGACGCCACCGTCCGAACGTACCTCCCAGAGTTCCGCGTCGCGGACGAGAAGGCGAGCGCCCGCGCGACCGTCCGGCACCTGATGACGCACACCGGCGGATGGGCCGGCGATCTGTTCGAGGACACCGGGACCGGTGACGGTGCGCTGCCGAAGTACATCGAGCTGATGGCCGACCTCGAGCAGCTCGCTCCACTCGGGACCGTCTGGTCGTACAACAACGCCGGATTCGCCGTCCTCGGTCGGATCATCGAGATCGTCACCGGGAAGGGCTACGCCGACGTCCTTCGCGAGATGCTCCTCGAGCCGCTCGGACTGGAGTCGTCGCACTTCGACATCGATCCGGTCGTCACCCGTCGGTTCGCCGTCGGGCATCGGGCCACACCGACGGGGGCTCAGGTCGTTCCGTCCTGGGTCCTCCCCGGCTTCGTCCGCCCGATGGGCGCCCTCATCTGCTCGGTGAAGGACCTGCTTCGCTACGCCCGTTTCCACCTCGGCAACGGCACAACGGAGGAGGGCGAACGACTCCTAAGCAAAGAAAGCTTGGCACAGATGCAGTCGCCGCACGTTCGCGTGTGGGGAGACGTGCACTGGGGACTGACCTGGTCGGTCGATGAGACCGCGTCGATGCGCCGCGTCTCCCACGGCGGCGGAACCGCCGGACAGATCTCCCTGCTGACGCTCGTGCCGGAGCACGACTTCGCCGTCGCGGTCTTGAGCAACGCCGATCGCGGCTCGGTCCTGACGCGGAACGTGACCGAACGCGCCCTGAACGAGTACCTCGATGTCGAGATCGAGCGGCCGAAACCGATCGAGTCGACTCCCGAGGATCTCGCCGCCTTCGTCGGGCTCTATCGACGACCGTTCGCCGACGTCGAACTCGGAATGCTCGGCGAGCGACTGATCGGTCAGATCACCTACAAGCAGTCGTTCCCGACCTCCGACGCGCCGCTTCCGCCTCCGCCGCCTCCGTTCAGCCTCGCACGCTGCGAGGAGGTCCGGCTCCTCGTGATGGACGGTCCGTTCGTGGATACGACGGCCGACGTCATCCGGAACGAAGACGGGTCGATCGGCTGGATCCGCGCCATGGGACGGATTCACCGGAAGGCTGCCTAGACACAAGGGCTCCGAAGGCGAAGGGGAGCCCGAAGGCTCCCCTCTCGTTCCTCGATGTCGCTCCCGACTACTCTTGAACGGGCGACGTGAACGACACGCTGAGCTCGTTGTTGTACTCGCTGCGTATCACCTGCTCGAACAACTGCTCCGCCACGTAGTTCTTATAGAAGAGCCGGCCGCCGTAGAACGGATCGTAATGCTCCGGGTATCCGATGACAGCCCGCGTGAAGACGGCGACGACGTTGTCGACGCCGAACGGCCTCTCCGTCGGGACGAAGGCCTCGATGAAGTGCGGGTTCTCTGCCAGCGCAATGTTGAACAACCCGGCCACCGTACTCGTCGGATCCGCACCGAGATCGACCGCATCGGGCAGCTCGCCGCAGATCGGGAGGTACCCCTCCAGCACGACGCTCACGTAGACGCCGATTCCTCCCAAGTCGTAGTACGGGATCAGGATGGCCCGCAGCGCTTCGATCTTCGCCACCGGGTCGTATCCCTGAATCGGCACCTCCGCCGGCACCAAGATGTAGATGCACGCGACGTTCTCTTCTTTCCAGAACCAGTGTGGAATCGTCAGCGTGGAATCCGCGCCGATCGACGCGACGATCCTGTTGTATAAGTCGCAGACGGGGAAAGCCTCAGGCGCACACTCGACGCCCCCGACCGACAGCGCCATCCCCAACAGCAGGGCCATCAGGACGATTGATTGCACCGCGTATTCCGTCCCCGCTCGAAACCGCCTTCGCAACATGCTGTCCTCCTCGGCCAATAGCAGTGAAGTGCCCTCACTCCATTGACTTGATATGGAATGAGTGCGAGTGTATGCGCTCGATCTAGGATGGCCAAGTCAGGAACTCCGCCAAACTCGGCTGGCAGTTCGGCCGCAGCCGCGCACACCCGACTGCAATCGCAGTCGGGTGTGCAGGCACCATGCTAGTCGACCTGAATCCAGAACCACTCCGCTTCCTGGCCGGAGAGCTCGATCGCGACGATCGGATTGCTGAGGGACCCCGTGATCTTCAGGACACGCCGATCCCCGGGGCAGCCGTCGGTCACGATCGTCCCATCCGCCAGATGCCCGAGCAGCCTGGCATCCGGGCCATGTCCGTCAACTTCCGCCGAAACCGCGCACGCGACGCATGACAGTCCGAGTAGATTGATGCGGACCGTCGCATCGTGCCAGACACCCCCGACAAACTCGGACCCGAAGCAGTTGAGACTACTGCCGCTGAATTCGATGTCCTCGTAGACCTCGGTGAACGTAAGGAAGTCGTAGACGAAGAATGCGGGCAGTGGGCCGACCGGGAACGGGAGCGCCGACAGATCGATGTACACCCCACCGCAGCACTCCTCGCTCTTCTCCGGGCTGGGCTCAGGCTCGTCGAGCTTCCCGACGAGATCCGCGTCAGGAGCACGTGGGAACTCGAGCGAATCCTTCGGCAGCAGGTCGGCGATCCGAAGCAGCATTCCGGTCGCTTCTTCGACCTCCCGCGGATAGACATCGAGCAAGCGATCCTCCTGCCCTTCGGGATCGAGAGTACCCCAGTGCAGGGCCGTCACCATGCGTTGTATGCAGTGTTTCACCGTCGGCAGAACCAGATTCACGCAGACTGTGTTGCCACAGCAGGCTTCCACATACGCCCAGTCGCTGACCACGTTCTTGCACTTCGCCAGCGCCCGCACGATGTAGCATCCTGACGGAACGGCAACGTCGATCTGAATCCGCCCGCCTTTCGGCCCCGGCAGCGTCATCTGTACGGGAATCCCGTAGTTCACGCCCTTCCAAATCAGAGGGGCGCCGTCGCAGTGGAAGATCTGGACGTAGAAGCTGTGCTTGGTGCTCTGATACGGTGCACACGGATGCACCGGATCCCGAACGAGAATGGAAAGGACCGCGTCGCCTGGCGATGCCAGCACGAATACACCGACTGCCATCGCAGCAAGCAGCGTGGCGATTACGATTCGCCTGATGATCGATCGATTCACGTCTCCTCCTTGTCGTTGCTCTGGTCAGTCCGGTCCAGCGCCACTTGCTGGACTCCGATCCAGGTTCGCCGCACTGAGATCCGCAAGGCTGGTGCTGCTTGTGGAAGCCAGTGGAGAAGCGCGCTCTGCAGTGATTTGCTCGGTACCACCTCCCGGCTCGGGGAGCGTGAGCAAAGGGGTGTCCAGTCCTGACTCGCTTCGGCGAAACCCCGTCGGAGATGGAGTCAGTCTATGCGCCTATCTGCTGTGAAGTCAATGGATGATACGCGAAGAGAGAAGATGACGATGCGCGTGTCCTCGAGAGTGATTCGCCAATGCACGACTCGACCGAACCCGGCGTGCGAGTGTACGCTCGAAGAGAAGCCTTTGACCCAGAAGCCCTTCTAGGGCAATGCGTCCTCCGGCAGGTGGATCGCGAACTTGCACCAGAGCCCGCCGCGGAGGGCCGATTCGAGGACGTCCGACTCCAGCTTCCGTCCGTAGGCGATCTCCCACGGCTTCCGGTTGTGCGACGGGCAGATCTCGCAGATCGACGGCGAAACCGAGACGTCGCCCCTCGGGATCGACTCCTTGGCGAGCGGGCAGTGACAGACGTGGTACTGCTTCATTCGCACGTCGTCCGTCGCCAGATACGCCTCGCCGCGATGGGGGATCTTGGTCTCGATGATCGTCTTCCCTTGACGCACCCCTCCCCCGATCTCCGGATGCTCCTCGACAAACTCAATCAACTCGTCGGTGACGAGCTGATCGTAGTAGAGGGTTCCATCGTCGCGGTATCCCCTCAGCATGTCGAGATGCCGGCGCCTCCGGTCCTCGAGAAAGGCGTCGAGGCTCTCGCTCTCCTCGAGACGCTTCTTGAAGTCGAGGTACGCATCCTCCGGGAACGCGCGGATGCCGTCATCGAGGATCCGCTTGATCGTCTGGGAATCGATCTCGGCTTCGAGACGTGGAAGCACGGTTGCCATTGCGTGAGCCCATTCGATCGGCGGCGTGCCGAGCGCCGGGAGCTCGACGCCGGCGAAGACGCGATCCCGAACGTCCGAACCGGCGACCGCCGCGACCCGTTCGCGGACCTTGCCGAGCATCTCGTAGCCTCCGAGGAGCTCGACGGCGCCGATCGTCATCGGATGGTTTCCGATGAACGTCCCGACCCGATAGAGCCCGATGAGCCGGACCCGTTCGTTCCGTCCCTCCGCGATCAGCTTCGCGGCGAACGCGAAGACGTCCGCTTCGGTCGCCCGATCGAGTGTCTTCGCACGCTCAGGCGCTCCGAGGAACGCCTCGAACCCGGCGATCCCGTCCAGGCAGCCGGCGATCCGCTCCTCGGCGTATCCAGTCTCCTCCAGCGCCTTTCGAAACCCGTCTCGATCCATGCGTTGCTCCTTCGGTTCGCAGCAATCTGCTCCGCCACCGTCTCCCGAGCGTGTCAGGAGGACCACACCCAGCTTGCAGCGCTGCGGCCACCTGCGGATCATCGCCGCCATGCGAGCCTGCTGCGAGTGCGAGACACCGACCGAGTTGAGCCACGCCGAGACGATCGCGCTCTACCGGAGCTTCGAGCCTGAGACGCGGAGCGCCATCTGCGCTTGGTTCTGCCGCCCCGGCCGCGTATCCGGACTCCTCCCGTTCCTCGCCGTCGGCGCATCTCTCCGCGACCTCGGAGACGAGGTCCGCGTCGAGCCGCAACCCGAGGGCCCGCCACTCTGGCGGACGGAGGCTCGCAAGAGTACAGCGTCGTTCTTCGTCGATGTCGTTCCGATCGATCTCTCTGACGAGGAGCTGCTCGAATTCCGCGTCAGCAGCCGCCTCGTCGAGACGCTCCAGTCGATCCCGATCGACGAACGCGTCCACCTGACGGTGACCGACTACCGCGCAATCATCGAAGAAGACGCGCGGCGGCGGATCGTCGAGCGTGCGCACGCATGGCTCGCGGAGCAGGGGCGAGCGTCCGGAGACGCGCTCGAAGGGGCCGGCTACGCGCTGACGATGATGGAGCGGGACAAGGTGCGTGACCATCTCGCCGTGATCGGACCGGCGTTCACCTTCTGGATCCGGAAGCTGGCGATCGATCGGCAGCTCGAGGAGCGGGTCCGCCTCCGCCGCGACATCGCGGCCGAGCATCCCTACATCCTCGCCGGAGTCGCGCCGGAGCGGGTCGGCCTCAGCCGACGCTGCTACAGCGAGCTCCTCGCCGGGCACCCGGACGAGCCGGGCGGAGCGAGCCTGCCGCCGATCGATCGCCCGCCGCTCTTCACCACACATCCGGAGATCAGCGCGGCAGCCTGGCTCTGGAAAAGCTCCCGCGGGATCTGGGAGATGAAGGCGATTGGGAACGCTTCGGCCGAGCGTCCGCTGCCGGGAGAAGCGCTCGACGGGCCCGAGTAGGCGCACACCTCGAAGCAGCCTATCGACGTCGTCCAGGCGAAGAGGGTTCTCATCGGTCTCCGGCTATCCTGCGACGGAACTAGGCAAACGTGAAGGGGCATTCTCAGACTCCTCAGCAGCTTGCCGTTCATCCGTTGAATCTCATAGAGTCGCGCTTAACGTGCTCAACGCACCGCAACGTGGTCCCGTGCGCTATGAGAGGAGTGTTGCTATGGAGTTGACACCACATGAGCAGATGGCCATCGCCATGAGCACAAATCCTGGTAGCTACGCATTGCTGCTGGGATCGGGGATCTCGCGAAGCGCCGGAATTCCGACCGGATGGGATATCGTCCTCACGCTAATCAGGCAGGTTGCAGCACTCCGCCAAGCCGAGCCGCCTGCTGACCCCGAGCGATGGTACTTGGACGAATTCGGAGCCCTGCCAAGATTCGGCGACATTCTCGGCCTCCTGCGACTCACGAGCGAGGAACGCCGACAAGTGCTCGTACCATTCATCGAGGGTGAGGATGCAGATGACTCCATGCCAGCATTTCGCCAACCGACACCTGCACATCGCGCTATTGCCTCTCTTTCCAGCAAAGGATACGTGCGGCTCATCATCACCACCAACATAGATCGCCTACTTGAAACGGCCCTTCTCGATGCTTCTGTCTCGTTTGACCTGATTTCTTCGGAGGGTGGCTTTGAAGGCGCGAAACCGGTGCATGAGACTAAGTGCCTTGTGGCGAAACTGCATGGGGACTACAAGGAGGAAGGAGTAAGGCTCACAGCAGATGAACTCCAACAGTATCCCGAAGCCACTATAGCCTTCCTTCAGGAGCATCTTCCGCAGTTCGGTCTCCTAGTGTGTGGCTGGTCGGGAGAGTGGGATGTGGCCCTGAAGGAAGCCCTGCTTGGCTCTCCATGTAGACGCTATTCGTCTTTCTGGCTGAGTCTACCCCCAGCACCTTCCGAGCCTGCAGCGAAGATTGTCTCTGCCTTAGGCGCAACAACGGTCATCGCCAGCGGCGCTGATGAAGTCTTTCCCAAACTGTACAACGACACCTGTGCGCTGAAGAGAAGCAAGCAGTCACATCCCACTAGCGTTCAGCTTGTGGTAGACAACATTCGAAGACACGCGGATCAGAATGAGGCTTCTGCGAGACTCGAATCGTTACTCCACGGGGAAACAGAACAGCTTCACGAAGCGCTTCTCGAGGAAGGTACAAACTGGGATGGCAAGAGAATGCAGTTTGTTGCTGCCTTCCAGGAACGTATTCAGCGATGTGAGGCATTAGTCGAGCGAATGGTCGCAGTTGTGTCGACAGTCGCTTTCTATTGTGAGGCGCAAGGTCCTAGGTTGCTCAATCGTCTTGTCGCACGAATCGGGAGTCTGCCAGAGCTCTACACTCCCGGAGGACTCTCCAGGCTTCACCGATACCCTGTCCTCCTTCTTGTGTATGCAATAGGCATCGCCGCTCTGGCAGGTCAGCGACATCGGACTCTCTATTCGATCCTCATGACCCCCGAGCTGTGGGATGGAACTGCACAGCAGTGGACCGACGCACTGGCACTGATCAACAGCAGCGAAGTTTTCGACCAGGACGATTGGGACAAACTTCCGCTGGGCCATGTGGGGGATGCGTGGCTGCGCCCCAGCATCCATATATCCAAGGTACTGCAGCCGCTCGTGCTGCGGTACACGGGGACCCCTAACGAGCACGAGCGGCTTTTCGACGTGTTTGAGTTCCTGCAATCCCTAGTGCACCACGCGGAGTACAAGCCGCGGCTTCCCTTGCTTGGGCCGTTCGCGAATTGCTCAGATTACTTCATCAAGGGCGATCTACCGCGAGGGCTAAAATCGCCAATCGGGCGTTACTATGAGCGACAGCTCTGGGGAGGGCGCGCACGCGATCTGCTGAGCGCTGGCTTCTTCGACGGCAATGCTGACCGTATGGGTGCAGCTCTTCACGCGCACAGGACAGCAATCGCTGAAATCAATGCCAATCCACGGCTAGGGAGCGGCAACGTCGAACATGGCACATAACGAGCGGTACAGCGAGATCACCGCGCCGGACAGCTACAGGCCGTCGATCCGCCCGAAGGCTCGAAGGGTCGTCAGCGCATCGAGCGTGAGAATCCCACGCCATTCAGCCCGGGCGGCGAGCATCTCTCCGGGGTAGGGATAGTCCCACGTCAGATCCCACGCGCCGTCCGTCCGTTGTCGATCGATCAGGGCGTCAAGGTTCTCCCGAAGTTCACGCTCGATCAGATCGGCGCCGATCGAGTCCGGCGACGGAACCGCTCGCAGTGGCGTCACACAGTAGGTCGACCACGCCTCCGAGTCGCGGACGACAGCCTCCGGAATCGCCGCGCGAATCCGGGCGACCAACCGCCGCCAGTACGACTCGGGGAGAGCTTCCGTCTGCGCGAGATGAACGACGTACTCCAGATCGCTCCCGCCGCCTTCACCGAGGACCGCAAGGCTTTCGATGCAGGAGACGGTCGCCTCGGCGACCTCATCCAGCCAGCCGGGCGGCAGATGAGGACCGAACCGATGGAGCAGCCCGACGATCAACGCTCGGGGGATGACTCGGAAGTCGTCGAACGTCCTGGCAAGGCTTCCGTCCTCGTCGTGCCACCACGGCGCGTGGGGATGGTCGTTCGCGTCGCGGGGGACGACGCGCCAGACCCGCGCGTCCGGATCGTACGTCGACACGAGCCAGTCGACCGCGTCGCGGACGAGCGGATGGTCGGCTGGGGCATCGAGCTCTTCGAGGACCTTGAGCCCGAGCGCCGTCGCCAGCGCCGACGAGCTCGGCGTCCGGACATCCGGCTCCAGTGCTCGGCCGAAGCCGCCGTCCTCGTTCGCGAATCGAGCCAGCTCCTCGATCACGCGCTCCGGCGAACCTCCCTCGAATCGAAACGCGAACAGCGCCTGCTCGAGCGGACGCGCCTCGGTCTCGACGAATCGTCGCGCACGTTCGAACGCGTCGCCAGTCAGTCGTTTCACGAGGCCTCCTCCGGCAGGCATCCTACTTCAGTGCGGCCTGGCCTTCGAACGACCGGTACGGCGAGAGGCCGTCGAGGACCATTCGATCGTCGTCGGCCAGGTCGTCGCGGACGAGACGATCGATCACTTCGCCGAGGCCGGGACCGAGCATGAAGCCGTGCCCGCACATCCCGATCGCCATGATGTACCCCTCGATTTCCTCTGAGAGTCCGACAAGCGGCGCGCCGTCCGGCGACATCGGATAGAGGCCGCGCCACGTTCGACGGACGCGGAGTCCGGCGAGGCGCGGGACGAGTTGGATCATCCGTCTCGCGACGACCGGGAGAAAGTCGCTCGTCTCGCGGCAGTCGAAGCCGGGGATGATCGGCTTCGGCGTCAGTGCGAAGACGATCTGCCCGGTCGCCAGCTGGAAGAAATAGCAGTTGGCGGCATGCTCGGTCGGCCGGATGTCGACGACCATCGGCCCGAGGAACGGCGCAACCGGCTCGGTGATCCCGCCCTCATGCGAATCCGGCACGATCGGATGGTCGAGCCCGACCATCGCCCCGATCTCGTTCGCCCAAGCGCCGGCGGCGTTGACGACGATCGGCGCCTCGTACCGTCCCGCATCGGTGACGACCGAACGGACACGATCGCCCTCCGCCTCGATCCGGACGACGGCTTCGCCGAAACGGAACTCGGCCCCTTCGGCGCAGGCCTGCTCGTACATCGCGTGGCCAAGCAAGAGCGGCGAGCAGAGGCCGTCCCCGGGAGAGAAGGTCCCGCCGAGGAGTCCGCTCCGATTCAGCGACGGGATGATGTCGAGAAGATCGCCGGCGTCGTGCCAGTCGATCTCGAGACCGCTCGCCTGCTGCGTCTCGATCAGACCTTTGAGGATCCCGGCCTCGCGCTCGTCGTAGGCGACGAACGAGTACCCGCCGGGCCGCCAATCGATGTTCCCCCCGAACGTCTCCTCCCACGTCGAGGCGATCTCGAGCGAACGGAGGCAGATCCGAATCTTCGCCGGTTCGGAGTGCGTCGCGCGGATCCCTCCGATAGCCGCCTTGTTCGAGCCCTGGCACGGGCTGGCGAGCCGATCGACGACGAGAACCCTCAGACCGGACCGCGCCATCGCCCACGCGGCCGGCACACCGACACTCCCGGCACCGATGACAATCGCGTCGTACGCCTGACTCACGTCAGCCCCTCCGACCGAGAGAATCCGGAGGATTCTCTCCCCGGCTCGAACGCACCGACCGATCCGGCGTTCGAGACGATGCCGGCGAAGCTGGCGAGCGGAACCTCGACGAAGAGCGGTCGAGGGACGCCGACCGTCACGTCTTCGAGGGGAATCCCCTCTTCACGGAAGAGCCGGAGGATGGGAGCGCTACAGGTCTTGGCACCGCAAGCTCCCATCCCCGCTCGGCTCATCGCCTTGATCTCGTTGACGTCTCGATGCCCGGCGCGGATCAGCGCACGGATCTCCCCCACGGTGACCCGCTCGCACCGGCATACGATTGTCTCGTCGTCCAGCCGCTCGACCGCCTCGGGGAGCGGCTCCCCGACCCACGCCTCCTGGACGCGGATGCCGGCGATCCGAACGGCGATCGCCTCCGGCGCGCGGACCTTCACGAGGACCGTCCGATCGTTCGCCGGGATCGCCTTCACCTCGACCACCGGGACGGATCCGAGGAGATCGCCGACCGCGTCGAGGACGTCGACTTCGTCGCCGGCGGCGAGCCGGTCCGATCCGTACTCGAACGGGATCGTCACAATGGGCTGAACTGAATCGCCCCGCCGATCGACGAGGGTGATCGCCAGGCCGGGGCAGACCGTCACGCATCGCTCGCAGCCGACGCACGTCTTCCCGAGTTCCTCGCCGAGGTACGCGGGCATCTTCCGGATGTCGTCTTCGTCGATGTGGATCAGCCCCTGCGGGCAGACGGACGTGCACGGATTGCACGGGATCTCCTGCGAGCAGTGAAAGACCGGGTGGATGTCCGCGGCAGGGGGGAGCTCGCGGTCCATGGTCCGGCCGGGCTTCGACTTGAGGATCGTCGAGGTCTCCGTCCATTCACCCGGAATGTCCTCGTCCGTCGCGCCGAGGTGGCGAGCGATCTCGAGTCCCTTGATCTTGCCGGAGAAGATGGCGGCCGACGCTTCGGCGATCTCCTCGGCGTCTCCCGCGTCGAAGACGGGGAGATCGAACCGTCGCGCCGCCTCGGTGAACTCGTCGACCGGGTCGAGACCGACGGCGATCAGTACCGTGTCGCACGCGAACGATCGCTCGGTCCCTCCGATCGGACGGAAGGCCTCGTCGATTCGGGCGATCGTCACCGATTCGACGCGATCGGTCCCGTTGGCGCTGAGGATCGTATGCGACGTGTAGATCGGGACCCCCATCCGGGCGAGCTTGTCCCGATGGACCTTGTATCCGCCGCACTCGGGGAGCGCCTCGACCAGGCCGACGACGTCGATCCCGGCCTGCAGCGCGTGGTAGCCGGCGATCAGGCCGACGTTCCCACCGCCGACGATGAACAGGCGATCGGCGGCGCGGACGAGATCCCGATTGACGAGCGTCTGAAACGCCCCGGCCCCATAGACGCCCGGCAGGGTGTTCCCATTGAAGACGAGCGCCTTCTCCCGCGCCCCGGTGGCGACGAGGAGGACCTCCGGCTCGACGAGGATGTATCGATCCCCACGCAGGATCCCGACTTTCCTGTCGCTGAAGACGGCGAGGGCGGTGGCGTTCAGCCAGACGTCGATCGTGTCGAGTGCTTCGACCTCGCTCGCCAGGCGCTCGCCGATGTCAATCCCTCGGGTCCCTGCGAAGACAGCGTTGATCGAGCCGAAGAAGCGGTGCGTCTGCAGGACGAGCTTCCCGCCAAGGCGGTCCTTGTCGTCGACGAGGATCGCCTCGACGCCGCGTGCGCCAAGCTCGATCGCCGCCGACATCCCGGCCGGGCCGCCGCCGAGGATGAGGACCGGGATCGCAACCGTCTCGATGGCGCCGCTCTTGGGAACCCGGTCGATCGCCGGGAGGCCGGGGAGCCCGTCGACCGGCTCGACCCGCATCCCCGGCTCGGCCGGCGTCATGCACGCCTTGACCGGGACGCTGTCAACGAGGACGAGGCACTGGGAGCACTGGCCGTTGGCGCAGTAGATCCCCTGCGGGGCACCATCGCGGTGATGGTGTCCGAAGGTCCGGATCCCCGCGGCGAACAGGGCCGACGAGATCATCTCGCCCGGGTAGGCCTCGATCGGGCGGCCGGAGAAGGCGATCTCGAACGGCTCCCCCCGTTCGAGTCGGACAATCGGATGCCCTTCGATTCTGCCCATGCTTCGGACCGTCTCCTTCCCGACTACGTTTCGACGAACCGTTCCGTCACCGCCATCAACACCCGCGCGCCTCGGTCCTTCCCGGTCCAGTAGGAGTGCGAACGCGACGCCTCGATCCGGAAGCTGTCCCCGACGCCGACGGTGTGCTCCGTCCCGTCGACGGCGATCGTCAGCCGTCCCTCAAGGACGTATCCGAGCTCTTCTCCGCGGTGCTGTGATCCGTCTTGCCGGCAGTCGGCCGGGAACTCGGCAATCAGGAGTTCCTCGATCGGCGCGTCCGGAAGCTGACCGCTCAAGTAGCGGTAGGCGACCGGCGAGCGCCCAATCTGAATTTGCAGCTGCTGGTCGGCCTTTGTGACGACCGGCGTACGACGATCGAGCGGGCCGCTGCTGACGAAGAGCGACTCGATCGGCAGCTCGAGCGCTCGACAGATCGATGAGAGGGAGACGATCGAGAGCGTCGACAGGCCGCGCTCGACCTGCGACAGGAATCCCGGGGAGAGGCCGGACTCCGATGCCAGTCTCTCGAGCGTCCAGCCCTTGTTCGTCCGAGCGTCGCGGATCTGCGTTCCGATCTCCTCCATCGCAAATTCAGTATATCGAACGCCGATTTCAAAAATCAACGGCGGTGAGAGCCCCGCCAACCCGCTCGATGGAGGGTCCCGACGGGCGCGGATACACTCGGTCACAGACTCGACGAGGAGGCACCATGCACAAGACGCGTCTCGATTTCCTCAAGCGCTACATGGCGACGATCTGTCCGACCGGCTACGAAGAGGAGGCATCCCGCGTTTGGCGGGAAGAGGCCGACAAGTTCGCCGATCGGACTTGGGTCGACCAGCACGGCAACTCGTTCGCCGTCGTCAACGAAAAGGGTTCGCCGCGGATCATGCTCGCCGGCCACGCCGACGAGATCGGCCTGCTGGTGACCCACATCTGCGAGAAGGGCTACCTCTACTTCACCGGCCTCGGCGGTTGGGATGTGCAGGTCCTCCCCGGACAGCGAGTCCGGATCGTAACGGCGAAAGGGATCGTCCTCGGCATCATCGGACGAAAGCCGATCCACCTGATGAGTCCCGAAGACCGGAAGAAGGTCGTCAAGATGGAGGATCTCTGGATCGACATCGGCGCCGCAGATCGAAAGGCCGCCGAGAAGCTTGTGGCCATCGGCGATCCGGCCGTCCTCGATTACGACTATGCCGAGCTTCGGGACGGTCTCGCCACCGCGCGCGGCTTCGACGATCGGATCGGTGCCTTCGTCGTTCTCGAGGCGGCCCGCCTCGCAGCGAAGATGAAGCCGAAGGCGGCGATCTACGCGGTCGCGACGGTGCAGGAGGAGATCGGGGTCCGCGGCGCGACGACGAGTGCCTATGGGATCGACCCGCAGGTCGGGATCGCCGTCGACGTCGGCCACGCGACCGACATGCCCGGGATGAGCAAGGAGAAGACGCGGTCGGGCGAAGTGACGATGGGCGGCGGCCCGATCGTGACACGCGGGCCGAACGTGAACACGCCTCTCTTCGAGCGGATCGTCAAGACGGCCAAGAGCAAACAGATCCCGATCCAGCTCCACGCCTACCCGCGACCGACGGGGACGGACGCGAGGGCGATCCAGGTGACGCGGGCCGGCGTGGCGACCGGCCTGATCTGCGTGCCGAGCCGGTACATGCACTCGCCGAGCGAAATCGTCCACCTCGACGACGTCGAGAACTGCTCGGTGCTGATCGCCGAGACGATCGCCGGAATCGGACCGAAGACGAGCTTCCTGCCCTCCTGAAAGTCCGTTCACGAGATGGATCACCGCACGCGGGAAGGGGTTCCATTCCTTCCCGCAGTTGTTTCACCCCGCGAAGTGCGATAGAGTCGCGGCGTTCGGGGAGCCCAACGGTTTGGGCTGAGAGGAGGAGGCACCTCGACCCGTCGAACCTGAACTGGGTAATGCCAGCGTAGGGAGCCATGAACGAGCAGACGCAACACACGAAACAGCCACCGTACGATCGATCGATTCGGCGATCGATCGCCCCCATCCCGCCTCCTCCAGCGAAGGAGCGGCGCGGGCATGGCCGATGAGACGATCCTGATCCTCGCGAACGGCGACTGGGGCGATGCATTCCGATTAGACAGCCTCGTCGATCGGGCCGATCGGATCCTCGCGGCCGACGGCGCGTGGGCAAAGGCCGATTCCCTCGGCGTTCGCGTCGACCGCGTGATTGGCGACCTCGATTCCCTGACGTCGGAAGAGCAGGTGCGGCTTCGCGCTTCGGGGATCCCGATCGAGGACTACCCAGCGGACAAGGACTTCACCGACCTCGAGCTGGCGGTCGACTTCGCGCTTGCTGTGCAAGCGCGGGCAATGCAAGTCCGGGAACTGATTGTCTTCGGCGCGTTCGGCGGACGGATCGACCATGCGCTCGCCAACCTCTTCCTCCTGGAGAAGGCGGCCGAACGCGGCGTCGCGGTCGAACTGATCGCCGGAGACGAGACGGCCTGGTTGATCGACGGTCCGTTCACGATCCCGATCGGCGACGTAGGGGATCGCATCTCGCTCATCCCGCTCTCCGATTCGGCCATCGTCCGGACGGACGGGCTTCGCTATCCGTTGAACGACGAGCCGCTGCGGAGAGCGAGCGGACGCGGCGTATCGAATGCGATCGAGCGGACGCCGGCCCGAATCGAGGTTCATTCGGGGAGACTCCTCGCCATCCACGGGCCGGCGGAGAAGGCCGAAGGGGCAAACTCATGAAGAGTCACGCTTCGCCAGCCGGTGTCAGACTCTGGCAGCGCCCGACCGCGCGATGGCTCCTCAGTCTCCTCCTGTTCGTCCTGCTCTGGCAGGCGATCGTCTCGATCTTCGGAATCCCCGGGTACCTCCTCCCGTCGCCCGTGGCGACCGTCGAGGCGATCGCGGACGATGCGACCCTGCTCGCGCGGCACGCCAGCGCAACGATCGTCGAGACGCTTGCCGGCCTCGGGATCGCGCTCGGCCTCGGCATCGCCGTCGCGCTGGCGATGCACCGCTCGCGAACCCTTCGCGATCTGGTCTACCCGCACCTCGTCCTGTCTCAGGCGGTTCCGCTGATCGCGATCGCCCCGATGATCCTGATCTGGTTCGGCCTCGGCGCTCTCTCAAAGATCCTCGTCGTCGCGTTCGTCTGCTTCTTCCCGGTGACGGTGAACACGTACGAGGGGTTCCGCGCCGTCGACCCAGCCTACGCCGAGCTTCTCGAGACGTTCGGGGCGCGCTGGATCGATCGGTATCGCCACTTGTATCTCCCGGCGACGCTTCCCGGGATCCTCGCCGGCGCGAAGATCGCCGCGACGTACTCCGTCCTCGGCGCGATCGTCGGGGAGTGGCTCGGCGGTTCGGTCGGCCTCGGCGTCTACATGACGCGCGCCCAGCAATCGTTCCGGACCGACCGGCTCTTCGGGGCGATTCTGATCGTGATGCTCCTCAGCTTCGCGCTGTTCAAGGCGGTCGACGCCGCCGGCTTCGTCCTCACCCCATGGCTTCGAAGGAGGCATCGTGCATAGACCGTTCAGTCCTTGGCTTCTCATTCTCCTCGTCGGTTTGATCGGCCTATCGACATCGGCCGACGAGCCGGAACACGTCCGAATCGCGCTCGATTGGACCCCCAACACGAACCACACCGGAATCATCGTCGCCTCGGCGCTCGGCTACTTCGCCGAGGAAGGGCTCGCCGTCGAGATCCTCGAGCCGACCGAGACGGCATCGATTCCACTCGTCGCGGCCGGCCGTTCGGAGTTCGGCGTCTCGATGCAGGAATACGTGACGATGGGACGCGCGCAGGGCGTCCCGGTCGTCTCGATCGCGACCCTCTTCCAGCACAACACGTCCGGCTTCGCTGCGCCGCGCGATCGCGGGATTGCCGGCCCGGCGGACCTCGAAGGGCTCCGCTACGCCGGGTGGGGGAGCGATCTCGAGTCGGTGATGATCCGGACGGTGATGGAGTCAGTCGGCGCCGATTTCGACACGGTGACGATGATCAACATCGGGATGCTCGACTTCACCACGGCCGTTCGCCGAGACCTGGCCGACTTCTACTGGGTCTTCTACGGCTGGCAAGGGATTCACGCGAAACTCCAGGGGATCGAGTTCGACTTCCTCCCGCTTCCGGAACTCGCCGAGGTTCTCGACTACTACACCCCGGTCATCGTCACCAGTGAACGGATGATCGAGGAGCGCCCGGAGGTCGTCCGGCGGTTCCTCGCCGCGCTGACCCGCGGCTACGTCTACGCCACGCTCCATCCGGCCGAGGCAGCCGAGATCCTCCTCGGCCACGCGCCGGAACTCGACAGCGAACTCGTCCACGCCTCCCAGGCGTGGATCGCCGAGCAGATGGCCGACGACATCGATCGGTGGGGGCATCAAGAGGCAGACGTCTGGACACGGTTCGCCGCGTGGGCTCTCGAGAACGGACTGATCGAGCGGGCGATCGACCCGCTCGCCGCGTTCACGAACGACTTCCTCCCGCCGTTCGGCGAGGAGGACACCGGGTGACAGCCGTCCTGACCGCCCGGAACGTCACCAAACGGTACGGGGACCTCGACGTCCTCTGCGGTGTCTCGCTCCGGCTCGAGGAACGAGAGACGGTCGCCCTCCTCGGCCCGTCGGGCTGCGGGAAGACGACGCTCCTACGGATCCTCCTCGGGCTGGAGCCGGCCGACGGCGGGGAGATCGTCGGGCGACTCGACCGAGCCGGCTACCTGCCTCAGGGCGGGCTCCTCTTTCCGTGGAAGACGGTGCTCGAGAACGCCGAGCTTCCGCTCCAGATCCGCGGCGTCGAGCGCGCGGAGCGTCGAGCCGCCGTCGCCGAGCAGCTCCCCGCCTTCGGCCTGACCGGATTCGAGGCGTCCTACCCGCACGAACTCTCCGGCGGGATGCAGCAGCGCGTCGCCCTCCTCCGCGCGCTGTTGACCGGCTGCCCGATCCTCGTCCTCGACGAGCCGTTCGGCGCCCTCGACGTCCTGACCCGCCATCGGATGCAGGACTGGCTCGCCGAGCTTCTCGGACGGCTCGAACGGACGATGCTCTTCGTCACCCACGATCTCGAGGAAGCGGTCGCCCTCGCCGAGCGTGTCGTCCTGCTGACCGATCGCCCGGCCGGAGTCCTCGGCGAGCGGACGATCCGGCTGGAGCCATCCGAGCGGACCGACCGCTTCGGGAACGCGTTCGTCGCGGCACGAGATGGGCTCCTCTCGCTCATCCATCAGGGCGGCTTGTGATGGGCAAGTCGAATCCGTTCGAGACGCACTTCGCCGAGTACGATGCGTGGTTCGATGCGTACCCGAACGTCTATGAGTCGGAGTTGCTCGCCGTCCGCGAGGTTCTGCCGCCGCCAGGCGATTGGGTCGAGATCGGCGTGGGGACCGGTCGTTTCGCGTCGAGGCTCGGGATCCCGGTGGGGATCGAGCCCTCCGCGCGGATGGCCGCGCTCGCCCGAAGGCGCGGAGTCGAGATCATCTCGGGACGGGTCGAGGCGCTGCCACTCCCCGATACAGCCGTTGACGCAGTCTTCCTCATCACCGTGCTCTGTTTCGTTCAAGAACTCGATCGCGCACTCCGTGAAGTCGCCCGCGTCCTTCGGCCGCGCGGGTGTGTGATCGTCGCTTCGGTGCCCCGCGACAGCGCCGTGGGGCGCATCTACGACAGTGCTGGACCCAAGGATCCGTTCTTCAGCCAGGCAATCCTCCGCTTCACAGACGAGATGCTCGATGCGCTGGAGGCCGCCGGGTTCACGATCGAGCGGACGGTGCAGACGCTGACCGGGCATCCGGACCATGCGAACGATCGGATCGAACCGCCTTCCGAGGGGCACGACACCGGTTCATTCGTCGTCGTCCGCGCGGTCAAGGAGTGAAAGCAGCCCGACATCGCTCCGCTCATTCTTGACTTGCCTCCGCTAGGTTTCGTAGGATTCCACCATGGGCGACGGGGCGGGGCTGTTCCTGATTGTCAATCTGATCGCAGGGCACGGTCGATGCAAGGAGCTCTTTCCGAAGGTGAAGGAGGAGCTCGATCGCCGGGGAATCGACTACGAACTCCACTACACCAACGAGCCTCAGGAGGCGACCGACGTCGCCAAGTGGGGCGTCGAAGCCGGATTCCATCGGATCGTCGCCATGGGCGGCGACGGGACGGTTAACGAGGTCGCAAACGGCCTCCTCGGGCAGGATGCCGTCCTCGCGGTGATCCCTGCCGGGACCGGGAACGACTTCGTCCGGATGCTTGGCATCCCGGCCGATCCGTTCGACGCACTCAACGTTCTCGGCAACCATCAGGAGACGACCGTCGACCTCGGGCAGGTCGCCGACGACCGGTGCTTCGTCAACGGAGTCGGGATCGGCATCGACGCCCAGGTCGCCCGCGACGTCCTCCAGATGGAGCGTCTCCGCGGCGCGGCCGCCTACATCTCGGCCGCCGTGAAGGAGGTCTTCCGGTTCAAGGCGTTCCCGGTGACGATCGAATCGGAGGCGTGGCAGCTGGACGCCACGTGTCTATCGATCGGACTCTCCAACGGGAAGTTCGCCGGCGGCGGATTCAAGCTCGCGCCGGAGGCCGACGTCTACGACGGGATGATCGACATCTCCGTCATCGAGGACTACTCGAAGCTCGAGCGCCTCGTCCGACTCCCCCGAGTGCGCGCCGGGAAGCACCTCGGGTGGCGGAACGTCCACTATTGCCAGCTGACCGAAGCGACGATCGCGTCGCCGAAGAAGCTGATCGCTCACGTCGATGGCGAACCGTTCCGGCTTCCGAGCGATTCGTTCTCCGTCCGAGTCCTTCCGAAGGCTCTTCGCGTGCTGATTCCCGCCTAGCGACGCTGGAATCGGCGATCGAGCTCGTCCCTCGCGAAGCTGAAGATGATCGGGCGTCCGTGCGGACAGAAGTAGGGATTCTCCAACGCCGTTAGCTGCTCAACCAGCGCCTGCGCCTCAGCGAGCGGAATCGGGTCCCCCGCCTTGATCGCCGCACCACAAGCGAGCTCGCTGAGGAGCCGATCGAAGAGCGGTTCTTCCAAGTCCCCCTCGGAGTCGAGCGCCTCGACGAGTGCTTCGATGACCTCCTGAAACCCGCGCTTTGTCTGTTCGTCGGCCAACGCGCGCGGGTATTCGCGGATCAGGAACGTCCCACCGCCGAACTCGTCGAGGATGATTCCGACCCGCTCAAGCTCCTCTCTCCGGCCGGTGAGAACGCTCGCCGTCTCGAATGGGACTTCGACCCGCGCCGGGATGAGGAAGATCTGGCGGACGATCCCCTCCGCGCTCCACTCGCCCCGGAGTCCTTCATAGAGGATCCGCTCGTGCGCGACGTGCTGATCGACGATCTCCAACCCCTCGGGCGTTTCGACCAGGAGGTAGGTGGCGTGGAGCTGCCCGACGACGCGTCGATCCCCCGTAACCCTCACTTTTTCCGCATCACGCAGACGGCCGCTCAAGCGAATCTCGCGCGGCAGATCGAACGACAACGCTTCGGTCTTCTCGGCGTACGGTGCTCGCGGCTCGGACGTCCCCGTTCCGGCCGTCGTTCGCCCAGGGGCCAGCGGAGCGACGACCTGCTGACTCGAGAGGGCCTTCTGGAGCGCAGCGGCAACGGTGTCTTGAACCTGGCGGGAATCCGAGAAGCGGATCTCCTCTTTCCGTGGATGCACGTTAACGTCGACCCGATCGTGCGGCAGATCGACGTGGATGACGGCAATCGGGTAGCTCCCCGGCCGGAGGATCCCGCGGTAGGCGCTCGACAAGACGAACGACAGACCGCGGTCGCTGACGAATCGACCGTTGACGATCAGGCTCTGATCCCGTCGGTTTCCCCGTCTCAGGTCCGGCCGACTGATGAACCCACGGACCGTCACCCCGCCTCGCTCCGCCTCGATCGGGATCATCCCATTCGCCACATCCGTTCCATAGATCTGGGCAAGCCGGTCATGGAGCGAGCCGACGGCCGGGGCTGAGAAGACCTCGCGATCGTCGTGTGTCACCGTCCACCCGATCGTCGGGGAGAGGAGTGCGAGTCGCTGGACGACGCGGTTGGCGTGCATGAACTCCGTCCGCGGCGATCCGAGGAACCGGGCGCGAGCCGGGACGTTGAAGAAGAGATCGCGAACCTCGATCGTCGTTCCGCCCGCTCGCGATGCGGGCGCGATGCCCCCGCTGTCGCCGCCGCTCACTTCGAGCGAGTGGGCTCCGTCCCCGTCTCGCGGGCACGACGTGATTCGAATCCGTGAGACAGCCGCAATGCTCGCGAGCGCTTCCCCGCGAAACCCGAGCGTCTCGATCGAGAAGAGGTCCTCTTCGGTCTGGATCTTGCTCGTTGCGTAGCGCTCGAAGGCGAGACCGAGCTCCTCACCGAGCATTCCTTCTCCGTCGTCGCGAACGACGACGAGAGACGTGCCTCCCTCGCGGAGGATGACGTCGATCCTCTCACTTCCGGCGTCGATCGCGTTCTCCACGAGCTCCTTGACCACCGAGGCCGGACGGTCGATCACCTCTCCAGCAGCGATCTTCAGAGTCACGGGCTCGGTTAGTCGTCGGATGGGCATGCGGTCTCTAGGCTATCCGATCGGCTCGCCCCTCACAATCGGTCTTCGATCTTGCCCCGCACGGAGCCGGTACGGTATCGTCTCCCCGTGACCATGCACTCCATCAGCAGCCTCCGGCAGACCCTCGGCCTCACCAGCGCGAACCAGGTTCGCAATCGGATCGAAGCGATCAAGGATCTTCTGATCGCCCACATCCGGCGCGGGCCGAACAATCAGATCCTTCTGACCGATGCAGGGGCCGAACTTCTCCGTCGACTGCAGGAGCTGCACGATAGCGGACTAACCATGACTGAAGCGAGCGAGATCTTAAGAGCTAGCATCTATAAAAAGGACGCTGTAGAAGTACCGGTTTCGCAACGTTCCCTGCAAATCGATACGAAACCGGACCAAACCGATTCGTTGATCGCGGCCCTCCGCGAAGAGGTCGCCTTCCTGCGACAACGCCTCCTCCAGTTGGAAGAACAGCGCCACGCCGAGCGCACCGTCGACCGCGATCCGCCTCCATGGTGGGCCGCCCTTCGAGAGGAGATCGATGCCCCTTAACGTCCCCTGCCTCCAGAATCGAACGCTTCGGCAGCTTGTCGAACGGATCGACGCCTCGCCTCAGCTCGACGCCTATTGGTCCGGCTCGAACATCACCGCAATCGATCGGATGGGAATCAACGATCACGGACCAGTGCACGTTCGGATCATGACGAACATCGGCCTCAAGCTCCTCCGACTCCTGGTCGAGGGGGGCGTCACGCCGAGCGCCGTCGCGAACCACGATCTGACGAACGACGACGCTGAGGTGATCGTCGTGCTCGCATGCGTGCTGCACGACATCGGCCACATCGTCCATCGCGAGGAACACGAGCTTCTGTCGCTCGTACTCGCAGCTCCACTGATCGACCAGCTCCTCGATGGAATCTACGATCTGCGGACGATCGCGCTGATCAAGGGAGAGGTGTTGCACGCGATCTACGCGCACCAGCGCCAGATCCGGACGCTGACCATCGAGGCCGGCGTCGTGAAGGTCGCCGACGCGCTCGACATGGAATCCGGTCGGGCGCGGATTCCATTTGAAATCGGCGGGCCGTCAATCCACTCGGTCTCCGCCATGGCGATCAAGAAGGTTCGACTCGAGCGGGGGACCGAGCGCCCGATCCGGATCGCGATCGAGATGTCGAACTCGGCGGGAATCTTCCAGCTCGACAGCCTCCTCCGCGAGAAGCTCGAGAACTCGACGCTCTCTCCGTACGTCGAGGTCGAGGGAAACGTCGTTGGGGAAGAGAAAAAGATCCTTCAGCGATATTCGATCGACTGAGAGGCCCCGCAAATCGCTTCCGACGGGTCGGCAGACCCTCGGGATCGGGCCTCAGCGCTTCCCCGTGCCAGTCCGGAGAGGTACCCGCGATGATGACGAATCGGAGAAAACCATGATCTGAACAGAGTTTTCGCCGCTCAGGCATAGCTTTCGCAACAAAAGTGCCCTTTTGTTGCGAAACTTGTCCCGCCCGAAAGACCACCGGACGGCTACCCTCCTCGCCACGAGTAAGGGAGGAGATATGCCCCTCGAGGTTACCCACGAAGACTTCTTGACGCCGGACCAGGTTCAAGCGCTGAAGACCTACTGCCAGGAGATCGCCCAGGCACCGACATCGGACGGACGGACCGATCCGATTCGCGATTGGTCGATCCTCCATGTCGCCCTCGACTCCGGACTCCGCGTCTCGGAGATCTGCGCGCTTCAGCTTCGGGACGTGATCCTCGATCGCGCCCATGCATCGCTGATCGTCCGCGATGGAAAGGGGCACAAGAAGCGAGGGGTGCGAATCGGGTCCGCACTCTGCGATCACCTCGCCCGGTTCATCGAATGGAAGGAGACCGAGGGGCAGCCGACCGCCGGACGCTCTCCGCTGTTCGTCTCCTCGCGCGGAGGTCCGCTGACGCGGACGGCCGTCTATCGGATCTTCCGGAAGCACGCCGATGCCGTCGGGATTCCGCGGCGGTTCTCGATTCACTCCTGCCGACACACGTACGCGTCGCTCCTCTATCGCGCATCGGATTTCAATCTCCGATTGGTGCAGAAGCAGCTTGGCCATCGATCGATCCAGACGACGCAGATCTATGCTGACGTCCTCAGTGAAGACGCAGCACTCGCTGTCGAGAAACTCCCTCAATAGAAACGCTCAGCGTCTCCGGCACCCCAAGAAGTGAGCCTGCTGCCCGCAGCCACCATCGTCTCCTCAATTTCTTGACATTCCGTCGATAGACTGCAGGAGATGACGAGCGGGCGGACTCCACAGCACATCCCATTCCTCATGGTTTTGGCGATGCTCCTCGCGTTGTGGGGCGTCGCCGGAGCCGCGACTCCTTCAATCGAGGCTCAGATCGGTTTCAACGGACATGTCGTGCCTGAACGATACGCACCGCTCCGGGTTGATGTTCGTGGGCTTTCGGGGGTCGTGGATGCGCAAATCCGAGTCACCCAGACCCTTGGAACTCCCTGGCGTGGAACCGCTTCGGTTCTTCAGGAGCCGAGAATCAGCGTGACAGGCAACGGCATCTATCGGACGACGATTCCGCTCTATGATCCGTTCAATCCCGTTCTTGTCAGCCTGATCGACGCTTCCGGGCGCCCTCTGGCCGAACAGGAGGTCGATCTGCGATCGACTCGGCGTCTCGATCCGTTTCCTCTGCTCTATGGCATGCTCCCCTACCCGATCGATCCCGACACGCCGCCAGTGAACGCCACAGACCTGCCATCGGAGTGGTGGGCGTACGACGCCGCCGAAAGCCTCTGGATCTCGGCCGCACCTCCGCAAGAGAGCTGGGATGCCATCGCACGCTGGGTCTACGCCGGCGGCACTGCTGTTCTATTGACAGGGCCCGACTTCTTCCGTCTCGACTCTCCGATCGTTCGCGAACTTCTCCCGCTCGATCATCCGGCACTCGCCTCCAACCTTGACGGTCGGCAGTACTTGACCGGAACTCCGAAATCCGCCACAGCAACAACACTTCATCGCGATAGCACCCCGCTTCTGTACATCCGACAGTACGGTGCCGGGCATGTCGCGCTCGTGACCATGCGTGCTGCCGATCTGACCCCAACCGAGATCGCGAGCATCGCCGATGCAACTCCGCCCGCTTCGCGCCTCACGCTGAATGACGTATCAGAGACGCTCTTGGGTGCCCTCCATGTCGTTCGCCCATCCTATTCCGCCGTGATCCTGTTGATCGTGGTCTCCCTTGTTGGATTCGGCATATCGGCCGCTGTTGGTCGGAGACATCGGAAGGCGGCCATCGGGTCGCTGTCCGCTCTCTTCGTTCTTCTTGCGGTTTTGTCCGGTTTGTATGCGAACTCGGATCATACGGTAATCACTAAATATGCTGTAAATACGATATTACAGCTCCATACATCATTCGGCCTATATGCTGATTCGTATAGTATTCTATGGCGAGAAGCCGGCCTCCTCATTCAGCCCACGACGAGTGAGACCATCCCTCTTCAGATCGTCTCCGTCTCGGCAGCTTCGGACGCTCTCTCAGCCATGATGCCACAATCCCAAGTCTTTCCCGAGCAGTTCGAGCACACGTTCGCCGGTGGTCGGATCGAAGCATCCATCGATCGGAACGCGCTGAAGAGCTTCTCCTCGTACGGGAATTCGCAGCCGGCGGTTCGCCTGACGTACAACACACGCGAGGATCGCCTGATCCTCGATCAGGTCACGGCGTCGCCGTTCGAAGAAGGATGGTTCCTCGTAGACGGACTCGGATTCCGGGTCACGTCCGTTCCACAAGGGCTCAGCATTCACACCATCGATGACATGCGCAGCCTGCGGGAGCTGATTGAGGACGATGCGGACCGATCGATCGGCATCCTGAGCTCTCTTTCCACCGAATTCCCGTTCCACCGCGGAGTCTGGTTCGTCGGACATGCCGAGGGATCCGCCGAATCGCGGGATGAACGGGGGCAGAAAGTGAGACTTGTCACCCTTCACGTCGTGGAAGGATCGCGCCATGACTAGTCCGTCCTCTGTCCTCTCGCCTCGGGCTGTCCAGGTGCACACGTTTCTGCTTGTGGTCTGCGGTGTAGGACTTCTGCTTTCAATCCCGCCGATCACGCGAGTCGCTCGCTTGCTGGAGCCGCACTGGAATCCCCCCTGGCAGACCTTCTTCGCGACCTATGTTGCGACCACCGCACTCATCGGACTCAGCCGAGGATCCAGCGCGGCAGCTGTGAGTCCTCTCCGCTGGTCGGTGATCCTCAGCCTGCTCGTACACACGGCCTTCGGGCAGATGCTCGTTCTTCCGATGCTGGTCTTCTCGCGGTCTCTCGCCCCAGGGAAGGATGTCGGATTGCTCCTTCTCCTTCTGTACTCGACTTGCTCTGCGATGATGTTCTCTCTGATCGCCTTGCGGATGGAA
The DNA here is from genome assembly GCA_028278555.1 of Candidatus Bipolaricaulota bacterium. Taxonomy (GTDB): domain Bacteria; phylum Bipolaricaulota; class Bipolaricaulia; order UBA7950; family UBA9294; genus JANQEA01. The sequence continues at coordinate 8,058 of JANQEA010000074.1, read as the reverse complement.
CTCTGGGGTGTCGCGCGCCGGACCCGACCGTTCTTCCTTCAGTACATGCTGTTCGGGCTGTTTGTCGTCGCCCCATGGGTTCTCAGCTTCGTCGAGCGAATCCCCGCCATCGTCGCCGTCTTCAGCCCGATCGGAGCAGCACTGCAGATCATGCAGTCCGCGTCCTCCGCAGAGATTGCCGTCGCCTTCGGATTCGTCCTGTTGATGATCTCCATACAGCTGCTTGGCATTCGACGCCAGATCAGGAGGCCTCATGCCGTTTGATTACTCGCGGTTCCTTCGCGCCCTGGAAGTGAGAGCTCGGAAGCTTCGCGGGCTGTCCGCCGCCAGCTTCTCACTGGCCGGACTCTCCCTCCTTGCCCTAGCCGCGATGATAGCCGTCCGCCTGTTGCGGATCCCGCTCCCGACTTGGGGGATCGCGATCTTCGTCCTTCCACCGTTCGTCGCTGCGACCCTCGGCTACATCTTCGGGCGTGCGCGCCGGCCAAGGATTCCGCACCTCCTCCTGCAAGTCGACGACACGCTCGGCCTGCCCGCCCGCCTTAGCTCGCTCTACGAACTCCGACAACGCGGCAACTCGTCGATCTTCCGGCAGCGGCTCGAGGCAGAAGTGAGTCAAGCGATCGCAGGTTGGCAGACCGCGCTCCCGATCGCTCGACGTACGATCGTCGGCGGCTCCGCGGGGGCGTGCTGTCTCGCCCTCGCCGTCGGCCTGGCGTTCACCCCCCTTCCTCCTCCCTCGGCTTCGCCGGCGGAGATCCTGGAGGAGACGTCCTTCTTGCCCGCCGAAGGACGCCCCGAGGATGTCGGCCCGCTCGTCGGCCCGTCCACTGAGGCGACCGCGCCACTGACGGTGAAGACTGACGAGGAATCCGGGCAGGAGATCGGCGTTCCGACGCTTGAAACACCGAATCGTGGGGAGACGCTCGATGACGTCATGAGAGACCTCGCCGGCGCATCCCCGGATGAAGCCGTCATCGCTCCGGTTGCACCCGGCGAGATCGAAGGCCTCGCCCAACTTCAGAGCGAGGCGCTGCAATCGATCGCTCAGACACTTCAGGCGATCCGGGATCGGCTCGGAAACGCTCCGACGAACGAACGCTCGGCTCTCACCGAAGAAGAAATGGAGGCTCTCCGACAGGATCTGGAGCGCGGCGGTATCCCCCCCGAGATGGAGCAAGGGATCAATGAGCTGATGAATCCGCCGGACGAGCGAAGCATCGAGGAGATGGTCGAACAGCTGCTCGATCAATTCGGCCCGCCGGAGGACGAGCTCGAGCGCTCGGGGGATGGAGATGCGGATCTCCCGGAGACCACGGCCATCTCTCCGGATTCGGAAGATCTCAAGGACTTCTTGGACGACCTCGGGGAATCCCCCTCCGAAGGAGCCGCAGATCCCGGCGAGGACCCGGATGGAAGCGGCCCGCCTGACGGCACCGATGCGGAGAACGCATCGGCCGGCGATCGGCGTCCGACGATCGAGGCCGATGGCGAAGAGGATCCGGATGAGGTCGGCGGTGCCGCGGGCTCGGGCTCGTCCCCCGACGAGACGGAGCTGCCCGAGTCCGACTTCCTTCGCGAGGAGGATCGGGCCAAGATCGGGTCGGAAGGGGACTACGTCAGCGAGTACGTCACGGAGGGCGTGCCGGTCGAACTGATGCCTTCCCCGGACGGAGCTCCCCCCTCCTATCGAGTCAGCTACGAACGGATCGACTCGATTCTCCGCGAGCGCGGACTCCCCGAGGGGGCGATCAAAATCGTACGCGACTACTTCAATGCGATTACAGAAGGAGGATCATGATCACGGAACGGGATCTGGAGGTTGCGCAGACGGTCTTCAAGCGTCTGACGGAGTCGATCGAGGAGGTGATCGTCGGCCACGGTGAGATCGTCCGAGCCGCGCTGATCTCGCTCCTCTGCAAAGGGAACCTTCTTCTCGAGGGCGTTCCCGGACTCGGGAAGACCCTTCTCGTGAGAACGCTTGCTGCATCGCTCGGCCTGAAGTTCTCGCGGATTCAGTTCACACCCGACCTGATGCCCGCGGACATCGTCGGCACCGACATCATCACCGAGGAGTCGGGGAGTCGACGGTTCGCGTTCTCGCGAGGCCCGGTCTTCGCCAACATCGTCCTCGCCGACGAGATCAACCGCGCCACACCGAAGACGCAGTCCGCCCTGCTCGAAGCGATGGAGGAGCGAACGGTCACCGTCGGGGCTCACACCTACGAACTCGAGGAGCCCTACATCGTCCTCGCCACCCAGAACCCGATCGAGATGGAGGGGACCTATCCCCTTCCCGAAGCCCAGATCGACCGGTTCCTGCTCAAGGCGAACGTCCGATTCCCGTCGCTCGAGGAGTTGACTGCGATCACGGTACGCAACACAGAAGGCGGAGGGATTCAACTCCCCGAGCCGACGGCAACGGCGGAGGACATCCTGACAGCACGTGAGGTCGTCCGCGAGGTCCCGATCGCCGAAGGGCTGCGCGAGTATGTCGGCCGCCTCGTTCTGGCAACGCATCCGAACAGCGGGCACGCCCCCGCGCGGATCGTCGAGTACGTCGAGTACGGCGCCAGCCCGCGCGCGGCGCTCGCTCTGATCATGGGTGCGAAGGCCCACGCCTTCCTCGCCGGCGAGGTGAACGTCCGGCGCGAAGACATCCGGGAGCTCTTCCACGTCGCCCTCGCCCACCGCCTCGTCCTCAACTTCAAGGGAGAGGCCGAGGGCGTCTCGGTGGCGGAACTCCTCGACGATGTCTGGGAGCACGTTCCCGAACGATCCTGATGCCGACGTTCATCGACGAAGCCTTCCTGCAGCGGCTGTCGTACCTCCGCTTCATCGTCAAGGGGCGGCGGAAGGGACACCTCGCCGGACTGCATGCATCCCCTCGCGCGGGGGTCAGCCTCGAATTCGCCGACTACCGCGCCTACGTGCCGGGCGACGACTTCCGGTACATCGACTGGAACGTCTTCGGGCGTCTCGACCGCCTGTTGGTGAAGACCTACGTCCACGAGGCCGACTTGCCGATCTACTTGCTGATCGACTTCAGCGCATCGATGCAGATCGGGATCCCGAGCAAGGCGCACTACGCGGCACACCTCGCCGCGGCCCTCGCCTACCTCGGACTTCGCGGTCTCGACCGAGTCGGCCTCTTCCCATTTTCCGACGAGCTGATCCCCGGCCTTCCTGCCCGCCACGGCATGGGACAGATGGGGAAGATCCTCCGCCTCCTCCGCGACATCGAACCCGGCGGGAGGACGTCCCTCGATCAAGCGATCCTCGAGTTCCTGTCGCAGACGCGTGAGAGCGGCTTGACGGTCGTGGTCAGCGACTTCCTCGGCGCCGGTGCGGAGCCGGCCGACGGGCTCGCCCGCCTCCGCCATCGTGGCGACGAGGTGATCCTCCTCCAGATCCTAGACCCCGAGGACGTTACACCGCACGCAGCCGGCACGACGAGGCTCGTCGACGTCGAGTCGTCGGAGCGCGTGACGCTGACGATCGGGCAGCGAACGCTCGACGAGTACGCCAAACGGGTTCGACGAAACCGCGAGCGGCTGAAGGCGTTCTCGTTCGAGCGCGGGATCCCCTACTTCCAAACGACGACGGACGTTCCGATCGAGCGCTTCCTCCACGAAGACCTGAGGAACGGAGGACTCCTCCGATGACACTCGGCAATCCGATCGCCTTCTACCTTCTGCTCGCTGCGTTGTTGATCCTTGTCCTCCACTTCCTCCAGGCGAGAGAGCGCCAGCGAGACGTCTCGGCGCTCTTCCTCTGGGAGGGCCTCTCCGGCGATCCGCAGTCCCGAGCGGCCCAGATCCGCCAGCAGATCGATCCGCTGTTGCTCCTACAGCTGGCTGCGCTCACAGCGCTCGTCTTCGCACTCGCTCAGCCCGCGTGGCGGATTCGGACCGCCTCGCTCTCCGGCCTGGCGATCGTCCTCGACGGGAGCGCCAGTATGCAGGCCCTCATGGAGGATGGATCGACCCGGTACGAGAGTGCGCTGCGCGAAGCAGAGAGCCTGCTCGAGGAGTTTTCCTCGACAACGACGGCCGTCATTCAGCTTTCGTCCGCCCCGAAGATCCTCGGCCGGCCCGGCCTCGATCCCAGCGATCTTCGTGACGCCGTCCGGCGGTCTCAACCGACGTGGTACGGGGACGGAACGACCGAGTCCCTCTTGTCGTTGCTCGGGAGCATCGGCGGTGCGTCCCGCTTCGAGCGGGTCGTCGTCCTGTCCGATCATCCGTTCCCCAAGATGCCTGCTTCGTTCGAGACGGTCCTCGTCGACAGCGGAGACAACCTGGCCTTGACCGGATTCTCGGTCCGCGCCAATCCCGACGGCGAGGGCGTCACCGCGTTCGTGACCGTTCTGAATGACTCGGACGACTATCGAGATGTCACGATCCGGATCGACGACCGAGAGAACCAGACGAGCCTCGCTCTGCTGATGCCGCCAGCGTCGCACGAACGGTTCGTCGTCCCGTTCCCGCACTCGCGCGGCTCTCTGTTCACAGCCATGCTCGAACCCGACGATCGGTTCGGCGCGGACAACCGGCGATTCTTCGCCCTCGATCGACCGATCGACATCCGCATCCATTGGATCGGCCTCGAGAACCGGTATCTGATGGCGGCACTCCGCGCCGTCGCGCCGGTAACGCTCGTCGATGCGCCGGTCAGCGCAGACCTGACGATCGTTCACGCTGTCCGGGCGCCGGTTACCGTGACCGGCACGGTTCTCCTCGTCCACGGGGGGATCGAGGGGGTCTTGACACTCGGAGCCGCCCAGCCGATCGACCGGATCGAGATCAGAGACCCGGATCATCCGCTTCTCAACGGCGTCGACCCCACGACCTTCCGAATCCGAGAGGCGCCCTACGCGTGGCTCCCACCCGCTTCGGAGATCGTCTTGGCATCCGGCGACCTGCCGCTTCTCGCTACGTATACCGACGAAACGAGAACACTCTTCTATCTCGCTCCGAACATCCTGGGAACCAATCTCCCGATCACGATCGACTTCCCGCTGCTGATCCGAAACATCGTCGCCGGACTCGTCCGCCTTCCGTCCGAGCTCTCCTACCGATCGGCCGAGGTCGGCGAGCCGATTCCGCTCGGCGGCCGCGGAACGGTCAACCGACTCTATGACGCCAATGAAGAAGCGATCCCCCTGCCCGAGGGCTTGCTCACCGTCCGCCCGGTCTCTCCCGGGTTCCACACCCTGATCACCGATCGGGGAGCCTTCCCGATTGCCGTCAACATCCCAAGCGGGGAGTCGGTCCTCAGCTCGCCCTCCGAGACGGTCGAGGCGGCTGCGCGCGAAACGCGCCGGACGGTCCGGCTCTTGCCGCTCTGGCAGGGACTCGCCGCGCTGGGGATCGTCCTCCTGTTCGCCGAGACGTATCTGCACGCGACACGTCAGACGCTGGCGAGGAGGTCCCGATGATCCGACTGACGTTCCCGTATCTCCTCCTCGCTGCGCTCCCGATCCTCGCCGGACTCCTCTTCCTGGTCCTCCGCCAGAAGAGCCGGCCGATCCTCCGCAGCATTGCGTTGCTTCTCCTGCTGCTCGCGCTCACAGGGCCGCGGATCTCGCAACACGCGACCGAACGGAACGCGATCTTCCTGATCGACCGTTCGGCGAGCATCACGCTGACCTCGGACGACGATGCGACGCGGGCGGCGATTCAAGAGGTCGTCTCCGCTCATCCCGAATGGCGGTTCGCGACGATCGAGTTTGCGCGGAGCGCCTCCCTGGCCGTCCCGCTCGGTTCGTCGATCTTCCCGCTCGGCGTTGTCCCGCTCGACGCCACGGCGTCGAACCTGAATCCGGTGACGGAACTCGGACTGTCGATCCTCCCGGACAACGGAGCGAACCAGTTCATTCTCGTCTCCGACGGGCGATTCGCCGACGATCCGACCGCCGCGATCAGCGCGGTTCGGCTCGCCGGCGTTCCGATCTCGGTTCTCCCGATCGGGGAGACCGCCGGATCCGACGTCGCCCTCGTCTCGATGAACGGGCCGAGCGAGGTCTCGATCGGTCGCACGTTCTCGATTGACATCGAGGTCAGATCCGCGCAGGCGGTCGACGCAACCCTCGTCGTCTATCGCGATGACGACATCCTCTCCTTCGAGGACGTCGCGCTCGTCGAAGGCGTGAACCGATTCTCCGTCGAAGACTCGATCGATCGCCCGACGGCACACACCTACGAGGCTCTTGTCAAGGCTCCTGGAGACCCGATTCCGAACAACGATGCGCTCTCGCTGCTGGTCACCGCAATCGACCGCCCCCCGCTTCTGGTCGTCGATCGCATTGGCGAGTCAGCCGTCCCCGTGCTCGCCGAATCCCTCGGGCTCGCGTCGACCGTGACCAATGCCATTCCTCCCCTCGAGATCCTCGCCGGTTATCGACAGCTGATCCTCACCGGACTCTCGTTCGCCACCCTGACCGGCGACGAGCTCGATACGATCAGCAGCTTCGTTCGCGATCTCGGTGGAGGCCTCCTGGTCATCGAAGGCGAGGAGGAGGTTCGCGGCATCAGCGAGGGGGGGATCGAGGAACTCCTCCCCGTCTCCTACACCCTTCCGGAGAAGTCGCGCGAGGCCCAGCTCGCTCTCGTCTACGTACTCGACCGTTCGTCGAGCATGCGATCGAGGGTGCGCGGCGTCGAGAAGATCGACATCCTCAAGGAAGCGGCGGCCGCGAGCGCCGCCCTTCTCGACGAGACGACCCACGTCGGGATCCTTGCGTTCAACCTGAGCCATTCGTGGATCGTGCCGATCGCGCCGGTCGAGTCGGCGTGGATCTACGAGGCCCTCCGGGAGCTCGAGGCGATCGGCGGAACCGACGTCTACTATCCGATCGTCGATGCGCTCGATCGGCTCGAGGAGCTCGAGATCCCTTCGAAGCACATCCTGTTGATCAGCGACGGGAAGACGGTCGACGAAGTCCGCGACTACGCCGGACTCGTCCGGCGACTTCAGGAGCTGGACGACGTAACCCTCTCCGCGATCGGCGTCGGGCAGACAATGAACGAGGCGCTTCTCAGCGCGCTGGTCGAAGCCGGCGGGGGAACCCTCTATCGCGCGGACGACTTCTCCCTCCTGCCTCAGATCTCCATCCAGGCGACACAGCGGATCACTCGGCAGCGGTTCGTCGACGGACCCGCCAGCGTCGACGGTCGGCTTCTCGATCAACTCATCGATATCCCGCCGCTCGACGGATACGTGCTCACCTATCCGAAACCGACGGCGGACACGTCCCTCTGGGTCGGCGAGGATCCGATCGTCACCACATGGCGACTCGGCCTCGGCGCTGTCACCGTTCTGAACACCGATCTGGTCGGTCTCGGTTCGGGGACGTGGCTCGCTTGGTCCGGTCTGTCGGAGCTGTTCGGTGAGATCCTCGCCACGACGGAGCCGTCTCGAACGTCGACCCTCGGTTTGGCGATGTCAGTCGAGCGCGATGCCGAGACGGTCGAGGTCCTCGTCGACGCACGCGACGACAGCGGGGCGTTCGCGAACTTCCTCGACCTGCACCTCGAGCTCCTCCCTGACGGGACGGTCTACGAACTCGCGCAGAAGGGACCGGGGCTCTACGTCGCCTCGATCCCGCTTCCGCCGGAAGGGGGCTACGCGCTGCATGCCGTCGATCGAGAGCGCGGGCGCTCGCTCACCCTCCCGATGACGATCCCGTATCCGATTGAGTATCGGGACGTCGGAACCGATCTCGGATCGCTTGCTACGATCGCCGAGTGGACCGGGGGGCGCATGCTCGTCGAGGGGACGCTCCTCCCCGAGGTTGAGGGGGGCGAATCGACGGAACAGACTCCACTACACATCCCGTTGATCCTCGCCGCGCTCGGTCTCTTCCTCCTCGATCTTGTCGTCCGGAAGTGGCCGTCGCGTCGCCGCTCGATGCGCTGACCCTGACTGCTGGCAAAGGGTTTTGCGCGTCGTTGACTGTCACGATTGATCGGCTTCTCGGGGGTTCCTATAATGGCCACGCCGTCGCGGGGAGTGGCGCAGCCTGGTAGCGCGCCTGCTTTGGGAGCAGGAAGTCGC
>JANQEA010000035.1 GCA_028278555.1 Candidatus Bipolaricaulota bacterium | reverse complement strand
CTGGGCCGTCGACACCAACGGAGACATCTGGAGCTGTTGGAAGTCGACCACCGCTTCGACCTCGCCGTGGTCCGCGTGGACGAAGAGTTGGACTCCCACTACACCATCATTCAAGACGGCGATGGTCGCCGCCGCGCCGCTCTCCGACGGCCGCCTCCAGGTCTGGGCCGTCGATGCAGACGGCCGCATCTGGAGTTGCTGGAAGTCGACCACTGCCTCGACTGCGCCTTGGGCCGCGTGGACTTCGAACTGGTCCCCGGACACGCCGCTGTTCACGGCCGCAATGGTCTTCGCCGCCCGACTGTGGGACAAACGCCTCCAATTCTGGGTCGTCGACACGGACGGAGAGATCTGGACCTGCACGAAGACGACGACCGCCTCGGCGGCGCAGTGGACCGCGTTCGGTCTGTTCTTCACCATGCAGCCACAGGAGCAGACACAGTGGTGCTGGGCCGCCACCTCGGCAAGCGTTTCCCACTTCTATGATCCTGCCAGCACGTGGCGGCAATGCGATGTCGTCAACGACGAACTCGGTCAGACCACCTGTTGTGACAACGGCCGGGCGAGTCGATGCAACAAGCCTTGGTACCTCGATCGCGCACTCAGCCGAACGGGCAACCTCAATCATTGGGGATCCGGGGCCGCGCCCGAAGCCGATCTCGGTTCCGAGATCGATGGCGGTCGCCCGCTGGCCGCTCGGATCGGCTGGAGGGGTGGAGGCGGACACTTCGTCGCCCTGGCCGGCTGCGGGAGCAACCACATGGTCTTGGTCAGGGACCCTTGGTACGGTCGCTCGTACATTGCCTATACTGCCTTCCGCGACAACTACCAGGGATCCGGAACGTGGACTCACTCGTACTACACCGAAGCCTGAAGGAGGTCGAACATGCCCATTCGAGAACCATCGGAAGATCCGAAGTCCGTCAAGGAGCTGGAGCGGGGACTTGAGGCGACCTCCGGAGTCCGCTTGCAGCCAGCCGCAGAGACCCGCGCCCTCGGCGACGAGGAACGCTCCTCGATTCTGCCGCTAGGCCGGCCCCACCCTGTCTACTCCGCAACGCTGGCCGACGCCGCCGAAGGACGCGCGCTGTCGGCTGCGGAGTTGGTCAGCTGGCGCTACTTCGTCACCGAAGAGGAACGCGTGAGCCAGGCGGCCGAAGTCTACCGCGATCCCTCGGATACGCATACCTTCGCCGGATTGAACGAGGGGAGCTTCGTCGAGGGGACGCTTGCCGCGTTGGAGGAGCTCGAGAACAGGGATGACGTAGCGGCCGGCGATTTCGAGTGGCGCGTCCTGCGGATTCCCGCACTGTACGTCTTCGCCGTCTGGTTGAAGGACAAGGCGGGAGAAGAGGACCTCATCGTCCCACTGGAGCCGACGCACGACGCCCTCGACGCCGATCGAGTCTACGGAGCCAAGGAGTTCGTCGAGGCGCTGATCGAGCCAGCCAAGGAGTCACTCGAGATGGATCGAGAACTCGAACAGGCGTAGGCCGAAGCTTCTGGATGACAGAGGGATCTCTCGCCCAAAGCCGATCGATTCGACCGTGACTCCGAGATGCAACGTCGCTTCCGCGATCGGGGCGCCCGTCTAGCCGCCCATCGCGTGGAACGTCATCACGTTTTCGTCCGGGTCGAGGACCGAGAACTGCCGCAGCCCCCAGGGCGCATCCCAGATCGGCTCGATGATCTGCGCTCCGGCTGAGGCTAGCCGGCCATGATACGCGTCGACATCCTCGACACCGACGTAGACGGAGATCGGTCCTGGATGGCCGATTCGCGGGATCATCGCCTCGAGCAATCGTTCGTCGTTCCGGCCGGCCGTCACAGCCAGGTCCGGCGTTTCCGCGATCATGATCTGTGCGTCGCCGAGCTTCAGGATGCAGAAGTCGGCCGGTCCGGCATCCGGCTGGCGATAGACCAACTCGAACGACAGGACGTCAACGTAGTGCGCCAGCAGCCGTTCCGCGTCGTCGCTCCAATAGTGGATCTGAATCGCCATGTGACCCTCCTTCGTCAACGGGGTGAGTGTACAGCAGGGCACTAGGCTCAGGCGGCAAGTCAGTACGGCAACTCGTCCGGCGAGACGCCGATGTGGTCCGGCGCCGGATCGACGTCGAATCGGACCGCGCGGACCGTCTCACGCCCTTCGATGAGCGCTTTGCAGACGCGGTGCATCCCGTCCATCACCCGTCCGTCCTGGGACAGGATGATCGGGTGAATCAGATCCGTCTCGTTCATCAGCTTGGCGTGGAGAGCGATCCTCCGACAGGTCGGTGTGGCGCCTTCAGCATCGAACCAGAAGGTCTCGTCCAACTCTCGGATCTCGGACAACGACACGTCGAATGGCGTCAGACCGGCCGATAGCTCGACCAATCGATCGACGTCCCACGCCAGAAGCCCACGGTCGCTCCGCCGAAAGTGGTATTGCTTCCTCATCGCGGATCCGCCTCCCAGTTCCACGTCATCCGAAATGCTCGCGGATCGCCTGCAGCAGCAGCGCCCGTTCCTCGGGGACTCCGTCGCCGAGGCGGATCGCCGCAATCGCCGGCCCCCACCGCTCGACTTCACTCCATGGAACATCCGAGCCCCGCAGATAGGCTCTCCGATAGGCAGCAAGAAAGAGTCTCCGGAAGAGGTCGAGGATCGTGCGCTGCCAGAGGCGCATCCCCGGCGGCGTCCCACCATGTTGGAACAGGTAGACGGTCCACGCGACATCGGCGGCAGGGCAGCCGGCGGTCGCCGGTCCCCAATCGATGATGATTGGCCCGCCCGCGCTCATCAGGACGTTGTCCGGATGGAAATCGCCGTGGCAGACAGCGTCGCCCAACCACAGCCCATCAATCGCCGATCGAATCCGGCCCGCGATTTCGGCCCCAACTTCGCCCGAAATCCGATCGACGACAAGATGGAATCGCTCGTGCTGCGACGGGAGGCCTCCACCGGTCTTGGAATGGAGCATCCGATGGAGACGAGCGAACTGGCGGGCATGATGCCAGAGCATCCAAGGCTTGGCCGTCAGCACTCGAAGCATCGATGGACCCTCGACGCGATCCATCACGAACCCGAAGCGCCCGTCGATCTCGATCAGTCCATCGTCGGCCTCCGCCGGATGAACCGCCGGGCTTGGAATTCCCGTTTGCCAGACAGCGTGTGAAATCCGCATCTCACGACGCGCGTAGTCTCGGGAGGCCCCATCCCGGAAGAGGCGAAGGACGCGACCCTCGCCCCACGCGAAGATCTCTGCCGTTCGGCCTTGACCGACCCGCGTCATCCGGCTGGGGTCGAGTCCCTGGATCTCCGTCCCCATGGCGGGCACTGTATCCGGTGGAAGCATGGTTTTCAGGGGGCCTGTGCCTGCGGCGGCGACGTGCCTCCCGCATGAAACGAAAGGTGCAGCAGATCGATGTCTAGTCGGAACAGGGGAGGACGAAGATACGCCCGGCGCCCCCTCGGAGGAAATCGTGCCCGTACTCCATCGAGAAGATGTCGATCGCTTCTTCACCGGTGCAGTGCGCCGGACAGACTTGGTGAACACCAAGAGCGCGTAGATCTCCTGCAATCTGCCGGACCATGGACACATCGTGGTTGTGGAGATGAAACCCACCGACCACCAGTTCAACTTCTCCGGGGAGCAGGGTCTTGGCTCGGGTGACGATCCGCACGATCGCTGGATGCGCACAGCCCGTGATCACCACGATCCCCGTCCCCGTGTCGATCACCAAGGCCTGTTCCATCGGCGGCCCGGTCAATGACCCGGTCGAGTAGAGACCGGGAAGGATCTCCAGCGGACCGGCCACCTCGATCAGTTCGGTTCTCGACCGCAAGCTATCCCTCAGCGAGTTGGGAAACGGGATGGGCACATAGACCGGCGGCGTGAGGCCGGTAGCGAAGAAGCTGAACAGACCCCCGATGTGATCTCCGTGTTCGTGGGAGATCACGATCAGCTCGATCGACCCCGGATCGATCCCCAGCTTCTGCATGTTCTCCATCAGCAGAGGTCCACTCGCGCCGGTATCAAACAGGATCGTGTGCCCGCGATATTCGATCAGGGCGGCGAATCCCCAGTCGGCCTCGAGACGCTCGTCGAAGACCGTGTTGTCATAGACGAGGGTGATTCGAAGCTCTTGCGAATCATCCGCCGCGGCAGACCAGATCCACGTGACGGAGACGATGAGCAAACCGACCGCGGCTGCAAGGACTTGCTTTCTCGACGGCTTCAGCATCTTCCACCTCCAAAGGTTCCCGCTCGGAAACGGAGCCATACTACGCTCTGTCGTTCGCCCGCGGGAGACGAAACGGGTGAAGTTCGCGTGACGCTTGGAGGATTCCAATTGCAGTTGTGCGCCAGTTTGGACAAGGGGCTACGCTTGACTTAGATCGCGATCTATGTTATACTTCGATCTATGCTAGACGTGAATCTACAGGAGATGGCGGTCTAACAACGCGTTGGCACAGCGACGGAGGCAACGGAATGCCCGAAGCAAGAGCAAACGAATCGACGAAGATCACGATGGACGTCGGCACGGTCTACGACTTCTTCCAAAGCCTGGCTGTCCTTCAGTCTCCCAAGAAGTTTGCCGTCCGCGGTGCCTGGGCATCCGGAATGCTCGCACGTCTAACGCCGGAATCTCGCGAAACGTTGAGCCGAGCGAAGCATGTCCTCTCGTATCCGATGCACTACCTCCCCTCGCTCCCCCAGCCGAAGAACGTCGAGACGCTCTTGTGGAGCCTCGCCCAGCAGGAGCCGGTTGCACGTTTGCAGCGTCTCGCTTGCACGTGGCTGGTTGGGACATGCGGATGGACTGAGGTCTTCGCGGAAGTCGCCGATCGCGGACGATGGTCGGAGACCGACCTGACGCAGCTTCAGAAGGCAGCCGATCGGCTCGAAAAGGCTGGGAAGCCGCTGCCCGACGAGAGGCTCACCGAGATTCTCGACGTCTGGGCCGACGCCAAGGCATTCAGCGAAGCCTACCTTTCCGCGCTCCGTAACTACTACGACGTCTTCTTCCGGGAAGAGGAGAAGCGGATCGTTCCGACACTCGAGGCGGCGGGTGCGAGGGTCGCAGACCTCGCTGAGAAGATCTCCCTCCCGGATTTGATCGAGGAGATCTCCGCCGGGATCCGCTACGAATCGCTGCCAGACATGAAGGAGCTGATTCTCGCACCGTCGTACTGGATCACCCCGCTGATGCTCACGGTTCAGCTCGACGCGCAGCGAACGCTCCTGATGTTCGGAGCACGTGGTGCAGACGATTCGATCGTCCCCGGCGAGACGGTTCCGGATGGGCTGATCCGATCGCTAAAGGCGCTGTCGGATCCGACCCGCCTCCGAATCCTTCGCCTCGTCGCCGATCGGTCGATGGGGGCTGCGGAATTGGCAAAGAGTCTACGCCTCAGAACCCCGACCGTGATCCATCATCTCGGCGCGCTACGGCTCTCCGGGCTGATCCAGATCCGGATGCCAGAAGCCAAGGCGAAGCAGAAGGCCTGTTTCTCGCTGCGCACACAGGCCATACACGATGTCATGTCCACGTTGGAAGACTTCCTCAGCCGGTCAGACAAGGATGAGGAGTCAAGTACGAAGTCATAGGAGACCGCAGTAGGCAAGGAATCCAAAGGAGGTATCCATGGATCGGATTCTCATGACACCGACTTTCGCCATCCGCGAACACACAGAGCGGCTTCAACGCGCGCAGCGCGCCCGACAAGCGTCCGAGCACCACCTCCGGATGAAGATCCGGAGCCGACTCCGCAAGGCCATCCTGGAGACGATCGAACAGGAGGGAAGCGTTCGTGAGCTCGCGGCGGAATTCGCCAGCCAGGTAAGGATCGCCGAACGCCGGCTCAGCCGGCGACCGTGCTGCTAGATCAACGCAGAGAGCCTCGACCGGCCGCACGGCTCGATACGCCCGAGTCGTGCGGCATCTTCTTTGGTCGCTCTGGCCTGTCTTCTCGTGTACGTCGCCCCGGGCCCCATGCGTCAGACGGAAGGCTCGACGATCTTACGCAGAACCGCAATCTGGTCAGTAAGATCGGCCGACGGCCCGATACCTGCGCCTCCGAGCCATGCGAGTCCACGCTCGATGAACCCGGGCGCGCCGTGCCGGAGGGCCGTACCGAGAGCCGGCGGCCCGCCGTTCTCGACGTGCGCGTTCGAGAGGAGCGCACCGAACCCGTAGAACGGCCCATTCGAGCGCAACCCTTCGTGCAGGAGCCCTTCGAACCCGCTCTCCTCATCCCAGTCCGATGTGCGGATCCGCTCGAGCAGATCAAGTGCCGCTCTCGTGTCCTCCATCCAAGATTCCTCAACCTCCGGTGACGCAGCGTACGTCGCCGATCCTTCGAGCATGATGTAGCAGAGCGCCTGATAGAGTCGGCAGTCTTCTTCGCGCTCGAACGGGTACGAGGTGATTTGGTCGAATCCGGCCTCCTCGATCTCGGGGTTTCCGAGCGCGATCGACACCTGCAGCCGATGGAACGTTTCGTGCACCAATGTCGGAAGCATCCGTTCGAAGTGGTCCTTCGCGTGTTCGATGTTCATGCCGCCGGTCTCCTGCGTCGCCCAACCGTTGATCGCCCAGCCGACAGCGAACGACAGGCGATCCATGAAGGCCACCTCCGGCGGCGCGTACGGAGCCAGCCGACTCAGCACGTAGGCCGACAATCCGCCATCCCGGACAAGGTGGTCGATCAGTCGGCGGTACTCGGCTCGATGCGTGTACAGGTCACTCAGATCGAAGAAGTTCTGCGGATGGAGCCACTTCCAGAGCATGTCGACCGGATCGTCCGACGCCGCGTGTTCGAGACACCAGGCGAGACCCGCTTCGTCGATCAGCGGTTCAGGCACGTAGCCGAGCTCACGGCGATGCCGAATCATCTCTGTGAAGGCCGGCATCCGGGCGATCTCACTCGCAGTCAGGGAAGGCGAATCCAGCGCATCGAAGAAGTCGAGAGCCGCGCGAATCCCCTCGACATCGACCTTGAGTTTCCAGTCGGGCGGAACGTCTCCGATCGGATCCGGCTCGAACTCGTTGCCCGCAAACGAAAGCGGGTAGTTCGGCATCGTTTCGGCCAATGACTCGAGGTTCGCGGCGCGGATCTCCGCGAGCCGGATCGCGACATCGAGCGACGTTTCGAGATCGACAGGAGCGCCGAGGTCGTCTGGAATCTGATCGGGGAGCATCCCGAGGAAGCCGGCTCCGCGTTCCGCCTGTTCGGTCTCCAAAGACCGAAGCTCGGCGATCCGCTCCGGCGGTGTCAGCCGACAGACGAGCCGGAGAACGAGCACCGCGTCCTCCGCAGCGAGTCCGACGAGGCGACTCCAGCCGCTTCCGAAGTCGCTCCCTTCCAATGCTTCCGGAATCCGTTCCGTATCGAGTGCCGCGATGCTGCCGCGATCCATAAGCCCCTCCTATGAAGTCACTTCAGGGTATGAGGCGCTGGATGCAGCCACAAGGTCTCGCCAAACGAAACAGGGGGCGATGCTTCGCCCCCTGGTCCACTCTTTGGATGAACCGCTAGTCGGTCGTCGCCGTGTACTGAACGACCAGGCTGTAGTCTCCGACCGGCAGCTCGGCGAGATCTTCATCCGTCACCGTCATCTCATAGTTGACGGAGATGAAGTGAAGACCCCACGAACCGCCTTCGGCGCTGAGGGTCAGCGCGAGCGCCGCTTCGATGATCGCCTGACTCGCCCCGTTCGGGATCGATGTCGATGGATCATCCCACAGAATGGTGCTCGTCAGCGTCCAACTCGTCGTACTGATCACCCTCAACGTCGTCTGATTGTCGCCGGCGTAGGCTCCACCGCCGGCAATCTCACCGAACCCGACGTCGCCGTTTCCGATCACCGAAAGCGCGATCCACGACGGGATCGAGAACGTCGCGGTGATCTGCGCTTGGTCCGAAGCCGCAAGCGCTGTCGCCGCCCCGAGTGCAACAATCAAGAGCGCTGATGCCACGATCTTCCTCATTGAAACACCTCCGAATGGTATGTCGAGTGCATCTAGCGGCTCGGCCACCATCAGGCGCTGCGGCAGCCCGGCCATCTCATCCGCTTGTAGAGAGATGAGACCCGTGGCTTTGCGTCCCGGGATCGCTCCCGGTTTGCCCTTGTCGCAGGGCTCATCTGACGAGCACTGCCTTGAAGGTCCGTAGCTTTGCGCCCCGCTCTCACGAGCGGTTTGCCCTGGTAGATGCTTCTCCGAGGACCGATTCAAGCCCTGTCATGCCAAGGATCAACGGCAGTTCTCTCCAAGGTTCGGGAGTCCCCTCATCCGTGAAGGACCGCCGGTCGATGCTCCTGCGGAGTGTACCTACACGAGCACGCGATGTCTGTGTCACCAATCACACCGGAACGGATTCTGTCTGCATCCCGTCGATCGTGAGGTAGAATCGCATCGACGAGCCGCACATGCTCCCACGCGGTCGATGTCGGAGGTCGTGACACGATGAAGAGCTCAGCTGCCCGATGGTGCTCGTACGTCGCTCTCGTCCTTCTGTTCGTTCTCGCCTTCGCAATCGACGTCGGCGCCGTCAAGCTTGGCGACGCACAGGTCACGCTCCAGTCGACACGCTACTACAAGAAGTGGGATCTGACGCGGTTCGTCTATCGCGTCAAGCTGCCGTCGAAACCGTCCGGCTCCGAGTCCGTCTTCTGGGTGCTTGAGACTGGCGGATGTGTGACGGACGACGTGCTCGATCCCGCAACGTCGGAGTTCGAGTGGATTGACGATCCATTCCACGGCATGCGGTTCGAGCTGACGAAGAAGAACAACAAGGTCTACATCTGGCTGGAGGGGCGGTGGGACGTCGCGCCGACCACGATCGCCGTCGTATGGAGTGGCGACGACGACGATGACGAAGACGATGATGATGACGAGGACGACGAAGATGACGACGACAGCGACAATACGGAGACGCATACAGGTCAGCTCGACGGTCCGGCATGCGAGGAGGCGTCGATCGCCGTCGAAGTGACGGACGGATCGGTCGTCACCTTCCCGGTTCTGTTCGACGCGGGCACTCACGAAGCGGTCGATGCAACCGAACTCCGGATCTCGAGTACGTCGCAGGGCTGGGCCCTCGGACACTCACTCGAGCTTGCGATCCCGGAGGGGGCGTCGTACGAGATCGTGGAACGGATCTTCCAGCTCCTCTTCCAACCGTACGAGACGCTCGCCGGGACCGTGGACGTCGGAGTCACATATGCGTTGATCGTCACCGAGGAGGATTTCGTCGGCCTGCCCGAGGGGACGTACACGATCACCGTGACGTTCACCGTATCGACCGACTGATCGGTTCATCGAGGGTCCTGGAAGGAGAGACGGGGACATGACATTCCGAGGATGGCGACTGGCGCTCGCAGTCGGTCTTGTGGTGAGCGTCTCGTTCTGCGCGCTGGGTGTCCGGTGGTCGCCGGGCGAAATCGATCTGATTCAGGACCCCGGAGTCCAAGAGTCCTACATCCTGATCCTCCAGAACGACTCGACGGAAGTCGCCGACCTCCGCCTCTACGTGGCCGACTGGCTCCGGACCGAGGAAGGCGTCAACGACTTCGGCGTCCCGCTGAACGGAGCCCGCTGGGTTCTCGAACGCTCATTCGTTGCCGGAGAGACCGTCGAGATCCGCTACGCCATCCAACTCCCTGCTACGGGATCGATCGGCGTCCGGGGGACTTTCCGGACCTGGACCCCACAGACGATCGACGAGATCGCCGGGCTTTCGACGATCGCCGTGAGCGGTGAGAATGAGACAGGTGGGGCACCGTCGAGCGCCCTCACGTCGGTCTCTCGATCGATCGAAGACGTCGATGCATCCGGGACGGCAACGATCGTCCTCACGATCCGCACCGCAGTCGATTTCCAGGGCCTGACGATCACCGAAGCGTATGAATCGGGCGTTGAGATCACGACCCTCGATGCCGCCGACGGCCGATTCGACACCATCAATCGATCGAGCGCCGATTGGGTCACCCTGTCGCGCGATACCGTCACACTCGAGCCGGACGAGGCGGTCGAGATCATCATGACGGTGACCACACCGAGCGACTTCACCGGCCAGTACTGGTGCATCCTGATGGCCGAGAGCCGGGAAGTCGTCATCGGTGAAGTCAGCGGGACACAGGTGATCACCCGTCCCTCGGTCGGGCTGAAGGTCTTCGTCAGCGCCCCGAACACCCTCGTTCCGGCGGGCGAAGTGACGGACATCCGCGTGATCGCCCTCAACCCACTGATGGTCGAGGCGACGTTCGTCAACACGGGGAACGTACAGCTGGTGGTGACGAGCGAAGCGCAGATCATCGATCAGACCGGAGAGCCGGTGCGGGCTTTTCTCTTCACCGAGCATGGGCGGGACTACTTCCGCATTCTCCCTGGGAGCACACGGACGATCGTTCTGATCGACTACTCGGGCTCTCCGCGCCTGCCCGACGGGATCTATCAGGCGATCGTCAGCTTCGACTTCGGCGGAGATAGCCTGATCGTCGGAGCGAAGGCCTTCCGGATTCGATAGCTCCATCTATCTGTTCCTACAGCCGAGGTTTCACCGACAAGCCTTTCCTGGACTACGTTTCCCGAACATGCTGAAACGGATGGAAACGGATGTCTAAGGATGGTTCTGTTGTGGAAGAATGGGGGTGTAGGTCCTTGACAAGTGAACCGAGAGAGCGCGAGGAGGGGTCTCCTCGCGGAAGAACACTCAAGAATGGCAGGAACAACTGCAGCGGGTGGTCCGCTGCAGGGACTACATAATCCTCAGAGAAGCATCTATGAAAGGCAAACCGTCCGAAAGGGCGGGACGCAAAGCTTCGGACCTTCATGGCAGCGCTCTTCGTATGAGCACTGTGACAAGGGCAAACCGGGGGTGACCCCGGGACGCAAAGCTTCGGGTCTTCGCCGATGTTCGTCACGTCGGAAGAAGACGGCCGAGCCGCCGCAGCGCCTGATGGTGGCCGAGTCGCTAGATGCACTCAACTACCACTAGGAGGTGCTTTCGATGAGGATGCTCAAGGCTTTTGGTTTGACCCTGTTGGTTGCGGTTCTGGCAGCTGGTGTTGTGGCAGCGAAGAGTGACAGTGTGAACGTGAACGCTTCGTTCACGATTCCGTCCTGGATCTCCCTCTCCGTCGTCGGCAACGGCGACGTGGGCTTCGGCGAGATCGCGGGCGGCGGCGGCTACGCTGGGGACAGCAAAACCGAGCTTCGCGTGCTGAGCACGACGAGCTGGTCGCTCTCCAGCACGATCCTCTGGGCCCAGTCGACGATGCCGGATGGCGCGAGCCAGTCGGTCATCGAGAGCGCGCTCGCGCTGACGCTGAGCGCCAACGGCGGCACGTGGGGATTCCATACCGTCTCGGTGTCGTACCAGATGGACGTGACGGATGAGGACATGGCGGAACTGCCGGTCGGCGACTACAACCTGGTGATCCAGTACACCGCTACGACCGACTAGTCGGTCGACCATAGGTTCATACCTACCGGATGCGGCAGGGGGCGAGTCCATCGCCCCCTGTTTTTTTTCTCGCTCTCGGTTCACGAACTCCGTTCCCAAGTAGAAGACTGAGCGATTCGTCGTGCTGCTCCGCAGATGCAGCAACGACTACACCCTATTCGGAGGTCTCGGGGAGTTCGATCACGCTCTCCTCCGGCTCGAACCGGAGATCGGCGATTCCGCCGAACCGGAGCGAGAAGCGGACATAGGAGCCCGAAGGTGCCAAGCTCGGCGGGTCGAGTGACCCTCTGTCGACCCAGTTCAGCTCGATCGGCGCCCAGACGTAGCCGGCTCGGATGCCGAATCCCATCCACGGCAGCAGCTGGATCTGCACGTCGATGTACGGCGCAACAAGGAAGAAGAGACTGTCGTACATCTCCTGCGTCGGCTCGACCACGATCCCGCGGGGGACAAGCCGTTCGAGCTGGATCGACGGGTACTCGGTCAGAACGATCTCCGCCGCACCGCAGCCGAAGACCGTTCCGAAGGTCAGCACTGAGCGAGGGCTCCCACCGACTGCGAAGCCGAGGTCGAATCCGCCGAGACCGAGACCGTACTCCGCGTGAGTGACGGCATCTTCCGATTCAATCCACGCGCCCCAACCGGCGCCGCCCCAGGTCAAGCCGGGGACAAGCCCGCCACGTCCGCCGCCGCCGATCAGGAAAAGGTCCCCTTCGAACGGCACGAACCCCGCACCCTCGACAAACGCGTTGATCTCGGCCAGGTCGGGCATGAACAGGCCGATCCCCGGGCCGCCTCCGCCCACGGCAAACTGTGGTCCCGCGGCCGATGCTGGCGCCACAAGTATCAGGATGATCGGGAGAAGCATCCACCATCGAAGCATCATGTTTCTCATGGTGCCCTCCTCATCGCGTTGCGAACTCGTGTGTCCTCGAGCAGAACACTCCACCCTACATTTCAGGAGAGCCACCGACAATCAGAGCCGGCTCTTCATCTCAACGCCGACAACTCCTCCAGGAGACGCTCACGACGCTCGCGGTGCCGTGGATCCGGTTCGAGCTGCAAGTTGTAGAGCGCATGCTGGAGCACATCGGCGTCTTTCATCAGCTCTTCGAACGCTCCGTGCAAGCCAGTCTTGTCGGAGTGGTAGGCAATTCCAGACTGGATCTGCGTGATCTCTGCTTCGCTGAAATCGCCCGTTGTACGGAGGAGCTCACCGGCTCGCTCAGCGCTCCGTTCCGCGTGGCCGGTCGGATCACTGGATTCGTAGTTGACCAGATCGTGGAGCATTCCGGCGACGCCGGCGAGCTCCGCGTCGAGCTCTCTCGCCCGAGCGAGCAAGGTCGCCGTCAGCGAGACACCGTAGAGGTGAACGAATCCGCAACGCCGATCCTCGGGATCCGGGGCCGCGCGAAGAATTCCGTCGACATTCTGCCGTACACGCTCCAGTCGGTTCATGGGCCTAGAATAGAGGCTCTGGATGGCATCCGCACCCCGCTTGGAGGTTGAGAGACCGCCTGCAGCTTGGTAGATTGCCCCATCACAAGGAGGCGCAATGCACCGATATTCGATCACGTTTCTGGCCTGTCTCTGCGGGCTCTCCCTCGTTGCGGCGGCGTGCAGCTTCTTCTCGTTCGCTGGCGATGATCTGGTGCTGTTCGGAAACAGCGAGGATCACTTCGACGAAAACACATGGGTCTGGTACGTTCCGTCGACGGCAGATGAGTACGGATGCCTCTTCGTCGGATTCGGTACCGACTTCGCTCAGGGCGGCATGAACTCCGAGGGATTGGCGTTCGATGCCGCAGCGATCGACCGAGCGCCACTCAACGATCACCCGGAGCTGCCGACGCCCGATCCGATGAACTTCTGCGAGATCGTTCTCCGCCGATGCGCGACGATCGAGGAGACCGTCGAATTGATCCGCTCTTACAATCTGAGTTACATCGGTTCGGCACAGTTCCAGTTCACCGACCGGACTGGAGCATCCGTCGTCGTCGCCCCCGGACCCGATCGCGAGATCGCGTTTGTCTATCCCGAGGGACCATTCCAGGCGACGACGAACACCAACACCGCGATCTACCCGGCAGCCCATCAGAGATGCTCCCGTCACCGGCGGGTCACGAAGGCGTTGGAGAAGATCGAAGCCGGGACCTCCGTCCTCTCCGTTGAGACCTTCGCGAGCATCCTCGATTCGGTCGCGTCTCCATCGGGACCGTCGGAGACGATGTACTCGAACGTCTTCGACCTGACAAATGGAATCGCATATCTCTATCACCAGCATGATTTCGACCGGGTCGCCGTACTCCGATTCGACGAATTGGAGGCAGCCAGCGAAGCCATCGCCTATCGGATCGGGGACCTCGTCGCGTCGTCCGAGTAGGAGAGAGCAGCACGTTCGCGAGAGCGGACTTGCGTCCGTTGCGGCTGATGCCCGCATACACCATCTGTCTTCGTAGTTGAACTTCAAACCCATCATGTTTGACGGATTCTCCATCACCGCTGTAGGCTCTCCTCCCGATGCTCGCTGCCTGCACATCGGGAGGAGGTACGGCCATGAGATACGTCCTGCGGGTGTCGGTCGGAACGGTTCTCGTATGCGGGTTGGGACTGGCTAGCTGGTTTGCGGGCGCGGCGCTCCTGGACACGGGTGTCCCCGCGAACGATGTGACAATGGGCATCACGATTGAGGTCTTCACGGAAGAGGGATTCAGACCGCTGAACTACTCCATCGTCCCAACCGCAACGCCGGTTGTGGGGATCGAATTCGCAGTCGCGGACGAATACGAGATTGCCGAGGTCAAGGTCCTTCTCACCGGCTCGGATTACCAAACTGACATCACAGGTGCCTTCCAGCAAGGCTGGATGTCTCCAGGAAGGAGAGCGGAAGCCCGGATCCCGGTTCGCATTGACAGCAACACGATCAGCGTTACGGTCACTCTTCACGCGCCGACAGCAACCGCGGGAACACCCGAGTTCCTGACCATCTCCGAGACTGCCAGCATGCTCAACTACGACGACGACACGCTGGTCGTCTCCGCCAGACCGGCCTCGGGCGTTGTCGAGGTGGACGGAGTGGAGTTTGCCGAGGGAATCCTTGTGCTCAACTTCGACGATGAAGCCCCCCTTGAGACGGCTTCGCCTTCGGGGCGCATTTCAGCGATCAACGAACTCCTACGGCGCGAAAGGCTCCGGCCTGTGGGCAACGGAGTACCGATTCAGTTGATTCGAGCCGAGATAACCAGTGGAGAAGACCCGTTGGCTATGGCATGTAGGCTTGCGTGCGAGCGCATAGGGATACTGCAAGCCGCGCTCCCTGATGTTGTCCTGGAGACCCATCGCGTGGCGGGAGAGGACATGCCTGCCGCATTGCGTGCAAGCTACAGGTCCTCCGCCGGAGCCCGTTGCACGGGCGGCAGCGGGGTGCATGGCTGTTTCGACTTCGATGGACCCGACGACACAAACCAGCTGCGCATCCATCGCTACCACTTCCTGATGGACACGTTTGCAGGGCATCGCCTCGTGCAGGTGATCCGGGACGGAATGGGGAGCGCATGGCGCGATGAGCAGGCCGGCCTAGCCATTATCGACAGCGGGCTCGGGAACGGAATCGATCCGTGCGGAGGGCCGCCTCCCGGAACCAACCCGAATGCCCTAACCGCCGCCGGAATACCGTGCCGTGCGATCTTCAACGTATCGGATCTACGGAGTTCTCCCGCACATCCCGTCATACGCTTTGACGCAAACGGCATCCAGACCACCAACGCGGGGGCCCCAGTCGCACTCAACCTTGATATCGGCGACATTGCCGATCGGACTAACGGCCATGGAACCTCCGTGACCGCTGCTGCTGCAGCGAGGGGGACGTTGGCGCTTGGGATCGGGAAGGACGTTCGCATTCGGCCCATCAGACACACTTTTGTTATTCAACTCTTGAATCCTAGTCGCGAGGTCAACTTCGCCGATGAAGCCTACGGAGTCCTTGCCGCCACGCGAGACGCAGGCGTCGACGTCATCAACACGTCCTTTGGATGGAATGAGGAGGTCAACAGGAAGCAGTTTCGGAATGCGAGGATTCAGGTTGAAGACGCTTCTGTGGATGTGGTGGCAGCAGCACGCGCAGCGGAAAAGATCTGGGTGGCATCGTTGGGGAACACTGGAGACGATGTCAGCGATGACATGTGGCCGGCGACCTTCGCGCCGCACTACGCGCTCCGCCATGCGGCTAGTCCTCTGGTGGTCGCAGTGGGAAGCAGCGAATTGCGAGGGACCGAGACGACACAGCCAGGCCAACCTGCCGTCCAACTCAGAGGGCCCGAGCAGCGCAGCGGCTTCAGCAACTTCGGAAAAAACACCTCTGTCGTCGCCCCGGGGGGCGAGTGCATCTTGCCGGACCGCGGCGGTTCACTCAGGATCATCTCAGGCACTTCCTTTGCTGCTCCGGCGGTGGCCGGCCTTGCCGCGGAGATGATCTACCTCGACAGGAACATGAGACCCGCCGATGAGAGGCTGACTCCTCACGAGATCATCGTGATGATCGAAACCACGGCAGATGATCTGGGCAAGACCTACCGCGATCCGGAGTTCGGGAACGGACGGATCAATGTCTGGAAGGCGCTTCTATCGGTGGCCAACGGGGGACTGGCGAAGGAAAGCCCCGTCTACATACCGGACAGCCTCCGCGAAAGACTCATTGATCACGAGGACACGGACTGGTACGGATTCCGGATCATCACGAGCGTGTTTGGCGCAACCGTTTGGCTGAATGACGACCAGCTTCTGGAGGCCCGCGACACACAACCAAACCCGTTCCCCAGCGCGGGAAAGACGCAGGCAAGCTCAAAACAGATCACAGCCTACAGAGGAGTTCGGTCGGATCAGATCATGCGGACTGGCGTCCCCGGCGAGGATCCGACGAGTGGTGTCGTCCCGGTCGGCAACAGCGGTGGAGAGTACGTCATGACATTCAGCATCGAACAGGATGATCTCGTCCGCGACCCGATGTCGACTCTCAGTCTCAGGCGACCAGACGAGACGGCGGAGGATGCTCCGTTCTTCCAGTTGGCGGTGGATAAGAAGAGCCTCGAGCTGATGCGTAGCGGCATCCAGAACGTTCCGGGCGTTGTGTTCGACGACTTCGTCTTCGAGATCACTCCGCCCGACTTCGGCGACGCCCCTCTCAGCTACCCCGTAGAATACGAGCCGTCCAGGCGTCGGCCCGAGGGCGACGGCGCGCGCCACCTCAACTCAAATCTCGAGTGGTTCGGCAGACCCTCACGCCCGCAAGTCCAGTCCGTCAGCCCGGAGCAGAATCCAACGGAAGCGCCCGATCCGGATGGGGTTGAGAACGTGCGGGTAGACCGCGCGGCGCAAGACCTCGATCGATACGATGACGGCGTCGTCTTCTACCCCCTCACGTACGCGCCGGGTGGAAGGGGAATCGTCGAGTTCACCGTATGTGTTTCAGATCCTCTCGACAGCGGCCGCTACAACGTCTCAGGGTTGCGGGCGCTCTTCGTCAACGGGTGGATCGATTGGGACACGAACGGGCAGTGGGAAGAGGGCGAAGAGCATGTCATCGACGGGCTGTCCATCGTGCCCACGGCGGCCTCCTGGCGGGTCATCGGAAATCGGAAGCCCTCCACGACCATCAGACGCGAGTCCGGATCGACAGGCTCTCGGCCCGGGTGGACGACGTACCGAGCGGAGTTTGACGTCCCGGCAACGATTGGACGGGGAAGACTGTGGGCTCGGTTCCGCTTGGACTACCGCCAGGATGTCGGACGAACCGATCCGCGCAGCTTCGTGCGCCATTTCTTCGATCTGGACTTGACGAAAGGCGCCGCCCGCTTCGGAGAAGTGGAAGATTACCTGATCGGATCGGACTTCGGTGACGCGCCTGACAACGGCACGGGCAACTATCCGACTCGCAAATCCAGTCAAGGGGCGAGACACCTGGACATCTATGGAGAATGGTTACAGGACGCGAGGACGCGCGAGATCAACGCATGTCTGTCCGCAGTGACGTCCTCGGCGGATGAGGACACGCATCGCGGCGTTCCGCCGAATCTTGGCGACCCTGGATGTCTCAGCGAAGATCACGACATCGCCGACGAGGCAAGCGTTTCGTACGACGAGACGACCGGCTTGCTGACAGTCACATTCACGGTCCAGAGTTCGATAGCCTCCCGCGGCTACGATCTCATGGGTCTCGACAATGATGGCGATGGCAAGACAGATGAGGACCCCCACGCCGACAATGTAGATGAGGACGGAGATGGGAAGGATGGAGAAGACGGTCCTGATCTGATGAAGGTCACGAGTTCGAGCCCATCGAGCCCTGTCGATCAGGCATTCGATGTTTGGTCTACCCCGCCCTGGAGTGGAGGAAGAGGACGCTACTACGCGACCGAGGTTGATGACGACCGAGATGGAAAGCTGAATGAGGATCCAATCGATGGCACCGACGACGATGGCGACGGCTTGGTCGACGAGGATCCTCGTGGAACGCGGCCACTCGTTGTCAATATCTTCGTGGATTGGAACCAAGATCAGAAGTGGGATACATCAACAACGTCCAACGAGTGGGTGGCAAGAGACAGGCGCATAGCCCCTGAGACGTTTGGGAAGGACCACCACTATACGCTGGGCGAGCCGTTCAAGGACGTGAATCACAACGGCGTTTGGGACAATTCGGAACCCATCGTCCAGTCGGCGGGCATAGACCACAAGACCTATACGTGGAAGTTCAAAGCACCAGTCAAGGTCAAGGTTCCCGGACGGTTCTGGGTGCGCATTCGCCTCTCGTATGCTGAACTCTCCGACGGGACGATCCCGGATTCCGGGGGTGTCACCGCAAAGAGATGGATTGACGCTGGAGTTGCGCACGCTACCGAAGCCTCCCGCAGGATGAGCTTCGAGAGAGGTGGAGCCCTCTTTGGAGAGGTGGAGGACTACGTGCTGGACCTCCCCTCCCACGCGGAAATCCCCGGCCCGAAGACGTGGTACGTCACATTGGGACCTGACGCGCGTTCACGGGCCATGGGAGGTGCCTTTGTTCCCGTGGTGGATGAAGCGAAAGGAGCGTCGGCATGGCGTCCTGCAATGCAGGCCCATCTGGACGACACGAGTCTGGTGGGATGGCCGGCGGTCCTGTTCGAGCCGCTGACTACGCATCAGTACGTTGGGGTAGCGACAACATCCGACGCTCTTGAACTCGGCCTGGGCTGGGAACGGGCCTCCCGTGGCTTCGCTTTCGAGGAAGAATGGATCGACTTGCCTGGCGAAGGATGGGAAGGCGATGTGGGGCTGACGTTCACATCGATCATCGGGTCCTTGTCGACAAGCGTGCTGGGCGTTGCCACGGTGGGCGCGAACGTGAAATACTACCTACTAGAGAGTGGTTTCGGTGATTCGGCCGCTGGTTTTGGGTTTGACCTTGGGTTGCTGGTGAATCTCGGAGAGGGACTCGTGATCGGCGGGCTTGCATCTGACGTGGGCGGCACGAAGCTAGAGTGGGACGGCGGAGCGACCGACGTCGTTTCGGGATCCTACAAGCTCGGGCTAACGATGAATCCTGCCGGCGGCAAGTTGGTGTTCGCTGCTGACATTGATTTCGATGGATCTGACCTCGGTGATGCGCACGTTGGCGCTGAACTCAAGTTGTTCGACTGGTGGGCACTACGCGGTGGTGTGGTGCTGACTGACAGTCCTCAGGGCCAGTACTTCACTGTGGGTACGGGGATCGGCGTAGCGGGACTGTACGTCGACGCGGCGTACTCCTTCGAAGAATCACCGGAGGACAGCAAGCTCAGCTTCTCGGCCGCACTCTCATTGGGAGAGCTGCTGCGCAAGTAACCCGAAGCCGAACCAGGCACCGATTGCAGGTTCAGCGTCCGGGCTAGATTCTCTGTTGCCGCATTGCTCGGGACCGCGAAACTACAATCACAAAGCAGGGACCAGGTCTTGCGACGTCATGTCCATTCATCCGATGAGGTCGGGGTCTCTCGATCAGGACGGCCCGTTGCTACCGTCGATCTGAGTGGCAGCCCTCAGCTGATTCGGGGTATCATCGGATCTCCCCCCTCTCGTGGCTGTGAGCCACTTGTCCATCGACCAAGGAGGTCCATTGTGAAGCACCGCATGCTTGGACGGACGGAGTTCTCCGTCTCGGATATCGGCCTCGGCGCGGAGTTCCTCCTCGGCCTCCCGCAGAACGCACCTACCATGCCTCGAGCAGCAAGCGCATCTCTCCCGCCATCCATGTCAGCATCTTGCGGGTATTGCTCGCATCTCATCACAGCGCCGACTCCGGCATTGAGGGTCCTGCGATTCTCTGGCCAGGAGGGGTCCGGTGGCTACTCGAAGCCGTTCTGCACTTGAACCCATGTGGCCGCACTCATGGAGTTCGAGTATCGAAGCCCGGCCTTTACAGAGTGGGCTCCAGTCCTCTCCACACTCGCTTGTACCTCTCGGAGGCTGGTTGCAGCAACGTAGGCCTTGGCCTGCCCTTCCTCGGTTCCGGGCTAAAGATGCATCGCGCCAACTGACGAGGGGGAATCGTGAGCAGCCAGACGATGGAGCGGCTTCGCAAGGTCGTCGACGGGATTGATGAGAACACCACGGGCCAGGAAGATTCTCGATGCGCGGGGAAGGAAATGCGCCAAAGGGAGTGATCGAGAAGGCGAAGAAGATCTATCGAAAGACGAAGCGCGTTGACCCCCTCCTGGCTGAGTTCAACGAGATCTTCGGCATGCTCGAAATCGGTGACGACACAATCAACGTCGTCTATCCGCGCTGGTTCTACCACCACTTCAAGGGAGTTCCCTCCGGAAGAGTACTGCGAGTACTCGAAAGGCTGGCTGAAGGAGCTCTTCGGCCAGGCGACCGGCGAGGATGTGGAGGTCGAGCTGCTCGGCTCGGTCATCCGGGACGGCGATGATTGCCGCTTCGCGATTCGCTTCCCCTAGGGCCGCGTAGCCGCCCGCGACGAAGCCTCGGGAAGCCGATGCGCACGCGCTGGAGCGCAGCTGCTCTCATCCGAGTCCGTAATCAACCCCCACTTCGCAATCATAGGTCAGGACCAAGCGTTTTCCGAAGACATCCCTCGCTGTCAATACCTGAAGCGCTTCAATGCTCGAGAAGCCGCCGCCATGCGTAGCGGAGATTCCTTTCACATCCCTATGCTTCGGGTCAGCGACTCCGATTGCGTCGGCGCGCCACATGGTCTCGACTTAGCCGATATATTAGTATAAGAAGACTGGTTGACTATCAGTTTTTTGCGCGACATAATAAGACGAATTCACCTGTGCAGCGAGGAGGCATTCGTCATGCGAAAACACATGATCTCGGTTGGGACTCTCGTAGCTCTGCTGGCTCTGGCGTGCGCTGCTCTGAGTTCGAGCGGTGCCAGGCAGATTGTGTTCACGACGGTGATCGACAGCTACTCTGACCTGTGTCTCATCTCTTCATCGGGAACAGGCTACGAGAAGCTGACCACAACGAGCGGTATCTCCGAGGGTGATCCGGATTGGTCTCCGGATGGAACGAAGATCGTCTTCGTTCGGCACGAGACCGCGAACTATGGCTTGTACATCATGTCAATGCCGGATAGAACGGTGCGGCGAGTCTGGATTCGAGCAAGTGACATCGCGCTGGAACGAGCCTTCCAGGAGTCGCTGCGTATGTGGGGGCCGACTTGGTCACCAGATGGGAAACGGATCGCATTCCTCGCGGCCCCTGGCTACTTCGACGACGACACGTACAACTGGCCTTGGGGCGGCTACTGCGACCACGAGGGCGTGATCTTCGTCGTCAACGAGGATGGCACCAATCTCCAGCGTCTCAGCTTCCCCGAAACCTTCAACGACGATTGCAAATCCGTAGATTGGTCACCAGATGGCACCAAACTGGTGTTCTCACGCACTGTCTATGTGAATAGCCAGATACCGGATCACTGGAGACATCCAGAGCTCTACGTCATGAATAGTGATGGATCCGGGGTTGCTCGCCTGACCTACGGAGACACGATGTGCTACGGGCCCAGATGGTCTCCTGATGGAAGCCGGATCATCTTCTCCCGAGCGAGCAAGGCCAGCGGATCCATCGAGTGGGAGATCTGGAGCGTGAATCCTGACGGCTCCTATCTCACTCAGCTGACCTTTGACAAGGAGCGCTACACAGCTCTAGCTTGGTCGATGGACAGTCAGAAGATCGTCTTCGCCGACAACGGGACTGGTCCGGGGGCCCTCTACATCATGCAGGCTGATGGATCGAATAGGCGCATGCTTGTCGAAGACGGTAATGATCCGAGTTGGTGGTAACACGATCATGTGTGGCGCGCTCTAGATTGGCCTGGCGATCCGGCGGGCAGTCATCGCGTCGCTCTTTCCTCCGGTTCTCTGACAACCAACTCAAGGATCTCTGCGAGCCGGGCAATGTTGTGGCCCGCGTCGTCAAGCTCTCCCGGCTTTGCGTAGCCGTAGGATGCGCCGACAACCAAGCACCTGTTCCCTTCGCCGGATTGGATGTCGTAGTACCGGTCCCCGACCATCACAGCGGGCCGATTTGGCTACTCGACGCGGAGCTCTGACACCATCTCCATCTTCGACTGAGTTCAATCCTCATGGGTCCAGATCGTGTCGAAACGCTCTTGCATCTCGAACTTCCACAGAATGACCTCGCCGTAGTTCTGATCACCGTTGGTGCAGATTGCGAGCGCGTGTCCGGCCGCCTTGAAGCTTCTCAGCGTGCCGAGAACGTCGGGGAAGAGTTCGGATTGAGGGACAAGTCTTGCGATGCCACAGACTTGATCCGATGGGATCAAAGCGTTCCAGCGACAGCGAACTTCCGCCTCGGCTGGTCCGACTGGAGGCTGTTCGGAAACTTGTAGTACGATGTCGTCTCCCCCTCTCGTGGCTGTGAGCCACTTGCCAATCGACCAAGGAGGTCCATTGTGAAACACCGCACGCTTGGACGGGCTGGCCTCTCTGTCTCGGAGATCGGTCTCGGCACGGAGTTCCTCCTCGGACTTCCGCAGGACGAGGCCGTTGCGGTCATCCATGCGGCGCTCGACCGGGGGATCAACTATGTCGACATGTTCTGGGGGCAGCCGGAGTTCCGGGATGTCATGGGGGCGGCGTTCCGCGGACGCCGAGACGAAGCGTTCATCACCGCGCATCTCGGCTCGACTGTGCGTGACGGGCAGTACGCGATCTCGCGCGATCCGCAGGTCTGCACCGAGTTCTTCGAAGACTACTTGACCCGCATGGAGACGGACTACGTCGACGTTCTGTTCGTGCACAACTGCAACGCACCCGAGGACTACGAGAAGGCCGCTGCGCCCGGTGGGCTGATCGAGCTGGCGCAGTCATATGTCAAGGAGGGGAAGGCCCGATTCGTCGGGTTCAGCACGCACAACGTCGTCACGGCCCTCCGCGTCATCGAGAGCGGTGCGATCGACGTGCTGATGTTCCCGGTGAATCTCGCCAGCTACGCGGTCCCGGGGAAGGACCAGCTGCTCAAAGCGTGCGCCGAACACAACGTCGGTCTCGTGGCCATGAAGGTCTACGGCGGCGGAAGCCTCCTCCGGGACAAACGGGTCGTCGAGCTGCAGGACTTCCAGATGGGGCGGCAGGAGATGCCCGGCGCGCCTTCGCACTACGAGCTGACGGCCGAGATCACGCCGGTCAAGTGCATGGCCTACGTCCTCGACCGGCCGGAGCTGTCGACGACGGTGCCCGGCTGCAAGTCGGTCGAGGAACTGGAGGAGGCACTCGCGGTGTACATGGCGACCGACGCGGAGAAAGACTATGCGCCGATCCTCCCAGCGTTCGCGCAGTTCGCAACCGGCGAGTGCGTCTACTGCAACCACTGCCTGCCGTGCCCGTCGAACATCGACATCGGGCAGACGATCTCCCTTCTTGAGCAGGGCCGACAGGAGTTGACCGAGGAGCTCCGCGCGTCGTACGCCGACCTCGAACACGATGCCTCCGAGTGCATCGCCTGCGGCCAATGCACCTCTCGCTGTCCGTTTGGAGTGAACGTTGTCGCGAAGATGGAGGAAGCTGCGGTTCTCTCCGCGTAGATCCAGGACCTGTCTTGGTCACACAACGCGAGTTTCTGCTGATCGGTGGAACTCGCGCGTGCCCTTCCGCAGCGGCAGGGCACGCGCAACTCGTACACGGCCGGCCTCATCAGCAGGCCGCGAGAAGATGAGAGAAGCCGTCCTTCTCTTCACGTGAGCCGAAAGGGCCGTGGGCGCCCCTCCCTTGAGGGA
Organism: Candidatus Bipolaricaulota bacterium; assembly: GCA_028278555.1. Taxonomy (GTDB): domain Bacteria; phylum Bipolaricaulota; class Bipolaricaulia; order UBA7950; family UBA9294; genus JANQEA01. Next base: position 384,157 of record JANQEA010000035.1, on the reverse strand, counting down.
GCGGCGCCCGGATGCCACCGCAGCCACCACACAGTTGACTCCGGCTTGGCTGCTCATCTCACGCAATCAGCCTGCACAGTAACGGCGCCCATGCGGCAACGCGGCATCGTCTCACACACGGGTTTCGGGCATCCTAGCAACCGAGTTGCCCGAAACCCGTTCGCGCTGTAAGGCGCAAGGAGCATCGATGCGCCTTACAGCGCGAGGATGTTCGCATTCCCGATGTCGTAGTGCTCCTTCTCCTTCGGTGTCGAGTCCCGAAGATCTCCTTCGTGGATTCCGAGACGCGCCTCGACCGCGCCCATCTGCTCCGGCGTGCACCGGATCTCCCCCAGGTTGTGGATCACGTAGAAGCGATCGGCGAGCGTCGCCGGCGAGACGTCCGGCTCGATCGTCAACTCGCCGATGACAAGGGCTGTCGCCTTCCCTTCCGAGTACTCGAACCGCGACGCGTGGAGCGTATGCTCTTCGTCGAACAGCCAGAGATCGCCCTCGTAGAAGATCACGCGATCCTCGATCAGATCGAGCTTCGACTTGACCGCATCCTTGAGGCGTTCCGGACAGACGATCAGACCGAGACTTCGAACCCCTTCGAGCCCCGTCTCGATCGAAGCAGGCTCGACATCCGCTGCGAAGACGACCGTCCCGGAGCAGAAGAGCTTCGCTTTGCTCATCGACTCGAGCGCGGCGGAATTCAGTTCGAGACTGCCGTCGCGATATCGATAGCCGGAGGGGACAATCGTCAATCGCGACTTGCCACCTCGGAGCTTCGATCGGATCGCGTCGGCGTTCGCCTCCGAGCAGACGATGCTTCCGTGAACTCGGAGATACTCGATCTTCTGCACGATCGCGGAGGAGACATTCTCGGTTGCACGGAGCGATCCCGTTACGACGAATCCCTGCGACCCTTCGATCCCCTCGAGTAACCCCGGACTGAGGTCGAGCGTGCCCGTGACGAGCGTCGCATCGCCCGGATAGGGGATGAAGTCTCCCATCTGGGTCTTGACCTTCGACTGAACCGCAGGAGCGAGTGATTCGGGGCAGTAGACGTTTCCCATCACGGCCAGCCCGGCCAACCCGTTGATCGTCTTCTCGAGAGAGGCATCGGCCGAGCCTGTCTCGACGATGACGTTCCCCATGACGACGTAGAACTTGCCACCGCCGTCCCCACTCGGGGAATCGGGCGTCAACCGAAGATTCCCCATGACCGTTTGGTTTTCGACGTCCTGCGGGGCTTCGACGGACGCATTCACGTTACCCATGCTCAGCTGGCCGACGAACGAAGCCGTTTCCGGCGAGTAGAGCAGGATGTTGACGTTCCCGACCTTCTCGATCCCGCGGATTGTCTCTTCGGACGTCTTCCGGAGATCGAGGATGTTCACGTTCCCGATCGTCTTCTTCTCACTCATCGATACTCTCCTTTCAACACGCGGATTCCGCCAGCTGACCTCGCAACCATCGGATCGCTTGATGGAGGTGCGAGCGTACGGTGGCGGCGGGGATTCCCAGTTCCTTCCCAATCTCAGTGCTGTTCATTCCGAGGCGAAATCTCTTCTCAAGGACCACGCGATGCCGCTCGGGGACCCGATCGAGAATCTCCCCGAACTCGACCAGACCTGCGGTGTCCGATGGCCGATTCGCGTGGCGGATCATTTCGGAGACAGCTGCGTTCGCACGCTTCCGCGACCGCTCTTCGTCGAAGTAGCGGTTGCGGAGGACCCGTTTCAGCCAGGCATCTCGCTGGTGGACGTTCATCCGCTCAAGGGTGTGCGCATGCTGCAACGCGCGGAGGAAGGTCTCCTGGATCAGATCGTCGGCCCGATCGACCCTCCTGCCCAGGCTGAGGGCGTACCGGAAGAGCCGATCTCGCGACGCCTCGAAGAGGTCCGCGATGCCTGGCGGCTGCCTGCTTCCGACGTCCATGCTCCGATTCTCTCCTCACCCTCAATCTCAGTATGCGGTCTGCCCGGTCGTTCGGCATGCCGGCTTGGAGGCTTGCGCCGCCGACCCGGCACCTTTCGTCTTCTGATGATGGATGGCTCGCCGCGCCTGGCGCGTCCGCGCCGCCCGTTCGATCCGCTCCTTCAGGAGCCTTCTCGTTGTCCTGCTCAGGATCGCCTCGTTCATCTCCGTCCCTCCTTTCACTCGATACAACGTTTGAGAGGGGCGAAGTGTTGAGTCGGCCGTCGACCCAGGGGCTCCGTGGAGGGCCGTGATTACGAAGTGCCGAGCCCGTCGAAGAACGCGCGGTTCGGGTGCTCGATCGACTCGACGTGGCGCCTGTCGTGGATGCACGTGTCGCAGTACGGGCCACCCTCGACCAGCGTCGTGGACCGGGTGAGAACGAAGTTCGGATTGAGCGCTGTGATCTGTGAGAAGTCGCCGTAGCACGCACCGGCGTGTGCAATCTCCGGATCCTCGAGCGGTGCCAGCACGTCGGCCCACAAGCATCGCTCGACTCGGAATGCGATCCGGCCCCGGTGGAGACGCGCGGCAACTTGGGTGACGTCGTTCTGCTCGCCTTCGAGGTCATCCCAGAAGCGGCCCGGATCCTCGAGCGACTCGTCCACGGGCACGGTCTCCGCCAGCCATCGATCGACGAACGCCTTGATCATCGGAATCGCCTCGGTCCGCCCGAGCACGTCGGAAAGCGCAACCGCCTGGTAGTAGGCCGGAAGGAGTCGTGCGCTCGTCCCGGCCGCCTTCGTCGCGACGCACTCACCCGTCGGTTCCTCGTCGGTCAGGCCGAGCAGGCCGAGGACGTACGAGAGTCGTGCACGTTGAAGCGCGTCCGAATCGGGAAAAAGTTCGAGGTACACCGCCGATGCTTCCGCTCCTCCGACCTCGTCGATCAGCTCGCGAAATCTCCGCGCCGCGCTCTCACGGAAGGCTCCGTACGCCGAAGGAGCCTCCTCAGCGACGTAGGAGACGAACGCGTCGAACAGGGTCCGAAGCCGCGGGAGGTAATCCGCCGGGCGATACGTGACGGGTGTATTCGGATCGCACATCGTCGTGCGGCGGATCTCGGGCATTGATTCATCCTTTCGCTCAGTCGCCTAAGAGAGCTGGAATCGCCAGATGATTCCGCCGGCCATGGTACCGAATCGGGTAGGATGACGTGTGAGATCACGCCCGAAACGACTGGCCAAGCGGATAGGGATCGCGATCCTCCTCTTCCTTGCTGCGGCTGCCCTTGCGTCCTCGGCGGAGCTTCCGGACCTCTCCGGAACGTGGGCGATGGTTCAGATCTTCCCGCAGATCGCCGTGCTCCCGATCGCCGGCGAGGTCCCACGGTCGAGCACCGTCGTCCAGTTCGTCGACGTCGAACAGGACGGAGCGACACTCACGATGAATGATCGCTACTGCTTCACGCTCGTCGACGACGGCACGCCGCTGGTGAAGACCGAGATTCCTCCCGAGTTCATGACCGCCCTCCTGCCAACGCCGCGGACAGCGCTGCTCGTGGAAAGCGAGGAAGGGATTCAGTTCGACCAGCTTCCCTACGTCGAGGTACGCGGAGCGACACTCGACGATCCAGTCCTGGATTCGCTCCCCACGGACCCGCTCGACCCACGGGTCTTCGATCAGGACGGAGACGGCAAGCCCGGGATGACCGTCCGCGTGACGGTCCTCGGCATCGTTGAAGGGGAGACGTACATCGTTCAGCGGGTGCAGTACCGCCTAATCGGATGGGTGATCGGCGCCGATCGGATCGAAGGAAGGATTGAGTGGACCGACGAGCAGTCGGTCCTCGACGCGACCAACCCGCTCCTCGAGGCCGATACGATCGGCTGGCCGGATCCCGACCCGGCGGCGCATCGCTTCGTGATGATCCGCGTCGATCCCTCGTGGACCTGCGAAACCCTCCTCGCGAAGCTAGAAGAGATCCTCGCAGCGGGATAGCCGTTGGGCACGACTTGCAGACAAAGCTACTCGGGCCTTCGACATTCCAGACCAGATTCCCCAATCCGAAGGGGCAGGTCCGACTACGCGTCTTCCGGAGTGAACGATCGCTTCCCTGTGACCGACTCGATGTCGAGACGCCAGACGCGGGGGCCGGCAAGGGCTTTCTCATCGATCGTCCATTCCATCGACCGGCCCGCCTGCTGTTCCGTCAAGCAGAGAAGGGCGCTCTTCTTCTCGGCCGGCGAGACAACTTCGACGATCGTCCCGTGCCCGATGACGCTCTCGTAGCGAACGCCCCACGAGCAGGCCCGCTCATCGCCGGCGTTGATCTCGACGGTCCCTTCGACCTCGAAGCAGACGTGAGAATTCGCCTCGATGCATTCGTTCTTCTTTCCCTCCTTCGCGGTGTGGAAGAAGAGCGCGTTCGCCTCGCCGTCGTACCCGTGGGAGAGCGGAACGATGTACGGCTCGTCTCCGACCGCGAACGCGACCCGACAGACCTTCGCCTTCCGGAGGATCGCGTCGATCTCGGCGCGATCGGTGATTTCTCGATCCTTTCTGCGCATGGTCCGATTGTACTCGTCAGGCAGCGGCCGACGCGACCCGGATGCCGGAGTAGACGCGATCGGGCTCAGCCTCTACCATCGAGCCGTCGTCGGAAGGGAGCGAGATGATCCGGATTCCAACCCAGGGACGCTACGCGGTTCGGGCGATGATCGACATTGGCCGCCACCAAGAAGGCGGCCCGGTCCCCAGACAGGAGATCGCCCGACGCCAGGAGATCTCGGCCAACTATGCCGCCCAGATCTTCCGACGGCTGACGGCCGCTGGCCTGGTGAAGAGCGTCAAGGGCCCGGGCGGCGGATACGTCCTCTCCCGAGAGCCAGCCCAGATCAGCGCCGGCGACATCCTTCGGGCCATCGAGGGTCCACTCGCTCTCGTTCACTGCGTGCTCGACGATGATGAGACGCCCTGCGACCGGACCGACAAGTGCGCGACCCATCGTCTTTGGTCGAGGCTTTCGCAGACGATGGAGGACTATCTCGATGCGGTCACGCTTGCGAATCTGATCGACGAGTCAGCCACGCTCGATCCGGCCTAGTCGACGTAGCTCCAGCCGTCTCGATCCTCGACGATGATCATCGGGCGCGACGAACCCTCGACGATGCCGCGGACCTCGACGATCCGACCGACGCTCCCGTGCATGAGGAGATTCGCCTCGGCCTCACCGACGAGCTCGATGTTCACCACGCCGGTGCCGTCATCGAGCGAGAATCTGCAGCCCCGGATGCACTGCGTCAGGATCGTCCCACGAACGACCACTTCATGCCCCGTGTACGCCGCGGTGTTCCGGATCAACTCGTCGACCGACAACGCGAGGATCGATACCTCGCCACTCGCGACTCCGGTGACCTCAGGCGCAGCTTCGGCAGGCTCCTCCGATACGGGTTCCGGTTGAGCAGCCACAGTGACCGGCTCAGAAGTGGTTCCGACCCCTTTCGCTGCCGCCTCGTTGGCGGTAGCTTCATCCTCACACCCGGCGAGCAGCAATGCTCCGACGAGTCCGATTCCGCCGAGTCCAACGAGCAACAGACTGCGCATGACCTTCGTCATGAGATCCTCCCATCGAGCACGTGCACGGTCGTATCCGCCGTCTGCGCAACGGCTTCATCGTGCGTTACGATCACAATTCCCAGATCTCGCTCCTGATTGAGCGAGACCATCATCTCCAGGACGTTCTTTCCCGTCTTCGAATCGAGCGATCCGGTCGGTTCGTCGGCCAGCAGGAGGCTTGGCATGTTCGCCAACGCTCGCGCGATCGCGCAGCGCTGCTGCTCTCCGCCCGACAGCTCCGTTGGATACGAGCGGAGCCTGCCCCCGAGCCCGACGACGTCGAGCGCGGCAGCCGCCTTCTCACGCCCTCCCTTCACACCGGCCAGATCGAGTGGCAGGAGGACGTTCTGCAGCGTCGTCATCGACTGGTTCAAGAAGTACTGCTGGAAAACGAAGCCGATGTGATCGCGACGGATACCGCTCATCTGTCGATCGGAGAGCCCGGTCGTCGGATGTCCATCGACGGAGACCGCGCCTTCGGTCGGCTGGTCGAGACAGCCGAGGATATGAAGCATCGTCGACTTCCCCGAGCCGGAGGGACCGACGATCGAGACAAAGTCACCGCTCGACGCGGTGAACGTCACGTCTCGGAGCGCCCAGAATTGAGCGTCCCCCTGGCCGTACGCCTTGCTGACGCGTTCGAGTTGGATGTTCATAGCTCCCTCAGGGTCTTGATCGGCTGCGTTCGTGCGGCCGACATCGCCGGATAGAGCGACGACGCCACGCCGACAACCACAGCGACCAACATGCAGATCACCACATAGACGAACGAGAACTGCGGCGTTGCTTCGAGGCCGAAGCCGCTCGTCTTCGGGAGGAACTGCGTCGCCACAAATCCGAAGACGAGGCCGACGACTCCGCCGACGAGTGACAGGAGGAGCGATTCGGTGACGAACAGCCGGAAGACATTCCGTTTCGTCGAGCCGAGCGCCCGTAGGATCCCGATCTCCTTCTTTCGCTCGTAGACGGCCATCGTCATCGTGTTCATCGTCGTCAGCACGCCGGCGACGATGGCGATCCCCGTGATCAGAATCAGCGTCTGCTTCACCGTCGCGAACAACTCCATCAGCCGATCGAAGACGTCCGACGGCGGGACAGCCTGAATGTCCGATTTCCGCCCGAGGGTCGACTGCGTCGATGCCGTGGCGGCGACGCTCGTTGTTCGGACGAGCACCGCGCTCAACTGATCGCCGACACCGAGAACCTCCTGTGCGACCTCAAGCGGAACGTAGACGAACGTGTCGTCGCGGCCGCGGGTCGGCGCGAGGACTGTCGTGATCGGAAGGACGACCTCGCTGTAGAGGCTGATCGTCAACTGCTCGCCCTCGGCCACGCCGAGCTTCTCGGCCACGTCGCTTCCGACCACCGCTCCGTCGAACGATTCGAGCCCCCACTGGCGAACGCGAAGGATCTCCGACGTCGTCCCATAGACCGAGGTCAGCTGCCCGTTCACCTTCGCCTTCCCAACGGTCACCGGAACGGCGACCTCGACGTTCGCCACCTCGCGAATGCCGGGCAGCGCGTCGGCCGGGATGTGCTCGAACGCATCCGTCCCCTGCATCAGGGCGAGCGTCAGCTCGTACGGACATCCCTCGGGAAGGAGGAGGATGTTCGCTCCCATCGCGCTGATCTCGCGGTCGAGCGCCCGCTCGATCCCCGCGCTCAGGGCGAGGAGCGCAAACAGAGTCGCGACGCCGATCGCGATCCCGGCAATCGTCATAACCAGCCGCGCCTTCCGCTTCCTCGCGTTGGCAAGAATGATCCAGCTCATGCATTCACTCCCTCGTGTCGGTGCGGACTACAGACAGACCCAAAGCCATTCGACGGCTTCGGGCGAAACGAGAACCTCGAGACCGGCGGTCAGGTGGATATGCGACATCGTGTGCGTGTGCGGCGTGAGGTGGTCCTGGATCGTCGTTCCGCCGATCTGATGCGTCAGTACGCAACTCCCTACCAGCTCAGGGGAGAACACGCCCGCTACGATCGAAACGGCGTAGTAACCGTCGACCACCGCAATCCCCTCGTCCTCGGTGCGCCACTCCAGGCCGAGCTTGTCGAGGAGTCCCTGTTCGCCGAGGCTGAGCAACACGTCGAGCATCGTCACCAGGCCTGCCTGGAAGACATCCGAACGTACATCGTGGGGGCTGACTTCTACGTTCTCGAAGACGATCGTCTCGGCCGAACTGCGAAGCGTCACCGTCGGGACGACGATCCGTCCAGCATTCGCCTCTCGCCGAGCAACCTCCTCACGGAAGTGCTCGTGGATCGCGGTCAACCGCTCCAGATCCTCGAGATAGACGACAATGCTCATCCCGTCCTTCACCGGAAACTGGTCGATCCGGACGACGGTCCGATCGAAGCTGCCCCCTTCGTAGTGCGCGTCGTACCACCACCCCTCGAGACCATTCAGAGACTCGATCACGTGTGTCTGGAGCGCTTCGTCGAACGTGTAGACAAGCTCGATCTGACCGGTCTCCGCAAGATGGACGAGGACATCGAAGACCGAGAACTGCCCCGGTACGAAGATGTCGGGCCGCAACGTGGCAATCGCCGATGGATCGAACCCAAGAGTCCCCTTCCCGCGGACCTCGATGATGCCAGGCACCGTCGGCGGCCGGCCGAGCGTTGCACCGGGGGGGAGATCCCATCCAGCGTCTCCCGGTAGCCTCACCAGATCAGCTCCAACGGTCGGCACAACCGTCACCAGCAACGCCATCGTCAAGATGCACGTCACGGGAAGATGCAATGCGCGCGATCCCCTCCGGTGTTCCCTCATGCTCTCTCCTTTGCGTGCGAGATGACTCGCACGCCTGGAACACCAACCTCCAGCGCCTTCCCGAAGAGGGAGCCCCTCGGGAGGCATATAGTATAGCAATCTTATAAACTATTGCGAGGACATCCGTCCGTACCTCGTGACGCGGAGTGAACGCACCGAAGGCATCCGAAGCAGCTGCAGCGCGAAGAGTGACTCGGAGTCTACGGCAACGGCGGCGGGCCACCGGCCCTTCGACTCGCTTCCTTATGCCCGGACGGAAGGAGCCAGCTCGACAGGTGGGCGACGAGCAGCATCCCGAGGCTAATCGAGAAGAGGAACGTATACGATGTCTGCTGGAGGGCCCATCCACCGATCGCCGGCCAGACGACGATCAGACCGCTCACCGTGTTGAACAGACCGATATACGTCGTCCGCTTCCCTGGCGGCGCTAGATCGACGTTCAGGTTCGCGAATCCGATGAAGTTGGCGGTCATCGTCGCACCGATCGAGGCGAAGACGACCGCATACAGCGGGGTCAAGGAACCGGGGATGCCAACGAGGAGGAACAGAAGTGCGCCCAGCGGTGCCACAAGGCTCGCCGCTGTCGCGATCTGGATGACGCGGTGATTCCCGAACCGTTCGCTGACCCACCCGAACAGGATTCCGGAGAGGATCCCGCCGATCGTCTGCACCGTCGCGAAAACACCGATCATCTCGCCGGCGAGACCCAGCTCGTTGAGACCGAACAGCACATAGAAGCCGAGAGCGAATCCACTGAAGCCGGTGAGAATCCGCACAACCAGAAGCCGCTTCATCCCGCTGTCGTTTCGCAGAATGTCAAGCACCTCACGGATGTACATACGCCCAGAGGGCCGGGCGGGGGTGTGAGGGTCTGTCGGCTCCACAACGAACACCCAGCATCCGAGCGACAGCATGAAGAGTGCCCCCGCGATCGCGAGGCTGATCGCGTAGCTGTTCGGGAAGCCGGGGCCGGAGTCACCGAACAGGAATGAGATGAGCACGCCGCCGGCGATCGCGATCACGCCCCGAAGGACCGTGCTCGTGCCCAGGATCCGCCCGCGCCGCTCCTGGCGGACCGCCTTGGCAAGCACATCCCACCAGACGAGCGTGTCGACCGAGAAGCCGATGTGCATCAGCGTGTGGAGGAAGAAGAAGACCGCCAACGCGAGGGGGGAGTTCCGCCAGATCCCGAGCCAGAGCGCCAGCGCGAAGACGAGATAAGCCGGCCGCGCGATCAGCCCGGCACCAGTCAGATACGGCTTCTTCCTCGGTTTGGGGCCGAGCCAGTAGGCGAACAGGAGCTGCGGCAGCCGCCACGCCCCTTCGGTGAGCGTGATGATTAGCCCGACGAGCACGGCGCTCCCAGACAGCCGGCTGACGAGCTCGGGAAGGATCGTCGTCGTGCTGGCAAACAGGAGGGCGAGACCGAAGAAGGTCCCCTCTCCGATGAACGCAAACGCATTGCGGCGGAAGTGCGTTCGCTGGATGGAATCGGCGTTGCGTTCGACCTCAGACATGAGCCCCCCCGGCAAGGATGTGATCTGGAAGGATACGCACCCGCTACCATGAAGCACAGGGAACGGGTCGGCAACCTCGGGAGGTTGAAGATCTGGAGCAGTCCGAATTCTTTTCATGAGATTCTTGGATTTCGTCCCCCGCATCAGGATGATCTACTCATGTACGGTAGACGAGCAGCGAGCCTTCTATTCCTAGTTCTCGTCTTCACGGCACTCCCGCTGGCCGCTGCCGACATCCTCTACTCTGTCTCGCGGTGGTCCTGCGGCTTGATCGTCTGGGACGGGGAGATGCCCGAACAGGCGGCCGAGGTAACCCTTCGTCTCGAAGAGGCTGTAACACAAGCGTTCGGGTTCTGGGGGTACCCGCCACCGGTGGCGCTGGCAGAATGCAAGGGATCGAAATGCGTCCGGATTCCTGATCCAGCTACAGGGGAGCTGATCAGAGCCCCGGCACTCAGCTGGCAAGGACGGGAGACGTATCCGGTGGTCGTCGTGATGTTCCCGGATCGGAAACGGATGCTGCTGGCGCTCGGTGGAGAGAGAAACTTCGGAGCAATCTGGCTCACTCAACCCCTCAGCAGATTACCGATTGAGGGAGTTGAGCCTTGGATCGAATCGGTCGCTTCGAGCTATCGAACGATGATCACTCCGATGACGGCCGACGACGGCATCTGGATTCACGAGTTCGCACACTGGTTCACGTACCAATGGTGTTACCCACAGGGCGTGTGGCCCTATCTTCTTCCCAACTACATCAAGGAGGGGATGGCAGAGGCCGCAAGATTCTCCGTGGCCGAACCCGAAGCAGCGAAAGAATGGCATGCCCGAGCCGCGGAGTGGGCTGCGTCGAACTGCCTCACCGGTTCCTGCACACAGCGGATGATGTATCCCGTCGGTCTCAGCCTCGTCTCTTACTTGGTTCGTACGCTGGGCGCCGAGGGACTCCTCGCCTCCCTGTCCGGCTGGATGTCCCGCGCGTCCGCCATGATCGACCGATACGAGTCCGGGTGGCGCGTCTCCCTCGGCCTCCCGTCCATCTGCGTGAAGTACGAACCGATGGATCTCCGATTCACGGAGTAGAGAAGCCCCGCCCAACGACTGACTACAGCTCTCCGGGCGGGCTCGGTCGATCCGGAAGAGCATCGGGTGAATCGTCGTCTGTGCCTGAAGCTGACATGCGGAGGGCGTCGCCCGTTCGCTCGAGCAGCGTCCCGAGCCGCTCTGCGCTCACGTCTCCAATGGCCTCGCGGACTTCTCGATCAATCTGCGCGAGCTCTTCGACGATCGCATCGCGCATCGCCCGACCTTTTTCGGTCAGATAGATCCGCGAGATCCGGTAGTCGTAGTCGTCCTGGCGGCGCTCGACCCAGCCGCCAGCGACCAAGTGCTTCAACATGTTGGAGATGCTCCCCTCGCTCGATCCGACTGAATCGGACAGCTCTTTCTGCGACAGCCCATCCTGAAGCCAGAGCTGCTGGAGGATCCGCCGGAGCCCCCAGTGGAGATTCGTCCCGCGGAAGTGTCGTCGGATCCGAAGCTCGACAGAGTAGATCAGGCCAAAGAGCGTCTGCGGGATCCCGTCACCGGGAAGCCGCCGACCGTCGTTTCGCATCCCTCTCCTTCCGTGGGCTCGGCGTTCACGCTACCCGCTTCGGGCCCGACGCGCAACGACGTATCTGTGAGACCCCCGCGGTTTCTCCTCGAACCCTCAAAAACCGAAAGGATCTTGATCACAGGGTTTCCGTGATCTAGGATGACGCACCCTCGTGGAGGGCGAGCTCTGATCAGCAGTTCGAAGGACCACTCATCCCGGGATCGGCATCGGTTCGATGTCTCGGCGCAGCCCGAGATCCGGCAGCCATTTCGGCAAGACCGTTCCGAGGAGGACGAATGAGCCATACAGAGAAGATGCAGCAGGCCGTCGAGCAGATCGATCGGCTGTTGACGAAGAGACTGACTGAGAATCTCGGCCCGGGCCTGGCGCTCGCCCTGACGACGAAGGATGGGTTGATCGCTAGTCGCGCCTACGGCGAAGCGAACACGTACTCCGGCGAGCCGGTGACCGAGCGAACGCTCTTCCAGATCGGTTCGATCACCAAGCACTTCACCGCCGTTGCCTGTCTGAAGCTTCACGAACGCGGGAGGCTCGACGTGCAGGCACCGGTCACCGACGTCCTCGACTGGTTCGAGGTGCAGTCCGAGTTCGATACACCGGTGACGTTCCATCACCTGCTGACGCATACATCCGGCCTGATCATGATGATCGACACCGTCCCGTCGAGCTGGGCGCAGACGTGGATGCTTCGTGACACGGTGCTCGGGTTCGAACCGGGATCGAAGTTCTCCTACTCGAACGTCGGATACAACGTCCTCCAATGCGCGATCCAGTCGATCACCGGGATGAGCCTCGACGCGTCGCTCCGAGAGCTGATCTTCGAGCCGCTCGGCATGGAGGAGACCTACGGAGAGATTCGGAATGGGCACTATGACCGCATGGCAAGGGGACACAAGCTTTCGGCCCACGATGATCGGCCGGTCTCCCGGCCGGAGCGACAGACCGTCGTCAATTGGTACGAGCTGAGTGAAGGCTGCGGATCGGTCGTCACCACGGCGACCGACCTCGCCCGATTCCTTCGGATGGAGCTGAACGGCGGCCGCGCCGACGATGGGAGCGTCTTCCTCAAGCCGGAGTCGTTCGAGATGCTCACCCACCCCTACATCGAGATGCCGCACTTCTTCCCCAATTCGATGCAGGGATACGGCGTACTGATTGAGCAGTCTGAGGAGACGAACGAGCATCGGCGGATCATCGGCGGCGGCGAGAACCTCGGCTATGAGGCGGCGATGTACGGCGATCTCGACGCCGGCCTGGGCGTTGTCCTCTTCTGCAACAGCTACGACATCCCGTGGCGCGAGACGCGCTGGATCCTCAGCGTCCTGCTCTCCGCTGCGGAGGGACGTGAGCTACCCGAGTGGCCGCATGGCACTCCGCAGGAACCGACCCTCCTCGGCGAGACAGCGGCGGAGTACGTCGGGCATTACGAGAGCGGCGATCGTTCGTTCGACATCGCGGATGCCGATGGTCGTCTCCGGCTCTCGGCCGACGGCGAAACGACAATCCTCGAGCGGATCTGGGGCGATGCATTCATCGCGTCACTCCCCGGATTCGACCACGCGATGCTCAGCTTCGGGCGGAACGACGAGGGCACGGTCGTAGAAGCCTTCCAGCTCGGAGACTGGTACCGGAACGACGCGTACGACGGCCCCGAGACCTACGACCGCTCACCGGATTGGGGCGCGTATGCAGGGCAGTATCGAGCCTTCGGCCTCTTCGTGAACAGCCTCCGATTCTTCGTTCGCAAGGGAATGCTCATGTGCCAGTCCTACGGCGGCTACAGCGAAGAGCCGATGACCGATCTCGGTGACGGCGTCTTCCGCTTCGGTGATGAGACGTCTCCGCATCGCGCAACGTTCGACTGGCCGGCCGGAGGGAAGACGCTCCGCTGTCGCGTGTCAGACGGTGACTTCTACCGCGTCGAGTAAAGCGCTCGAAGCGGCGCAGCTAACCTCGGCTTCGACCTCCGAGCCATCGGCCTGCAAGGACCACGACGCTCAGCACGACAACTGCAAGGGCAATCAGATGGCTTCCCAACTCGGTGGTTCCCCACAGCAGGACGCCGAGGAAGACGTAGAGGATCGTCCCGTAGTGCTTGCCGATCGGGTCGTACCGCGGAACGCCCCCTCGAGATCCCAGCAGGAAGGCCCCGGCGACAACCGCCGGGGCCGAAAGGAGCCAGATCGGAATCTCCCCGCGCGCCGCGAACAACCCGAAGAGCGCTAGGATGACAGCCATATCCGCCAGGACGTCGAAGTAGGCGCCGAACCTCGTCCGGACGCCCAGGCGCCTCGCGGCCCATCCATCGGCAAGATCGGAGAGGAGGATCACCGCGTACAAGCCGAGCGCGGTCAACCGGAGACCTTCGAGCGAGGCGACGATCACCCCCGGGAGGACGACGAGACGGACAGCCGTCACGAGCGACGGGACGGCCGTCCGCCATCCTGATACAGCCTGCTCGTCTCGCTTCACGAACCTGCTAGGGAAGCACGAGCTCTGCGCCCGCTCGCCGAGCGATCACCAGTGGATCGGGGATCCCGTGAAGCTCCTCGTTCGGCGCACCCTGCCAGATCTCGAGCATTTCGATGACGGTTCCATTTGCCACCTGGACGAGCTCGACGAAGAGGGACGCTGCACGGGCGGTCGATCCACCGCCGGTCAAGATGAGCGCCGTTGGGATCCCTCCGAGATCTCCGAGCCGCTCGACGTACCGTTTGACCGGACTCGCCGGCCTCCACTCGTAGGTCGGCGCGCCGAGAACAAGCAGATCGTAATCATCCAGCTTCTCCGGCGTCCGACGGCTCGCCGTCGTCAGATCGCATCTCCAGCCGGCTTCGACCAACCCCTCGATGAACGCACGCGTCACGTCCTCCTGGAAGTCGCTCAGCCCGGGATGGTAGACGACCAGCGCGCTCCCCTTCGATCCGGTCGGGTTGAACGTCGTTACGCCGGTCGGCACGTCGACCTGCACCCGGACAAGGATCGAGCCGATGAAGAACCCGAGGATGAGCGGGATCATGATCCAGGACATCGATTTCGGTGAGCACATGGCGAATCCCTCCTGTGACTGCTCCGTGGAATCGAACGACAGCGTATCGCTTGTCCGTGCGAATGCCAACGCCGCGAGGAGCGACACGGAATCTCAGGACGCAACGGTTCGGAGACGGTCGCCCTCGATCGTCACAAGAACGAAGCATGGATCGAGGGGGACCAACGATGAAGACGCTCATCCTGAAGGCGAGCCCGAACAAAGATGGAAACACGGCAACGATGGCCGAGCGATTCGCCGCCGGCCTGCAAGACGTCGGGTATTCTGACATCACCGAGTTCTGGCTGAACGATCTCGACATTCGGCCCTGTCAGGCCTGCAACCAGTGCTTCCAGCCTCCGTTCGCGGGGTGCGTTCTCGACGACGACTTCATGACGATCCACCCGGCCTTCCGCGATGCGGATCTCCTCGTCTTCGCCGCACCGGTCTACTGGTGGCATCTTTGCGCGCAGATGAAGACGTTCGTCGATCGAATGCATCCGATGCTGACGTTCGGCCGAGAAAACGCCCTCCCGACCAAGGATCTTGTCTTCCTCACGGCTCACTTGGCGAACGATCCGTACGGGGTCGAACTCGTGATCAGGATGTTCGAATCGATCGCCGGCTGGGCAGGAATGGGGTTCGACGCTGTCCGGTTCCACTCGGTCGCCGGCCACGTACGCGACGACGAGCGGAAGCTCGCGGAAGCGCACGAACTCGGCCGATCCTTCATCAACTGGGCGCGCCCGGAGCTCTCGATCGGATGCCCTGTCGAGAATTGCCCTTTCCTCTTCCGAGATGTCGATGCCGCCGCGCTCCACCTCGTCATGGCCGCCGACGAGTTCCATCTCGCGTGGAAGGCCGAACACCTTTCCGCCGTTCACACCATTGCCAACACGCGGGACCTCGTGGCAGAGGCCCTGGAGATTCTCCGCTCCAAGGAGTGAACGAACGAGCCGCGCGAATCAGTCGTCCGCGTTGGAGTCGGCTTCGATCAGCGACTTCCCCATCTCGAACGCCGGACCGATGAGATCCCCGACTGCGTAGTATCCGGCTTGTGCTACGCCGAAGATCAGCGGCTGCAGCTTCTCGATCGACGGACGCCCCTTCTCATTCAGGCAGTCTTCCTCGCACTGCACATCGACGATTTCACCGACGAACATCGTGTGGAGTCCGAGCTTGACCGATTCGAGCAAGCGGCACTCGAGGTTCAGTCGGAACTCCTCGACAAGCGGCGCGTCGACGGCTTCGGATCGGACGGCCGTCAGCCCCGCTGCCGCGAACTTGTCGACCGTCCGCCCGCTGACCATCCCAAGGTAGTCAGCAATGGCCGTCTGCTCAACCGACGGGACGCTCACGGTAAACGCCTTCCGCTCTTCGATGGCGTGATAGGTATAGGTCGCTTCACGTAGCGAAACGTAGACGGCCGGCGGCTTCGAGCAGCAGATCCCCGCCCAAGCGGCCGTCATCAGATTCGCCTTCCCTTCGGCATCGTACGTTCCGACCACCCACGTCGGAGCCGGCATGATCAGTGTCTTCCTGCCGAGCGATCGCTTCATGATCTCTCCTTCCCGTTCGGGTCAGCTTGAAGCAGGATACAGGGATTGTCTGTCGTCTCCGTTTGCCAATCGAGGAACGACCTCAGTCGGTTCACTGCGGCTCGGTGGAAGACACTTCGAGGCGGGAGACGCCACGCTTGTGGCAACGCCCCCTCCAATCTCCGATGATCTGCGCGAGCCCGAGGAAGGAGTCGTTCGGAATGCCCGACCCGTGGAACGAGAACTGGAGTGTTCGCCCAGCGTCCGACGACGACGCGGATGGGGCCGTCGACATGTTCAACGCGCGATCGCAGAAGATGTACGGCGCAAACCAGATCACGCGCGATGAGATCCACGCGTGGTGGAATGCCCCGCGATTCGACCTCGCGACTGACTCGCAGATCGTTCTCGACGAGAATTCTCGCCCGATCGCGTGGGCCCACGTCGGGAATCCGGGGGAGCCGTACGTTGCCATCGGTTGCGGTGTGACGCTCCATCCCGAGGTCGAAGACGTCCAGGCGATCTGGGATCGGCTCTTCGCGTGGGTGATCGAGCGGGCACGAGACTACGTTCCACTCGCGCCGCCGGACGCCCGCGTCTTCCTCATCGAGAATGCCAACGCAATCGACGAAGCCCGCCGCGCGGCTGTCCAGCGGGCCGGCTTCGACTTTGTCCGGATCTCCAACACGATGCGGATCGAGCTCGGCAAGCCCGTGCCGTCGCCCGCCTGGCCGGAAGGAATCCGAGTGCGAACGGCCGACATCGATGCGGATTTCTCGGCTATCGTCAGAGCGGACATGGAGGCGTTTCGCGATCATTGGGGACATGTCGAGCAACCGTTCGAACAGGAGCTCGAAGGGTGGCGGAGCTTCGTCGAACGTGAGGGCGAGCGATTCGATCCATCGCTCTGGTTCCTCGCCGTCAAAGGAGATGAGATCGTCGGGTTCTCGGTCTGCAGCGACCATGTCGCCGACGACACGTCATGCGGCTACATCGGAGGTCTCGGCGTCCGACCGGCGTGGCGGAAACGCGGGATCGCTCTAGCCCTGCTGCACCATACCTTCGGCGAGTTCCGACGCCGCGACTTCGAGGCCGTCGAGCTCGACATGGACTCGGAGAACCTGACCGGCGCGCTTCGCCTCTACACCAAGGCCGGGATGAAGGTCATCCGACAGACCTTCGCCTACGAGAAGGAGTTGCGCCCAGGCATCGACTTGGCCACCCGTAAATAGCGGTTGCCGTTCCGAACTGTCGGTTGAGCCTCGTGCCCCTCCTGCCTAGACTCCCCGCAGCACGATTCACCCCTCGGAGGAGATCATGGTCAGCCCCGAAGAACGACGATTCGACCTCGCGCTCTCGAAGTGGTACGCCCCGACCCTCGGAACCTACGCCCTCGTCTACAAGCACCTGCTCGAGCGCCTCGGCGTCGAAGCGACGACCGGACTGTGGGACGCGCTTCCAAGCAAGCCGGACGGACTGATGCGTGAGATCCTTGCGCTCGAGACGGAACCCGAATCGGACCCGACTCCAGCCGAGGATCTCGACAGCTACGTCCGCAAGCTCTTCGCTTCGCCAGTCAGAGGGATCGACGCCGCACAGGCATCGGAGTTCCTCCGCTCGCGACCTCCGTTTGCGTTTATCGACGCCGCGTTCCCCGAGGTCCGGGGCGTCTTCTCGCTGACCACCTACCAATCTCTCCACCTGTTCCGCGACGGGATCGCGCGGATCGCGGAGGAGACGATCGCACGTTTCGGAAAGGCGGGCGAGCTGATGATCTACGACGCACTCCTCTCCGACCCCGACGCATTCGGTTCCATGTCGGCCGGCGAGTTCATGGAACGCCGCCTGGCTCGATACCAAATCCCGCCCGAGACAGCGGACATCTTCTCCGCCGGACTCGATGTCGAGTTAATTCGCGGAAACGAGAGCGAGATCGTCGCGCACATCACCCGCTGCGACTGGGCGTGCTACTTCCGCGAGCGGCATCCGTCGGTCGGATACCTCCTCGCGTGCAGCACGGACGATCCGATCTATCGGCAGCAGTGCGACGGTGTCCGCTTCCAGCGTCGCTGCACGCTGATGGAGGACGGTCCGTACTGCGAGTTCACCTTCTATCGCACGGGGACCGAGTAGAATCCGAGAGCAGGAACGAATGGAACTCGCAGTCCTGCGTTCGCCGAGAATCTTTGCTCTTCAACTACATGTTAGATGTCGTTCTTTAATGATATTTGCGCGTTGCTTCTTTCAGGACTAGACTCCGCATGAAAGGAGGTCACACATGAAGACTCTTGTAGCATGTATGCTGGCGATTGCCCTTCTCGTAGGCACCGTCGGCATCGTCGGGTACGCTGGTGACTTGTCCGACTACACGGACTGCGGGCTGCATATCTGCCAATGTTTCATCGATCTCTTCACGAGGAACCGCCCACCCCCACCTCCCCCTCGGAGTGGCGGTGGCTCATCCTGGAACGCAAACCCCACCTCGCGGTTCAACTGGTAACTCAGCCAAGTTCAAGGGTCGATTCCCCGCAGATTGCCGCTGCGGGGAATCGACCCTCTCTCCGCTGTCGAACCAACACCTGTAGCACCTTCCTCCGGCGAGCTTCTACGTCCTGTCCGGCCAGGTATTTCTGCGTACATTCTTCTCGAAGAACGTCCAGATCTCGGTCGGCCCGTCGATGTCGCGGTTCTTCGATCCGCTGAGCGTCCGCCGGAGGCGCGAGGTCGCCTCGAATCCGGGGACCGTATGCCCGCCGCCTTCGATGTGGTAGTAGACAACGTCGGCATCTCCGCCAACGTAGGTGTAGACTATCACTCGCGATCCATCGAACCACGCACGGTTTGCCAAACGCTCGACCGACGGCTCGCCCGATGCCCCGTTCACCTCGACCCACCACGCGACCGTATCCGCCGTTGACATCACGCGCCCCCGATCGCACCGGTCGCTGGCAACGCACCCTCCGTCGAACGGCATCAGCGGATCGTCGGTCCCGTTCATGATCAGGATCGGGATCGGTGCGGGCGTCACCTCGCACTCGGTCGGCTCCGGCAGGTTGGCGATCAGCGCCGCAACGGCGACGAACCGATCGCCGGCCTCGATCGCCAGCCGGTAGGTCATCATCCCACCGTTCGACGCACCGGCCGCGTAGACCCGATTCCGATCGATCGGCACAGAGAACGAGACCCGATCGATCAGCCCGACGATGAACCCAACGTCGTCCTCCGTCGAGCGGACTGCCGCGCTTCCCACGTCCTTTCGGCAGTCGTTCCAATGATGGGCGTCAGGACTTCCTGGATCGGATCGACCTTCGGGGAGGACGAGGACGAATCCGTGCTCGTCGGCGAGCGCCCGCCACGAGCGCCCGTGCTCCTGATCCCAGGTTTTTTGTGCGCTCCCGCCGCCTCCGTGGAGGAGGAAGACGAGCGGCGCCAGCTCAGCATGACCAGCCGGTGCGTAGACACCGTAGGTACGCTCGACGCCGTTCCAATCGATCGTCTTCCAGACGATGTCCTCCGGAGAGCCGATCCCAGGAGCCGCCACGACAACTCCGATCGCCATACAGAGGAGGACGAGCCGACCACCGAGTGGGCACGATCTACGCATGCGCTCTCCTTCGCACCGCCCGATAGCCGAAGTGTAGCACGCGCAATTCGAGGAACTGCGGTTGCCTCACGCTAGTCGGCGGATCGATCGGCTTCGTACGCCTCGCGAAGAATCTCGGCGACGGGCGGGCGGGTGAACTCCTCCGGAATCGACGCCCCGTCGGAGAGCATCTCGCGAACCTTCGTTCCCGAGAGGAAGACGTGATCCTCCGGACCATGCGGACAGGTCTTTGTGCTTGCCATCTGGCCGCACGCCTTGCAGTAGAAGGCATGCTCGAACTTGATCGGCAGGATCCCCAGCTCACGAGGCGAGAACCGGTCGAAGATCCGCTGTGCATCGTACGTCCCGTAGTAGTCTCCCACGCCCGCATGATCGCGCCCGATGATGATGTGCGTGCAGCCGTAGTTCCTCCGACAGATTGCGTGATGGATCGCCTCGCGCGGCCCGGCGTAGCGCATCGGAATCGGGAACGGCGCGAGCAGCCTCCGGTCGGTCGGGTAGAACCCGGAGAGGATCTCTTCGTAGCACCGCCACCGAAGATCGGCGGGGATGTCCCCTTCCTTCGTCTCGCCGACGAGCGGGTTGATGAACAGGCCGTCGGCCATCTCGAGCGCGCACTTCTGCAGATACTCGTGCGCTCGATGGATCGGATTCCGCGTCTGAAAGGCAACGATCGTCTTCCAGCTTCTCTCCGCGAACGCCCGCCGCGTTTCAGACGGGTCCATATGAGACGGATGCCGAGTGATCGGCGCACGCTTGAGCAGGTGGATGTCGCCCCCGACGGTCGTCTTCGATTCGGCGAAGAGGCGGCCGACACCCGGATGGTTTGGGTCGGTCGTTCCGTACACCGCAGCGGCTTCTTCCTCCAAGTCGCGGACGAACAGATCCTTGACTTCAATCAGCCCGTAGACCTCTCCGTCCTCGCTGCTGAGCGAGAGGACCATTCCATGTTTGATCGATTCCAGCCGTGCAGCCGGAACGGGAAGCGTCACGGGGACCGACCAGACGGTCCCATCGGGGAGCCGCATTGCCTCTAGTACACGGCGGTACTCGACTTCTGTCATGAAGCCCGTCAACGGGCTGTAGAGTCCGCAACCGATCGCATCGAGTTCGCAGAGGCGCGCAGAAGAGAGCGGGAGCCCCGGACCATCGGGGCGAGGCAGGTTCTCAGCATGTCGAGCGATCCGATCGACAAGGCCGCTGAGGGGAGCACCGCGATCCGTCTGAACCGCGGTTCTGCGGATCAGGCCTCGGCGCTCCAGATAGGCGATGACCACATCGGTCGACTCATCGACCGTCTCGCTGCCGGTATGAACGACGATCTCGGGCGATTCCGGAACCTCGTACGGATCGTCGACCCCGGTGAATCCCCGGATCTCCCCGGCCATCGCCTTCTTGTAGAGTCCCTTCGGATCTCTCTCGATGAGCGTTTCCATCGGGCACTCGACGTAGATCTCGATGAAGTTGTTGCATCGCGCGCGGGCATTCGCACGGGCGTCTCGATACGGCGATATGAAGGAGCACATCGTGGCGACGCCGTTGTTCGACAGCAACTCGGCGACGAACGCGATCCGCCGGATGTTCTCGTCTCGATCCTCCTTCGAGAAGCCGAGATCCCGCGTCAGGTCCTGACGAACGACATCGCCATCGAGCCGCTGAACGTTGTGGATCCCACGTTCGATCAGCTCGCGCTCGACGGCCTTGGCAATCGTCGTCTTGCCCGCTGCGGAATGACCGGTGAACCAGAGGACGAACCCCTCGCTTAAGCCCACGCCTCAACCTCCCGATTTGCCAGGTATCTCGCATGGTCGCATGTTGCGCCGACCGGCACAACACCCCGACGCCCGGGCAAAGACGCGAGTCCGCCACGGAAGGCTCTCCTCGTTGCCATCCCGGTCAAACGCGGGTACACATGTATCGGGCGATCGGACGCCGGTCGCCGCGGTGGGAGGCGTATGGTCCGCAAGCTCATCCTGTACACGATCGCTCTGGCAGTGGCGGTCTGCGGCTGGTACATCGGAAGCCTCCTCCTGTCGTTCGGAGCTTCGGAAGAATCATTGGGCACTCCGATTCCTCAGCGCCTGCTCTACCCCGGGGAGTTCTTCCGAGAGCAGTGGAACGCGATCTTCGGCCGGGACGATCGACGCTCGCGGGAATGCGAGGAGTTCATCCGTCTCCTCCCCGCCGACGTCACGCTACCGATCCCCCACGTCGTGATTCCCCAACATCCGTTCATGGCATCGAACCGGGGGAACAACATGCACTGCGACAGCTACATCAGCGACACCTACGAGGCGGCCGGTCCGCTCGGAGTGAATCCCGAAGTCGTCTCTCGCACGCAGGGGTTCGGAGGATACGGGACGGTGACCTTCGACCGTTCGAGCCGGCTAGTCGCCGTGCATAGCAACGGGAGGAGATTTCAGCTCGAGCTGATGGATCCGGTTACGTTGGAGGAGATGGCTTCCTTCGATCTTCCTCCACGTCCCTGGTACTGGCTCCTTCAAGGGATCATGCCGTGGGAGTACATCGGAGCCGGGATGTACTTCTACCTCGACGAACGGGATCGCGCCGTCGTGCCGACGACGGAGAACACGATCCAGGTGATTCGGACGCCCGACCGCGCCGATGGTGCATTCGAGTTGGTCCGCGAGTACGACCTCTCCGAATACGTTGTCCCCAAATCGTGGCCGCGCCGCGACTCCGTCGCCTGGGTGCTTCCGAACTGGAGCGGCGACGACTACTGGTTTGCGACGACCGCAGGGATGATCGGCACCGTCGCTGTCGATTCGGGAGAGGTCCGCACCCTGCGCCTCGAAGGAGAGATCATCGAAAACTCCTTCGCCGTCGCCGAAGACGGCGCCTACATCCTCTCCGACCGGGCTCTCTACCGTCTCAGCCAGGATGCGTCCGACGGCATCGTCGTCGACTGGCGAACGGAATACGCCCGCGGCCCGCGGAAGAAGCCAGGCCACATCACGCGCGGCTCGGGAACGTCGGTCTCCCTGATGGGAGACCCGGATGGGCTGGTGGCGATCACCGACAACGCCGAGCCGAGGATTCACCTGATCCTGCTGAAGCGCTCCGACGGTACCGCGGTCTGCAGCATCCCTCTGTTCGACGAAAGACAGAGCGGGACCGATGTCAGCGTCGCCTGTTTCGAGCACGCCGACGCGTCCGGAGAGGGGATTGGCGTCTACTCGGTCATCGCCGAGAACAACTGGGGGCGGAACACCTTCCCTCGTTCGCGACCGAGCCCGGGCCTCACACGCGTCGACGTCACACGACACGACAACGGCACGTACAGCTGCGAGGAGGTGTGGACGAGCCGCGAGAAGGGAATCTGCGTCTTCAAGCTCTCCCTCGGAAGCGGCCTGGTCTACACGTACTGGCGGCGCGAGGGCTGCCCGGTCACCCATTGGTATCTCACAGCGATCGATTTCGCGACCGGCGAGACCGTGACCAAGACGCTCGTCGGATCGGGGCTCGGGTTCAACAACTGGGCTGGAGCTCTGTTCCTCCACCCGGACGGTGGGATCTGCTACTCGACGACCATCTTCGGCCTCGTCGCCATCCGGGATGGAGCCCCGTGACGGACTCGAAGCGTCCCTCCAACGCCGAGCATCCTGCTGCCCTCGGCTCCTTTCGCTCCTGGATGAAGCTGCTCCATTTCGGCCGCGGCATCGACAGGGCGTACATCTCCCGCGCTCTCTTCGTCGCCCTCACCACCCTTCTGACGAGCCCTCTCCGGCTCTGGGAGCAGGTTCGATACGGGAGGCGGATCCGAAGAGCAGCGATCGATCCGGCCCCTCTCTTCATCATCGGGCATTGGCGAAGCGGGACGACGCACCTGCACAACCTCCTATGCCAAGACGAACGCTTCGGCTACCTGTCGACGTTCCAGGCGATGGCGCCCGGCTTCTCTCTCGTCGGGGATGGAACGATCAAGCGGTTCCTGGCGAAGATCGCCGGCTCTCGCTATCCGACCCGGCTGATCGACAACATCCCGCTCGCCTTCGACGCCCCACAGGAGGACGAGTTCGCGATGGCCAACCTGTCGCTCCACTCGTTCGTCCACGCGTTCTCGTTGCCCCGACAGGCGGAGGAGATCTTCGAGCGGGCCGTCCTGCTCGAGGGAGGATCCGAGACCGTCCGCTCCGAGTGGACCGAGTCATATCTGGCACTCCTTCGGAAGGCCACACTGGCGTGCGGAGGGAAGCGACTCGTCGTCAAGAACTGCGCCCACAGTGCCCGCATCAAGACGCTTCTCGAGCTCTTCCCGGATGCGAAGTTCATCCACATCCATCGGGATCCGTATGAGGTCTTCCTGTCGACGCTTCACATGCACCGGACCGTCCTGCCGCGCTCCCAGCTCCAGGAGATCGATGCCGACCGCGTCGTGGCGAACGTCCTCCGCTTCTATGATCGACTGATGCGCCGATTCCTCGCCGAGCGTTCGATGATCCCGGCAGACAGTCTCGTGGAGGTCCGCTTCGAGGATCTCGAAACCTCCCCGCTCGACGAAATCCGGCGCGTATACGAAGAGCTGGACCTGCCCGGATTCGCCGCTGCGGAGCCGCGTCTTCAGTCGTACCTCGCGTCCGTGTCCGGCTATCGGAAGAACGCCTACACGCTGGATGAAGACGCCATCGCGAAAGTGAATGAACACTGGCCGTATGCGTTCGAGGCGTGGGGGTACGAGCGACTCGAACCGACTGCCGGATCTGGCTAGCGCCCTGCTCGTCTCCTCTAGTCTGTCAGGTCACGCAGCTGCGCCAGCAGCCGCTCAGCCGCGATCTTCGCCTGTCGGTTCCAGAACGGCCAATCGCCGATCTCGGCCTCGAGGATGATCGCTGCCTCGCGTTCGATCAGCTCGGCATCGCGAACGCCGGTCAGCGCGCCGAGGAAGTTGTACGTGAACCCCCAGTACTCGGCGAGGATGATCCGATTGTGCAGGTAGGAAGGATCCATGGCGATCGATTCCTCGACAAGCGCCAATCCGGCCTCTCGATCTCCCCCCAGCGCACCCGGCGACATGATCAGCAGAGAACCGAGGGCGCTGGCTGAACTAGCGCCCCAGAAACCGGGATCGATCTCGACGCATCGATCGAACAACGCGAGGACCGATCCCTGCTGAAGGAGCCCTTGGATCGGATGGATCCCGCAGAGCATCCCCCAGTTGTTCGCCGTCCAGTGCATCGCCGCGACGTCGGTGACGTAGGAGAGCGCCGCCTCGAAGCCCTCGTTCTCATGTTCCGCGAATGCTGCGTTCAAGCGAAGGCTCTGGAAGCCGTAGTCTTTCCCCTTGGTGAAGAGTGCCTCGTCTTCGGCAGCGTCATCGTCGGAAAGCAGCGTCGCCTCGTAGCAGAGCTGCGACAACCGATTGAGAACGTAGGCTTGATTCCATTCGGACAACGTGTCTAGGCTCGGCAGAACCGCTTCATAGAGCGCGAGAGCCTCGGTCATGCTCTCCGCGAGATACCGCGTCGTGTACGCGAGGTCTGCTCGGGCGATCAGATCCGCCGGCGCATCCTCGGCCAGGGAACCAACGAACCCGATCGACAACACAAGAACGAGGACCAGCCCCCGCACGGGCAGGCGAGACACGTAGCTCATCAAGCAACTCCCTCCGGTTGTGTTCCTACCATTCTCGTGAGCCGGAGAACCTCGGCCTATGGGAAAAGGGATGAATGCGAACCGTCGGGGAACCCACAGCTGGCAAGCAATCCAAGATTCACATCGCGGTCTAGGTACGCGTCCCTCTCAGTCCTGTCGATGAATCGCCAATCCCATCTCCGCCCCCCGAGGTCAGCGGCGGCGCTTCCGGGGCTTCCCCCGATAGGGCTTCTTCTTGTCTGGTTTGCGGCTCTGATTGCACTCCCGGCAGTAGACTGGGCGCGTAGAAGTCAGCGGTTCGAACGGGAGTTCTTCGACCAGTTTCCCGCATCCAGCGCACTTAAGGTTGTACACACGGACGTCGTACATCTTTCTGCCTTCGGAAGCCATTTGCCTCACCTCGAATTCGATCCGTACCCATCGCCGCCCACGTTGCACGGAGAGCTTATCACTCATCATGCCGACTGAGCATGTGAAAATCGAGCTGCGGCACACAGGAGGTGCACCGCAGCCGATGATTGGTTTGGTCATCACAACGCAGACACCGCCGACCTGGAGATGCTGAGCCCCCACACGAATCGCCCGACGCATGATCCCGACATGGCTGAACCATTCTCCGTCAGCCTCTGCCAGAAGGTGCCACTCGGGATCCGCCCATCGGATCCCGGCGCTCTCCGGCTCACCTCAGATGCTTGCCCTCAGCGCGCGGATCTCGCACCGGAGCCGATCGCTCAGACCACCCCGGTGGTAGACAACCCGTTCGATGTCGGACATGCCATGCCCGAATCGAATCGTACAACACCAAGAACCTCACGGCCTGCGCGCACGCCCCACATAGGAAGCGACTAGAATAGCAACTCATGAACACCCCACACGGCGAGATCCGGATCTGTCTCGAGTGCGGCGAACGCTTGACACCACAGGATGACACGGTCTGCCCTCACTGCGGCGCCGATGTGGCCCACATGATCGACTTCCGCAACTCCGACGAACGACTCCTGCGTGAAGTGCCCCGGCTGATCGAGGAACGGCGGCGAGTCGGTCTCGAGGGCTTGGTTGGCGGCCTTGAGTTCATCGTCATCAACACCGAGCCGGGGAACCAGCAGGCGGCCGTCGAGGAGCTTCTCCTCCGAACCGGCCTCCGCGTCGACGATGCGTTCGAGGATCCCGACGGGCGCACGGTCGTGCTCCACCTCCCGGGGTCGGCCGACGTGCTCGTGAGATCCCGGACCGGCGACTCGCCGTTCACCCACTTCACTGACTACCCGAAGGCGAGACACTGCCGTGCGACAAGATTGGAGACGCTCGCTTTCACGTGCCACGATCTCCCGGGATACGAGAGGATCCAGCGAGAGCGGGGCATCGCCTTCCTGACCGAAGCGCCGGTAGAAGGAAGCGGCTTTCGCTTCCTTCAGACGAGCCCATCGCCGTTCACCGGCAACTCGATCGGCCTGATCGAGCGGCGGACCGGCAAGCGCTCGTACCGCTCGCCGGCTTCCCGAGACCTCGATTGGCGGTTCGAGGAGCCTAGAACTGAATACCTCGCCCGCATCGGACGGCTCGACCACGCCGCCACCCGGGTCCGCGCGGCGGAGCGAGATGCGGCGATCCTCGAGTTCATCGGATTGACCAACTACCGATTCGACTTCGCCATCTACGTGAAGAGCCTCAACTCCATCACCAACGTCGCCCGGCTGACCGACGACGACTTCGCGATGGTCGTCACGTCGGGAATTGCGCCGTTCGTCGAGGACGGTACGTCGGGCCCGACCGAGACGTTCATCCACAACTACGGACCGCGCGTTCATCATCTGGCCTGGGAGACGGAATCGATCGGCGATGTCTTCTCCGGACTGCAGGCGGACGGACAGGCGTTCCTCCTCGACCTCGTCGGATCGCCGGAGGAAGGACTGAAGCAGACGTTCACCAAGATGTCGCCGTACACCCTCCTGGTGAATGAGTACATCCATCGCTATGGCGACTTCGACGGCTTCTTCACCCGAAGCAACGTGACGCTCCTCACCGAGGCGACAGAGAAGCAGTAGAACGCACGTCGGCGAACGCGATATGCTCCGCTTCGATCACCTCGCCGAGGCGAACGTCGATCTCTTCGCGGAACATCGGACCGGCGACGACCACGGTGTGGAACTCTCCGTTCTCGCCGCATGGATCAACGCCATCGGGAAGCTCATCGATCAGCTCGGCTGACCATTCGCGCCCGACAAACGATGCCGAGAGTCGACCCGGATCGACCGCCGTGACGATCGCCCGGAGTCCGGAGGCGAACATCTCGCGAGCAAGTCCCTCCGTCGGGCACCGCCAGAGGGGGAAGACCGGCGCGATGCCAGTCCCCTTCAATCGGTCCTCTCGGTACGCGCGGACGTCTTCGAGGTACAGATCCCCGAACGCCATGCACTCGACCCCGTCTCGCAGCGCTTCATCGACGAAGCGCTGCATCACCCTCGCGTACTCCTCGTTCGGGCAGGGATTCGGGATCCGAATCAGCCGGAGCGGAAGGCCTGCCGCTTCCGCCTGCAGTCGGAGCACCTCGGTCCGGACCCCGTGCATCGAGACGCGATCCTTGTCGGACGAGATCAGGCTGAACAGGCCGCAAACGTCGAACGCCGGATCGTTCCGCAGGACGTGAAGCGCCCACGCGCTGTCCTTCCCGCTGCTCCAACTGAGGAGGGTTCGCTCGGTCACGATTCGCTCACGGTTCGATCCTCGTTTCGGCTTCTCGCTTCATTCGTCTTCGGATTCCGGTCGGCAGAACGTCTCCGGATCGAGGAGCCCTTCGACGAGCAGCTCGGTGCTGATCTCGGTGATCGTCAGCACCGTCGAGAAGTCGTCGAACAGCAACGTCTCGATCGTCTGTTTCACCAAGTACTGGTCGCCATCGAGCTCGGCGTACTCGTCGTAGGTGATCCGATTGAGCGGATCACCGGAGAGCGCGTAGAGGACGACCTGCAGCGGCCGGAATGTCTCCGGATCGACCCAGACCGTCGCCGTCGGATAGGCGAGCCCTTCGACGATCCCCTGCACTTCGATCCGGAGGACCTGTGCGCCGTCGAACTCGTCCTCGGCCCGGCTAAGGATCTCATAGTCATTCTCGAACTGGATCCCGGCGGTCGTGCTGACCGTCGAGTCGCCGAAGACGCTCGTCCCACCGGAGATCGCAAGCGGCATCTCGAGACCCGGTGTGCAGAGCAAGACCGACTCGTCCTCGAGGATCAGGAACGACTGACCGACGTTCTCTTCCGGTGCAAGGTTGTCGATTCGGAGCCGGAAGACGTCTCCTGCGATCGTCCCGTAAGAGATCCGGACAGCCGCTTCCTGCTCCTCTTCGCCCGGCCGAGTTGCGACGATCTCCATGACTTCGGAGACGTAGTCCGCCTCGAGGAACCGCGCCTCGTCGATCGCGCGAAGAATCTCCGCGTCTGTCGGTTCCTGCGCAATCGCCGTCATCGTCAGGCCCGCGACCAACGCGAGCGCCAGCATCAACATCGTCTGCTTCTTGATTCGGTTCTTCATCAGTCCTCCTAGGAATCTCATGTCTATACGTAGTGAAGCGCTTTCACGACATTGGTTCGTGCCGCGTGAAGCGCTGGGTAGATGGCCGAGAGCACAGCCGCGACGATCGCCACCAACAGCGGGACGATCGCGTTGCCAAGGGCCAACTGAACACCAACGGGTGCCGGTTCGGTGGCGCCCGGGTACATCCATCCAAGGTTGGCCGCATTGACGGCGGCTCCGAGTCCGAAACCGAGGCCGACGGCCAGGATCCCTCCGAGGACGCCGAGCAGACCGGCTTCCAACACGAAACTGCTGAAGACCTGCCACCGCTTGGTGCCGACGGCGCGAATCGTGCCAACTTCGCGCGTCCGCTCCATGAACGACATCGTCAGGACCTGCATGATCCCGAAAAAGGCGAGCCCGAAGACGCCCATGGTCGAGAGGCCTTGAAGCGCCTCGTAGAACGTCTTCATCTCGTTGTAGTAGGGCGCAATCTCATGCCACGCCCTGACCTCGACGCCGAGGCCTGTGGCATCGAACGACGCCTGCAGCGCGGCTGCCGACGCTTCGACGGCGTCGAGCCCGGAGAGTTCGACGATGACCTTGTCGACGCCATCCGTGCGCAGGAGGGTCTGCGCAAGCGAGAGCGGGACGAAGGTCATCTGCTCCTCCATCTGCACGTTGAAGAAGGCGAATGCGCCGGCCACGCCGACCGTCATCGCGTTCAGCGACTCGGTGACCGTGAACCCGGCGATGTTGATCCGGTCGCCCGGTTCGGCATCGAGCCGCTCGGCAAGCAGCCGTCCGAGCAGGATCTCCCTCGCGTCCTCGCTCGGCACGGGTCTCCCGCTCACGAGCATCGGGTCGATCGGATCGGTCGTCGTATTGCCGATCTCGACCCCGGTCCCAAGGACCATCGCCGTCTTGTCGGCGTTTCCGACCAGGCCTGTGAAGTCGAGCTGCTTCGTCCAGCTGACCGTCTCCGCCTGTTCGGCGAGGATTCCCCCAATCGCAGCCACGCGGTCGGGCTGAAGCAGATACTCGGCCGGCTCCTCGCTTCGGTCCCAGAAGCCGCTATCGGCAATCTGAAGGTGCCCGTAGCCGGCCGCCATCCCCTCCTCCATCGAGGTGAGGCTGTCGGCCACGTAGCCGCTGACGAGGAAGAGCATGGCTCCTCCCAATCCGATGATTGTGAAACTCAGAAGCGACCGCCGCCGGTTGCGGAAGACATTTCGTAGTGCAATCTTGAACATGGTTTCCTCCTTCCGCTACGAGCTCCGCAGCGCATCCACGACTCGCAGGCGCGAGGCGTGCATGGCGGGAAAGACGGCCGATACGAGCGTCGACAGGATCGCGACGACGATCGGTGCAATCGCGCCGATCGGCGCCAACGCCACCAACATCGGGATTTCCTCGACTGAGCCGGGCGGCATCCATCCGACGCCGCTGTTGTTGACGAGCGCGCCGAGGCCGAGCCCGACGAAGATCCCGATCATGCCGCCGATCAGGCCGAGCACCACGCCCTCGGTCAGGAAGAGGCGGAAGACGTGCTTTCGCTTCGTGCCGATCGCGCGGATCGTGCCCACCTCGCGCATCCGCTCCATGAACGACATCGTCAGCACCTCGAGGATGCTGAAGAAGACGAGGACGAAGATTCCGAGGCTGACCGCCCCGAGGATGAAGTCGAACATCGCCTTCGTCTGCTTGTACTCAGTGCCCAACTCTTCCCAGGTTCGAAGCTCAAGTCCAAGGCCGGAGTCGGCAAGCGTCGTTCGAAGCGCCGCGGCCACGGTGTCGGTCTGATCGACCTCCTCGAGCTTGACCACGATCTTGTCGACCGAGCTCGTGTTGAGAAGCATCTGCGCCGTCGTCAGCGGAACGTAGGCGAACTGGCTCTCGAAGATCTCCTCGAAGGCGCGGAAGACGCCGACGACGCGGAGGCGTCCCGTGTTGAACGAGCCGCCAACTGTCGCGATCAGCAGCGTCACATAGTCGCCGGGCACGATCTCGAGGTTGTCGGCCAAGAGCCGACCGATCATGATCGTTCCCGACTCGCCCGGCTGAAGATCCTCTCCCCTCACGATCTCAAATCCTTCGAGCACGCGGTTGGCCGGGTCAACGCCAATCCCGAAGAGGAGGCTCGTGTCGGAGCCTCGTTGAATCTGGCTGGTGAATGTCAGCTGAGACGCGTAGCCGGAGACCTCCGGCTGCTCGTCAAGCCAGGCCGCGGCCTGCGCGGCACGGGCCGAGTCGAGGAGCGTCTCGTCGCGATCCTCCGCCCGTGCCCAGAGATCGGCATCGGCGATCTGGAGGTTTCCGTACTGCTCGATCGTCCCCTCCATCAGGCCGGTGTTCATGTAGCGAACGAAGCCGTTGACCGCGAAGAGCATCCCCGTTCCGAGGGCGATGATCGCGAGGCTGAGTGCGGTCCGGCGCGGGCTGCGCAGGACGTTTCGGAGCGCAAGCTTCAGCCACATGCTAGCTCGCCTCCGTTCGGATGCGATCGGCCGGCATCGCGACGTCATCGCGCGAGAGACGGCCGTCGCAGATTTCGAGCGTCCGCTTCGCGTAGCCGCCTACCATCGGGTCGTGCGTCACGACAACGAAGGCGACGTCGCGGTTCTCGTTCAACGACTGCATGATCCCGAGGATTCGCTTGCTCGTCTCCGTGTCGAGGTTTCCCGTCGGCTCGTCGGCGAGCACGAGGTGTGTCTCGGTGATCAGCGCACGCGCCAGGGCGACGCGC
This sequence comes from Candidatus Bipolaricaulota bacterium, assembly GCA_028278555.1. Lineage (GTDB taxonomy): Bacteria > Bipolaricaulota > Bipolaricaulia > UBA7950 > UBA9294 > JANQEA01. The sequence goes on along the minus strand of JANQEA010000035.1, from coordinate 352,687 downwards.
TGCCGCTGCCCGCCGGAGAGCTTGTCCGGCCGGCGACGGTGTTCCTTCTCGAGGCCGACGGCTTCGATCAGCTTCCGCACGCGTTCCTGCCGCTGCCGTCGCGGAACCCCTTGGAGCAAGAGCGGATACTCGATGTTCTCGTAGGTTGAGAGCACGGGGATCAGGTTGAAGACCTGGAAGACGAGCCCGATCCTGTCCCGCCGCAGCGTCGCCAGCTTCCCCTCGGACATCGTCGCCGTCGACTGGCCGTAGACGAGGAGTTCGCCCGACGTCGGCTTGTCGATGCATCCGACCATGTTGAGGAAGGTCGTCTTCCCCGATCCGGAAGGACCGTGGATGGCCACGAAGTCTCCGGAGTCGACGCGGAAGTCGACGCCGCGCAGCGCCTCGACCGTCTCTCCGCCCGTCTTGTAGTGCTTGACCAGATCCCGGGCTTCGACCACGGGACCTGCTGTTGCCTGAATCGTCATCGCTTCCTCCTCGGCGGCGGGAGCACGGCCCCCGTCTCGCCGGATGTGTAGTCCTTGTTTCGAATCCGTTCGATCGTCTCCTCGACCCAGTCGAGCGAGGCCTGCGCATCCCAAAGCCCGCAATCGAGGGTCAGGAACCAGAAGAAGCGGTCCCGTGCGGGCGCTTGCCCGCCCTCGCCATGAAGCGGTTGCGCGGAGAGCTCGAGCAGTTGGTCTCGGTGAGCGCGTAGCTCCTCGGCCTTGGCCTCGAGCTGTGCAATCACCTGGTCGTCATTCAGGAAGCCCCCAAAGAAGACGTGGATCAGAAAGGGCTCACGGATTTCCGCTTCCGCTGCCGGTTGCCGCTGGGCCTCCTGGAAGGCCTCACGCCCGGCATCGGTGATGTGATAGACCTTGCGGTTCGGGCGTCCCTCCTGGGGAACGATCTCCGCTTCGGCCAATCCCTGATCGGCCAGGCGGGCCAGCGTCTTGTAGATCTGACTTTGGTCGGCCGGCCAGAAGTGCCGGATCGACATGTCGAAGATTCGTTTCAGCTCGTAGCCCGTCCAAGGCTGGTAGTTCAGGAACCCGAGAATCGCGTGTTCGAGGTGCATCTCGTTCCTCCCTGTAATAGATCGATCTTATATAAGACGTATCCAATAGAGGACGAATCATACACTGCGCGATCCGTTTGTCAAGGAGTTCGAGGAGTGGTATTCGAGGTAGGGCGCAAACTCATTCCCTGAAGAGCAGCGCAAGACCGCAGATGCCTAGCGAGTACGTCTGCCCTCGAATCCTGATACTCGCCCAACTCCTGCAACTCACCCTTGCACTCCGCAGCTGCCCGCTATCCGAGGAGACTCACGACCTTGCTTTCATGACGCAACTCCTGTAGCGTCAGCTGGAGCATCCGATATGGGTATCCGGGGAGTAGTAGTTCGATTCCGAGATCGTCTGATCGATGGACGCCTGGCGCGCTCTTCTGCAGCGGATCTGTCCAGATTGCTCGACTACGCCCAACAGGATGTCTATCTTCTCATTGGCCCAGACGCGGGCCGCTACCTTGAGGAGCTACGATTCCTCCGAAGCCTGACACGGGCTTTGAGCCGAGGGGTCAGAGTGGTTCTGGTAATCTCTGGCCCGGTAGCGGCAAAACTCCAGAGGATGGCCACCGAAGACCTTCAGATTCTCACTACACACGGGTTGGTCCATCGAAGCTACGGGGTTGCAGACAGGAAGTACGTCTGGGCAGAGCGATTCCCCAAAGTCGATGGCGACGTCTCACCCATTCCGACCGGGTACTTCAGCCTCTACCGTGACCCGGTGACGGCTACTGAACTATATTGCGATCTGACAGAAGGATTGGCGAATGGCGATTCTGGGGGCAACGATGAGTGACATCTTGATCGGCTTCTCAGTACTTGTTTTCGCCATCTTGATTACCGGAGACCTTTCCATAGGTGCGAGAGCCCTTCGCGCGCGATCGCGCCCACAGCTTCTGGCAGCCTATATGCTAGTCTTCTGGAGTTCATTGCTTGGCTTCATGCTATTACCAGCTACTGCCTTCTACAGAGCGATTCAGCCTTCCATCGGTGCAACAGAGAGGGCGATGCTCTTGGCTGTTGGAGGGCTGAGTGTTGGTGTCATCGTCGGCGTATTCCGCGTCCATCGTGCGCAAGTGCTTGAGGCACGCGATGTGAAGCTCGCCAAGCAGCTTTCGGAAGAGCTCCGTAAGTCTCTCGACGAAGAAGCGCTAAGAGACTTCAAGTCTTTGCTTGTGAAGACAGAGGGCAAGTCGGCCCGGAAAAGCTAACCACTGTTCTCGGTGGAGTTGTTGACCACTCGCTTATTCCCCCTCGTTCCGCAGGGTCGCACGGAGTGCATTCCGGAAGTGCTGCCTGAGCTTCCCGGAGGCAAGACTCCAGAGAACGAAGAACAGGACAACTGAGAAGGCACAGAGCAACCAGAGAAGGACACGTTCTTGAACGGACAGCCCAGCTTTCAACGCGCTTACAGCCATTGCGTAGGGGAAGAGCAGGCTCCCAATGCGCAGGAACCCGAACAAGCGACGCAAGGTCTGCTGAGATGTCCCCGCGTCACCCAGCAGAGATATGAAACCGAAAAACAACGAAAACATCAGCGAAGCTAGACCTACAGTTGTATCCATACTTCCTCCTATAGATGTACTGAACTAGGATCTATCTACTATAAGGCTTATGCAAGGGAAGCCCAATTCCGCCCCCGAGTCCCTCTTTCACTCCCCATTCCCGAACACCAGTTAGCATCGGTCTTCCCGTTCTTGGGAGACGATTCTTGGTTGCTTCGCGCGAGCCTGGATTACGCGTTGCTTCGCCCACCATCGCCAGCCGCATGATTGCTACTCAGCTCCGGGAGCATGACAAGCACATCGGCAGCTAGTCCAGAGGTATGCTTCCGTCCGCGAAGAGCTACCCGATCAGCCCGTGTTCCTTCCCAACAGCGGTGAAGGTGTCGATCACGCGGTCCATCTGCGCCGCTAGATTCGGAGTTCTCCCTTGACCCAATCGAGGAAGCTCCGGGTTTGCTCGATGAGCGTTTCAGCTTCCGTGCGACTCGTTCGGACCTCAGCGTCGTAGAGGGCACGATGGCGTTTCACGCGAATCCGATCGAAGTAGGAGATGAGCTGCGTCTGATTCCCCGAAGCAATCTCGCGAAGGATGGCGAACGTGTTCTTGTGCCCCTCGTGACTTGCCGGCCGGAAGCCGTGTGCGAAGATAAGCGCTCGCGCGGACCGCAGGACGTCGTTGTACGCGATGGAGAGCGCCCAGCCCGCGTCTTGCTCAAGCATGTGCTCGGCAGATGCCAGATCATCCTCAGCACGCTCGACCAAACCACGGATGTCGCCATCATCGGCCTGATGCCTGTAGATCCTGTGTTCCCGCAGCAGATCGTCAATCGACATCGAGCGTTCCCAAGACAACGATCTTCGGGCCCTGCGCCACGGAGGCGACGAAGCCACTGTCGCTCGAGCTCTTCTCAGCGTATTCCTCCAGAGCCAGCAAGGAATAGTTGACTGTTCGGCGAAGCTCGTCCTCCGCCGTAGCAATCGCGTCCTGAAGACGGACCTCGTCCACATCCCCGACGATCATCAGATCGATGTCGCTCTCCGCCGTCTGTTCCTGCCGAGCGAAGCTCCCGAAGAGATACGCAACCTGGATGCTCTCACGATGCGGTTCGAGTGCTCGACGAAGGACATCGGCCACGCCGACAGTTTTGATCGCAAGGCCCTTCAGCTCGTCGAAGATCGAGGAGCGTGGATTCGGCCGATAGTACTTCTGTTGCCCTTCGCGTTCGGAAGTGAGAACGCCGATCGATTCCAGGCGTGCAAGTTCGCGGCTCAAGTTCGTCGAGTCCTCGGAGAGAAGCTCGGTGAGCTGCCTCACGTAGAAGCGCTCGTCAGGGTGGGTGAAGAGCCAACCGATGACACGTGCTCGTAGTCTTGACCCCAGGAGCTGGGAAAGCATCCAGCCTCCTTCGGAGTATTTTTTACTGCAACCGCAGTTCATTCTACTGCGATACCCCGGCCTGTCAAGCGAGTGCTTGTCCCACGAATTCGCAGACGTACTACCCAATCAGCCCGTGTTCTCTGCCGACGGCGGTGAACGCGTCGATAACGCGATCCATCTGCTCGTCGGTGTGGGTCGCCATGTAGCTGGTGCGGAGGAGCGACTGTCCAACGGGCACGGCCGGGGGGATGGCGACGTTGACGTAGACGCCAGAGTCGAAGAGGGAGCGCCAGACCTGCATCGCTTTCAGGCTGTCGCCGATGAAGATCGGGATGATCGGCGTCCGGCTGTCGCCGACGTTGAACCCAAGGTCGCGATACCGCTCGCGCATCGAATCGGCGGTCGCGTTGACGCGGTCGACCCGCTCCGGCTCTCGTTCCATCACGTCGAGCGCCGCGAGGGCGGCGGCGACGTTCGGCGCAGGAAGGCTGGCGCTGAAGATGAGCGAACGGGCGAGATGCTGAATCCAATGGAGCACCGCCTCATCGCCGGCGACGAACCCCCCGATCGAGGCGAACGACTTGCTGAACGTCCCGACGATCAGATCGACGTCGTCGGTGACGCCAAAGTGGGCCGCCGTTCCGCGCCCGCCGCCGATGACGCCGACAGCGTGCGCGTCGTCGACCAGCAGACGTGCGCCGTGTTCCTGGCAGATCGGAATTAGCTCCGGCAGCCGAGCGATGTCGCCGCCCATGCTGAAGACGCCGTCGACGACGACTAGCTTCCCGGCTTCGTCCGAGCAGGCGGTGAGGACACGCTGAAGGTCCTCGGGATCGTTGTGCTCGAACCGCCGCATCCGACCGAGGGCGAGGCGGCAGCCATCGACGATGCTCGCGTGGTCTTCCTTGTCGCAGATCGCGACGTCGTCCCGACCGAGGAGTGCCGACAGGACGCCGAGGTTCATCTGATAGCCGGTGCTGAAGACGAGCGCCGTCTCCTTGCCGAGGAACGCGGCAAGCCGACGCTCGAGTTCGCCGTGGAGGGCGAGCGTCCCATTGAGGAACCTCGAACCGGTGCAGCTCGGACCGAATTCGGCGATCGCCGCGCGGGCCGCTTCGCGAACCTCCGGATGGGTCGTCAGGCCGAGGTAGTTGTTCGAGCCAAGCATGATCAGGTGCTGCCCCTCGACGGTCACCTCGGTCCCTTCGGTCTGGTCGAGCGGGATGAAATACGGGTAGAGGCCCATCTCCTGCAGGCTCGTCGCGTTCGTCGGATAGCCCATCCGCTGCGCGACCGAGGGGTCGGAGAACAGCCCGCGACACTTCTCGAATAGATCCAAGGTCTCTCCCTCCTCCTACGGCGTCGCTCTACTTCTGATGGTAGTACTTCCTCAAGCCCCAGCCGAAGAACTTCGATGGCAGGATGCTCTTCAGTCGGACGGCGATCCGCTGGAAGACCGGACCGACCGTGTAGCGCAAGCGCGGCGAGCGGGATGAGAGGATCCGCACGACGAGCCGCCCGATCGCCTGGGGCGATGCGCCCCCGCGCTCGTCCTTCTCGACGACCGCGAGCGCCGCACGGTACGCATCGGCGTACGCCTCGCTCTCGGCCGCGCGGACCGGTCGGCGGCTGTCGGTGAATCCGGTGGCGAAGTCGCCCGGCTCGACGAGGACGACGCGGATCCCGAACCGTTGCGCCTCCATCCGGAGCGACTCGGTCAGCCCCTCGACGGCGAACTTCGTCGCGCTATAGAGCCCCTGGAACGGGAGGGCGATCCGCCCGCCGATCGACGAGATGTTGACGATCGTCCCATTGCCTTGCTTCCGCATGATCGGGAGAACGGCGCGGCAGACGCGAAGCGTCCCGAAGAGGTTCGTTTCGAAGATCGCCTTCGCTTCGGCGTCATCGGCATCCTCGATCGATCCTCCGATCCCGAAGCCGGCGCAGTTGATCACCGCATCGATCCGATCGGCTCGCTCGGTCATCTCCCGAACACCAGCGATCACGGACGCTTCGTCATCGACATCCATCGCGATGATCTCGAGCCGGTCGGAGTCGCTCAGCTCCTGTCGGAGATCGGCCTCGACGTCGTCCGGCGATCGGCGCGTCGTCCCGACGACGCGGTAGCCGCCTCGTGCAAGATGAAGGGCGCAGGCCCGTCCGATCCCCGATGACGCACCGACGACGAGCACCGTCTTCGCCTCACTCGATCTCATGGAATCCCCCCCGACATGCGAGTCTCCCTTCGCTCGTCCTCTGTCACACAGGATTGTACGACGAATCGGCGGTCGTGCGACAGCGGACTCCTTGTCAACGCGAACCGCTTCCCGGAGAATAAGTCCAGCCGACCTGAGTGACTAGGGTTCCGCTGCCGGGGTTGTCGATCGGCGGGCCTGGACCGAGCGTCACAGAAGCAATCGTGCGTAGCACCTGATCGGATAAAAGCCGGGAGGGGTTAGGCCGGCACCGAACCGACCGTGGCGTCCCCACACGCGGGCGCCGCCGAAAGGGGTGCTAGCATGCGCACACTGTCCAACCGGAGCGCCGTCTTGCAGGCGTTGCTCGTCACGTTCCTCTGGTCTACGTCTTGGGTTCTCATCAAGTGGGGTCTCGAAGAGATCCCTCCGCTGACGTTCGCCGGACTTCGCTACGCGATCGCCGCCTGTGTCCTCCTCCCCGGTCTCTGGCGACACCGCGGCGAGCTCACGAGGCTGACCGGCGGGGATTGGGCTCAGCTCCTGCTCCTCGGACTCGTTCTTTACGCCCTGGCACAGGGCGGCCAGTTCTTGACGCTCTCGTACCTTGACGCAATCCCGTTCAGCCTGATCTTGAGCTTCACGCCGTTGCTCGTCGCGGGAGCCGGGGTCTTTGCGCTCCGTGAGCGCCCGGCGCAACTCCAATGGATCGGGATCGCGCTGGCGCTCGCTGGCGCGGCGCTCTACTTCGCGCCATCGAACCCGCTCCGCGGTGCGGGTCTCGGGTTCGTCTTTGCGGGGATCACGCTCGCCGGAAACACCGCGGGGTCGCTCCTCGGGCGGGTCATCAACCGACGTCGGACGTTCTCACCGATTATCGTGACGACGATCAGCATGGGGGTCGGCGGCGCCGTCCTTCTCGCCGCCGGAGTTGGGACCCAGGGACTTCCTCCTCTGACGCTCCGGAGTTGGGGGACTATCCTCTGGCTCGCCGTCGTCAACACCGCGTTCGCATTCACGCTCTGGAATCGAACGCTTCGGACGCTCAGCGCGACCGAGTCGAGCGTTATCAACAACACGATGCTGGTCCAGATCGCCGTCCTCGCCTGGATCTTCCTCAGCGAGCGGCCCGGTGCAATCGAGATCCTCGGCCTTGCGGCCGTGGCGGTCGGGACGTTGTTGGTCCAGCTGAAGCGGAGTGCGCTTACAAGCCAGACCGACTTGGCCAATCGACCGTAGTATGGGCGTGATGGATGTCCGCAGCGCCCCTCAAGGCTGTGGAAAACCCTGTCCCTGTCTCTGGCAGTTGCATGTCGCTACTGCCAGAGACCGTTGTCGCCAAGGCTTTCCGCCGCTAGACTGAACAGCGAAGCCCCGGCAGGCTTCGTGAAGATAGCCGCCGGAGCCTCACTAACAACTCCTAGTAAAGTTGTGAGGCGACGTTAGCAATCTTCTCTGAGTCTGTCAAGTCACGGGCTTCGTGGGTGGTGAATCGCTGGGGGGCGATTTGGGACTAACCGCAGAGCCAGTGGTTCCTTTGGCTTGTCACCCCGTTTGAACGCTTGCCCTTCCGGCGAATCAAATGCGCAGGATCAGCACAGTAGGAGCCTTCCTCCGCTCATCCGTCGTGATGGATGGTTGGAGGTGGGTGGAATGGTAGATCGATTTCAGATCCTCTCGTTGGATGGAGGAGGCATCCGTGGCCTCTTCAGTGCATCGATACTCGCTGCTTTGGAGAGCGATCTCGGCATCACGATCCGGGATCACTTCGACCTCATAGTTGGCACTTCCACGGGCGGGATCATCGCTTTGGCCCTCGGTCTGGGCCTCTCTCCTGACGCTGTTGTCGATCTGTACTTCGATCAAGGGAAGAAGATCCTCTCGAACAGGCTTGGTTGGCGAACTCTGCGTCAAGGTCTGCGGTCGAAGTACTCCGCGAGAGCTCTGGAGCATGCACTCCGAAACGATGCTGTCTTCGGGAATCGCCTCCTAGGGGATAGTACGAAGCCTCTCGTGATTCCCTCGTACAGTCTCGAATCGGACGACGTGTACCTATTCAAGACAGATCACAGCAGACGGCTTCGGCGCGACTGGAAGGTCCCAGCATGGCAAGTCGCGTTGGCGACTTGTGCCGCCCCAACCTACTTCCCGGCTTCTTCCCATATTGGTTGTCTACGACACGTGGACGGCGGGCTGTGGGCAAACAACCCGATCTTGGTCGGCCTGAGCGAAGCGGTCAGCATCTTCAATCGCAGACTAGACGAGATCCGCGTTTTCAGCCTAGGCACTACGAAGTCAGTTTCCCCTCGAAAGGAGCGCTTGGATGGAGGTGGAGCACTGCAGTGGCTCTGCGAGTCGAAGAACCTCTTCCTGAGAGGCCAATCACTCAGTGCGACGAACTTGGCCATACACATGCTCGGCCAATCGAATGTCCTTCGTGTCGATCCAGAGGTTCCTCAACGCAGTTTCGGGTTTGACAAGATCAGTCGTCGAAGTGCCCTGAAAGCGCGAGCGCTCCATGAGAGCCGCAAGATCGCGCCCGCTTTCGAATGCATGTTTGCAGATCACATCGCGGTCGCGAGAGAGGTATGCCGGGAATCTCAGCCTCAGGATGCAAGGAAAGGAGTTCAAACATGACCCAGACCAGAATCGCAGAACAGCTGCTTGACATCCTAGTGGAGGACTTGGACATCCCCGAGTCACTGTATGAGCAAGCTGCAGAACGGTACCAAGCAATCGGTGTCTGGCTAAATCGAGCCGATTCAGCCCTGCGAGCCTACTCGCCCGAGGTTTACTCCCAAGGCTCCTTCAGAATCGGAACCGCCGTGAATCCAATTGACGCGGATCAGGGATACGATCTTGACTTTGTCTGCGCCCTAGGGCTACCGAAAACGACGCAGACACAGCACCAGGTCAAGAACTCCGTTGGAACGGAGATCCGGGGCTATGCTGCCGCTCATGGAATCCAGGCGCCCGTCGACGAGAAGAAGCGTTGCTGGCGATTAGACTACGCAGACCACGTCAACTTCCATGTAGATGTACTCCCTGCCCTACCTGATGACAGAGACTTCGTAGAGTCTCTCATTTCGGTCGGCGTCGCTCCGAGCCTGGCAGAACACACAGTCGCCATTACTGACAACACGGACGCGAACTACGACATACTCACCGCGGATTGGCCGAGGAGTAATCCAAGAGGTTTCGCCCTCTGGTTCGAGTCAGTGATGCGCCCCGCCGCTCTGCAATACCTGAGATCTTTGGTTACCACTGGCGCGTATCGCGAGGTTGAGGACATACCGGCCTATAGATGGAAGACTCCTTTGCAGCATGTCATTCAGATTCTCAAACGGCATCGCGATGTCATGTTTGCGAAGGATCCAGATCTAGGGCCAATCTCGATGATCATCACAACCCTAGCCGCACGAGCCTACGGCAACCAACAAGACCTTCTTTCGGCGTTGCAGGAAGTCGTTACGTCAATGCCCGATCACATTCAGAATTCTAGGCCTTTCGTTCCGAATCCCGTCAATCCTGCAGAGGACTTCGCTGATGCATGGGAGAAGAACCCTGACCTCAGGCAAGCATTCGCCCACTGGCATCAGCAGCTTCTGGCTGACGTCGATCGACTACTACAGCTTCGAGAAACTGAGGCAGCGTCTCGCTTCTTCCTCGAGGCGTTCGCCCTGACGCTGGATGCCAAGCGCGCGCGAAGAATCCTTGCCAGCTCAGTAGCTCCGAAGGCCGGGAAGTCGCGCACGGGAGCGGAAACAGTCCGCATTCCCAGCAGCGCACCAAGGCCATGGAACTCATATGACACCTGAGCAAAGCGCTGTGCAAGCTGACTGGGAGGTTTGACAGCTTCTCGAATGGCAGCCAGGCTTGCGAATCCAGCCACGGCACGGGAGCGGGCTAGTGATCGCTGGGCTGTTCCACCTGGATGCAGTGTTCGGAAACCACAAACACGTTGTGACTGATTTCGGAATAAGGGTCGAACTCCGTGAAGGGTATCCCGTTTCATTGCCTGTTGTATATGAGACATGCGGACGCATTCCGAAGACCTTCCACAAGAACGCCGGCGGCCAATCGCTTTGCCTGGGTGTTCCCGTTCTTCTCTATCGGCAGCTGAAACTATCGCCAAGTGTTCTCGACTATCTGAAGGCTTGCCTGGTCCCCTATCTCTACCAAGCTGTCTTCTTCGAGAGAGGCGACCCATTGCCCTTGGGAGAAATCGCCCATGGTTCGGATGGCGTTCTTGACTTCTATGCCCTGGAGCTTCACATGCCGTCGCATGCAGCAGTCATCAGATGCATACAGCTGCTGGGAATGCCTCGGCTGACTGCCTACGAGGAGCCTTGCCCCTGCAACAGCGGCAGGCTTCTCAGGCAGTGTCACAGCCACTTCCTGGACAAGTTCCGCGAGTATCAGAGTGAGGCTTGGTTCCGGAGACGATCCCGCCAACTGGTGACCTCAGCTGGGTGAGCAGTCAACGCGCTGCTGCGCGGGTCCGCAGGCTAGCTCGCGAGAGCTGCCACCGCGACTAACAGTATCTGCTCGGCCTACGGTCTGCTGCGCCTGGCTGACCCGCCAGTCGTAGTCGGTTCTCTTCCTGTGAGCAAGGATCACGGATCACGATGCAGCTTCCGCCCGAGCACGGTAGTCTGTGCGTGTATCCCGCGCCCTAGGAGGCCCGCATGAACACCCTCGACGCCATCGCCGCACGCCGGAGCATCCGCCGCTTCAAGAGCGACCCGCTCGATCGCGCCACGATCGAACGGCTGCTCGACGCGGCGATCCAAGCCCCTTCGGGCAAGAATCGCCAGCCGTGGCGGTTCGTCGTCCTGACCGAGGACGCGCGGACGCATCTGGCCGAACTGATCGAGCAAAGCTGCGAAGCGATCCGCGATCAGGGGGGGAACGTCGGCAGCGCCCCGGCAACGGCGGCCATCATCCGACAGGCGCCGGCAACCGTCGTCTTCTTCGGGCTGCCGATCCCCGAGGAGTGGAAGGGATTCGAGGGGGCTCGGATGATCGACGTTCAGGGGATCAGCGCAGCAATCCAGAACGTCTGTCTGGCGGCCGTCGACCTGGACCTCGGCTCGCTCTGGATCGCCGACATCTTCTATGCACACGATGCCGTCGTCGAGTGGCTCGGTAGACCGGAAGAAGATCTCGTCGCCGCCCTGTCGATCGGCCATCCGGACGAATCGCCGGACGCACGCCCCCGCCGGTCGGTCGACGAATCGACCGACTGGATGGCGACCATCGACTAGGCGGGCTTCGCGCCTGCCAAGCAGGCGCGGAGGAGAACCACCGATGGAGGTTCTCCTGTCAGGGTCCGTAGAGCCACTCTAGGGTCTAGGGAAGGGCGAACCAGAATGAACTCCGCGCGCCTGCTTCGGCAGGCGCGAAGGAGAACCCTCGATATCGGTTCTCCTGTTGGCACTGCAAGAGGCGCTCTACGGAAGAGCGATGCAGAAGCTGCTTCGCGCGCCTGTGAAGCCAGGCGCGGAGGAGAGCCCTCAATATCGGCTCTCCTATTGGTTCCGCAGGCGGTGTTCTACGGGAGCGCTATGCAGAAAGAGCTTCGCGCGCCTGCCGAAGCAGGCGCGGAGGAGAACCCTCGATATCGGTTCTCCTATCGGGTTCTGCAAGCCAGCCTATGGAAGCGCCATACAAAACGTGCTGCCAACGTTGGGTGTGCTCTCGGCCCAGACGCGGCCGTCGTGTGCTTCGACGATCTGTCGGACGATCGTGAGGCCGAGGCCTCGCCCGGTTCGGTCCCCGCTCCCCCGAACCGTTCGCTCGAAGATCCGTTCGAGCGCGTCGGGGGGGATGCCGCTGCCGGAGTCGCTGACGCAGATCGTGTTCCAGATGCCTCCGAGCCGCTCGACCGACCGCCGAGCGCAGACGATCTCGATCGCGCCGCCCTGAGATGTGTGCTGCAACGCGTTGCGGATCAGGTTGCCGAGCGCCTGGCTAATCCGCGTCGGGTCGGCCTCGACGAGGAGCGGGGCCTCCGGCGTGACGACCGTCAGGTCGACCCCGGCCGCCTCAGCCTGTGTCCGCCAGCGCCCGACCGCCGCGGAGAGGAACTCCGTCAGATCGACCACTTCCTTCCGGATCGCAAGCAGGCCGGCAGCGTTCTCGGCGAGAAGGCCGACGTCGCTGGCCAAGTTCCGGAGGAGTTCGAGTTCCCCGAGGACGTGCTCGACCGCTTCGTCCGGGGGCTGCATCCCGTCTCGTAGGGCCTCGAGTTCGAGTTGGATGACGGAGAGCGGCGTGTTCAGCTCGTGGGACAGATCAGAGATCATCCGGCTTCGCACTTCGCGCTGCTGTTCGAGTGAATCGGCCATCGCGTTGAATGCGGCGCCCATCGCGCCGAGCTCCCCTCGGGTGACCGGGAGTCGGTCGACATCATCGCCGGCGGCGAGTCGGGCCGCGGAGCGCCGGAGCGTCGTGACCGGACGCGAGATCCGTCGAGCGATGAACGCTCCAAAGGCGAGCGCGATCGCAGCGGCGATCAAGCCCCCGATCAGCAGGCCATCCCGCGTCCGATAGAGGAACGTCGTCTCCTCGACGTCGAACTCCCAGGGCTCGCGCGCAGGGAGGACGAATCCAACGATCCTCCCATCGTGCCAGTCGCGGATCGGGAACCCTTCGACGACGGAATCGAGCTCCTCGGGAAGCAGGTCGATCTCTCCCCCTGAGCCGTCGAAGAGGACCTCTCCTTCAGCATCCAAGACCAGGATCGGCGCTTCGTAGAGGAGCGGATTGGCAAGCTCGCCCTCCCACTCCTCAAGCTCCTCCCAGGAGTCGTCTTCGTCCCAGCCTTCGATGTAGGCCTCGACTTCCTCGATGACATAGGAAAGAAGGAAGACCGTCTCGATCTCGTCCAACCACTCCTCCCGATCGATCCGTTCACGTTCCGATCGCATGACGGCGGCGACCAGAGCATCCGGTGAGGAGCCGCGTTCCTCGGCGATCTGTGCGGGGGACGCGTCTTCGATCTCCTCCCAGTAGCGTTCGAGCGGAATCCCGAGTTCAGAGGCGATCGCTTCATCCCACTCGAAGACGTTCAGTTCGCCCAAGAGAAGATCGATCTCGTCGTATTCGGCGGAGGGCGTCTCGTACCCGACCTCCTCGATCAGGAAGTCGGCGAGGTCGTCCAAATCCCCCTCGACGTTGTACTGAGCCTCGAGCAGCTGCGCGTACTCACGCGTCTGCTCAAGAACCTCGATCGTGACGAAGGTCTCGAAATCGCGCCTCGTGAAGTGGGCGGCGAGGAGCCAGCTGACGACGACGGTGACAACGACGATAGCGAAGAGCGCGAGGACGATCTGCCATCGGAGGCTTCGTGGAATCGGCAGGTTCATGGTCGGAAGGTGTACCCCGCTCCGTACAGGGTTCGGATATGTCTTGGGCTCGCAGGATCCGCTTCGATCAGCAGGCGGAGACGCCGGATGTGGGCGTCGATCGTCCGATCGAAGACCTCGGCCCCGTCGATCCCCGCAGCGTCAAGCAACTGTTGACGCGACAGGACCTGATCGTGACGCCGCATCAGCGCGGCCAGGATCGAGAACTGCGTCTCCGTCAGCTCGACGTGCTCTCCGCGAACCGTGCATCGCCTCGCGGAGACGTCGAGTTCAATGTCCCCTCCGGTCAGGAGTTCCTGCGTCAAGCCGTCGGCGCGCCGGAGAATCGCGCGGGCACGCGCGAGAAGCTCGTTCGGCGAAAACGGCTTCACGACATAGTCGTCGGCCCCGGCATCGAGGCCGAGGATCTTGTCCGACTCCTTGTCCTTGGCGGTCAGCATGATGATCGGGATCTCCGAGTCGCGTCGGATTCTCCGGCAGACCTCGATCCCGTTCAGCTTCGGAAGCATGATGTCGAGAACGATCAGATCGAGTTGCTCGGTCTCCGCCTTCCGAAGACCGGCGAGGCCGTCGCCGGCGATCAGTGACTCGTAGCCTTCTCGCTCGAAGTAGGTCGACACCCAATGAGCTATCCGGGCTTCATCCTCGACGATCAGCACGCGCTTGGGCATAGACCATTCTCCAATCGTGTTCGGCGTTCAGCAAGCCGGCGCGCCTCAGACTGAGGACGACGCGCCGGCTTGTCACGCGACTAGAACCAGGGCTCGTAGACGAGCTCCTCGATCATCTCCAGCGAGTCCGTTCGCCATTCGGCGGCTTCCTCTTCGGTGAGTTCGCCGTCCTCGAGCAGCTCGGCGATCCACTCCTCTTCCTCGACCATCAGCGCGTCGATCAGCACCTGTGGATCGACGCCGTGCGCCTGCGCCAGCTCGGCAAGCGTCCTACCCTCATCGAGAGCGATCCAGACGTCGTCTTCCGAGAGGCCGAGCTCTTCGGCGACGGTCTCGATGACCTCGTCTTCCCACAGCTCGTCGTCCTCGAAGCCGAGCACCTCATAGAGGACGAAATCGAGGATCTGCGCGAACAGCGAGGCCTCCGAGTCGATGACGGCATCGACGACGATCTCCGGCTCGACACCACTGTCGAGGAGGGAGTAGGCCATCTCTCGTTGGCTGTCGATCACCATCCCGAAGGGGAGGTATGCATAGTCGTCGAACTCCTCGTATCCGAAGAGATCGCAATCGTCCCACTCCTCGAACTCTTCCCAGTCCTCGAGTTCGTCGAGGACGTCCCAGAACCACTCGTCGATCGGGAGATAGACGAACTCGACGGCGAAGACGTATCCGTAGTCCTGCCATTCGACGGCTTCGATCTCGTCGATCTCACCTTCTGCGAGCGCCTGCTCGATCTCGGCTTCGTCGGCCTGGACGATCGCGTGGACGATCGCATCCGGATCGATCCCACGCTCACGCGCGAGCTGCGCCAAGCTGACCCCGTCATCGAGGAACTCGTCGAGCTCATCTTCTGTCATGCCGAGAGTCTCGGCAGCGATGACGAACGGGTCGTAGCCCTCGCTCGATGCGGGCTGCGTCTCCGTCTGAGCGACGACAGCGAGCCCCCCGATCAACAGCGCTACCAACCCAAGCGCGATTCCAAATCCGATCCACGTTGACTTCTTCGTGAGCTTCTTCATCCGTACCACTCCTTTGTCCGGGGTTGTGTCGCTCCGCCGGACGGAAGGAGTCTCGGAGGAGAATGTTGCGGGAATATGACACGAAGTCAGCGCGGCGCTACCATCGAATCGGGAGGTCGCCATGAAGGTTCTCGGGATCGCCGGATCGATGCGGAGGAATCGGAATACGGACGCTCTGGTGGGTGCGATCCTCGACGTGATGACACGGATCGAGCCTTCCTTCGAAGCGGATGTCGTTCACACGGCCGACCTGGACGTCCATCCGTGCCGCGTCGTCTGTCATGAGGCTCACTGCTCGGTCGAGCGATTCCGCTGTTCGATCTCCGACGATGTCGGCGGCGTTCTCGACCGGATGGTGGAGGCCGATGCGCTGATTCTTGCGGCACCCCAGTACTTCCGAGGGCCCCCGGCCGGCTTCCACACGTTGATCGAACGGCTCATCTCGATGGCCTACTTCCACGAGACGGCCGGCCATCCGGCCGAGGGAAGTCCGCTGCTCGGCAAGCCGTGCGGACTGGTCGGCGTCTGCGAGTACTCGGACCCTCAACTGATCCTCGAGTACCTGCGCGATGTCTGCGCTCTTCTAAGCATGAACGTGGTCCAGCTTCGAACGTTCCCGTACTTGGGCGTCGGTGCTCACGGAGCGGTCGATCAGGACGAGGTCTTCCGCCCACTCGATCGGACCGCCGAACTCGCAACGGGCCTCATCGATGCGGCTCGGGCGTACCGAGCGCGAGGGACCGCGTAGGACAGACCTTCTACCGCGCTAGACGGATCTCCAAGTGCCCGTCACTCGATGTCGAGGATGGCGTCGGCGATCGCGCAGCAGAACTCGGGCAGGTCGTCGGGGACGCGTGACGTGATGATGTTCCCGTCGCGGACCGCCGGTTCATTGACGAACTCGGCGCCGGCGTTGACCAGGTCGTCGTGAACGGCGATGAACCCGGTCGCCTTCTTCCCCTTCATGACCCCGGCCGAGATGAGAACCCACGACCCGTGGCAGATCGCGGCGAGGACCTTTCCCCGCTCATGGCACGCTTGGACGAGTTCGATCGTCTCCGGATCCCAGCGGAGCTCGTCCGGGGAGAAGCCCCCGGGGAAGATCAACCCGTCGAGATCATCGGCCGAGAGGTCGGCGACGGTGACGAGCGAGTAGCGATTCCCGTCCATCATCACCGGGATCGGAAGCGGGTGACCGAACCGGCCGGTGATCGGCTTGTCAGGGAGGTACGGGCGTGTGTGGATCCCTTTCGGGACACCCGCCACGCGAATCTCGGCCCCCTCCTCGCTCAGCCGGAGGATCGGGAAGAGAAGCTCGATGTCCTCGAACTCGTGGGCGACGATGATGCCGATTCGCTTGCCTTCCAACCGCTTCGTCATGGGAGCCTCCTCATGCTCGGGCAGACGGACGGACCGATCGCGTCCGGGAAGCCGATTGTCCCTCCTGACGGCCTCCGTTTCATGGACAGGATCCGGCCTCGCGTCTCCCGATCGTTTCAGCAACCGGTCGATGAGATGAGGATGCAACGGTTGGACAGTATCCTGATAGGCAGAACGGAGGTGCCATGAGCCAGCAAGACTTCGAAGCGGTCTGCGGGCTGTACTGCGGCGCATGCCCGGTCCGTCTGCAGCGGACAGACGACTGGATCTATCAATGGGTTCGCGAGCACTTCAAGGCGGAGGACAAGGATCTCGTCTGCCACGGTTGCCGAACCGACGTCCTTTCGGTCTCCTGCCGGGAGTGCCCGAAGCGCGACTGCGCGCAGACAAAGGGGTTCGATTCGTGCGCAGTGTGCCCCGAGATGCCCTGCGACAAGCTGCAAGGCCTCGACCTTGGCCATGGAGCTGAGATCATTCCGAACCTCGAAGCACTCCGCGCCCGGGGCTCCGCTGCGTGGCTCGCCGAGCAGGCAGAGAAGTGGCGCTGTCCATCCTGTGGTCGAGTCGGCTCCTGGTACGAGCGAATCTGTGCCGACTGTGGGACCGATCTCCCCGCCGGGCACGATCAGCCTCTGATGGATGAATCGAACTAGAGCTCGTCAGCAACTTGTCGGATCGTCTTCCATGCCCGCTCGACGTGACGTGCCTCGGTCCGCGTCTGCCCGACGCAGAGACGGAGGGTGAACCGCCCGTCGAGGACGGTGTGCGTCAGGTAGAGATCGCCGCTGTCGTTCAGTCGATCGAGAAGCGAACGGTTGGCGTCATCTCCTCCTCGATGTCGGAAGCAGACGAGATTGAGCGGCGCCGGCGCCGCGACCTCGAAGCGTTCGTCCTCCTCGATCCAGCCGCGGAGCGCCTGAGCCAGTTCGATATGCTGTCGGATGTGGTACCGGATGCCCTCGATCCCGTAGTGACGGATGACGAACCAGAGCTTCAGCGCGCGGAAGCGCCTTCCGAGCGGGACCTGCCAGTCGCGATAGTCGATCACTGCCCCCGACTCCGTCGGCCGGTTCCGCAGGTACTCGGGGAGGATGCTCAGGGAGCGGATGAGCGCGGCGCGGTCAGCAACATAGAAAGCGTCGCAGTCGAAGTTGGTGAACATCCACTTGTGCGGATTGACGCAGTAGCTGTCGGCCCTCTCGATCCCTTCGTGGATCCATCGAAACTCGGGGCAGACGGCCGCCGTCCCGGACATGGCAGCATCGACGTGAAGCCAAAGGCCTTCCACCTCGCAGATCGAGCCGATCGCATCGACCGGATCGATCGCGTTCGACGAGGTCGTCCCGACGGTCGCGCAGACGAAGAAGGGCGTTCGGCCTTCGGCCCGATCCGCCTCGATCTGGGCCTGAAGCGAATCGGCCCGCATCGCGAACGACGCGTCGACATCGATCAGCCGAAGGTTCTCCTTCCCGATCCCTGCGATCCCGATCGCCTTCTCGATCGACGAATGCGCCTGCGAGGAGGCGTACGCAACGAGTGGCCGATCGACGCCCGTTCGGTTCGACGCGTCCCCGGTCGCCCGCTCGCGCGCCGCGATCAACGCGCAGAGCGACGCGCTCGATGCGGAGTCTTGAATCACGCCACCACCGGCAGACGTCGATCGGAAGGTGTCCGGGAGTCCGAGCATCTCGACGAGCCAATCGAGAACGTGGGTCTCCAGTTCGGTGCAGGCCGGACTCGTCGCCCAGAGCATCCCCTGGATGCCGAGACCGGCCGACAGCAGCTCGCCGAGGATGGCCGGATACGACGTGTTCGCCGGGAAGAAGGCGAAGAAGTCGGGCGACTGCCAGTGGGTGATCCCTGGCAGGAGGATCTCGTCGACGTCGCGGAGCATCGCCTCGAAGGACTCCCCGTTCTCAGGCGCAGAGGGCGGAAGCTTCTTCCGAATGCTCCCCGGCTCGACCTGCGAGAGCACGGGCAGGTCGTCGACGCGGCCCTCTTGGTAGTCGATGATCCAATCGATCAGCGCATGGGCATGCCGCCGGAACTCCTCTCCGCTCATGTGATGGCTCTCCGTCATCTTGCCTCCCTCCCAGCTCCATCGTAGCGCCAGCTTGAGCGGGCTGCCCACACCGCGTAGGATCCCCCCAGATGTTGACAACGCTTGTCTGATCAACCGTCGAGAACGAACACCGCTGTGGCTCCCCTACGCGGGAGCCCGGTTCGTTCACGACGGTTCTCCATTTCCCGCAGCCAATACCGATTCACAGATTCGCACCGGAGAAAGGACAACGGTTGGACAAGGCATGTTTGAGACAGCTGATGACCCATCGCTCGATCCGCGGGCTCACGGACGAGCCGATATCCGAAGAGACGATCTCCCGCCTGCTCGAAGCAGGCGTCCGCGCGCCCAACGCGGGCGGATTCCAGAACTACGCCCTCGTTGTGATCGATGACGTGCGCATCCTGGAGAAGACAGACATCGAGGCGCCCCTGGCCATCGCCGCGCTCGCCGATCTTCATCGGACGGCACGTTGGTTCGCGCTGAACGATGCCCCCTTCCACTTCGATGGGCCGGGCAGCCTCGCGATGGCGATGTGGGATGCCCACATCGCGCTCCACCAGATCGCGATCGCTGCCGGAGCACTCAATCTCGGGACCTTCTACATCGGAGACGTGCTCGCCTGGGACGTGCGGGAGCTTCTCGGAGCACCCAAGCACATCGTCCCCGCCGGCCTCCTGATCCTCGGCCATCCGGCGGAGGATCCGGAGCTTCGGCCTCGCCTGCCATTGGAGGCGATCGTCCATCGAAACGTTTACGACGATCCGAACGACGAGGCGATTCGCACCTGGTACGCGAAGAAGGACGCCGAGTTCGACGAACTCGAACCGGCGGTTCAGGCGGAGCTGGCCACCCTCGGGATCACGAACCGAGCGCAGGAGCTGGCCCTCGACTGCTACACGCCGGAGATGATCGTCGGATTGGACGAGGCGCACGTTCGCGTGATCCAGGCCGCTGGATTCAGATTGAGAGCCCGCACGGGTTGAGCGACGCGGGGGCCGGCCGCCGGTCGGCCCCGTGGCCCGGATTGAGAAGGGATCGAACGGCGGCTACGCTCGCACCAGGGAGAGAGGCTATGACCGACCTGTGGAGCGGGACGTATGCGGAGCCGGCGTACTGGACGGATACAGCAGAGGCATTGATCGCATCGGCCCAACTCCGTCCGGGGATGCGCATCCTCGATCTCGGGTCTGGAGCGGGAGGAACCCTGTTCCGAGCGCTCGATCGGGTCGAAGCGTCGGGTCACGTCACAGGGATCGAGATCGACTCGGAGTGGGCGGCCTGGCTGCAGCAGGAGATCGCGAAACGCGAGATCCGAAACGCCGAGAATCTCCGGATGGACGGCAAAGCGACGGACTTCCCGGATAACTCCTTCGACGCGGTGATTCTGGGGATGGTCGGGCTGGACGATGACTACGATCCCGACAGTGCTACGATCCTCAACAACGCTCCGACGATGCGCGAGGTTCGCCGGGTTCTCAAGCCCGGCCAGTTCGTCTACTGCAGTGGATGGCTGTGGCAAGACGACACCGAATGGATCGGCGAGCTGGTGCGCCGACGTCTTCCCGGATGCGTCAAACGAGGGTATTTCCCGATGTCGGCGCGGGATTTCTCCGCCCTTCTTGCGTTCGCGGAGTTCGAGGCGATCCGTACAGAGGATTTCGACGCTGACTACACGTTCGATCATCCGGCCGAGTGGATGGCATGCGTCGACTACATGTGGGAAGAGGAGCTAGAACATATCAAGGCCGATCCCGACTCGCTGAGCGCGTTCGAGCAGGATGCCTTGAGCTTGTTGGCCGACCACGCGGACGACAACGGCAAGATCACCTACAGGCGAGCGGCAGTCCTCGCCTCGGCACAGAAGCCGCTTTCGTAGCACGGGTTCGGTAGAATGACCGCATTCCCGAATCGAAAGGACTCCGATGCGTATTGCCCTGGTTCAACAACATGCGACCCCAGACAAGGCCGAGAACCTCGGACGTGGACTCGACGCCGTCCGTTCGGCCGCCGAGCAGGGCGCGAAGCTGATCTGCTTCGCCGAGTTGGCGTTCGAGCCGTTCTACCCACAGCGGCCCTCCGACGGGAATCACGCCGGGCTGGCCGAGACGATCCCCGGACCGACGACCGACGCTCTCTGCGCCCTCGCGAAGGAGCTCGGGGTCGTCATTGTCCCGAACCTCTACGAGCGGACGGACGACGCGACCTACGATACGAGCCCGGTGATCGACACCGACGGCCGACTCGTCGGCGTCACACGGATGATCCACATCCCCGACTACGAGGGCTTTCACGAGAAGACGTACTACACGCCCGGCAATCGCGACGTGCCCGTCTATGCGACGGCCGTCGGACGGATCGGAATCGCGATCTGCTACGACCGACACTATCCCGAAGCGATGCGCGCGCTCGCCCTCGGCGGCGCCGAGATCGTCCTCGTTCCGCAAGCAGGCGCGGTCGGCGAGTGGCCGGAGGGCCTGTTCGAGGCGGAGATGCGCGTCGCCGCCTTCCAGAACGGTTACTTCGTCGCCCTCTGCAACCGCGTCGGCCAGGAAGACATCCTCGAGTTCGCCGGCGAATCGTTCGTCTGCGATCCGGGCGGGAACGTGATCGCCCGGGCGGCGAAGCAGGCCGACGACATCCTCGTCTACGACCTCGATCTCGGCCGGGTCGCCGACTCGCACGCCAAGCGTCTCTTCCTTCCCGATCGTCGGCCGGAACTCTACGCCGCCTGGCTCGGTGCATCCGAGGCGGCACCGCGCGCCGATGAGCCGCCCGCCGACACGGCCGTCACCCTCCGGGAGATCACCGGGGAAACGCTCCGACCGATCCTCAAGATGAGCGACCAGATGAGGCCGGGGCAGGATCGGATGGTCGCGCCAAACGCCGCCTCGATCGCACAGGCCCACTTCAACGAGAAGGCATGGTTCCGCGGCATCTACGCCGACGAGACGCCGGTCGGCTTCCTGATGCTCTACGACAATCCGGAGAAGTCGGAGTACTACCTCTGGCGGATGATGATCGCCGGCCCGCACCAGGGGAAGGGATTCGGCCGTCAGGCGATCGAGCGACTGATCGACTACGTCCGCACGAGGCCCGGCGCGAAGGCACTGACCGCAAGTTACGTGCCGATCGCAGGCGGACCGGAGGCCTTCTACCACAAGCTCGGATTCAAGCCGACCGGCGAAGTTCACGGCGGCGAGATCGAGATCCGCCTCGATCTGTAGCGACGACAGACGATCGAATGCTGGAACTTCGACGACAAGCCGGAGAACCCACCGCCCTCCGGCACCAAGGTGCGAACTTACTCCAAGTGCTCATCCAATCGGAGCCAGCTTCTCTGAAGACAACGCGGTCTGACCTGCCGTCTACGGTGGATCTTCAGGTGGTTCCTAACTATCACAACAGGAACGTCGAAAGCGGCGAAAACCTGACGCCGCAGAGGTAGCAATCAGGGCTTCACGGGCACGAGAAGGTAGGGTTCATCAGTCGCATCCATGACTTGGGTGATACCCTTATCCTGGCTGACGACAGGCCACCTGTAGAAGAAGCCGATTTCTTCCAACTCGTACTCGTGGCTCGGATCCGGCGTTAGCCAGATCCGCAGATACCTCAACGACTCACCTTGTACACCAGTGCCAAATCGCACAGGGACTGGAATGACGGCCGGCCACGGCCTATAGCACACAAGAGGAGTGCCAAAGGGAACCGGATCAAGATCAGGGAGCTGCCCACGTGTGAATTCTCTGTCCTCACCGGCTCGAGTGACCAGCAGATCTGGAGGGATGCCCTCATCCGACCACTTTAGGTATAGCCCTCGGATCTTGAGAGGGTGGGTCGCGATCAAATCGACCTCGATCCTGACGCGTCCGGGGAGCCCTGCTGGGATCACCCATGACGTATCCCTGCCATTCGGGATGCCCGCATCGGTGCCAGTTACATTCGGATGGGTGCAGTCGATGTGCTCCCCGCTGGTTTCCCGGAGGGCGTCCGAGTACTCCTTCAGTAGATACGCCAGTGGATCGGGTGCGGTCCCAACGCCTCTCGCAGCGCTCAAAGCATTCTCTGGAGGCGCGTACGAGCCAACCGGGAAGAACCGCTCGGGGTCATAGACCGGATACCCGGATGCATCTAGGTCGACACCGAATCCCCTGATGAAGACATTTCCGCCCTGGGCTAAGGGCACACCTCCTGCTGGCGTGTGCTGGAGGATATCCTCGTAGCTTCGTGTACCCACGAATTCGCCCTGTCCATTGCCTTCGATGACCGTGAAGGAGACTCTCTGTACACCTTCCGAGTCGTCGGTGTGGACTACCATCTCGTCGATCAGCATGCTGTGAGTTCCACTCAGCCATCTTTCGGTTGCTATGTCGCGTTTCTGCACAAGAACGTAGGAGCCTGGCAGCGGCACGGTCACCCCGGGAAGGAAATTCTCGTAGTCAATGTCGCTGTGCTCGATCCAAATGCCTCGTCCCTCGTCTCTCAACTCCTCCGTCTGATAGAAGACGTGGAAGGGCCTAACCCACGTCAACTGCCAAGAGAGATGCCAATCATCGTTCCGGTAGCCTCGCGGATACGGAATCCCCGCTCGACGATGCCAGTAGGCAACTGTCTCCGAACACCAGGCTTCCCGAGAGTCGCCCAGCCCGAATGCTTCGGCTGCCCAAGACATCTCCAGAGCATCAAGGTATGTATCCATTCCGAGAACGAACTGGTAGTACGGCTTCCCGCAGGAGCCGCGATTGCTTGCTTCAGAGCAAGAATCTCTGGTTCCCAGAGTCATCCGGGCGATGTCGTTGATCCAATCTCCACTAGGCTCCCAAGCGCCCGAGTCATCGAAGCACGAGCAGCCCGGCCCATCGCCGTTGAAGCACACCGATGAAGAACTCTGCTGCGCTGCGGCAACTGCCGAAGACACGGGAGGGGGGCTCCCACTTCGGGTTGACCACAGAAGCGCGATGAACACCAGAACAACACAAGCACACACTACACAGCTCACCTTCCGATTCACTTCCTTCACCTCCGGAATCGAGCGACTCTCGGAGCGTCACTTCGACGCGAGAGCTCCGAATTGGTATTCTTATCAGTGAATCTATTCTGTGAATAGCAATCCCGTCAAGCAGCCCTCATAGAAGGACGGCTCGCCCCACTACGCAATCTCGTCTTCCTCTTCAGCGTTAGCTGACAACTGATTGCTGCGAAGCGGGTTCAACTGTTGCGGAATGCGCAACCGCCAATTCGCAAGAAGCGGCGAGATCGAGATCCGCCTCGAGCTGTAGCGACGATCATCCAGCGGCGCCGGCTATCCCTGAAGGGGCTCCCCGCCGGAAAAGAGACTGGCGAATCGCATCAGCAGAGAGACATTGCCGGTCACTCGGTACTGCCCGGACATGAATGCGGCCGCGCCGTCGAGCGCGCCGGAGCTGACGTCGAGCCAGACCTGGGCCGGCGCGTGGATCGTCACGCTCGGCGCCGGGTGGATCCCCTCGAACGCAGCGCACCGGCCGTCCTCGATCGTCACGAAGTACCGGCCGGGCTCCTCGTCGGCGATGTCGAACTGAAGGGCGGCCCGAAGATCCTCTGCTGCCTCGGACGAGAACGACGCCGGCAGCCGCGAGATCAGATCGCGGACCGTCGAGACGGTCTCCGCCGGGTCGATCGGCGTGCCGCCGTGTTCGGCCGCATCGGCGGATGCGTCGTTTCCTCCGGGCATGTCGACGCCGAAGGACTGCCAGTACGCGTTGACCGTGTTGGCGTACCCGTCCATGTCGCCGGCGAGCGATCGATCGAGGATCTCCATCGCTTCGTCGGAGATCCTCCCGACCTCGACGACCTCGCGTCCGGCTTGCGTCACCGCGTCGAGGTACCACTGCACCTGCTCGCGAATCGCCGGAGCGGAGAGCATCGGGCCGGCAGCGCAGCAGATCATCCCAGCGAGCGCCGATCGCGGTCCACGATCCATCTGACCGAACGTTGCCTTGAGGCCGTCGAAGCTCCCGGGATTGGGAAAGCCGGCGTTCGAGATCACGACGTAGCGGAACGTCCCGTCGTCGTACCGTGCGGGGTGACCGTACTGCTCGCCGTCCTTCACCATCGCCGGATGGGAGAGCGGCAGCATTCGATCGATGCCGTCCTTCATCAGCCCGCTGAGCATGTTGCCGTACAGCGGACTGGCGATCACCACAACATCGGAGCGCCGGATCTGCTCCAGCACCTTCGGCATATCGTCGTCGTGAATACAGACGCCCGGCGTGCGCGTCCAGCACGAGAAGCAGCCGGTACAGTGGCGGATGTCGAGATCCGCGAGAACGACCGTGTCGGTCTCGGCGCCCGCGTCGCGAGCACCGGATAGGAACGCCTGGAGCAAGACCTCGGTGTTGCTGCCAATCCCGCGCGGACTGCCATTGAGTGCAAGAACGTTCATGTCGTCTCCTTCTCGGTGATCGCGCCGTCAATGCCTCTTTCGTAGGCGCCCTCACGAATTCGCTCGATCGCGGATTCGATCCATCGCAGCGAGCTCCGCGCCGATTCGATGCCGTAGTCCAGGGTCAGGTACCAGAAGAACCTGTCCCGCTTCGGCACGTGTTCCGCGTAGACCGGCTGTGACACGGGGCCGGTTTCGAACAGAGCCAGCACGTCGCGAAGTTCCTGGGCCTTCTCCTCGAGCACGGCGAGGACTTCGTCATCGGGCAGCTCGCCCGAGAAGAAGACCTGGACGAGGAAAGGAGACCGAATTGGCGGATTGGGTTGCGCCTGACCCAGCCAATGCCGGAGCTCCTCCCGCCCGGCATCAGTTAGGCTGTACTCCTTCCGATTCGGGCGATCGTCCTGGCGGACCAGCTCGACCGTCGCCCAGCCACGCTTCTCGAGATCGGGCAGCGTCTGGTAGATCTGGCTCTGACGCGCATTCCAGAAGTAGCTGACCGATGCCTCGAAGACCCGCTTCAAGTCGTATCCGGTCTTCGGTCCGTAGTTGAGGAATCCCAGGATTGCGTGTGCGAGGGACATGCTGGAACCTCCATTTGTTTATTATTCTATAGTCGGAATAATATAGCTCCGTGATATCTCTGTCAAGCGAAGCCTTCCCCCGGGGATTGTGGCTTGACATCCGTTCCCGATGGCTGTCGAATGCTTCGGAACCATCGATAAAGGAGGGTCCCGGCATGTGGAGAGGTGTCCTGCTGGTCCTCGGACTGGCCATCGGGATCGCCGGAGCCGCCGTGTGGATCGCCAATCGGCGCTTCGATCGCCAGGTCGATTCGCAGATCGAGGGGCTCTTCTCGGCCGTGCATGCTGCGGGCCATGTGGTGACCGAAGGCGACCTCACACCGCTGCCCGAACCGGTTCGGCGGTGGTTGCGCTACGCCGGCGTCATCGGAAAACCGATGCCATCGACGGTCCGACTCCGGCAGGTGGGCCGGATCCGGCTCGGCCCGGAGAGTCCGTGGATGCCATTTCGTGCCGATCAGTACTACACCCTCGACCCCGTCGCATTCGTGTGGCGAGTGTCGGCCTCGATGGTGCCCGGCCTGTTCGTACGCGGTGTCGACGCTTTCACCGGCGGCCTCGGGCGAATGCAGATGAAGCCGCTCGCCCTCTTCTCGGTCGTCGACGCGAGCGGACCGTCCCTCGACCAGGGCTCCGCCCTCCGCTACCTCCAGGAGATCGTCTGGTTCCCGTTTGCCGCCCTGTCGTCCCATATCTCATGGGAAACGATCGACGATTCCCATGCGAAGGCGACTCTGCATGGCGAACGTGGCGATGTCGATGGCGTCTTCGCATTCGGCGAGGACGGGCGAGTGGTCTCGTTCGAAGCCGATCGCTACCGCGACGAGAAGCCGGAGGCGGTCCTCCGACCCTGGCGGGCCCTGACGTACGACGATGCCAAGGTGTCCGGGATCCGGATTCCACGCCGTGGTAAGGGAATCTGGGTCCTCGACGACAGTCCGTTCTCCTACGTCGAGATCGAGATCGTCGAGATCGATTTGGACACTCCGGTCGTCTACCCTCGTTAGCCTTCCAGGCGGCTGCGTGCGGCGCACGTTTCGACCCACTCGCAGTCGAATCACCCACCAGGATCTCCATTCACGGATTCCTGCGATGCTGCTATACTTGAATCTCAGATACACTCGGGATCGGAGCGCGCGGATGGATCGTTCGACGGAAGAGCTCCTTGAGGTAATTCAGCTCAGCGAGAGGATCTCCACGGATCTCCACGACCTCTCGGAGGAGCAGGAGATCATCGAGACCGTGACCGGCGCGTTCCGCCTCTCGAAGCGATTCCACGCACACGTGATGATGGCCGACGAAGCGCGCAAGCGTCTCAAGTTCGTTGCGACGTCGTTCGCGCCCACGCTTGTCAAGCTCGGCGAGACGATCGCCGGTGTTTCGATGCGAACGTTCGAAGTCGACCCGACGGAGGCTCAGCCCCTCGGCCGTGTCTATCTCGACGGGGAGACCCTGTTGATCTCGACGATCGACGCCCTGCAGGCATTCCTTCCGTCGAGGGTCGTCCCGACGATCCTCAAGCGCCTGAAGTACGAAGGGACGCGAGACATCCTCACCCCCCTCTATCGGAACGGACGGGTCAGCGGAATCCTGTCGATCACCGCGCCCGGTCTGGCGGAGCCGTTCATTCCCTCGATGAAGAACCTCGCCCATCACATCAGCGCGGCCCTCGCGTTCGCCGACTCTCACAGCGAACGTCAGCGGGCCGAGCGCCGATATCAGGACCTGATCGAGAGCCTCAACGAGATCTTCTACACCGTCGACGTCGAAGGTCGATTCACCTACGTCAGCCCCAACGTGACCGCGATGGGGTTCACGCAGGAGGATCTGCTCGGCGTACGCTTCGATGACTTCTTCGAAGGCGAACAGCTCGGAGCCATCCGAGAGCGATTCGGCCAGTATCTAAGCGGGGAAGCAACCTCCGGGCAATCGACCTATCACATCCGACCGAAGGGGGGCGAGCTCCGGTGGATCCGGATTTCGAGCCGAGTCATGCTGGAAAACGGTCGCCCTGCGGGTCTGCGGGGTTCGATCGCCGACGTGACCGACGAAGTGACCGGCCAACAGGCGCTCGCCGAAAGCGAACGAATCCTCAAGCAGACCGGCCGGATGGCGCAGATCGGCGGCTGGGAGCACGACCTCGGTACTGGGGAAGCCGTCTGGACCGAGGAACTCTATCGGATCATCGAGCTTGAACCGGAAACGCAACCTCCTGGCGTCGATGAGCACCTGAGCTACTATCCGTCGTCCGATCGGGCGCGCCTTGAGGAGGCCTACGCCCGCGCCGTGCAGGAAGGGAAGCCGTTCGATCTCGAACTGCAGGTCCACACGGCGACCGGGCGACTCATCTGGTGTCGCGTCTACGGTGAGCCGGTCCTCGAGGGCGAAACGTGCGTCAAGACGCGAGGCACATTCCAGGACATCACCCTCCGAAAGCGGGCCGAGCTTGCCCGGGAAGAGACGGAGCGTCGACTCGCCACCCTGATGAGCAACCTTCCGGGGATGGTCTATCGATGCCGCAACGATCGTGAGTGGACGATGGAGTTCGTCAACGACGGATCGCAAGAGTTGACCGGCTACGCCCCGAAGGATCTGATGGAGAATCGTGCCGTCTCCTACGGATCGCTGATCCACCCGGACGATCAGCCGAGCGTCTGGAAGGGAGTGCAAGCGGCGTTGGCGGCCGGGCAACCGTTTCAGCTGGAGTACCGGATTCGAACCGCCGACGGCGCTGAGAAGTGGGTCTGGGAGCAGGGACAGGGCGTCTTCTCCGAGGACCGCGAGGTCGTCGCGATCGAAGGGTTCATCACCGATGTCACGCAACGTGTGACGTACGAACACGCGATCGAGGCAGCCCTGAGCGGGACGATCCGTGCCGTCGCCCGTACGGTCGAGTTGCGCGACCCGTACACCGCGGGCCATCAGGAACGCGTCGCAAGCCTGGCGTGCGCGATCGCGGTGGAGCTGGGCGGGTGCGATGATCTGATCCCGGGGCTTCGCGTAGCCGGCCTGCTCCACGATGTCGGGAAGGTCGCGGTGCCGAGCGAGATCCTCGCCAAACCGAGTCGCCTCCGTGAGGCCGAGATGAAGCTCGCCCGCGGTCACGTCGAGGCGAGCCACCGGATCCTCGAAGGGATCCCGTTCCCATGGCCGATCGCCGAGCTCGTCCGCGATCACCATGAACGCCTCGACGGCTCTGGCTACCCCCGCGGCCTGAAGGGCGATGCGGTCGGCCAGGGCGCGCGGATCCTCGCCGTCGCGGACACCGTCGAGGCGATGTCGTCCCACCGCCCCTACCGCCCGGCGTTGAGCCTCGATGAAGCGCTCGCCGAGATCGAGCGCGGCCGGGGCGCCCAATACGATACAGACGTTGTCGATGCCTGTCTGCGCCTCTTCCGCGAGAAGGGGCTGACCCTCGACGATCTGGCAAACGCTCTCTGTCCTACAGAGCGGGAAGGCGCGTGGGCCGCCGGAGAAGCGGAATGAAGACAGTCGAAACGCCGGACTGCAGTTTCTGCAAGGACGATGATGGGATCCTGTACGCGCAGTTCACGCCCGGCGCTTCGATCACGCTGGAGAAGGCTCAAGAGTGTGCCCGCGTCTCCTTCGAGCAGTTTCCACAACGACCGTTGCTCCTCCTCATCTCGCTCGAGGGGCTCCGGTCGATCGACCGCGAGGCTCGGGAGTACTTCGCCAGCCTCCCCAGCAGCGAGGTGATCGTCGCACTCGTCGGCCTCTCGCCGATCGCACGCGTAATCGGGGCGATCTTCATCGGGCTGACCCGCGGCTCGCGTTCGAGCGTCAGGACGTTTGGCTCACAGGAGGCCGCCAGGGCGTGGCTTACGACATTCCTTCCCGTCGCAGCGGTCGCCGGTGTCGATTCCGAAAGAGAAATGGAATGAGAGAAAGAGTCGAGACCGAGGAGTTCGCCGTCTGGCTGGAGGACGGGATCGTCCACCTGGGGTTCGCGCCCGGTCTGGATCTGACATTGGAGAAGGCGATTCGATACAGCAAGATGAGAGCCGAACACTTTCGGGAGGACCCGCTCCTCCTGCTCATCTCCCTTGAAGGCATCCGGTCGATCGACCGGGATGCCCGCGCCCATCTCTCGAACCTATCAGGTGCGACCGCCGTCGCTCTCGTCGGGCTGTCGCCGGTCGCCCGCGTCCTCGCAGCGATCTTCCTCGGACTCACTCGGAGAGCCTCATGGCCGGTACGGACGTTCGCGTCACAGGAGGCCGCCGCGGCATGGCTTCGGACGTTCTTGCATGCCACGGTGTCCGTGGCCAGCGGATCCGGGGAGGAGACCCGCCGATGACCGGGCGAACCGAAACCGAGATCTTCACCACCTGGACCGAGGGCGACGGCGTGCTGCGCCTCCGTTTCGCACCCGGAACCCGGGTGACCCTCGACGAGGCAAAGCACGTTGTGGGAACCGGGTATGAGAGCCTCCGCGGACACCCCGGTCCGCTGCTCGTCTGGCTCGACGGGGTTCGGGGTGTCAGCCGTGACGTACGGAAGCTTGCCCTGGAGGAAGTCGACGTGACGGCGGTGGGCCTCGTCGTGCGCTCGCCGATCGCCCGCGCCATCGGAAGCATGTTCGTCGGATTGCTCCAGGGAGCTCCGTTCCCGTTTCGGCTGTTCGGGACGGCAGAGGAAGCGCTAGAATGGCTGAAGACGCACCGTCGCGAGGGATGGCGGAAAGCGGAGCAGGAATGAAGACGATCGAAACGCCTGATTGCACCTACCGGCTGGATGACTCGCTGATCGTCCATCTGGGATTCCCCCAAGGCTACATCATCACGAGGGAGAACGCCGAACGTTGCGTCGCGATCGGCAACGAGCACTTCCCGCATCAGCCGCGCCTACTGCTGATGAACCTGGAGGGGGTCAAGTCCATCAGCCGCGAAGCGCGCATGTACCTGGTGAGCCAGCCGGGACCGACAGCAGTCGCTCTTATCGGCTTGTCCCCGGTCGCCCGAATGATCGCAGCAATGTTCATCGGACTACGACACCAAGCACACTGCCAGGTGCGGGTGTTTCGCTCGCAGGAAACCGCGGCGGCATGGTTGCAGGAATTCCTGCCCGTCGCCGTGGCCGCCGGTGCCAGTTCCGAAGAGATGGACCGATGAGAGGCAAGCGGATCGAGACCGAGGAGTTCACCACTTGGACAGAGGACGACGGAGTCCTGCGTCTGAGTTTCGTGCCGGGGACCCGGGTGACACTCGACGTGGCGGAACGCATCGTGGAGTTCGGCTTCGAGAGTCTCCACGGACACCCGGGGCCGGTCCTCGTCCGGCTCGACGGCGTGAGCGGTATCAGCCGCGAGGTACGCAACTTCGCCATGGGCGTCGTCGACATGACGGCCGCGGGGCTCGTGGTGCGTTCGCCGATTACCCGCGCCGTCGGCGGCATGTTCGTCGGGTTGCTCCACGGGGTTCCCTACCCGGTTCGGCTGTTCGGCACCGAAGAGGAAGCACTCGACTGGCTGAAGACGCATCGTCTCAATCCGCCGGAGGATTCGGAGCTGGGAGGAGAAGCATCGATATCTGGAGCGGAGGTCGGTGATCGCCAATGACTCAGCGCGTCGAGACCGCCCAGTTCACCTTCGTCCGCGGCGACGACGGGATCGTCCGTCTCCGGTTCGCGCCGGGGGTCGACTTGACGCTCGATCTGGCGAAACGATGCGTGGCAGCGGGATTCCCGATCTTCGACAACTATCCGTCGCCGCTTCTCGCCGACTTTGACAACGTGCGAAGCATGAGCCGCGAGGCCCGCGGCTTCTTCTCGAAGACGCCGGGCCCGACCGCCGTCGCGCTCGTCGCCGGCTCGCCAATCGCCCGCGTCATCGGCAACATGTTCATCGGCCTCTTGGGGCGAACACCTTGCCCGGCGCGTATCTTCGGAACCAAGGAGGAGGCAGTCGAATGGCTCGTGAAGCATGGAACCTAGAGGCCGGTCCGGCTGCCTCCGGCAACGGACGGTTCGAACAGGCACTCGGCCTTCTGATCCGTCTCGCCGGAGGTGAGCTCGACGCCCGGGCGGAGCTCAGCGAAGCGAACGATGAACTCGATGGCCTCCTCGCCGGTCTGAACATGCTCGCCGAAGAGCTGGAGGCGAGTACCGTCGAACTGCGGCAGGCACACGACCAACTGGAGATCCGCGTCCGCGAGCGGACCGAAGAACTGGCAGAGAAGACGAGCCTCCTCGAATCGATCCTTGCAAACATGGGCGATGGAGTCGTCGTGACCGACGAGGCGGGAAATGTCCTCCTCTCCAATCCCGCCTCGGCGAGGATCGTCGGCGTCGAGGAGCCGAGCGCTCCGGTCGGGGAGTGGATCGACGCCTATCACATCCGCGACGCCGCTGACTCCGGTCCATTCCCGAACGAACGGCTGCCGATGATGCGTGCCCTCCGAGGCGAAGCGGCCGATCAAGTCGAAATGCTCGTACGAACTCCGGGCCGCAACGACAGAACCTACATTTCCGTCACGGCGCGCCCTCTTCGTGACGAAGGCGGCCGTATCCACGGGAGCATCTCCGTTCTGCGAGACATCACGGACCACAAGCGGGCAGAAGCCGAGGCGAGAGAGGCAAACCGCCGGCTCGAGAAGCTGGCGAGCAATCTCGAGAGGGATGCCCACAGCTTCCGCTTGCTCGGCGAATTCGGGGGCATGCTGCAGGCCGCGGTGACCAACGAGGAACTCTATGACATCGTCGACACCTACGCAATCCGCCTCTTCCCGGATTCGATCGGCGGCCTCTACCTGTACAGCCCCTCTCGCGACGACCTCGAACTCGCCACTGAGTGGGGGGGGTTCGATCCGGAGGACGAGGAGCGCGTCTTCAAGCCGGACGCCTGCTGGGGGCTCCGACGAGGGCGGATCCACTTCAACGCGCCGAACTCGGAGGGGATGACCTGCCGTCACGTGGTGAGTCCGGAAACGTGCGACGCCCTCTGCGCCCCGGTGATGGGCCTCGGAGAGGTGATCGGGCTGCTTCACATCCGGTGCATCGCCCATGAAGAGGCATCGGCCGGGGAGGCAGAGCATCAACGAACGGAGGAGAGCGAGCGGGTCGCCGGGTCGGTCGCCGAGTACCTCGGTCTGGCGCTCGCCAACATCCGCCTGCGTGAAGCGCTCCGGCAGCAATCGATCCGCGATCCTCTGACGGGCCTTTTCAACCGTCGCTATCTTGAGGAAGCTCTGAACCGCGAGATCCTGCGCGCCGTCCGGTTGGAGTCCCCGATCGCGGTCATGATGCTCGACATCGACCATTTCAAGCGGTTCAACGACAGCCATGGTCACGAGGCGGGCGATGTGATGCTCCAGGCGTTCGGCGAGTTCCTCCAAGCAAGTGCCCGCGGCGGGGACATCGCCTGCCGATATGGCGGCGAGGAGTTCACGCTCATCCTGACTGACACGCCGCTTGAGAGCGCAGCACGACGTGCCGAGGAGCTTTGCGCCGGGGTCAAACGCGTCCGCGCGTCCCTCGCCGCACAGGAATTCGGTCCGATCACCGTGTCAATCGGCCTCGCGAGCTACCCAACCCACGGCGCCAACCGGGACGAGCTACTCGCCGCAGCCGATGCGGCGCTCTACGAGGCGAAGACGGCCGGACGGGATCGGGTGGTGATCTCCGGCAAGCCGGCTGGGGACAGCGACTGACCCGGACTGGACGTTCGTCCGTTCGAGGTCTAGGGAACGTTCGGATGGTGACGCGCCGACGGGGCCGAGCGCTCGACTTAGGCGTTCCCGACCAGCTCTCGACCCAATGCTCGGCAAGCCGTGAGGACTGCTTCGCTCGGGGCCCCGCTGGATTCGATCGTCTCACCGACTTGTGTTCCCATTCGCCCGAAGAAGCCCTCCAGCGGCCCACGCGCGGATCCGCCGCCGCCGTGCGAGTAGAAGAGGCCGAACGGCTTGTCCCCCAACCCGCGACGATCCTTCTTTCGGGCAATGTACCAGTCGTCGAGAAAGACCTTCAGACCGCCGGCGATCGTGCCGAAGTAGTCGGGCGATCCGAAGGCGACCGCGTCGACGTCCCGATACGCCTCCGCGTCGTACCGATGCTCGTTCGTGTTGACCAGTGCAACATCGGCGCCTGCCTCGCTTGCGCCCTCCGCGACAGCCTCGGCCATCTGTTTCGTGTTCCCATATTCCTGCGAGTGATAGAGCACCAATACAGATGCCATCGATTCCCCCTCTTCCCTAGCTCGGCTCGGTGACCTCGTCGTAGGAGACGTCCTCGCCGAGGACCCGGTGCACCATCGGCATCCAATCGCCAATCGGAATCCCCTGCGGGCAGGCCTCCTCGCAGGCGCGGCATTGGACGCACTGCGCAGCGTGGCCCTTCACGCGATGGAAGTCGCCTTCGAACATCGCCCGCGACTCGTCGAACATGAACCGGTACCATCCGCGCGCAGCCCGCGGGTTCTCGTACATCACGCCGTAGTTGTAGAGTCGGAAGTTGTACGGGATGTCGACGCCGTTCGGGCACGGCATGCAATAGCCGCAGGCGGTGCAACGGATCGGGCAGAGGGCTTCGTACACCTCTCGCGCCCGGTCGATCGTCGCCAGTTCCGCATCGGTCAGCGTTCCAACACCGGAAGCCGAGGCACTTGCGATGTTCTCCTCGACCTGTGCCATCGTGCTCATCCCACTGAGCACGACCGACACCTCCGGCTGGTTCCACAGCCATTGGAATCCCCAGTCTGCCGGTGAACGCCGGGTTGGCGCATCGTCCCAGATCGCCTGAACCGCGGGCGGTGCTTCTGCGAGGCGGCCGCCGAGAAGCGGCTCCATGATCACGACGGCGAGACCCTTCGACGCGGCATAGCGCAGCCCTTCGGTCCCGGCCTGATAGGCGCCATTCATGTAGTTGTACTGAATCTGGCCGAACGCCCAGTCGTCGTAGGCGTCGACGATCTCGCGAAAGATCGGGAGGTCGTCGTGAAATGAGAAGGCAAGGCGCCCGATTCGCCCGTCGGCGATCGCTCCCTCCGCCCACTCGAGTACACCGAGATCTCGGATCCGTGGCCACCAGCGCCGGTTGATCCCGTGAAGGAGGTAGAAGTCGACCCGTTCGGTGTCGAGCTTGCCAAGCTGTTCGTTCAGGTTCCGATCGAAATCCTCCTGCTCGTTGACGTACGGCGGGAAGAGCTTGGTCGCCAGTCGAACCTTCTCGCGATAGCCTCCCTTCAGCGCGCGACTCAGGAACCGCTCGCTGTTCCCCTCGTGGTAGTGAATCGCCGTGTCAACGTAGTTCACACCACCGTCGATTGCGCGATGGAGCATTCGTGTCGCTTCCGGTTCATCGATCTCGCCGTAGGCTCCGTCGATCACCGGGAACCGCATCCCCCCGAACCCCAAAGCCGATCCCTTCCAATCCAGCTTCCCGAACGGTCGATACTGCATGGTCACCTCGTATCGCTTCCTACCCCTCCGCCGCGACGCGATCGAAGAACGCGATGCTCTCGCCGATCCGCTCGCGGATTGGGAGTTCGTACGGGCATCGCGACTCGCACTCGCCGCACTTCAGACAGGTGCGCGCCGTCTCGATCACGCCGCCCATCCATTCCATGAAGATCTCCCGCGGCCAGAGCTTCCACATCGCTTCGGTGATCATCGCCATCGAGATTCGGATCTCCTGCGGGCACGGTTGGCAGTAGCCGCACTGTCTGCAGAACTGCGTGCCAAGCTCGCTGCGCCGCGCTTCGATCTCTTCCAGCTCGGCCGGAGACAAGATCCAGTCGCCATCCTCGACGAGGCCGACGATCTCCTCGATCTCTTCGACCGTTTCGATCCCCGGATCGGGAATGACAGAGTCGAACTGGAGGACGTACTTGATCGACAGGTCGGCCCGGCCAAGCATCCCGCCAGCGAACGGTTTCATTCCGATGAAGCCGACGTCGCGCTCGGCGGCCAGAGGGATCAGTGTGTCGGCCGGCTCACGCGTGACGTAGTTGAACGGGAACTGGATCGTCTCGAAAAGACCGGATTTCACCGCCTCGATCGCGATGTCGAGGTTGTGACTGCTCAGTCCGATGTGGCGGATCTTCCCGGCCTGGAGTGCCTTCCGAGCTGCCGCCATCGCCCCGCCGGGGCCGAGCACCTGGTCGTACGTCTCAGCGTTGCTGACGTTGTGGAGTTGCCAGATGTCGAGGTAGTCCGTCTTCAGTCGCTGCAGGCTTCGCTCGAGCTCGGCGGCAGCCTCTTCTTCCGTTCGCCGTCCGCTCTTCGTGGCAATGATGACGCTCCCCCGGCGGCCGACGAGCGCCCTTCCGAATCTCTCTTCGCTCTCCCCATAACCGGCGGCGGTGTCGAAGAAGGTCACGCCCAGATCGAGCGCCCGGTGGACGACTCGAACGGCCTCCTCGACCGACGGTCGCTGCAACGGAATCCCGCCCATCCCGATCCGCGAAACCTCTAGACCGGTCTTGCCTAGCATCGCAGTGCGCATCGAACGCTCCTTCCGACAATCTCGGCACGATGGCGACGAGGCGTCGCCTTGGAATCGCTACAGTTCGAGGTGCTTCCGGTACCGATCGACCTTCCCCTCGATCCGCTCCAGGAAGCCGGTCAACTCCTCGATTCGCTCCCGCAGCCGGTTGCGGTGCACTTCCATGATTTCCAGTCGCTCGGCGGCTCCGCCGTCCGCACGCTGCTCGAGCTGAACGTACCGCTGTACGTCGGCAATCGGCATCCCGGTCGACCGAAGACACTTCACGAACTCGATCCAGGCGAGGTCCTCTTCGGAGTACCGCCGGTGTCCGCTTGGGGCGCGTCCTACGGTCGGGATCAGATCGGCGCGTTCGTAGTAGCGAAGCGTGTGGGCGGTGAGTCCGGTCTGTTCAGCCGCCTGTTGAATCGTCAGCGTCGAGGACATGGCGCCGCACTATACAAGTTAGAGTGCGCTCGAAGTCAAGGGGTGGAATCGAGCCGGATCATGCTCGAGGCAGCAAGGAACTTGCACAGCGTGTACCTATGGGCAGCACCCGTGCCGAGAAGTTGTCGCTTTTCCTCTCAACAGCAAGTACAATCAATTCATGTCCAACTCGGGAGGTATGGGCTCATGATGAGGACTCGGCGGTTGCTCGGTGTGCTGGCTCTTCTCCTGGTACTTGCAGCGATCTCCGGCAGCGCTGCAGAGACGGAGTGGCCACTTGCCCCTGAGTGGTCTCTTGGTTATGTCAGCTGGATGTACGGCCCGGCTCCGCCGGACGCTGACGCTGTTGTCACCGAACTTGAATCCCTCGCACGTGCCGTCCTCGATCTGTGGGCCCTCCCGAGTCCAAGCCGGCCGGAGCCGCCCGAGCAGACACAGACCGGCTCCGAGACGGCTGCGGCAGGAGACCAGGCTGCAAAACGCCAACAGTTTTGGGCCAAGCCGATGCTCTCCTGGAACGGGATCGAGATCCCGTTCCTAACCGTGTGCGTGTTTCCCGATGCGGAGAGTCTCAACACCGCCCTCCGACGGTTCGATGTGAACGGTCTGTTCACGAAAGCTCCGCTGATCGGCTCGCAGCCGTGGGTCGATCGGTCGTGTGCGTACGCTGCGCCGGCGATTCTCGCGCCGCTCGATCGATGGAGACAGGTGCTGGTTCATCAACTGGCGTACTGGGTTTTCGACAACTGGCTCAGTTCCGTCATGCCCGCATCGTATGAGGAGGCGATTCCCGTGCTGACCGCCAACATCCCGCACGAAATCCACAGGATGCTGGTGGAGGGCTTCGCCGAGTACACGGCGTGGGCCCTTGGTGAGAAGGAGAACTCGGAGACGATCGCGGCAAGCTGGGCCGCGGAGGGAAGTCTGGACAACGTCCCACCGCCGCTTTTCAGCGAGGTCGGCGAAAGCCTCTTCCGATCGATGCTCCCCGACCCCATCCCGTCCGATCTCCCGTGGTGGATCTTGGAACAGCTCGCCTCATGGACGGACGTCGCCGAGAAGGTCGAGTCCGAGTGGCGCCGGAGCCTCGCCGACATTGGACTGACGGAGGCCGATCGTGTGGATGCCCTGGCACGCCGGCAGCTGCTCGGCGTCTGCGCACGGATCCTCGAACCGGTGCTGACGGGCGAGGCAGCCGCGGCGTTCGACCGGCTTTCACAAGACGACCGTTCGCTCGCGGACATCGACCGCTTCTGGGAGACACTGTCCAACCTTCCGACGCCGGACGACGTGGGATGGGATCAGCTCGCACTTCGGGAGCAGACCTACGGAATCATCGCCAAGAGCCTCGACCATCCGAACCTCTATGAATACGCATCCCAGCAAAGCACGCTCACCAACTTTCGCGCAGCCAGGGACTGGGATGGCTATCTTGCTCTGATGATCGCGATGCTCCGCGACGGCATCGCATTCTGGGGGCTATAGCACTCTCGATTGGCGCGGCGCCGAGTCGTTGACAACCTCTCGGCTCTCCCGTACGCTTCGCCCTCAAGTCCGTCCTTACGCACGTTCGGGACGGCGCTGTCCACTCCCTGCAGACGAGGGTCGTCCGGAGACCGGTTTGCCTTCCGCAGCCGGTCTGCGTTGTGATATGCGGGCGCGGACGAAGGAGCGATGATGACGAAGACGCCGGGAATCGAACGAATACGAAACGTGGGCGTGATGGCCCACATCGACGCCGGAAAGACGACCGTGACCGAGCGGATCCTCTTCTTCACCGGCAAGCGCCATAAGATCGGCGAGGTTCACGACGGTGAAGCGGCGATGGACTGGATGGTCCAGGAGCAGGAACGCGGGATCACGATCACCTCGGCCGCGACGACGGCCTACTGGCGCGATCATCGGATCAACCTGATCGACACGCCTGGGCACGTCGACTTCACGGCAGAAGTCGAGCGCTCGCTTCGCGTTCTCGATGGGACCGTCGCTCTGTTCTGTGCCGTCGGCGGCGTCCAGCCGCAGGCGGAGACCGTCTGGCGGCAGGCGGAGAAGTACCGTGTCCCGCGGATCGCGTTCGTCAACAAGATGGACCGCGCCGGGGCCGACTTCGAACGGGTCGTCGAGGAGATCCGCCAGGAGCTGGGGGCAAACGCTGTTCCGGTTGTCATTCCCATCGGTGTCGAGGGGACCTTCCAAGGCGTCGTCGACCTCGTCCACATGAAGGCTGTCTACTACGACGACGCGCCGCAGGGGGCGACGATCCGCGTCGAAGAGATCCCAGACGAACTCCTTGCGGCAGCCCGCGCAGCCGAGGAGCGGATGATCGAGCGGATCAGCGAGCAGGACGATCACCTGATGGAGAAGTTCATCGAGGGCGAGGTTCCCGAGCCTGTCGAGGTCCTTCGCGCCATCCGCGAAGCGACGATCGACGGACGATTCATCCCCGTCCTCTGCGGCGCCGCGTTCAAGAACAAGGGCGTCCGACTTCTTCTCGACGCCGTCGTCGACTACCTCCCGTCGCCAATCGACCTTCCGCCGATCATTGGCGCTTGCACCGAATCGAACGAGGAGCTGATCCGTCACCCGCACAACGACGCCCCGCTCGCTGCGCTCGCCTTCAAGGTGCAGGCCGATCGGCATCTCGGGAAGCTGACCTACGTGCGCGTCTACTCCGGGGTTCTGAAAGCGGGCGCGCAGGTCTACAACTCAAGCCGGGACAAGACGCAGCGGATCGGCCGTCTGTTCGAGATGCACGCCAACGATCGCGAGGCGGTTGAGGAGCTACGTGCCGGGCAGGTCGGCGCCGTCGTCGGGCTCGGCGATACGTACACCGCCGACACAATCAGCAGCAAAGAGCATCCGATCCTCCTCGAGTCGATCGAGTTTCCTGCGCCGGTGATCGGCGTTGCCGTCGCGCCGGCCTCCCGGGAGGACCGGGACAAGCTCTCCTCCGCCCTCCATCGCTTGGCTGAGGAGGACCCGACGTTCGTCGTCCGCTCCGATGCCGAGACCGGAGAGGTCGTGATCTCCGGGATGGGAGAACTCCACCTGGAGATCATCGTCGATCGCCTGAAGCGGGAGTTCGGCGTCGGTGTGACCGCCGATCGCCCCCAGGTGGCCTATCGCGAGACGATCCTCGGACCGACCGAGCACGAGTATCGGCACGTCAAGCAGACCGGTGGACGAGGGCAGTACGCGCATGCCGTCTTCCGCATCGAACCGACCGATCCGGGAACCGGCTTCCAGTTCGAGAACACGATCACAGGCGGGAAGATCACCCGCGAGTACCTCGCAGCGATCGAACGGGGAGTTGTCGAGGAGATGGCCGAAGGCCCGTACGCCGGATTCCCGATGGTCGACATCAAGGTGATCGTCACCGACGGTTCAATGCACAACGTCGATTCCTCGGAGCAGGCGTTTCGAACCTGTGGTCGAATGGGATTCCGGGAGGCCTGCCTCAACGTCGGGCTGGAGCTCCTCGAACCGGTGATGAGCGTCGAGGTGACGGCACCGGAGGAGCAGACCGGGGCGATCACCAGCAGCCTCTGCAGCAAGCGCGGGCGCGTCCTCGGGATGGAGACGAAGGCAGGAGGGGCGGTCCTCCGCGGCCGCGTTCCGCTCGCCGAGATGTTCGGCTACGCCTCGGAGCTGCGGAACCTGACGAGCGGTCGCGGAACGTTCACGATGCACTTCGAGCACTACGAGGCTGTCCCCTACGCGATCGCCGAGAAGGTGATCGAAGAGCGGAAGGCGCGAGAGAGGTAAGCTCGCACAGACGAATCTCCTTCAGAGATCGATCCTACAGAACTGCGGTCAGCCGCTTCAGATCGACGTGTTCGGAGACAAGAACTTCGAGCCGTTCGATCTTGTCGGCATCGTCGGCCGTCAGGAGGGGGCGGATCGCCTCGACTTGTAGCGCGGTCTCGTACGTGTCCTTCGGGACGAGGAGGAGCGGGATCCCGAGTTCGCTCGCCTTCGCCGTGACGCTCGCCGGAGGGACGATGTTGTTCGTCAGCACGATGCCTGCCGTGCCGCCGGCATCGAGCACCGCGAGGATCATGTCGCTCCGGTCGCCGCTGGAGATGACGAGCTTGTCCGGGGCGGCGATCCGCGGATCGCCGACGGCCGCGCTGACCGACATCGCCCCGACGACGACAGTCCGGATTGGCCGGTTGAGTCCCTCGTCGCCGGCGAGGACGCGAGCGAACAGCCGGTCGGCGATCGTCGAAACAGAGAGCGTATGCAGATCGGCCTCGTACGGGAGGGCTCCGAAGACCTCGACGCCGATCTCTTCGATCTCGCCGAGGTGCTCCGTGCGGAACTCTTCCAGGTGGACGACCTTGTTCACGATTACCCCGGCGACGGTCGCTTCGTCGCTCGTGACGAACCGCTTGATGAACGCCAAATCGTCGGCGATCTCGTCCTCTCCTCCTCCGGCGACGATCAGGACGGGGATGCCCGTCTCCTGCGAGATCGTCAGGGGATCGAGGTGGACAGACGCCCCGTAGGAAAGATCCTTCCCGCTCTCGAGGAAGACGACGTCGCGATCGTGCCCGATCCGATCGATCACGCCGCGGAGCGCCTCTAGGACCGAAACTCGGTCGTACATGTAGCGGAGCTTGGAGTGGTCGAAGCCGAGGCTGATCGATTCGGGCTCCTCGCCGAGGTCGAACAGCGTCGTGAGCAACGCCGCGTCGTAATCCCAGAGACGCTTCTTCCGATAGAGGAATCGGTCGCCGAGCGGCTTCACGTATCCGAACCGCATCTTGAGGGCCTTCGCGAGTCCGATGATCAAGCTCGTCTTCCCCGCGTCCTCTCGCGTCGATGCCACGATCAGCGACTTCACGTCGGCTCACCCCCGCTTGGCTGCTTGATCAGTATCCGCATATCGACCGTCCTTGTCCCCTCACCGTGGTCGTACACGATCAGCGGATTCACCTCGATATCCGCGATCTCCCGGCACCGCTCGACCAGATACCCCAGCCTGACGACAACCTCGGCGATCGCCACGATGTCCTTCCGGCGTTCGCCACGGACGCCGAGGAGGAGCGGGTACGATCGGAGTTCCGAGATCATCTCCCGCGCCGTCGAACGGCCGACCGGCGCCGCGCGGAAGACGACGTCCTTCATGACCTCCACGTAGATCCCGCCGAGCCCGAACATGACGACCGGGCCGAACGACTGATCCTGCCTTGCACCGACGATCGTCTCGATTCCTGGGCGGACCATCTCCGCCACTTCAATCCCCTCGATGATCGCGTTCGGGACGCTCGCGCGGCAGCTTCGCAGGATCGCCTGATAGGCGTCGACCAGCTCGTCCTCATTCTCCAGATCGAGCGCCACGCCGCCGGCGTCGCTCTTGTGGACGATGTCCTTGGAGACGATCTTCATCGCAACCGGGTATCCGATCTCGCCGCCGAGTCGAACGGCTTCATCGAGACTCCGTCCAACCCGCGAGATCGGCATCTTGAGATCGAGGAGCGCCGCGACCCGCGCCGCCTCCGGGGCGAGGAGGAACGCCCGCCCGTCGGCACGCGCCCGGTCGAGAATGCCGCGAATCTCCTCGATCGGCAGGTCGATCGGCTCGATCGCTCCCTTCGGTTGTCTCCTCCACCGCTTCGATCGGTAGAGTGCGCCGAGCGCGGAGACCGCCTGATAGACGTCTCCGAAGACCGGGATCCCCTCGGCCCTCAGGTCGCGGATCACCGTGTCGATCCGCTCGCCGCCGAACAGGGAGAAGACGATCGGCTTCCGCTCGCGGTACCGTGCGTAGACGTCGCGGAGCAGGTCGGCGAACCGAGCCGTATCGAAGAGTGCCGTCTCACAGTAGAGGGCGATCGCCGCATGCATCCGATCTTCGGCGAGAACCGCGTCGAGCGAGCGGGCGTAGTCCTCCGCCGTCGCCTGACCGGTCAGGTCGACCGGGTTCTTCGACGAACCGAAGTCAGGCATCACGCCGGAGAAGACGGCGGCGAGGACGGCCTGGTCGTCGTAGAGCGTCACGCCGTGTTTCTCGCAGGCGTCCGTCGCCAAGACGCCGATCCCGCCTCCGTTCGTGACGATCACCGCGTCGTCACCGACGGGGTGCGGCGTCGACGCGAGATACCGGACCCAGGTGAACGCCTCCTGGACGCTCTCGGCACGGAGGACGCCGGACTGGCGCATCACGGCGTCGAAGACCTCGTCCGCACCGGCCAAGGAGCCCGTGTGAGACGCAGCAGCCATCGATCCCCGCTTCGATCGGCCCGACTTGATCACGACAACCGGCTTTCGGGCCGTCGCCTCGGCGAGGGTTCTCCCTAGTCGCTCTCCATCCTTCACGCCCTCGATATACATCAGGATGACGCGCGTCCTCTCGTCCTGCACGAGGTACTCGAGCAGGTCTGCCTCATCGATGTCGGCCTTGTTGCCAACCGAGACGACCGCCGAAAGGCCGACCGATTCGGTTGCCGTCTTCCCGATCATCGCGATGCCCAACGCGCCGCTCTGGGTGACGATCGCGACCGGGCCGGGGGCGATCCCTCCTGGCCCGAACGTCGCGTCGAGTGAACTCGCAGCTGAGTAGATGCCGAAGACGTTCGGGCCGAGGACTCTCATCCCATGATCCCGGGCGACGCTCACGATCCGGCGCTCGGTCTCCAGATCGCCGACCTCGGAGAAGCCCGATGTGATCACCACGAGATGCTTGACGCCCGCCACGCCACACGCTTCGACGGCCTCGAGCACGCGGGGGGCGGGGATCGCAATCACCGCGAGGTCAACCGCTTCCTCAACGTCGGACAGGCTCGCGTAGGCCGGCAGCCCGAGAATCTCGCCGCCCTTCGGATTGATCGGGAAGACCCCACCCGGATAGCCGGACTGGACGATGTTCTCGACGACCCGGTAGCCGATCTTCTCCGGATTCGACGACGCACCGATCACGGCGATCGCACGCGGCTCGAACAGCGACCTCATCTCCATCAATGCCCCCGGACCCTAGCCGAACAGCATCTTCAGCTCGTACACCCCTGCGTCCCGCCGCGACTCGATCGCAAAGCCGGACTGTTCGAACAGGTGCATCATCGCGTCATTCTCGGCCAGCACCTCGGCGGTGAAGCCGAGCAGCCCCCGCCGTTTCGCCAGCAACGACAGATAGTCGAGCAGCTCTCTGCCGATTCCACGGTTCTGGGAGTCGTCTCTCACCACGAGCCCGACCTCCGCCGTGTGCGTCTCCGGATCGATTCCGTACTGGCCGACCCCGACGACGACCTCCCTTTCTCCCTCCTCGACCACAGCGAGGATGACCATCTCGGCAGTGTAGTCGATGGCCACGAACTCCTGCAGCCGCTCGTGCGGCATGTCCTTCCTCGCCGAGAGGAAACGGCGATAGGTCGACCGATCCGACAACGCGTAGAAGAAATCCTTCAGCAGCGGCTCGTCGCTGATCCGGACCGGGCGGAGGCGAATCTCCACCCCAGCCCGCGTCGTTCGATACGTCTCCAGCTCGGCCGGGTACTCGCCCCGCGTCCCGGGCACGTAGGCCTGGTCCTTGTAGATCAGGTGGCGGGCCTTCGCCTCTCGAAGGAGCCAGGGGCGGAACGTCGGATGGGCCACGGAAATCAGCTCCATCGCCCGCTCGCGCATGTTCTTCCCGTGGAGGTACGCGATTCCGTACTCGGTGACGACATAGTGGACGTCGCCCCGCGTCAGGGTGACGCCGTCTCCCTCCGAGAGCGTCGGGACGATCCGCGACACCTCACCGTCCCGGGCCGTCGACCGGATGACCAGGATCGACTTCCCTCCCGGCGCGAGGACGGCACCGCGCATGAAGTCAGCCTGCCCGCCGATCCCGCTGTAGAACGTGCTGCCGAGGGATTCGGCCGTCGCCTGGCCGGTGAGGTCGATCCGGAGAACCGTGTTGATCGCGGTCATCTTCTCGAACTGCGCGATCACC
Source organism: Candidatus Bipolaricaulota bacterium (assembly GCA_028278555.1). Classification (GTDB taxonomy): domain Bacteria; phylum Bipolaricaulota; class Bipolaricaulia; order UBA7950; family UBA9294; genus JANQEA01. Next base: position 308,225 of record JANQEA010000035.1, on the reverse strand, counting down.
GCCGGGTTGTTCGTGTAATCGACGCCGCGGAACTCGACCGCCGGGTTGTCGCGGAGGTATTCGTAGGTCTCACGCCGCCCCATCGAGAACGCCGCCACCGTCTTGTGCCGGCCGATCGTCTTGCGCGTGTTGTCGACCACGCCCGTCTTCATCAACTCCACGATCCCGTCGCTCAGCAGCTCGGTATGGACGCCGAGATGGCGCTTCGAGTGGAGGTTCGAGAGGATCGCGTTCGGGATCCTGCCATAGCCGACTTGGATCGTCGCGCCGTCCTCGACGAGCCGTGCGACGTAGCCTCCGATCTGATCGGCCACATCGTCCGGGACCTCCGTCTCGTACTCGAGGAGCGGCTCGTCGTACCGCACGGCGTAGTCGATGCTGTCGAGATGGAGGAACGAGTCGCCGTGCGTCCGCGGCATATGGGCGTTCATCTGGCAGATCGTGGTTCGGGCGTTGTCGACGGCAGCCCGGACGATGTCGACGGAAATCCCGAGACTGACGAAACCGTGCTCGTCGGGAAGCGACGTCTGAATCAGAGCAACATCGATCGGGATCGAGCGCCGGTGCAGAAGCTGCGGCACCTGGGAGAGGAAGATCGCTGTGTAGTCGGCCGCCCCCTCGTTGACCGCTGTTCGGGTGCCTTGGGCGATGAAGAACGAGTTCAACCGGAAGTTCCGCTTCAGCTCCTCCTTGAGGTACGGCGCAACGCCGAGGGTCCAGACGTGCAGGACCTCCGCATCGAAGAACGCCTTCGGGTGCTCCTCGGTGTAGCGAACCAGTTCGGTCAGCAGGTGCTGTGGCTGACCGCACCCCGTCCCGATGAAGATTCGATCGCCTCGATGGATCGTCGAGAACGCCCGATCCAACGGGACGAAGATGTTGGGATACGTCCGCCGGAACCGCGCGAGGCTCTCCTCTCCTCCGGATGCGCCGCCACTCTGTTCCATGTCCCTACGAAACCCCTGCCACGAGTGATGTTCCGATGATTCGACCGAGTGCGAGAGACTCGATCACCGCCCGAATCCGTCCGGGATCATATCCGAAGCAGAGAATCACACACCAATGCATCGTCCACCCCGGCCAGTGCGGCGGCTACGCCTGCTGGCTCCCAGCGAACTCGTCGAGCGCCTTCTGAAGTTCGGCGACGTAGGTCAGAGCCGGCCCGCCGCCCATCAGGACTGCGACCGTCGCCACCTCCCACAGCTCCTCGGGCGTGGCGCCCGCATTGAGCGCCTTCTCGGTGTGGATCCCGATGCAGTACGTGCAACGGGCCGTCAGACCCATCCCGAGAGCGATCAGCTCCTTCGTCTTCAGGTCGAGCTTTCCGGGTCGTAGGACGGTCCCCATGAACCCCGAGAAGCTCTCCATCTCGTCGGGAACCTGCCGCCTCAGTTCGCTCATCGCACGCTTGGCGCTTCGCATCGCGTCTCTCATTTCACCCATTCCGCCTCCCTCTGTCTCTTCGTGTCTCCTGCTCCGTCCTAGATTCACGCGCTCATGACGCGAGTGATCATCTCCTCGATCCGGAGCGCCATCCGCTCGAACGTCTCGGAGACGGTCCCGTCGGGTTCGGCAAGGACGATAGGGCAACCGGAGTCGCCCCCTTCGCGCGTCGTCGGGTCGATCGGGATCGACCCGAGGAACTCAATGCCTTGTCGTGCCGATTCTCTCTTTCCTCCTCCGGCTCCGAAGAGCTCGATCGCGCCGCCGCAATGCGGACAGACCAGACCGGACATGTTCTCGACGATCGCCACGGCGGGAATCTCAAGCTTCCTCGCGAAGCCGATTGCCCGCCGTGCGTCGAGGAGGGCCACCTCCTGCGGCGTTGTCACGACGATCGCCAGTTGCGGCGCAAGCCGCTGCGTGATGGTCAGCACTTCGTCGCCGGTTCCGGGAGGGAGGTCGACAATCAGAACGTCCAAGGCGCCCCACTCCGTCTCGTCGAGGAGCTGTTCGAGGGCCTTCGAACGCATCGGACCACGCCAGATCACCGCCGCGTCGGGAGGGAGCATCGAAGCGAGGGAGACGACCTTCAGTCCGGCCCGCTCGTGGGGGAGCAGATGCTCGCCGTCAGTCCGGGGTGCTTCCGCAATCCCCGTCATCAACGGGACATTCGGCCCGGTGATGTCGGCATCGAGCAGGCCGACGCGAACGGCACGCCCGACGAGCGCGTACGCGAGATTCACTGCAACCGTCGTCTTCCCGACGCCCCCCTTCCCGCTGAAGACGACGACGCGGACCGGGATGCGATCGATCGGCCGGTTTCTCGAGGAACCCTCGGAGGTCGTATTCGGTGTTCCGTTCATCTTGGTTTCTCCTCTGCTGTGCGGAGTCCGTCCACCAAGCGATCGACGACAGCACACATCGCCCGGCCGGCGGGGCTCTCCGGATCATCGGCCGGGCTTCGACCGCTTCGCAGGGCCTCAAGGACACGTTCGTCATACGGGATACGCCCGAGAAACGGGAGATCCTGCGCGCGCGCGTACGCCTCGATCTCACCGGCCAGCGACTCGCTCAAGTCCGCCTTGTTGATGGCGAGGTACGCCGGAACGCTGAAGTGACGAACCACGCCGAGGGCCCGTTCGAGATCGTGCAACCCGGAGCGTGTCGGCTCAGTAACGAGCACGGCGGCCTGCGTTCCGGTCGTGGAGGCGATCACCGGGCAGCCGATCCCCGGCGAGCCATCGATGACCATCCGATCGAGTCGTCCCCGCTTCGCGCGCTCGTCCGCCATGCCCCGAACGACGCTGACCAGCTTCCCCGAGACTTCCTCGCCCGCCCGCAGTTCGGCGCCGATCATCGGACGACGTGCGGCCCGTCCGACGTACCACTCTCCGGACGGACGCTCGACGAGCCGAAGAGCGTCGGCCGGGCAGGCCGTCACGCACGCTCCGCATCCTTCACAGAGCAACCGGTCAATCGTATGGTCCAAACCAACGGCATCGAACCGGCAGACGTCGTGGCACCGGCCACACGAAATGCATCGATCGACGTCACGCACCGCGCCGCTCGAGCCGGAGTAGACGCCGGTCTCCTCGATCTGCGGATGGAAGATCAGGTGCAGATTCGCCGCGTCGACGTCCGCATCGACAACCACCAGTCGCTCGGTCCGAGCCGCGAAGACTGCGGCCAGGGTCGTCTTCCCCGTCCCTCCCTTCCCCGATAGAAAAACGATCCGGTTCATCGGACCAACCCCTTCACACTCGCCGCCAGTCCGGCGAAAGGTTCTTTCCATTCCGGGCGCACGTCGATCAGCAACCGCACGTCGGCTCCCGCCTCGGCGATCCGTCGATCGAACGGAATCCGAAGCAGCACCGGCAGGCCTTCCTCCGCGCAGTATCGTTCCACATCGTTATCCCGGAACCCGTCCCGGTTGATCACGACCCCTGCGGGAAGATCGAGTTCGCGCGCAACGCCGACCGCGGCACGAAGGTCGTGCAGGCCGAACGGGGTCGGCTCCGTGACAAGGAGGACCGCATCGACGTCGTGAAGGGCGCTGATCACCGGGCAGGCCGTCCCGGGCGGCGCATCGAGGACGACCCACTCGCTCTCCGGGGCGCTCCGTTTGAGCTCTCCGATAATCGGGCTCGCCATCGACTCGCCGATCCGGAGTCGCCCGTGAGCGAACGCGATCGCTCCGGCTTGCCCCCGCTCGATCTCGCCAAGCGGATGGTCGGTTTCTCGGATCGCGTCATTCGGACAGACGAGTCCGCATCGACCGCACCCGTGGCACAGCTCCTCGAAGATGAGCGCGCGGCCTCCCACGAAGGCAAGCGCATGGAACTCGCAGGCTTCCGCGCAGGCACCGCATTCGGTGCAACGGGCCTCGTCGATCCGCGGAACCCTCTTCGAGACGACGTCTCGTTCCACAAGCGTCGGTCGGAGAAACAGGTGAGCGTTCGGCGCCTCGACGTCGCAATCGATCAGCGTCGTCTCCCACTCCGACGAAAGGACCACGGCGAGGTTGACCGCGACCAACGTCTTTCCGGTCCCGCCCTTCCCGCTGGCAACCGCGAGCTTCATCCGTCGTGACGATCTCGGAAGGCGTGGCGAGTGCACGCCTCCGATTCCCCGGCCTTGCCCAGATCCCCCCGCTTCCAGGCGGCCACAGCTTCGCCGGCCGTCCCGGCAACCCCCGTGCAGACCGACAGACCACCCGAGGAGAGCGACTCGATCGCGCGCCGGCCGAGGCCCTTGCACAAGACGATGTCGGCGCCGGACGCGATCAGCAAGTCGGCCGGAAGCCCCGCGCCGCCCATGTGCTCCGACGTGTTCTCGAGGACCTCGATCTCGCCCGTCTCACTGTCCACCAGAGTGAACGTCGGTACGCGCCCGAAGTGCTCGCCGACCGAATCATCGAGGCCGCCTCGCCCAGAAGTCGGAATCGCCAGCCTGGTCATCGTCGACCTCCCCGATGCGGGCTCCCAGTCGGAGCGGTGGCCCGCGATAACTTCCCCGCACGATACGCGTCGAATGCTTCCCTCACCGTCCCCGTAGCCCCGATGTAGACCTCGATCCCCGCCGCCGCCAGTCCCTGAAACGCGTTCGGACCGACGCTCCCGGTGACGACAACGGCGACACCCCGATCCGCGGCGGTCTGCGCCGCTTGGACGCCCGCTCCATGGACTCCCGGGTCGTTCTTCACCGGATCGATCGACTCGGTCTCCACATCAACAACCAGGAAGTACGGCGCCCGACCGAAACTCGGATTCGCCGCTGCGGCCCAGGTCTGGCCGGAAGACGTAACGCAGATCTTCATTCACCCTTCCTCTCGCTCGCCTCGAGCCGCACGCTCAACGCCTCGACTCGAGATGCGAGCGTCCGGATCTGCTCGGCAAGCCCTTCCAACTCCTGGAAGCCTCCCGGCGGCATATCGGCCGGAATCGGCGGATCGTCCCAGCGCCATCCGAGGCCGCGTCCCCGGTAACCCGAGCGCGGCCGTCGGCGGATTCCGAACCCACGCTGCACGCCGCCCCCCGAACTTGTCACGCAATGGCCTCTCCCACCACCAGTCATCCGACCGGCTCCTCGGGGCCCTGTTCCATCGAATCCAGGCATCGTGGACCTCCTTGTGCGAGGGATTCGCGAAGGCTTATTATGTGCATATGCATGATTTATGCAAGAAACGCCTCTCGCCCTTGGTGTCGGACTCTCGAATCCCTATACTCGGGGGACTGTGCCCCGACGTAAGAAGCTTCGTTACTGCCGTGGAGTCGACGGGTTCAACCTCTTCAAACCCTCGGGGATCCCTCTCGCCCAACTGGAGATCATTGAACTCGGGTTGGATGAACTCGAGGCGATGAGGCTCTGCGATCTCGAAGGGAAGCAGCAGGAAGAGGCGGCCCGGGGAATGGGTGTCTCCCGCGGAACGATCCAGCGATTGCTTCAATCGGGGCGTCGGAAGCTCCTGACATCGATCACCGAAGGGCGGGCGCTGTCGTTCGCGGACGATGAGCATGTGTGCATTAGCCCACATCCGGGGCAGGGGCGCCGCGGACGCGGGAGAGGCGGGCTTCAAGGCACCCACTCTCCCCCATAAGCTCAACGGCCGGCCGCTGCCCTCGGCCCAAGATACGAGGCGGATTCGCCGACGACGGAGCCACTGTCGCATAATCGGACCATGAAGATCGCCGATGACGTACTCGACTGGCTCCTCGAACCGACGAACCCGCCGGTCCGATATCTGACGTTGACGCGCCTGCTCGAACGGCCGGAGCCCGATCCGGAGGTTCGTGCGACGCTGGACCGGCTGATGGAGTACCCGGTTACCCAGGCGATCCTCCATCATCCGAACAGCCTGCCGCTTGATGATAAGCACCCCTACTGGAAGTACGCCGGCCTCTACTGGCAGTTGATCGACCTCGGTCAGTTCCTCGCCGACGGCCAGGATCCGCGGATCGCCAAGACAATCGACTTCGTCCTCGAACATCGCTCCTGGGCCCAGAAGCGCCGGTGGCACTGCTTGACGGCGAACCTCCTCGGGGCGCTGATGCGGCTCGGCTACGCCGACCATCCGATCGTGATCGAGGAGACCGAGGCTCTCGCACGCCGGATCGTCGAAGAAGACGGGATCGACTGCAGCGAGATGAGTTCCAGCCTCCTGACGCGCTGCTTCATGGCGCTGCCGAAGCTGCTTCTCTGCTTTGTCGAGATCCCGGAAGCTCAGCGATCTGAGACCGTCGTCGCGGCGATCGATCGGATCACGTCCGAACTGATCGACAAGGACGTCTTCGTCTACGTGCCCGGCCATCGAAAGGAATGGAGTGCCATCGTCGCCGGACGACCGAAGCGCGCCAATCTCCCCCCAGGACAGAGGGTCAAGGACTGGGTCGCCGATCGCCGTGTGGAGTTCCTCGCCTCGGAAGGACTCGGCGAGCGCCAGCCGAAGCAGGGGTGGCTGAAGTTCGGATTTCCGCTCCATTACAACTCCGACATCCTCGAAGCGATGGTCGGACTCGCCCAGGCTGGGGTCCCCTACGGACCGCATCTCGACCGGGCACTCCGCGTGATCCGAGAGAAGCGGACTCCGAATGCCGTCTGGCTGATGGAGCGGTCGATGAACGGGAAGATGCTCGTCGACGTTGAGGAACTCGGCGCGCCAAGCAAGTGGCTGACGGTCCGAGCACTCAACGTCCTCAAGCACTTCGAGGTCGGCAGTGCGTGATGGCATCGAAGATCGAATCGCCGCGCTGGCAGCGGAGTTCGTCCGGATTCCGAGTCACAACCCGCCGGGAGACGAGGATCGGATTGCGCAGTTCGCCGCCGACTGGCTTCGCGACGTAGGGCTCAAGCCTCAACTCGTCCCGCTGGAGCCAGGACGGAGCTCGGTCGTCGTTCGCATCGCGGGACGCGAACGCGGGTGCATCGTCCTCTGCGCTCATCTCGACACCGTTCCGACGGAAGCGGATGCGTGGCGGATTCCTCCGCTCGAAGGGCGGATCGAGGACGGACAACTGTGGGGGCTCGGCGCAACCGATATGAAGGGGGCCGTCGCCGTGCTGATGCACGTCGCCATGTCGATCGCCGAAAGGGACATCGAACCGCCGAAGGACGTTGCCATCGCGCTGACCGCCGACGAGGAGTTCGGTTACCGCGGGGCCGCGTCGATCGCTGAATCGGGGCTGATCGACGACGCCGAGGTTCTCGTCATCGCCGAGCCGAGTGCCGGGCAGGTCTACGTCGGACAGAAGGGGGAACTCTGGATCGAAGCGAGCTTCGTCGGACGCGAGGCGCACGGCTCGACGCCGGATCTCGGGATCAACACGATCCTCCCGGCCGCGTCGTTCTGCAGCCGAATCCAGGACGCGATCGAGTCCCTCCCCGAGATACCAAATCGCGGCCGAACGACGCTGAACATCGGGCGATTCGAGGGGGGACGACGCGTAAACATTGTCCCGGACTCGGCACGCATCCAACTCGACGTTCGCACCGTCCGGCCTGAAGACGTTGACACCGTCCTTGCCATCGTCGATCGGATCGGAAGCGAAGAATCCGAGGCGTCCGGCGCGCAATTCGAACGCCGAGCGATCAGCTACCACCCGCCGATCGTCGGCGATCCGGACGGTCCGCACGCCGTTCGTCTTCGACGGACGATCGCCGATGTCACCGGCCGCGCAGCGCCAGTCGGGATCTCCCCGTTCTCGACCGACGCCGTCTCGATCGTCCCGAGACTTAAGCTGCCCGTCCTCATCTACGGGCCGGGCGACATCGCCCGCGCGCATCAGCCGGACGAATCCATCGAGATCGCCGCGCTCGCCGAAGCCTACGAGGTCCTCCTACGCGTCGTCACATAGGAATCCTCTGCGAGACTTCGATGTCATCGAGACGCGCCGACAAACGAGGCTATGCCTTCAGCTTCAGCCCTTCGCCGCAGCACGCAGGATCGGAGCACGAACAGCTTCCTTCCTCGCAGTCGCACTCCTTGACGACCTTCAGTTCAAGCCCGCAGTCGCCGCAGACGTAGACCTGTCCGAGTTTCATGTCGTTGCACTTCACGTCGATTTCACCTCCCAGGCGATCATACCGGATCCGGGCAAACCGGGGCGCATGCTACAATGCCAGACGAATCGAACTCTGCCTGAGAACGAGAGGGAGGTCTCCCATGCAGATCATGAACCGAAGGTTCGCCCACCGGCTCGGCCGGGTCTGGCGATGGGCGACGACGAGTGCGTTCGTCGTTGGGCTGCTCAGTCTTGCGTGGTTCGTCTTCCGGACCGGAACGAAGCCGTCGCGGGCCGCCTATCCGTGCCAGCGCGTCGCGGCGGCCAACGGAACCGCATGGCTCGCGACGTACGTTCTACCCCTGTTCGCAGTCACCGGCTTCATCGGGGAGAACCGCTCGTGGCGAAGACGACTTCTGACGGTCGTCGTCGTGGTCTTCGTCGCTGCCGGGGCCGCGTGGCTCGCGAATGGACCGATCGGTCTGAATGCCACAGCGGCCGGGGAGGTTCGCCTCGTGCTCGAGGAGCGCCGAGCGTCGTCCTTCCCCACCTCGGATCTGTTCGTGATCGACGGAACACACGGGAATGACAACGGCATCGTCGAGTTGATCGGTCTGATGGCGGAGGAGGGGACACTCTTCTACCGAAGCGATTCCGCCGGAAGCGCAGGCGGGCCGGCCGGTCTGATCGGCAGTGACAACGTCGTGCTGATCAAGATCAACGCCCAGTGGGATCAACGCGGGGGAACGAACACCGACCTCCTCCGAAGCCTGATTCAGGCGATCGTCGATCACCCGGACGGTTTCGCCGGTGAGATCATCGTCGCCGACAATGGGCAAGCCCAATACGGTGCTCGAGGGAACGGCGGGAGCATGGACTGGGGCTGGAACAACGCCGAAGACCGGTCACAGTCGACACAAGACGTCGTCGACGGATTCGCCGAAGAGTATCGCGTCTCGACCTTCCTATGGGACCGGATCACGGGGGATGCCGTCGCCGAATATGCCGAAGGGGACACGGAGGACGGCTACATCGTCGCTGTGGAAAAGAACCCGTCGTCCGGGGCGATCACCGCTTATCCGAAGTTCCGATCGGCGCATGGCACCTACGTCAGCTTCAAGCGTGGGATCTGGAATCCGGCGACGGAGACCTACGACAGCGACCGTCTGAAGCTGATCAACCTCCCGGTCCTGAAGCCGCATTCGATCTACGGCGTCACCGGGAGCATCAAGCACTACATGGGCGTCACGTCGGATACGCTGACGTGGCGCGCGGGCGCCCGCGCCCACAACTACGTCGGCGCCGGAGGGATGGGTAGCCTGATCGCCGAGACGCGGATCCCGACGCTGAACATCCTCGATGCGATCTGGATCAGCCTGTCTCCCGGCTCAGGTCCACTGGTCCGATTCAGCAACGCCACCAAGGTCGATGTCATCGCGGCGAGCACCGATCCGGTCGCGCTCGACTACTGGGGAGCGAAGTACATCCTGACCCAAGGGGCCCGAGCAAAGGGGTACAAATACGTCACGTCGGTCGACCCGGACAGCAGCGGAGGGTTCGCTGACTGGCTCCGCCTGTCGATGGACGAGCTCGTCGTCGCCGGCCACCGGGCGACGGTCGACGAGGCTCGGATGAACGTCTACGTGCGAGAGATCTAGACGAGGAGACCCGCGTGCCGAGGATGCTCAGCCACGTACGGATCGGAGCTGTTCTGCTGCTCGTTCTCTTCGTGGCTTCCTCCGGGTTCGCGGAGCCCGCTCCTGCCGAGTGGATCGCAATCGGGGACGCCGCATTCCTGGAGCGGTTCGAGCCCGACAGGATGGCCGAGGCGCTCGATGCCTACGAGGCTGTCCTCCCGGCTTTCGATTCATTCCCAATCGGGGTCCGGGCCCACGTTCTCAACCGCTTGGCGCAGCTCTGCTACGAGTGGACAACGCTCAGTCCGGGGAACACGCCCGAGGACGAGGAAGCATTCCGGCGAGGAAAAGAGTACGGCCTCCGCAGTCTCCGGTTGAACCCCGAGTTCGTCGAGCTCGAGGAGGACAACTTCGCCGCCGCCGTCGCTGCGGTCACCGACCCGGCAGCGCTGCTCTGGACCGCCGACAACTGGGGTGGGCTCCTCCGTCGCGATCCGATCCTCGGAATGCTCCAACTCAGTCAGGTCCGGACGCTGTACGCACGATCCCTCGAGGTGGATGGAACCTACTGGGGCGCCAGTGCCCACAACGCGCTCGGGGCGATGCTCGTCGTTACGCCCCCTCTGCTCGGCGGGGATGAGGATGCGGGGCTCGAACACCTCGAGAAAGCCGTCGAACTCGCGCCGACCTACCTTCTGAACTGGGTCGTTCGCGCACAGTACTGGGGATTCACCTACGATCTGTTCGGCAACATCAACGGCGTACGCGACGCAGCGTTCATCGAAGACCAGCTCGCGTTCGTCCTCGACGCTCCGATCGGAGACTGGCCGTTCTGGAATCGAGAGGCGAAACGTGAGGCCGAAGCCCTCCTCGCCGAGCTGAGGGAATGGACCGGGTGAGGAACGGGCCACGGATGCGCCGGTGGATCGTCGCGATCGCTCTCGCATCCCTCCTAGCCGCAGTTGGAATCGCAGCGCCCCCAAACCCGTTTCTCCGCGGGACGATTGGGTCGACACCCGTTCTCAACATTGCCCATGCAGGGGCCTCGTCCCTTGCTCCGCAGAATACCCTCGCCGCGGGGCGGCTTGCCTTTGACCTCGGTGCCGACGTGTGGGGCGTCGATGTCCGTCTGACGGCCGACGGCGTCTTCGTCTTGATGCACGACGAGACGCTCGATCGAACGACCGACGTCGAAGAGGTCTTCCCAACGAGATCCCCGTGGGCGATCGCCGACTTCACGCTCGACGAGGTCCGCCGACTCGACGCCGGTTCGTGGTTCGTTCACGAGGATCCGTTCGGTGAGATAGCCGCGGGAAACGTCTCCGCTTCCGAGTTATATGCCTACGTCGGGGCACCGGTCCCGACGCTCCGCGAAGCGCTCGAGCTTGTCGCGGAGCATCGATGGCTGATCGACATCGAAGTCAAACCGTCTTCGGCTTTCGATCCTGAAGCGACGGCGAGTCGTCTGCTCGATCTGATCGAGGAGACCGGGATCGCGCACCGCATAATGGTCTCGTCGTTCGACCACGATCTTCTCCGTGCCATCAAGGAGATCGATTCGTCCATCCCGATCGGTGTGCTGAGTATCTTCGCTCCGCTCAATCCGATCGCGTATCTGAACGATCTTGGAGCCGATGTCTATCTCCCAAGCCTCGTCGGGTTCACCGACGCCCTCCTCGAACAGCTGCGAGAGGAGGGAATTCGGGTTCACGTCTGGACCTACAATGCCGAAGACCAGCTCGAACGCCTGGCTCGCATGCCGGGGGTCGCCGGGATCTACACCGACTACCCACAGCGCCTCGAGCGCGTTCTCGAACGGTTGAGCCGTGATGAAAGCGAGTAGGTTTTCGGTCTTCGTCCTGTGCGCGGGTGCGTTTCTACTCGGCTCTCTCGCTTCTCTCGGCCGATCCGATCGGCAGATCGCGGTGGAAGGATTCGATTCCGGAACTCGCATCGTTCGCGAGGTCGCAGAAGCGCTGACCGGCGAAGGACGCAGCATCCTGGAGTGCTATCCACGGGGGAGTCGGACGTTCCTCGGTCTGGTCAGCCTCTTTCCCCCGCAAACGAGAATCGGGCTTATCGAATGGGGAATGCGGCTCTCGGTCGGGCATGACCCGGAAGATGCCGCCCAACTCTGCGTCGATTCGCTCCCTCGATGGTGCGTCGATCAGTATCCGAAGGATGGGCAGTACGAGGCGATCGTCGTCGGTTCACCGAACGGTGCCGTCGCCCACTTGGCTGCACTCCTCGGCGCACCGTTTCTCACCACCTCGTTCGGACTGACGTTCCGCCATCCGACGATCGCTGCCGAGGACCACCGGGCCTACATCGAAAGCGCTCGGACCGTCGCCGATTCGATCCTTACATTGAACGAAGACGATGGGTTCGAGTTGATCGTCCACTACGATCCGCTCCACGACCGCTCCCTTGTGGAGGTCGTCGACTTCATTCGGGTCAAACTCCGCGTTCTCCCGGCTTGCTATCGTGCGTTCATCGACCGACACCTCGCACCGGGCGGCCGGTTGGTTCTGATCGATTGCACATACGCTTGGCCGCAGTACGAACTCTCGGATCGGGTGCATATCCAGGTCGGCGGGCTTGGAGGGATTGCCCCGGAGACGTTCCTCGAGCGATGGCCGCTCGACCTGCCACTGAACCGTCGGAGGGAATCCGAGTGGGGTTGCCCGGAAGGTTTCGCTTCGTCCGTGCGGGGATTCGCCAACACGCGGGGTATCGAGGCCATCACCATCTCGTTCGACCACCCGTGGGAGTACAGCCTCCTCGCCCACGACGCCTACCTCGCCTGCGAGAACGTCCGGGAGGATTCGCTCCTGATCGACTGCTTCAATCACCTGAATCCACGGACGAACGTCGCAACCGGGATCCCTGCGCTCTGGATTCCGTTCAACACCGCAGAGGGACTCCCTCTCGTCGAAGGAGCGCTCGAAGGGAAGACGCTCGACCGGGTCTTCTTCGCTCCGCTTCCGTCGTTCGCCGAGAGCCCGGACACCGCGCCGATCGATCCGTGGCTCGAACTCCTCTCCCGGCACGGGGACGTCGAGCTGGTGGGCGTCGACGCACGCCGATTCCCGGCCGATCCGCTCGCGCCGTTCCGGTTCGTCGAACGGATGACGGAGCTGCGTGAGACAGAGCGCCTCGCTCACCCTCTCCGACTCGATGTCGGTACCCTCGTGAACCTCCTCAGGCGACTGGGCGGCTGAGCGGGCTACGCGGCGCAGCAACCCTCCCCGCGGACCCCCTCGATCCCCTCACGCGCAATCCATGGGACCATCAGGAGGGCGGCAACCGGATCGGCCCACCACCAGCCGAGCGTGCTGTTCAGGAGGAGCCCGAGCAAGAGCGTCAGCGAGAGGTACGAGCAGGCGAGCGTCTCCTTCGCCTCGGCGAGGAGGGCGTTACTCCGGAGACGCCGCGCAGCCCGGATCTTCCCGAACGAGACGAGCGGCATGACGATCACCGATGCGATCGCCAGGCCAATCCCGATCATGCTCTCCTCCGGCTGTGCTCGAGTCCAGAGGGTCCAGGCCGCTTGAAAGAGGATGTAGACGGTCAGCGCGAGGAACGTCGCGCCGACGACGCGGTGGACACGCGTGTCGAGCTCAGCGAGCTTCGATGCGCTCGCACCGCGGATTCCATGCCAGAGCCGCCAGAGGAGAACGGAGGCGGCGACCGTCTCGATGACGGAATCGAGACCGAACCCGAAGAGAGCGATGCTCCCCGCGTCGAGGCCGGACCAGAGGGCGATGCTGGCCTCCGCCACGTTGTAGGCGAGCGTCCCAACGACGAGCCAGAGCGCGATCCGATGCCAGCGTTGCTCCTCGTGCTCGCCCTGGAGATCCGTTCGTGTCATCGCTGAAGGTCTATCTCCTGCACCGCTAGAAGAGATCGGTCTCCGCTTCGATCGATTCGGGCGGCTCGCTCACCCGGTAGAGACAATCGGCCGGGCCGATGTCGCACCAGCGACATTCGGACCAGGCTGGGGTCTTCGGGAGCGGGCTCTCGCCGCCGACGCGATGGATCAAGTCGACGAAACGCGCCCGGAACGCCTCGTCGAGACCGGAGGCCGGAATCTCGACCGAACTCGTCCTGTAGACGACCCGCCCGGAGAGGCCGATATTGGCACACCGTGGATTCCCGACCGGCAGGAGGAGCATGTAGACGAGGACCTGCAGCTGATCGGAGGTCCGCGGTCGTCCGGTCTTGCAGTCCTCGACGATGCCCACGCCGTCACGGATCGCGAGGATGTCCGGCTTCCCCGAGACGATGATCCCCGTCTTCCCGATCCGCTTGAATGCGTTCTCGTCCTCGACGTAGACGGAGTACCCCTCGTCGAGCAGCTGTTCGCGGCGTTCGTTGACCAGCTCGTTGTGCTCAATCGTCCAGCGGGCCAGATCGAAGTCGATCGGCAGCTTGTCGTAGTCGGTGTGATGGGCGCGGTACCAGGCCGACCATTCGCAGGAACTCTCTCCGGCGAGAAGCTTCGTCAGCCAGGTGACCCAGATGTAGGGTTCCTTCCGTTGCTTCGCCATCGTCTCCCCCTCGTTCGTTCCGTCTCATGAGGCTAGGGCCTCGCTGGTTGGTCGTCAAGGGGAACGCGTCGTACGATGGCCGATCGGAAGGAGGGACGATGCGAATCCTCTACGTCTTCCCGCATCCGGACGACGAGTCGTTCGGCCCAGCTCGGGCGATCTCGGCGCAGGTCCGCGCCGGACACGCTGTTCACTTGCTCACCCTGACCCGCGGCGGAGCAACGAAGGAGCGGCACAGGCTCGGGTTCACCGTCGAGCAGATGGGCGAGTCACGTTTCGAGGAGATGCAAGACGTCGCTCGCGTCCTCGGCCTGGCCGATCTGACGGTCCTCGACTTCCCCGACAGCGGATTGAAGGAACTCGATCCGCGGGTTCTCGAAGCGGTCGTCGCCGATCACATCGAGACCGTCCGGCCGGATGTCCTCGTCACCTACCCGGTCCACGGGATCAGCGGCTTCCACGATCACCTCGTGACGCACGCGGTCGTCAAGCGGGTCTTCATCGAGGCCCGCGATCACGCCGAAGCCCCTCCGAGGCGCCTGGCTCTGTTCACGCTGACCGAGGAGCAAGCGGAGAAAGGGTCCAGAGAGCACCGCCTCTCCGGATCAACCGATGCTGAGGTCGACTGCCTCATGACGGTTGGGGCCGAGGACGTGGAGGCGAACCGTCGCGCCCTCGACTGCTACGTGACGTATCGGGAGATGATCGAGAAAACGGAGATCAAGGATTCGCTCGATCGGATCGCCGCGTTCGAGCTCTTCGAGGAATCGTTCGATCCGCCGATCACCGATCTCTGCGCAGATCTGCCGCGAAGCTGACACGCTTCCGTTGAACTCGCCGCAGGGCGGCGCGAGAATCCCATCATGTCATCTGCAGGGACCGTTCTGATCCAAGGTGGGACTGTCGTCACGTCGAAGCGCTCCTTTGTCGCCGATGTGCGCATCGAGGGAGAGACGATCATCGAGGTCGGTCCATCGCTTTCCGATTCGACTGCAGACCAGCGAATCGATGCATCCGGCCTCCTCATCCTCCCAGGCGGGGTCGATCCGCACGTGCACCTCTCGCGCCGTCCGTCGCTGCCGAAGGAAGCCTGCAGCGGAGACGATTTCCTCTCCGGATCGAAGGGGGCGCTCGCCGGCGGGGTGACCACGGTCGGAGAGATCGCATCGCCCGAGGCCGACGAGGGGGTTCTCGACACGATCGATCGCGTCGAATCGGACGTCCGCTCGAAGTCGCTGGTCGACGTCTTCGTCCATCCGGTCCTCGAATCGGCATCTCGGAAGCTCGAGCAGATCTCGAAGCTACCGGCTCGCGAACAGCCGAGCCTGAAGGTCTTCCTGATGAATCCATCGCTCGCGGAGAATCCAGCCGGGCTGAAGGACGCGGTCCGACGCGCCGCCGATGCAGGTGTGACCGTCCTCTTCCACTGCGAGGCGCTGTCGGAGCTTTCAGCGGCCCGCGATGCGCTACTGAAGCAAGAAATGACCTCGCTCCGGTACCTACCCGAGAGCCGCCCGACGAGCGCCGAGGTCCGTGCGACCGAACAGGCGATCGCGTTCTGCCGAGAGACCGGCGCGACCGGGTACATCGTCCACATCTCGTGTGCCGAAGCGCTCGGACCCTGCGCCGCCGCCCGGGTCGAGGGTCTCCCGATCCATACCGAGACGCGACCGGAGTTTCTCCTTCTATCGTCGGCGCACCACCGCGGCGAGGACGCGAAGCTCCATGTGATCATCCCTCCACTCCGTGAGGACGCGGATCGAGAAGCGCTCTGGCGCGCCCTCGTCGATCGATCGATCGATCTGGTCGCGACCGACGATGCCGCGTTCTGGTCGAAGGCGGAGAAGCTCGCCGCACCGGATTCGTTCGAGGCGCTTCGAATGGGGATCAGCGGACTCGAACTCCTCCGCCCGCTCCTCTTCTCCGAGGGCGTCGTGAAGGGACGGATCTCCGTCGAACGGTTCGTCGAGGCGACCGCCGCCGCGGCTGCGCGGATCTTCGGCCTGTACCCCAAGAAGGGGACGATCGCCGTCGGTTCGGACGCCGACCTCGTCCTCTGGGATCCGAAAGAGACGCGCACCATCGCTGCAAGCGATCTCTTCTCTCGTACCGGGTTCACCGTCTACGACGGATGGCACGTCACCGGCTGGCCGCGGATGACGCTCCGCCGCGGGGAGATCGTCTACCGCGAGGGGGAAGTTCTCGCCTCTCCGGGATCGGGGATCCTCATTCCCAGACGGCTCCCGAGCACGGAGGACGAATGAAGAAACGCCGCTGACGCGGCGCTAACTCCAAGCTACGTTATTCATGCTACGGATGTCAAGGGCAACGTTCGCTAGACGGCGACGACCTCCGCAACACCGGGGACCTTCTCCTTCAGAAGCTGCTCGATTCCGTTCTTCACCGTCATCTGCGCCATCGGGCATCCCTGACAGGCGCCCTGGAGCCTGACCCGGACGATCCCCTCTTCGGTCACCTCGACCAGCTCGACGTCTCCCCCGTCGGCCTGGAGCATCGGGCGAACGTCTTCGAGCGCCTTGCGCACGTCGGCTTCCATCGGTCACTTCCTTCCACGCGAGCCACGGATGTGAACTCGGCGCGGGGAGGATACACGGTTCGCACTCTCCCGTCACCCGCCGAAGCGGTGGCTTCCAGCGATAGATCAACAGGGCGATGCCAACCGCCGGAGGTCTGTTCTCAAGGGTAAGGGAACTCCTCACAGCCATATACCATCCATATGGATGTTGAAAAGAAGGCGCAAGCATGATATAGTCCTCCCATAACCATCCATATGGATGTCATAAGGAGGTTCAAGATGGACCCAGCATACGCGGTGTACACGGCTGGCGGCACGCGAATCGGCCGCAGGATCCTCGCGTCCCTGTCCGGTGGAGACCGGATGTCGATGGCAATTCCGAAGCCGGCTCTCTCGAACCGGCGAGCCCGGCGCACTCCATTCTTCAACTCCCGGTCCCGCCGGGCGACCCCACCCTACGTTCCGAGCGGCTTCCCCCAGAGAGAAGGAGGGCGGGCATGAGTCGGATACCAGCAACCCCTCTGCGCATCACGTTCGCCCTGTTCGGCCTCTCGATCGAAGTCTCCATTCAGGCATCGTCCCCGGCCGATGGCGAGGATCCAGCAGATGCGACCGGCGCCCGATGAAGTCGCCTGTGAGGGGCAAAGGGGAGGGATGAGCCACCCCGGATTCGAAGACCGGAATTCGACGCTGATCGAAGGAGGTACGTCATGATGCCACCAGGCATGAGTCTTCTCGCCTACTTGGGAATCACGTTTTCGCTCGCCTGGGGATGGTGGTTCCTGATCTCCCGCACAAACCTCACGGGGAAGGATGGAATGGCATTCCAGCTCGCCATCGCCCCTGGCGCGATGGTTCCGGCTGTGGCCGCCGCACTCGTCCGCGGGCCGATCACCCGGATGGGATTCACGGTCGCGGAATTCATTCCGAAGATCGCCACAGCGTGGCCCTACTACCTCCTCGGGCTGCTCGCTCCTCTCGGTATCGCGCTTGCATCCTACGGGCTCGCTCGGATGACGGGGGCCGCGAGGCATGCCGATGAGGTGCGGTCGATTCGATCCCGCATCAAGTTCTTCGCGCCGCTGCCGCTCGTCGCACTGATCCTCGGCCCGCTTCAGTTCGGCGAGGAGTTCGGCTGGCGTGCGTTCTTCCAGGCCGAGCTCTTTCCTGCCTTGCCGCTTCTCGCCGCGATCGTCACCGGCCTGATCTGGGCACTCTGGCACTTCCCTCTTCATCGGATGGAGTACGGCTACCCGACGGAGCCGTGGAAAGGGGAGGCGGCCTTCGCGCTTCACTGCGTTCTCCAATCGATCTTCTACGGATGGATCTACGCGAAGACCGGGGATATCTGGGCCGTCAGCATTGCGCACATGGCGAACAACGCCGTCGGCTGCTCCGTCATGAACGCTCTTCTGCCGGGAACGACGAAGCGCCACATCCTCGATTACGAAGGATTCCTCTCGGCGATTCCCCTAGGGATCATCTGCCTGGTGATCGTACTCACCGGCGGGCTCGGAGGATAGAATGGAGACCATCCGTGAGACGGGAAAGGGGATGGGTCGCATGAGCGACACGGAGAAGATCACGATCAACCTCGGACCGGTCGATCTTGGACGGATCGACGTCCTCGTCGATCAGGGGCTCTACTCGAATCGGACCGATCTGATCCGGACCGCGATCCGGAATCAGCTCGATCGGCACGAGAAGGTGATCCAGGACCACGCGGTCAAGTGGTCGTTCACGATGGGAATCCATGTGATCACTCGCTCGGAGCTCTTTGAGCTGCAAGAGGAAGGGAAGAAGATCTCGGTCCGCGTGATCGGCAGCCTGAAGATCGAGGACGACATCGATCCGGAGTTGGCTCGCGCAACGATCGAGTCGATCTTCGTCCGCGGGAGCTTCCGTGCTCCGACCGCCGTCCGTCACGCGCTCGACGATCGGATCAACAGTCGAAGGCTCCTCTGACGCGAAGTCTCCGTTCCCAGCAGGAGCCGCTACGTCTCCTGTCCGGCGAGCCGCTGATAGCGCGCGAACGCCCGTTCCTCCTTCGAGGGGAAGAGGAACTCGACCGCGGCCATCCCGAAGCTCGTGACGGCCGAGTAGACGTAGTCGTACGGGGTGAAGAACTCGAATGGGTAGAGGAGCGCCGCGAGCCCTCCGGCGACGTGCGCGATCCCCGCGATGATCCGCTCTCTTCGCCCAATTTCGGCCAACCTCTCCAGCGCGAGGGCAGCCTCCGCTTCCGAGTCCCCGGCTGCGTCGAACTCGCGTTCGGCGGCCGAAGGGACGACAAGTGCGACGACTCCCGGCGCGGCGATCAGCGCCCCGGTCAGAATCCCGTAGAGCTCGAGTCCGGTTCCAGCGAGAACGACAGCACTTCCGACGCCGATCGCCACGCCGAGTCCGATCGACGTGTATCCGCTCGCCATTCGCGTGTTCCGTTCGGCACGTGCCAGATCGCCGAGCACATCCTGTGCCGGACCGGCGACGACAACGCCACTCGCGAACACGACAATCGCCAGTGTGATCGCCCACCATCTCCGCTGTCTCATTGCTTCTCCTTTCGACGATCGATCTCCACGCTCGGCTCTCACTCTACCATGTCGCATAGCCGGAAGGCAGGTCGGTGTGCGACGATACGGAGACGCTTGCCGATACGCTCGTCATACGCGACCGAGTTGAAGAAGGAGCATCATGGACAGAGAAGGCTTTCGCACCTATCTGCAGGAAAAGAAGCTCCCAGAGGAGCATCTCGATCCGTTCGTCGCCCTCGTCGAGCGCTTCGAGCGTTTCCTCGAGGCGTCCGGATGTTCGGACGACATCGGCAGTGCGTCACCGGACGATGTCGATGCATTCTCGGCGACCCTGATCGCCGAGGGGGACAACGCGTGGGACAACTACATCGCTCTCCTCCGGTACGCCGCGTTCTCGAAGAACCGTCCGTTCTTCATCGCGGTGATGGA
Source organism: Candidatus Bipolaricaulota bacterium (assembly GCA_028278555.1). Taxonomy (GTDB): domain Bacteria; phylum Bipolaricaulota; class Bipolaricaulia; order UBA7950; family UBA9294; genus JANQEA01. Next base: position 288,599 of record JANQEA010000035.1, on the reverse strand, counting down.
GTATCTCGACGGCGCCGAGGCACTCGGCAACCTCCACAAGAAGGTCGGCGAGACGCTCGGTGAGGCAAAGCGCAACGAAATCTTCCAGGGGATCGATCTCCCGCCACTCGGCACCCCGAACACCGAGAAAGCACGGCGAACACAGCCGGTGATCGACCGCCTCGAGGCGGCGGATCCCGAAGCCTGCAAGGCGATCCTCGGAAGCAGCCTGCGCGACCTGGAGGATGCGTGGTTCGAAGACGCGAAGACGACGTTCCCTGAGACAGGAAGCGTCGATGACTTCTTGAAGAAGCGGAGAGAGGATTTCCTCGCCGAGCTCGAGAAGCACAAGCGCGAGGGCACCTGGTGGTTCGTCCAGGTGATCACCGACGAGGTGATCGACTTCGTCCGGCAGAACCCGGAGGTCACGACCGGGGTCCGTGAAGGGAACGTCGTCTACGAAGCGAAGATTCCGTACATGGCGGCGGAGTATCTGGCCGAGACCGACCAGCGGATGAAGCGCTACTACTACTGCCATTGCCCTTGGGTCCGAGAGTCGATCCGTTCTGGCGGCCCCGAAGTCTCTTCGGCCTTCTGCAACTGCAGCTCGGCGTTCCACAAGAAGAAGTGGGAGGTCATCTTCGAGCAGCCGCTCCGTGCCGAGGTCGTCGAGACGGTCCTTCGCGGCGATCCATGGTGCAAGTTCGCCATCCATCTTCCGGAAGGCGCCGTCTGAGGTGAACCGCTCGTCCGTTTAGCTCGGGGACTCGAGCGCCCGGCGGAGGAGGAGCAGCTGCCCGAGGTGGTGGGCGTTGTGATCGGCGACGAGGAGGATCTCCCGCAGGACGGTCTGCCCCGCCCCGTGTGGGATTCTCTCGAACAGCTTCGTCTCCGGATCGAGCGCCAGCCGCTTGACTTCATCAAGCTCGCTCAGAAATGTCTCGACCGTCTGATTCCACGCGGCTTCATCGGTCGGGGCATCCGACGCCGGCCAATGCTCGTCCGGCCATGGAGGCGTGACGTGATCCGGATCGACAGTGAACTTGAGGATGTCCCACTGGGCAATCCGCATGTGCTCGAGGATCTCCCACGGCGTGTGGACGACCCCGCCCGGTTTCCGCCCGGCGATCTCTGCGGGAAAGCCACGGATCGCCTCCTCGATCGGCGTGTACGCCTGCCCTCCCTCTAGCTGCGCGATCAGCTGCTGCCGCAAGACCGTTTCGTTCACGATGCCTCCTTCGACAGGTTGATCTCCACATCGCTCGCTTCCCAGTCTATCGGGAACAGGCGTCTCCGGACCGGTGCCTGTGTGGCGCGTTCCTTTCCGTATGCCTTCCGTTGAATGTCGTTGGTTGAAGGCAAGTCCATCTTCGATTGACATGCGAGCAATCCACCTCGTATAGTCGATCCATTGTCGTTTTCGGATCGGCCCGCTCCGGACGATATCCAAGAAGGAGGCACCATGACGGTAGAGGAAAAGGGAATGGAGGCGCTTGCCCTGATCGAGGCTGAGATCGGAGCGCAGGATCGCGATCTGAAGCAAACCGCTGCGTCCCTCTGCGCCAGCTACGAGAAGATCAAGGGGCCGATGGCCTCCGTCCTCGAGCTCGTTGGGAAGTTCCCGTTCATCGGATCGAAGGTCGTCAACACGATCAAGTTCCTGATGATGATCGCCGACCACGTCTGCAAGCAGGTCGCTTCCTAGCGGGAATTCGAGTTCGGAGCGCTTCCGTCCCGTTCCTCCGTACAGGTGATCGATGGAAAGAATTCGTGCGTGGCTCGGCAAGGGTCGCCGCTCGAACGGTGGAGGCCGAGCCGCCCCTTCCCCAGATGACAAACCGATGTCGCTCCGCGGCTTGATCGCCGAAACCCTGGCCGAAGTCGAGGCGATGGCCAACTACGCCCTCTCTTCGGGAAGCGAGGTTCCGGTATCGTTGCTGGAATCCCTCCAAGCAATGGTCGAGGAGGACGCCTCCCTCGGATCGTCACAAGAGCACTCCGCGGGATCCTACCGTGAAAGTGCCGCGCAACTCGGGGAGCTCGGGCGGATCCACCACGCGCTGGCGAGGGTCGTTCATCCCGCGAGCCCACGCTCGATCCTTCTGCTCGATCGCGAGCGTCGCCGCCCCTGGTGGATCCGTGCGCTCGGCCCCGTCCCTGTCATCCGGGGGCTGATCATCGCCGGTCTCATCTTCGTCGCTGCGTGGATCGGCCTGAGCCTGACCAGCGCGGCCGACGGAAGCGTCGATTGGCAGAACGAACAGGGGATCCGATTGCTGATCGAGGAGCTTCATCTTCTCGCAGCCGCCGGCGTCGGGGCCGCATTCGCCGGCCTCTTCCTCGCGAGCCGTCACGTGACCCGAGGTACGTACGACCCGAAATACGCGTCGTCCTATTGGATTCGACTCGTGCTCGGGGTCGTCGCGGGGATGATCCTCGCGCTGCTCGTGCCGCTTCAGGGAGACGCCCTCGGGAACATCGGAACCCCCGTTCTGGCCATGATCGGCGGTTTCTCTGTCAGCGTCGTCTATCGGATCCTCAAGCGCCTTGTCTCGGCCGTCGAGACTCTCGTCGGCGGCGACCTCGACGGGCACTCTGCCGCGGACATCGAACGGACCCGGGGCCGCGAGGAGCGCCTCCAGGAACGGATCCGTCTCGGCAAGGAGCTGATGGACGTCCGCGAGCTTCTGACCGCGAGGGACGGAACGGACGGCCTCGACCGGCTCGATCGAACGATCGCCGACCTGATCGGACCGATCGCACCGCACAAAGACTCCGGCCACGGCTCTCCTCGGGAGCGTTCTCGCTGAATGGCGACACGTCCCGGTCGCCGCCGAGGTCTTCCGATTTACCTGCTTCTCATCGCTGTCGGGATGGCCGCGCTCGCCTGGACCGCACACGACTACGCGCACAGCCCGGCCCGCCTGATCGCCCGAGCGTCCGACATTGCGCGAAAGACGACCCGGACGATCGCCGAAGCGATCGACTCAGAGGCCCGCGAGGTGATGGCTCAGGTGCAGGCTCTCGGCGAGGGCCTCGAATCGGGAACCCTCTCTCGCGACGGCTTGGAATCAGCCTTCCGCGAACAGCTCGCGTCGAACCCCGACCTATTCGGAGCCGGCGTCTCCTTCGCACCGCTCGATTCCCCGGCTCGCGATCTCTTCAGCCCATATTGGAGCCGACAAGCGGGCGGGATCGTCCGAATCCAGGTCGAGACCGCCTATGACTACTCGCAGCCGGACGATCCGAGTCCCGGAGGAATCCGGACCAACTGGTACCACGAGCCGATGGCGCGCGGGTTCGCATGGGCCGAGCCGAACTACGGCACCGTCGGAGGGACGGTCACGATCACCTACGGCGAACGGGTCCGTGTAGCGAACGAGGCCGGCCGCGAAGCGATCGTCTTCGGAGACTTCAGCGTCGGCCGACTCCGACGCATCCTCTCGGGGTTTCGCGTCGGAGACACCGGCTACGCATCGCTCATCTCGGACGGTGGCGTTCTGATCGCACACCCGAACCCCGGTCTCCCCGGCTGGAGGATCGACGACCTCCTCGAGGGAGATCCGATCCTGCAAATCGTCTCCGAGGCCGCTAGGTTGGAGACCACAGATCCGATCGAGGTAGATCACGGCAGGCGGAGCCATCACATTCGGGTCGATCGGATCCCGAGCACCGGCTGGCTCCTCGCAACGGTCTTCGAGCGAGGCGAGATCGTTCCCACCGCTCATTCGGAGAGACGCGCGCGGACCTCCATCCTCCTCTCGGCCCTCCCCCTTGTCGTCGGCGCCCTCGGGATCGCCTATCCGAGTCGCCGGGAACGGGCGTGGGTCCTGGCCCTCGCGATCAGCGCGCTCTTCGTCACGGGGATCGGACTCGAATGGTGCTGGTCGCTCCGGTTCCCGGAGCGCGCGACGGACGACACCCCCGTCTACGACCACATCTCGACGGACGCCGTCCTCGCACGCCTCCTCCCGACCGGACCCCGTCGGGTGGGAGAGGGTCCACACGAAATCGGACGACGGATCCCAACAGGGATCTTCGTGCAGTCGGCGAAGTTCCACGGCGCGTACAATGTCGCCGTCACCGGCTACATCTGGCAACGCTCCGACGATGCGGAGTTCCCCGGCATCGTCCTCCCCGAGGCCGAGCAGGTGACGATGACGCCGGTCGCAGCCGGTGAGGAGTACATCCGTTGGTACTTCGAAGCCGACCTTCGCCAGTCGTTCGACTACTCGACCTATCCGATCGACCGGGAATCGATCTGGATCCGCATGTGGCCCGGGGCCCTCGACGAAGATGTAACGCTCGTTCCCGACTTCCGCGCTTACGACAGCATGGATCCGCAATTGAAACCCGGACTCGAAGAGGACTTTGTCCTCGAGGGATGGGAGTGCATCGGAACGCATTTCAGTTACCGTTCGAACAGCTATCGCGTCGACTTCGGCGACCCGTCCTATGCTGCTCACAACGAGAGACCGGAGCTCTACTTCAACATCGACGTCCAGCGAAAGTTCATCGGGCCCTTCATCTCCGACCTGATGCCGATGATCGTCGTCGTGATTCTTCTGTTCGCGATCCTGATGATCCAGACGCGCCGCGACGAGGAGGGACTCCTCGGGTTCAGTGCCTCGACCGTCCTCAGCTACTGCTCCGGACTCTTCTTCGTGTTGATCATCTCCCACGTCTACGTCCGGCAGAAGCTCGCCGTCCCCCAGATCATCTACGTCGAATGGTTCTACTTCACGATGTACGGCCTCCTCCTTCTCGTCTCGTTGAACGCGATCCGGTTCGCGCGGGGGGCGTGCACCCCGCGGTTCGGCGTGGCGGAGACCGAGTGCCTCACCCTCGCCTACTGGCCGCTGACACTCGGTACGCTCTTCCTGTTGACGCTCCTGAAGTTCCTCTGAAGCCGCGGGATACCCTTCGCTGGCACCGAAAGGGATCTCGCAGATAATGAATCGATCGGTGATTCCCTGCAGGAGTCGCCGCCAGGGAGGAGAGATCGGTATGAAACGATTGGCCAGCTGGCTCTGCCTTATCGTCCTGCTGTCACTCGTCGGGATCGCCGACGACGCGGTCGTCAGCGAATCCGACTGGTCGTTCATCGAGGGGGACTGCCTTTCGACCGGAGACGTGTCCGCATGCACCGTCGATTTCGCCGCAGCCGGATGGACGGCGACGGCGACGACGCGGGTCTCCGCCGATCAGGACAGCCCGATCTTTGGGGACGATTCGAGCGCCCAGAAGACGTGCGAGTTTGAGAAGACCTTCACGATCGACGCACCGTCCCAGGTCCGTCTGTCCGCGCTGTTGTCCGGGGCGCTGACCGTGGAAAACGGGATCGGCGAGGCGGGTGTCGTCGTCCGAATCCTTGTCGCGGACACGACAACTTCGCAGCGGATCGACGCCCTCGAAATCTCCTCGCTGACCGTCCCGGGACGATTTCTCCGCTCGCGATCGACGCCAGGGACGACATCGATCGAGGACACTGCCGATCGCGTCGCCACGCTTCCAGCCGGGACATACTCCGTCCGCGCATCGGTGATCGCATACGCCGAGATGGCGAAGGGGTGGCGAAATCGCGAGGCGATCAGCGACAGCGTCCTCGAGGTGGCGGTTGGCTTCCTCCCGACCTCCGCCACAGCGGAAGAGTCGTCGGAGGAAGGGTCAGACATCGTCGTCGTCCCTCTCGGCGTCGAAGGGACGTCGTACGCCCACCTCGAACCGGGAACCCCGGGCGGCACGCTCTACGTCTCGTCGATCGTGGATCCGAAGAGCTGGAACTCGGTGACGTCAAACGAAAACAGCACGACGCAGTTCACGAGCATGATGCTTCGAGGTCTCGTCGACATCGATCCGAACAACTCGGCCGTCGTCCCCGAACTCGCCAAGGGCTGGGACTCCTCCGACGATGGGCTGACGCTGACGTTCCATCTCCGGCGCGGTCTTCGCTGGTCCGATGGAATGCCGTTCACCGCGGACGACGTGGTCTTTACATACAACGATCTCTACTACAACGAAGACATCGATACGAACACACGGGATGTCCTTCAGCTCCCGGATGGAACGTACCCACAAGTCGAGCGGGTCGATGATTACACGGTTCGGATCACGATGTCGATGCCCTTCCGCCCGATCTTCTCGGCACTCGGTTCGAACATCCTCCCGCGCCACAAACTCGCCCAGTATGTCCACAAGCTGAATCCCGACGTCTCGGCCGACCTGTTCAACTCTGTCTGGGGGATCGATACCGACCCGTCCGAGCTCGTCGGCATGGGGCCGTTCATCGTCGAGCGATACGAAGCCGATCAACATGTGATCATGCGGCGGAATCCGTACTACTACCACTACGACCCGAACGGCGTCCAGCTCCCTTATCTCGATCGGTACATCGTCCAGATCGTGCAGAACCAGGACGTTTCCATGCTGAAGTTCCTCAACCACGAGATCCAAGCCTTCGGGCCGAGAGCCGAGGACGTCGCGATTCTCGTGGGAGATGCCGATCGGGTCGGTTTCACCGTCCTCGTCGACCCGGACGTTCCCGTCTTCGGCACGTCGTGGATCGGGATCAACCAGGACATCGGCCTCGCAGAGGAGACGGACGAGAACCTGAGAACCCTCTTCCGGGACATCCGGTTCCGCCAGGCAATCGCCCACGCCGTCGACAAGGAGACGATCATCTCGAACGTCTACAACGAACTCGCCGTCCCGCAGTGGAGTCCGGTCAGCTACTTGTCGCCGTTCTACGCCGGGCGGACCGACTACGGCGGACCGGTAACCGAGGAGGCCGCCGTCGTCTACGAGTTCGATCCCGTCAGATCCGCTGAACTGCTCGATCGGATCGGCATTGTCGACGCCGACGGAGATGGGTGGCGAGACTTCGCCGACGGGTCCGCACTCGAGATCGAGTTCAACACGAATCCGAGCACCATACGGGAGGCGATCGGCCTGATCGTCACCGACGATCTGCGGGCGATCGGTCTGAATGTCGTCTTCCAGCCGCTCGATTTCAACACGCTCGTCACCCGCCTGACCACGTCGATGTTCGAGATGATCCTCCTCGGGCTGACCGGTGGGACCGAACCGAACTCCGGCGCGAACGTCTATCGCTCCTCGGGCGGACTCCACTTCTGGCACGATTCCGCGGATACCGGCGACCTGTATGAGGTCGAAGCGCGGATCGACGAGCTGCTTGCAGCCGGCGTCGCCACCTACGACAACGACGAAGCCTTCGAGATCTACAAGGAGTACCAGATCCTTCTGACGACGGCTGATCTCGGCCTCATCTATACCGTCAACCCGACCTTCATCTATGCCTATTACGACGAGGTCGGAAACGGGAACATCGCCAACCCGATCGCGACGCCGAGCGGCGGGAACGGCCTGACGATGGATCTCGTCTTCATCAAGCAGAAATAGCGAGCCGTCCGCGGGGCCGCTTGTCCGGCCCCGCAAGCGGATCCTCAGGTCGGATGATGAATGCTCGGACGCGTATCCCAATGGAACTCCGGCTCACGCGGCAGGCGATCTCCGCGTCGTGGCCGGACCGGTCGGTCCGCGACTCGGACCGCGACGATCTCGCGATCCTCCTCTACGCCGCGTTTCGAGGGTCGATTGACGACGAGGGCGAGACGTTCGCCGATGCCGTCGCTGAGATCGACAAGGTCTTCGCCGGCGACTACGGCGAGCTCCTTCCGGAGTGTTCGTCCGTCATCGAGGAGGGCGAGTATCTCGCCTCAGCCTGCCTGATCGGGCAGGAGAGCCCGAGCAACCCACCGCTCGTCATCTTCTCGATGACCCGCCCGGAAACCCAGGGCCGGGGGATGGCCCGGTATCTCCTCCAACGTTCAATCGACGCGCTCCTCGATCGTGGCCAGACGCGTCTTCGTCTGATCGTGACGGAAGGGAACGGTCCGGCAGAGCATCTCTACGTGTCGCTCGGGTTCCACGCGATCCCGAACCTCTGATCCGGAAATCGCCGGAGATTCGGTATAATCGGCCGGACCGCCCGCTTGCCGAGGGCGGTCTCATAGATCTCGCATTCGGAGGACGAAATGAGCAACGAGACGAAGTCGATGGAGAAGATCGTCGCGCTCTGCAAGCGACGCGGGTTCATCTTTCAGTCGAGCGAGATCTACGGCGGTATCGGCGGGTTCTGGGACTACGGTCCGCTCGGCGTCGAGCTGAAGCGAAACGTCAAGGACGCGTGGTGGCGCGAGATGGTCACCGGGCATGACAGCACGCTCGCTCCGAAGGGAGCCCCCTCGACCTTCGACATGGTCGGGATCGAGTCGACGATCCTCATGCACCCTCAGGTTTGGAAGGCGAGCGGCCACTACGACCTCTTCTACGACCTGTTCGTCGACTGCAAGACTTGCAAGGGCCGATTCCGCGCCGATCACGTCGCGACAAGCGATTGCCCGCGGAAGCCAAGCAAACGGCCCGGGGAGCACGACGAGTGCGACCTGACCGAGCCACGCGAGTTCAACCTGATGTTCAAGTCCTACGTCGGCGCGCTGATCGACCCGACGGCCGAGGCGTATCTCCGCCCGGAGACGGCCCAGGGGATGTTCGTCAACTTCAAGAACGTCCTCTCGACATCGCGCGTCAAGGTCCCGTTCGGAATCGCGCAGATCGGCAAATCGTTCCGAAACGAAATCACACCGCGGAACTTCACCTTCCGGTCCCGAGAGTTCGAGCAAATGGAGATGGAGTTCTTCTGCGCGCCGGAGACCTCGCAAGACTGGTATGCCTACTGGCGCGATCGACGTGTCGCCTGGTACGTCTCGCTCGGCTTGAGAAGCGACAACCTGCGTCTCCGCGAGCACGGACCGAACGAACGGGCACACTACTCGTGCGGAACCGCCGACATCGAATACGCCTACCCGTTCCTCCCCGAAGGGGAGTTCGGAGAGCTCGAAGGGGTCTCCCATCGCGGCGATTTCGACCTTCGCAGCCACATGGAGGGAAAGCTGATCCGCGACGGCGACGAACTCGTCGTCGAACAAGACGAGCACGGTCAGCCGAAGCACGCCGGAAGTGGGAAGGATCTCTCCTACTTCGACGATTCGAAGCAGTCGAAGTACGTCCCACACGTGATCGAACCGGCCGGCGGAGTCGGCCGGACCGCTCTCGCCCTCCTCTGCGAGGCCTACGACGAGGACGCGATCCCCGACGAAAAGGGCGTCCCGCAGGAGCGCGTCGTCCTCCGGCTCCATCCGAGGATCGCACCGGTCAAGGCGGCCGTCTTCCCGCTCGTCAAGAAGGACGGACAGCCGGAGATCGCCGCCGAGATCTACCGCGGGCTGAAGGCCCGCTGGAACGTCTTCTACGACGAGAAGGGCTCGATCGGGAAGCGGTATCGGAGACAGGACGAGTCGGGAACTCCGTTCTGCATTACCGTCGATCACCAGACGACCGAGGATCAGACGATCACGCTTCGCGATCGGGACTCGACCGAGCAGACGCGGGTCAAGATCGCCGATCTGGAGTCGATCCTCGCCGAGCGGATGGACGGATAGCTCGAACACAGGCGTTCACCGAGTCGCCCACGACCGATCGCTCCAGGACGCTTGGGGTCGATGGGCTCTAGGTGACCCCGATCGGCCGAATCCGTATCGTTGATTGCACTGCAAACCGCAGGGAGGTGCCCGCAATGACGAAACGATACAGGTTGATCGTCAATCCGACGGCCGGCGGTGGGATGGCATCCCGCGTCGTTCCGACCATCGAGCGGTTGCTGCACGAGCACGGCGTGACGTTCGATCTCGTCTTCACCGAACGGCCCTGGCACGCTGCCGAGCTCGCTCGGAAAGCGGCCCAAGACGGGGTCGACGTCGTTGTCGCCGTCGGCGGGGACGGGACGTCGAACGAGGTCCTCAACGGCCTGATGCGGGCGAAGGAGGCCGGTGCAGGCACCGCCGCGCTGGGAATCCTCTGCGTCGGACGTGGAAACGACTTCGCCTTCGGCGCAAGCATACCTCACGCCCTGGACGAGGGGTGTGCGGCACTGGCCGCAGATCACAGGCGAACGATCGACGTCGGCCGTGTCGATGGGGATTCACTCCCCGAGGACCGCTTCTTCGGCAACGGAATCGGGATCGGCTTCGACGCCGTCGTCGGGTTCGAAGCAGCGAAATTGAAGCGCTTGCGCGGCTTCCTCGGCTATTTCGTCGCTGCGCTGAAGACCATCTTCCTCTACTACCGAGCGCCGCTGACCCGCATCGAGTACGAGGGACAAACGATCGAGCAGAAGTCGCTGATGGTTTCGATCATGAACGGCCGACGGTTGGGAGGAGGGTTCATGATGGCCCCCGATGCAAGAATCGACGACGGTCGATTCGATCTGTGCATCGCGAGCCAAGTCAGCCGCTTGGGAATCCTCGCCCTCATCCCTCGGTTCATGAAGGGGACACAGGCGAGTCGCCCGTCAATCAAGACCGGGCACACGGCTCGAATTACGGTTACCGCGCTCGATGGCGTCCTCCCGGCTCACGCCGACGGCGAGACGCTCTGTATCGAAGGGAAGCGATTGACGATGGAGGTCCTCCCTCGCCAGATCGAGGTCCTTTGTCGACGACCCGAGGGCGGCGGATGACGCTTCTCGGTCGACTGGTGGACGGGCTGATCTGCCTGCTGGTCCGCATCCTGTGCAGGATCGACGGGAAGCAGCTCGACAGAATTCCAATGAATGGCCCGCTGATCCTCGTCGCCAATCATGTCAACTTCCTCGAGGCCCCGGTCCTCCACTGCGGCTTCCGCCCTCGAAAGGTGATCGGCCTTGCGAAGGCCGAGGCGTGGGACAATCCGCTTCTCGGATGGCTGTTCGATCAATGGGAAGCGATCCCGATCCGACGCGGCGTGGCGGACATCGGCGCGCTCCGCCGCGCGCTCGACGTGCTGAAATCCGGGGGGATCCTCGCCGTCGCTCCCGAAGGAACGCGAAGCCGGCACGGTCGGCTCCAGAGAGGCCGCTCGGGGATCGTGACGCTGGCGTTGAAGAGCGGCGCTCCGCTTCTGCCGGTCGTCGTCTACGGCGGGGAGGCGATCGGAGACAACGTTCGCCGACTCCGCCGGACACCGTTTCACATCCGCGTCGGCGAGCCCTTTTCCATCGAGATCGGCGCGGCAAGACTGACGAGTGAGCTTCGCCAGCGGATCGCCGACGAGATCATGTACCGAATGGCCGCGCTTCTCCCTCCTCGGTACCGCGGCGAGTATGGGAATCTGGACGCAGCAACCGAGACGTACTTGCGATTCGGGTCGCCAGCGCGGTCCAGCCATTCATGAGGAAGCCTCAGAAACCGGCGCCCACGGACTCCGTACGTTGAAGTTCGAGTCTCCCAGGCTCCATGACATCCCTATTCTTGCAATTGTGCGATTGGCTTCGCGGCCCACAGTCTTCCGCACTCGGAGGCTTGCGTTCTTGTCCGCGGAATCGTTGTCCCGCAGTCATCCGGGACACACGCCGTCCACGATCCCCCTATTCCTGAGACGCCGTGCAGTCTTCTTTGCAGCCGGCGGCAGCTAAAAACTTGGAGAGAACCGCTCCCACAAGTACGGTAGCGACATGGCGGTGTCAATACATCCGAATGGACCTCGAGTCGAATTCGACGGCGCGGGGGGTGGTACCCATGTTGTGGTTCCGCTTCTATTCAGCCCGGGGAGATATCGTGACATTCGTGTCAAGGTTGAGCCATGTCACGGCATAGCCCTCAAGAACGAGGCATGCATCGGCGATGTGCTTCGCGACACCTTCTCGAAGTCAGGCTCCTCGGCGTTGGGAATCTCACTCATCGGAAGTGGCTCCCTGACCCTTGGCGCCAGCATGTCCCGTGCTTCCTTCGAGGTGGTTTCGCTGCCAGACTTCCGCGGGGTCCTGTTTACGCTGCGTTGGTACTCCGTTAGGCACGAGACTGTTGGTATCCAGTTAGCCTTCCCAATCGCGAGATGGGAACTACGTGAAGGTGGTCATGGCGTTTTGGCGCGCGTCACGCTTCTGAAAGGGAAGAGGCTTCTGCACGAGGCACTGATTTCGCTAGTCCCCTCGGAAGTCGCTGCAAGGGTCCTCGTGCTATCGGGCTATCCTCAAGATCAGTTTGACAGCATGTTCGACGGAGATCATCGCTGTTCGATTGCGGGGAGACGGTTCCAGAACCTCGAGTTGAGCGACGTGCAGTTCGTGAGCGGAGCCGAGGCGGAAAGCACTGTCGCTGGTGGCCATGCCGGTGTCCACCTATACACAGCTCACGTGGATGGAGATCACATCCTCTTTGGGAACAGCCACCTACAGGCATCGCGCCTCTTCGCTAGCTGGCATCGAGCAGGCGTCCGACTGGTCTACATGGATACCTGTAATTCCGTAAGGGTAGTCCGCGCCGCCAGGGAGGCTGGCATCGACGCGCTAGTCGCCTCAACCGGTTGGCTCTACTCAGACTACGCTGAGGCATTCGCCGAGCGCTTCTACGAGGCGCTGGGCGACGGAGCTACCGTCTCAAGCGCGTTCCGAGCCGCCGCAGACGAACTTGCCCTTCCCAGCCAGCGCTGGGAGACAATGGGTCTGGTCTACGATCCGATGTTCCTTGAGATCAAGGAAGACACGCGCTTCGTGATTGGGTAATAGCCCTGCGCTGGGCTGCCACCCCGATCTCAAACGAGAATTGCGGCTCAAGCAGAGTGGCATAATCGCCAGTCTTCAGGTGCAACCAAGGTGCCGCGGAAGCGCGACCCGAACAGCATCTTCGGCATATCGGGCCGCCCGCATTCGGATGCGCCTCACCACGCGACAGCTCACGAACGCTTTCTACATTCAGTCCCCCAGGCTCCAGAGTAGGGACTCGGTCTCGCTTCGGATGCTCGTTGAATCTCGGCGTGGCGACCTTGTTCTCTGCCGAATCCCCGTAAGGGTGCACGCAATCGACCTTGATTTGGACTCAATCTAAACTTATAATTCGTCCGAGATGAGATCCATGGATCATGCGGAGACACTGCGAGAAGTCGGTCTGGTACCGACAATTCAGAGACTAGCGATTCTCGAATGGCTGAGCAAGACTCAGCAACATCCGACGGCCGATCAGGTCCTTCTGGCTGTACGGAAGAAGTTCCCGTCGATCGCGCGCGCGACGGTCTACAACACGCTCGATGCGCTGACCAAGGCGGGAACGATCCTCCGGCTGAACGTCGATCCATCGGTCGCTCGGTACGATGCCGACCTCGGCCCGCACGCGCATTTTCGCTGCCGAATCTGTGGGAAGGTCTACGACATCGAAGCAGACGGAAAAACCCCGATCGACGCAAACGCCGACGGTCATCTGATCGAGTCGATCCGGACCTACGCCTACGGCGTTTGCTCCGAGTGCCTTGAGAAGTACGAAGACTCAGATCCCAGAACCGCCGCGAAGAAGCCGAAGGCTTCTTCGTCCGGACCTTCGAGCGACAGCGAGGAGGTGCGACGTGCCTGAGCTTCCTGAGGTCGAGACGCTCGTCCGCCGCCTATCACCGATCGTCGGCGCTCGGATCGCCGACGCCGAGATCCTCGACGGCCGCCTCGAGGTGACCTCGAATATGCTTATCGGCGCATCGATCCGTGACGTGAAGCGCCGCGCGAAGTACATCGTGATCGGCCTCGGCGAGCGTGGAGATCTGGTCGTTCACCTGCGGATGTCCGGACGGCTCCGACTCGACCGGACAGAGGACGAAATCCCGTACACCCGGATGATCCTCCACCTGGACTCGGGCGATTCGGTCTACTTCATCAATCCTCGGAGGCTGGGGACCGCCGCCCTCTGCCCCGACGGATTCGATCGGAATCTAGGGATTGAACCGATTCACTCGGAGTTCACGCCCGACATTCTCGACGACTTCGTCACCGCGTCCCGCGCGCCGATCAAGCAGCTTCTTCTCGACCAGCGGAAGATCGCGGGGATCGGAAACATCTACGCCGCCGAGGCTCTCTGGCGAGCGAAGATCGACCCACGACGCCCGGCGAATTCGCTCCACTCGACGGAGATCGCGGCACTGCACGACGGGATCACGTCGGTCCTCTTCGACGCGATCGAACAGCTCGGAACGACGATCGGAAGCAGCGTGTCGGATTACCGAAGCTCCGAGGGGAGCGGATCGTTCCAGAACCGGCTCGCCGTCTACGGACGAGAGAACGAGCCGTGCGAACGGTGCGGAACCTCGATTGAACGTGTGATTCAGGCCGGGCGATCGACCTGCTTCTGCCCGGCGTGTCAAACTTAAGAGACCACAGAAGGAGGAAGACGCATGGAACTGAAGGGAACACGGACGGAGAAGAACCTGTTGACGGCGTTCGCCGGAGAGTCGCAGGCGCGGAACCGCTACACCTACTTCGCCTCGCAAGCGAAGAAGGACGGGTTCGTCCAGATCCAATCGATCTTCGAGGAGACGGCGAATCAGGAGAAGGAGCACGCCAAGCGGCTCTTCAAGTTCCTGCAGGGCGGAGAGGCCGAGGTAACGGCAGCTTTCCCGGCCGGAACGATCGCTTCAACAGCGGAGAACCTGAAGGCTTCGGCCGGCGGGGAGAACTACGAGTGGACAACGATGTACCCCGAGTTTGCACAGATCGCGCGTGAAGAAGGCTTCGACGAGATTGCTGCCGTCTTCGAGGCGATCGCCGTGGCGGAGAAACAGCACGAGGCCCGCTACCTCGGCCTGCTCAAGAACGTCAAGGCGGGAACCGTCTTCAAGAAGGACTCGTCGGTCGTCTGGCGCTGCCGGAACTGTGGATACCTCCACGAAGGATCAGAAGCTCTCGACGTTTGCCCTGCCTGTACGCACCCCCAGGCACACTTCGAGCTGCTCGGCGAGAATTGGTAGCCATCGTCTTCGCTGGCGAGCCAGCGAAGACGGGCGAGTTCCTTCGGCTTAAGGGAACTCGCGGGAGACCCCCTTCGGGCACCACAAGAGAAGCCTCTTCCGAGAACGGAAGCTCGCGCGGGAGCAGATGGTTTGGCGAAAGCCAGCGAAATGATGTGTAGTACGGAGTTCAACACGACCAGTAGAAGAACGAAACGAGGTGAATCATGATCGGTCAACGGATGCGAGAGGCGATGAACGAGCAGATTATGCACGAGACGTTCTCCGCCTACCTCTACGTCTCGATGTCCGCCTACTTCCATTCGATGGGACTCGACGGTATGGCCCAATGGATGAAGGCGCAGGCGCAGGAAGAGCTCGGACACGCCCTCCGGTTCTACAACCACATCAACGAGCGGGGCGGTCGCATCGAGCTGCTGGCGATCGAGAAGCCGGAGAAGGAGTGGGACGCTCCGCTCGCCGCGTTCGAAGCGGCGCTGAAGCACGAAGAGTTCATCAGCGGTCGGATCAATGATCTGGCGAAGATCGCCGACGAGGAGAACGACCGGGCCGCCGGGATCATGCTCCAGTGGTTCGTCACCGAACAGGTCGAGGAAGAGGATTCCGTGACCAAGGTGATCGACATGCTGAAGCTGGTCGGCAAGGACGGGCCCGCTTTGCTGCTGGCCGACCGAGAACTCGGCCAGCGAATGGCCGCTCCGTTCCCTCCGACCTACGAGTTCGGCGGGGAAGAGGCGGCCTAGGAGTAGGCTGCGGAAAGGATGACCATGGCGTTCACGTTCGTCACCGACGACGCAGGGCTGAACCAAGCCCTCTTCCGCGTCACGCACGGCCTCTACATCCTGACCGTCCGATCGGGCGATCGGATCAACGGTCAGTGCCTTGACGCGCTGATGCAGGTGACGAACATGCCGCCTCGGATGGCCATCGGGATCGGAGCGAAGTCTCTGACCCACGAGATGATCGCAGCAAGCGGGAGGTTCGTCGCCAGCGTCCTCGACCGAGAGGACGAGACCTGCCCCGCGATCATCCGTCGGTTCGGCTTCCGGTCGGGGCGGGACGTCGACAAGTTCGCCGACTTCCCGCACGAACTGACCGAGCACGGAATCCCGTATCTGCCGAACGCGGTGGCGGTCTACGAGTGCACCGTCATCCCCGAGATGACGGTCGATATGGCGACGCACTCGCTGTTCGTCGCCTCGGTCGATCGCGCCGGGACGCGTGACGGCGGCGAGCCGCTGACCTACAACGAGTACAGGAAGAGCATCAGGAAAGGAGCCCAATCGTAATGGAGAAGTGGATCTGTACGATCTGCGGTTACGTGTACGACCCGTCCGTCGGCGATCCGGCCAGTGGAATCGATCCGGGTACATCGTTCGAGGATCTGCCCGACACGTGGGTCTGCCCCGAGTGTGGCGTCGGGAAGGACATGTTCGAGAAGGCGGCGTGACGGGCGAAGCCCGTCACGAGCGAGAACCGTCTCCGGACAGCCGGTTCTCTCGGTGATTTTGGCAACAGAGCTTCGATGGGAGGAAGGTTGAAATCGAGACCGATTCGGGACGGCATCGAATGGATGGGATCGATCGATTGGGAGCGGCGGCTGTTCGACGAGCTGATTCCGATCCCTGACGGGACGAGCTACAACGCGTACCTCGTCCGCGGGAGCGAGAAGACGGCGCTGATCGACACCGCCGACCCGGCGAAGAGCGAGGAGATCCTCAAGCAGCTCGACGCCGTCGACCGACTCGACGTCCTGATCATCCAGCACGTCGAGCAGGATCACTCCGGAACCGCGCCGCAGATCGTCAAGCGGTATCCGGACGTCCAGGTCGTCTCGAGCCCGAAGGCGAAGCCGATGATCTCGGATCATCTCGGGATCCCGGAGGAGAGGATCCTCGCCGTCGAGGATGGCGCCACGCTCTCGCTCGGGGATCGGACCTTCGAGTTCATTCACGCCCCGTGGGTCCACTGGCCGGAGACGATGCTGACGTACCTCCGAGAAGAGAAGATCCTCTTCACCTGCGATCTCTTCGGCTCGCATCTGGCGACGAACGACCTGTTCGCCGTCGATCGCCCGCGCGTTTGCGAAGCGGCGAAGCGCTACTTCGCCGAGATCATGATGCCGTTCTCGAATCTGATCGTCGGTCATCTGGAGAAGCTCTCGCCGTACGAGATCGAGATGATCTGCCCGAGCCATGGACCGATCCATGACGACCCGGGCTTCATCCTCGACGCCTATCGGCATTGGGTCCTCGATCCGCCGAAGAACCTCGTCGTTCTGCCATATACGTCGATGCACGACAGCACGGCGCGGATGGTCGACCACCTGATCGAGGCGCTGACCGAGCGAGGGGTCCACGTCGAGTCGTTCCACATGTCGAAGACCGACCTTGGTGCCTATGCGATCCATCTGGTCGATGCGGCGACGGTCGTCTTCGCGACACCGACCGTCCTCGTCGGCCCGCATCCGAGCATCGTCTTCGCCGCATACCTGACCGCCGCCCTCCGTCCGAAGCTCCGGCACGCTGCGGTCATCGGTTCGTACGGCTGGGCAGGGAAGGCAGCCGAGAAGACGCAGGATCTCTGCGGGACGCTGAAGGCCGAGTGGTTCGATCCAATCTTCACGAAGGGCCTTCCGACCGAGGAGACGTACAAGGCGCTCGACGCGCTCGCCGACGAGATCGCCTCGCGCCATCAGGACCTGGAGTAGCCTGCAAAGGAGAGCCGTGGAACGGAGCATCTTCGTCACCGGCGCAGCCGGAGAGGGAATCCAGACGATCGGCGACGTCGTCGCCCGCTGTTTCCTCGTACACGGCTACCCCGTCTTCTCGACGCAGGAGTTCGAATCGCGGATCCGTGGCGGGAATTCGAGCGTCCGTCTCCGCGTCTCCGAGGAAGCACGGAACGCGCCGTGCACCACGGCCGATCTCCTCCTCGCGCTCAACCCGGTTGCCCGGGAGCACTACGCCGACGCGCTCCACTCCGATGGACTCCTGATCTCGTCGGACACCCCAACAGACGGCGGAAATCACGTAGAGGTTCCCTTCGTCTCCCTGGCCACCGAACACGGTGGTCAGGAAATCTACGCGAACGCCGTCGCGGCTGGGGCGCTCTGCGCGGCCGTCGGCCTCCCGTTCTCGGTCCTCGAAGCGGTCCTCGCCTCGGCATTCGCCGCGAGAGGAGAGGAGACCGTCCGAGCGAACGTCGCCGCCGCCCGGGCCGGGTTCGACTGCGCCGGAAGTGCGCTGGGCGGACGAGCCCCTGCGGAGACTCCGAAGCGCGACGCGTCGTACGCCTATGCCTCGGCTCACGAAGCGATCCCGCTCGCCGCAGCCGCCGCCGGATGCAGGTTCATCAGCGCCTATCCGATGTCCCCATCGACCGGGATCATCACCGCGTTCACACGTGACGCCGACCTCGGCGTCTTCGCCGAGCAGGCGGAGGATGAGATCGCCGCGATCAACATGGCCCTCGGAGCGAGCGCCGCCGGTGCGCGCGCGATGACGGCAACGTCGGGCGGCGGGTTCGCGTTGATGGCCGAGGGGATCAGCCTCGCCGGGATGATCGAGACGCCGATCGTGATCCTCCTCGCGCAGCGGCCCGGCCCGGCGACCGGCCTCCCGACGCGCACAGCTCAGGAGGACCTCCTCTTTGCCATCCGGGCCGGACACGGGGAGTTCCCGCGCGCCGTCCTCGCGCCGTCGGACCCACAGGAGGCGATCGAACTGACGGTCCGCGCCTTCGATCTCGCCGATCGATACCAGACCCCGGTCATCCTTCTGACCGACCAGTACCTCGCCGATTCACGCTTCTCGCTCGAGCGGCTCATGCTCCCAGCGAAGATCCCGGCCGCTCATCTCGCCGATCCGACAGACTTCACGGACTACGCGCGGTACGCGCCGACCGAATCAGGGATCTCGCCCCGCCTCGCGTTCGGCCAAGGTGACCACGTCGTTTGCCTCGACTCCGACGAGCACACCCCCGAAGGACACATCACCGAGGATCTACGAGTGACACGACCGGCGGCGGTCGCCAAACGTCTCGAGAAAGAACGGCATCTGCGATCCGAGATCCGCCCGCCATCTTCCGAGCGGATCGATGATGCCGAGCGGATGCTGATCGGCTGGGGATCGACGAAGGGTGCGATCGCCGAGGCAGTCGATCGACTCCGGTCGGAAGGCCGAAAGGTCGGCGCACTCCACTTCGCGGAACTCTGGCCACTCCCCTCGCTCGATCCGCCGAAGGGGGCTCAGCTGTGGACCGTCGAAGGGAACGCGACCGGGCAGTTCGCGCAGCTCCTCCGAAGCCAGCTCGGTTGGTCGATCGAGGGGACGATCGGGCGGAGCGACGGCCTCCCGATCGACGCTCAGTTCATCCTGGAGCGGATGTCATGACGACCATCGACAACTACCGGACCAACGTCGAGAACCAGTGGTGCCCCGGTTGCCCGAACTTCGGAATCCAAACGGCGCTGAAGCGCACCCTCGCCGAACTCGGTCTGGCGCCGCACGAAGTCTGTCTCGTCTCGGGAATCGGCCAGGCAGCGAAGCTCCCTCACTACGTGCGAGCGAACGTCTTCAACGGGCTGCACGGACGCGCGATCCCCGCGGCGATCGGAGTCCACGTCGCTAATCCAGCACTGAAGACGATCGTCACCTCCGGGGATGGCGACCTCTATGGCGAGGGAGGGAACCACCTTTTGCACGCCTTTCGGAGGAACCCGGACATCACCGTCGTCGTCCACGACAACCGAATCTACGCGCTGACGAAAGGGCAGGGCTCGCCGACAACGCCGCGCGGCGAGAAGACGCGGCTCCAGTTCGACGGGGTTGAGATCGATCCTGCGCAGATGCTCGCCACTGCGATTGTCCACGGGTGCACGTTCGTCGCCCGCGGGTTCGCCGGCGACATCGAGGGTCTCGCCGAGATCCTTCAACGCGGGATCGCACACCGCGGCCTCGCCCTCATCGACGTGATCCAGCCGTGCATCACGTGGGGACGCCAACCGATCGCGTGGTATCGCGAGCGGATCGTCCCGATTCCGGAGGACCACGACCCGACCGATCGCGACCGGGCGATCGGCCTTGCGCTCGATGCCGTCGACTCGTTCCCGATCGGTGTCCTCTACGAGATCCCTTCGGGACCGACGTTCGCCGCGTCGTACCGTGACCGGGTCGGAAACCGACCGCTGCATGAGTTGGAGAGGCTCGACCGCCCGACCATCGAGGAGAAGCTCGACCGATTCATCGTTCGAACCTAGAGAGACGAAGTCGGATAACCAGGAAAGCACGATCAACCCAAAGGAGGCAATCGATGAAACTCGGAGACCTGATCAAGGGAGCCAGCCAGGAAGGGAAGGAGAAGCACGTACCGGTCATCGAACTGGTCGACTGCGAGGAGTGCGGAAAGGACGCGGTGAAGGTGACCGTCGGCAAGGAGGTCGCCCACCCGAACACCATTGAGCATCACATCAAGTGGATCGCCCTCTTCGGGGTGAAGGGAGGCATCGCCGTCCACGTCGCGACGTTCGACCTCGGTCCGACGTTCGGCGTCCCGACCGTCGTCGCTCACATCAACAAGGAAGAGTTCTCGGAGCTGATCGCGGTCGAGTACTGCAATCTCCACGGGTTGTGGGAAGCCTCCCTGACGCTGTAGCGTCAGGGACGGGTGAGAAGGGGCCGCCTTGCGACCCCTTCTCACGCACGATGAGCACCCGAAATCCGGTCCGACAAGCGCAAGGAGGCTGAGATGGCGGAAGAAGGGAAGATCTACGTCTGCGATCTGTGCGGACAGGAAGTGAAGGTCGTCACGTCGGGCGTCGGCACGCTCGTCTGCTGCGACGTTCCAATGCACGTCAAGGAGTAGTGCGGAAAGCGGAAACGCAGAGGACGCAGAGAACAATGAGGAAACTCTGGTTCGGTCGTGTCTCTTCTCGCATCGGCGTCCCTTGTAGCGGAACCCGCATCGAGAGACTAGGTGGAGAACGTCCCAAGGGAACCAGCGGCTTGACCACGGGAGAGGACCTCTGGGATTCGTAGTTTGGTTCTTGCCTCTACGTTCCTCCGCAACCTCTGCGGTCACTCTCTGTGTCCTCTGCGTTCAATGCCTTCGCCTTGATGCTTGTGGAGGTGTGAAGTGTCCGAGATCTTGAAGGCGATCGAGGATCGACGCGCGCGGCGAGCGCTCTCCGATGAGCCGATCGACCGCAACACGGCCGAGACGCTCCTCCGCGCGGCGCATCTCGCGCCTTCCTGCTTCAACTCGCAGCCGTGGAGGCTGATCCCGGTCGATGACCCCGAGACGCTCGCCGCGATCAAGGAGGCGATGCCCGGCGCCAACTACTGGACCGGCCCGTCCCCGCTGATCGTCGCCGTGGCGTCACGGAGGGATCTCGACTGCACGCTCTCCGACAACCGAGACTACTTCCTCTTCGGCTGCGGCATGGCGATCGGGAGCCTGATGATTCAGGCGACGTCGATGGGGCTGATCGCGCATCCGATCGCCGGCTACAAGCCGCTTGCGGTCAAGGAGATCCTCGGCATCCCGGAGGACTACACCCTGATCACGCTGGTCGTCGTCGGGCGTCCGGGGGACGCCGAAGGGCTATCGGAGAAACACCGCACAACCGAGTTCGGCCCGCGCGATCGGAAGCCCCTCGAAGCCGTCGTCTCCTGGAATCGATTCGCCTTCGACAACGGCACACCTCAAGGAGACGCAGACTAGAAGAGACCCCGCGTCAGCCCTCCGTCGACCGGGAGACACGCACCGGTGATCGCTGCCGCGCGATCGGAAACGAGGAAGGCGACCAGATCGGCGAGTTCCTCCGGTCGCTGGAGGCGCCCGATCGGGATCCGTTCCTTCCACTCACGTCGGACGTCCTCGATGTCCTGTCCGCTCGCTGCGGCCTGCTCACGGAAGATCGCCCGGAGCCGGTCGGTATCGAACGCGCCCGGACAGACGCAGTTGACCGTGATCCCGTCCGCAGCGACCTCTCGAGCGAGCGTCTTCGATAGGGCGACGACCCCGACCCGGAAGACGTTCGAGAGGATCAGGCGGTCGGCCGGTTCCTTCACCGTGAACGACGTGTCGTTGACGATCCGTCCCCATCCCTGCGTTCGCATGATCGGGACGGCCGCGCGGCAGAGACGGACGACCGACATCAGCGTCCCCTCGAACGCCGCCTGCCAGGCTGCATCATCGTGATCGTCGAAGCGCCCGGGAGGCGGCCCGCCGGTGTTGTTCACCAGGATGTCGATCCGGCCGAACCGCTCCATCGCTCGCTCGACGATCGTCTGAATGCCCTCCGGGCGGCTCTGATCGATCGCGACAGGCATAACTTCGGTCCCGGTCTCCGCCGCAATCGCCGTCGCCGCGCACGCGAGTTCATCCTCGCCGCGGGCAACGATCACCAGATGCGCCCCCTCGCGCGCGAGCCGCTCCGCGCACGCCCGACCGAGGCCACGGCTCGCTCCGCCGACGATCGCGACCTTCTCGCGCAATCCGAGATCCATCGATATCCCTTCCTTCGATCGGCCCTCACGAGTTCTTCACCGGTTCCGTTTGCCGGCTTCACGATCCGTCTCTAGGCTCGATCGTAGTTCAACGATCGATCAGTTCACAATTCGAGGGAGGAGAGAATGAACCGAATGAGAAGACTCGGGGCGGGGGCGATCGCGGCGACCTTCCTGCTCGTCCTTTCGATCGCCGCATTCGGGCAAGCAACGCTGACGTTGGAGTTCCGCGAGATGGGCCCTCACGTCGGCCAGCTGTTCGAGCTGCGTGTCGTCGAGATCGACACGGGTCGCGAGATCGCCCGCTATGCGATCTCGGAAATCGAAGGCGCTTCGTTCGACTTCGAGGTCCCCGATCTCGTGATCGGGGCGTCGTATCGAATCGACTTCTACGCCGATGCGAACGGGAACGGGCTCTATGATGCCCCGCCGGCCGACCATGCGTGGCGGGTCGAGTTCCCGGACGTCCAAGGAGACGCGACGCTCACGTTCATCCACAACGTCGACTTCTCCGACATCGAATGGCCGCCTCAGATCGACGGGACGATTGGAGAGTCGGAGTATCGGAACTCGATGACCGACTCGGCAACCGGGATGTCCGTCTCTTGGCAGAACGACGGATCGATCCTCTACGTCGGCCTCGTCGCGCCGGGGACGGGTTGGCTGTCGATCGGATTCGAGCCGGAGCGTCAGATGCAGGGAGCGGACATCATCATCGGCGCCGTTTCGGGTGATCAGCTGGTCATCGAGGATCACTACGGGAACGCGCCGACATCACACCGAAAGGACACTGTCGACCACATCATTCAGGCGGCCGGAAGCGAATCAAACGGAGAGACGATTCTCGAGTTCGCGATTCCGCTCGACTCAGGCGACAGCCAGGACAAGACGCTGGTGGCGGGAAGCCGTATCACGATCATCCTCGCCTACCACGCGTCGAACGACCGGCTGACGGCACGGCACACCGAGCGATCGGCAACGTCGATCACGCTCGACGGATAGGGAGGCGGAATGAGACTCCTCAGCGACTTCGCCTACGGAATCTACGTTGGACCGCTGCCGATGATCGCCGTCGTCGGATTCATCACCTACGCACTCTTCCTCGTCGCTGCGTTGCTGATGATCCTCAGGCGTCGATTCAAGGGATTCGCCCGTCGGGCGTTCCAGCTCCATCGTTGGACCGCGTACGCCGGGCTCCTCGCCGCGACGCTCCATCTGCTGATGGGACTGTCACTGTACGTTTGACATCCCAACCGAGCCGGCTGACGCACCCAGGCGATTGGCGTTTTTTCCTTCCGGCTACTCCAGCACGCTGCACAACACATCGATCCCCGTCATGGCAAGCGTGCGGGAAGCGATCGAAAGCGCTTCCTTGGCTAGCTCACCCGTCATCGCGTCAGCAAACTCCCGTGTGTGGTGTTTGACCCCGTCGGGCACTGCCGCCACCATTGGTTGGATCGTCGGTACAACTTGGCTCACGTTGCCGGTGTCGAGCGCTCCGAACGCTTCGCAGTCCCTTCCACGCGTGATCTCTTCGACATACATCTCCCAGTTGGCTCGAAACAGCGCGGCGAGATCCGGATCATGGGCAATGTCGTCCACACGTGGCTCGTACATGCGAATATCGAGCTTCGTGTCCGTGGCAATCGCCGCGCCCTCCGCGCAGCGGCGGACACGTTCGGTCACTCCATCCAGCGTAGCGCGACGCTTTGCGCGACAGGCGAAGCGCGCTTTCGCGAGATCCGGAACCGTCCCGGCGACTTGGCCACCTTCCGTGATGATCCCATGTATCCGGACGTCTGCCGGCACATGCTGGCGGAGCGCATCGACGGCTCGGAACATCACGAGGACAGCATTCAGCGCGTTCTTCCCCTCGTGCGGTGCCTCCGCCGCGTGGGCCGAGACTCCACGAAACGTAGCCTCGAACTCATCAAGGGCCATCGACGTCGGATCGAGGATGTTCCGATCGCTCGGATGGACCATCATCGCAACGTCCACATGATCGAAGCAGCCGCCAGCAACCATCGTCGCCTTCCCGGAGTACAGCTCCTGCCCCGGCGTTCCGATGACGGAGACGGTGCCTGATAGATGATGAGCCTCGATGGCTCTGCGAACCGAGACCGCGGCGGCCCAGCTGGTCGCCGCGATCAGATTGTGGCCGCACGCGTGACCCAACTCTGGAAGAGCATCGTACTCCGCGAGGTAGGCGACGTGGGGCCGTGCATCCTGTGCCGAGAACGAGGCTCTGAAAGCGGTTCCCAATCCAGCAAGGTCGCGTTCAATCTCGAAACCCTCTCTCTCCAGGAGTTCAACCAAGCGAGCAACCGCCTCGCGCTCCTCGAATGATGGTTCCGGGTTCGCATGAAGCCATGCACTGAGAGCGGCGGCTTCACCAAGAAGGGTGCTTGCCTGGTCTACCGCGAACGCCTTGATCTCCCTCCGCCGCTCAGCCTGCACCACACCCGCCTCCGATCACCGCTCGTCTCATCATCCCGCAGCGGACGCAGTATACGACACCCCGGTAGCAGCTTGCAGTGCCTGCATGGGTAAGGGGTCATTGAGTCGACTGGACGGCCTCCCTACAATGGTTGGGCCAATCGACTGGTGCGAGCAGCGATCGGAGAAGAAAGCTCGACGGCGTCGTCAAGAGGGGAGCGAAGCGATGAGAACCGGCGACAAGTCCGGTGGCACAGAAGCGGGGCCTGAGCAGCAGATGCCAGAAAGAGGGCGAACTGCAGAGAGGAAACGCCTCAGTGCACAGGTGGCCAACCACATCCTTGCGGCCATCGACGCGAAGATCTACGCACCAGGCGATCGCCTCCCACCGGAGCGCGCGCTGGCCGAGCAAATGCGGGTCAGTCGCAATTCGGTGCGAGAGGCGCTCAGCGCGTTGGAACTCAGTGGGATCGTTGAGGCGAGAGTCGGAGCCGGCACGTTTGTCGTGCGAACTCCTTCCGCCGAAACGGACTTCGACCGTGCCCTGACGACCGTCGACATTGGCTTCGACGCGATCGAGATGTGGGAAGCGAACTGCGAATTGGAGACTGTTGTGATCGGACTTGCGGCAGACCGAGCAACCTCAAAGGACCACGAAGCCCTTGACGATATTCGCCGCAAGATCGCCGCCGAGACGCGGACACCAAACGGCGACAACCTGCTGAATCTGAACTGGGTGTTTCGGCAGGCTTTGGCACAAGCAACCGGGAACGGACCGCTTCGAGCCCTGCAAGCGGCGCTGCACCGACTCACGGAGAAAGGAGACGTCCGTGCCCTTGCTGCGGAAGCATTGCACAGGAATCCCACCGCTTCGGAGGAAGCCCACAACTCCATGCTCCTCGCCGTGCGATTGAGGGATCGAGACGCTGGCGAAGAGGCAGTTCGACAGTACTACGCCATCTTGCGTAGACACCTTGCAGAGAAGTATCTTGGCAAACACGGCAAAGCCGACTCGGCGTAGCGTTTTCGCCCTCATGCACCAACGTTTCCTGCCGCAAGTTGACGGTATCTACTGGCTGAGATAGGATCGATGACGAAATGGCCCTACCAATAGACCTGCCAAGCGACATCTTCCACCAGCGCAGCACGAGTAGTCCATGTCGGTGGGGGCGCCATCG
Source organism: Candidatus Bipolaricaulota bacterium (assembly GCA_028278555.1). Lineage (GTDB taxonomy): Bacteria > Bipolaricaulota > Bipolaricaulia > UBA7950 > UBA9294 > JANQEA01. The sequence goes on along the minus strand of JANQEA010000035.1, from coordinate 262,654 downwards.
AAGGTCAACCGGCTTCGAGAGTCAGCGCCAACGGACAAACAGTTGTAGCCTCACAACACGGAATCCGGTAGCAACGCAGATTGTCCACCACTCCACAGATCTTTGGCGCGCGGACTTGCGCGGGAGACCTCTCAAGAGCAGGCAGGAGGTGATCACTCGACACTGAGGGTACAACAACCCAGGGATTGGATACGAGAGAAGTATCGCATCAAGGAGGGTTCATGAAGGCACAACGATTGATCTGTCTCTTCGCCGTCGCGTTGCTGAGCCTGGCTCTTGTCGGCGTCGCCGTCACGGGTCAGCAGGTTCTCAAGCTTGCCGTGGGCGATCTCGAGAATGTCGATCCAATGGATCTGGGCGGGCGAAATCCGGATGTCTCGGTCGCGAGCCTCGTCTGCGACAACCTCGTCTTCCTCGGGAAGGACGACTTCCTACCGAAACCGGAGTTGGCCGTCTCGTGGGAGGCCGTCGATGACTACACCTGGGTCTTCCACCTGCGAGAAGGCGTGATGTTCCAGGATGGGAATGCTGTCTTCCCGGAAGGCCAGGCACGCGAGGTCACGGCGGACGACGTCGTATACTCGATCGGACGAGCAAAGGAAGTCGCCGTCTATCTTGTCCTCAGCGAGATCGAAAGCGCAACTGCACTCGACCGTTACACCGTCGAAATCAAAACAGCACAACCGGCACCGTTCCTCCTCGACGTTCACCACCTGGCGAGCGTCATGATCATTCCGCACGAGGCAGTCGAGATCCTCGGGGACGATCTGAAGATCTCACCGATCGGATCGGGGCCGTTCGAGATTCAGGAGTTCGTCCCTGGTGAGCGTGCTGTTCTCACCAGGAACGAGGACTACTGGCTGACGCCCAATCTTGACGAGGTCCAGTTCATCGTCATTCCAGATCCGGCCGCGGCGATCATCGCACTGGAGGCCGGCGAGGTGGACATCGTCACCTACGGACCAGCAGATGAAGGCCCGCGGCTCCTCGATTTGGGCTTCTCGGTCTCCGGCCGCGGCGGCTCGTACCGCGGTGTCGGATTCAACGTTACGACGCCACCGTTCGATGACTACCGCGTCCGACGGGCAATCTCACTTGCCCTCGATGTCGATTCGATCTGGAAGGCCGTCATCCCCGAGGACTTCGGCGAGCGTGCTTACGGACAGGTGCCGCCGTGGGTCCCGATGGGCTACGACTCGGAAGGATTGATGGATCTCGACGGGTACGATCAGGCTGCGGCGCTGGATCTGTTCGCCCAGGCCGGGTGGAGCGACTCCGACGGCGACGGCTGGCTCGACAAGGACGGCGAGAAGCTGTCATTCGAGATGAAGTGCTTCGGCGGCGCTCAGGTCCGCGTCTTCACAATCATCGCGACGGTCCTACAGCAGCTCGGCATCGACGCAACGGTGCTGCAGCAAGACGTGGGCGTCTGGGTCGACGACCTCCTCGCTGGCAATACGGGGATGTTCTTCGACTTCAGCTATGCGGGGACGACGGGTCTGTACTCGATGTTCCATGGCTCGTTGATCACGCAGAGCAACACGCACTTCTACGACAACCCGACGGTGAACGCGCTGCTCGACGAGGCGAACATGACGGTGAATTACGCCGCGCGCTCGACCTTGTGGAAGGCGGCGCAGCGCCTGATCGTCAAGGACCAGGCCATCATCCCGCTCTACTTCGAAGTCGTCACGACGTATGTCGCTCCGTACGTCAAGGACTTCGTTTCCGAGTGGGGAACGCTGGAGCTGGTCAGCTCGGAGAACAACGTCTACATAGACAAGTAGAACTCGAAACGCCCGGCCCGAGTGGTGTACCCTGCCGCTCGGGCCGGATCGATTGCGGCAGCCCGGCGCGAAGCGAAGGGTGGAGCATCCATGCTGACTTACCTAGTGAGGCGTGTACTGATCGCGATCCCGGTGCTCCTAGGGATTACGTTCATCACGTTTGCACTCTTGCATCTGACGCCGGGGGATCCGGTTCGGATCATGCTGGCGACGGAACAGGTCACGCCGGAGGTCGCCGAACGGCTAACCGAGTTCTACAGTCTCGACAAACCGTGGTACGTGCAGTACGGCAGATATCTTGGCAATCTGCTTCGCGGCGACCTAGGGGTGTCGATCACCAGCCGCGCGGACATCGCGGCAAGCATCGCCAACCGTCTACCCAACACGATTCTCCTCGCGGTCTCGAGCATGATCTTGGCTCTGTTGATCGCTCTCCCAGTAGGAATCATCAGCGCAACACACCGGAACTCGATTGCCGACTACGTGTCACTGACTGCATCCATGATCGGGGTCTCTATGCCGAGCTTCTGGCTTGGACTCCTGCTGCTCCTGCAATTCGGATTGGCATGGAAGATCCTCCCGATCTGGGGCGTTGGACGCCTGAGCAACGGTCTGTGGGACTTCATCAGCCACCTGATCCTGCCGTCGGTGACAATGGGCACGGGACTCGCGGCGTTGCTTGCTCGGCTGACCCGCGCATCGGTCCTCGAGGTGTTGACGCAGGACTACATCCGAACCGCGCGCGCGAAGGGGCTCAAGGAGCGAATCGTCCTGTATCGACACGCGCTGCGGAACGCCATCATTCCCGTGATCACCGCCGCGGGATTACAGCTCGGTTATCTCCTCGGCGGCGCGGTCATTGTGGAAAGCATCTTCTCGTGGCCGGGACTTGGGCGCTTGACGATCCAGGCGATCCAGAAGCGAGATCTTCCGGTCATCCAAATCTCCACACTGGTGTTTGCGATCGCCTTCGTTCTCGTGACGCTGTTGGTTGACGTGTTGTACACGTTCATCGATCCGAGGATTCGCTATGACTGACCGGACTCGTCGGCTCCCGCTCGGAAGAAAACCGCGTTCCGTTGATCCCGAGGATTTGCCGCGTCGAATCAGCCTCCGTCGACGTGCGATTCGCGCGTTCACACGAAACCGAATGGCGGTATTCGGAGCAACGATGCTCCTCGGCTTCGTCATCTGCGCGATCTTCGCCGATTCCATCGCGCCACACGACCCGCTCGAGATGGATCTGATGTCGCCGTTCCAGAAGCCGGGAAGTCCTGGCCATCTCCTCGGAACCGACAACTTCGGTCGGGACATTCTGTCGCGTCTCATCTATGGGTCACGAATCTCGCTCACGGTCGGTCTAGTCGTTGTCAGCATCGCCGCGGTCCTCGGATCGACACTCGGCCTCCTCTCCGGGTACTACGGCGGTGCGGTGGATATCCTTGTCATGCGGTTGGTCGAGGTGTTCGCAGCCTTCCCCTTCTTGATCCTCGCGGTGGCAGTGATGGCTGTGTTGGGGCCGAGCATTTACAATGTGATGCTCGTGCTCGGCTTGGTGAACTGGCCCATCTACGCCCGACTGGTCCGCTCGCAGGTGCTGACGCTGAGGGAGACACCGTTCGTCGAGGCGGCGAAGGCGACAGGCTGCAGCAACGGGAGGATCATGTTCCTGCACATCCTTCCCAACTGCACGTCAAGCCTGACTGTCACGGCAGCGATGAGCATCGCAGGAGCGATTCTGGCGACCGCCGCATTGGGTTTCCTTGGTCTGGGTGTCCAGCCGCCGACACCTGAGTGGGGGATGATGCTCAACGAAGGGAAAGACTTCCTGCGTCGCGCCCCCCATATGATCACCTACCCCGGGGTGGCCATCATGCTGATCGTCCTAAGTCTGAACTTCATCGGAGACGGATTGCGCGATGCCTTGGACCCCCATCTTCGTAGCTGACAGTCCGCCCGAACCATCACCGACGGCCGGGGAAGCCCCTCATACACTGAGAACCACGCCGTTCGGGAAGGGAGAACGAAACGAGTGAAGAGCGAGGAAAGGCAGATTCTGGCTGCGCTCGATTCGATCGATACGACCGCGCTCCTTCGAGAACTGATCGCTATCCCCTCGGCAGTCGGAAATGAGGGTCAGCTCGCCAAGGTTATCGGCGAGATGCTTCGGGTCGACGGATTCGACGTTCGGTACCAAGATGTCGAAGGTGCCCGGAGGAATGTGATCGGCACCTTCCGGTTTCCGCGTTCCGGACCATGTCTCATGTTCAATGGCCATCTCGACACTGTCGCGCCCGCGACCGACTGGAAGGGAGATCCGCTGACTGCCGAGGTACACAATGGGAGGCTTCACGGTCTCGGCGCACTTGACATGAAAGGCGGTATCGCGTCGTCGCTCACTGCGTGCAAAGCCTTGATTTCTTCGGGAATCCCGTTTCGCGGTTCGATCATGTTCTCCGGTGTCATCGACGAAGAAGGCTACTCGAGCGGTGCCCGTGCGCTTGTCGAACAGGGGCTCGATGCGGTCGACGGAATCATCATCGGGGAGCCATGCGCCGGGACAAAGGCAAATCCTATTCCCGCACTAACGCCGGGGAAGGTTCTCTATCGCCTGACGGTAGAGGGGGTCCAAGCGCATGGATTTATGCCGCAGGAGGGCGTCAACGCCGTTGAAGAAGCGGCGAGAATCATCGCTGCACTTGACCAACTTCCGCAGTTGGAACATCCGAAACTCGGAAACGGCCCGGTCAGCACCCTGAAGATCACCGGCGGGTACGAGGAGTACGCCGTCGTCGTCCCCGATCGCTGCGAAGCGATCATCAGCCGGATGATCGTCCCAGGAGAGACAAGCAAGGGATGCAAGGCGGATCTCGAAGCGCTCATCGCCTCACTCAAGCTCGATGCACGAGCAACCGTTGAGATGGTTCCTCCGTACTACGCACCGCTCGAAACCGATCGATCAGCAAAGCTGTTTCGTGTCTTTGAGGAAGTCTACGCCGACGAGTACGACCGTCCACCTACCTACGGGACCTCTGTGGTCATCACCGATGCGAGCGTCTTCTCCGGCCTCGGAGGAATCCCGACACTCGTCTTCGGGCCGTCGGGCGGCTCGATTCACCAAGCCAACGAATACGTCGATCTCGCTTCGCTCGCGGCATGCACGAAGACGTACGCCCTAACTGCGGTGCGCTTCCTGAACCACTCACCCGAAGGAGAGTCCCATGATTGAAAATGCATTGAAGGCCGTCCCGAAGTACGAACACTTCTTGACTGTGGACGAGCTGACCGAGTCATCCGAGAGACTGGCTGCTGCACACCCCGAGCTGGCCCGCATTGTCACCATCGGGCAGTCGACCGACGGGGAGGAGATACGGATGCTTCGGATCGGAGATGGGAAGGAGCAGCTCCTCTTTTTCGCCTGTCCGCATCCGAACGAGCCGATCGGAGCGATGACGCTCGAGGCCCTCTCTCAGCAACTGGTCGAGGACGACGAACTGCGCGGCAAACGGTTCACCTGGAACCTTGTCAAGTGCATCGACCCGGACAGCACACGACTCAACGAGGGGTGGTTCAAGGGACCGTTCACGATCACCCACTACGCCTCGGAGTTCTACCGCCCGACGAGCTTCGATCAGGCCGAGTGGACGTTCCCGATCGTCTACAAGGACTACGCGTACTTCCGACCGATCCCTGAGACAAGCGCGCTGATGAACGCGATCACCGGGCTAAGGCCGGTCTTCACCTACTCCCTACACAACGCGGGACTCGGAGGCGGGTACTACTACCTCTCTCCGCACCGCCCTCAGATCGACGATGCGCTTCGCGCCCTGATGACCGATCGAGAGATTCCCTTGGCGCTCGGCGAGCCGGAAATGCCGTGGGGGGTTGAGCTTTCTCCGGCGATCTACCGATCGCCCGCACTGACCGAACACTACGATTTCCTCGAGACGTACGGCGCGGATCCGTGCGAGAAGATCCAAGGGGGCGAAGGGAGCTTCGGATTCGCCAAGGCTGTCTGCGACTCGGCGCACTTGGTCTGCGAACTGCCGTACTTCTACGACCGTCGGATCGACGACACGTCCGTCACGGAGATGAGCCGGAAGGACGCCATCCTCGAGGGAATCGAGTCGACAGCCGAAATGCGGCAGACGTTGTCAGACCTCTACGAACAGTTGGGCAGCAAGATGCGAATCCAGTCGAGGTTCCGTCGGGCAGCGGAGAATCTGAATCGCCTGATGATCGACGGAGCGGAGGCAAAGCGGGCGTGGGCGACCTCCGAGGAGAGCTTGAACGTTCCTGCGACCGCTGCCCAGGTCTTCGACAACCTGACGGTCGGCCGGTTCTACACGTTGCTCATCGTCGGCATGGCCCGCCGGGGGCTGCACCTCGAAGTTGAGGAATCGAACGACCCAACCATGGTCGAGGCGCTTCGACAACTCGACGACGCCTTCCAGCGATGGGCTGCCCAACTCGAGGAGGAGATCGACTACCGCGTCATCCCGATCAAGACCCTCGTCGAAATCCAACTCGGAGCGGCCCTCCACTACATCGGATAGCTATAGAGATTGAGCGCGTCTCTCCCTAGGGCTTCCATCGGAGCCTCAACTCATCCGATGGAGCGCGCCTGGCCAGGCAACCGTGGAACTCAGGCCGCGGACAATGGAGCGCGACTCCGCGAACGGCGCGCCTGCTTCGCGGCGGGCTCTGTCTCCGTTAGCAGCCTTTCTGCGGAGGGTAGTCGGTGCCGAGCTTCGGCCACGAGAACCCAACGGGAGCGTAGTCGCTCGATCCGGGCTCCTGCTGGTACTCGCCACGATATGCCCGATCTGCGATCGCCTTCAGGGCATCCGCACAGAGCGCGACCTCTCGCTCGTCGTTGTAGATGCCGAAGCTGGCACGGGTGAGACCCGGCAGCGCGGAGATGCCGTCTCGAGTGACCGCCATAGCAATCCCGGATTGCTCCTCTTCCGAAAGCCCGAGAAGCTCAAGCAGATAGGGATGTGCGCAGAACAGCCCGCTTCGGACGCCGATTCCTCCCTCGTATCCGAGGATCGCCGATACGAGTTTGTGGTGGACACCGTCGATCGCGAACGTGACGACACCGAGCCTGTCGTCTGCGGTCTTCGGATCGCTCGGTCCGTAGACGCGGACCGCCGGGATCTCGTCCAACGCGTCGAGGAGGCATGCCGCCAGCCGTGACTCATGCGCTGCGATCTCAGCCAAGCCGATGTCCTGGAGGCATCGGATCGCCTCAGCCCATGCGACGGCACCGACAACGTTCGGCGTCCCCGCCTCCTCTCGGTTGGGAAGGCCGCTCCAAACCACGTCACGCTCGGTGACGAAGTCGACCGTGCCACCTCCGACGAGATCCGGACCGTCATCTCGCAAGCAGTCCTTCAGCGTCACCAATGCCCCGATCCCGAACGGGGCGTACATCTTATGCCCCGTGTAGGCGAGGCAATCGATGTGCTCGGGGTCCTCCGGATCGCCCATGTCGACCGCCCGATGCGGCGCCAGCTGTGCTGCGTCGACGGCGAGTCGCGCTCCGGCGCGATGCGCGAGAGCGGCGATCTCTCGGAGAGGATTGAGCACGCCCGTCACGTTCGACGCACCCGTGACCGCGACCAGCTTGACTCGGCCAGCGTATTCCCGAAGCTTCGACCGGAGATCCTCGAGATCCAACGTGCCGTCGGCACGGAGTGCGATGAATCGAACGTCGGCGACCTGTCTCCACGGCAGATCGTTCGAGTGATGCTCCATCAAGGACGTCAGGACGATGTCTCCCGGGGAGAACGGGAATCGGTGCGCAAGCTTGTTCAGCGCCTCGGTCGTGTTCTTCCCGAGAATGACGGCATGGGCATGCGGTCGCGCCCCCACGAACGCCCCGATGGTCATTCGAGCCAGCTCGAACTCCTCCGAAGCCACATGGCTCTTGTATCCGCTCCCGCGACCGACGCTCGCGTAGAACCGAACGAACTCCTGAACGCGTTTGACCACCCGCCGGAGCGTCGGGGTGCTCGACGCGTTGTCGAAGTTGATGTACGGTCGCCGGGTGCCATCCAAGAGCTGGACATGCTCGGCGACGCCGACAACCTCGTTTCGGACGTTCTCCATCGTCAGTCTCTCGCTCACGGGATTCCTCCATCTGTGCGCAGGGTCGTCATAGCGCATGTGCCTGCCGACCACTCAGGGTCACGCGATTTGGGTCAGGATGACAGACACGACCTACCTTCTGGTGGGCCGCTGATCTCACACCATTGGTCCCCTAATACTCGGGGCGTAGCCCGAACTCGGCCGACTCGACCCACTCGGCCGGGCGGTCGTAGTACTCGAGCAGCGAGCTAACGAACAGGTAGTGGCCCTTTTCGATCGTTGCCAGACGCTCGAACAGGACGCGGATCTCCTCGCGGTCGGATGTACCCGCCTGCTCGCGGTAGAACGTCTCGGTCGCCCGCTCGATTTCCATTGCCCGGCTCAGGACATCGCGGAGCTCCGCGTCGGTCGAGATCGCGCTCGATCCGCCCTCGATCCGCCCGCCGATCCAGTCGATCGCTGCATCGACGAGGCTCGTGTCCGCCTGGACGCTCCCGGCGTTCATTGTCCGTAGCGCGTCGGCATGTCGCTTCTCCTCGTCCGCGAGCATGATGAGGATCTTCGCGGCGCTCGGGTCGCTTGTCGTCTCCGCAGCCGCACGGTAGTTGCTCTCCGCCCTTTCCTCGAGCGCGATCGCTTCGTCGATTAATCCCATGTTCTCTCCCTTCTCCGCGCCCTATCAGCATACCGCCGCATCTGGGTGATCGCTACCCTGCCACAGCACGTAGCTCGATGCAGTCCCCAGACGAGACGACGCAGACGCCCTTGTCTGTCTCGACGAGCAGCCGTCCCTCCGGATCGATGTCGACAGCCGTCCCTTCGATCGGGCGTTCGCCGTCCTCCGTCGTAACGCGCACGCGTTCGCCGAGGGTCGCAAGGCGTTTCCGATAGTCGGCGAGGAGGTCCTCCGAGATGGCCGCACCAGCCAACTCCACTCCGATCGCGACGACGAGGTCGCCGCGCGCGACGCGCTGACCGGTCGTGAGGATTGACATTGCAGTCTCCAGCGGCGTCTCGGTCAGGTTGAGCCCGATCCCGACGAGAGCGGAGTTCTCGGCCGTCTCAATCAGGATGCCGCCGAGCTTCTTCCGCTCGACGATCACGTCGTTTGGCCATTTCAGCGAGGCCGAAACACCGTACCGGTCGAGCGCGCGGAGGACCGCGACGCCAGCGACGAGAGCGATCCTCGGATGCTGTTCGACCACGTACGTCGCGTAGAACCCGCCGGACGGCGAGAGCCAAGCCCGCCCAAATCGCCCTCTCCCTTCGGACTGCTCGTCGGCGAGGACGACGTGTCCCGGTCCTGCCCCGCCGTCGGCCAGCAGACGTCTCGCCTCGTCCTGCGTCGAGGAGGCTCGGGGCAGACGGTGGATGACGAGCGTCACGCTACGCTTCGCTTTCCTTGGTGCAAACGGGAAACGTATCGGCCGCGTGAGGCATCACCAGAACGCGGAACGCTTCGCCGAATCGCTCCTGCGCTGCGTTGAGGACTTCGGCGACGTCCAACACGGGTTCCATGTAGAAGCGTCGGACGGCCTCGTCGTCGAGCTCGGAGCGAAGGTAGATCGTGGCCTTCTGAAGGTCGCGCGCGTGATAGACGGCCTTGTGACCGCCGAGGCGGAACCCCTCCTCCTCGTAGATCGAGAAGACCTCCTCCGGCGATCCGCTCCGCTCGATCCAGTCGGTGAAGACCGGATGGCCGATCCCCTTCGGGCAGGCGGCAAGAAGACAGAGGATCCCGCCGTCGCGGACCGCCTTCATCGCGTTGTACTGGCCCTTGTACGCCTGGTAGAGGTTGATGTCCTTCGGATGCCCGCCTGCGGAGGCGATCACGACGTCGTACGGCTCGCAATACGGGACCTGGAAATGCGCGTCCCAGAAAGCGCGACCGACGGCATGCGCCGCCTCCGGCTCCCCAACGACAATCTTTGCCACACCACCGGAGTTCGAGAGGACGACGTCGACGATGACGTCGAGCCCGATCATCCGGGCCGCCTCGACCATCTCCTCGTTGACCGGATTCCCTTCATAGACGCAGGCGGTGCTCTGTGGATCGGTCATCCACGCGTGATTCGCTTCGATCGTCTCGCGGCCGGCGACGCCTGGAAGAAGGTTCTTCCGTCCGCCGGAATAGCCGGCGTAGTAGTGCATCCCGATGTGTCCGATCGAGACGACCCGATCCGCCTCGACGACCTCCCGATGAAGGAGGATCGGCGTCCCGAGCGCACTCGTTCCGACCTCGACAATGTCCCGATCGCAGTCGTGGACGACGACGCGGAACTCTCGTCGGAGATCGCCGAGGATCGTCTCGAGCTCCTCCTCGGTCGACGATCGATGCGATCCCGTCGCGACGAGGAGTGTGACGTTCTCCGTCGAGACCCTGTCGCCGATCTTCCCCCAGAGGAGAGGGAAGAGCGCGCGCGTCGGCGTCGATCGGGTGTGGTCGGTGATTACGACGACGACGCGGTCTGTCGAGTTGAAGATCAACGCCGGATCGCCCATCCCGATCGGATCGGACCACGCCTCCTCGAACGCCCCGCGTAGCGGAATCCCCGCTGGGGGTGTCCCTTCGAGAGTTTCGGCAAGCAGGTCAGGCGAAACGACAATCGACACAGTCTCCTGTCCATAGGGAAGGTCGAACGTCGGCATCGCTCCTCCTCTCCGATCGGACGATTCTACCGCATCCCGAACATCGGCCGACATGCCTTGCGCACCCTCCGGTCGACCGCTACGCTTCGCACCATCGGAAGGGGGAAGCATGACACGAACCTACCTCACCTCGGAATCGGTCGCCGAAGGACACCCGGACAAGATTGCCGATCGGATCTCCGACGCCGTACTGGACACCATCCTCGCCGACGACCCCGAGGCACACGTCGCATGCGAGACGTTCCTGACCACCGGGCTCGTTCTCGTCGGCGGCGAGATCACGACGACAACCTACGTCGACGTGCCGTCCCTCGTCCGAAGGGTCCTCGAGCAGATCGGGTACGACCGACCCGGCCTCGGGTTCCACTACCAGGACTGCTCGGTCCTGTCGACGATCAAAGAGCAGTCGAGCGACATCGCCGCGGCGGTCGACCACGCCTCCGAATCGAGGGACGGCGCCTCGACCGATCCTTACGACGTCATCGGCGCCGGCGATCAGGGGATCATGTTCGGCTACGCGAGGTCCGACACGGAGACGTTGATGCCTCTTCCGATCGTCCTCGCGCACGGACTGACCCGGCGGATGGCCGAGGTTCGGAAGGCCGGAGAACTCTCCTTCCTCCGTCCGGACGGGAAGTCCCAAGTGACGATCGAATACGACGGAGATCGTCCGGTTCGCGCCGACACGGTGCTGATCGCCGCCCAGCACGACCCGGGCGTCGGGACCGAGGAACTGACCCGTAGTGTGATCGACCGAATCGTCCGTCCGATCGTCGGGGATTGGCTCGATGAACGAACGCGGATTCTCGTCAACTCATCCGGTCGCTTCGTCATCGGCGGCCCGGCCTCCGACGCCGGAATGACCGGCCGGAAAGTGATCGTCGATACCTACGGTGGGTTCGGCTCCCACGGCGGAGGCGCCTTCTCCGGGAAGGACCCGACGAAGGTCGATCGGTCCGGCTCGTACATGGCCCGCTACGTCGCGAAGAACCTCGTCGCCGCTGGATTGGCGAGGGAAGTCGAGGTGCAGGTCGCCTACGCGATCGGACGGGCCGAACCGCTCGCCCTCGGCGTCGACACGCGCGGCACCGGAGCCGTCCCCGACAGCCGTCTTCGCGAAGCGGTGACCGAGGTCTTCGACTTCCGCCCCGGCGCGATCATCGATCGATTCGGCTTGAGACGACCGATCTACGAACCGCTCTCGGCCTACGGGCACTTCGGCCGGACCGACATCGACTGCTTGTGGGAGCAGATCGATCGGACCGAGGAGCTGAAGGAAGCCGCCGGCTGATTTGGTCAGAGCCGGATCTGCGTCTCGACCACGCCCTCGATTCCCGCGGCTTTCTCGGCGAGTCGCTGCAGGTCAGGGGTGCCTCGGTGTCGGATCCGGAAGGTGAGGGTGACGAGACCTTCGCCGCCGATCGCGATCCAGAAGGCCCCAAGCCCGGAGGCGATCCCCAGCGTCGCGACGAACCAGAGCGACGCCGCGGTCGTCAGGCCGCGGACCCAATCGCCGACCTTGATGATCGTCCCCGCACCGAGGAAACCGATTCCGGTGATCACGCCGGCGGCGACGCGCCCGATCTCGGCCGGGAGCCCGTTGCTCGCCGGATCTCCGCCGACGAAGGCAGCCCAGGCCGCATGAAAGGCAACGATTACCAGCGCTGCGCCGACGCCGACGAGCAGATGGGTGCGAAGCCCGGCCGGACGTCCGTGGAACTCCCGCTCGATCCCGATCGCCGCGCTCAGCCCGGCAGCGAGGAGGACGCGCAGGATGAACGTCCACTCGGTCATCGCACCCTCCTTCCGATCAGACCAGCTCGAGCGACCTCGCGTCGATCAGATTGCGGATCATCGTGACGACCTCATCGACTGGTTTCGCGCCGAGATCCTCCTCCGTCCGGAGTCGCACGGCGACCGCATCGGCCTCCGCCTCTCGATCTCCCACGACGAGCATGTACGGGATCTTCTGCAGCTGCGCGTTTCGGATCTTGGCGTTCATCCGCTCCGACGTTCTGTCGACAAACGCCCGGATCCCCGCCTCTCGGAGGCGCTCTTCGACCGAGGCAGCGTAGTCGGTATGCCGATCGGCGATCGGGATGATCGCCGCCTGAACCGGCGCCAGCCAGACGGGGAAGGCGCCCGCGTAGTGCTCGATCAGGCATCCGATGAATCGTTCCATGCTGCCGAGGAGCGCGCGGTGAACGACATACGGGCGATGCTCCGCGCCGTCTTCGCCGACGTAGGTCATGTCGAAACGGTCCGGGAGGTTGAAGTCGAATTGGATCGTCGTGCACTGCCACGAGCGACCGAGCAGATCCCTGACCTTGATGTCGATCTTCGGGCCGTAGAACGCACCGCCTCCTTCGTCGATCTTGTATGGGAGGCCTCTCGCCTCGAGCGCCTCGCGGAGGGCCAGCTCAGCCTGCGCCCACCGCTCCGGCTCGCCGACCGCCTTCCCCTCGTGCGGCCGGGTCGACAGATAGATGTCGAACTCGCGGAACCCGAACGCCTCGAGCAGGCCGAGGCTGAACGCATACACCCCGCGGATCTCGTCCTGGACCTGGTCCGGTCGGCAGATGATGTGCGCGTCGTCGATCGTGAAGCCGCGAACGCGAAGCAACCCGTGCAACGTTCCCGATCGCTCGTACCGGTAGACGGTTCCCAACTCCGCCCAGCGGAGCGGCAGCTCCCGATAGGAGTGGACCCGCGTCTTGTAGATCAGGATCTGATACGGGCAGTTCATCGGTTTGATGTAGTAGTCGACCCCATCGATGTCCATCGGCGAGTACATCCCCTCTCGGTAGAAATCGAGATGCCCGCTGATCGACCAGAGGTCGGCCTTGCCGATGTGCGGTGTCGAGACGATCTCATACCCGCCGCGCTCGTGCTCGGCGTACCAGAGTTCCTCGATCTGGCGCTTCAGCCGCGCGCCCTTCGGGTGGAAGCAGACGAGACCGGCGCCGCCGGTCTCCTGAATGCTGAACAGATCGAGGTCCTTGCCGATCTTTCGGTGATCGCGCCGCGCCGCCTCCTCGCGCCGCCAGAGATAGTCCTCGAGATCCTTCGTCTTCTCCCAGACGGTCCCGTAGATCCGTTGGAGCATCGCCCGTGTCTCGTCGCCACGCCAATAGGCGCCGGCGACCGACAGGAGCTTCATCGCCGCCGGCTTCACTCGTCCGGTCGAGCGGAGGTGCGGACCGCGACAGAGGTCGATGAACTCGCCCTGCTCGAAGAAGCTGATCGTCTCGTCCTCCAACTCATCCACCAGCTCGAGCTTGTAGACCTCTCCCTGCGATTCGAGGAGCTCGCGAGCCTCCGCCTTGGGGAGCTCCTTTCGCACGATCGGCAGGTCGGCATCGATGATCCGGCCCATCTCCTCGGCGATCCGCTCGAGGTCGTCCTCCGAGAACGGCTCGGCGACGTCGAAGTCATAGTAGAACCCGTCCTCGATGGCCGGTCCGATCCCGAGCTTCGCATCGGAGAAGAGTCTCTTCACCGCCTGGGCCATGATGTGCGTCGTCGTGTGCCGCAGCGTCTCCAGCGCCTGCGGCTCGCCCGTCGTGACGAGCGTCAGCGTGCAGTCTTCGGTCAGCGTCTCGCGGATGTCGCGAAGCGTCCCGTCGACGACCGCACAGACCGTCGCCTCGGCGAGGCGGGGTCCGATCGACAACGCAACCTCGAGGATCGATACACCTCGGGGCTGTTCCAAGGTTGACCCGTCAGGCAAAGAGATCTGGATCATCGTCCCTCCTTGGGGGTTGAAGTGGAGTATCTTACTCCGGAAGCGCGGTTGAGCCCAACGATTCCGGGTTCGTCGCTTCTCGCTACAGGATGTAGCGTGACAGGTCGCGGTCCTCAACGATGTCGCTGAGGCGCTCCTCGACGTACGCCTTGTCGATGACGATCGTCTCGCCACGACGTGAATCGGCGTCGAACGAGATCTCCTCCATCAACTTCTCCATCACCGTCGTCAGGCGGCGGGCGCCGATGTTCTCGGTCGTCTGATTCAGCTCGTAGGCGATGTCGGCGATCGCTGCGATCGCCTCTTCCTCGAACTGGAGCGTCACGCCTTCGGTCGCCATCAGCGAACGGTACTGCGTGACCAGTGCGTCCTTCGGCTCGCAAAGGATCCGCCGGAAGTCGGCCGCGGTCAGGCTGTCGAGCTCGACGCGGATCGGGAGGCGCCCCTGAAGCTCGGGGATCAGGTCGGATGGCTTCGACATATTGAACGCGCCGGCCGCGATGAAGAGGACGTTCTCCGTGCTGACCGCACCGTAGCGCGTCCGGACCGCCGTCCCCTCGAGGAGCGGAAGGAGATCCCGCTGCACGCCCTGGCGAGAGACGCCCGGTCCCCCGGTCTCCTCGCGGCCGCCAGCGGCGATCTTGTCGAGCTCGTCGAGGAAGATGATCCCCATCTCCTCCGCGAGCTGGAGGCCGGCCTGGCGGACCTCCTCCATGTTGATCAGCGTGTCGAGGACCTGCTCGAACAGGAAGCCGCGCGCCTCGCGAATCCGCATCCGCCGCTTCTTCCGCGACGTTGGAAGGAGGCCGGAAAGGACGTTCCCCATGTCGATACCGACTTGGTCGATCCCGTCCTGCGAGAAGACCTCGAGCTGCGGAGTGACCGGCTCGTCAACCATGATCTCGATGTAGCGTTCCTCAAGATCCCCGGCCTCGAGCTTCGCCCGGAGCTTCTCGCGTGTGCTCCGGACGGACTCCTCGCGTTCTTCGTCCGAATCGGCACTCGGGAGGAGGGCATCGAGGATCTCCTCCGCGACGAGCCGTTCGGCCTCCTCCTCGACGCGGTAGATCTCCTCTTCGCGGATCATGTCGATCGCGATGTCGACAAGATCGCGGATCATCGATTCGACGTCGCGTCCGACGTAGCCGACCTCGGTGAACTTCGTCGCCTCAACCTTGACGAACGGGCAGGTCGTCAGACGGGCGAGGCGGCGGGAGATCTCGGTCTTCCCAACACCGGTCGGGCCGATCATCAGGATGTTCTTCGGCTTGATCTCAGCCCGGATCTCGTCGCCGACGTACTGACGGCGCATCCGATTCCGCAGTGCGATCGCCACCGAGCGCTTCGCCGCCTGCTGGCCAACGATGTACTTGTCGAGCTCTTCGACGATCTGCTTCGGAGTCAAGCCGCTCAAACGTGCCGTGGATACCTCGATCAAAGGGGACATGGTCTACCTCACCACCGTATCTCTTCGAGTGTGATCGCGTCGTTGGTGTAGATGTCGATCTCGGAAGCGATCTCCAGTGCGCGGCGAGCGATCCGATCGGCGGGAAGATCGTCGGACTCCATCAGGCCCTTCGCCGCTGCGAGGGCATACGGGCCGCCCGACCCGATCCCGATGACGTTGTCATCCGGTTCGAGGACGTCCCCGGATCCGGAGATCATCAGCAATCCCTCTTCGCTGACCGTTACGAGGACCGCTTCGAGATGGCGGAGCACGCGGTCGGTCCGCCACTCTTTGGTTAGCTCGACTGCAGAGCGCCGAAGCTTCCCGTCGTACTTCTTCAGCTTCCCCTCGAACTTATCGAGGAGCGCGAGACAATCGGCCGTCGCGCCGGCGAAGCCGACCAGGACGCTGTCGTCGTGGAGTCGATAGAGCTTCTTCGTGTTCTTCTTGATGACGGTTGTGTCCATCGTCGCCTGGCCGTCGCTCGCTAAGACGGCGTGTCGTGTTTCCTTGGAGTAGATGGCAAGAATCGTGGTGCTTCGTACTTTGGCCATAAGGGACCTATTCTAGTCCCCCCTTCCGGATGCATCAATCGAATCCGGAGCTTGGGCAGTCGGTTTGCTTGGCGCAAGCTTTGCCGTAGGGCGATCTCAGCTTCAACATCTGTGTGACTCTTAGATAAGCCTTCTTGTAGTTGTAGTAGTAGGTGTCCTGGCGCAGTGTGGAAAGCGCGAAAAGCCTCAGTCGGATAGGATTCGAAGGCTGGGTTCTGGGTGGAGGATCCTGTGGAAGAACCTCTCGGCGATGTGGACGGCTTCTGTGGAGAAACCAAGGGCTGACAACCCACAGTCGGATTCCGCAACTGGAGGGAGCTTTTCCGGTGTTTCTCGACAGGGATTTCGGCAGGACCGAAGGAATCACTGAACGGTCGAATAGCGGGCGCTCAGATTCTCCTGGATCTCGCCGATCTCGGCGTAGAGGAGGGGCGTCTCCTCGAGCATCGACTTCACCTTGACGTAGGAGTGCATGATGGTCGAGTGGTCACGGTCGCCGAACTCCCGGCCGATCGCGGGGAAGGAGTTATCCGTCATCTCGCGAGCCAGGTAGATGGCAATGTGCCGTGCTTGGGTGATCTCCTTCTTCCGACTGGAGCTCTCGATCTCTTGCCGCTTGAGGTTGTAGCGAGACGCGACCTCTTCCTTGATGTGCTGGATCGTCAGCCGAGGTCGCTGACCTTCCTTCGGGAGCATCCCCTCGAGTGTCTTCGGGGTCAGCGGTTCTCCCCCGAGTTCGGCGAACGCGAGGACCTTCAGAAGCGCGCCCTCAAGAGCACGGACGTTCGAGGAGATCCGGCTTGCGATCAGCTCCAGAATCCCGACATCGATGTCGAGTCCGCGGAGTGCTGCCTTCTCTCGGAGGATCGCGATCCGCGTCTCCAGATCCGGGGCCTGGATGTCGGCGACGAGTCCCCAGCGGAAGCGCGAAACGAGCCGCTCCTGAAGCCCGGAGAGATCCTCCGGGGCGCGGTCGCTGGAGAGGACGATCTGCTTTTCGTTTCCGTGCAGCTCGTTGAACGTGTGAAAGAGTTCCTCCTGCGTCGCTTCCTTCCCCTCGAGAAAGTGCACGTCGTCGATCAACAGCAGATCAATCTGCCGATACTTGTTCCGAAAGGCGGCGGTCGTGTTGTTCCGGATCGCGTTGATCAGCTCGATCGCGAACCGCTCGGAGGAGGTGTAGACGACAGATCTCTCCGGCGCAATGGCAAGGACGTGATTGCCAATCGCCTGAAGAAGATGGGTCTTCCCCAAGCCGACGTTCCCGTAGATGAACAAGGGGTTGTACGCAGTTCCGAGCTTGCCGGCGACGGCTTCCGACGCGAAGTAGGCGAGGTCGCAGTTCTTCCCGCGGACGAACGAAGCGAACGAGTAGTCCGGGTTGAGAGGGAGTGCTCCGCTTCGGTTGGCATCGGGAGTCGCATGACTACGAGACGACGGAAGCGTGGCTCCTGCTTCGTCCTTGAGGATCTCGATGACAAGGGCGACGGGTTGCTCGCAGGACCTCGAGGCGATCTCTTCGATCATCTCCCGATAGCGCCGCTCGATCCCTCCCTTCGTGAACGGATCGGGGACCGCAATCGTCAACGACCGATCGTCCAGGGCGACAGGCCGCGTCTCCTGGAACCAGGTTTCGAAACTCGAGTAGGAGATTTCCGTCTTCAACGTCGACAGCACGGAATCCCACAGGGTCGTGGCGGTTGCGGTCATTCGAACCTCTCCTCGCAGGCACTCCGAACGAAGCGCGGCTCAGAGTATCGCAACGGATTCGGGACGGTCAAGGAACGCATCGGGATGGGCCGGGATCGAGCTGGACTCGAAAGCCGCATCAGATGGGGCGACCGATCGAAGCGGACAGCGGGCACCTTCGGCAAGCGCCCGAGCGTCGCCCGCCGCGAGGACCCTCCGACCGAACAAGCCCGCGACAAGGTCGAATCGCCGTCGGACCTTGAAGGTTGTGGAAAACGCGAAAATGCGGATTCAGGAACCGCGCGCGGCTGTGGAAAACCTTGCGGAATACGTGCGGAGATGGCACGAAAACCCCGCGGAAGGGAATCCCCTGAAGATGGCGCTGTAGCAGCGCAAGACTTATCCACAAGGAAGTCCCGATATCGTCAGCTTTCTCGCGACTTCTACACAGGCTTTTCCACAGGATCGTGGATTTGGGATGGGCATCTATCCTTGATCCCATCAGGGTTTGCTTGATAGGCACTGCTGGGAAACCCTCAGGGAGAGCGAATCCTGGTCGGTCAGATGTCCCGAAGGACCGAGACGATGAGGTGATCTGGCGAAAAGATGGTGCCGAGGCCCAGATTCGAACTGGGGACACCGGCCTTTTCAGGGCCGTGCTCTACCAACTGAGCTACCTCGGCACGCTGGCGGGGACGACCGGATTTGAACCGGCGATCTCTGGAGTGACAATCCAGCGTCCTAGACCTGACTAGACCACGCCCCCGAGATGCGAAAACTCACTGGGCGAGACAGGACTCGAACCTGTGACCTTCCGGATGTAAGCCGGATGCTCTCCCAGCTGAGCTACTCGCCCATTATAGCGAGCCCCTTGCACTCCGCAAGGGACCCATTCCTGCGTCCCCAAGGGGATTTGAACCCCTGCCGCCGGGATGAAAACCCGGTATCCTAGGCCGCTAGATG
This sequence comes from Candidatus Bipolaricaulota bacterium, assembly GCA_028278555.1. Taxonomy (GTDB): domain Bacteria; phylum Bipolaricaulota; class Bipolaricaulia; order UBA7950; family UBA9294; genus JANQEA01. The sequence goes on along the minus strand of JANQEA010000035.1, from coordinate 243,727 downwards.
ATGGGGACTCGAAATCGCCGGATTATAGACCGGAACACGACTTCGTTCCAATCGTAATGGAGGTGAGCGGATTCGAACCGCCATCCTCCCGCGTGCAAGGCGGGCGCTCTCCCAGTTAGAGCTACACCCCCAAGATTGTACCGGAAGACGATTGTAGCGCTACGCGAACGCCGATCAACCGTACGTGTGCGGTTTGAAGCCTGCTGTTTGAGTCGGTTTTCCGGCCCCGCTACCATGACGCAGTACTCATGGCACGCGACGGCTCAATCGAAGCGAAGTTGAAGTCCCTTCCGACGTCACCCGGCGTCTACCTGATGAAGGATGCCCGCGGGAGCGTCATCTACGTTGGGAAGGCGGCTTCGCTCCGTTCGCGTGTCCGATCCTACTTCCAGGCGGGGGCCGAAGCGGAGCGGAGGACGCAACCTCTCGTCGCCGAGATCGCCGACTTCGAAGTGATCCGGACCGAAACGGAATCCGAGGCGTTTCTCCTCGAGGACACCCTCGTCAAACGCCATCAACCGCGATTCAACGCTCGACTTCGCGACGACAAGCGGTATCCGTACCTGAAGATCACAGCCGAGACGTTCCCTCGCGTGATGGTCGTCCGGCGTCGGTTCGACGACGGTGCACGCTACTTCGGTCCCTACACGAGCGCCAAGTCGATGCGTGCGACCCTCAAGCTCGCGCAAAAGCTCTTTCCGATTCGGACGTGCACCCTCGATTTGCCGTTGAAGACGCCCCGACGTCCGTGCCTGAACTACCACATCGGACGGTGTCTCGGGCCCTGCGCCGAGTTGGTCGGCGTCGAGGAGTACGGGGCGATGGTCGATCGTGCAGCGATGCTTTTCGAGGGGCGGATCTCCGGCTTGATCACCGGTCTCCGGAAGGAGATGCGCGAGGCGGCCGAGTCGCAACGGTTCGAACGGGCCGCCTACCTGCGGGACCAGACCGAATCCCTCCAGCGGAGCCTCGAACGCCAATCGGTCGTCCTCTCCGACGCGATCGATCGGAATGCGTTCGGTCTGGCGATCGGCGAAGGGCGGGCGAGCGCGCAGGTCTTCCTCATCCGGGGGGGGCGCCTCGCTGGGCGTGAGTCGTACCACCTTCGCGTTCCGGACGGTTCGGCCGAGACCGAGGTCCTCGCCGCGTTCCTGACGCAGTACTACGCCAACGCGGCGTCCGTTCCACGGGAGATCCTCCTCCCAATCGAGATCGAACATCCCGAGCGGCTGGAAGCTTGGCTGACCGGGCTCCGCGGTCGGCGCGTTCATGTCCGCGTACCGCAGCGGGGGGAGAAGCGCCACCTCGTCGAGTTGGCGAACGACAATGCCCGATTTGCGATGAAAGGAGAGCAGCGGGACGAAGCCGTACGGCAGGAGGCAACCGCCGCCCTCGTCGAGCTGGCCGAAAGGCTGTCGCTCTCGGTCTTCCCGCAGCGGATCGAGGCGTTCGACATCTCGAACACGCAGGGCGGAGAGGCGACCGGGTCGATGGTCGTCTTCGAGAACGGAAGGCCTCGTCGCGACGCGTACCGTCGGTTCAAGGTCCAGCGCTCCGGCAAACCGGACGACTACGCGATGATGGCCGAGGTTCTCGGACGGCGGTTCCGCCGTGGGGTGGCCGAGCTTTCCGATCCGTCGATTCACAAGGGGAAGTTCTCCGAACTCCCCGACCTATTGCTGATCGACGGAGGGAAGGGCCAGCTGAACGTCGCCGTCGACGTCCTGAAGGAGGCGAACATCGAGGGAATCGAAACGATCGGCCTGGCGAAGCGCCACGAGGAGGTCTTCCGCCCGGGGCAATCCGAGCCGCTCGTCCTCGATCCGGAGAGCCCGGCGCTCCTCCTCCTCCGGCAGATCCGCGATGAGGCGCACCGGTTCGCTGTCACCTACCATCGCCGCCTTCGAGCGAAGCGGAGCCTCGCTTCGGTCCTCGATGAGATCCCCGGGATCGGTCCGAAGCGCGCGACGGCGCTGATCAAGGCGTTCGGATCGGTCGCGCGGATTGCCCACGCCTCGGCCGACGAGATCGCCGAGCGTGGGGGGGTCCCGAAGGGACTCGCCGAACGGATTCGACGTCACCTTCGTGCTGACCGATAGGGATCGGCCAGCACGGGCGAGATCGACCATGGCTGATCTCGCGGTTCACCCAAGAGCTGGATGATCCAGCGTGCCAATCTGAGAGCCGAGCGTTACCATCGACTGGGTGCAGGCGAACTCTTCGCTCGCCTTCGCGGAAGGAGCCTGTGGAACATGCAACCGGTCGAGGTACTACGCGAGCTGTCTGACGGATTCGGCGTTGCCGGATTCGAGGACGAGGTGAGGGAGACGATCGCCCGACTCGTCACGCCGCTTGTCGATGAGGTGAAGACGGACGCGCTCGGCAACCTGTTCGCCATTCGTCGCGGTGCGGCGAATCGCGCAGACGAGCGAACGCTGATGCTCGACGCACACATGGACGAGATCGGCTTCATGGTCAAGTGGGTCGATGAGAACGGCTACATCCGCTTCGCACCGATCGGCGGCTGGGACGAGCGGATCGTCCCCGGGCATCGCGTCATCCTCCTCACCCGAGAGGGGACCAAGCATCACGGCGTCATCGGGACGGCTCCGCCGCACATCGTCCCGCCCGATGAGCGGAAGAAACCGATCCCGATGGAGCGGATGTTCGTCGACGTCGGTGCAACGACAAGAGACGAGGTCGCGGGGATGGGGATCCGGATCGGCGATCCGCTCACGATTCACTATCCGCTTGCGCAACTCCAAGACGGCTATGTCACCGGGAAGGCGTTCGACGACCGGGCAGGCTGTTGCGTGCTGATTGAGGCGGCGAGCCGCCTCGCCGAGCATGCGCTCGGGATGACGGTCGTCTTCTCGTTCGTCTTCGGCGAGGAGGTCGGTCTCCGGGGTGCCCGGACGGCTGCATACCAGCTGAAGCCGGACCTGGCGATCGCCGTGGAGGGGACGGCCGCGGCGGATATGCCCGGAGTCCCCGAGGAGAATCAGCCGGTCCGCCTCGGCCTCGGGCCGGCGATCTCTGTCGCCGATCGATCGATCGTCGTCTCACGGAAGATCATCGCGACGCTGGAGTCTGTGGCTGAGAGCGGATCGATCCCCTACCAGCACAAGCTTCCGTTCTATGGCGGAACCGATGCCGGGGCGATTCATCTGTCTCGGGGCGGTGTTCTCGCAGGGGTCATATCGGTCCCGTGCCGCTACATCCACTCGCCGATCTCCACCCTCCGGCTCGACGACCTCGAGAACACGATCCGGTTGGTCACCGAGGTCACCAAGACGCTTCCGGGGGATCTTCTCTAGCTGACCAAGGGAAAAAGCCCCGAGCGATGGGTATCGCTCGGGGCGACAAACTAGCGCGTCTGAGTTCCTCTATCGAGTGCCGGCCGCGACCTGTTTCGCCTCGATCGTCGCCTTGACGACCTCGGCCAGCCGGCGGATCCCCTCGTCGATCGTCTCCGGCGATACCAGCGAGTACGAAAGCCGGATGGTGTGCTGGCCGCCGCCGTCGACGTAGGCCGACGCTCCGGGGACGTAGGCGACCTTGTGCTCGATCGCATCCTGGAGCATGTCGGTCGTGTCGATCCCCTCGGGGAGGCGCATCCAAACGAACAGTCCTCCCTCCGGTTCGGTCCACGAGATCCCCGCGTCCTCCGGCATGTAGCGTTCGAGCGCGGCGATCATCGCGTTTCGCTTCTCCTTGTAGATCGGCCGGATCTCCTCGAGGTGGTTCTCCAGGCCGTATCGGAGGATGTACTGCGCCGCGAGGTGCTGGGTCAGCTTTGACGTGCAGAGATCGGTCGGCTGCTTCGCTCGGACGAGCGCGTCCATCAGATCGCCGCGGGCGAGCATCACCGCCAGGCGGAGTCCGGCGCAGAGCGTCTTGGAGAACGTCAGCATCATCAGCACGCGCCCCTCGTCATCCATGCTGCAGATCGACGGCATCGGCTCCCCGGCGAATCGGAGATGCCCGTAAGGATTGTCCTCGAAGATCAGCAGGTCCTCGCGACGAGCAATCTCGAGGAGGCGCTTCCGCTTCTCGAGGGACATCGTGATCCCGCTTGGGTTCTGGAAATCGGGGATCACGTAGATCGCCTTGAGCGTCTTGCCGGCATCCTTCGCTTCGGCGATCCTTTCTTCCAGTTCGTCGAGATCCATCCCGTCGTTCTCGAGTTGGACGCCGATCTTGTCGACCTCGAAGAGGTTGAATGCTTGGACTGCACCGAGGTACGTCGGCAGGCCGCAGAAGATGACATCTCCCGGATCGATGAACGCCTTGCAGAGAAGGTCGAGTGCCTGCTGCGACGCCGTCGTCACGAGCAGATCGTGGATCGTCGCCTCGACGCCTTGCGGCTTCAGCCAATCGCAGATTGCCTGGCGGAGCGTCTTGCTCCCCTCCGTCAGTCCGTATTGCAGAACGTTGGCGTACTTCTCGCGGATGATCTCCGCGGCGATCTCCGCCATCTCTTCGTGCGGGAACGTCTCCGGTGCGGGGAGACCCCCGCCGAACGAGATGATGTCCGGTTGTTCGGTCAGTTTGAGAAGCTCGCGAATCGCCGATCGCTTCGCTCCGGCCACCCGACGTGAGAAGTGGTGTTTCATCGAACCCTCCCTCTCGATTTCGCGCGGTCAAGCGCCTCGAATTCTACGGAACGCCCCGAACTTCTGTCAAAAGAACAGCCAGGTAAGGGGCGGATAAAGGAAGAAGGCAACGAGCGATCCGAGAATCGCTCCCCCAAGGACATCGAGCGGATAATGCTCACGGACGTAGATGCGGGAGAAGGCGATCGTCGCCGCCGCAGCGTAGACCGCGATCTGAATTCCGAGGTTCGGATAGCTGCGAGCGACGATCCATGCGAGTCCGAACGAAGTCGTCGCATGCCCCGACGGGAACGAGTAGCCGTCGACAATCCGCGAACGGAGCCGCGGCAAGTCGTTCATTGGCCGGAGCCGCCCGATCAAGACCTTGATCAACCGGAAGATCGCGACGTTCACGAGGGTGATCGCGAGCGCAATCAGGACGTTGTAGCGGTCGACCGAGCGCCCGAAGAGGATCAACCCGAGGCCGATCCCGCCCCACAGGTACCCGTCGCCGAGGTAGGTCGCGGTGAGGAACATCCGCGCGAAACGGCGGAGCCCCGGATGCGCGGCGATCGTGTCGACTGCGCGTTTGTCCCAGTGCAGCGTGGCGTCGATCCACGCGTCGACCCGGCGAGCGAGCGAAGCGAGGGGCTGGATCACGTTGACTTCCTCCGCATTGTCGGGAAGAGGATCACGTCCCGGATCGAGGGTGAACCGGTCAGGAGCATGACCAGCCGATCGACGCCGATTCCCATCCCTCCGGCCGGCGGCATCCCGTGCTCGACGGCGAAGAGGAAGTCCTCGTCGATCGGTTGCGCCTCGTCGTTCCCCAATGCGCGGAGACGTTCTTGCGCCTCGAACCGCTCTCGCTGATCGACAGGATCGTTCAGCTCGGTGAACGCATTCGCCAGTTCGATTCCGCCGGCGAACAGCTCGAACCGTTCGACGAGTCCGTCGTCGTCCGCCTTCCGCTTCGCCAGTGGAGAAATCTCGATCGGGTAGTCGACGATGAACGTCGGCCGGATCAGCTTCGGCTCGACGAACTTCGCGAACAGCCCTTCGATTGCCTCACCCGACGAAGCGGGGCGTGGATCGATCCCCTTCGAGACGGCGAGGTCGATCGCCTCAGCGGTCCGAAGCGTTGCCGGTTCGACGCCGACTGCGCGCGCGACCGCGTCGACCATCGGGATCCGCTCCCACGGCGGGGCGAGGTCGATCGTCTCTCCCTTGAAGTCGACGACGGACTGCCGGCCGATCGCTTCGAGCCCGGCGTGAACCAGCCGCTCGACGAGGCGCATCATGTCCTCGTAGTCGGCGTACGCCTGATAGATCTCGAGCATCGTGAACTCGGGGTTGTGCTCGGTCGATACCCCTTCGTTCCGGAAGCACTTGTTCATCTCATAGACCCGATCGAGCCCGCCGACGAGGAGTCGCTTCAGGTGGAGTTCGAGCGCGATCCTCAGGTAGAGCTCGGTGTCGAGCGTGTTGTGGTGCGTAACGAACGGACGGGCGTGTCCCCCGCTGGCGACCGCCTGAAGGGCCGGGTTCTCGACCTCGAGGAAGCCGTCCTCGTCGAGTGCGCGCCGGATCGCCGAAAGGATCTTCGACCGCTGGGTGAACGTCTCCCGCACGCCGTCGTTGGAGATCAAGTCGAGGGACCGGTGACGATAGCGCGTCTCGACGTCCTTCAGTCCGTGCCACTTCTCGGGGAGCGGGCGGATCGACTTGGCGAGTAGGGTCCATTCCTCCGCCGCGATCGTCAACTCGCCGCGCTTGGTCCGGAAGACCTCGCCGCGGACCGCAAGGAAGTCCCCGATGTCGGTATCGCCGAGCGCGGCGAAGCGATCGGCCCCGAGCACGTCGGCTGCTGCGTGAATCTGGATCTTCCCGGTCCCGTCGCGAAGATCCCGAAACGACGCCTTCCCCATCCCGCGAACGGCCATCTGACGGCCGGCGACGACGTGTCTCTTGCCGCTGTGCTCTTCGGCATCGAGCGATCCGAATCGCTCGATCACCGCGCCGATTCGCTCAACGGTCGGGACACGCGCCGGATAGGGATCGATCCCCTTCTCGCGAAGGGCGCGGAGCTTATCGAGTCGGGCCTGGATTAGTGGATCGGACATGTGACGTTCCGGCGGTCTACTTGTTGATCGCAATGACGCGATACTTGCTCGTCCCCCAAGGGAGCTCGGCTGTCACTTCGTCCCCCTCGCGTTTTCCGAGGAGAACTCTCCCGACCGGAGAGGCCATCGAGATCTTCCCGCTCTCCAGATCGACCTCCGCCGGGCTGACGAGGGTGAACGTTCCACTCTCCTTCAGCGTCAGATCCTGGAGGATGAAGCTCGATCCGATCCCGATCAGGTCCTTGGAGATCTCCTCGTCGGGAAGGACCTCGGCGACCTCGAGGACCGACGTCAGGCGGCGCACCTCCCGCTCGTAGTACTGCTGCTGGCTCTGGAGGTACATGTACTCCTTGTTCTCGCGGAGATCGCCGCCGTTCAGCTTCGATGCCTTCAGCTTTTCCGGGATCTCCTCGTAGAGGATCTTCTGGGCCTGATCGAGTTCCTGCTGCATCAGCCCGTATCCCTCTTGGGTCAGTTTGATCGTCTCTTTGTTCATTGCCTTGCCTCCCTGGCGAGGGCCTTCTCGATGCATGTATCCAACAACTTCCCGAGTTCCTCGATGCCGAGCTTCTCGCAACCGTCGACCGGCCTGACGATGACATCGGCAGCCGGAAGACCGTCGGCAATTCGGCGGAACGCCTCCCGAAGGCGCCGCTTCGCCCGATTCCTCTTCACCGCCGACCCGAATCGTCGCGGCACGGCGATGCCGAGTCGAACCCCGTCGACTCGTGGAAGGGCCCAGACGGAAAAACAAGATCCCTTCCACACCGCGCCCCCCCGATAGACACGCTGAAAATCCTTCCGATGCTTGAGGCGCATCGTGGAAGGGAAACGGCCCTCACCGTCTCCTGTCATGGACCGACTATAGTCCCAAATCCTGTCCGTTTCAAGGTTTCGGAGCCTTCCTTCGGCTTTCGGATCGAAGGTCGGTACACTCTTCCAGGCCATGTCGACCACGCAGCACGTCTATTCCGTCAGCGAGCTGAATCGATCGGCGCGCGAACTCCTCGAAACGCACTTCGATGAGGTTTGGGTGAAGGGGGAGATCTCTGATCTGAAGCGGGCCCCCTCCGGGCATCTGTACTTCACGCTGAAGGACGAGTCTGGGGAGCTGAGCGCCGTCCGGTTCCGGAGTCGCTCGGGCCTCCTCGCCGATCCGAACATCGATGTGGGGACGGTCGTCCTCGCGTTCGGGAAGCTGACGGTCTACGAGCCACGAGGCCGGTATCAGTTCGTCGCGTCGCTGATCCAGCCGGTCTCCGCCGGCGCACTCCGCCTCGCATTCGAGCGTCTGAAGGAGAAACTCGAGGCGGAAGGTCTCTTCTCGCTTGAGCACAAACTCCCGATTCCCGCGTTCCCAGAGAGGATCGGCGTGATCACGTCGCCTTCCGGCGCAGCGATTCGCGACATCGTTTCGGTTCTCGCTCGACGGTGGCCCTACGTCGACGTGATTCTCTTCCCGTCCACCGTTCAAGGAGAGACTTCACCGGCAGAACTGTGTGACGCCCTCGATCGAGCCGTCCAGTACGACCGAATCGTCGCGCCGATCGATACCCTCATCCTCGGACGGGGCGGCGGCTCGGCCGAGGATCTTGCTGCGTTCAACGACGAGCGACTCGCTCGCGCGATCTTCGACTGTCCGATTCCGATCCTCTCTGCCGTCGGACACGAGATCGACTTCACGATCGCCGACTTCGTCGCCGACCGACGCGCCCCGACTCCGGCGTCGGCCGCCGAGCTCGCTGTTCCTGACCGTTCCGAGGTGATCGCGTCGCTCGCCGCGACCGGATCGCGGCTCGTCCGCATGGTCTCTACGACTCTCCGTTCCCAGCAATTGGCGCTTCGAGCTCAGCTTCGCGGCTATCTGTTCGATCTCCCGAAACGACGGGTGGAGACCCTCGAGCAACGGCTCGATCTGCAGCTCGTCGCGACGATCCGCGGCATCACGAGCTTGTGGAACGAGCGACGGCAGGCGGCGGCGCACGCCGAGGAGGTGCTCCGGCTGACGAACCCGGATCTCCCCCTGCAACGGGGGTACTCGCTCACGTTCGTCGCCGGCGGATCTGAACCATTGCGCGACGCATCGGAACTCTCCGAGGGAGAGAAGATCGAGACTCGCCTCGCCCGCGGCCGGATCGGATCGCGCGTTGAGGAGGTGAACCCCGAATGAAGATCGAAGAGGCGCTGAAGAAGCTGGAGGCGATCACCGCGCGGCTCGAGGCAGCCGACCTGTCGCTCGACGAGGCGCTCGCGCTGTTCGAGGAGGGCCTCCCCTTGGCCGCGTCGATCAAGGAGGATCTCGACAAGGCGAAACTGCGGATTCAGAAAGTGATCGAAGCGACGAAAGACACGTTCGATCTTGAACCTTTGGACCTCGATTCGAACTGACCTATAATCCGCACTATGGTTGCACAGGGCAGTCCGGTTGACGTCGCCATTATCGGTGCGGGACCGGCCGGCCTGACGGCCGCGATCTACGCGGGGCGCGCGTTGCTGTCGACCGTCATCGTCGAAAAGGGTCTTCCCGGGGGGCAACTCAACGAAACCGATCTCATCGAGAACTGGCCCGGCTTCGCCGAGACCGTCTCCGCGCCGGAGCTGATGACGCAGCTCCGCTCTCAGGCCGAACGGTTCGGAGCCGAGTTCGTCCTCGATGAGGTCTCGCGGATCGAGCCGGGGGATTCAGTACATTCGATCATCGCATCCGAGCGGACGATCCAGGCCCGAACGGTCATCGTCGCCTGCGGATCTCGACCGAAGGACCTCCCGGCCGAGGGGGCGGATCGTCTGAAGGGGAAGGGGATCTCCTACTGCGCCACGTGCGACGGGTTCTTCTTCCAGGGCAAACGGATCCTCGAGGTCGGAGCCGGGGATTCCGGCTTGACGGAGGCGCTCTTCCTGACTCGGTTCGCGGACTCGGTATCGATCGTCGTCCGCCATCCGATGGACGATCCGAGGGCGTTCCGCGCTTCGGGGATTCTCCAGGAGCGAGCGAAGGAGCACGCGAAGATCGACTTCCTCTGGAATCGCGTTGTCGAGGAGATTCTCGGCGAGGATCATGTGGAGGGAGCGCGCTTGAAGGATCTGACCACCGGAGAGACGGAAGACGTCCCGATCGATGGCGTCTTCGTCAACATCGGGCACCTTCCGCAGACGGGATTCCTCCGGGGAACGGTCGATCTCGATCCGGAGGGCTACATCATGACGGACGGATGCCTCCGGACGAACGTTCCGGCGATCTTCGCCGCCGGAGATGCGCGGATCGACGCGAATCGCTACGCTCAGGGGGTCGTCGCAGCCGGGGAGGGAGCGATCGCCGCCATCGAGGCCGAGAAACACCTCGCCGCGGCGGAGAGCGCGTGAGAGGGCTGTCATCCGGTCATCGTCCTCGATCGTACCGGCCGGATGAAAACGGGGAGGACAAAGGAGAAGCGTATGTACCCGACGATTGCGAAGTTGCTCGATGATGCGGTCGCCAAGTATGGAGACCGTGTCGCTCTGCGGATGCCGATCCCGAAGGAGCGGAAGCGCGGACGGGGGATCCAGCTCGTTCTGAACGAGACGACCTACGAACGACTCGGCGAGATGGTCGGCCGATTTGGCACGGCCCTGTCCGAACTCGGCGTCATGCCCGGGGATCGGGTCGCCCTCATCTCCAAGCCTCGCGCCGCCTGGGCGACGAGCTTCTTCAGCATCCTTCGATGCGGAGGCGTCGTCGTGCCACTCGATCCGGAGCTCCAGACGGGCGAGATCGAGAGGATCCTCAGGGAAGCGGAGGTCAAGGGGATCGTCGTCTCTGGAGGGAGAGCCGACGATATGCTGTCGTTCCGCTCCGATCTGCCCGGCGAGCCGTTCGTCGTGTCGATGGATCGCGTGCAGGACGAGCGAATTCTCTTCCTCGATGCCTTGATACTGGGCAAGACGCCGCTGCCGCGAGCCGAAGTCGATTCCTCGTCATTGGCGATCCTTATGTACACGTCGGGGACGACCGGCAATGCGAAGGGCGCGATGCTCACGCATGGGAACATCACGTCGAACGCGCAGACAGCCGTGAAGTGTGTTTCACTGACGGCCGAGGACACCTTCTTGTCGATCGTGCCCTGGCATCACATCTACGGCCTGACGATCACGCTGGTGACTCCCATGCTGGTCGGGGGAACAAGCACCTACACGCCGGTCGACCGGAATCTGGCCGAGGTGATGGGTAAGGCCAAGCCGACGATCATTCTTGGCGTCCCGAAGCTCTACAACGTGCTGTACGGTCGGATCCGCGCGTCGATCGAGAAGTCCGGCATCAAGAAGCTCATCGATCGTTCGTCGCCCATTCTGATGGGCAAGCTGGTCAAGAAGAAGCTGTTCGGTAAGCAGTTCCGCTTCTTCACATCGGGCGGCGCACCGCTCAGCCCCGAGATGGCCGATGGCTTCCGGCGGATGGGCATCGGCATCATGGAGGGCTACGGCCTGACTGAGACGGCGCCGCTCCTCACCATGTGTGAGGCGTTCGCGGAGGAGCCGGGCATGGTCGCCGTCGAGGGCATCAGCATTCGCATCGATCACCCGGACGAGAACGGCGTCGGAGAGATCATGGCGAGTGGACCCAACATCATGCAGGGCTACTACAAGAACCCCGAAGCGACCGCCGAGGTGATCGATGACGATGGCTGGTTCCATACGGGCGACTTGGGGACGTACAAGGACGGCCGTCTGCTGATATCCGGACGAGCCAAGAACGTGATCGTGCTCGAGACAGGCGAGAACGTCTACCCCGAAGAGGTCGAATGGGAGCTGATCAACATCCCCGCCGTCGAGGAGATCATGGTGCACGAGGGACAGCGCCAGGGGATCCCGGCGGTGTGCGCTCAGCTCTACCCGAACTGGACGATCCTGAAGGAACAGGGCATCGAAGATGCCTCAGCGGCCCTCGAGACCATCTGGGAGGCGATTCGAGAGCGAAGCGAGAACCTCGCCACATTCAAGCGGATCAAGAACAAGGAGTGCATTACCCTCGTCGATCAACCGTTCGAGAAGTCAGGAAAACTCGATATCAAGAGACACCTGCATCAGCAATAACGGGCACCGTGAATCGGTCTATCCGCTTCGCCCCGCGACCCGAGTGGTCGCGGGGCTTTCCTTGACGAACCTGGTGATGCTCCTGAGTTGTCGCCGCCGCTTGATACAGTATAATACGATCATACGAGGTGGGATCCATGGTAACCCGTTCGAATGCGCTGTCGATCTACATCCCGAAGAGGAAGGCGGAACATCGCCCGATCGAGCGTCTGACGCAGTTGGCGGAGAGAGAAGACCGGTCGATCAACTACCTGATCGTCGACGCAATCCTTCAGTTTCTCGATCGGGAGGAAGCGAAGGACTCGTAGTCATCCCCTTCGATCGGTCTTGGAGGGCGAGTCGCTCGATCCGATCAACGTCCGCCAGGCTTTGAGTCGTTCGGCGATCCGCTGCTCGTATCCGCGCCCCGTCGGGCGATAGAATCGCCGCCCCACGAGAGATTCCGGCAGACAATCCATCCGCGCGATCCCCTCTTCGAGGTCGTGCGCATACTGGTATCCTGACCCGAAACCGAGATCCTTCATCATCCTCGTCGGCGCGTTGCGAAGGTGTAGGGGGACCTCTTCGATCGGTCGATCTCGAATCTCTCGCCGGACCTCGCCCATCCCGCGATAGAGGGCGTTGCTCTTCTCGGCGGTTGCCAGATAGATGGCTGCCTGCGCGAGCGCCAGATCGCACTCAGGAAGCCCGACCGCCTCGACCGCGCGCCAGGCGGCGACGGCCTGGCCGAGGGCGGCCGGATCGGCCAACCCGATGTCCTCGGAGGCCATCCGGATCAACCGCCGTGCGATGAACCGCGGATCCTCTCCTCCTTCGATCATCCGCGCCAGCCAGTAGAGGGTCGCGTCCGGGTCCGAGTTGCGGACCGACTTGTGCAACGCGCTGATCACGTTGTAGTGCTCCTCGCCGGCACGGTCGTAGCGCATTCCCTTCCGTTGGACGGCGCGGGCGATCAGCTCCACGTTGATCGAGCCGCCCTCGGCGATGCTCGCTGCCAGCTCGAGCGTCGTCAGGGCGCGTCGTCCGTCCCCGTCGGAAAGCGCAACAAGGAGTTCGATCGCCTCTCCGTCGAGCGTGAACTGCCCGTCCAAGCCGAGCGGGGATCCGAGCGCCTCCTCGATCAACCGCTTGAGGGATCCGTTGTCCAACGGGGCGAAGCAGAAGAGCTGACAGCGTGAAAGGAGCGCCGAGTTCAGAGCGAACGACGGATTCTCCGTCGTCGCACCGATGAAGATGATGCTCCCCTCTTCGAGGAACGAGAGGAGGACGTCTTGCTGCGCCCGGTTGAATCGATGGATTTCATCGAGGAAGAGAAGGTCGCGCTTCCCTTCGGTTCTGCTCCGGAACTGCGAATCCTCGAGGATCCGGCGGACCTCGCGGACGCCGGTCAGCGCGGCGGAGCAATGGACGAACCGGGCCTCCGCCCGCGACGCGATGATCCGCCCGACGGTCGTCTTCCCGGTTCCCGGCGATCCCCAGAAGAGGAGAGCTCGGTAGGCGTCCCGCTCGACGAGAGAACGGAGCGGACCGTCCGGACCGAGGAGATCTTCCTGGCCGATGACGTTATCGAGAATCGTTGGGCGCATCCGCTCGGCGAGCGGGGGCGGAGGAGCGTCGGCGAACGGTAGGGGATCCATGAACGGATCGTAGTCGATCGAGCGAACGGGTCACAAGATCGCCCGCGACGTCTGATGCATCTTCATCGTACGCGTCCGCCGCAAAGGGCTGTCGATTGTCAGTTCGTATAATGGGCCGGAGGTTTCGACCATGAGAGCTATCCCGTTGATCGCTGTCTCCCTCGTCCTTCTCCTCGGCTACGCGTCGCTCGCGGTCGAGATTGCGGAAGTCAAGACCGAGATCTCGGTCGCCACCGACGACGAGACCGGGGCGCCGGTCCTCCGGTTCACCGTTTGGCTGGAGTACAACCCCGTCCCACCGCATTTCTCCTTCTTCACGTCATGGACGACGTACACGATGGCCGATGGGACCGAGACCCTCCTCCAGTTCGAAGAGCGACCCGAGCGCGACTCGCCGGGCGTCCGACTCCTCTTCAGCTCCTCTCCCTGGATTCCGATTGAGCCAGGGAAGCTCTACAGCGCAGCCTTCCACTTCGCGGACACCGTGCATGGGTTGACGTTCGACCGGACGTTCACCTACACGGCCCCGACCAGCCTCCCGATCGGCATCCGCCTTCGCCAGTGGGATGGGTCGGAGACGATCGATCTGAGCGGAGTTCCCGATGAGGAGATCGAGGAGCTGGCCCTCTACTACCAAGGGCTGAGCGATGACTACTCGGTTTCGTCCGAGGAGATTGCCCTCGAAGCCTTCCTCGATGGACTCGCCGGTTCGGCCGACTCCTTCCCTGTCTCGATCATCCTCGTTCCGACCGCGGGTCTGCAGATCCGTATCGGCAATCCGAGTCGTCAAGGCTCATTGAACATCGGTCAGATCGCGTACCTCTACATCCTGCCCGATCGAGACGCCATTCCGGGATTCCGGGATCAGCTGGCGCAATTCGATCGTGAGTTCTCCGGCCTCTCTTTCACCAACGCCGGATCGAATCTGGTCCTCGGCGCGAAGACCGTCTTCGTCGAAACGATCGCCTGGGAGGTCCTCGAAGCCGCCGAACTCGAACTGACGTCCAGGTCGGAGGGAGACGAGCCTTAGTCTTCGCCGGACGAATCCCACTCGTTCGGCGCGCCGCGCGTCGCCGGCCGGAAGACCCACAAGTCGGGAAAGAGTGGATCCCCTCCATCGGGGAATCGCTGCCACGTCCGCTCGTCGTCTTCCCTGTCCCGGTGTGCCGTCGTCTCGTCGATCAGGGTTCCGGCCCCGTCGTACAGCCGGATGGCCTGAAGCTCGCCGTTTCGAAGCCGCAACCCCGGATAGACGAAGACGTATCGTCCTCCCGGCTCCAACGGTGCCGGGCCCTCGGCGATCGGAAGGATTCCCGGACTACGGTAGCTGTAGGAGAGGCTCCAGCCGGCGAGGTCGATCGTCTCTTCGGACAGGTTGAGCAGCTCGACCCACTCGTTGTCGGTGTCGAGGCCGGGCGGGTTGATCTCGATCTCGTTGATCACGATGCGGGGGGCGTCGTCCGGCTCGTTCAGCGCCGCGAGGCCGATCAACCACGAGACGACGGACACGACGAGGATAAGCCCGACAGCTCCTGGTCTCCGGTGGTTGGACATGGCTCCCTCCCTGCTGTCGTTCGGATCGATCTCCGGAACTATTCTACTTACGGAAGCCGTCGGTTCTCCGAAAGTCCTGCGGACGACGCTTGCTCGGGGTGTTTCGGTTCGAACGGAAGAGGCGTGGAATGATGGAACTGAGCCTGTCTTGACACCCCAAATCCGCTTCCGTACCATGATCGCCGCCCGGGTCGTTAGCTCAATGGTAGAGCAGCGGACTCTTAATCCGTTGGTTGCAGGTTCGAGTCCTGCACGACCCACAGGACGCCATCTTTTCTCGGGTCGTTAGCTCAGTGGCAGAGCACCTGACTTTTAATCAGGGAGTCGCTGGTTCGAATCCAGCACGACCCACCAGATCGGATGCGCTGCGTTTCTCACCCACGGTTCCTCCTTCAACCTCGCTTTCGCCTTCGTCCCTTGACCACGGAGCAGGTTTCGGAACGACTTCGGGGCTGTAGCGCAAATTGAGGGAGTGCCCACCTTGCCCACGGGAGGATAGCGGTTCGAATCCGCTCACTTCCACCAGGGCAGATTCTCGCGAATCCCCAGCGCAGGTCTGTTGGCGGACCCGGGGCAACGAATGGGGATCCCCGTATGGGTGTGATCAAGCGCCTTCCTGTTGCTACGAACAATGGGGTGTCTGATCTACCGAAGATTGGTCTGTCTGTCACCTAGATTCAGGGTTCATTCATTGCTATTCTAGACACGTACAAATGTGTGATTCAGTGACATGCGAAGCTCGATTCGAAAGATCTTGCGCACTCCTTGCGCACTCATTGGTTCAAAGGGAGGTTCTCCGATGATGTCGACGAGGACTTGGCGAGTGCTTGCGATAGTGTCAGTGTGCGTAGCTCTGGCAGCCGCTGCAATCGGAGGAAGCGATTTCGATGGCAGTAGCACGTACAAGGTCCAAGTGGCTTCTGCCGAAGATCTGATGAGCGCAATTGGGGTCATTCGTGACTTCCTGGAATCTGCGGCTCCTCCGAAGAGGATCGAGGTTAATCTGAAAGGAGGCATCTACGAGCTGACGAAGCCGCTTGAGTTGACCGAAGAGACCATCGGGGCAGGGGAATGCGAGATCGTATTCCAGGCAGAGGAAGGGGAGGAGGTCCGGCTCATCGGCGGATATGTGCTTCCCGTTGAGACCGCCGGGCCCGGAGTCCAAACGATCAATCTGCCCGACTTGGCGCTGGATCTCAGCGCCTTTCTTTGCCCGGAGGACCTGCACGCCAAGGCGGAGTTCTACCAAGAGTTGTTCGTCTCTGGGCCTGGCATGGAGCTCTTCATAGATGGGCAGGCGATGACGCTTGCGCGCTATCCAAACGACCGAACCTACGAAGGGTGGAGAGAGACTGACTATCCCTATGACCGAAACGATGGGTTCGAACACAGCACGGAGTACCTGCGCATGAGCCAGGTCGTTGATCTCATACCCGGCGAGCTTGCGGAGAAGAACTGCCCCTGTGGTAAGGCGGTAGAGAGCGAAGAGGATCTGGTGCAATGCCTCAATTGCTGCCCGAGCGGCGAGATAACCTTCTACGATCCTTTGGATCCCGCCGGGGCAGATGAAGCTACAACGAACCGCTGGAAGAACTGGTCACAGCAGATTGACGTGAGGTATGACGCGTGGGCGTACGGATTCTGGGCGACCACCTACTCATCCGACGCATTCAGGATCGCTCAAGTTGACCCCCTCGCAAGCACGATGCGACTGAGCCTTGGCTCTTACACGAACCCGCAGACGGAGTTTGGCTGCAACCAGTGCTACGACAATCGGAAGGTGAGGACTCGCTGCAACGTTGGCAGCGACGACGACGGGAACCCAGTCTACGGCGGCGGAGACAATTCGTATCTAGGGTCTCTGGCAAACGGTGATCCCACGAAGTACAGGTTCTTCGCGTTCAACATCGAATCCGAGCTGGACCAACCGGGTGAATGGTACCTGAACCGTGAGTCAGGAGAGCTGTCCTTCCGTCCGCCTACAGAGAACTTCGAAGAGGCCATCGTCTCGATCTCGGAGAATGTCATCCGGCTGGATGGCGTGCGAGACGTGACGTTCAAGAACATCACGATCGAAGCGTCACAGGGCCACGCAATCACCATGACGAGTTGTCACAACTGCTCGATTGAGGGGTGCACCGTTCGCAACACGGGTGGTTGGGGTATCGTCATCCAAGGCGGACAGAACTGCCATGTGGTGGGATGTGAGATTCGTGAAACCGCTGCGGGCGGCGTCTTCCTCGGCAGCGGAGAGAAGAAGGGCTGCTCGAGTGATCCGACAGTGACAGTGCGCGATACGTACAAGTGTGGAGAACTCAGCGATGCGCGTCGCCAGGGCAAGAAGAGCAATCACAAGGTAGAGAACTGCCACATCCATCACTTCGCGCGATGGCATCTAACCCACCGTGTTGCGATCGAGATCACCGGCGTTGGGATGACCGTCACGCACAATCTGATCCACGACGGCCCCCATGGAGCCATTTGGTTCCATCATGGCTTCGGCCACACGATTGAAGGCAACGAGATCTACGACGTGGGGCAAGAGACGAGCGATTGCGGTGCCATTATGGCGGACCGGGACTGGGCAAGCCGTGGCACCACGATCCAGCACAACTACATCCACCACCTCGAGGGCGTTGTCGGAGTGTACCTCGATGACGGGTTCTCTGGCACGGCCATCCTCGACAACACCTTCTATCAGATACGCAACTTCGGGATTCTCATCGGGGGTGGACGCGACAACACGGTGCAACGAAACCTGTTCTTGGACTGCGGCAGAGTTCTGCATGTCGACAACCGGCTGATGACGTGGGGATCTGACCACGTGGAGTGTGTAGACGAGGGTGGAATTCTGCACGATGGCGAGTTGAGGAAGAAGCTCGAACGCATGTTGGATGAGGCTGAACCAAGTGCATGGGCTGCCTTTCCTGGCGAGATGAATGCTCTCCAGGCTCTACGGGCGCTTCAGTTTCAAAGCCCTGACGGCAAGGGCTGGCTGGAGCAAGCCAAGCCTACAGGGAATGTGGTCACGGGGAATACATTCACTGGGAACGAATGGTCAGACGTCCTGGAAATCGTGTACCACAACTGGAACGGTGCCGTCACCACGCCAGACTGCAAGAGGAAGGACACCTGCTGCAATTCGACCGACCATCTGGGGCCTTGCAGGCAGAGTGTGGTCGATGCAACCAATCCTGAAAGCGCAGTCCCTCTAAGCGAGCGCCCTGCGTGCCCTTTTGTCGAGGACGATAGTCTCGTCACGATCGAATACGTCGAGGCGAACAACACCCTATGTCCGACATCCTCTCTCAAGCAGGCTGACATCGCTGGTGTGGGCCTCTACGAGAGCGATGAGAGGCAGACGCTGCCCGATGCCGGTGAGATAACAGTGACTTCAGGTAGTGGGGCCGTGGGAGATGACATCACGATCAGCATCAGTGGTGCGTCCTTCCGAAACACCGAAGGAGGTAACACAGTTGTCTTCTGGAAAACAGGCGAATCCTACCCGGCAGTTGTGAAATCCTGGGCGAGCAACGAGCTGGGCGTGGTCGTCCCTGAGATTCCGATGACGTCGGAGTACAGTCTCTCGGTCGGCATCGAGGTTGACCTCACAGATGGGGTCTCCTACTTCGTTCCGTTCACCATCTGCAGGAAGGAGTTCGAACGACCTGACGATGCGCTTGAGCTCCCCATTGGAGAAGCAGGAACAGCCTATGAGGATCTCGAACTTGGTGTGCGTGGTGGGACGCTGCGCGTTGCCGTGCTCTCGGGTCCGATTGGGTGGAATCCCTATACGACGGATCACGATCCCGGCACGGCATGGTTCACCAACCGCATGTTCCGGGGTCTTGTAGAGATTGATCCGATTACGGGGGAAATCGTGCCATCCCTTGCGAAGGCCTTTGACCCGTCCGCTGATCGCCTCACGTACACCTTCCACTTGCGACAGGGTGTGAAGTGGTCGGACGGCGAACCGATCACGGCGGACGATGTGGTTTTCACGTACAACGACATCATCCTCAACATGGCAGTCGACACTGCGGTGCGGGATACGCTGAAGCTGCCAGACGGCACATTCCCAGCGTGTGCGAAGGTCGACGACTACACCGTAACGTTCACCATGTCAACGACCTTCAGGCCGATCCTCCACTCGCTCACGTTCAAGATTGTGCCCCAACACGTTTTGGAAGCGAGAGTATCAGCGGGGCTGTTCGACGAAGCGTGGTCTCTCGGAATGAGAGCCTCACTGGTCGTCAACGGACCATGGATCCCCGAATCCTTCGTAGAGAGCGGGAGCGTGACGCTTCGAAGAAACCCGCACTACTGGGTCTATGACTCCGCGGGAACACGGCTCCCCTACTTCGATCGCGTGATAGTGTGGGTAAGACCGAGTTCCGAAGTGAGGCTGACGCAGTTCTTCATGAGGGACATCGATGTACATGACCCATTCCCCAATTCTGTCGACGATTTGCTGAGCCTCAGTGCTGATGGAGAGATCACGGTACTCGACACAGACGATCCAACCTACGGCGTCACTTGGCTGATGCTGAACGGGAACGCGGGATCGTCGTTCCTGATCGACGCAGAGAAACGTGCGCTCTACGCCGATCCGGCGTTCAGAAAGGCGGTAGCACACTGCATCGACAGGGAACTGATGATCGCGCGCGTCCTCCTGGGGCGGGGCGTGCCTCAGTGGAGTCCAGTGAGTATCCCTTCTCCTTTCTTCGCTGGCCGGAGCGGACACGGCGGGTCCATCACTGGGCCAACCACTGTGGGGATCCTTCCTGACTACAGCATCTCCCAAGCACGACTGCTCCTGGATGGATTGGGCATTGTTGATCAGGACGGGGACGGCCATCGCGACTTGCAGAGCGGCAACCAGCTCGCAATGGAGATTGCCTACCCCAGCTCCAGACACGACCCGATCCTCTTTCAGCTCGCGGAGGTCATAAGGAGCGGCCTACTATCAGCTGGACTCAATGTGAGATTTAGGCTGTTCGACACCGCGGAGGACCTCGTGACGATATTGGACGAATCCACCGTGGACCTCGTTGTTTTCGGCTCTCCTGGGAGCCCGGAGCCGAATGACATGAGGAAAGACATCGGACCTTGCGGCGTCTTCCACACCTGCGATAGCCCCAGCGAGCGGTGGCTCAGAGAAAGTGCCGAGACCCTTGACGAAGACGAGGCGTTTTTCGGCTACGGGCGTCTCCAGCGGTGGGTTGCCACGCAACTTGAGTTCATCTTCCTCGTGAATCGCACGTTCCAGTACGCGTACTACAACCACGTTGGTAACGCGAGTGCTGCAAGTCCGCTCTCCACTCCGAGCGACGTGAACGGAATGCTCATGGAACTCTGCTTCCGGAAGTGTCTGTGAGTGTGAGTGAGGTTGCGTGGCTACCAACCGAATGCGGTCGCTCTCCACGGTTCTGAGGGCGTTTTGAGGGGCGGCACGTGCATGCTATGGCTGTATCGAGGCGACTACTCGGCTTACGTGCAAACGAGAACGAAGGTTCTCCAATCGTTCACCCAGACTCCACCAGATCACCCAGCGATCTCGATTGAGCCGAGACCGATCGCTTGGTCAGATCCCCCCAATCTCCTATCCTTCCCTCATTGTGTCTTCAACCGATGGATTCCAGCGAGAGGCCGGGCCCCTGATCAAGCTTTGGGCGGCCGTCTGTTCCGTCTTCGGGTGGAAGTGTCGTTGCCCCCGTTGTGGCGGGCAAATGGAACGGAGACCCGAGCCCGATCAGGCATACGTTCGCAAGGGACCGGTCATGCGGGTCGGCAGCCGGTCGCGGTACGCGGGCAATCCATCGACCTTCTTCAGCCAGGTCCAGATCACGCCGGTCTACGATACGTGCAAGCGATGTGATCACCGGATTTCGCGAGGCTGTATCAAGCTGAAGCTGACGTGAGCCGCCGATTCACGAAGCCTTGATACGACGACTGTCGTGATGGATCATGGTGAATGAACGTTCATTCACCATGACGAAGCAAGAGACTCATCCTGCCGAGGACACAAGAGACCGGATCCGCGAGGCGGCGGTCCGCGTCTTCTCCCGCGAGGGGTTCGACCGCGCGTCCGTGAAATCGGTTGCAGAAGAGGCCGGCGTCGCGGTCGGGTCGATCTACAACCACTTCCGCGACAAGGACGACTTGTTGATCAGTATCTTCGAGGATGAGTTCGAGCAGCGGATGAGACTGCTCGACGAGCTCGAGAGCGCACAGGTCCCGGCCCGCGATCGGGTCGAGCGGCTCCTCGCCGATCACTTCGCCCGGGCGCGGGAGCACAAGGAACTCGCCGAGCTTCTCCTCTACGAGCGGTTCCACCGGGGCAGTCGCCTCCAGGCGCGGATCGTCCCGCTCCAACGAGGGGTCGTCGAGCGGATCGCCGGGATCCTTCGCGCAGGAATCGACGAGGGATGGATCCGTCCCTGCCATCCGACGGTCGTCGCCCAGGCGCTCTTCGACCTCGTCCAAACGATGACCGCTTGCTGGGTCCTCTCCGATCCGGATGAGGCCGACGAGATCTTCGCGGCGGCCCCGAAGGAGCTGGCCGACTTGATGTGGAAAGGACTCCGCAAGAGTGAAACCGTCTAGCCGACGATCCGTCCTCAACAGAATCCTCGCTTCCGTCTATCGTTGGACGCTCGCCCACCCGATCCTCATCCTGCTGATCCTCGCAGCGATCACGGTCGTCTTCGCCGGGTTCATCTCCCGCCTCGAAGTCGACGTCGACTTCTCCAACTACCTGAATCGAGACGATCCGGCGGTGATCGCCGCCGACGAATCGCAAGACCGGTACGGTGCTCAACTCCGGACGATGGTGATCGTCGAGGCGCAGGACGGGCTCTTCCGTTCGGGGGTTCTCGAGACGATCGATGCGTTGGAAGATGCGCTCGAGGATCTGCCGCTTGTCGCCGAGGTGACAGGCCCGTTCAACTCGAAGGTGATCCGGGGGACCGAGACCGCGGTGACGATTGCCGCGATCGGCCCGGGGGGAGATGCGCCGGCGACGCCCGAGGAGATCGAGGCCTATCGTGAGGCCGTGATGAGCGATCGAACGCTGATCGACTACGTCGTTGCGGGCTCCGGGACGGCGGCGGCGATCTACGTCCGCCCGATCGACGACGTGGAGATGGTCCCGTTCGCCGAGGCGATCGAGGAGGTCGCTTCGAGATACGAGTCCGAGGATCTCCGGATCTCGATTGCCGGGGTCCCGTACATGAACCTGATGCTCGGGCGGTCGATGCGGCGGGATCTCGGACTCTTCCTCCCTCTGGTCATCCTGGCGATTGTCGTCGTCCTCTACGTCGCATTCCGATGGCGATGGGGCGTCCTGATCCCGTTTGCAGTCGTCGGCCTGTCGGTTGTCTGGACACTTGGCCTGATGGCGATCTGCTCGGTTCCGATCACGATCCTGTCGTTCATCCTCCCGGTCGTCCTAATGGCCATCGGGATTGCCGATGGCATCCACGTCCTTAGCCGCTACCGGGAGGAGGCGCCAAACGGGAACGGTCGAGAGACGGCGATCCTCCGGACGATGACCTCGATGCAGCGGCCGGTGGTGATGACCTCGTTGACGACGGCGGCCGGCTTCCTGTCGCTGCTGAACGCGTACATGATCCCGCAGCGGATGTTCGGGCTGTTCACATCGGTCGGGATCCTCTTCGCGATGATCCTCTCGCTCGCCCTGATTCCGGCGGTCCTCCGCCTCGTCAAAGTGCTGGCCGCGCCCGCACGGAGTTCGGCCAATCGAAGCCCGATCTCATCCGGCCTCGGCGCCGTCGTCCGCGGTGTGACCCGCGGTCGGTGGTTCGTCCTCGCAGGGGCCGTCGCCGTGGCGGCGATCTTCGCCGGCGGGATCTCGATGGTTCACATCGAGACGTCGCAGCGTGCCTTCCTCGGCGAGGGTCATCCGGGCGTCGAGTCGCTCGATCGAATGGACGAGCTCTTCTCCGGCGGCGACCAGATCGTCATCGAGATCGATACCGAAACCCCGGACGGGCTGAAGGACCCACGCGTGCTCGAGGGAATCGTCGGATTGGAGGCGTTCCTGGCGGAGCGAGGGGTGAACAAGACGATCTCCCTCGCGAACATCGTCCGTGAGATGAATCAGCGGTTCAACGCAGACGATCCAACCTTCTACACGATCCCCGACGACCCGCGGATGGTCGCACAGCTCTTGCTCCTGTTCACCTTCCAAGGAGGAACGCTCGGATCGCTCGCTCTTGGTGACTACTCGGCCGGCCAAGTAATCGGGTTTCACGCGCTGAAGACCGGTGAGGAGCGCGTCGCGCTCGTCCGCGAGACGACTGGCTTCCTCGACGAGCGATTCGAGAACGCTCGGCTTGTCGGCTCGACCCGGATCCAGTCGAGCATGTTCACGTCGATCGCGCGGAGCCAGATCACCAGCCTGTTCACATCGATCGGCGCTGCGGGAACGATCGTCGTGGTCTTGATGGCGTCTGTCGTCGCCGGCGTGGTCAGTCTGGTTCCGCTTCTCTTCACGATCGTCATCAGCTTCGGCGTGATGGCCTACGCCGGGATGTCGCTCGACATCGCGACGCTGATGATTTCGTCGATCACGATCGGCATCGGGATCGACTACGGGATTCACTACATCGAGCGGGCGCGCGAAGAGATGAAACGGACGGAAGATCGAACCGCAGCACTCGTCCGTGCCGCGCAGACGGCCGGCCGCGGGATCGTCTACAATGCGCTTGCGCTCGCCGGTGGGTTCTCGATCCTTCTGTTGTCCGCGTTTCGGGGGATGCGCAGTTTCGGATTGCTGATCACGATGACGATGCTGATCAGCGCCGCCGGTGCCTTGGTGGTGATTCCGGCGTTCCTGCAGGCATTTCGGGTCCGGTTCAGAGAGCGTTCGGAGCGCGGCTAGAAAGCGAGAACCGCCGCGTTCGCGACGGCTATCTCCAATCTACGTTATTCGCGAGAGCGATGTCAAGGGTCATCGGAACGAACGTTTCGATTTGTCGGAAACCCTGTTTGGCCCTACAATCCCGCTGAGGTGTGAGCATGCCAGAACAGGTCCGCCGTGAGATGATCGAGCACATGGAACAGAGCCTCGACGTGTTGAAGTCGAACCTGGCGAAGGTTCAGACCGGACGAGCCAACCCGGCGATGATCGAGGACGTCATCGTCGAATACTACGGGACCTCGACGCCGCTGAAGCAGTTGGCGACGATTGCCGCGCCGGACCCGAACCTTCTCGTCGTTCAGCCCTACGACAAGACCCAGATGGATGAATTCGTCAAGGCAATCCTCGGCGCCGACCTCGGCCTGAACCCGGAGAGCGACGGACATGTCATCCGAGTCCGCGTGCCGAAGCTGTCGGAGGAGCGACGGAAGGAACTGACCAAGGTCATCAAGACCCGCGGCGAGGAGACGAAGGTCGCCCTGCGGAACATCCGCCGCGACGCCAACGACAAGCTCGATCAGATGAAGAAGAACTCGGAGATCTCGGAGGACGAGCACCATCGACATCGTGAGAAGAACGACGAGGCGATCCACGAATACTCCGACAAGGTCGACAAGTTGATCGACGAGAAAGGACAGCAGATCCAGACCATCTGAGCCTGCCCCCACCTATGGATTTCCCTTCCCTGAGGCGATCGATCCGTCGATTCCGACTGGGAAGGTCTTTCTTGATGACGTCGATTCTGGCGCTCGTCGCCGGGCTTCTCGGATACCCGTTGGCGGCACTCGGTCTGTGGATCGGTGTCGCCCTGTACATCGGCAATCTGCTACTCCTCCATGAGATTGCTCGATCCCTGCTCGCGGCCGGCTCACGACGGACGGGTCGCTCGATGGCGATCGGTTCGAGCCTCGGGCGCATGCTCTTGATGGGCGTTCTCCTCGCACTCGTCGGGCTCACCCTGGGCCGGGAAGCGCTCCTCGGGGCGTGTGGTGGGCTGTTGATCACTCAGGTAAACTTGCACCTCCCGCTAGGGAGGTCCACGGAGGCGGTCTGGTAATGGGCGAGATCTTCCGACAGCTCAGCGGTTTGCTCGAGCATCTCGGCGAGAAGAGGATTGCCGTCCTTCACCTGTTCGGCGCCGAGATTCGCTTCGACGTCATGGCGATCATCATGTCGTGGGTCGTCATCATCCTGCTCGTCCTGCTCGCACTCTGGTTGCGCCGCGGCCTGCGCCAGCCGGTCGAAGAGAAGCCAACGCGAACGCAGGCGGCGCTCGATGGGCTGATCGATCTGTTGAAGTCTCAGCTCGCGGACAACTTCGCCTCCGAACGGCTGGCGGTCATGATGTTCCCGTTCATCTCGACGCTCTTCCTCTATGTGCTGCTCTGCAATTGGATCGGCGTCTTCCCGTACATGATGTCGCCGACGCAGGACATCAACGTCACCTTCGGCCTGGCGTTGATGGTCGCGATCATGTCTCACGTGCTGGCGGCGCGATCGAACGGCGTGCGGACGTGGTTGAAGAGCTTCCTGGAACCGTATCCGTTCATGCTCCCGATCAATCTGGTCGGTGTGATCGCCAACCCGTTGTCCCACGCGTTTCGTCTGTTCGGGAACATCCTTGCAGGAACGATTCTGGTGACGGTGATCATGGTGAAGTTCGCGCCGATCATCGTCCCACCGGTCTTGAACATCTTCTTCGGTCTCTTCTTTGGAGGCATTCAGGCATTCGTCTTCGCCATCCTCGCGGTGGCGTACATCAACGTGGCGGTTGAGGGGTAGGAGTTCCAGAGGAGGAAACATGTTGCAGGAAGCACAGAGCGTGGTCAGCGGGATCAGTGGTGCCGATATCGTCGAGGCGACGAAGTACATCGCGGCGGGGCTGTGCATGGGGATCGGCGCGATCGGACCGGCCATCGGTGAAGGCATGGCCGCGGCACATGCGCTCGATGGCATGGCACGTCAACCGGAGATGCAGGGCGCACTCCTTCGAACGATGGTCCTCGGACAGGCGATCTCAGAAACCACGGGGATCTACTCGCTGCTGATCGCGATCGTTCTGCTGTTCGTCGTCTAGGGAGGCATCGTGTCGTTCGAGTGGGGAACGATCGTCAAGAGCATCAACTGGACGCTCGTCTTCAACCTGATCAACTTCGCGATCCTCCTCTACCTGCTGCAGCGGCTGCTGTTCAAGCCGGCGATTCAGTATCTCGATAAGCGTCGCGAGGCAGTCCACGCGCGGATCCAGGCGGCACAGGCGGACGAAGAGCAGGCAGCCGCACTCGTTGCCGAGCAGAAAGAGGCGCTGAGCGAGGCGCGGAAGCGGGCGGAAGGGATCGTCGAATCCGCACAGCGAGAAGCCGAAGCGGCGATCGCCGCCTCGAAGACCGAGGCGCGGGAAGCTGCCGAGAGGATCCTCGAGGACGGGCGGCGCCAATTGGTGCAGGAGCGGGATCGGATGATCGCCGAGCTTCGGGAGGCCTATGCGGAGATTACCGTGATCGGCGCGGAACGCGTCCTCGATCGCGAGATCAAGATCGAAGATCACCGCAGGCTCCTCGATCAGCTTCTCGAGGAGATCGACGAGGAAAGGCTGAGGATCGAATCGTGAGGTCGCAGGAGGTCGCGCGCCGCTACGCCCACGCGCTCTATCAGCTGGCTGCCGAGCAGGACGCCGTCGACGCCACTCGCGAAGAGCTTTGCGCGGTGATCGAAGAGGCGACGGAGACCCGTGAGATCGGTCGGTATCTTGCGCATCCACTCGTATCACGCGAGCGGAAGAGGGAGTTCGTCAGCAGGGTCTTTCCAAGCCTCTCGGAGCGGATGAGGAACCTGTTTGCTCTCTTGATCCGCAACCGACGTGAGGCGTACCTCGATCTGATCTACGAGGAGTTCCTCGACGCCCGGGCCGAGGCCGAGGGGTTGATCCCGGTCAGCGTGACGACGGCGCAGGCGCTCAGCGACGAGCAGCGCGACCGACTGACGGTGAACCTAGAGGCGTCGCTGAATCAGCGCGTGCACCTGACGGAGCACATCGACGAAGAGCTCCTCGGGGGAGCACGAATCGAGACGGACGGACGAGTGATCGACGGTTCACTTCGAGCGCGACTGGAGGGGCTGCGGGCCCGTTTGGAGACTTAGGGGGAGAAGGTGGCGACAACCCGAAAAGATGAGATCACGGCCATCCTCAAGGAACAGCTGAAGGGTCTCGAATACGACCTGGAGATGCAGGAGGTCGGGGTCGTTGTCGAGGTCGGAGACGGGATCGCTCGGATCTACGGGCTCGAGCGTGCGATGGCCTCGGAGATCGTCGAACTGCCCGGCGAGCTGTACGGACTCGTCCTCAATCTCGAGGAAGAATCGGTCGGCGTCGCCCTGTTCGGCGACAGCGAGAAGGTCCAGGAAGGTGACGAGGTCAAGCGGACGGGGCGGGTCCTCCAGACGCTTGCCGGGGAGAAGATGCTCGGACGGATCGTCGATCCGCTCGGGCGACCGCTCGACGGCGGTGGACCGATCGAGGCGACCGAAACGCGGAAGGCCGAGATCATCGCTCCCGGGATCGTCGAGCGACAGCCGGTCGACACACCGCTTCAGACGGGCCTCAAGTCGATCGACGCGCTGACGCCGATCGGGCGCGGCCAGCGGGAGCTGATCATCGGCGACCGCCGGACCGGCAAGACGGCGATCGTGCTCGACACGATCATCAACCAGAAGGGAGAGGACGTTGTCTGCGTGTACGTTGCGATCGGGCAAAAGGCGTCGACGGTCGCGCGGATCGTCGACACCCTGACCAAGTACGATGCGATGGACTACACGATCGTCGTCGTCGCCGACGCGAACTCGCCGACACCGATGCAGTACCTCGCCCCCTACGCCGGATGCGCGATGGCCGAGTACTTCACCTACCAGGGACGGGATGCGTTCATCGTCTACGACGATTTGTCGAAGCACGCCGTTGCTTATCGCGAGCTCTCCCTCCTCCTCCGGCGACCGCCGGGGCGCGAGGCCTATCCTGGCGACATCTTCTACACCCACTCGCGGCTCCTCGAGCGGGCGGTCCGCCTCGCCGACGAGCAGGGCGGAGGCTCGCTGACAGCCTTCCCGATCATCGAGACAAAGGCCGGAGACATCACCGCCTACATCCCGACGAATGTAATCAGCATCACAGACGGTCAGATCTATCTCGAGACCGATCTGTTCAACCAGGGATTCCGTCCGGCGATCAATGTCGGGTTCTCGGTGTCGCGCGTCGGCGGCGAGGCGCAGATCAAGGCGATGTCTCAGATCGCCGGTCCGCTCCGGCTCGAGCTATCTCAGTACCGCGAACTGGAGGCGTTCGCCGAGTTCTCGGCCGACCTCGACGACGAGTCGAAGGCGCAGCTGGCGCGGGGCGATCGTCTGATGGAGATCCTCAAGCAGGAGCAGTACCAGCCGATGCCTGTCGAGGAGCAGATTGTCGCGATCTATGTCGGGGTCGAGAACCACGTCGTCGATGTGGAGGTCGCTGATGTCCGTCGGTTCGAACGGGAGTGGCTGAAGTTCATCCGTGAGGAGCGGGGCGAGATCCTCACGATGATCCGCGAGGAACGGCGGATGACCGACGAGATCCGCTCGCAGCTGGAAGAGGCGATCGGCGAGTTCAAGAAGACGTTTGCGTGATCGACGGTCGAAGCCGACCGCCGATCACGGTGGAGAACGGCGACGAGCGCCGTTCTCCTGGTCGATGAAGCAGAGGAGAAGATGTGGCACAACACGTCAGGGCGATTAAAGGGCGCATCGGGAACATCGAGAACATCGCGCAGATTACCCGTGCGATGAACGCGATCGCGATGACGAAGGTGACGCGGATGAAGCGACGCCTCGCCGAGGTTCGCCCGTACCTCGAGGAGCTCGATGGCTACATTGCGCAGCTGATCGGTCGGATTCCCCCGGACGTCGAACCGCATCCGCTGATGGCGCCGAACGGATCCGAGGCACTCGGCGTCATGGTCCTCAACTCCGATCGGGGACTCTGCGGCCGCTACAAGGGGGACATCAACCGGAAAGGCGAGGAATTGCTCCAGGAGGGCACGGAAGCGGAGCTGCTTGCCGGCGGCGAGAAGGCGCGCTCCTACTTCTCCCGGCGCGGCGTCGAGCCGCTCCTCAGCTACTCGCACACCTACGATCCGCCGTCCGCCGAGACGGCGCGGCGGATGGCCGGGGATCTGATCGATCTCTACCTCGGAGGGCGCGTCGGGAGGATCGTGCTGGTCTACATGCGGTTCGTCTCCGATCTGAAGCAGACGCTTGTTGTGGAGGACTTCCTGCCGGTTACGACAGAGTCGGTGCTGAACGACGTGCTCGTCGAGCCGAGCGTGATCGAGATGCTCGACGTGTCGCTTCGGCTGAGCCTGCAGGGGAGGCTCTACG
This sequence comes from Candidatus Bipolaricaulota bacterium, assembly GCA_028278555.1. Classification (GTDB taxonomy): domain Bacteria; phylum Bipolaricaulota; class Bipolaricaulia; order UBA7950; family UBA9294; genus JANQEA01. The sequence continues at coordinate 214,395 of JANQEA010000035.1, read as the reverse complement.
CGGCGCTCCTCGAGACGAAGACGAGCGAGGACGCGATCCGCCGCCAAGCGATGAAGAACGCGACCGACAATGCCGAGGATCTGCTGAAGGGGTTGACCCGCGCGTACAACAAGGCGAGACAGCAGGCGATCACGCGAGAGATCGCTGACATCATTGGGGGAGCGGAGGCGCTTCGAACGACCTGATCCGTGGGATAGAGAGGTCCATCGATGGAAAGCGAACACGCAGTCGGCAAGATCACCGAGATCAAGGGACCGGTCATCGATGCCCGGTTTGAGAAGGGACGTCTCCCCCGTGTCAACGACGCATTGCGCGTTGACCGCGAAGGGGAGCGCGATCTGATCCTCGAGGCCGCCCAGCACCTCGGCGACGACGTCATCCGGGCGATCGCGATGGACTCGACCGACGGTCTGTCTCGCGGGATGGAGATCGTCAACACCGGCGAGCCGATCACCGTGCCGGTCGGCGAGGAGATGCTTGGCCGCCTGATCAACATTGTCGGCGATCCGATCGACGAGCTTCCGCCGCCGGAGACGAAGGAGCGCTACTCGATCCATCGGAAGGCGCCGGGACTCCTCGACCAGGAGACCGAAACCGAGGTCTTCGAGACGGGGATCAAGGTGATCGACCTTGTCGCGCCGTTCCCGAAGGGCGGGAAGATCGGAACGTTCGGCGGGGCCGGCGTCGGCAAGACGATCCTGATCATGGAGCTGATCCGATCGATCGCCTACGAGCACCAGGGCTATTCGGTCTTCGCCGGCGTCGGCGAGCGGAGCCGCGAGGGGAATGATCTCTACCTGCAGATGAAGGACGCTGGCGTTCTCGCGTCGACAGCGCTCATCTACGGACAGATGAACGAGCCGCCCGGGGCGCGCTTCCGTGTTGGTCTGACCGGCGTTACCGTCGCCGAGTACTTCCGCGATCAGGGACGGGATGTCCTTCTCTTCATCGACAATATCTTCCGATTCGCCCAGGCCGGAAGCGAGGTTTCGGCCCTCCTCGGCCGAATGCCTTCCGAGGTCGGCTACCAACCGACGCTCGCGACCGAGATGGGGGAGTTGCAGGAGCGGATTACCTCGACGAAGAAGGGCTCGATCACCTCGATGCAGGCGATCTACGTTCCTGCCGACGACCTGACCGACCCGGCGCCGGCGACCGTCTTCTCGCATCTCGACGCGGCGATCACCCTGTCGCGCGAAATCGTCGAGAAGGGAATCTATCCGGCGGTCGATCCGCTCCAGTCGAACTCGACGATGCTCGATCCGAACGTCATCTCGCACGAGCACTACCGCGTGGCACAACTGACGCTCGAGATCCTCCAACGCTACGAGGACTTGCGCGATATCATCGCGATCATGGGGATGGACGAGCTCTCCGAAGAGGATCAACTGACCGTCCGGCGCGCGCGGAAGGTTCAGCGGTTCATGAGCCAGCCGATGTTCGTCGCAGCCCACTTCACCGGCCGCGAGGGCGCCTACGTCAAGCTCGAGGACACGATCAAGGGGTTCGCGATGATCGTCGACGGCGAACTCGACGAGATCCCCGAGCAAGCGTTCTACATGGCCGGAACGATCGACGAGGTGATCGAGCGGGGGCGCTCCGGACTGGCGTCGGAGGAATCCGACGAAGCGGCTGCTGAGTAGTCGGCCGAGCGGAAGCGTGAATTGATCCGGGTTTCCGGGTCTCGTATAATCGAGGGCCTGTCGGCGGCGTAGCCAAGCGGTAAGGCAAGGGACTGCAAATCCCTGATTCACCGGTTCGAATCCGGTCGCCGCCTCCAGAGCACGAGATGGGTGGTTAGCTCAGCTGGGAGAGCGCATGCTTGACGTGCATGAGGTCACAGGTTCGAGCCCTGTACCACCCACCAGCCCGCGAGGCCACTCGCGGGCTTCATCTTTGTGGGATCGGGAGGTTGCCGATGGAGCGAGCGCGTGAACTGATCGAGCCGTACGTCGGGAGAGAGGGCGTGGTTGGGATCTACCTTCTTGGGTCGATGACACGCCCGTATCGGGATGGACTGTCCGACTACGACATCGAGGTGATCGTCGAGAACGCCGTCTACGAGCGGACTCCCGACGAGGAGCGGCAGGTCTTCGTCTACAAGGAGGGAACGCCGGAAGGCGAACGGCCGATCGTCGACTACGAGTTCTATCTGATCCCCTGGTCCGACTTCGTCGGGCTGACCGACTCGACGCTCGACCTCTTCCATCAGCCGTATCAGCACGCGGTGGTCCTTCACGATCCGGAGGGGCGGATCGGACCGGTCATCGAGCGTCTCGCGGAACTCCCCGAGGACGTTCGGCAGGAACGGATGACAATCCACTTCCTCGAGTTCCTCTACCGGCTCGGCCGAGCGCGAAAGACGTCGAATCGAGTCGAGACCGCTCCGACACTCGACCTTCGCCTTCTCTACGGCGATGCACTCAACGCACTCGTCAAGCTCCTCTTCCTCGTGAAGGGCTCGTGGGCGGCGACGAAGCACTGGAGCGAGGAGGAACTGCGACTTCTGGGCGTTCCAGACGATCTCCTCTCTCGTGCCGTTTGTCTGCAAGGGGTTCCGGAATCCGAGCAGACGAGAGAACTCGTCGAGGCGGTCCGGGCGTTCCTCGACGAATCTGGCGAGACGTTCCACCACGACATGGAGGGGATCCAACGCTGGCTCTTCTTCTCCCGGGAAGGCAAACGGGCCTTCGAGCGGTGGGGTCTCCGCTAGGTCAGCCATCGTCGTCGGCGCACGGGCGGTATCACTGTCAGGGACGGGCTTTTGTCCCTCTTCAGGCGGTTCGGTATACTTCGCGCCTGAGCAGGCAAGCACGTTTGAAGGGCGGTGCGGATGGGCGATCGGATCGGGATTCGACACGAGGATATGTACGAGTGGGAGCGGCGCGTTCCCCTGACCCCAGAACACCTTCACGCGCTGACTGAAGAGACGGGCCTTGCGTTTTCGGTTGAGTCATCGGCCAAGAGAGCCTTCAGCGACGCCGAGTACCGCGATGCGGGTCTGGAGGTCGTCGATCGACTCTCAGGGTGTCCGATCGTCATCGGCCTGAAGGAGATCCCCGTCGATGCTTTCGAGGCGGAGACGGTCTACGTTTTCTTCTCCCACACGATCAAGGCGCAGCCGGCGAACATGCCGATGCTCCAGCGGTGTCTCGACCTTCGCTGCACGATCATCGACTACGAAAGGATCGTCGACGAAGCCGGGCGACGACTTATCTTCTTCGGCAACTACGCCGGCCTGGCCGGAGCGATCGACACGCTTTGGACGCTCGGGCGACGGCTCGCCTGGGAGGGGATTTCGACGCCGCTCGAAGAGATCCGGCAGGCATCGGCGTATGCGGACCTCGACGAGGCGAAACGCGCGATCCGCGCCGTCGGCGAGCGGATCGCATCGGAAGGTCTGCCGGAGGCGATTGACCCGTTGATGATCGGGGTCGCCGGGTACGGGAACGTCTCGAAAGGGGCGCAAGAGATCCTCAACCTTCTCCCGACGACGGTCGTCCCTCCGAGTGATCTCCTCGCCCCAGAAGGTCCGACGGCTGATCCGAACCGGCCGGTCGTCGTGACAGTCTTCCGCGAGGAGGATACGGTCCTTCCGCTGGTCGACGGAAAACCGTTCGATCTGGAGGAGTACTACGCCCATCCGGAGCGCTACCGCGGCGCGTTCGATCGGTATCTGTCGAAGCTCCACGCGCTCGTCAACTGCATCTACTGGGAGCCGAAGTACCCCCGCCTGGTGACGGTGGAGTCGATCCGAGATCTCTACGCGGCAGGCCAGCCGACCCTCCGCGTTATCGGCGACATCTCTTGCGACGTCGAGGGATCGATCCAGATCACTGTCAAGGGGACCGAACCGGACAATCCTGTCTACGTCTACGATCCAACGAACGGATCGATCCGTCCGGGAATCGAGGGGACCGGGCCGGTGATGATGGCGGTCGAGATCCTTCCGACCGAGCTTCCGCGTGAGGCATCGACCTACTTCAGCGCGATTCTGAAGGGGTTCGTCCCCGCGATCGCCGCGGCCGACTATCGCGAGCCGTTCGACGGGCTTGACCTTCCCCCGGAACTGAAACGGGCCGTTATCTGTCATCGCGGCGACCTGGCCCCCGAATATCGTGGCATTGGCAAACACCTCGAAGCGGCCGGCACGGCCGCGCCAAAGGAGTGAATCGATGAAGCGCGTACTCGTCCTCGGGGCCGGCCTCGTTGCCGGTCCGCTCGTTCGCTACCTGCTCGATGTGGAAGGGTTTCATGTCACCATCGCCAGCCGGACGGTGGAGAAGGCGAAGCGGCTGATCGGCGGCGCATCGAACGGCACGGCGCTGGCGCTCGACGTCACGGAAGAAACAGAGCTGGAACGCCTGATCGCCGAGCACGATCTATCGATCAGCCTTCTCCCGTATGTCTACCACCCACTCGTCGCGCGATTCTGCGTCGAGCACCGGAAGCAGATGGTGACGACCTCCTACGTGAAAGACGAGATGCGAGCCTTGGACAGCGCGGCGCGTGGGGCCGGCGTCCTTCTGTTGAACGAGATCGGCGTCGATCCGGGAATCGATCACATGTCGGCGATGCAGGTCATCGATCGGATTCGGGAGTCCGGCGGAACGCTCGTGTCGTTCACCTCGAACACCGGAGGGCTCCCCGCGCCCGACGCGAACGACAACCCGTTCGGCTACAAATTCTCGTGGGCGCCACGCGGGGTGATCCTCGCGGGGAAGAATCCGGCGCGATTCTTGAAGGACGGCGAGGTTGTCGACGTCCCCGGCCCGGAGCTGTTCGCTCACCACTGGGTCTGCCCGATCGTCGGATTCGGACACCTCGAGGTCTATCCGAATCGCGACTCGATCCCCTACATCGAGACCTATGACATCCCGACGGTCCGGAGCATGTTCCGAGGGACGCTCCGCTACCCGGAATGGTGCGATACGCTGAAGGCGGTCGTCGATCTCGGCCTCTTGGACGAGACGGAGCGAGACGATCTCGCCGGGCTGACGTTCGGCGAGCTGCTCGCGCGCCTGATCGGCTCCGACGGAACAGATCTGAAGGCGGATCTGGCGAACCGTCTCGGGATCGCCGTCGACGCCAAACCCATCACCGACTTCGAATGGCTCGGCCTTCTCGGAAGCGATCCGATCCCGGCAAGGGACACGACCTACCTCGACGTCGTCGCCTCGCGGATGCTCTCGAAGATGGAGTACACGTCCGGGGAACGAGACATGCTCGTTATGCAGCATGAGTTCGTTGCCGAGTATTCGGACCGGACGGAAAAGGTAACCTCGACGATGATCGACTATGGGATTCCGAACGGCGATTCGTCGATGTCGAGGCTCGTCGGGCTGCCGGCCGCGATCGCGGCGCGAAGGATCCTCCAGGGCGAGATCGCGCTGACGGGGGTCCACACCCCGGTGATCCCGGAGATCTACGGGCCGGTCCTTGCCGAGTTGGCCGAACTCGGGGTCTCGTTCCGCGAGACGATCGAGACTGTCTAGCCAAGGAGGCCCCTCGATGACCGACGTCGGGTTCCGGCTCGGAGCGAGTATCTGGGGATTCTACGGGCGTCGCCCTCCCGGGGAGTGGCCGTCACTCTCGGAAGCCGTCCGAGCGATCTTGGCGATCGATCCGGCGCTTGGTGTCGAGGTTTGGGGTTCGAAGGCGCTCGACGCTCCGGAGACGGACGAAGCGGAGATCACCGAGCTTGCGGAGGCCTGCCGGGCGGCGGCGTTCGTCACGGTTCATACTCGGGGAATCTACTGGAGATGGGATCCGGCCAGCCTTCGGCGAGAGATCGATTTTGCCGCATGCGTCGGCGGAGAGATGCTCGTCCTCCATCCCGTATGCCTCGGACTGAAAGATCCGGACGATCGGATCGATACACCTGAGATTCGACGGATCGCCGGCTACGCCGCGGAACGGGGCGTCCGATTGGCGGTGGAGAACGTCCGACACTCGATCTCGACACTCGATCGGGTTCTCGAGGAAGTCGGCGACGACCCCGAGACGTCAAACGTCGGGATCTGTATCGATGTCGGGCATGCGCATCTCTCTCGAGACGCCGGGCGGGAGCCGATCGTCGATTACATCGAGCGCTACGCCGGACAGCTCGTCCATCTCCATCTCCACGACGGGCATGGCGAAGAGGACGAACATCTCGTCCCCGGCGGAGGGACGATCGATTGGCAGCGCACCCTCGACGCGCTCGACCGGATCGGGTTCGCCGGGACGGGGGTTCTCGAAGTCCACCCGCCGGACGGGATCTCCATTCCCGAAGGGATTTGGGCAGGACTGGAGCATCTCGAGCGATCGGCCGGATAGCCCGAAGAAGGGTCGAAACGGCCGGTCTCCACATTCTCTCCATCTCGGGGCTCTAGACTGGGCGCCGCCCGACAACGGACGGAGGGAATTCGGGAATCCTGCGAGGCGGAAGGCGGAGTCGAGATGCTCAGACGATCGGGTGAGGTGCTCCTCGGTGTCGGACTGCTTCTCTTGTGTCTCGGATCGATCCTCGTCGGACAGACCGAACTCGATGCCGCGATGGAGACCTTCTTTGCGGCGGACACCCCTACGGCGATCGACGAAGCGATCGATCGACTGATCGCCCTTGGAACCGGCTGCGAGGAGCTGGCGGCACGCCTCCGACGCGGACGAACCTATTCCACGATCGAGGAGACCGGCTGGCGGATCCTCGATCGGGTCTGCTCAGACGGCGTCACGCGCGTCTACCACGTCTTCATCCCCGAATCGTACGATCCGAGTCTTCCGACGCCCGCCCTGTTCAGTCTGCACGGGGCGGTCAATCAGCGACCCTACACGATCGAGGAGTTCCTCCCGAAGCGGGCGATGTGGGAAGAGCTGGCGGAGGAGAACGGCTTCATCGTCGTCATGCCGCACGGCGATCGCGATGCCACGTGGTGGAGCGAGGCCGGGCGTCAGAACATCCTCGCACAGCTCACGCATGTGAAGCACCTCTGCAACATCGATGAGAACCGTGTCTTCCTCACAGGGTTCTCCGCCGGGGCTCACGGGAGCTACTGGATGGCCTTCCACGATCCGACGCCGTGGGCCGGGTTCATCCCCTTGTACGGGTCGGTCTCCGGGCCGAGCCTCGGACCGTATCCGTGCTACCCTCGCAACCTGATCAACCGACCGATCTTGGCCGCGAACGGCCTTTACGACGAGGGGATCCCGATCAACCATGAGAGTTCGCTGATCGCCCAACTGCGGATGCAGGGGGTCGGATTTGAGTGGGAGATCTACCCGACGACGCACAACCTCTTTCTGATGATCCCCTACGAGTGGCCGAGGACGACCGTTTTCCTCGCCGAGTGGGAGAGGGATCCGTACCGGCCCAAGGTTCTGTGGGAGACATCCCAACCGGAGACGGGGCGCTGCGACTGGGTTCGGATCGATGAGATCGCCGAGCGATGGGGCGGAGCCGGGTTCGAGGATATCAACCTCGAGTGGATCGAGGACGCCAAGCGGCTCGCGGCGAGTATCGCGTACGAGGCGAGCAGCGGGAGGTTCGTCGTTGTCGGTGTCGAACCGGACGGGATCGCGCACCGAATCGGGATCGAGGTCGGGGACGAGATCGTCGCGATCGATGGCCAGGCGGCCCGTACCGATCAGGAAGTGGCGGCGGTCATCAAGCGGAAGATCCCCGGAGAACCGATCGAGATCGAGGTCCTCCGCGACGAAACCTCGGTGACCCTGCTCGGACTGGTCCCGATGCCTGATTCCGTCTACCGACGGGACCAGCTGACCGGCTCGATCTACGTCAGCGCGAAGGGGAACGAGATCGCTGTAACGACGCGGAATATCGCACAGTACACGATCTTCCTCAGCTCGGAGCAGTTCGATCTGACCTCGCCGATTCGCGTGATCACCAACGGGAAAGAGTCGTTCTTCGGGGACGTCGCTTTGGACATCGAGTTCATGCTCAGACAGGCGGCCGTCGATCGCGATCGACAGGTTGTCTATGAGGCGAAGATCGAGATCATCATCCCGGCTCGGTAGTCGTCGCCCGGACTGCTACGGCCCGTCTCGCCATGCGCGAAGTAGATCGTCCTCGCGGTCCGGTTTCAGGCCGGCGCGCCATTCGTGGTTGTCGGGACGGGTGCGTGCCCAATGGAGCGTCGCTCGGACGGTCTCCTCGATCGGTCGGAAGGTCAGCCCGTTCGACACGGCGCGATCCGGTCGGAACGCGAAGAACCCGCGGGCGATCGGCTCGTCTTCGGGGATCCAGAGCGGAAGTTCGATCCAGGCGCCAACCTCGTGGTCGACGAGGAACGCGTCATCGACCCACTGGAGCGTTCCATCCGATCCGGCGACTTCGAGGCAGGCGCACAGCATGCTCTCCATCGACATCATCCCGGGAGGGGAGACGGCGTTGTACGCTCCCGACTGCTGCATCTCGAGCAGGTTGACGATCCATGCCGCGAGATCTCGAACATCGATCAGCTGAATTGCTCGCTCCGGTCGCCCCGGTGCGAGGATCTCGCCGCCACGGGCGACGCGCCAAGGCCAGTAGGTGAACCGATCGGTCGGATCGTGAGGTCCGACGATCAGACCCGGCCGGACGAGAAGGGCTCGTTCTCCGAACGCGTCGCGGACAGCCGCTTCGCAGAGTGCTTTCAGCGGGCCGTAGGTCTCGCCGTTGATCTCCTCCACTGTCGGGTCGTCGATGGTCGCAAGCGTCCCGTCCTCGGCGGTGCCGTCGGGGGACGGATCGCCGTAGACCGACAATGACGAGACGAACGCATACCGATCGACCGCATCGGTGAGGGCGCGGACTGACGCACCGACGATCCTCGGGACGTAACCGCAGGTATCGACACAGGCATCGAACGATCTCCCTGAGAGGCGATCGAGATCGTGCTCGCGGTCGCCGAGAATGTGCTCGGCCTCCGGGAATAGGTCTGGATTCGACTGGCCGCGATGGAACAGGGTGACTTGATGACCGAGGGCCAGAGCGCGGTCGACGATCGCACGCCCGAGATAGACCGTTCCGCCGAGGATGAGTAGCTTCATGGGGGTCCTTTCTCGCTCAGGAGTTCCTGCTGCCGCAGGCCGGGCAGGCAGGATTCCTTTCGATTCCGATCTCCTCGAATCGCATGGTGCTCGCGTCGTAGACGAGGAGGCGGCCGACGAGGAGCTGCCCGATCCCGACGATCCACTTGATCGCCTCGGTCGCCTGCAGCGTTCCGATCGTTCCGGGCACGGCGCCGAGGATCCCCGCCTCCTCACCGGTCAGTACGGACCCCGGCGGAGGCGGATCGGGGAAGAGGCATCGGTAGCAGGGTCCCTCTTCGGTGCAGAGGAGGCTGAGCTGCCCGTCGAGGCGGAAGATCGCCCCGTAGACGTAGGGGATCCCGAGCGTCAGGCAGACCTCGTTGATCGCGTAGCGGGTGTCGAAGTTGTCCGTCCCATCGACGATCAGATCGTACTCCGCGGCGATCCGTCGCCCGTTACACCGGTCGAAGCGCTCGGGGAACGGCTCCACGACGATGCCGGCATTCAGATCGGCCAGGCGAGCCGCGACGCTCTCGACCTTCGGGCGATCGAGGGCCGCCTCTCCGTGGACGATCTGTCGCTGGAGATTGGAGAAGGTTACACGGTCGTCATCGATGACGCCGATCCGCCCGACGCCGGCCCCTGCGAGGTAGAGGACGATTGAACTGCCGAGACCGCCGAGTCCGACGACGAGGACGCGGGCCGCCTTCAGTCTCCGCTGCCCCTCCTCGCCAATCGCCGGCAAGACAAGGTGCCGCGCGTATCGATCGCGCTCGCTCGGCGTCAGTTCTGGGAGTTCACGTGGGCCCATGGTTGCCTCCGATGGTTACATCATAGCGGCTTGCGCGTCTGCTGCGCAGACGCGTCGGAGAAGTCATGGCCATGACTTCTTCGGGGGACGATCCGTCAGCGAAGGTCGAGTTCGTAGACGAAGACGGCCGGAGCGTAGTCGTCCCACGAGGTGTACTCGAACTCCCTGAGGATCGGGAGGAGGGCGGCCTCCTCCTTTCCGACCTTCGGAACCATTGCCGCGATCTTCCATCTCGGGTAGAGGGTGTGAGCATGGCGGAGCAGCCGTCTCAGGTCGTCCGGTTCCCCGTCGGCGAAGTTGAGAGCGGTTCCATCAGCCTCTCCGACCGGTTGGCGCAGGCACATGAGGGCAACGAGTCTGCCGCCACGGCGAATGCCGATCCGCGTTTCCAGTCGCGCGACGGCCTCGAGCGGATCGAGATCGAACGGAATGAACTTCCACCCCCGTGGGAACCGCCGATTTGCCAGGTCGAGGAAGTTCGAACGGTCGACGAACTCCGCGGTTTCCTCCTGGGATACACTGACGATTCCTGTCTCGAAGTCCCCATTCTCAGGGTTCGCGTCGACCGATTTCTCGACCGCCGCGAAGGTCGCAACGCGCTCGAACCCGCAGGATTCGATGATGTGGATCGATGCCTCGTTGTCGATGTACGTCGACAGATGGATTGCCTCGGCACCGTCACGCCGGGCACCGTCGATCAGATGCTCGGTGATCGCCCGCCCGGCACCGACGCCGCGAGCGGCAGGATCGGATCGGAGCGCCTCGAACCAAGCGTGGCGGGGGAGGATCCATGTGCGACGACCGAAGCCGATCAGTCTTCCGTCGAGAACGGCGGCGACTGCTTCGCCTTCCTCAGAGCCGAACCACGAGTCGATCGCATTCGGAACCCAGTCGTCGCCCTCCCAGATCTGTGAGGAGATCTCGAGGACGCGCGATCGATCCTCGGCGATCAGCGGACGAACCTCAACGCGCATGGTCGAAGACAGTAGCAGTACGCAGAGGCGCGATCAAGAAAACCTGCATGTGATGGATCGTCGAATGCGGGCGCAGGTGATCGGGTTTCCTCTTCTACTCGCCGTCCGACTCAGCCTCAGGCAGGTAGAGGAGCGTCTCCGGGTGGAACGCGTACCAGGCGAACCAGAAGTCGCGTTCCTTGACGATTGCCTCGCCGGTGCTCAGATCGGTGATCGTGACGACCCCAGCCGGATCGCGGACGATCCGGATCGGGATCCCGTTGACCACGTCCTCGATCGATCCAAGCTCGATCAGGTCGGACTCGCGGTAGGCGGCGTAGACACCATCGACCTCGACCCCGAAGATGACCGTCTTCGGGTGAATCCGATCGTCACGCCCGGCGACCGGGAACCAGATGAAGCTGTCCTCGTAGTAGCTCCCGTACGGATCGCGTCCGTACGGCCGGCTGAAGCCAGTCTCCTGGCTGAGGACCTCGGACTTAGGATACGCGACCTTCCAGTCACGCCAGACGACCGTGTCGATCGAGATCGGCACGAGCTCCATCCCGGTTAGCTCGCCGACGATCGCGAGGCCGTCGATCTGACTCCAGTAGGTCTCGGTCCGCCGGTCGTACATCACGAGATTCGAGTTGTACAGCTTCCCCGAGGTCCCGAACTCGACCTCGACCCCCTCGATCCGTCGCTCGTAGGCGATCCCGGATCCGCAGAGGGGGCAGTAGGTGACGAGGATCGGATCGCCGCCGATCGTGTCATTGACAATCTCGTGCCAGACGAGGATTTGGAGCGGATAGACGCGAACGACGTCGCCGTGGATCAGGGCGAGGACGAGTTCGTTGTCCTCGATCCACGCGTCGGCCTCTTCGACCGAAACGTAGACTGGCCGGTCGATCGACGGGATGCCGTCCATCGGCGGGCCGCCGCTCAGGATTTCCGATGGATGGACGATGTACCGGAACCCGGACTCCGTAACGTAGACCTCACGTCCGTTGACGATCTCGACGTGCGGTTCGGTCGTGGAATCTGGCTGGCTCTGTGCCAGGCCGATCGCCAGACCGGCTGCCACCACAACGGTCGCCAATCCGAAGTAGAGCCTTCTCCTGTGAGGGTGTTTCATCGGGATCCCTCCTTATCCGAACAGCGTGTCGAAGATCCGGAAGACGAAGACGAGGTAGTAGACCGAAATGCCGAGCATGATCAGACCGGCGACCCGGTTGATGACCGACTTGTAGCGGGTCAGGAACCGGATCACCGTGCCGGATGCCGCGGTCGAAACGACGGCGAGAGCGAGCAACGGAGCGGCGATGCCGATCCCGAATGCGAGGAACCGAAGGAGGTTCGCCCCGAACCCGAGGACGGAGACCGATCGCGTGAAGAAGATGGCGATGAACAGCGGATTGCACGGGACGACGATTGCCCCGAAGAAGAAGCCGTACAGGAAGGCCGTCCACCACGGGCTCTTCGACTTCGGGACCTTCGCTTTCGGGAGAAATCGACCGATGTCGACGTCGAAGAGAAGGAGGAAGCTGAGGACGAACAGGACGCCGAACGCAATCGGCGAGATGACACCGATCACGCGGGTCAGTGAAACTTGCAGGATCGTCGTGAAGACGAGACCGAGCAGGAACATGAACGCGACCACCCCGCCGGTCACGTTCAACGCAAACAGGAGGATCGTGCTCCGTTTCGCTTCTCGCCCTGCGAGCCGGTTGGAGAGATAGGCGAGGAAGCCGGGATAGAGAGGGAGGACGCAGACTGCACCAAGCGGCGTCAACACGCCGAGGACGAACGATTCCGCGAGATCGGCGAGGAGCGTCATTCCTCGGTTCCCGAGATCTCCTCGAGGAGATCCTCCGCCGACTTCACGCCGTTCCGGAGCAGCCTCGCCGAGCCATCGACATCGATCAGAATCACCGGGGCGCGTGGCGCGTTGACCACCGTCAGCCCGAACGCATCGATCAGCGCCTGCGTCATCTCGACCGGCGCAACGGCGAACAGCCACGTGAACCCGTGCTTCTCTGCGTGCAGTCGAACTGCGATGTCGTCTTCATTCGGGTCGGTGTCGAGCGAGATGTGCACGATCGATTCCCCTTCAAGCTCGATCAGCTTTGCCATCTCCTTCTGCTGGCGGAGGCAGATCGAGCACCAGACGGCGAAGCTCTCGACGAGGATCGGCTTCCCGGCGAAATCGGCGATGGTGAACGATTCCCCGGTGATCGCATCGACGAGCTCGAAGTCGGCCCACGCCGGGAGCTCAATCGAAGCGGCTTCGCCCTCCTCCGACTCTTGAGCCATTCCCGGCCGCGCCGAGAGAAGATCGACGGCGAAAAAGATCGAGAATCCTAGAGCTGCAATCGCGACCCCTGCTCCTACAACGCGAAGCCCCTTTCTGCTCATACGAACCTCCTACGATTCTGAAGCCCTGATGTTGATCACGACCAAGTCGTAGACCGTGCGGGTGGGCGTATAGTGTCCGATCGGTGAGATTCTCGTGAGGTTGAGGAGACGGCTTGGTCAGCCCTTCCGCAACCGTGCAAGGAGTCCGCGGTGCGGGGAGACGAGAAGCGCGACGAAGAAGAGCCCGATCGAGACGAGGACGATCGCCGCGCCGGAGGCGACGCTCCAGTAAAAGGAAAGATAGAGCCCGATCGCGCCGGACAGGATGCCGAGAAGGGCTCCGATCGCCATCATCCGCGGCAGGCGTCGGACGAGGAGGAACGCAGTCGACGCCGGGACGATCAACATGGCGAGCATCAGCCCGACGCCGACTGTCTGAAGCGATACCACGACGGTGATCGCGACGAGAACGAACAGGAGATATCGGTAGGCGGCCGTCGGGAGGCGGAGGGTTCGCGCGAGGGTCGGATCGAATGAGACGACGACCAGCTCCTTGTAGAAGAGGAGGACGAGAAGGAGGACAGCACCGCCGAATGCTCCGATCAGGATGAGATCGACGGTCGCAACGCCGAGCACGTTTCCGAACAGGAAGTGGACGAGATCGACGGCGAAGCCGCGGACGGTCGAGATGAGTGCGATCCCGAGGGCGAACATCCCGGCGAAGACGATCCCGATGGCCGTGTCCTCGCGGACGCGGCCACGCTGGCTGATCCAACCCATCCCGAGGGCGACGAGGATCGCTGTTCCGAGGGCCCACCAGAAGAGAGCGCGGCGATCTCCGCGTCCCGCGACGAGGACGCCCCCGGCGAGGCCGGGGAGGATCGAATGGGCGATTGCATCGCCCATGAACGCCATCCCGCGGAGGACGACGAACGAACCGACGATCCCGCAGAGACCTCCGACGGCCATCGCGGCGACGATTCCCCGGATCATGAACGGATAGCGGAGAGGCTCAACGATCAGCTCAACGAGGTTCATCATCGCCTCCGGTGCAGGCGGTGTCGTGGATGACGAACGGTCCCGACGGTCCATCGGTCATGTGGAGGCAGGTTCCGTATGCTTCGCGGAGGTTTGCCTCGGTGAAGACCTCGCTGGCCGGGCCGTGGCCGATCATACGGCGCTGGAGGAGGAGGACCCGATCGAACGACGCGGCGGCGATTCCGAGATCGTGAAGCGCCACGATGGCGCTGACGTTCCGCTCACGGAGGCGGCCGATGACGCCGAGGATCTCACCGCGGGAGTGGATGTCGAGGCCGGCGAGCGGTTCGTCGAACAGGATCACATCTGCCTCCTGTGCGAGAGCTCGGGCGAGGAACATCCGCTGCTGCTGACCGCCGGAGAGGGCCTCGATCTGCCGGTTCCCGAGGTCAGCAAGCTCGACCGCTTCGAGCGCGTCATGAACGACGCGTCGGTCGTCCGCGCTCGGCCTGCGGAACGGGCCGATCCGTTGGATCCGTCCCATCATCACGACGTCGCGGACGGTAACGGGGAATCTCCAGTCGATCCCGCTCTTCTGCGGGACATAGGCGATGCAGATGTGGCCGCAGGGACCGTGGCCGTGGATCCGGACGTCGCCGCTTGCCGGGGCAATCAGTCCGGCGAGGACGCGGAGGAGCGTCGTCTTCCCGGCGCCGTTCGGACCGACGACGGCGAGCTGTCGGCCAGGTTCCAGCTCGAACGTGACTCCGCTCAGCGCGATCTCCCCGTCGAGCGTAACGGAGAGATCGCGAACGGCGACGGCCGGGGCATCGGCCAGATGGACCGCGTGCGTCCGTCGGCGACTCACGGCGTCTCCGACAACCCCTTGACGATTGCTCGGACGTCGAACCGGATCTTGTCGAGGTACGTCGGCGCCGGCCCGTCCGGTCCGCTCAACGATCCGGTGTAGAGGAGGACGATCCGCCTCCCGGTGTCGGCGGCGATCGGAAGGAGGACCGTCAGCGAATGGCCCTCTCCGGCGACCTGCGCGACGACGTCTCCGACGATCGTCGTCGTGCAGACGATCCGTGCTGCCAGCGCGGATCCGGACAACGCGAAGACGACGACCAGCACCAAACACCCGACTCTCGACATGGTTCGCTCCTTCTCGCTTGAGGATCGTAAGGCGAGTTTGTCACAGCCTCCTCCTCCGCTTCAAGCGCCCAGCTCTTCACAGTCCTGCCACAGGTTTGGACGGGCCCGTTCACGGCGGGCCGATACCGTTCGAGCCACGATGTTGAGGAAAAGGAGGAACAACGGATGAAGCGAAAACGACTGCGGATCGCATCGGTGGTGGTCCTGCTCGCGGTGATCGCGGCGATTCCGGCGAGCACGCAGGTCCTCATGAAATCGGCCGGAGCAGGCGAGGAGGCGGATCATCTGCCGCTGCTGATCCTCGTCAACCGGATGGAGCTGACAACGGAGCAGATGGAGGAGATCCACGGGCTCCTCGTCGGCCTCGTCGAGGAGCGTGAGGCACTCGAGATCCGTCGAGCCGAACTCGAGGAGGCGATGATCGCTTTCAACGGGACGGCGGAAGAGCTCGACGCGGTCCTGGAGGCGTTCCGCGCTGAGACAGAACCCCAGCTCGAGGCGGCACGTGAACATGCGCTTGAAACGATCGACCGGATCAAGGAGATCCTGTCCGCGAAGCAGGGCGAGCTTCTCGATTCGATCTTCCCCGGCTTCCTCGGCGGACGGGACGTCGGAGTCCGCGGACGGCTCGGCCAGCCGGGCGAAGGTTCCGCGTTCAGCCTCCGTGAGCAGATCGCCGAACGGCTCAGGGGACGATTCGAGAACCAATCTGAGATGGCCGAAGGGTTCCGCCAGCGGTTCGGAGATTCATCCCAAACGCAGCAGTCCCCAGACGCCCACGGAATGCGGGGATCGATGATGATGGGGCGCCGGATGGGCGGCCAGAGCCAGTTTGGCGGCGGCTTCCAGCATGTCGGCATGAAACAGCGCGGTCTCGACTGGATCGAACAGCTGATCGAAGTCCTCGAGTTGAAGCTAGGAGTGAGCGACTAAGAGCCAAGACAAGTCTCGGCCCTCTGGGCCACCGGTTCAGTTCCCGCGCGTGCCGTCGTCTACGGACGGCGGCACGTCTCTTCTCGGAACGGGAATCGGGGACGGCTACCCCGTCGGGAGAAGAACGTGGAAGCAAGCGCCGCCGGACGGCGCGTTCTCAGCCCAGATCCGCCCTCCGTGCGCGTCGACCAACGCCTTGGCGATCGAGAGACCGAGGCCGGCTCCGCTGTCGCTCGTCCGCGCGTCATCAGCCCGGTAGAACCGGTCGAAAACGTGCGCCAAGTCGGCTTCCGCCAGGCCGGGCCCGCTGTCGCAGATGCTGGTGAGAACGCCTTCGGTGTGCTCGCGTGCCTCGATCGAGATCGTTCCGCCTTCCGGCGTGTGGCGGATCGCGTTGGCGAGCAGGTTGAGGAAGACTTGCTCGATCCGCTGCCGATCGACGATGAGCATCGGAAGACTGTCCGGCGTCCGCTTCTCGAGCCGGATGTTTGCATCCTCGAGCTGCACGCCGATTGTCTCGACGATCGTTCCGACGATCTCACCGATCCGGCATGGCGCCGGGTGAATCGACAGGCGGCCGGCGTCGGCGAGCGTCAGCTGATGGAGATCCCGAACGAGCCGCGTTGTCAGCAGAATCTTGTCATGTAGCGACGCAAGGGTCTCGGAGGTCGGTTCGATCAGTCCGTCACGGAGCCCCTCCAGCGCGCCCCGAACCGCAGCAAGCGGCGTTCGCAGCTCGTGCGAGACGTCGGCGATCATCTGCTTCTTCGTTCGCTCGGCCCGTTCGAGGCTCTCCGCCATCTCGTCGAACGAGCGCGCGAGACGACCGATCTCGTCGGACGACTCGATCGACACCCGCTCGGAGAATTCCCCGCGAGCGATCTGCCGGGTCGCCGTGTCGAGGCGCCGTAGTGGTCGGGTGATCTGCCGGAGGAGGAGGAACGAGAGGAGAACTGCGACGAGGATCGCCACGAAGCCGGCGAGCCAGAGTGCTCGACGGGTCGTCCAGAGGAAGCCGCGCTCGACGATCTCCTGGCCGAGGACGATCCGGGAGGGGATGACCGTCCAGACTTCGCCGTTCGCCAGAACGACCTCGGTGCCCTCTGCGAGTTCGTCGACCGAGAGACGTCGCCCGACGAATCGCTCGTCGGGCGCGTAGACGACCGTTCTCTCCGGATCGGCGAGGAGAACGGGGACCTCGCGGCGGCCCCGTCCGAGGAAGTCGAGAACGGACTCCAGGTCCCCGGTCCGCTCATAGAAGGTGCGGACGAGCTCGAGGACGGCCCGCTCCTGCGGTGAGTACGTCGACGTGGCGAACTCGGAGAAGGCGCGCTTCACCGATTGATTGATGAACAGGTACCCGGCGGCGGACGTCAGGAGAATGATCGCGATGAACGCGGCGAGGAGCTTCGTCTGAAACGACATCCTCCGGAAGAGCTTCACTGATCGTCCTCCCTGGCGAGCTTGTATCCGACACCAAAGACGGTCAGGACGAACCGAGGGCTCTTCGGGTCCGGCTCGATCTTCTGCCGGAGGCGTTTGATGTGGGAGTCGATCGAGCGCTCGAAGCTCTCGTAGGTCTCCCCCCGGACCCCCTCGAGGAGTTCGAGTCGCGTGAAGACGCGCCCGGGATGCGTCATCAGGAACGCGAGGAGGTCGAACTCCATCGCTGTCAATTCCACGGGCTCGCCTCGGATCCAGACCCGGCGCTCGGCCTGATCGATCCTCAGATCCCCGACTTCCAGGATCGGTGCCTTCCGACCGGCCGAACGACGGAGGACGGCACGAACGCGGGCCTCCAATTCCCGCGCGCTGAACGGCTTGACAACGTAGTCGTCGGCGCCGGTCTCCAGGCCCGCGATCCGATCCTCTTCGTCGACCTTGGCGGTCAGCATGATGATCGGGACGTTCGACGTGTGGCGGATCCGCTGCGCTACCGACAGGCCGTCGAGCTCGGGAAGCATCCAGTCGAGGATGATCAGGTCGGGCTCGTGCCGGTCGAATTGCGTCAACGCCTCGGCACCGTTGTACGCGCTGATCACCTCGAAGTGTGCCTCCTCGAGGTAGCTCCGGACCGCCTGAACGACCCAGGGTTCGTCGTCGACAACCAGGACCTTCGTTGCCATGGTCACTGCCGTCAGTATAGTGCGCGACTCCTTCGGAGTCGCGGGAGAGAAACGAGCAATGGCTCGTATCTCTGGATCGGCTGATGGCCGAACGCCTCGCTTCTCATGACGGATGACGAATCGGCGATGCACGCTGCGAGGGCGCACGTCGCGAGAACGAGCGGTGACTCGTTCTCGTCCTCCTCTGGCGGCGACGCCGGCCGCTCGGTACTCTCCTGAGCGGACTTCGATCAACGACCGTACGAAGGGGGCGAAGGTGCTAGGCGAAGCACGACTAAGAACGATTGTCGAGGCTGTCCTCGGCGCGGCAACGGCGGATCAGACGGAGGTTCTGGTCACGACCCAGGATCAAGCGCTGACGCGGTTCGCGATGAACACGATCCATCAGAATGTCGCGGAGACGGACGTGAACGTGCGCGTCCGATCGATCCTCGGAAAGCGGATCGGTGTGGCGACGGGGAACGACATCACGGACGCTGCGTTGACCGAGCTCGTCCGGAACGCGGAGACGGCAGCCGGCTTTCAGCAGGAGAACCCGGAGTTTCGATCTCTCCCCGAGCCCAATCCGATTCAACCGGTCAATGCCTACGTCGAGTCGACGGCCGCCTGCTCGCCCGAAACGCGTGCCGAGGGTGTCGGTTCGATCGTCCGGCAGGCGAAGGCGAACGGCCTCGAGGCCTCGGGCGCTTTCTCGACGAGCGCGAACGAGCTGTTCGTCGGCAATTCGCTCGGGGTCCGCGCCTATCACGCCGGAACGACCGCGAACGTCATGACCGTCGTGATGGGCGAGACGGGCTCCGGCTATGGTTCGGAGGCCGCACAGGACGTCGCCGGCCTCGACCCGACGGAAGTCGGCCGGATCGCCGTCGAGAAGGCGGTTCGGAGCGCCGATCCGGTCAAGATCGAGCCCGGCGAGTATACGGTGATCCTCGAAGAGTCCGCTGTCGCGAACATGGTCTTCTTCCTCGGATATCTCGGCCTCGGCGCGCTCTCCGTTCAGGAGAAGCGGAGCTTCATGAACGATCGCTTCGGGGAGGCGATCACCGGCGACGCAATCACCATCCGGGACAATGGCCTCGACCCTCGGGGCTTTCCACTTCCGTTCGATTTCGAGGGGGTCCCGAGACAGCAGGTCTCGCTGATCGAGAACGGCATCGCGAGGAGCGTCGTCTACGACTCGTTCACCGCCGGTCGGGAAGAGGGAAAGGCATCGACCGGCCATGCGCTGGCGGCGCCGAATGCGCTCGGCCCGATCCCGATTCACTTGGCGATGTCTCCGGGGTCGGCGTCGATCGACGAGATGATCGCGTCGACGGAGCGCGGAATCTGGGTGACACGGTTCCACTACACGAACCCGGTCCACCCGGTGAAGACGATCTTCACCGGCATGACGCGCGACGGGACATTCCTGATCGAGAACGGGAAGGTGACGAAACCGCTCAAGAACCTTCGATTCACGCAGAGCATCCTCGGAGCGTTCGAGAACGTCGAGGCGCTCGGCCGCGAAGCGAAGCCGGTCCAGGCGGGATTCGGCAACATCGTGACGTTTGCGCCGGCCGCGAAAATCCGTGGGTTCCGGTTCACCGGGACGACCGACTTCTAGAGAGGAGGGGAAACCAAATGCGCGAATACACCGATCGAGCACTCGACACGGCACAGAGCGGCGGCGCAACATATGCAGACATCCGGATCGTCCGTCGCGAGAACCAAGATATCGGCGTGAAGAACGGGATCGTCCAGACCCTCACCCTCGACGAGGACTTCGGGTTCGGCGTCCGGGTCATCGCCAATGGAGCGTGGGGTTTCGCCTCGAGCAACCGGCTGACGATCGATGAGATCGACCGGGTGGCGGCGCGAGCGGTCGAGATCGCAATGGCGAGCGCCCGGGTGAAGGAAGCAGACGTGAACCTCGGCCCGCCCGAAGTCCACGTCGATACCTACCGGACTCCGTTCGAGATCGATCCGTTCGAGGTCTCGCTGGAGGAGAAGATCGAAGTCCTCCTCACCGCCGACAAGGAGGCGAGAGCCGTCAGCGGCGTGGCAATCGCCCAGGGGACGATGGGATTCCTGCGAGAGACGAAGACGTTCGCCAGCAGCGAGGGGAGCTTCATCGAGCAGACGATTGTCGAGTCGGGGCTTGGTATCACCGTCCGTGCAATCGCCGAGGGAGAAGTGCAGCAGCGTAGCTACCCGAATTCATTCGGGAGACATCAGGGAACGGCCGGCTACGAGTTCATCCGTGCGTGGGATCTCCCCGGGCACGCGAGACAAACGGCCGAAGAGGCGGTCGCCCTGCTGTCGGCGCCGCAGTGTCCGAGCGCGACGACGACGCTGATCCTCGATGGGCCTCAGCTGGCTCTCCAGGTCCACGAGTCGTGTGGGCATCCGATCGAGCTCGATCGGGTCTTCGGGACCGAGGCGGCGTTTGCCGGAACGAGCTTCCTTACCCCGGAGAAGTACGGGACGTACCGCTACGGCTCGGAGGTCGTCAACCTCGTCTCCGATGCGATCACCCCGACCGGGCTTGGGACCTACGGCTACGACGACGAGGGCGTCCCCGGTCAGAAGACCGACATCGTCCGAGAAGGGGTCTTCGTCGGGTACCTGACCTCGCGGGAGTCGGCGAGCCAGCTCCGGACGATCCACCCGGATGCTCCGGAACGGAGCAACGGGACGATGCGGGCCGACGGATGGAACCGGGTGCCGATCATCCGGATGAACAACGTGAGCCTGATGCCCGGGGACTGGTCGCTCGACGACCTGATCGCCGACACGGACGACGGGGTCTACATGCTGACGAACAAGAGCTGGTCGATCGACGATCGCCGGCTCAACTTCCAATTCGGGACCGAGCTTGCCTATGAGGTCAAGAGCGGGAAGCTCGGGCGGATGCTGAAGAACGCGACCTACACCGGGATCACGCCCGAGTTCTGGGGCAACTGCGATGCGGTCTGCAATGCCGATCACTGGAACGTCTGGGGAACGGCGAACTGCGGCAAGGGGCAGCCCGGTCAACGGGCGCATACCGGCCACGGGACGGCGCCGGCCCGGTTCCGGAACGTGCAGATCGGAGTGATGAAGGCGTGATGGCTGCGCTTCGGCGCAGCCATCACGTCGGGGAAGCATAGGACGCTTCCCTGGGTGGGTGTCGTAGCGAGTCTCTGAATGCAAGGGAGGCCGCTTGTGAAGACGATGATAGGTTCTGCGTTTTGCTTGTTTCTCCTGATCGGCGTTTCCGTATGCCTGTTCGCCGAGGACGTCCATCTTCCGGAGCCGCGGTTCGACGGGGAAGTGAGCGTCGAGAGCGCCCTCGCCTCGCGGCGCTCGATCCGCGACTACCAGGACGTGCCGCTCTCACTCGAGGAGCTTGGTCAGATCCTTTGGGCGGCGCAGGGGATTACGTCCGTCTGGGGCGGACGGACCGCCCCGTCGGCCGGAGCGCTCTACCCGCTCGAGATCTTCGTGGTCGTCGGGAACGTGGATGGGGTCGATCCGGGGATCTACCGCTACGAACCGTCCGGGCACCGGCTCGAATTCCATCGCGAGGGCGATTGGCGATTCGAGGTGGCGATTGCCGCGCACGGTCAGGTTTGGATGGCCGACGCTCCGGCGATGATCGTCATCGTAGCCGATTTCGACCGGACCGCGGGCAAGTACGGAGATCGTACCGAACGCTACGTTCACATCGAGGTTGGACACGTCTGCCAGAACATCTATCTCCAGGCCGGCGCACACGGACTCGGGACGGTGATCGTCGGAGCGTTCGTCGATGAAGCGGTGAAGATCAATCTCGCGATCACCGAAGATCCGCTGGCGATCATGCCGGTCGGTTGGCCGGCGAAGTCGGACTAGACGACCCGTTCGAGGAGAAGCTCGTCGTCGACGACGTGGTGCTGCGAGAAGAGGTCGACGAGCTGTGGAACGGTCGCCTGGCTCTTCTCCACCCCGTGGAGCTCCTCGATGATCTCCCCCTTGTGCATCATGATCAGACGCGTTCCGACGTCGATCGCCTGCTCCATGTTGTGGGTGACCATCAGGGTCGTCAGATTGAGACGTTCGACGAACGATCGCGTCAGTCGGACGATCATCGCAGCGTTGCTCGGATCGAGCGCTGCGGTGTGCTCGTCGAGGAGCAGAACTTCGGGCGGGACGAGCGTGGCCATCAGGACGGCGAGGGCCTGGCGCTCCCCACCGGAGAGGAGATCGACCCGGCATCGGAGGCGATCCTCCAACCCGACGTTCAGGGCGGTGAGTTGCTCGCGGAAGCGGCGGCGGAGCCTTCGAGGGAGGGCCAGCCGAAGGGACCGGCGGCCCCGTTTCATCGCCAGGGCAAGGTTCTCTGCGACCGTCATCGAAGGGGCCGTCCCGGCGAGCGGATCCTGAACGATCCGACCGATCCGCCGTGCCCTCCGATGGGCCGGGATACCGGTCAAGTCGACGCCTCTTAGCACGATCCGCCCGGAGGTCGGCGGATAGCTTCCCGCGATCAGGTTGAGGAGCGTGCTCTTCCCGGCACCGTTCGATCCGATGATCGTCAGGAAGTCTCCCTCTTCCAGGTGCAGGTCGGTCTCGCGAATCGCGACGACCCGATCGGCGGCGGTCTGGAAAGTCTTCGACAGGCGTTCGAGGCTCAGCATGCGCTCACCTTCCGCATCCGCCGCTCCCGAAGGTACGGGACAACGAGGGCGAGGATGACGAGAAGCGACGTGATCAGCTTCAAGTCGCTCGCCTGGAACCCGATGACGTAGCCGTATCGGAGGGCGAGGATGACGGCGATCCGGTAGACGAGCGAACCGAGGAGAACGCCGGCGGTCATCCATCCGACGCGACTCGATCGGATCAGCGTTCCACCGATAATCACTGCAGCGAGCCCGGTGACGATCGTCCCGAGTCCCATCCCGACGTCGGCGAAGCCGCTGTACTGGGCGACCAACGCGCCGGAGAGCGCGACAAGCCCGTTGGAAAGCGCCAATCCAAGGATCTTCATCGTCTTCGTATTCACCCCCTGCGCCGTGATCATCCGTTCGCTGTCGCCGGTCGCGCGGAGCGCGAAGCCGACTTCCGTGCGAAGGAAGGCGTCGAGAAGGAACTTGATCGCAATCGTCAGGATCGCGATGAACGCGAGGACGGAGAACGCGCCGAGCGGCGACCAGGCGGCATCGACGATCCGCGTCGCCGTCGAGACTCGGAGAAGCGACAGGTTCGGACGTCCCATGATCCGCAGATTGATCGAGTAGAGCATGATCATCGTCAACACGCCGGCGAGGAGGTTCGTGATCCCCAAACGCGTGTTGAGGAGCCCGGTGATCAATCCGGCGATCCCTCCGGCGACGAACGCGACCAGAAGGACCGTGAACGGGTCGACGCCGTATCGGATCAGGAGGACGGAAGCGATGGCCGCCCCGGTCACGAAACTCCCATCGACCGTCAGGTCGGGGAACTTCAGCACGCGATAGGTTAGAAAGACACCCAGCGCTGCGATGCCGTAGGCGAGGCCTTGTTCGACCGCGTGAATCCACAGGACAGCCATCGTTCCTCCGTCGCTGCTTGCCCCGGTACTAGGGCTGTTTCTTCTCCCAGATGATCCCGCCGTACAGGATCGCCGAGGCCTGATCGAGCACCGCCTGTGAGAAGACGAACCCGATCCGTGCTGCCGCATCGATGTTCAGGTGAACCTCGGCGGTCGGCTGGTACGTCACCGGGATCTCGTCGGTTCCTACTCCGGAGAGGACGTCCAAGACAATCTGCCCGACGGTCAAGCCATGCTCGTAGTAGTCGAAGCCGGCGGCGAGCGTCGCCTGCGCGAGGCTCGTCGGATCGGCCATTAGGAAAGGAACCTTTGCTTCCTCGGACGCCGCCAGGACGGAGTCGATCGCCGAGACGACCGTGTTGTCCGTGGTGACGTAGAACGCGTCGACCCGTCCGATCAGCGACTGGGCGGCGAGCGGGACGTTCGCCGTCGAATCGGCCGACGCCGTGACGATCTCGACACCGACGTCCGACGCAGCAGCGAGGGCCATCTCCGTTAGGATCGCCGAGTTTGCTTCTCCCGGGTTGTAGACGATTCCGATCCTGACGATGTCGGGTGACAGCTCCTTCAGGAGCCGGAGGTGCGCCGCGACGGGGATCATGTCAGAGACCCCGGTCACGTTTTCGTTCCCGCTCGGGTCGGTGGCGCTCGGCACAAGCTCGGCCCCGACCGGATCCGTCACGGCGCCGTAGATGATCGGTGTGTCCGTGCCCCGGAAGACCTCGACCGCCGCCTGCGCCGTCGGTGTGGCGATGGCGACGACGAGATCGACGTTCTGGGCTAGAAAGTTCTGCGCGATGGAGATCGCCGTGCCGAAGTCTCCCTGGGCGCTGGCGATCAGGTACTCGACATCGACTCCTTCGACATATCCGGCGGCCGTCAGGGTGTCGATGACTCCCTGTTCGACCGCATCGAGCGCCGGATGTTCGACGATCTTGCAGATCCCGATCTTCAACGGGGCTGCCGCCGCCGCGAATCCAACGTTGAGGACAACAAGTCCTAGTAGTGCAACCGCAATGATCCGTTTCACTTCGTCTCCTTCCGCGTTATCCTTGCGGTGGTCCTTCGGACCGAACCCGGACGATCTGCACCGATCGTCCATCCGTGTCCGCCCGCGAGGGGAACGCTTCTCAAGCGCGCTCGCGGGCGGGCCTGTTCCGACTCGCTTCCTGCTTCCTGTCACCTCCGCGCAAAAAGAAAAGACCGCGGTTGCCCGCAGTCGTCTTCCGGCCCCTTCGCTGCTCTTGCTAGCTAGTCGTGGCTAGCGTGCAGCGCGGGAGCCGGACTCGTACCAAAACCAATAGAAGCAGACGCCGCTCGAACCCATCCGGCTCATCCGAGGACTACCTGCTTCTAGCATATCGCGGCCACTATAGGCCGGTCCCCAGGCCTTGTCAAGACCCTAAGCGGCGAAATGTCCTTGGGATAAGCCTTTCCGAACTCTGGGCCGCGGCTGATGGACAGGACACACGGACGACACCGACGGTTCACAGTCGGTTCACGCCTTCGAGCTACGGTTGCCCTACGCTGAGGAGTCACGAGAGCCTGGGCCTTGCACAATACGGCCCGGGCTCTCACCTTTCGCCAGCTTGCGGGAACACACCCGCATCACGGCACGCACATCGGCCCTTCAAGGATGCAGAGTACCCATGATGTCGTGAACCGAAGGTCGCCCACCGGCGAGCGTGCGAGAAGCTCCGGGATCTCGTGCGCTCGCTTTCTTGTGTCGAACCATTTCGGCGTTCGGTCCCTGGCGATAGACTCTCGGGCAGACGGAGGTGGAACGCGTGGAGCCTGTTGCCAGCGCCGGGGGAGAGAACGTCGGTTGGGACGCGCTCGGGCTGCCGATCCTCTTCGAGGGTCCGCACGAACTCACCGTCATCAAGCCGGCCGGTATGGCGACCGAGCTGACGAGCGATCCGAAGGGCGTCTCGCTGATCGCGCGGGTCCGGGCGGCGGCGGCGCGAGATGCCGCTCCGAAGCTTCCGCATCGGCTCGACCGGGTGACGAGAGGGATCGTTGTGGTTGCGCTGTCGGCCGACGCGATCCGATTCCACAACGAGAGCCTTCGAGATCGCACCTGGGAGAAGGTCTACTTGGCGCGGGTCAATGGAACGCTGTCGGATCGGCCTGAGCGGTGGATCGGCGTACACATGGTCCACCTTCGGACGCGCGGCGGCCGTTCGATCGTCGTTCGAAGCGGTGGGAAACGCGCGGTCACCGAGATCCTGGCGCTTGCACCAACACCCGATCGTGAGGACGAAGCGCATGCCCTCCTCCGGCTGCACACCGGGCGGTATCATCAGATCCGCGCGACGATGGCGCATCTCGGCGCACCGCTTGTCGACGATTGGTTGTACGCCGACCCGGTGCCTCCGGGGAACGCGCGGTTCTATCTGGAGCACGTTGCACTCCGCTTCACTCCCTATGGGGAGGAACGGCCTCGAGTGCTCCATCGCCGCGAAGACCCGGATCGTGAACCAATCGATCCGAGTCTCCGAGCCGCGCTCGATCGACAGCTGAAGGTGTGGGAGGAGAACGATGGCGAGAAACGTTGAGGTCAAGGCGCGCGTCAGGGAGGTCGACGCCTTCCGCCGACGCGCCGAAGCGCTGACTGAGACTCCGGTTGAGAACCTCGATCAGCACGACACGTTCTTCGTCGTGCCACGCGGTCGGCTGAAGCTCCGCGTTCTCGCGCCGGACGCGTGCGAGCTGATCTACTACGAGCGGCCGGACGACTCGTCCGCAAAGGTCTCGGAGTACGCCCTTGTCTGGTCGACCGATCCCGAGACGTTCCTGAGCATGCTCACGGCGGTACTCGAGGTTCGGGGAGTGGTCGTGAAACGTCGGTTCCTCTATCGTATCGGCCGAACGCGAATCCACCTCGATGAAGTCGAGGGCCTCGGCACGTTCATGGAACTCGAGGTCGTTCTCGAGGAGGGAGAATCGACCGAGGAGGGAGCGGCAACCGCCGATCGACTGCTGGAGTCACTCGGCATCGAAAACGCGGATCGCGTGAGCGGAGCGTATATCGATTTGCTGGAGACAGGAAGCCGATGAAACTGACGACCTATCCGAGCCCGAAGGCGTTCCTCGAAGCGACGGAAGAACGCCTGCTCGTCGAGGAAGCGAAGAACAACCTGATCCTCGGGATCGCCGATCGCGTCCGCGCCGGACGGTCCTACGGCGGCGATCCACCGTACTTCGTGAGCGTCGAGGACGGCGCCGATCTCGTGGCCGCTGCAATCCGGACGCCCCCGTTCCCGGTGATTCTCCATTGCGAGGAAGGCCGCCTCGACACGATCGTTCCGCTTGTCGAGCACCTCTCGAAAGCCGATCCAGAGCTTCCCGGGCTGAATGGGGAAGCTGGTGTCGCCGCGGCATTCGCGGAGGCGTGGACGGAACGGACGGGCTCTTGCCTGGAGGTCGAACGACGGATGCGGATCTACGCCTTGTACGACGTCAAGCCGCCGAGCGGCGTACCCGGCCGGATGCGGTCTGTGGCTGACGAGGAGCTCGATCTGATCGCGGAATGGATCGTCGGGTTCCAGACCGAGGCCGTCCCGGGAGATCCGCCCTCCGATCCGAAGGGGATCGCCCGTCGGTTCATGGAGTCGGGGAACCTGGTCGTCTGGGATCACGATGGACCGGCCTCTCTGGCTGGAAGCTCTCGTGGAACGGAGAACGCCGCGACGATCAGCGCGGTCTATACCCCTCCGGAGAAGCGGAGGAACGGCTACGCATCGGCCTGTGTCGCAGCCCTCTGCGAGCGGCTGCTCGGCGCAGGGAAGGCGTTCTGCACGCTCTACGCCGACCTGGCGAATCCGACGTCGAACAAGATCTACCAACAGATCGGATTCCGACCGGTCTCGGACTCCGCGCAGTATCGGATCGTCTCGCCGGCGGACGAGGCCTAGCGATGGTCAGCCACGCGTCGGAGACGAAGACGAAGATCGTCTGCACCCTCGGGCCGGCATCGAGCGATCGCGAGGCGATCCGGCGGTTGATCCGTGCCGGGATGGACGTCGCGCGGGTCAACTTCTCGCATGGAACGCACGAGACACACGCCGAGACGATCCAGCGCGTCCGTGAGATCGCAGCCGAGGAGAAGGGGATCGTCGCTGTGATCGCCGACCTGCAGGGACCGAAGCTCAGGATCGGCCGACTGGTTGACTCGCTCCGACTCGACGCTGGTGATTGGGTGGCATTCACGACGCGACCATCCGACGGAACCGATCACGCGATCCCGTTGCCGCATCCCGAGCTGATCGTCGGCGCGTGCGTCGGGGATCGGATCCTGCTCGACGATGGGCTGATCGAGGCCGAGATCCGCGAGGTTCGGCCGGAGACGCTAATCGCGCGAATCGTTGTTGGAGGCGAGCTGTCGTCGCAGAAGGGGATTGCCGCTCCGAGCGGGACGTCAGGGATCACCGCGTTGACAGTGAAGGATCGCGCGGACGCGCGGTTCGCCATCGAGCAAGGTGTCGATTATGTCGCGCTGTCATTCGTCCGAGCCGCCGACGATTTGAACGGACTTCGCGAGCTGCTCGACGGGTGTCCCGGGGGAATCGATGTGGGGATCATCGCCAAGATCGAGAAACGCGAGGCGATCGAGCGGCTCCCGGCGATCCTCGCCGCCAGCGATGGTGTGATGGTCGCCCGCGGCGATCTGGGCGTTGAGACGTCGCCTCAGCAGGTCCCCGTTCTCCAGAAGAAGATCATCCGGCGCTGCAACCGACTCGGAATCCCGGTGATCACCGCGACGCAGATGCTCCAGTCGATGATCGAGAGTCCAAGGCCGACCCGCGCTGAGGCGAGCGACGTGGCGAACGCGATCTTCGACGGTTCCGATGCGGTGATGCTCTCGGCCGAGACGGCCGTCGGACGGCATCCGGTCGAGGCCGTGTCGATGATCCGCGAGATCTCGGCGATCGCTGAGCGAGAGGTCTCCTGTCGCGACGAGGGGACCATCGATGACAGAACCGATCGATCTCGTCCGATCACCGACGCGATCGGGAAGGCGACCGTCCGTGTCGCTCGTGAGATCGACGCGGCATTGATCGTCACCTCGACCCGGAGCGGCTACACAGCGCGCCAGATCGCGCGAGAGCGTCCGACGCGCCCGATCGTCGCACTCACGCCGCGAGAGACGACCCTCCGGCAGCTTGCGCTCGTCTGGGGGATCACGCCGATCCTCGTCCCGCCGTACGGCTCGACCGACGAGATGCTGGAGATGGTCAGAAGCCTCCTCCTGGAGCGCGGCGAGGCGGAACCGGGTGAGATGGTCGTCGTCGCCGGGGGGATTCCGGCCGGAAGCGAAGGACGGACGAACTTCATCAAGGTTCACCGAATCTGACACGGATCTTCAGCGTGGCCTCACCGATCGAGTCAGGATGGGATGAAAAGGAGGCATCATGCCACGCGTAGTGCATTTCGAGATTCCTGCGGACGATCCGGAGCGGGTGATCGGTTTCTTCGAGAAGACGTTCGGCTGGCGGATCGAGAAATGGGACGGACCGATTGACTACTGGCTCGTCATGACCGGGGAGGAAGAGCACGGGATCGATGGCGGAATCACCCGCCGCGAGGGCGAAGACTCGATGGTCGCGAACACGATCGATGTCCCCGATCTCGATGCGTACATCGCGAAGGTCGAGGAGCACGGCGGAGAGATCGTCCTCCCGAAGATGGCCGTCCCCGGCGTCGGCTGGATGGCGTACTTCAAGGATCCCGAAGGGAATCTCCACGGGATGATGCAGTCCGATACGAGCGCCGCCTGATTCAGCCGCTTGCAGGTTGTCCGAGTTCCGCCCGGATGGCCCCTAGCGCTTCGTAGATCAGCTTGATCGCGGCGAACGACGTGACGTCGGACGGATCGAGCGGCGGGGAGACCTCGACGATGTCGAGGGCGCGAACCGGCAGAGTTCGAAGGACGAACCGAAGGAGTTCGAGCAGCTCGCGGGTTGAGAGTCCGCCGGCCTCGGGGGTCCCCGTTCCGGGGGCGTAGGCTGGATCGAGCACATCGATGTCGATCGTGACGTAGACGGCTTCTGCATTCTCCAGCTGCCGGCAGACGGCTTCCGCGATCGGACCGACGCCGTTGACGAAGACGTCGCGGGCGGTATGAACCCCGACCTGTGGGTGAGCTGAGAGGAGGTCCTTCTCCCGGCCGAGCCACGACCGGGTACCCACGAACACCATCAGAGACGGATCGGTCTGCGGGAGTTCAAGGACCCGGCGAGCCGTGCAGGCGTGTGACCACGGCGATCCTTCGAACGTGTCCATCAGATCGAGATGGGCATCGAGGTGGAGAATCCCGAGCTGACCGGAAACTGTACCTGCGGCCGCGGCAACGAGTGGGATCGTCACCGAGTGATCTCCGCCGAGGAAGAGGGCGAACCGATGCGCGAGTGCACGCAATGCTGCTTCGCTGACCGAGTTGGCGAACCGTTCCCACGACGGGCTGGCTGCCACGTTCCCGTAGTCGCGGAGACGGAGCCCGGCGAGCTGCGCTCCGTCCTCGGTGAACGGTGCGCAATGCGGCGTCAGCGAGCGGATTCGGTCCGGCGCCTCGGCCGAGCCACGGCGAAAACTCGATGCGCCGTCGAATGGAATCCCGAGGATTCCGACCGCTTCGTCTCCAGCGCTGGAGACGCTGGCGAGTCCGCTCCAGATGTGGCGATGCGGTGGTGCGGTCCTTCCCGACATGATCTCTGCCATTCTAGCCGGGCAGCCGCCGCAGAGCACTCGGAAACGGAGCCGAGACGGAACCGTTCGATGCTGACCTTGATCGGAACGACACGGCTCGGGTAGGCTGGTCGAAGTGGCCGCGCGAGGCCGCTGAACCGGGTCGTTGTGTCGAGAATCGAAGGAGGAATCATCATGCGTAGAGGAATCGTCCGAGTCTTTCTGTTGGCGGTGGTACTCCTGCTGAGCATTCAGGGCGCCGCTCTCGCTGAGTCGGTCTTCCGCGTTGCGATGCAGCCGATCGTTCAGGTTGATCCGGCGCTGATCTCTTCGGACGCGGAGGTCGCGGTAGCAAATGCGGTCTACGACTACCTGGTCGATGTCGATGCTGGAAGCCGAATCATTCCGCGATTGGCGGCAACCTGGGTCGTCAGCGAGGACGGAACGGAGTACACGTTCATCCTGACGGAAGGGATTCGATTCCACGACGGGAGCCCGCTCGTCCCTGGCGACGTCGCCTGGACCTTCGATCGGCTCCGCGATCCGGAGAATGGGTTCGCAACCGAGTCGGTCTACGCCAACGTCGACAGGATCGACGTCACCGGGCCGAACGAAGTGACGTTCCAGCTGAAGGAGCCGAATCCGTTCTTCCTCTACGATCTGAGCGACAACCACGCGTTGATCGTTAAGCGAGGGACGACCGACTTCTTGGCATTCAACGGGACCGGTCCGTTCATCGTCGAGGACTACCGTCCGGAAGATCGGATCGTGATGCGGGCGAATTCGGACTACTTCATTGAGGGTCTCCCGCGAATCGACGGCCTGCAGTTCATCTTCTTCGGCGATCAGGTTGCATCGGTCGACGCGCTCCGCGGCGGGCAGGTCGACATGGCGTGGCGGATGTCGTCGGCCCTTTTCCTCACGCTTCAAGGTGAGCCGGGAATCGTTGCCGTCGACGTGCCGACGAACGGATTCGACCTCGTCCGGCTCCGCTCCGACATTCCACCGGGGAACGATCCACTCGTTATCGAGGCGATGAAGCTCGCGACCGATCGCGAGGCGATCTTCCAGATCGTTCAGCTCGGGCTCGGCGCCGTCGGGCGGGATAGCCCGGTCGGCCCGCTCTACGCCGAGTACTACGATGAATCGACCCCGATCCCGGCGCGGGATCCGCTCGCCGCCAAGGCCCTCCTTGCCAGCGCCGGATACCCGGACGGTCTGACGATCGATCTCTACACCCCGGACACCGGTGGCCGACCCGACCTGGCGGTCGTCCTGAAGGAGCAGTGGGCCGAAGCCGGGATCACGGTCAACGTGATCGTCGAGCCAGAATCCATCTACTACGGTGAGAACCACTGGATGGACAAGGAGCTCGGGATCACCGGCTGGGGATCGCGTCCGTACCCGCAGTTTTACATGAACTCGATGCTGACGTGCGCGGCGTCGTGGAATGAATCTCGCTTCTGCGACAGCGAGTTCGACGGGCTCGCTGCAACGGCCGGAACGACCCTCGACGAAGCGGAGCGTGTCGCCGCATACGCCGAGATCCAGCGGATCTTGATCGAGCGCGGGCCGGTCATCATCCCCTACTTCTTCGCCGCAGTTGCGGCATACAGTGATCGGTTCGACGGCCTCGAGCTGAAGGCGTTCCCCGGGAGGACCGACTTCCGCATCGTCTTCGCGTCAGGGGGCTAGCCCCCTGACGCGGACGAGAACAGTGGCATGGCCTCTGTTCTCGTGTGGGTGAGCTGCGAATCTGAGTGCCGCGAAGGGAGGCCGATGGCCTCCCTTCACACTTCTGAAATGCGGCACAGCAAGGTAAGACTCTATACTCGCCCCGTGCGAATCGGAGCCGTATGGACTGTTCTGAGATGAAGCGCGGGCGGTGGCCGGTGATCAGGGTGTTGCGTGACCTGTATCGGAAACCGTCGTCGGCGTTCGGGGCGAGCATCGTCTGCCTGTTCGTCCTTCTTGCGATCCTCGCGCCGTGGATCGCGCCGTACGGACCGACAGAGCAGATCTACGCCGACGCGCGGCAGGCACCGTCGACGGCGCACTGGTTCGGGACCGATCACCTCGGGCGGGACGTCTTCAGCCGGATCGTTTACGGGGCGCGGAGCATCCTCTCGCTGACCGGGCTCGGTGCCCTCCTTGCGGTAACGGCCGGGACGCTCTTCGGGCTCCTCGCAGGATACGTCGGCGGGCTGTTCGACGAGCTGTTGATGCGCGTCTTTGACAGCCTCCTCGCGATCCCGGCCCTCCTCCTTGCGCTCGTCCTCCTCGGGACGGTCGGTCCGTCACAGGCGAGCGTTCTCGCGGTGATCGCCGTCGTTTACACGCCGATCGTCGCGCGCGTCGTCCGGAGCGAGACCCTGGCGATCAAGTCACTCGGATTCATCGAGGCCGCCCGCCTCCGGGGCGAGCGACTCCCGTGGATCCTCCTTCGCGAGATCCTCCCGTCCGTCCTCCCAGCATTGTCAGTCGAAGCGGCCCTTCGGTTCTCGTACGGGATTTTCCTCATAGCATCCCTCGGCTTTCTCGGGGTTGGCGTCCAGCCGCCGAGCCCGGATTGGGGCCTGATGGTCAAGGAGGCGCGGATTTACATCCGGCTTGCGCCGTGGTCGCTCTACTTCCCGGCCGGAGCGATCTCGCTGCTGGTCGTCGGCGTCAATCTGACCGCCGACGGACTGAAGACAGCCCTTCGTCCGACGACCGAATCGCTCTCTCCCCGAGCCCGACGGAGGATCCTCCGTGCGCGGACGTCCGCCGGGAGAGGCTCAGAATTACCAGCCGAGAACGGAGAGGCCATTGCGTCGATCGAGCAGTTGACCGTCTCGTACTTCCAAGAGGGTCGATGGCTCGACGCGGTCCGCGACGTCGATCTCGAACTCCGCCTAGGCGAGACGCTCGGCGTGGTCGGCGAGAGCGGGTCGGGGAAGTCGACGTTGGCCCTCGCCTTCGCGCAGTACCTGGCGGCGAACGGGGCGGTCCGCGCCGGAGGGATTCGCTTCGACGGGAAGGATCTGCTCGGGCTCTCTTCCCGCGAGCTGCGCGCCATCCGGGGCGCCGAGATCGGTCTGGTTCCGCAGGATCCGCTCGCCTCGCTCAATCCATCGATCCGGGTCGGCGAACAGATCGCTGAGATTCTTCGACAACATGGGTCGCTGCTCCGGAAGGAGGCCCGGGGCGCGGCGACCGAGCTTCTTCGGAGCGTGCAGATCGCCGATCCGGAGCGCGTTGCCCGCCGGTATCCGCACCAGCTCTCCGGCGGGATGCAGCAGCGGGTGGCGATCGCGATGGGCCTGTCGACATCGCCGCGCCTTCTTCTCTTCGACGAGCCGACGACCGGGCTCGACGTGACGACGGAGGCAACGATCCTCGACCTGATCGCCGACCTTCTTCAGGAGGGAGACCGGTCAACCCTCTACATCACACACGATCTCGGGGTGATTGCGCGTGTCGCGACCGACGTTGCCGTTCTGTACGCCGGGGAGCTTGTCGAAGCCGGTCCGACGGATGCGCTCCTGAGGAACGCGCGCCATCCGTACACGGCCGGACTGCTGGCGAGCCTCCCCCGCGCAGAGGCTCGGGGCGCGCGACTGTCGTCGATGGAGGGATCGATCCCGGCGCTCGACGCGATTCCGATCGGCTGCGTCTTCCGCCCGCGATGCCCGTGGGCGGCGGGGGTCTGCGAGGAGCGACCACTCCTCGAGTCGATCGACGGCGGACGCACGGTCCGCTGTCATCGTTGGGCGGAAATCTCTCAGGCGGACTGGGAGTCCGATTTCGTCGGCGAGGCGCCAGAGCGCCGAACGAAACGCCAGAAGACCGTCCTCCGCGTGGAGGGCGTTGAGGCGAGCTTCCCGATTTCCCGCTCCTTGATTGACGTAGTCCGCCGCCGGGAGCGCCGTGCCGTCCGGGCGGTCGATCGGGTCAGTCTGTCGATCGACGAGGGGGGGACGCTCGGGCTGGTTGGCGAGAGCGGATCCGGGAAGACGACGCTCGCCCGAACGATCCTCGGCTTGGAACCGCGCCATGCCGGCGCGATCCACCTCGACGATGAACTTCTTCCCCCGGGTCTCCGGGGGCGAAAGCGCGGAACCCTCCGGCGCCTGCAGTCGGTCTCTCAGAATCCGGATCAGGCGCTTAACCCGCATCTGTCGGTCGGAGCGACGCTCGTCCGCCCGCTGATCCGATTGGGCGAGGTCGGCCGACGCGAGGTCCGCCTGCGGATGAACGATCTTCTCGATCGCGTCGGCCTCTCGGCGGCCTACGCGTCACGGCTGCCCGATCAGCTTTCCGGCGGCGAGAAACAGCGCGTCGCGATCGCCCGTGCGATTGCCGCCGGTCCGGATCTCGTTCTGTTCGACGAAGCGACCTCGTCGCTCGATGTCTCGGTCCAGGCGCGGATCCTCAACCTTCTCGACGAGCTCCAGTCGGGCGGGGACAGCGCACATCTGTTCATCACCCACGATCTGGCCGTTGTCTCGCATCTCTCCGACGACATCGCTGTTCTCTATCTGGGAAGGCTGATGGAGATCGGAAGCGTTGAGGAGATCTTCGCGCCGCCGTACCACCCGTACACGGAGGCGCTCTTGTCAGCGGTCCCGACGATCGGAGGCGGGACTGGTCGGGAAGCAGTTCGCCTCGAAGGCGAAATCCCAAGTCCGATCGATCGGCCGAGCGGCTGCCCATTCCACACGCGATGTCCGCGAAGGATCGGGCCGATCTGCGTCGAGGAGATTCCCCCGTGGCAGCAGGATGAATCGGGGCACGCGATCTTCTGCCATATCCCGGTCGCGGAGCTCCGGGGGATGCAGAAGCCGCTCTTCGAAGGAGATGCATGATGGGACGCCTTCTGATCCAGCGGCTCGGCTTCCTTCTGCTGACGCTTCTGTTGACGTCGGCGTTGATCTTCGCGGCGACACAGTTCCTTCCCGGGGACGTCGCGCGGGTGATCCTCGGGCGCGAAGCCGGCGAGGAAGCGGTCGCCGCGCTCCGCGAAGAGCTCGGCCTCAATCGACCGGCGATCGTGCAGTACGGGTCGTGGCTTGGACGGTTCGTCCGCGGCGACTGGGGGACGTCATTCGGGACCGATCTTCCGGTTCGACCGCTTGTCGTCGAACGGCTCCGCAATTCGCTGATGCTTGCAGTCGTCGCCCTCGTCCTCGCCGTGCCGCTCTCCGTCGTCCTCGGCGTCTGGGCCGGACTCCGGGAGCACGGGATCGCCGATCACGTGATCAGCCTCGGAAGCCTGGCGGTTGTCGGTCTCCCCGAGTTCGTCACCGGCGTCCTGCTGATCGAGCTTCTCGCGCACCGGCTCGATCTCCTCCCGGCGAGCTCGCCGATCGCGCCGGGGACCGGCTTCTGGGAGGCGCTTCCGTTCCTCATCCTCCCGTCGCTGACGGCGACGTTCGTCCTCCTCGCGTACATCGCGCGGCTGACCCGCGCCGAGGTTGCTGAGCAGATGCGTCGGCCATACGTGCGGACGGCCGTCTTGAAAGGGCTCCCGAGGTGGATCGTCGTCTTCAAGCACGTTCTGCGGAACGCCCTCCTCCCGACGATCACGGTGATCGCGATCAGCTTCGGCTGGCTGATCGGCGGGATCATCGTCATCGAGAACGTCTTCAACTACCCGGGGCTCGGCCGGCTGCTCCTCTTCGCGATCGACCGGCGCGACTTCCCGCTCCTCCAGGCGATCGCGATCGTCGTCGTCATCGGCGTTGTCTTCGCCAACCTGCTCGCCGACATCCTCTACGCCGCCGTCAATCCGAGAATTCGGTACAAGTAGCGCAGTTCACGTTGCGCGAATTCTGGCGGCGGGAGTCCAGCCGCCAAGACAAGTGGCCCATCATGAATGCAATGACTGAACCTCCGGCGTATTGCGTCATCGGCCCTGGGCCACCTTCACCAGTAGCCACAGGCTTGGCTTCCGGGAACTTGTGCCTGTACCTCTGAGACCCTCCCAACTCAAGACTCTAGAAGCGGAGCCCCAGTGACAGACTTCCCCCGAACTCGAAATGGGTTGATTGATCCGCTCCCCCCGAGATCCTTCCAGTCCCGACAAGACGAAGGTCAAGCTGTGGACCGAGTGAGAACGAGGCTCCCATGGAAGCTTGCACGTAGTACTGTGTGATAGCACTTGTGTTAGTTTCTAGCAGTGTCCGCAGATCTACCGAATCCATCCCGGATTGGACATCCTCGAACTCTAACCACGACTGTGCGATTCCCGCTTTGAGGTCGACGTACGGTGTCAGCACAGGGCATTCGCAGAGTGCACCGATGCGCATCCCGAATCCCAAGGACGCACGGGTTATGCCAAGGATGCCCTGGATCTCCGCGAGTCCATAATCGGAATCTTCGAGGATCCACTCGGCGTGACCACTCACAGGGATGCTGGCCGAGCCATAGGCTATGTCGACAAGAGGTAGCCCGGTTCCGCATTCCGGGAGAAGCGCAGTGATGGCCACGCCGATCATCGGGGAGTACGACTCGCTGCTCCACCAGCCTAGCAGTGGTGTGAGATCTATGATGTCGGACAGCATTCCGGCATGGTCGACTGTCACGACTTCGACGCCCACATCTAGGCCGACGCAGCAAAGGCCCAAGCCAACACACTCGGCCCGATCAGTGTCCGAGGTCCAAGCCCGTTCCCATCCGAAACCTGAGAAGGGAAGGCAGACGTATCTCACACAAGAGCCGGAGGCACCTCTCTCACGACTTCGATCCTTTTTTTCGGGGCTTCCCTTTCCGCCGCTGCCACCCATGCCTCCTTTGCCAGGCTTCATGGGGCCAGATGGGGAATAGTCTCCGCCTTCACCAGGAGCCCCGCCTTCTCCGCCATGCTTGTCTGGTCCATCTCCTCCTGGTCCACCCTTTCCGCCAGTGCCGCCTTTGTTGCCGAGCCCAGAGCGGCCGCCCTTGCCACCCTTCCCGCCAGTGCCCCCAATTGCAGGTTTCTTGTTCGCTGTGCCGCCTTTCCCACCATCCCCGCCATTGCCCGCGGATGCATCTTCCCCGTCTCCGGCATTTCCTCCGGCCCCGCCTTTCCCACCATCCCCGCCGCCCGTTGCGTCGTTCTCATCGTCGCCAGAGTAACCCGCGCCGCCTTGCCCGCCTTGTCCGCCCTTGCCTCCGGCCCCGTTACCTACCTTGTCGCAGGGACCGCCGACATACCCATTGCCGCCATCGCCGCCCTCACCTCCCGTCTTTCCCTTCTGTCCTGGAATCTTGCTCGCGCCGCCGTTTCCGCCATTGCCGCCCGGTCCGCCCGTCCCATGTCTCGTGTGACCGCCACTTCCTCCGTTGCCACCCTCGCCATTGCTGCCGCCGTCGCCGCCGTCACCCCCCGCTCCTCCTGTCTTATGAATGCTGGTGCCTCCGTCGCCGCCGTTTCCGCCGGGCGCACTGTCGCTACCCTTCCCAGCGTCTCCGCCCTTGCCGCCGTTACCGTTGACGCTGTCTCCGCCTTTGCCGCCGTTACCGCCGGCGGAGTGCTTCACCGTCACATCGTCCTCGCCGCCATCGCCGCCATTGCCGCCATCGCCTCCGGCTCCGTGTGTGGAATCGCCGCCTTTGCCGCCATTTCCACCGCGTATTCCCGGAACTGAGCTGCCTCCGCCGGCTCCGCCTTTGCCGCCGTTCCAGGAATTAAGGGGGCCATCATCATTCTTTGGTCCAGCACCACCCTTCCCTCCATTCCCAGCTGCGTGGCCTTCTTTAGTCGCGTCCGCGCCCTTGCCGCCTTTGCCGGCGTAGCCCTTGTTGGGATTGTTGGGATGGTCTGCTGGCCAGCCGTCGTATCCGTCAGGATGATCCGGCTGGGTTCCATCAGCACCAAACTTGTATCCCTCAGGGTATCCGCCCCACGCTTGTGGGTTATCCTTTCCGTACTCCTGCGCAACGCAGGTCATAGCAACAGCTGCCACAAGGATGATCGCGCACACAACGCAGATGCGTTTCCCGAGTTTCGACATTTGAACCATCTCCCATAGTCGAAATCAGGGACCGTATATCATGGAAGTTCTGTGAATGTCAAATCTGAGCATTCATGTGAACAGACGAGCTACGCGGAATTAGGGTTGGGTCTTACACTGCAATCGGCATGCGACCTTCACGAGCCAGTCCTGAGAACCGCTTGGATGTGCAAGGAGGGACATGAACGTCGTTGTGTACATCACGATAGGGGCTACAGGCTGGAGAGTCCGAGTCGACCTCGGTTCCGTGAAGCTTACGTTCCGGTAGCTTCAGCCGGGTGATCGACGCCGTCCTTCTGTCCGGAAGCCTGGCCGTCGATCTCGGATTGCCGATCCGGTCGAGGAAACAGATGCCCGGCCGTAAGAAGAACGACCGGGCGGACCAGATGTTCTACTTCGCCTGTGACAGGAGGATAATCGCGCCGATCACGGCGAGAACGCCGAGGCCGATCAGGATCCACGTGGTTCCTTCCATAGGTCACCTCCTCCATCGGGTGGTTGCGCTTGTCAGTCCGGGAGATCCTCGAACAGGGCCTTCATCTGGCGGCGATAGGTGTCGAACGCCGTCCGGCCTTCTTCCGTCAGCTTGACCATCGTGTGCGGTTTCTTCTCGACGAACTCCTTGGTGATCTCGACGTAGCCGGTGGCCTCCAATTTGGAGAGGTGCGACGAGAGGTTTCCCCATGTCAGGCCGGTGTTCCCCATCAGGAACACGTAGTCGGCCGATTCGACGACGTAGAGGTGGGCGGTGATCAGCAGGCGTGCTGGCTCGTGAATCGCGCGGTCGATCTGCAGGCCGCGGGCATCGTCGCGCTCCGCCTCAGTCATCGGCCGCTCCTTCGAGCGGTTTGGGGTGACGCGGATACCGACGGGTGAAGCGGATGAACAGCGCGGCCCCGACGAGCGCGATCAGTCCGCCGACGGCGATCAGCGCGTGGGCAAGGTGGTAGCCGGATGGGATGAGGTCGACGGCGAGCAGAGCTCCGAAGAGGATCGCGCCGTACGCGTAGAGACGGGGAAAATCGACGGTCCACCCGGCGACGCCGAGTGCCCCGCCCCAGATCAGCCCGATGACGACGATGAAGTGAGACCGTATCCAGAGCATCCAGTCGGGCGCCGTCCCCCGTGACGCGAAGCTCGTGAACGCGAACATCCCGGCACCGGCGACGGCGAGGCCGGTCAGGATCAGCTGAACGTGAACAAGGCTCCTCTTTCGCCGCCCGCGGAACGTCGCGTGCCCGATCCTCGGGACAATCGCCCGTCGGGCAAGGTCTCGCATCGCAGGCAGGCTGACCGGAACGATGATGGCGGAGAGCCAGTAGAACTCCGTCAGGATGCCGATCCCGAACGCCAGTAACAGCAGGCCGATGGCGACGTCCCAGAGCCCGTGTTCGAATGTCCGCAGCCAGACGCGCCGCTCGAGTTCCCTCAATCCCGGACTAGCCGGCATGATCGATCACCTCGTGTTCGGGTCGTGGTACGCGGCGGAGGAAGCGAGCGAAGATGACCAACCCGAGGATCAGACTGATCAGGCCGATCGAGCCGAAGACGAGTGTCCGGTCGAACGGCGGCGAACCGTACTTGTCGAGCAGCGCGAGGATCGCCTCCGCCCCGACGACCAATCCGCCAAGAAGGAGGAATCGAGGGTAGTCGAGGAAGATCGCGAGCGCGCCGAGCGGCACGAGAACGATCACGGCAACGACGGCAACCACGGGAGCGGCCGAAACGGGCCCGAGGAGAGAGGTCCCGGTCCGCGTTGCGAGGACCGTCAGCACGACGAGCGCGACCGTCACCGCGACGCAAATCCCCAGAAGGATCCGCATGCGATGGAGACGCCGCTTTCGGTTCGCCGAGAAGGCGGCCCGCCCGACCCGCGGAAGGACGTATCGCTTCCGCAGCCAAAGCATCAATAGAAGCGCCACGGCGTGAAGGGCGATCAACGTAGCGGTGCTCGCAGCGGATGGCGCGCCGAGATCGGAGACGAGATACGACGTCGCGCCGGCGAACATCATGATCCCGAACATGATCTCGATCACCCCGCCGCCCATCGTGCTTTGCCAGCTCTTGCGCTCGATGTTTCGAAGACTCAGTTGGTTCATAGTTCTCTCCCGTCAAGTACTTTGCAGCGCAAAGTACTCTGCAGTATACGCTCCGGAATTCGATTGTCAAGGCTATCGAGCGAGCGAGATCGATAGCGGCTGATGCGCACTAAGAGGCGGGATATGATCGGACCATTCTGCCAGACTGAGGAGGCATCGATGGCCTGGATCCGCGTGATCGGTGAAGACGAGGCGGACGACGAACTACGCGCTGCGTTCGAGAGGGTCAAGGGGAAGCGCGGGAAGCTGTCGAACATCATGGCCGTCCACAGCCTTCGGCCGGAGGCGATGACGGCGCACATGGATCTCTACCTGGCGACGATGTTCTCGCGGTCCGACCTCTCCCGCGAGGAGCGCGAGATGATCGCCGTCGTCGTCTCGACGTCGAATCGCTGTCCGTATTGCATCCGCCATCACGCCGAAGCGCTCGGACACTACTGGCGCGATCCGGAACGTCTCGCCCGCTTCGTCGAGGATCGCGAGGCGGTCGACGTCGGCCCGAAAATGACGGTCGCGCTCGAGTACGCGCAGAAGCTGACCGAGACCCCGGAGAACGTCATCGAGGAGGACATCGAGTCCCTCCGCACAGCGGGCTTCTCCGATGAAGACATCCTCTCAATCGCCCTGATTGTCGCCTACTTCAACTTCGTCAACCGGATCGTTCTCGGGCTCGGGGTCGAGGCGACGGAGGATGAGATCAGCGGTTATCAGGTCTAGCTGAACCGAACGCTTCGGAGCTGCGACAAACAGATGTAAATGAGGAATCAGAAGGAGGTTGGGACGTGACGGACCCGAAGCACTTCTACGACCGCTCCGACGCCTGGATCGAACGGCTGATGGAGCTGAATCCGATCGCGGCGACGCAACTCGGAGATCATCGCTTCGACGATCGACTCGGCGATTTCACACGCGCGGCTCAGGATGCACAGAACGGAGAGATTCATGAGATCCTAACCGAGCTGGGCGCGATGGAGACAACGGGTTGGCCGAACGATGCCGTCGTCGATCACACGCTGATGACGCAGATCTTCAAAGGCTTCGTCCGCGGCTACGAGAAGCAGCGCGGTCAGTTCCGGAACCCGGGTCAATACCTGGATGCGACCACCGGGAGCGTGATCCTCCTTCTCATGAAGGACTTCGCTCCGCTCCCCGAACGGTTGAAGCTGGCCCTCGAGCGGACGCGCCAAGTGCCGAGAGTCCTCGAGGAGGCGAAGGCGGTCCTCATACCGAGCGAAGTCCCGCGGGTCTGGGCGGAGACGGCACTCGAACAGGGTCAGATGGCGCCGATGCTCTTCAGCGCGCTTCTGCCGGGTCTTGCGCAGCAGGCGGCCCCCGACCTCGCCGAGGAAATCGCCGCCGTCGGCGCCGAGGCGGCGAAGGCCGTGGAGGCGTATGTCGCGTTCATCCGGGACGAGGTCCTCCCGAACGCCGAAGGCGAGTACGCCGTAGGGAAGGAACTCTTCGACGAGATCCTCCGCGAGAACCACATGGTCGACTACGACGCCGACCGATTGATCGAGGTCGGCTGGGAGCAGTTCGAGCTGACCAAGAAGCAGATGGAGGAGGTCGCGAAGGAGATCGATCCGACGAAGTCGGTCGAGGAGCTCCTCGAGGAAGCGAAGAACGATCATCCGACGGCCGAAGGACTCCTCCGGGCGTACGAAGAGGCGATGGAGAGTGCGAAGCAATACGTGATCGATCACGAGATCGTCACGATCCCCGAGGACGAGTCGCTCAAGATCATCGAGACCCCCGTCTACATCCGCCCGCTCATCCCCTACGCCGCCTACCAGAACGCCGGGATCTTCGAAGAACAGCAGGATGGGATTTTCGTCGTCACCCCGGTCGATCCGAATGCGTCGGACGAGGAGAAGGAGGCGAAGCTGAAGGGGCACTTCCACGTGAAGCTCCCCGTTGTCGCTCTCCACGAGGCGTATCCGGGGCATCACTTGCAGCTCGTCTGGGCGAACCGAGCCGAAACGATTCCGCGGCGGATGGGATCGTTCC
This sequence comes from Candidatus Bipolaricaulota bacterium, assembly GCA_028278555.1. Classification (GTDB taxonomy): domain Bacteria; phylum Bipolaricaulota; class Bipolaricaulia; order UBA7950; family UBA9294; genus JANQEA01. The sequence goes on along the minus strand of JANQEA010000035.1, from coordinate 171,773 downwards.
TGGCGACGCTGTTCATCGAGGGATGGGCCTTCTACTGCGAAGAGCTGATGGAGCAGCTCGGCTGGATCGCCAAGCCGATCCAGCGGCTGGGACGCCTTCACGATCAGCTCTGGCGTGCCGCGCGGATCATCCTCGACGTGTCGCTTCACACCCGCGGAATGACCGTTCAGGAAGCGGTCGACTTCATGGTCGAGAAGGTTCAGCTCGAGCCGGCAAACGCGACGGCCGAGGTTCGGCGGTACACGCAGACGCCGACGCAGCCCCAGTCGTATCTGATGGGGAAGCTCCAGATCCTCGATCTGATCGATGACTACAAGAAGGCGCATCCGGACGCGAGCCTCCGCGAGATGCACGACACCCTCCTCTCGCAAGGATCGCTCCCGCCGCGCCTGATGCGGCAGGCGCTCGAACTCTAGAATCATCTCACGCGGGACGGCCGATCGCGCCGTCCCGCACTCGTTTTCGCGCTCGCTATTCCCTCAACGATTGCGGAGGGTATTCTTGTGGGATGGGAAACGTCCCCGACGGCGTCGATCAGCCGCAATGAGGGGCGAGAAGACATCGGCATACGGAGCGATCGGGAGGCACTGTGCGACGTGTGATCATGCATCTCGACATGGACTCCTACTTCGCGTCCGTCGAACAGCAGCATGATCCGAGCCTGCGGGGCAAACCGATCGGCGTCACAGGTCGCCCAACGGAGAAGTCGATCATCGTCGCGGCATCGCGAGAAGCGAAGAAGTACGGATTGATCGCAGGGATGCCGGTCTGGGAAGCGCGGCGTCTCTGTCCCAGCCTCGTACTCGTTCCCGGCCGCGCCGAACGTTACCTCTCAACAACCAAGGAATTCCTTGTCATTCTGGAACGTTACACCCCAATGATCGAGGTCTTCAGCGTCGATGAGGTCTTCATGGACGTCACGCAGGAGGCGCCTCGCCGCGGGGGACCGATCCCGATGGCGCGTGAGATCAAGGCGGACTTCCGCGATGAGCTGGGGGAGTACATCACGGCGACGATCGGAATTGCCTCGGGCAAGGCCTTTGCCAAGCTGATCGGATATCGACACAAGCCGGATGGGATCGGCTTCCTGGACGACGAGGAGATTCCGGAGCTGTTGGTCGAAACGTCCGTCGGGGAGCTCTGCGGGATCGGGCATCGGATCGAACCACGGTTGGCGAGAGCGGGGATCCGAACCCTAGCCGAGCTGGGGAAGGCGTCGGAAGCCTATCTGAAAGGCGAATTCGGGGCGTACGGTCGATTCCTCAAGGCCGTCGGGGAAGGCCGAGATCCGAACCCTGTGATTCCGTACACCGAGCCTGCCGCGGCGAAATCGGTCGGCCATTCGCGAACCCTGCGGCCCGACTTGCGCGAGATCGAGAGTGCTCTTCGAGTTCTTCTGAACTTGTGCGATCTGGTTGCGCGTCGGCTGCGAAGGCTCGGGTACGTCGGGCGGACAGTCCACGCGTGGTTTCGTGCGGACACGTCCGAGTATCGCGGGAAACAAGTGACACTGGCATCGCCTACCGATGATCGAGACAGCATCTATCAAGCCTGTCTGGCGGCCTTCCGGAAGATCCCCATGAAACCGAAGGAGGTCACGCAGATTGGCGTCTCAGTTCGCAACCTTACGGATAAGGCCGGTCTTCCCGGGCCTCTGTTGCAAGAGGATCAGCGCCGTGAGCGGCTGAATCAGGCAGTCGATCGGATCCGAGATCGCTTCGGCGAGCACGCGATCCGGACAGGCGAATCGCTGTTGTACGACCCGATTCCACAGCACGTCAGCGGCTTCACGCTCAGCACCGAAGAGTGGGAGTTCTGACACCCATTACTTGGCGAACAGCTCCTCGGGAAGGTGGATGGCGAAGACGCAGCGGTCGTCTCCGCGGAGGACCGACTCGACGATGTCGACGCGGATCGGGGTTCGATCGAGAACCGTCTCCCACATCTGGACGAACCACCCGGCGGAGCAGTGACAGAACGACGGCGACAGCTCCTCGCCGGTGCGGATGACCTCCTTCACCAGCGAGCAGAAGCAGCCGAGGTATCGCTTCTCAACCGGATCGGTTGCCTTCTCGTACGCCTGCCGATTCCACGGAGGGATCACCTTCTCGATGCAAATGACGTTCTTCGGGTCCCCACCCTTCCAGAAGATTCGTGCCGGGAACAGGTCGTTGTCGCGATTGAGCCGTTCGATGAACCGGAGGATGTCGCCTTCTTCTTCGTAGGCCGCCTTCATCCGAAGGAGCTGGATCTTCGGGTATCGATGGGCACACCCGTTGAGGACACAGGCGCGTGTCCGCTCGGACGGAACCGATTCGTCGAGGCGATCGAGCGTTCCGAGGACCCACGACCGGAGTGTCTCGGAGTCGAAGTTGTGGCGGACCGCATCGGCGCCGGCGGTCACGGCTGCGGCCGTCTCGGCACCGGTCTGCTCCTTCAAGCCGCGTTCGAGCGACTCGATCCAGAGCGGGAAGTGATAGGAGATCTGGATCTCCGTGACGTACCGCTCGGCATGCTCGCCGTGTGTCTCTCCCCCTTCGAGGTAGACGTAGCGTGTCGGGTTGTCGCCGGCGAGAAGGTTCTTCTCGGCAATGAATCCCCACATCCGCTCGGCCGTTTCGCGGAGCCCGGCCGCGCCGTTGGCTTTCGTGTGCGGACCGATGTGCTGCGTCCAGAGGACGTGATCGCCGGGAAGCGTCTTGATCTCGAGGTCACCGATCGATCCCGCATTGGACACCGGAAGGCCGATTTCGACTTCGAACCCCTTCTCCGGGTCGTGCCCCAGAAAGAGACAGACGGGTGGCCCGCTCGCTGTGGCTCCGGCCTTCTCGCGAAGCTCACGGATGGCAGCCTGGACGTCGTGCTGATCCTTGACGAAGCAGCGAGACGAAGTGACGGCCTGAGGCTCGACCCACTTGGCACGAACATCGATCGGATCCATTGGTGATTTCCTCCTTCACGGTGCGAACTGACAGTCCGAGCATCCCCGGAATCGTCTCGCGTCCGTCTCTCCCCCCGACTCGCCGTGTGTCTACGGCAGAAGGGAGAGATCTCCACCTGCGATGCGGTGGGCCCAACGCGTCGTCTCCGGCAATCGGAGTGTCCGGTTCGCCGGAGGCGATCCGCTTGCGTAGAATCCCCGGATTCCTGAACAGGAGGACCACGGCATGACGTTCAATCGAAGCGATCGCCGGCTGTTTGACGGGGCTGCAGCCGACTACGATGCTGCCCGTCCTGGGTATCCGGTGGAGCTGATCGACGAGCTGGTTGCTCGATCAGGGATCCCGGGCGGCGGATCGATTCTCGAGATCGGCTGCGGGACCGGGCAGCTGACCGTCCTCCTGGCGAAGCGTGGATACGCGATCACCGCGGTCGAACTCGGCGAAGAACTGAGTCGGCTGGCGGCGCACAACCTCGAACGATTTCCGAATGCGACCGTCGACTGCGCCGACTTCGAGACCTGGGACGTCGAGCCGTGCGCCTACGAGCTTGTCGTCTCGGCGCAGGCGTTTCACTGGATCGAACCGACGATTGGCTACCGAAAAGCCCACGCGGCGCTTCGATCGCCCGGCCACCTCGCGCTCATCTGGAACCTCTTCCCAGGATCCGATGCACCGGTTTACCGGGCGCTCGACGAGGTCTATCGCTCATGCGCGCCGCAGCTTGGCCGTGCCTCTTGGCGGTCGTCGCTGGAAGATCGGGTCGAGCGTACGCTGCGCGAAATCCGCGCCTCGGGCCTCTTCGACGAGCCAGACGTCGTGAGAGTCCCGTGGACATCCACCTACGCGACGGAACGATACCTTCGACTCCTCCGGACGCACTCCGACCATCTCGCCCTCGATCGTGCGACGTTCGGGAGCCTCTCGGAGGCCGTCCGTTCGACGATCGATCGATTCGGCGGGTCGATCGATCGGCCCCAAGTTGCAACCCTCTTCCTGGCGCGGCCTCGCTAGAATGTGTAGGTTTCGTGAATAACGGGCAGTGAACAATCCCTTTTCTGTTCGCTGGTTTCAAACTTGACTGAAGAGACAAAACAATTAGAATAGTGCTCTGCTCGAAGGAGGATCCATGGTGAAGACCCTCGATGCCGAGAGGCGATTTGTGGAGATGACAGGTGACATGATGGAAGAGCATGGCCTCTCGCACATGGCCGGCCGCGTTCTGGGGGCACTCCAGGTTTGTGTGCCCCCGTACCTATCGATGGACGAACTGGCCGAGCGCCTCCAGGCGAGCCGGGGTTCGATCAGCATGGCAACCCGGCTGCTCCTGCGGCTTAGTGTGATTGAGAAGGTGAGCCTTCCCGGACATCGGCGCCACTACTATCGCATCCGTCCGGGGATCTGGATGGACATGTACGTCCAGCGGACGGAGCACCTCCAGCGGCACAAGGAACTGGCGGCCCTCGGTCTTGCCGCGCTCGAAGGTGAACCGATCGAGGCGAAAGAGCGACTATTGGAGATGATGGTCTTCTTCGACTACGTCGAGGAAGAGCTTCCGCGATTGGCCGACCGCTGGAAGGTTCGATACCCCGAACTGAAGAAGGAACGGATGGCCGAATACGGAGGAGGTTCGTGATGTCGAAACGCTCGCACGCTCTGTTGATTGCGCTGATGATGGTCGCGATCGCGATCCCGCTTGGCGGGCTCGCGCAGGACGCTCCGCCCCTCGTCAGGGTGCTGGTCGTCGACGAGACAAAGACGTTCAACTCGACGATGCGCGTCGCAGGATTGGTCGGAGCGCTCCGCTCCGTTGGGATGTTCGACGTGGGGATCACGCTCGCCGATGTGATGTCGAGCTACGACGACCCACTTGCCGACCGGCTCCCCGGCGTGGACGAGGAGCCGTATGACCTGATCGTCATCCTTCCGAGAGGATTGGACGACGGAACGGCGAGCCACATATGGATCGTCAGCGCCGGGATGAGCGCACTGTCGCCGAGCGTGGCTGCCGGGCTCGACGCAATCGCAGGAATCATCGAGCAGGTTTTTGCCGGGATCGGCGAGGGGATTGACGTGACCGAAGACCTTTGGCCCGGCCTGCTCTGGGCCGCCTATTCGACGAAGGGATGGATCCGATGAACCGATTGATTCGATTTGCGGTCGATCATCCAATCTGGACGATCGCCGCGACGCTGTTGCTAGCCGTGGCTCTTGCGTACCCGATCCAGTTTCTGGAGCAGGAGACCGACTTCCGCGAGTTCATGGCCGATGACGATCCGATCATCGTCCTGATGGACGAGGCGGAGGAGCGGTACGGCCGGTCGTGGGGGATCATGGTGATGCTGTTCAACGAGGGCGGCATCTTCAACGAGACGACGCTCGGAAAGATCGAGCGGATGACCGACGGGATCGAGGCGATTCCGGGGGTCAAGGCGGTCAGCACGCCGCTGAACTCCCAGACGATTGTCGGAACCGAGACGGCGCTTTCTGTCCGCAAGGCCGCGCCAGACGGCGTCGCGCCGCGGACACCGGAAGACATGGAGATCTTCCGCGAGCGGCTGATGGCCGATGAGAACCTGATCGGTGGCGTTGTCAGCGAGTCCGGGCAGGCTGCGCTGATCAACATCGAACTCGAGGTCGGGGCCGACGAGTACGGCATCACGCCGGACATCGTCGCCATCGTCGACGAGAACCGCGGCGACGGTGACACCCTGTACATCTACGGCGACGCGTACTTCGACACGGTCATGGCGGAGGAGATGGAAGCCGACACGACGCTCCTCTTTCCGCTGGCGATCCTCGTGATGGTCGCGCTCCTGTTCGCATCGTTCGTGACGATCCGCGGGATTCTCCTGCCGATTGCGATCGTGCTGTTGTCGGTGATCGTTGCGATGGGGGCAATGGTCCTTCTCGGCTTCCCGATGACGACGATGTCGTTCATCGCGCCGATCCTCCTCCTGGCGATCGGTATTGCCGATGCGATCCACGTCCTGAACCGCTATAACGAGGAGATCGCCAAGGGGATCGAGAAGCGCGAAGCGATCTTCAACACGATGCAGGAGATGAAGGCGCCGGTGGTCATGACCTCGCTGACGACCGCCGTCGGTTTCCTGTCACTTCTTTCGGCGTTCCTCGTACCTCAGCGCCATTTCGGCATCGTCACGGCAATCGGCGTCTTGGCTGCGATGCTCTTCTCGCTCGTGATGATTCCGGCCGTCTTCTCGCTGCTGAAGAAGCCGAGAGTTCGAGATCTGAGCAAGAAGGGGTTCCGGCCACTGACGCGCGTCCTCATTGCGTTCGAAAAGGTCATCGTCGGACACCGGAAGACGGTCCTTCTCGTGGCGTTGATCATCTTCGGCGTGATGGTCGCCGGGATCCCGCGTCTGCGAATTGAGACGTCGAACGAGGAATTCCTCGGCGAGGAGCACGAGGCGGTTCAGATCCTCGACTTCACGTCGGAGTACTTCTCCGGTGATATGAGTCTGATGGTCGAGTTCGATACGGGGCGCCGGGACGGATTGAAGGATCCGGTGGTGCTGAACGCGATGCTCGATCTGGAGGCGTTCCTCCTCGACAACGGTGTCGCAAAGACCTTCTCGTTGACGACGCTCGTCCGGCAGATGAACGAGAAGTTCAACGCCGACGATCCGGCCTACTATGTCATCCCCGAGAGTCGGGAGATGATCTCGCAGCTCTTGCTTCTGTACACGTTCCAGGGTGGGACACTCGGCGACATGGCCGTCGGCGACTTCTCCGCCGGGACGGTGACCGGGATGTATCAGATGGGCTCATCCGGCAACGTCTCCCGCCTCGCGAAGCTCGTGCAAGGCTACCTCGACGAGCACTTCCCTGCAGATGGAACCATGAGAGTCCGGATGATCGGCGGAACGACGCTGATGAACCGGATGTTCACCCAGATGCAGAACAGCCAGCTGATCGGTCTGGCAACGACGATCTCTGCCGTCGCCGTGCTCGTCATGATCTTGATGGGATCGGTCGTCGCCGGCCTGATTGCGGCGATTCCGCTGATCCTGACGGTGACGTTCTCGATGGGGATCATGGCCTACACCGGCCAGCCGCTCGACATCATGACGCTGATGGTCTCGGTCGTCGCGATCGGCATCGGGGTTGACTACTCGATCCACTTCATCTCCCGCTTCCGTGCGGAGTACCGAAAGGACCGGAATGCCGAGCGATCGCTCCAGGCGACGATCCAGACGACGGGACGCGGCATTACCTACAACGCCCTTACGGTTGCGCTCGGGTTCTTCATCCTGATCTTCGCCTCGTTCAAGGGAATCCGAACGTTCGGCTGGCAGATTGCACTGACGATGGGCGTGAGCGCCCTGTCGGCGATCTCGATCATCCCGGCGATCCTCGTGCAGTGGCAACCGAAGTTCCTGTCGCGAGCAGCGTGGAAGCGCGATCGATAGCAAACGAGATCAACGAATTCAGGTAGATCACCTAGGGAGGAACGACATGTACAAGAAGACGATGGTTTGGACGATCACGGCAGTGATGGTGCTTCTGGCGGGATTCGCGGCGGCGGCGTTGACCGCCGACGAGATCCTCGACCGGATGGAAGAGGAAGCCGACAAGCTGGCCGAAGGGAGCATGATCGGGACGCTTCGGTTCGACAACACGTACCGCGACGGGACGACTTCAGGCAACCTGTTCGGGATGCTGTCGAAGCCCGGCTTCTCGCTCATCTACTTCATCGAGCCAACCGACGTGGCCGGGACGATCTTCCTGACCCATGAGATCGATGACGGCGACGACTCGCGCCTCTGGCTCTACCTTCCGCTCCTCGGCATCCCGAAGGAACTCGTTTCGGACGAGGAGCGCGGCGGCAGCTTTGCCGGGAGCTCGATGTCGTACGACGATCTCGGTGGCGAGAACGACCGGGACGACTTCGTGGCGACGATCCTTCGTGAGGAGGAGCTGGTGATCGGCGAGGAGACGCGGATGGCCTACGTGATCGAATCGGTCGCGAAGGAGGGCGTCGACACCGATACGCCCCGCTCGATCATCTGGGTCGATACCGAAGCGTTCCTGATGCTGAAGGCCGAGTCGTACAACGACCTCGGGAACCTCTCGTCGACGATCGAAGTCATCTCCCTGACCGAGTTCGAGGGGATGCTGACGTTTGCGGAAATGCTGAGCACCGATGTGCTCGACGAAAGCTCGACGCTGATCACCTTGATCGAGCGTCGACGGCCCGACGCCGAGATCGCCGATGAGGTCTTCTCGCCGGACAGCCTGACGACGTTCGATCCGACCGTTTGGGGTTTCTAGCTCAACCCACCTACCCGGGTGTGTCGCCTTCGGGCGGCACACCCAACCCCCTCATCTCTCCAAGTGGTCCGCGGACGTCCATCCGCGATGGAGCGCCTCGAATTCTCCCTTGAGGTTCCGATCGCTCGCACTTGTTCGATCGGGCCGTCGTAGCGCCTTCTGGATTCGGTCGATCGAGTGAAGCGCCTCGAATGCGGGAATCGCTCGCTCGACCTCCGGCGGGAGTTCGCGGACCGATCGATACCCTTTGAGGAGTTCGGCGACGAGCGCGGCGCCGATCTCCCGTCCTGCAACGTGGCTTCGGATCGTCGCGAGATCGTAGGCGTAGTACCCCCATCGGCAGGCCGCAAACCCGACGGCACCCACGCCCTCCTCAGCGAAGAGAAGACGGCGTGGGTTCAGCCGGCCGTGGATCACGCCGGCGACGCCCGACCCGTCCCGAAGACGGCCCATCGTTGTTGCGATCGACTCGATCGCCTTTCGGAAGACGTCGAGACGAACGGGCCCGTAGTGCGCCGCGACCAGATCCTCGTCGAGAACCTCGGACATCATCGTCGCGTTCCGCCGCGGCGGCGTGATCTCCTCCGGCCAGCGGAACGTCTCGGCATGTGCGTGGAGCTGTCCCATCAGTCGACCGACGGCGTGGAGCTGCTCCGGCGTCAGCTCGCCGGAGGTTTCGCCCTCGACCCAGCGGAAGAGGATGCACGGACGGAAGCCATGAACCCCCGCGACAGCCACCTTCCGGATCAGCTCACCGTCCAGGCTGAGAATCGGCTCGGGGACCGACAGGTTCGTGTCGCGACGGAGGGCCGTCAGCCAGAGGATCTCACGCTGGAGTCGGTCGGTCGATACCTCCGGCGGACAGATCCGAAGTGCGTAGTGCCTCGAAGGATCGCCCGTCGATACCTCGAAGACGTCAAGCGTCGACGTGCCGATCGGGGTCAGCCGCACGTCGGGCAGCCCGTACGCGGCGAGGGCCTTCCGCGCGAGCCGCTCGTAGCGATCGCGCTTCTCCGATTCCGGGATCTGTTCGTACCGGTCCATCGTCAAATCGGATCGTCCGCCCGCCTTCCTCCGGCTGAGAACTCGGTTCAAGTGTAGCGCCGGCCCGAACGGTGGTCGAGGCCGCGTTTCGTTCCTTTGAACACCATCCGTTAGGATGTGCGCAAGAATCGGGATCCACATGGAGGTGGCGAGTGTGAAGTACCCGTTTCGGAATCTCGTGTTCGAAGGCGGCGGAGTGAAGGGGATCGCATACGTTGGAGCCCTGGAAGTCCTGGAGGAGAGGAAGATCCTGAAAGACGTTGTCCGGGTCGGCGGCGCCTCGGCCGGCGCGATCAACGCGGTCTTGCTCGCGCTCGGCTACACGAGGAAGGAGATGCTCGACATCCTCCTGAAACTCGACTTCCGGAACTTCCTCGACAAGTCATGGGGGCTGCTCCGGAACTTCGATCGGCTCCGCGACGAGTTCGGATGGTTCAAGGGGGACTACTTCGAGGAGTGGATCGGCAAGCGGATCGAGACGAAAGGTCAGCCGGCCGACGTCACCTTCGCGCAGCTGAAGCGGACGGGCCATCGGGGGCTCTACCTGATCGGAACGAATCTGAGCACCGGGTTTGAGGAGGTCTTCTCGGCCGAGCGGACGCCGAACATGCGCGTCGCCAAGGCGGTCCGGATGTCGATGTCGATCCCGCTCTTCTTCGCCGCCGTCCGAAATCGACGCGGCGACGTCTACGTCGACGGTGGGGTGCTCGACAACTACCCGGTGAAGCTGTTCGACCGACAGAAGTACGTTCCGTCGAAGGAGCGGGCGACCCATCTCCGGAAGACGCCGTACTACATGAAGATCAACCGTCGGAAAGAAGCGAAGGGGAATCCCTACTTCTACAACCGGCAGACGCTCGGCTTCCGACTCGATACCGAACAGGAGATCGCCGTCTTCCGTCGGGAGAAGCCGCCGGCTCATCGGGATATCGACGACCTGTTCGAGTACAGCTGGTCGTTGATCAAGACACTGTTGAACGCGCAGAACAACCGGCACCTCCACAGCGACGACTGGCATCGGACCGTCTACATCAACACGCTGAAGATCAAGACGACCGACTTCGGGATCAGTCGCGCCGACAAGCGGAAGCTGATCGAGCAGGGGAAGACCGGGACGCTGAAGTACTTCGATTGGTACGAGGGCCGGACGCGCGATCTGACGCCGAAGGACGATCGCCCGGTGAATCGCCCGCCCGACGACGAATAGCCGATCCTCCCTGGATCGCCCGCGGGCGCGTCGGTACGATCCATCGTCAAAGGGGGCGGGATGTTCGCTCAGACAGCGCGCTACTACGATCGGATCTACGCATTCAAGGACTACGCCGCCGAGGCGGCGAAGGTCGTCGCGATCGTCGAGGCCGAGCTTCAGACCGGCGGGCGGCGACTTCTCGACGTCGCCTGCGGGACCGGGCTCCACCTGGAACACCTGAAGGCGCACTTCGACGCCGAGGGACTCGATCTTTCGCCGGATCTGCTCGCCATCGCCCGAGAGCGGAGCCCGGAGCTGACGTACCACGCCGCCGACATGCAGACGTTCGAGCTTGAGACGCGCTACGACGTCATCACCTGCCTGTTCAGCTCGATCGGCTACATGACGACTCACGACGACCTTCACCGTGCGATCGGCCGGATGGCCGACCACCTCGTTCCGGGCGGCCTGCTGATCATCGAGCCGTGGATCACGCCGGACGCGTGGATGCCAAACTCCGTTCACGGCATGTTCATCGACGATCCGGAGCTGAAGATTGCGCGGATCAACTCGAGTGCCGTCGAGGGACACGTTTCGATCTTCGATCTCCATCACTTGATCGGGACGCCGGAGAAGACGGAGCACGTCGTCGAGCACCACGAACTCGGCCTGTACACGGTCGAGGAGATGACCGAGGCGTTCATCGCCGCCGGACTCGACGTCCGGCATGATCCGGAGGGCCTGACCGGCCGCGGGCTGTACGTCGCGAGGAAACCATGACGTCACCCGAGTGGACGATCCGGCAGGCGGCCGTCGATGAGATCGAACGCCTGGTCGACCTGCGAATGGCGATGTTCGACGCGATGGACCTCCTCGACGAGGAGAACCGGGAGAGGATCCGCGGCGACTGCTGTGCCTACTTCGAAGCGACCCTCCCGACGGAGGTCTTCCGCGTCTGGATCGCCGTCGCGCTTGATGCCGACGAGAGCGGCATCAAGCCCGGGGCAAGTTCCGATGAAGCCGGAACTTGCGATGGTGAGCTTGTCGGTAGCATTGGTCTCGTCGTCCACTCGATCCCGCCGGGTCCGTCCAACCGCGTCGGCAAGGAAGGCTATATCATGAACCTCGTGACCCTTCCGGACTGGCGCCGGCGGGGGATCGCCCGCGCGCTGTTGGAACATGTCTTCGCCGTCCTCCGATCCGAAGGGGTGCCGACAGCCAGCCTCCACGCATCGCGCGATGGACGGAACCTGTACGAAAACCTCGGCTTCAAGACGAGGGACGAGCTGCCCGAGATGGGCCTCCGGCTCGTCTAGCCGCCGCGCGCTTGTCGGCCTCAGGTGGCCCCGCTATTCTCGTTGTACTTCCTGACGTTAGGGGGGATTCAATGATTTCCGTGTGGTCTTGCCTTCGGGAGGGTGTCGACGTGATCGTCCGACGGCTGCCGCTTCTCCTCGGCGCGTGGCTGGTCATTCTCGCAGTGCAGCAGGCGATCGACCTCGTGCTCCCCGACTCGGGTCTGTGGGTCTGGCTCGATCTGGTGCTGTACGTCGTCCTGCTTGCGCCGCTCTACGCCGGACAGTACTTCCTCGCGCTGCAGACCGTGCGCAACGAGCCCGCGACCTTCCGTGATCTCTTCCGGGGGTTCAGGCACTGGGCGCCGATCGCCGGCGTCCAGACTCTGACGATCCTGGCGATCGCTGGCGGGTTCGTTCTGCTCGTCATCCCGGCGATTGTCTTCGCGCTCATGTTCTCATGGGCGCCGATCGTCGTCCTCGATCGGGAGGTGCAGAACCCCCATGGCCCACCTGTCCGGGCACGGGAGGCGATGCGTCGGAGCAAGGAGTTGACCTCCGGCTACCGCGGGACACTCTTCGGGATCAGCCTGTTGCTGATCCTCCCGACGATCGTCCTGGGGATCGTCTTCGGGCTCTCCGCGATTGCGGAAGCCCCGGTCATCCCGCCCTGGGCGATCGAGCTGTTCATCCTGCTCAGTGGGACGCTCTTCCTCGGCCCGCTGCACGCGGCGAGCTACATGGTCGCCTACGAAGCCGTCACCCGTCTCGGGCGCGTTGAATAGGCGGGCGGACTCCGCTCGAGGTCGCCCTACTTCCGGTTGGCGGCGAGTCCGCGCGCCCGTTCGATCGCGAGGTGGTTGTAGAGCGGATGGGCGCCGACGATCGCCGGATCCTCGGCCGCTGCGAGCACGGTCTCGATCAGCCGATCGAACAGCTCGTCGTCGGTCCCTCGTGCGTAGTACTCGGCGTAGTTCACGTAGTTCTCGAGGTAGGTCGGATCGATTTCGATCGACCGTTCGAAGTGGACGACCGAATCGGCGCGGCTCTTCCCGACGAGGAAGTGGGCCTGGGCGATGAAGATGCCCATCGCTCGGTGCGGCCCGCCGCCATCGTAGGTCTCGTCGATCTCAATCGACCGCTCGAACGCTGCACCGACGTCACGAACGCCGCCGAAGATCGCCTTCATTCGGTGGAAGTCGAGCCACGAACCGAGCGTGTTCCCGTACCAGAAGATCGTCTTCACGTCGGTCGCCGCGCGAAGGGCAGCGCGGAAGCCGTCCGCCTCGCGCGTCGCGACGAATGCAGGATCGAGCTCGAGCGCTTGCAGGCCGAAGTCCCGGGCACGCTCGAAGGTCGCCTCTCGATCGCGCGGCTCGGGTTGGTACGCCGTCGCGAGTTCGAACAACGCCTGCGCTAGGCGATTGAGAACGCGGATCCGCGTTGCCGGCTCCTCGTCGGGCAGTAGCGGAAGAGCCTCTTCCCACAGGTCGATCGCCTCGCGGAGGGCGATCTCGTAGACGGCGAAGTCGAACGGTTCGCTCCACCGATCGTAGGCCGCGTCGGCCTTGGCGAGGAGCGCCTCAGCGTCTGGCTCGTCGGCGAAGATCAAGAGCGAGACAGCCAACAGCACGAGCGCTGCAGCGAAGACCGATCGGATGGCGAACCCCCTCGAACCGGACACGCGGTCAGGATACCCAGCGAGCGGCACCCGGGCGAGCCGGCAGTGGTATGATCGATCCGGAGGTGGGGGATGGAGATCGCGAAGCTGATCGAAGAACGGCTCGGGGAACAAATCGAATTGCACAAGCGCCACGTCAATCCGGCGTTGGCGAGGGTCCTGCAGATCATCGACTACGACGTAGCCTACACACGCGGCGAGGGGGCGTACCTCTACGACGACGGTGGGAATCGGTACCTCGACTTCCTCTCCGGCTACGGCGTCTACCAGGTCGGCCGGAGCCATCCGGTCCTGAAGGAGACCCTTCACCAACTGCTCGACCTCGATCGGCCAAACCTGATCCAGATGGACTGTCCGCTCCTCGCCGGCCTCCTCGCCGAGCGACTGACCGAACGGGCCCAGCGTAGCTACCCTGGGCTCGACGCTGTCTTCTTCACCAACTCCGGGGCCGAAGCGGTCGAGGGATCGCTGAAGTTCTCCCGTGCCGCGACGAAGCGTGACCGGTTCGTCTACATCGATCACGCGTTCCATGGACTCACCCTCGGGGCCCTCTCGGTGAACGGGAGCCCGCACTTCCGCGAGGGGTTCGGACAGCTCCTTCCCTCCACGGGCGTCCCGTTGAACGACCTGAACGCGCTCAAGCGCGAGCTTGAGCGCGCGGATGTGGCCGCGTTCATCGCCGAGCCGATCCAGGGAAAGGGCGTCTACATGCCGGACGACGAGTACCTCCCCGAGGCGCAGCGGCTCTGCCGGAAGCACGGGACGGTCTTCATCGTCGACGAGATCCAGGCCGGACTCGGCCGGACCGGCCGCTTCTTCGGCGGCGAGCATTGGGGCCTCGAACCGGACATCGTTCCGATCTCGAAGGCCCTCTCCGGCGGGTTCATCCCGGTCGGCGCGATCCTGATCCGCCGCGACCTGCACAAGAAGACGTTCTCCGGACTCGAGCGGTGCGTCGTCCACTCGAACACGTTCGGGATGAACGAGCTGGCGATGGGGGCAGGCCTAGCGACGCTCGAAGTGCTGGAGTCGGAGAACCTGATCGAGAATGCCGCTCGGCAGGGGGAGCGGCTCCTCGCCGGCCTCCGTGACATGCAGTCGCGGTACGAGATGCTCCACGACGTCCGCGGGAAGGGACTGATGATCGGGATGGAGTTCGGGCCACCGAAGTCGCTCAAGCTGAAGGCGGCGTGGAAGGCGCTCGAAACGATGCAGGCCGGGCTCTTCGCCCAGCTCGTTGTCATGGGTCTGATGCGCGACCACCGGCTCCTCACCCAGGTGTCGGGCCACCGGGTGAACATCATCAAGTTCCTCCCGCCGCTGATCCTCTCGGACGAGGATGTGGACTTCGCGCTCTCAGCCATTGACGCGACCCTCGACAAAGCGCACAAGCTCCGCGGCGGACTCTGGGATCTAGGTCGGCAGCTGGTCAAGGCTGCGCTGAAGAGGTAGAGACTCCGGAGGAAACCGTGACCGAACCGCTCATCGAGAAGGTGGATTGTGTGCAGCTGTCCGTGGACGACCTCGAATCGGGTCTGTCGTTCTACCGAGACAAGCTTAGGCTGGAACTCCTTTGGCGGACCGAAGATGAGGTTGGCTAGCGCTAGGGAAGGACGAAACGGAGATCGTGCTTCACACGGAGCCCAAGCCGCCCGAGATCGACCTAAAGGTATCGAACGCCGACGAGGCCGCTGTCTGCTTCACGGAAGCGGGCGGTACGACAGTTGCCCAACCGTTCGACATCCGGATCGGTCGTTGCGTCGTGGTTCGCGACTCGTGAGAGAATGAACTCGTACTCCTGGATTCGTCCAAAGGACTGCTAGAAACCGATGCCGCAGGGAACGTCACTGGCAACGTGTTCGAGTGAATCTTGCAGGGATGCTCCGAGCGGGATGGTAGTCGCTCTTGATCGAGCAAGTCCTCATCCGCAGGATTGGCTCAGAAATCATTGATGCCGATGCGCGTGTGGGAGAGGATCGCGAGAGGAGGAGTACTAGTGAGAAACGCGACTCAAGAAACTACCGTCGGCCGTGGAGCGGCGGGAGCTACCCTTCTAGCTGCGTTACTTGCAGTCGAGTATGCGCCTGGCACCTACGACAGCTGGGATCTGCTTGTTGGCGCACTGGTTGGTCTGGCCGCCCTGCAAATCGGAAGATCGCTTGCGCGTGACCTTCTGACACGTGCGATGGCGAGTTTGAGCCTGGGCATTGCAGCTGCTATCGCCGTCGGATTCATTGCTCCGTTCTGTGGTCTTCAGCTTGAAGCAAAACCATGGCCGGAGCTGGAGTTCTCATTCATCGCGTCCTTAATAGCAGGGCTCATTGCGTTCGGTCTGCTGACACTGAAGGCGCGGAAGCACCCGCTCCGTAGGAGATGAACTGGAGGCGGCATTCTGTCTGCACGGCATCAACGAGTAGTACGAGATACGCCGCGCCGTTCAGAGGCCGCTGCGGCCTGTGGGAGATGGGATTGCGATTCTCAAGCAAGGCTGAAGAGGTGGGGGGAAGTTGGCTCGCTGGCGGAGCATTGATCGACGTACTCCACAATGGTAACCTACACTGCGCGAGTTCCAGTGGTAATCTGGTATGGGAGAGAGTCAGAACATGTGGCGGCAGTCTGGGTTCAGCGAAGGGAGGCTCGAATGGCGTGTCTGATGTCTCACCATGTCTGTCGTTGAGAGAAACGCAGAGTCCAAGATGACTGACAGTTTCAGCATCGAGTTCAGCTACACTCCTGATCTAGTCTCAAAGCTACAGGGAATCACGCGTCACTACACCTACGTTCAAACAGTACTGTCGATTTCCAAGAACCGGGACGAGATTATCAGCATTCTTCAATCTGGTGAGTTCCTATCGGCTACAGGGATAGACACCCCTCTGGGCATCCCCCGGGGTATCCGCACGCCCGATGCTGGTGTATCTGGACACGAGATTCAAGCTTACGCAGAGGCGATCGAATACCTAATGGATTGTGCGGCAGAAGACGCGCCCATCAGTCTTCCGCTCATCCAGGAGGCCCACCGACGCCTCACTCCCGGAAGCGGCGGAGGAAAGCTGCGTGAAGTACAGAATTACGTTATCAGAATGCCGGACCGCAAGATCCTCTACACTCCGCCGAAGCCAGAGACAGTTTCGCTTGCTCTCCAGGCTATGCTGCACTGGGTGAAATCCAATCCCGATGCTAACCCGGTGGTAGTCTCAGCTGTTGTGCACTACGGGATTGCCCGAATCCACCCGTTTCTAGATGGAAACGGGCGTGTTGCGCGTCTACTAGCGAATTATGCTATGCTCATTGGTGGATACAGACTCGACCATACGCTCATTGGTACCGATCGCTTCTTTCTGGGAAACAGAGCTGAGTACTACGAGGAACTGCTCGCTGTAGACGAAGTGGAGGATCACAATCGTTGGATTGGGTTCATCGCAGAGGCATGGCTTCAGAGCTATGCTCGGCTTGCAAGTCTGGTCGAGGATTTGCACTCAAGCAAGAAGACACCTCACCAACTTGCAGCTGAGCAGGAGAAGCTGGCTAATCTGTATCGGGAATTGGGAGGTGGAGTTGTGGCATCTGCAGAAACCGGTGCGGGGATACCGCAGCTATCGAGAGAGGTGTTCATCATCATGGCCATGACAAAGGAAGATCCAGGCCTGGACGATGTTCACGCTGCGATCAAGGAGGTATGTGAAGAGAACGATCTGAAGGCCTACAGGGTCGATGATGTTGAGGATACGGAGAAGATAACTGACAAGATCATGGAATCGATAGATTCAGCGCAATTCGTCATTGCGGATCTCACGCACGAAAGACCCAATGTCTATTACGAAATCGGATACACTCACGGCGTCAACAAGAGAGTCATCTTTACTGCAAGAGAAGGAACGATGCTCCATTTCGACATCAAGGACTTCGCGGTGGTGTTCTACCCGAACATCACTACTCTCAAGAACAAGCTGGATTCGAAGATCAAGGCCATTCTCAAGAAGCTGCCGTAGTTGATCCTTTCGATCAGAGTCAAGAAGCCGCTGCTCGAAGAGACAGTGTTGATCTGACGGTGTTCCAGGCGCTGCGAGTCGAGTGAGCGTAGCGCTGAGAGTGGAAAGTCGATGTTTCACAGCTGCCACGCGTCGAATACTTCCGCCTCTCAGTTCTTCACGTACCCATTCTCCCCATACCAGTCGACGGCCTTGGCGAGGGCGTCCTTGGCAGGGGTCTGCGGGAAACCGAGCTCTCGGACGGCCTTGGTCGGATCGAAGTACATGTAGTGGCTCGACATCCGGATCGTCTCCGGCGTCATCCGCGGGGTGATCCGAGGAAAGAGCTTGCAGAACCCGGCGTTTAGGTAGGACATCGCGAGGATCGGCGTGTACGGGAGCCTGATTCTAGGTGATGGCAACCCGGTGATCTCGGCGAGCAGATCCAACAGCCCCTTCATCGTCACGTTTTCGCCACCGAGGATGTACCGTTCGCCGACCGTCCCCTTCTCGAGGGCCAGCCAGTGGCCGAGAGCGACGTCCTGGGCGTCGACGACGTTCATCCCGGTATCGAGGTAGGCGGGCATCTTCCGGTTGAGGAAGTCGACGATCGTCTGGCCGGTCGGAGTCGGCTTCGCGTCCCACGGTCCGACCGGGAAGCTCGGATTGACGATGACGATCGGGAGCTTCGCGCTGTACTCGAGCGCGATCTGCTCGGCGAGGTACTTCGTCTTCTTGTAGTCGCCGACGACCTCGGCGAGTGACGTCGCGGTCGTCTCGTCGGCCGGATGTCCATTGTCGCGGAGGCCGAGTGCCGCGACCGAGCTCGTGTAGACGACCCGCGCGATCCCCTCTTCGAGGGCGGCGTCGAAGACGTTCCGCGTTCCATCGACGTTGACCTCGTAGATCAGACCGGGAGGTCGGACCCAGAACGAGTAGAGGGCGCCGACGTGGAAGACGAGCTCGCAGCCGGCCATCCCGCGGCGGAGCGACTGCACATCACGAAGATCCCCCTCGACGATCTCGACGTCGAGGCCCTCGAGGTTTCCGCGCGACGGCGTCGGCCGGCAGAGGGCGCGGACGCCGATGTTCCGTTCGAGCAGATCGCGGACGACGTTGGCTCCCAGGAACCCGGTTCCGCCTGTGACGAACGCCTTCATCAAGGGACCTCCTAGTAGTCGAGCATCAGGTTCGGCTGCTCGCCGGCGCCTTCGACGGTGATCGTCCGTGCTGCCGGATCGAGGGTGACGAAAGCCCACGTGTGTGGCTTTCCCCACGACATGTCGAGGAGCGCGTTGAACGTGACGTAGTGGATCCCGTCGATCTCCGAGTAGCCGCCCCAGTGGTCGTGTCCGTGGAAGACGCAGATGACGTTCCCCGCCTCGACGAGGACGTCGCGGACCTCGGTATGGTTGGCGATCTCCGGTCCACCGTGGCGGATCTCGAAGTCGAGATCGAGCCGCTGATGCACGCAGACGATTGTCGGCCGGTCGGTCGCAGCGAGGTCGTCGCGGAGCCATTCGAGGAGGGGTGGCGGGACGTAGCCCTGCATGAACCAGAACTCGTTCTCCCGATCGGTCCCGTCCGGGCGGTACTGCGCGTCGAGAACGACGAAGTGGTAGGCGCCGGCGTCGAACGAGTAGGACGTCGCGTCGACGTTGACCCGCTCGAGGAACTCGGCCTTGGTCAGGTCCTCGACGTCGTGGTTGCCGAGGACGTGATGCCGCGGGCCGTCGAACCCGGCGTAGACCGCCTCGGCCGCCTCGAGGATCGCGGGGATCCGTTCCGGATCGCCGAACTCCGCCCCGAGGACGAACCGGCCGTTGACGAAATCACCCATCTGGATCATCAGATCGGCCGGCCAGGCGTTCATCGCGTCGACGCAGGCCTGCAGCCGCTCGGCCCAGTTCGCCAGGACGAAGTCGTCGAGCGGCGAGTTTGTGTCGTGCGCGTGGAGGTCGGCGAAGATGCCGATGCGAAGAGGGGCCAACTCGGTCTCCGACCCCGCGATCGGAAGGGCACAGGCGAGCGTGAACGCAAGAACGATCGCTCGACGGAATCCGCTTCGCATGATGAGCATCCCATCCCTTTCGAACTGCTAGGGGAAGGCTACCGAGTGTCGATCTGTGCGACAAGGAGAGTGCTGCGTAGCAGCACGCAGGCTAGCGGAGGGAGGTGACGCTGGCGATCTCGATCCCGTCGGGGAAGAAGTCGGAGCGATAGACGAGGAGGGATTCGTCTTCCTCGCCGGCCCGGAAGGCGAGGAATTCGTCGCCGCGGGCGAAGAGCTCGCTTTCGCCGAGATCGCTCGAGACGGTGTAGCAGTCGGCCTCGAGGACGGTCTCCCCGGCGATCAGCGATGCGGTCCCCATCCGCTCGACTGTCATCACCGGCAGGCCGTCGGCGTCGTCGGAGAGCTCCTGATCCGGCGGGCCGCCGAAGACGAGGACCTCGAACGATGCCGAGCCGTCCTCGCGACGAAGGGCGAACAGACGAGGGAGGAGGACGTAGGTGCTGAACGTCCCGAGGGTGAACGTCCGCTCCGGCGCGATCGTGATCTGCTGTTCGTCATTGCGGCGTTCGACGGTCACCCGATCGTCCTCGACCGTTGCGCGGATCGATCGGTCGAACCCGAGCGGCGCGTGGAACTCCGCAACGTACATGACCGGGCGGAGATCGCCCTCCCCTTCGAACGTCTGCTCGAACGTGACGTTGACCGTGGCGACGACGACCTTGAACCAGAATCGGCCGGACGAATGGAGCGTCGCCCGATCCTCGGAGATCGTCAGCTCGTAGACCTCCTCGCCGAACGGTTTCCCGTCGCCGATCAGCGCGAGACTCCCGGTCGAGACAAAGGGTTCGGAGGGTGTTTCGTCTTCGAGTGCATCCGGCTCGCCCTCGGTGTCAATAACCGGTTCGGTCTGTGGTTCGGCCCAGCTGAGCGGGATCGCCTTCGTTGCGACGTCGATCGAGAGTTCGGCCGGCTGCGGAGAAGAGACGACGAACGCGACGACGAGCCCTCCGACGGCGACGACAAGCGCCGCGGCGATCGTGAGGAGGATCTTCCGTCTGCGGGGCATTCCTTTCCTCTCCGTCATGACCCGGAAACGATACTCCTCGGGTACGGGCTTGTTGTGAAGCGCCTGTGCGGAGACGGTGGGCCCGCCGATGGCCCGGTCGACCCGCTTCGGCTAAGGTAGCTCGGGAGGAGGGACGATGAGTGACGACGTGCGGTGGATCGATCTCGAGACGTGGCCGAGGCGGAAGCACTTCGAGCTGTTCAACGGTTTCGCGTATCCGTACTTCAACGTCTGCGCCGACGTCGATGTGGCAAGACTCGTCCGATCTGTCAAGGCACGCGGATCGCACTTCACGGCCCATCTGATCTACCTGCTGGCTCGCGTGGCGAACGAGATCCCCGAGTTTCGATGCCGGATCCGCGGTGACGGTGTGGTCGAGCATTCGGTCATCCATCCATCGGCGACCATCGCGACAGAGAACGACCTCTTCTCGTTCTGCCTCTTCGACTATTGCGAGGACCCCACCGTCTTCGTGCCGGCTGCGATCGAGGCGATCGCCGAAGCGCGACGGAACCCATCGGTCGAGGATGTGGTCGGCCGTGACGACTACCTGTTCATGGCCATCTTCCCGTGGGTCTCGTTTCGCTCGGTGATGCACCCGGTTCCGCTCGATCCGCCGGATTCGTTCCCCCGGATTGCCTGGGGACGCTACCGGACCGAGGGCGAGCGGATACCGATGCCCCTCTCCGTCCACGCGCACCACGGCCTGATGGATGGAATCCACGTCGGGCGTTACTTCGAACAGGTTCAGGAGCTGATCACCAGCACAGATCAGTGGGCCGATGGGATCGAATGAGGCGACCTTCCGCTTCTACGCCGAGCTGAATGACTTCTTCCCGCCTGAGCGCCGGAAGATCGAGATCCCCTACCGGTTTCATGTTCCCCCGACGGTGAAGGACGCAATCGAGTCGCTCGGCGTGCCGCATGTCGAGGTCGATCTGATCCTCGTCAACGGGGAGTCGGTCGGGTTCGACCGGCGCCTGCGAGACGGAGATCGCGTCTCGGTCTACCCGGTCTTCGAGAGCCTCGACATCGCGCCGATCGTTCGCCTCCGTGACACGCCCCTCCGTCGGACGGCGTTCGTCGCCGACGTGCACCTCCGGCGGCTCGTCCGGCTCTTGCGCTTGCTCGGCCTTGACGTCCTTCACTCGAACGACTTCGATGACAACGAGCTGGTCGAGATCTCCGCGGAGGAAGGGCGGATCCTTCTCTCCCGGGATCGGCAACTGCTGAAGCACGGACGGGTGACGCACGGCTACTGGCTCCGCTCGACCGATCCGATCGAGCAGGCGCGGGAGGTCGTCCGGCGATTCGAACTTGCCGGAGATGCCCGCCCGTTCTCGCGCTGCACAGCGTGCAACGGACGCCTCGAACCGGTGTCGAAAGAGGAGGTTGCCGAGCGAATTCCGCCGAGGACGGCGCGTTGGCTCGACGAGTATGTCCGCTGCGATGGGTGCGCGAAGCTCTACTGGCGAGGAACCCACTTCGAGCGGCTGGAAGGACTCGTCGAGCGGATCCTCGGCAGCCCGCCTCAGGCCTGAGCGATCAGGTCGTAGCCGACGGTGTCGATGATCTGTGCGTCAATGAAGTCACCCGAGGTGACTTCATTGACGTGAACGAACGTCACGCTGTCGACGTCCGGTGCCTGCGTCCGGGTCCGTCCGATCCAGAGGCCCGGTTCGTCGCTCGGGCGATCGATCAGCACCTCGACGACCTTCCCGAGCATCGCGTGGTTCTTGGAGGCGACGACCTGCTGCTGGGCGAGCATCAGCTCCTCCTGGCGTTTCCCCTTCGTCCGTTCGGAGACCTGGTCGGGCATCCCGGCGGCCGGCGTTCCCGCCTCGTTCGAGTAACGGAAGACGCCGACGTGGTCGAACCGGATCCGCTCGACGAGGTCGACGAGTTCGTCGAACTGCGCCTCCGCCTCGCCCGGGAAACCGACGATGAACGTCGTCCGGATTGCGATCTCGGGAACGCGGGCCCGGAGGCGCTCGATCAGGGCGAGGGACTCGGCCTGCGACGCACGCCGCCCCATCCGTGCGAGGATCTCATCGTTCAGATGCTGGAGCGGGAGATCGACGTACGGGCAGAGCGCCTCAAGCGACGCGTACGCCTCGACGAGGCCGTCGGTGAAGAAGGCCGGATGGGTGTAGAGGAGCCGGAGCCATCGGAGGTCAGGGATTCCGGCGAGCCGCTCGAGAAGGGCTTCGATCGTCGCCGGTTTGGCCAGATCCTTTCCGTAGGAGGTCGTGTCCTGGCCGATCAGGTTCAGCTCGCGAACACCGAGATCGACCAGCTGACGGGCCTCCTCGACGATCTCGCTGACGGGGCGGCTCCGGAACGGACCGCGGATCTGCGGGATCGTGCAATAGCTGCATCGATTGTCACATCCGTCGGAGATCCGAAGGTAGGCTGTGTGCTTCGGGGTGAGGAGGAGGCGGGCTCCGTCTTCCGGCTCGGCGGTCAGCCCGGCTGCGGCGACGATCGCCTCGTGCTCGTCGATTCCGAAGACGCCGTCGACGTCGGGAATCTCGTTGCGGATCGCTTCCGCGCCCCGTTCGACGAGGCACCCGATGACGAGGAGCCGGCTGCACGTCCCGTCGTGCTTGAGCTTCGCGTAGCTGTGGATCGTCTCGAGGGATTCGGCCGTCGCTGGCGCAATGAACCCGCAGGTGTTGACGATGATCACGTCGGCCTCGTCCGCGGCGGCGCCGACGAGGCCCCCGGCCGTCGCCAAACGCGCGAGGAGCCGCTCGGAGTCGACGAGGTTCTTCGCGCAGCCGAGGCTGGCGAGATGGATCCGCGGCGCTCCTCGATCCGGTTCGGTCATGTTCCTCATCCCATCCTCTGAATGACCGGATCATACGGGCCGCGTGGGACGGGCGCGAGACGGGCCGCGTGCACTCTGGCCTTGAGGAGGAGAACGATGTCCGATGTGGTCAAGCGGATTCTCGAGACGTTGCAGGCGGAGCCGGCGTTTCTCTGTTCCCTGGCGACGATGACGGAGGACGAGCGGCCATCGGTCCGGACGATGCGGGCGACGATCGACGTCGGACTGACGATCCGCATGCCGACGTTCCTCGGCACGGAGAAGGTCGAGCAGATCCGGGCCTGCGAGGAGGTCCACCTGGCCTGCGGGAGCGTCGATTCGGACCGTCCCGGCTCGTACTTCCGGATCGAAGGACGAGCCGAGATCAGCACGGGCGCAGAGGACCGACGCCTCGCGTGGAACGACCGCTTGGCGAAGTGGTTCGAAGGACCAGATGACCCGAACTACGCGGTCATTCGGATCAGGCCGACTCGGATCGGCTGCTTCCCGATCGGTGGAGGTCCGGATCCTCAGATTTGGGAGTCAGCCGACTAGCGGACGGGCCCGCCCCCTCGCGCCAGCCGGCTGGGGGATCCACGCTACGGCCGCGGCGGGTACTGCCCGTCGAGACAGACGCAGAAGCGGATCGTCAGGTACGGAGGTCGGTTCTCGTGCTCCAAACTTCCACCGGTCGACTGGATCTCGACCGCGTCGTGGGCCATGACGACATCGTGATCGGTGCTGTACGCCACGGCGGTTCGGGCGAGCTGGGCCCAGTAGTGATTGGTCGGAGCCCCCTCGGTCCCCTGCGCCGCCTTCGCCTTGACGTTCGCGCCGTGCGTATGGGCCGGCATCTGTGCCTCCTGGAGGACGACCGTCGGGTAGCCTCCAGCATCTCCCATGTTGTAGGTGGGAAGGCCGGGGCCGCGGCCTTCGTGGATCGGCATCCTGCCGCGGAAGTCGGGGAGATTGAAGTTCGATCGCCCGTCGCCGCCGTAGATCGTCCCGTACAGCGAGAACAGTGCCTGATGGCTGCTGACATCCAGGACCTGCCCGTCTGCGTTCGTCCAGTACTGCGGCGCGTAGGTGAAGCCAACCATCCGAATCTCGCCGATGTACGCATCCGCCATGTCATGCTCCTTTCGCGGGCCTGCGACCCGCTGTGTCGCTCGAGGACCTCGTCCGCTCAACCATCACGGGAAGCCCGCGCTAGTGCCGCGGAGGGAACGTTCCGTCCATGCACACGCAGAAGCGGACGGTCAGGTACGGCGGGAGGTTCTCATGGGGCTGGGTCCCGCCGTTCGGATTGAGCTCGACCGCATCCTGGGCCATCACGACGTCGTGGTCGGTACTGTACGCAACAGCGGTTCGTGCCTGCTGTGCCCAGTAGTGATCGGTCGGGACTCCTTCGGTCCCCTCTGCCGCCTTCGCATTCGCCTTCGCCGCATGCCCGTGACTCGGCATCTCGTTCGTCTCGAGAATGATGGTTGGAAGGCCTCCTAACCAGCCCATCTCGTACGGCGGAAGTCCCGTGCCCCGGCCCTCGTGAATCGGCACCCGACCGCGCAGGTCGGGTAGGTTGAAGTGCACACGCCCGTCGCCGCCGTAGATCGTCCCGTAGAGAGCAAACAGGGTCGTGTACTGGCTGATGTCCAACCTTTGCCCGTCGGCGTTCAACCAGTACACCGGTGCGTAGGGGAATCCGACCATGCGGATCTCCCCGATGTACGCGTCTGCCATCTGAGGCTCCTTTCGCGGGCCCGCACCCGCGGATCGATCGGTTTCCCTAACGTAGACCGGAACGATACTTATGTCAAATGCTCACGAGCGTGAGTGCCTCTTCATCGATGGGGTCCACAGTGATGTTAAAAGCGTCATAATCCTGATGACTCCTTGAAAAGACGGTGCTGCAGAGGGAAGCTGGCCAACAGAGCGACCGAAAATGGCCGGTCGGGTCTCGGCGTGCGCGATCGTTACGCCTTCAGCCGGCTGATGATCGCTTGGTACAGGACACGGTTGTCCGGCGGCAGCGGATCGAGGACCGGAACGAGAAAGAGATCGACTTTGCCGATCGTCTCGTGTTTCAGTCTGTAGTTCGCTTGCAGGAACTCCTGCTCCCGCGGCCCGCGAAAGAAAAGCGAGAAGCCGTCGATCACGTCGGTCGACAGGTCCTCTGTCTTGGTCAGCTCCAGCTCGACCGGTCCGAACGGCCGGTCGAGCGCGCCGGGGATTCCGGTTGCGACAACGGTGAACATCGAACCCTCTTGCCCGGCGAACATCTCGAGACTCGTTGGAATCGCCATGACGGCTCCTTGAGGCTAGTTGCGCTGAGGATAGAGACCGGCAAGGGAGACACAGAAGCGGATTGTCAGATAGGGCTGCATGTTCGTGTGTGCCTGCCCACCGCCGCTTTCCTCGACCTCCACCGCATCTGCCGCCATCACTGTGTCGCGAGAGTCGCTGTATAGAACGGCATTGCGCTGAAGTTGAGCCCAATAGTGCCCGGTGGGCGCGATCTGATTCGCCTCGCCTGCCTTGGCGCTGACCTTCGCCGTATGCGAGTGCGGCGGCAACTCGTCCTCTGACAGCACGACGTCCGTCGAGCCACCATGCTGCCCCCTCTTGAAGGCTGGCAGCCCGGGCCCCTTCCCGCAGTGAATCGCAGCCCGGCCGCGCAGATCCGGCAGCGCGAAGGTCTTCTGCCCGTCGCCTCCGTACGTCGTTCCATACAGCGAGTAGAGCACTTCGTTCTGCGAAATCGGGATGAGTTGTCCGTCCGCGTCCGCCCAGTGAACTGGGGCGAAGGAGAAACCGACCATTCGGATCTCGCCGACAAACGGATCTGCCATGATGAGGCTCCTTCCGCGGACGGGCGATGAAGCAGACGCTTCCGTGAACCGACATCGTGATCCCGTCGCGCTGTCGCAGTTTCCCTCACCGTAGCCGAGGCGTATCCCTTCGTCAAGTGAGATTACCTGTGGTTATGTTCATTCCCGTCTCCCTTCACGCTCGGAAACTCCGTTAGAGGATTGTTGGCGCATCCTCCTGTATCCTGCGGTGATGCATCCGTACGGAGAGGAGGTTCGAGCAGCGATGACGGCACACGAGGTCGACCCCGGCACGATCACGCTCCGGCCGATCGGAGAGGACGACGGTCCCCTCCTGTTTCGTGTCTATGCCAGCACACGCGAGGTCGAACGAGAGGCATGGCAGTGGGAGGACGAGGCGTGGAACGCGTTTCTGCGGATGCAGTTTGATGCGCAGCGTCGGCACTACACAACCCACTTCCCGAATGCTGTGCAGTCCATCGTGTTGCGAGACGGTCTACCTGCCGGGCGCACGTGGGTCTATCGCTCGTCCGAGGAGATTCGGCTGCTCGACATCGCGATCCTGCCGGAGCATCGGCGGTGCGGCATCGGCACCCACCTCATCCGTCAACTCCAGGAGGAGGCGAGGCAAGCCGGTGTCCCGCTCCATCACTCGGTCGAGTTCGGCAACCCGGGCGCGAAGCGCCTGTACGAGCGCCTCGGCTTCGTCGCCGTCCAGTCGCACGGGATGCACACGCTGATGGAGTGGGTTCCGCCCGCCGCCGAGTCGGGTGGCTGA
Organism: Candidatus Bipolaricaulota bacterium; assembly: GCA_028278555.1. Taxonomy (GTDB): domain Bacteria; phylum Bipolaricaulota; class Bipolaricaulia; order UBA7950; family UBA9294; genus JANQEA01. Next base: position 144,864 of record JANQEA010000035.1, on the reverse strand, counting down.
CGGGCGGCGCTCGGGTCTACGGGCGACCGCCAGATGACCCTCCAGACCGCTGTGGCCGCTGGCTGAGCGTCGACTCGATCTCGCTGACTCGCGTGGAGAGCTCTTCGAGCGCCTGCTGTATCCCTGTGAGACGATCGCTTAGCTGTTCGATCTCCTCGAGTCCCCTCGGCTCAGCGCCATCGGGTGAACCGGTTTCGCTATGCGTTTCGATTCGCTGCTGCAATGCCTGGATGCTCTCGGCGTTCGAGCGTGCGAGATCGCGGACTTCGCTCAACGCTGTTTCAAGTGCTCCGACTTCGGCTTCCCAATCACCCGCTGAGCCTTGCACATCCGTGCAGCCTGCCAGAAGCAAGCCGACCATGCCGATGCCGATGGCCGCAACCGCCCATTTCATCTTCTTCACTGCACTCTCCTCTCGCGCGGACGTTTCGCGTCCGCGATGCCGTATCAATCCTCGGACCCGGGGGGCATCCCCTTCTGGGTCGCGTCCTTCTTTCGCTGGTTATTCGAAGCGGAGTGCCTCGACCGGATCGAGCTTGGCGGCGCGGAGGGCCGGATAGAGCCCGAACGTGACGCCGATCAGCAGCGAGAAACCACAGGCAAGCAAAGCCGGGGTGATCGAGAGGACGAACGGCCATCCGCCGAAGAGCGATCCGAGCCACGCACAGAGCCAGCCGAGTCCGAGCCCGAGGAAGCCGCCGAGGAGGCTGATCATGATCGACTCGACGAGGAACTGCGTTCGAATGTCTCTTGGCTTCGCGCCGATCGCCGCTCGAATCCCGATTTCGCGTGTCCTCTCGGTCACGGAGACGAGCATGATGTTCATGATCCCGATTCCGCCGACGAGAAGGCTGATCGCTCCGACCCCGCCGAGGATCAACGTCATCGTGTTGACCGTCTCCTCATAGCTCTCGATCGCTTCTTTCTGAATCGTGATCGCGTACGGCGTCCGTCCCCGGAAGCCACCGGGAGGACCTCCCGGTCCGGCTGCCGAGGCCGAGGTGTCGATCACTTCGGTCAGGACCGCTTCGATCTCTAAGGCGGCTTGCTCGATGACCGTCTCGTCGGCCGCCTGCGCGATGTATGAGCTGAACTGCCGCGACCCGGAGAGGGTTTGGACCGTCGACAGCGGAACGTAGACCGCGTCGTCGAGGTTCTGGTATCCGACTGTCCCACCCTCGCTCATCACGCCGACGATCGTGAACGCCGCTCGCTGCCCCGCGACGACAAGGACGAGATCCTCGCCGACCGGATCGCGATCTGGGAAGTAGTCTTCGGCAAACCCAGAACCAAGAACGATGACCTTCCGGTCGTCGTCGACGGCGTGGAGGAACCGGCCGCTGGCCGGATCGAAATCCTCGAATAGCTCTTGGTATTCCGGCGTGACGCCGTTCAGTGTGATCTGCCATTCCTCTCCGTCGATGACGGCCGACGCGAATGTCGTCGCCGTCGGTACGACCTGCGACACGAACGGAGCGGCCAGGATCTCGCTCGTCAACTCCTCGCTCAACGCCCGCGACGAGGCTGCGGAGGAGATCGCGTTCGGGAAGATGTCGATGGTGATCGTCTTCATCCCGAGGCCGGCGATCTGGTCGGTCACCTCGGCGGTGGCGCCGTTGACGAGCGCGATGATCGCGACGACGGCAGCGACCCCGATGACGATCCCGAGGACGGAGAGCGAGCTTCGAAGCTTGTGCGCCCGCAGCGCGCTGAACGCAGTCCGCAACATCTCACGAAGTCCCATTGCGATCCTCCTCAATGAGCCCGTCCTTCAGGACGATCTCGCGCTTCGTCACCTGGGCGATCTCCTGTTCGTGGGTGACGAGGACGATCGTCCTCCCCTCGTCATGGAGCGAGTGGAACAACGCCAAGATCTCTTCGCTTGTCTGGCTGTCGAGGTTCCCGGTCGGCTCGTCGCCGAGGACGAGTCGCGGCGAGTTCGCCAGGCCGCGAGCGATCGCCACCCGTTGCGACTGCCCGCCCGAGAGTTGCGTCGGGCGGTGATGGGTGTGGTCGCCGAGCCCGACGCGCTCGAGGCATGTCCGCGCGATCTCGCTCCGCTCCTTTCTCGGAACGCCCGCGTAGGCGAGCGGGAGCTCAACATTGGCGAGGGCCGTCGATCGCGGGAGCAGGAAGAACTGCTGGAAGATGAACCCGATCTTGGCATTCCGGATGGTCGCCAGCTCCTCGCGCGACAGCGTCCCGAGATCGTCTCCGTCGAACAGGGCCTGCCCGGACGTCGGCCGATGGAGCGCGCCGATGACGTGCATCAGCGTCGACTTGCCGGATCCGGATGCGCCGGTGATTGCCGCGAACTCTCCCTCTCGGATCTCCAGATCGATCCCGCGGAGCGCCCGATAGACGACCTCGCCCATCGGGTAGTCCTTGGTGACGTTCGTTAGCTGGATCATGTCGATCACGGCCCTCCGGGGCGACCGCCGCCGCTCTGCTGCATCCGCTGCCGGAACGCCTCCATCTGTTCCTCGGACATCTCCTCTGGGTTCGGGCGCGAAGGCGCCGAAACCGCGTTGAGGAGGATGACGTCGCCCTCAACCAGGCCGGACGTGATCTCCACGTACTGGTCGGACATCGCACCGAGGGTGACCGGTTGAGGGACCTCCTCGTCGTCGAAGATCTTCGTGACGATCCACCCCCGTGGGCTCTCCACCAGGCAGGTGATCGGAACGATCAGGACGTCTTCGGCGTAGGCCGTGAGGATCTCCATCTCCACCGTGTAGCCGACGAGGATCCTCGAATCGGCCTCGGGGAGCTTGGCGGTCACGCTGACGACCGTGCTGTTGCCGCTCGAGGTCGCCATACCGCCGACCTCGACCAGCTCGACCGTCCACGACTCGTCCGGAAGCGGCTCGATGATCGCTTCGGCCGTCTGCCCGGCCGCGACGACGGGGGCGTCGAGCTGGTCGACGCTCGCCTCGATATAGAGCTCGCTCGTGTCGATCAGTGTCAGACTTCGGTTCTCCGAGGAGGACGTTGATTGCGTCAGGCGAGTGATCACGCCGGCGAACGGAGCGCGAAGCGTCGTCTCCTCGTAGCGCTCGAGCGCGATCTCATAGCTGAGTTCTCGCTCGCGGATCGTGTTCGGTACACCGCCCGCCTCGGCCTCACGGAGTGCCCGTTCGGCTTCGAGGAGGTTGAGCTCCGCTTGCGTCCGGTCGAGCTCGACGAGGACGTCGTCCTCCTCCACCCGGTTCCCGACCTTGACGAAGATCTCGTCGACGTCGTCTCCAGCGAATGTGAACGTGTACTCCTGAGCCGGGACCACTTCGCCGTAGACCGTCAGCGACTGCTCGATGTCGCCCCGGCCGACGGTGTAGGTCTGATCCGCTTGCGCGCCGGTGTTCGGTGACGATCCAGAGTCGCCGCTCAGAACGAGACCGAGCGCGATCCCCACTCCGGAGATGACAATCGCTGCCGCAAGGACGACCCACGTCTTCCGTTTCTTCCGAGTCATGTCAACCAGCCCTCCCAATCGAGTTCCAACCCGAGTGCCTCTCGGTAGGTGAGATACGCATCGAGGAGAGCCATCTCGCGTGCGATGGCATCGACACGGAAGGCTTCCAGTTCCTCGCCGAACGCATCCCACGTTTCAGCACTGATCAGCCCGGCCTCGTAGCGTGCGGCCATCGACGGCTCCTCGAGCGTCCACTTCTCGATCTCCAGTCGAAGGAGCTCGATGTCGTCGATCGCCGCGTGGAGCTCCTGCCGCAATCGGATCACCGTGTTCTCCGCTTCCATCCAGGCCGCCTCGTACTCCTGGTGGGCCAGCTCAAGCTCGGTCTCAGCGATCTCGACGTCCACCGAGCGATCTGGAGCGAACAGGTCGAACGAGAGTCCGAACCCAATCCGCCATTGATCGGCACCGACGGACGCGTCGAGCGATAGCTGTGGAAGCGCGTCGGCTCTCGCCTCGGTCAGTGCCTCCTCGGCGGCGACAACACGGTCGAGAGCACTCTGCACGCTCGTCTGCCCATAGATCACGGCCGGTGGTATCTCTTCGATCACGGTCAAGGAAGCCGCTGCGACGAGAAGCGCGTCGAGGTCGAGCGCGATTTCGATTGGCTTGAAAACGCCTTCGATGCCGAGCGTCTCACGGCTGAAGGATTCGAGCGCTGTCTCATAGACTTGGAGACTCCGCTCGGCTTGGATCTCCGCCTCGAGGAGTCGAATCTCCGCTTCGAGGAGGTCGTTCTCCGAGGCATACCCTTCGGCGGTATTCCGTTCGACCTGGATCCGATCGGCGGCTACGGTCTCGGCATTCGTCGAATCGATCTCCGACTGGAGTCGAAGGCCTAGAAGATCGGCGTATGCTGTGAGAACCGATCGAACGAGATCGCCGACGCTCTCATCGAGTGCACGCTCCGCCGATTCGACCGCGCTTCGCAATACGTCCAGTCCTGCTGTCCCGGCGTCGAGATTTCCGAGATTCAAGGTTTCCGAGAAGGCGATCTCCCAAACGACCTGAGAGAGTTCGAACCCATCCGAGAGATCGACGCCGAGGCCGAGCGACGTGGTCAGTCCCCGCCCCGTCATCCAGGGAAGGGGCAGATTGGCGCTCAGGTTCCCCGTGAGATCCGTGGCCCACCCTACGCTCGTCCACTCCGGAAGTTCGATACTGAAGCCGATCGATGGCACGTAGGCCATCGCCTCGGCCGCTTCCAGCTCGAGGCGAGCGATCTCGAGATCGAGCGCCCGCTGCCGGAGGTCGACATCGTTCTCGATTGCCCGCTCGATGGCCTGGCCGACCGAGATCCGGGGGATCTCTTCGGCCGTCGAGTTGCCAGCAAGCGAGAACGTACTCGACAGCACAACCGCAACCATCACGATGGATATTGCAGTTCTCTTGTTCATTCCGGTCCAGCACCTCCTGTCTGCAGCCGCGATTCCCGGCGCCGGTGTCCGTGCCAGGAATCGCGGAACCGTACGCAGCGGCTGTGTGCCGGAACGTTCAGAGTCGTGGCAGCCGTGTGAAGGATTCGCACTCATGAGAGGCATCTGTGGATTGCAGCCTCGGCTCCGATCTGACTCGGCGTCGTATAATGGAACCACTTGCAGTTTCGGCAGTTCGCCGCATGAGCGAAAGGAGTATCGATGGCACACGGGAGTTTCTGTCACATCGAACTGGCGACGACGGACATCCAGAAGACACGATCGTTTTACGAGACGATCTTCGGTTGGACGTTCCAGGATATCCCCGGATTCGAGACCTACGCGATGTTCCAGACCCCAGGGGGTCTGGGGGGCGGGTTCGACGCGAATCCGGAGGGCGAGAAGCCGTCCGAAGTGGGACCGATCCTCCACATCGAGGTCGACGACATCGACGCGACACTCGCGAAGATCACCGAAGCCGGCGGGAAGACTCTCCAAGGCAAGACGAAGATCTCCGATGAGTTCGGTTACTACGCGCTCTTCCTCGACAACGTTGGCAATCGTCTAGGCGTATGGAGCAAAGGGTAGCCAGCCACGCAACGTGATCGACCAGGCGGAGCTGAGACGGCAGGAGTACGTCGGGCGGGTCAACCGCGTCATCGACTATGTCCGGGAGAATCTGACTGGCGATCTATCGCTTGAGAAGCTGGCCCAGGTGGCCAGCTTCTCGCCGTATCACTTCCATCGCGTCTTCAAGTCGGTCGTCGGCGAGACGCTGAACGACTTCATCCGCCGGGTGCGGGCACAGAGCGCGGCGTCGCAACTGATTCACAACCCGACGGAAACGATCACCGGGATTGCCGTCAACTGCGGCTACTCCTCCCCCTCGGCGTTCGCCCGTGAGTTTCGCCAGCGGTTCGGGATGTCGGCGACACAGTTCCGCGCCGGAGGACTTGACTCCCTTGCTCACTTCCGGGCAAGACTCGAGGAGGGAGGCGCGGAGTTCACCAATCCGGCCGACCTCTCGTCGACGCGGACCGATATGGTCTTCCGTGTCGAGGTTCGCGACCTCCCCGAGCTGCATGTCGCCTATGTCCGACATGTCGGGCGGTACAACGAAATCGGCAACGCATTCCGGCGTCTGATGCGATGGGCCGGTCCACGACGATTGTTCAAGCGGGAGACGAAGGTCCTCGCGATCTACTACGACAATCCGGACATCACGCCGATCGATCGTCTCCGTGCCGACGCGTGCATCACTGTCCCCGAAGGGACGAAGGTGAAGCGCGACATCGGCACGATGAACGTTCCGGGCGGGCTGTTCGCCGTCGCCTACGTTGAGCTCGATCCGACTCGGTACGGTGAAGCGTGGGATCGCCTGATGACCGATTGGCTGCCGGAATCCGGATATCAGCCGGATTCTCGCCTCTGCTACGAGCTCTACCTCAACAACCCTGAAAAGCATCCTGAGGGGAAGCACATCGTCGAGATCTGCGAGCCGATTCGAGCGCTCTAGGCTCTCCGGACTCCTTACGTCATCAACGCGGGAACGCTTGCCTGCGCGGGGACACCCATCCCGGTCGCCCATCCAGTGCGAGAATGTGCTACGCACATTCTCGCCCGGCTTGTCGGCCGGAGGCCGGCAAGCCGCGCAAGATCTGCAAACCCTCCCGCAAGCTCCGCCAACTCCTCCGCAAGGATCGGGGAGACATCCCTTCGAGCAAGCGCTACGGTGAGGTATCCAATCGAGCATAGGAGGAACACGATGAAGTTCGAAGCGGAAGTCAAGGAGTTGCCGGAGCGAATCGTCGCCTGTGTGGAACACGTTGGCCCGTACAATCAGATCGGTGGGGCCTTTCAGAAGGTCTTTCAATGGGCTGGCCCGAAGGGACTGATCCAGTTTCCCACGACGCAGACGCTCGCGGTCTACTATTGCGATGCGGCGAAGGTTGACCAATCCGAGCTTCGTTCATCCGCCTGCCTCACCGTGCCGGAGGGGACCGAAGCCGACGGTGATGTGAAGGTGATGACGATTCCCGGAGGCCTGTTCGCCGTCGCCCACGTCGAGATCGATGGCAGCGAATTCGGCGACGCGTGGGACAAGCTCGTCGGCGAGTGGATGCCGGAGAACGGTTGCGAACCGGATGAGAGCCGGCTGTGCTACGAGCTGTACCTGAACGATCACGAGCAACACCCGGAGAAGAAGTTCATCGTCGACATCTGCGAGCCGGTGAAACGTGCCTGAGCCGCGGTATCAGCTCCGGCCAATCGGCCGCATCGAGATCTCGGGAGACACCGCGTGCCTCCGAATCGACGAACCGTTCCGGCCAGCCCTTGAGGGGCTGGCCGAGTTCGGTCACGTCGTCGTTCTTTTCTGGTGCCACCTGACGGACACCGATGAACTGCGCGGCCTCCTCACATGCGAGCGGCCGTACACCAAGGGGCCGGAGAGCCTCGGCGTCTTCGCGACGCGCTCGCCTGCACGGCCAAACCCGATCGGCATCACTCCGGTGCCGATCATGCGCCTCGACATGGCAGAGGGAGCCATCGAGGTTCCATACATCGACGCCGAGAACGGCACACCGATCCTCGACCTCAAACCGTACGAGCCGTCGCTCGATCGGATCCGCAACATCCGAACGCCTTCGTGGCGCGCGCACTGGCCAGAGTGGAATGAAGATTCCGCGATGTTCGACTGGAGTTCGGAATTCAACTTCTAGACGCAATCTGATCGACGCCGCGCTGAAGGCCGAGGTTTCCCTCGGCCTTCACGCTCCACTCCACGTCCACGCGCCATCCTGATTCGGGATATACTCTGTCTTCCGTCAGACCGAGAAGTCACCTCTAGCGCACATCATCGTTTTGCACGATATCTCGTTTGCTTAGCACGGAAGGGAGGACAGATGGAGTATCGCACCTTCGGACGACTCGACTGGCGGCCTTCGGCTCTCGGATTCGGCGCGATGCGCTTGCCGACGGTCAGCGAGCGGCGCAACGGAATCAGCACACATCAGATGACCGACATCGACGAGCCTCGAGCCATCGAGCTGATCCGAGCGGCGATCGAAGGAGGGATCAACTACGTCGACACCGCGCGACCGTATCACGGAGGACAGAGCGAAGTCGCGGTCGGCAAGGCGCTGCTCGATGGCTATCGAGAGCGCGTCAAGCTTGCGACCAAGCTCTCGTTGTCCCCCCGGTGGATCCAGGCGGCGGAGGATCTCGATCCATTCCTCGACGGTCAGCTCGAGCGCTTGCAGACGGACCACATCGACTTCTATCTGCTGCATGGCTTGAGTCGGAGCAGGTGGGAGCAGTTCCAGGGGATGGGCATCTTCGACTGGGCCGAGCGGACGATCGCCGACGGCCGAATCCGCCATCTCGGCTTCTCATTCCACGACGAGGTTGCGCTGTTCGAGGAGATCGTCGATGCCTACGACTGGACCTTCTGTCAGATCCTCCTCAACTACATGGACGTCGAGTTCCAGGCCGGTGTCCGCGGACTCGAGTATGCCGCTACGCGCGGTCTGGCCATCTCGATCATGGAGCCGCTTCGCGGAGGACAGCTCGCCCGGACGCCGCCGCCTTCGGTCGGGGCGATCTGGACGGAGGCGGGGGATCAGCGAACCCCGGCCGATCGATCGTTCCAGTGGCTCTGGAACCGCCCGGAGGTCTCGATTGTCCTCTCAGGGATGTCGTCGATGGACCAGCTCGAGGAGAATCTCGCGAGTGCCGACCGCTCGTCGATCGGATCGCTCTCGGACGCAGACCTCGCGGTCTACAACCGGGCGCGAGACGCATTCATGGCGCTCAACCCGATCCCCTGCACCGACTGCAAATACTGTCAGCCGTGTCCGCAGGGGGTGGACATCCCACTCGCCTTCTCCGCCTACAACGAGAAGACGATTTACGGCGAATCGGGTAGGGGCTTCACCGCCTTCATGGACTACTTGGCGAGAGGGACGGGCGCCGAGCGATGCGTTGCCTGCGGCACGTGCGAAGAGGCCTGTCCGCAGCAGATCCCGATTATCGAATGGCTGAAACGGGTCACGTCGTTCTTCGGGCTCGATTCGGAATCTGCCTAGCCGGTTCGTCGCATCGGATAGAATGAGCGCGCCGCTTCGGCGGCTTCGGATGAATACAGCAAGGAGGCACCGTGCAGTATCGCAGGTTCGGAACGCTCGATTGGCGGCCGTCGGCCCTCGGCTTCGGCGCGATGCGCCTTCCGACGACCGATGGCAATTCGGCGAACATCGACGAACCCGAAGCGACTCGGATGATCCGTGCCGCGATCGATAGCGGCGTGAACTACGTTGACACGGCGTGGCCGTATCACCGCGAGCAGAGCGAGCCGCTCGTCGGGCGTTGTCTGAAGGACGGATATCGGGACAAGGTCAAGCTCGCGACGAAGATGCCGTCTTGGCTGATCAAGGAAGAGGGAGACTTCGACAAGCACCTGGCGATCCAGCTCGAGCGCCTTCAGACGGACCGCGTTGACTTCTACTTACTGCATGCGTTGAACAAGACGTACTGGCCGAACCTACGTGATCTGCGCGTCTTCGACTGGGCGGAGAAGGCGATCGCTGACGGTCGGATCGGTCATCTCGGCTTTTCGTTCCACGATGACCTCTCTCTGTTCAAGGAGATCGTCGACGCGTACGACTGGACGTTCTGCCAGATCATGTACAACTACATGGACGTCGACTTTCAGGCCGGACGGGAAGGCCTGCAGTACGCAGCGGCGAAGGGACTCGCCGTGGTGATCATGGAGCCGCTCCGCGGCGGTTCGCTGACGCAAGAAGCACCGGAGGCGGTCGCGGCGTTGTGGGCGAGCGCTGCGACGGAGCGTTCGCAGGCCGATTGGGCGCTGCAGTGGCTCTGGAATCAGCCGGAGGTGTCGCTCTGCCTGTCCGGCATGTCGACGATGGAGCAGGTCGAGGAGAACCTGGCGAGCGCGTCGTCGTCGGGCGTCGGCACGTTGAGCAAAGCGGATCTCGCGTTGGTCGATCGCGTTCGCGACGCCTACCGTGCGCTCTCGCCGATCCCGTGCACCGATTGCAAGTACTGCCAGCCCTGCCCGAGCGGCGTCGCCATCCCTCGCGTCTTCGCGAACTACAACAGCGCGATGATGTACGGCGACCACGCCCGCTATCGAATGTCGTACAACCAGTTCATGGATGCCGGGGCGAGGGCCGACAACTGCGTCGAGTGCGGTCGGTGCGAGTCGGTCTGCCCGCAGCAGATCGAGATCATCGATTGGCTGAAGAAGGCGCACGCCTTCCTCACGAAGACCGGGGCCTCCTAGTTCGATGGATCGGCGCCTGGAAGAGATCGATCCGCTCGAGGAGAGGTATCGGGGCGCCACGCCGAAGGAAGACGAGGACCGTACCGTCGAGGAGGCCCTCCTCGCACATCTCGACCCGCTGATCGAACAACACCTGATCACCGAGGTTCTCCGCCCGATCAAAACCGGGAAGGAGGCGGTTGTCTACTGCTGTGCTGCGCATCCGACGCTCGAGCGTGAGCTCGTTGCGGCGAAGGTCTACCGCCCGTTCGAGACGCGGAGCTTCAAGCGCGATGCGGTCTACCAGCAGGGCCGGGAGCGTGGCTCGCGCCCCGACGCACGGGTCCTGAAAGCGCTCGGGAAGAAGACACGCCGCGGGCGTCTGCACAAGTTCAGCGCCTGGATCGCCCATGAGGAACGGACGCTTCGGATCCTCCACGACGTTGGCGCGGACGTCCCCGAGCCGATCGAACGGGTCGGCCCGGTCGTGTTGATGGAGTACCTCGGCGATGCGGAGGATCCGGCGCCGATGCTGACCAACGTCGTCCTCGAGGAGGACGAGGCGGGCCAGCTCTACGACCAGGTCCTCCGCAACGTCGACCTCTTTCTGAAGCACCATCGGGTCCACGCCGACCTCTCCGCATTCAACCTGCTCTACTGGAACGGGCGGGCGGTGGTGATCGACTTCCCGCAGGCTGTCGACCCGCGATACAACGACGACGCGTTCGACCTGCTCATCCGCGATCTACGCAATCTGAACGGCTTCTTCGAAGAACACGGGGTCGACGGCGTCGATCCGATCGAGCATTCGCTCGCGATCTGGAGGGAGCACGTCGACCCGCTCCGGTAGACGGCGGCTAGTCGCCTGTCGCCTCCTCGATGAATCGGTCGACGATCTGTTCGAGAACCGCCAACGGAAGGCTCCCATTCTCGAGGATCATCGTGTGGTACGCTGCGAGGTCGAACTCCTCGCCCAAGGCGTCGCGGACTCGTTCTCGCAGGTCGAGCATTGCCAGGAAGCCAATCATGTAGGACGTTGACTGCCCCGGCCAGACGGCGTAGCGGAGGATCTGCCCTTGAGCGAACGCTCGCGGCCGGCCGGTGTTCTCGACGAAGTAGTCGACTGCTTCGTCGAACGACCATCCCATCACGTGAATCCCGGTATCGACGACGAGTCGGGTCGCTCGCATCATCTCGTCCGAAAGCCGTCCGAGGTCCCCGTAGGGATCGTCGGCGTACCATCCGAGTTCCCAGGCGAGTCGCTCCGAGTAGAGCGCCCATCCTTCGACGTATCCGAGGAGCTCTGCGGTCGTCCGAAGGAGCGGGAGGCCGAGCTCTCCCGCCGTGGCGATCTGCATGTGATGGCCGGGGATCGTCTCGTGATAGGTGAGCGTCGGCATCGGATAGCGAGGCTGCGATCCGCTGTTCGGCGCGACGAACTGAGCCGGCCTGGAGCCGTCGGTCGGGGCAGGGCGGTAGTAGCCTCCGAAGTCGTCGCCGATGATCTCGACCGGGATCGACGGGAATCTCTCGAAGACGTCGCTTGCCCTTTCTCTTGCGTCGGCGAGAAGTCGTTCGTACTCGGCAACGATTGCCGCTCCGGAGAACGATCCGCCTTCGCGCGATACCCGGCGGTAGATCGCCGGGATCGGCGTTCCCTCGTCGTACCCGAGTGCGGCGGCGGCCGCTCCGATCTCCTCCTGGAGTCGGGCGACCTGCTGCAGTCCGATCTCGTGGATCTCCGTCGCCGTCAACTCGGTCTGGTTCTGATGGCGGAGCGCGTAATCGTAGTAGGCGTCTCCGTTCGGCTGATCTCCGTATCCGAGAGTGTCAGGTGCGATCTCTCGGAGAGCGATGAGCTTGTTGTAGAGCTTCCGGTAGGCCGGAAGGACGGTCTCTTCGAGATGGGTCTCCGCCTCGGCGAGGAGTTCGTTGTGCCGATCGCTTGTCACCCCGGGAATGCCCGGAAGCCGGTCGCGCAGACGGGCGTAGAACGGGTGGTAGAGCGCCGGGGCGTTGACGAGCCCAGAGATCGACGAGATCGCCTGATTCAGGACGACTCTCGGCGCGACGATTCCTCGATCGGCGCGGGCATCCATCCCTTCGATCAGCTGGTCGAACTGCCGGCCGATCTCCGCCAGTCGAGCCACGTAGTCCTCGGCATCCGCGATGTTGCCCAGGGGATGGACCTTGACCAACAGGTCGTACACCGCCCAGTCGCGGCTCGTGATGTAGAAGTGCGTGACGAGATAGTCGAGGTCGGCGAACGCCTGTCCGCGAACCGTGTCATCCCAGATCCACTCGGCGACATCGTAGGTGAGCCGCTGCTCTTTGGAGAGGGCATCTCGGTCGAACGCACGAAGGCGGTCGAGGATGAACCGCTCGATTCGATGCGTCTCCGCCACGTACTCCGACGAGTAGTCGTCGAGTCGGTCGTTGCGGGCGCCGAAGGCGTCGGCGAGCCCCAGGTGCGTGATCGATTGCGGAAAACGCAAGCGATGCAGACGATATGAGGTCTCGATGAACGCATCGAACTCAAGGCCGGCGAGCTCAGCCTCGATGTCGCTGAAGGCGGGGGGAGCCCACGCTGGTGCGGGTGATGTGGAGTTGTCGCTAGCCGCCTGTCCGCCGAAGAGGGCCAGGCCGAGGATCAATGCCGGAAGCAGCCAGAGGAGACTGCGCATGGTGAGTGCTCCTTCGCTGAGGGGTTGATCGGAGTCTATCGGTCGACTGTGAAGAGGGCGTGAAGCCCTGAGTAGGCGCGCTATTCGGGGCGGTCGCGTTTCGCCGGGAGATGGATAATTTCGTGAAAATCGTGCCGTTCGATGATCCATTCCATCTCCGGCTCCGACTCGATGAACTCGAAGTGTCCGAACGGGACGAACTCGATAGAGAAGTCCTCTGGCGCTGGCTGGCCACATTGATCCCAGGTCTCCACGAGCCGGTGGAATCGATCGTAGAGGCGTTCGAGGCTCGCTACGTCATCCGTTGCACTGAACCCCTCCACGGCATCCTGCGTGACGACGAGGACCGACCGGCTCCCCGGGTCGACGAGACCGTAGCCGCGGGCATCGGGCCACAGCTCGCGGGACGAAAGCGTCAGGAAGAAGTGAATGGCCCTGTGGATCGGGTGTTCGAGAGGGTGTCCTGTCCGCGCCGACTCGGACGAAAGGGGGCTCGGGAGACGGCGTGTCCACGTTGCGTGTTTCGGGAGACTCCGGATCGCGAAGCTGGGCCAGGAGTTCGCCGATCGAAGCGTGCCGTAGATCGGCATGAACGTCGACCAGCCGACGATCCGTCCGGACGCGCATTCGGGACGATCCACGCGACGCTCGATCCGGACGAGAGGATCCCGGAGTCCGTGACGAAGCGGAACGAGCATCCATCCGCCTGGGGCGAGCTGCTCGACCCAATGGGAAGAGAGAGAAGAGCAGCCGACGGTCGCGACGATCCTGTCGAACGGAGCAGCGTCGGGGACGCCGAGGTAGCCGTCGCGATGGAAGACCCGGACATCGGTGTATCCCTCTCCCTGCAGGTGTTGGCTCGCCTTCCGCGCGACCTCCTCTTGGATCTCGACGGTGTGCACAGCGCCTTCCGGGCCGACGATTTCGGCGAGAAGGGCCGCGTTGTACCCGGTTCCGGTCCCGATCTCGAGGACGCGCATCTCCGGTCGAAGCTCGAGTAGCTCGAGCATCCGGACGACCAGCGTGGGTTGAGAGGTCGAGCTCGTCGGCAAGAAATCATCGAAAGCGGTGATCAGAGCCACATCGGAGTAGATCTCGTCGAGCTGCTCCGGCGCCGGGTGATCCGGATCGTAATCGACCGGATGGAAGGCCACCCGGAGGTTTGTGGCCTCCAGGTGGTACCATCCGTCCACGAATCGATGGCGTCGAACCGTCCGAAACGCGCGTTCGACGGGCTCAGAGATCGCCCCCCACCGCTCGACGAGACACGAAACGTACGATTCCGGCACCGCATCCATGTCGACCGATTCTACTGTTGGTTCATCGAGACGGTGTCGCAGTTGCTGATGTGGATGACTGCGTTACCGTAGAACTTGTAGAACTGCTTCTGCGGCTCTCCGCGGTGCCACCACGTGACGAACTGCCTGATGACCGTGTTGTGCTCGTCGACGACGTCCGCCTCGTTCCATGAGGTCCCGCGAACGAGGTACGGGACGTCATACGAAACGGTATGGATGCAGTCGGTCGGAGGCATCACAAGGAAGGCGAAGGCCGACAGGGTTCCGACATCGGCCCAAGACTCCTGTTCTCCGAGGGTGAAGCCCTTCTGGATCGAGACCGAATCCCGCGTCATCGGTACGATGACCAGATGTTCCTGCGACTCGTTGACGACGCCGCTGAAGAGAGCGGTCTCCTCGTAGTCGAATGCGTCTCCCTCGGGGAGGAGCGGCTCGAGCGACGCGAAGATCTGTCGGACCTTCTCGATGAACGCCGGACGATCGAACAGTGGATCTGCCATGTCTATCACCTCTCCAGTCAGGATACTCATCAACCACCTTGCATCCAAGCTATGACGTGGAAACCTAGGCGTCTATCACGAAACCGTTTCGTCTGCTGTGGGTCTTGACGTTCGGAACGGCGCCGATAGGATCGAGCGAAGCGAGGAGGTCGGAATGCGGGACGTCAGCTTCGGGAGATCCACGCGGTCTTTGCTCTCGGTCGGGCTCGTCCTGGTGATCGCATTCGTCGTCCTGGCAGCCGCCTTCAACGATGCCGAACCGATCTCTCACACCCTGATCGAGGATCCGCTCTCGATCCGCCTCGAGTCTCCGTTCCCGGAACTGTGGATGGACGGGGGTTCGGCGTTCTATGTCTGGCATCGAGACGGTCGGATCCTGCTCGATGGCCCGCCGGTCGAGCGGGCGAACGGAGCAATTACGCATCTCGTCTATCGGACCGACGACGGACGGTCGGCGGCGATCCGGATCGGTTCCAGCCCGGATCGGACGGTTCGGATTGAGTTTCGCGTCGAGCCGAAGGGGGAGTTCGAGAAGCTCGGCGTTTCGTTCCGAGTTGGGGAGGCGGAAGGGTTCTACGGACTGATGGAGCGCGTCGTTCAGGGGAGCCAGGGCCTCTCGTGGGAGCCGGAGATGACCGAGGGGCTGAACCTGCGAGGGCAGACCGTCGACCTATACACCCTTCCGACGGTCTCGATCTACGCGCCGTTCTTCGTCTCGTCGAGCGGGTACGGTGTCTACGTCGAGGGTGACTGGCCGGCGACCTTCCGGTTCGGGATCGCCGAGGCGGGACAGATCCGCCCGACGGAGCTGACGATCGAGTCCGAAGGACCGACGCTCTCGATCCTCCTGATTCCCGGGCCGGAGCCGATCGACGTGGTTGAGCGATATGCCCGGATCACAGGGATGAGCCTCCTGCCGCCTGCGTTCATCTTCGGTCCGGGGCGATGGCGTGACGTCGTCTGGGATCTTCCCGCGTTCTTCGACGGCACGCCCTACGACGGCCCGTTCAACTCGATGGTCGTCGAGGACGTGTTGATGATGAACGCGCTCGGGATCCCGTGCTCGTGGTACGCGATCGATCGCCCGTGGTCGGCCGGGACGTTCGGGTACGGAGACATGGTCTTCGACGGTGCTCGCTTCCCTGCGTTCGAATCAATGATCGATTGGCTCCGGCGGGAGGGGATTGCCTCGCTCCTCTGGCTCGGACCGTGGGTGATGGACGGTCAGGCCGACCTCGCGGTCGAACGCGGCTATCACGTCCCGCTGACCCTCCCGTATCTCCCGAGCGCGGCGCTGATCGACTTCACGAATCCCGACGCTGCAGCGTGGTGGAAGACAGAGGTGCAGAGGCTCCTCGAGACGGGAATCGCCGGCTTCAAGCTCGACCGCGGCGAGGAAAAGCCGCCGGACGGGCAGCTCTTCCGAGGTGCCTATCACGACGGGACCGACTATCGGCATGGGCACAACGCGTACCCGCTTTGGTTTGCCGAGGCGGCATTTGACGCGGCTGCGGAGTTCGGAGTCGGAGAGTTCGTCTCGTTCTACCGCGCCGGCTGGCCGGGGATGTCACGGGTTGCCGTCGCGTGGGGCGGCGACACCGACCCATCCGCGTGGGGCCTCCGTTCGGCGATCATCGCGTTGCAGCGGGCCGCCGTCCTGAACGTACCGATCTGGGGCTCGGACACCGGCGGCTACAACACGCGCCCGCCTCGGGAAGTTCTGGCGCGCTGGCTCGCCTTCTCGGCGTTCTGTCCGATCATGGAGGTCGGGCCGACGGCGAACCTCGCCCCGTGGTCGTGGTTGGCGGATGAATCGGGCGAGGTGCTGACTGCCGAGGGCTATACGTTCGACACGGTCTACGACGAAGAGCTCCTCGCGATTTGGGCGTTCTACGCGCGCCTCCATGTCGACCTGATTGACTACGTCTACGGACTCGCTGAGGCAGCCCACGAGCGGGGGACGCCGATCGTTCGTCCGCTCTTCGTCGCCTATCCGGATCATCCGGAGTACATCGACCGATGGGCGGAGTATCTCTACGGCCCGGATGTCCTCGTCCGTCCGGTCTGGGAGCCGGGGAGCGACTCAGTCGCCGTCCACATTCCCGAGGGGTCTTGGATCGATGCTTGGTCGGGCATCCGCTACAAGGGGCCGACCGACGTGACGATCGGCGTGCCGCTACACGTCATCCCGGTCTTCGTCCGGGAAGGCGGCTCGGTCGACCTCGGAGATCTGTCGGCGAAGTGGCATCGAGCGATGGACGATGTCGCCGAACGGCCCGACCTCGCCGAACTCGCGAAGTCAGTTCGTTGACAGGAGATTCAGTCGAGTGCCTTCCGGAAGTGGGTCTTCCGCTTGACGACGCGGTAGCCGAGCGCCTCGTGAGCGGCCGGACTGAGCGGGTACCGAGGGTTCGTGTCGGAGGCCATCTCGGCGCAGCCCTGAGCACGGGCCCATGCCTCGGCTTGCTCGACAAGTGTTCGACCGATCCCACACCAGCGCCACGCGGGTTCGACGTACCAGGCCTCGAGATAGCCGACCCGATCGGTCGAACATCCGACGGCGCCGTCGCGGATCGCGGCCTCGATCAGACCGCAGAGTCCACCGTCGGGGCGAACAGCGACGAAGACCGGAGAAGCCTCCAGGTCGACGGTCATCTCGTCGACTTCGGCTGCGAGCTCTGCCGGGTCGCGATGCGGCCAGAGAACGCAGCGAAGGCGGATCCACTCGTCTCGATCGGCCGAAGTGACCGGTCGGATCAACGCGGCCGGTCCTTCATCGCTCCGACCGCGATGTGCCTCCATCCAGCCGACGGCGAAATCGACCAGGGTGCGCTGCGGCATTAGGAGGGCGGTTGCGTTCCCGATTTGACCTGTCCGGACGAGGTCGGTCTCCCGCGCGAACGCGTCGCCGATTCGCGGGAAATCCGACGCGTTGACATCGAGATCGAGGACGTCGACCCACCGGCGGACCCCGTCGACGATCAACGGCGCCCCGTTCGGCCGCTCGCGCTTCCCCGGGAAGTCCGCCCGGTACTCGGCGAGGTGGAGCGACGTGTTGTTCGCATGCCCGACGCCGAGAAGGAGAACGCGCCCATCGTGCTCGTACATCCGCGCGAGCGGCGACCCTTCCCCGAGGGCATAGTCAAGTGCGTGATCGCCGGTGATCCGTGTTGCCAGCGGGCCGCGGGCGGCGAACGAGGCGTGCGGGTGTCCGCTCCTCACTGTGCCGGGCTGCGTCCGGAACGTCTCGGCGATCGCACCCATGCTCCGCGTTGGGGTGAGATTCGGATCGAACGGGGGCATCGCAGCGCGGATCGTCTCCTTCCAGTCCTCGGGGACGGGAGGATGCTGCCAGTCGCGTGGATCGGTCAGATCTCCGGACATCGTCGGCATCACGAGCGTGCCCTCTTCGCCGAGGACCTTCTCCAACGCGAGGATCACGGCGACCGCGCCGCCGCAGACCCAGTCGACCGCGCTGAGCGACGCGTGGACGAGGAGCGTCGATCCGCTCTCTACGCCGAGATCCTTCAGATCCTCGACGAGAGCGTCGACCGTGATCGGTCGATCCGTCCGTTCGATGGCATCGCGCTCGGTCATCCGAACCTCCTTCCGGTGCTAGCTCACCGTCTTCCGGAGGATAAGCGATTGGAAGTGGATCCGCGGGGCTTCGGATGCTACGGAGATCCGATCGAACGAGACGAGGTCGAAGAACGTCCGGACGCTGTCCAGGAGGTGCTCGTCGGTCTGAAGCGAGAAGAACCGCTTCGGCTCGTAGGTATCCTCTTCCCAGACGCCCTCTTGGTCGATGCCGCCGTAGACGCCGAGGAAGAATAGGCCACCCGGGCGGAGGATCCGATGAACCTCGCGAAGCGCGTCCGGGAGTTCGCTCGTCGGAAGATGGAGGAAGCAGTTCAGCGCGTAGACGGCGCCGAAGGAGTTGCCCGGGAACCGAAGATCGGCGACGTCCATCACCTCCGCCTCCAGCCCCTTCTCGCGACAGAGACGGACCATCTCCGGTGAGAGATCGATGCAGACGACGTCAAGCCCATGTTCGGCGAAGAAGGCGCCGTCGCGTCCCGTGCCGGCACCGATCTCGAGCAGCCGAGTCGCCCCTTCTTGCTGAATAAGGGCCAAGAAGGACGCCCGAACGTCCCGCTTCCACGCGGGAAGGTCATGACGGTCGCGCGCCTCGGCCATCGCGTCGTACGCTGCCCGAAGTCGATCTCGCAGGCCGTGGGCGCTTGTCGATCGACTCACGGTTTCGCGTCGGGCTTCTCTCCGACGGTCACCGCGTACAGCCTTCGGATCGCGCCGCCGGGGCGGACGAGATCCCGTTCGAACCGCATCCCGACTTTCTCGGCGATTCGCTGCGAAGCTCCGTTGTCCGGATCGATCAGCGCGATCAGCCGTGTGATTCCCATCTTCTCGAACGCGTGATCCCGGAGTGCGACAGCGATCTCCGTCGCGAAGCCCTTCCCCCACGCCGGCACGGCGAAGACGTAGGTCAGCTCGATCTCCGTTTCGCCCTCGATCTCCTTGTCGAGGAGACCGCAATGGCCGATCACCTGACCGGTCGCGATCTCCTCGACTGGCCAGAGGTCGTGAGGATCCGGTGCCGGCTCGATGACATCCTCCTCGAACCATGTCTTCAGCTGCGTTCCATCCCGCGGCCCGCCCATGAATCGTGTCACCTCGGGATCGGTCCACAGATCGACGAGGGGTTCGACATCCTCCGATTGGATCGGTCTCAGCCGCAACCGCTCGGTCTCGAGTCGGATCATGACGACGGTTTCTTCTCCCAGTAAGCGAATTCGGGCTCGTAGCAGGTCGCGTCGATCTCGTCGACCATCTCACTCATCCGTGCCTGCGCATCAGCGACACCGGTGTTGTAGATGGACGGCCCGATCTCCTTCAGGACGTAGTCGAGGAGGAGGGACGACTTCAGATCACCGATCTCCTGCTCGAAACGCTCCTCGAAGAAACGCACGATCGACGAGAGCAGCTGCTCCTTCGTCTCGTTAGGAAGCTCGATCGCCATGCCCTATTCGGATCGGTCGAGAATCTCGATCAGGTGGTAGCCGAACTGAGTCTGGATCGGTCCGTGGATCTCGCCGAGGGCCTCGTTGAAGACGACCTGATCGAACTCGGGGACCATCTGCCCCTGCTCGAACTCGCCGAGATCGCCGCCGGACGAGCCGGACGGACACTCGGAGTGTTCCGCTGCCAGTTGCGCGAAATCGGCCCCGTTCTCGATCTGTTGCTTCAGTTCCTCGGCGCGCTCCGCCGAATCCACTAGGATGTGTCGTGCCGTCGCTGTTGCCATGATGCCTCCGTTCATTTCGCGGATCGCTTCTTGCTCCGTCTCCGCACCCTGCAATGCTTTCAGTCGTCGTCGATCGGCGTCTCCGCCGGATCGGTCACGAGGTCGGCGAACCCCGGAAGCCGGTACGACCGATCCCACACGACGGAGCCTCCGTCGGTCCGGAACCTGAGCACGTCCGGATTCGTCAGCCGTTCGGCTGTCTCCCGGCCGTTCCGGGCGTCCAGGTGATTCAAGAACAGGCCGATGACGTTCCCGTGCGCACA
Organism: Candidatus Bipolaricaulota bacterium; assembly: GCA_028278555.1. Taxonomy (GTDB): domain Bacteria; phylum Bipolaricaulota; class Bipolaricaulia; order UBA7950; family UBA9294; genus JANQEA01. The sequence continues at coordinate 124,625 of JANQEA010000035.1, read as the reverse complement.
GACGCCGATCGTCTGCCCCTCGTGCTCACTCAGGGTCCGGTCGATCGCGGCGACGAATCGTCGTTGCGCCTCGCGGGACGTCTCATGCCCTGGGACTGCATAGTCGAAGTCCTCCCACGATCGACGCCAGACGGCCCAGAAGTCGTCATCGAAGCCGACGCCGAGGTGCCGCTCGCGGAGGTCGTCGCAGAGGACGACCTCCAATCCGGACTTCTCTGCGAACGGTCGAATCGTCTCCAGACACCGGGTGAACGGGCTGGAGACGATCCGCTCGATCCCGAGCGGTTCGAGAAGATGGGTCAGTCGGGTTGCTTGAGTCCGGCCGAGTTCGCTCAGCGGCCACTCGGAATGGATGATCCGAGCCGAAGGATGGCTCTGCGCGTGACGGATGAGATACAGGGTCGTCGCCATGACTCATGAGGGTACACAAGTTCGACCCGGCCGTCTCGAACTCGCGGTGTCAGGATGAGGCAGACCGTTCGAGGTTGAGGAGGTACTCCTTCCGCCAGAGCCCGCCGCCGTAGCCGGTCAGCTTCCCGTTCTTGCCGATGACCCGGTGGCATGGGATGGCGATCGCGATCCGGTTGTCCCCGTTGGCGCGTGCGACGGCGCGGACAGCCGACGGTTGTCCGACCGCCTCGGCCTGCTGCTGGTACGAGCGCGTTTCGCCGTACGGGATCGTCCGGAGCTTCTCCCAGACACGCTGCTGGAACTCCGTTCCGGGCGTCACAAGTGGCATGTCGAACGTCCGCCGTTCTCCGGCGAAGTACTCGGCGAGCTGAGACGCGATGGCGGAGAGGATGTCGCTCTGTCCGGGGATGACTTCGGCGGCGAGATGCTTTCGAAGCCGCGTCAACTGCGTCTCGAGCATCCGACGATCAGCGAACTCGAGCAGGCAGAGCCCGTCCTCCGTAGCGCCGGCGAGCATCGGGCCGAGCGGCGTCGTGATCCGAGCGACGCGGACTACCTGCCGATCGCGGCTCTCCCCCGGCGTGAAACCAATCGTCTTCTGGAACGATTCGGTGAAGCCGCTGAGCGAATCGTATCCTGCACCGAACGCGGACGGACCGACGTCATCCCCCTCGCGGATCCGCCCGAACGCGAGACCCAACCGGAGTGCACGGCAATAGGCGTGGAACGTCATCCCGTGGTGCTTCTGGAACCATCGACGGATGCGATCCGGTTCGATCCCCCGATCCCTGAGCATTCGGTCGGTCAACCGTCGCTCCGGCTGCGCGTGTACTTCGTCGAGGAGCGGCTGTAGCCAGTCGGGGACTTCATCCGGCAGTCCCATCGGGCTGCAGATCTTGCACGGCCGGTAGCCGTGGAGGAGTGCGTCGCGCGGCGCGGCGAAGAACTCGACGTTCTCCGGGTTCGGCTTCCGTGCCCGGCAGGTCGGCCGGCAGAAGATGCCGGTTGTCTTGACCGCGGCGACGAACAATCCATCGAATCGGCTGTCCCGATCGATGAGGGCACGGTAGAGGACATCGCCATCCGGGAGCGGGTGACTCGGCTGGGGCGTCTTCATGGCCCCGCCACTGTATGCAGGGCTCGGCCGGCCCACAACCGGTGGCTCGGCGACCATTTCATCGTCGGTGAAGTTGAACTCAATGTCCGCTTAGGTAGGATGTCATCCGAGGGCGTCGTCCAGGAGGGGGCATGCGATTTCGGGTGTTGGAGAAGGGCTCACGGCTTGCGTTGATCCTGATGGCGACTGTCGTGCTTTTCGGTTTCGGTGCACTTTCTCAGACTGACGCTCCGCTCCCCGACCTCTCCGGGCGCTGGGTCACGGTGCAACGACTCGTCGCGATCGCCGACCTGCCGTTCCTCGGCGAAGTCACATTTCTGACCACGGTCGGTCTCTTTACCGAGATCGCTCAGAGCGGTTCGCAAGTGGCGCTGCTCGACGCGTACTGCTTCACGGATGTCGACACCTCGACCGCGCTGTTCGTCACCGACATCTCCGATGCAACGATGCGATCGATCCGTCCGGAGCCACGTGTCGCCGAACTTCGCGTCGAGGGAGGCACGACTTGGTTTGCCCACGACTGGCACACGGAAGTCCGCGGAGCTGTCCTCGACGACCCGGTCAACGACCCGCTCCCAACCGATCGAGACGATCCGCGGGTAATCGACCAGGAAGGGGATGGGTGGATCGGATTCACGATCCCGGCGGAGATCATCGGGATGTTCGGAGGGGACACGTACGTCGTGCAGCGATTCCGGTATCGCTTGCGCGGGCGCCTCGTTGATCTGGACACAATCCTCGGCATTGTCGAATGGACGACCGAGCAGGTCATCCTCTCGGCTTCGAACCCGTTGATGATGATGTCCTACACCCAGCGGATCGCCTGCGACCCGACCGTCCATCGCTTCCTGATGCGAAGGATCGACCGCTCGTGGAGCTGCGAGTCGATCCGGGAGAGGCTCGCTCCGCTTCTCGAGATTCTCGATGCGGCGGATCTCTCCTGACGACACGGCTCATTGCACCTTGCCTTCCCGCCGACGAGCAGGGTAGGTTGACTCACCTCACTCGGAGGCACGGCCTGGGATCGGAGGGATGCGATGAGAATTGCCGCGGGACTTCTGGCGATCTTCGCCATCGGTGCGATCGGATTCATGGGGCGACTGGGCGAGCGGCCGGCGGTCGTCGAGGCGCTCGACGTCGAGCAGTACATGGGGCTCTGGTACGCGGTCGCGAGCATACCGACGACCTTCGAGCGGGCCTGCGTTCAGGGGACGACAGCCGAGTATCACCTCCTCGCGAACGGCCAGGTCAAGGTGACGAACACGTGCTTCCGTGCGGATGGATCGTCATTCAGCATTGTCGGACGCGCGTGGATCCCCGATTCGTTCGCTCCGGCGAAGCTGAAGGTCAGCTTCGTCCGCCTTCTCGGGCGCTGGTTCTTCCCTGGGGACTACTGGGTCCTCGATCTCGCGCCCGACTACCGATACGCCGTTGTCGGTCATCCGCAGCGGAGGTACAGTTGGATCCTCAGCCGCTCACCGGAGCTCCCGGACGAGGTATTGGAGGGGATCTTCGAACGGCTCGAAGCGAAGGGGTACGATCGGGGCGACTTCCAATGGATCGACCAGTCGGTTCACGCCGGCGAATAGCGCCGGCGTGAATCGCTAGGTTCGCTCTACAGCGCCAGCGCGAGGAGGATCGTCCCGAGGGCGAGCGCGACGCCCCCACCGATCAGGAGTCCGGTCCCGACCGGCCGGATCAGCGGAACGCGAGCTCCGACCACGGCCTCGAACGAGAGTCCGTCCGCGGCGTCGGTGTTCATCACCACGAACGAGACGTCTCCTGACTCGATCTCCCACTCGAGTGTCTGGAGTCCCGGGCCGAACGTCGAGCCGATCCAGAACGGCTGCTCCGCTGGTGCCCCGGGAGCTTCGCCGGATGCATCGATCCGGTAGGTGAGGGAGAACGCTTCGTCGTCCAGATCCTCGACGATCGCGTGCGGTACCCCGCCGAGGTATGTGTCGACCGCACCCGCATTGGCGATTCCGACGAAGACTCCGAGTTCCGGGTCCTCGTGTGTCGCCTGGATGCGGAGTGTGGCGATCGCGCCGAGATTGACCGGCACGTCGGGCGTCAGCTCGATCTCTGCCGGACCGGCGACGACCGCGTATCCGTCGACTTCGATTTCGAACGGGACGCTATTGATGAAGCCGTCTTCGTCGGCCAGCGTCGCGTCGAGAAGAAGGAGGCTCCCGCCTCCGAACAGGAGCGACGTCGCGACAACGAGCCCGACGACTCCGAGCATGCCCATGAGGATTCGGAACATCTCGCCCCCCTTTTGCGGAGATTCGGACTCGTAGGATACAGCCTCGATCGAAACAAGGCCATTCGAGACTGCGCTCTCGCGCCCAAGATCCCTCCGTTGCAGTCGGGCGCCGGCGCCGGTACCGTAGCGAAGAAGAACAAGTGTTCGACCGACCGACGGAGGAGGTGGCCGGATGGGCCTACTCGAAGGGAAGACAGGACTGATCTTCGGTGTCGCCAACGAGCGAAGCATCGCATGGCACATCGCGAAGAACGCCGCTGCACAGGGCGCGACGTGCGCCTTCACGCACCTGCCGGGCGAGAAGATGGAGGGGCGCGTTCGGCGGGCGCTGGAGAACGGCGAGCTCGGAGATGCATGGCTCCGCCCGTGCGACGTGTCGAGCGACGACGACCTCGACGCGCTCTTCGCGGCGGCGAAGGAGGACCTCGGGAGACTCGACTTCGTCGTTCACTCGGTCGCCTACGCCGATCGGGAGTACCTGAAGGCGGGACGGTTCGCCGAGACGCCACGGGAAGTCTTCACGCAGGCGCTCGACATCAGCGCGTACACACTGGTTGCGATTGCGAACCGTGCACGCGAGCTGATGCCGGATGGCGGTTCGATCCTCGCTCTATCGTACTACGGCGCGGAGAAGGCGACCCCGGGGTACAACGTGATGGGGGTCGCCAAGTCGGCGCTCGAGTCCGCGGCCCGGTACCTGGCTGCGGAGCTCGGCGAATCCAAGATTCGCGTCAACTCCCTCTCGGCTGGTCCGTGTCGGACGCTCTCCGCGATGGCCGTCGGCGGGATCGATGTGATGCTCGACAGGATGGAGAAGACGGCGCCGCTCCGACGGAACATCGAGACGGACGAAGTCGGCAAGGCGGCCGTCTATCTTCTGAGCGATCTCTCCTCCGGTGTGACCGGAGAGACGCACCACGTCGATGCCGGATACAACGCCGTAGCTGCTTGATACGGTGGCATAGACCTCGAAAGGAACAGAACCGATTGGTGGCTCGCGGGACAGGGCGATCCGCCGTTCGCAGAACGGTGACGTTGCAGCATGAAGAGGTCGGTGGGTTAAAGGAATGGTGCCGACTAGCATTGCTCAAGGGAGCGCGATCCGCCGTTCGGAGAACGGCGACGACTACGCGAGGAGCACCGCAAACTGAAACGGTGGTTCAGCGAATGGGTGCAGAGCGGAGAGTAGTTCTAGCTCCTTCTCCCACGCGACCGCTGAAGGCGGTCGCGACGTGATCCACGACGGGGTCGAGCTTCCAGCGCTTCTGACGGTCGAGAAGGCGGCCGCAGTCCTCGGGACAGACGCCCCGACGGTCCGCGCGTGGATCGCCGATCGGAGCCTCTCCTCCGTGCGGGTGAATGGGATCGTCCACGTGCTGACCGAATCGGTCGCCGATCGTCTGGGGGAGCGAACTCTCTCCCGGCACAATCGAGACGGAGACTGAGCCGGCCGACACACATTTGAAAGGCTGCCAACATTCAAGGAGGGATTGCGCTTGGAGATTCGTGTCATGAACGCTCGCGAACTGGGAAAGATCCGCGACATCGATTGCGTCTCTGCCTGCGACAGAAACGGAGACGAAGTGGCTAACGCCTCTTCGTCTGTTGGCGTTGGGGGTCTTCCTGGGGAACCGAGCGCTCAGCGCTGGCCTATCCGGAGGCGGCAGTGATCCGGATCCGCCGGATGGACGTTGACGAGATCGGAAAGCTGCGGGAGATCAACCGTAGCGAGGTGATCCGTGTTGGCTATCGCCAGGAAGGGACCGAGCTGATCGAGATGGCCGTTCACTGGGATACGCCGCCATGGTTCGACGGGGACGGTGAGCACAGCTTCGGCGAGATGATCGGGATGGCCGAACACTACCTTGATCTGGGTGGAACGGCCATCGGCGCGTTCGACGACAATCGGCTGGCCGGGTTCGCCGTCTATCGTCCGAGGCTCCGTCCGACGATGGGCCAACTGGCGATTCTTCATGTCAGCGATGGATACCGGAGAAGCGGGATCGCGTCCCGGTTGCACGCACAGGTCCTCGCCCTCGCACGGAGCGATGGCGCAACGGCGCTCTATGTCTCGGCGACCCCGAGCGAATCGGCTGTTGGCTTCTATCTGTCCAAGGGGTTTGTCCCGACCTCCGAACCGGTTCCGGAACTGCTCGCGGAGGAACCGGAAGATATTCACATGGTCTTGCAACTCTAGGTCACCGACGTGAAAAGGAGCACTTGCTCCTTCTCACCCGTCTTCGGCCTCGGCTCTGTCTTCATGGCAGGGCGGTTTCGATGCGGAAGAGAATCCCGTTTGCTCACTGACAGGAAGAACGAGTTGTGAACTCGTTCTTCCGCGGCTTTGGCGTCGTCTTCTCAATTGTCGAGGACGACGCCAAAGACGAGCCGATCGAACCCCATTCGACTGCAGAAGTAGAGGTCGATCCGTCCATCGCCGTTGAAGTCGGCCGCCTCGACATCGAAACCATTTCCGACGACCGTCCACGGGAGGATCCAGCGTGCGTACTTGAAGACACCGGTGCCGTCGTTCAGGTGGGTGAGGTAGCGCATGCGGAGCGCTTGGCTGGTCGGAGCGGTCGCGCTCGACTCGGCAAGAACGAGATCGAGGTCGCCGTCGTTGTCGAGGTCGATGAAGTCGGCGTCGACGGTCTGACTGCCGTCCTTCGGAAGACGAGTATCGGTCTCGTCGGTGAAGCGGCCTGACCCGTCGTTGATCAGCAGGCGATTCTGTCGAACGGCCTGCTGAACGGAGAACGCCACATTGGCAAAAACAATGTCGAGATCGCCGTCGCTGTCGACGTCGCCGAAGTCGGCTTCCCGCGTCTCCTCGCGTCCTCCCCGAACGGGGAGTCGGAGTTCGCTCTCGTCGCGGAAGACGCCGCGGCCATCGTTGATCAGCAGCCGGTTTCGATCCTCGTTTCCAACCAGCAGATCGAGATCACCATCGCCGTCGATATCGCCGAGCTCGAGGTCCTGCGTCACGTCCTCGATTGTCGGGAGGTGGGAGGTGGTCGCGTCGGAGAAACGTCCGGATCCGCTGTTCATCAGCAGCGCGTTCTGCCCGTTGTTCCCGACGAGGATGTCCGGATCGCCATCGCCGTCGACATCGGCGACGGCGACGGCGTTCGAGGTCCCGTCGACCGGCCACCGATCGCCTGCGTCGGTGAACGTCCCGTCCCCGTTGTTCAGGTACATCTCGTTGGTCCGGTCGTCCTCACTGACGATGACGATGTCGAGATCGCCGTCTCGATCGAGATCTGCGACGCCGATGTCCTCGCTGTCGAGCGCGCGCTGCGGGATTCTGGCAACGCTCTCGTTGGCGAAGTGTCCTACGCCGTCATTGACCAAGAGGATGTTCGGTTCATGCTCGATCGCGACGATGAGATCCAGATCCCCATCTCCGTCGATATCGATCGGAGCCGCGTCCATACTGCGGTTGAACAGGTCGTCGATCGGAAGATGGGTCTCCGTGACATCGATGAACAAGGCCTCGTACGTCGCAAGCGCGGCGACCGCAAGGCCGCACAGGAGAAGCGTACCGATCAGGAGTCTTCTGAGCTTCACTGGGATCCCTCCGGCGCGGATTGTATCTGGAGCCCCAGGTTCAAAGTGTGACGCGCCCGGGATTTCACGGGCGCGTCACACAGCTTCGCGGCTACTCCTGGGAGGGCGGACGCTGGGCGCTTCGAAGGATCAACCCATCGAGGTAGAAGAGGAGCTCCTCCAATCGCTCGACGAGCCGCGCAAGGATTGGTCTGGCGCGATCGGGTGGTGTCGGCTCGTGAACCTTCCGCGCCGACTCGGCCACACGCCCGGCCAGCGAACGGGCGATCTCGTGGGCCGCTTTCTCGAATCGGGCCGCCTCGCGGGGGCGCATCCCGGATGTTGCGCCATCGACGTATCCATCGACCCAGCTGCGCAGGTCATCGACCGCTTCCTTCGCGCGCGGGCGCGCCGGGGTCTTCTTCGCGCTCTCGACAATTTCGTCGAGGACATAGAGGAGTCGGTGAAGCATCAGATCGAGCTTCAGGATGCGCGACCGGATCGCCGCGCCATCCTCTTCTTGGTCACCGGGGCGATCGACATCGTCGAGCAGGGCCTCGATCAGCTCGATGATCTGCTCGATCCCTTCTTCGAGTCGCTCGGCGGCCGGACCCTCGAGTGCCGCAAGCTCGGCCTCGAGGCGCCCGAGGACCTCGGAGAGACGTTCGAGGGTGAATCCGACCGGATTCCCGGGCCGCTCCGGTTCGGCGAGCGCGGCTCCGATGGGGATCGTGATGACGACGAGCAGCGCGGACAGACAGCAGACGGCCAGCGCGCGGAGTCTCCACCTTCGTGCCTTGGTACGCATGTTTTCTCCTTTCGGTGCCGAGAGCACCCGACGCCGTCAGTTCCTGGTGATCGGCGTCGACGGGTCCGACCGTAGAGAAGTGAACATCAAGGTGGAACCGAGGCGCGGTCAACGAAGGGTCAATCGACGTTGACCGCCTTGTATGCCTCTCCGGCCCGATCTACTCTGAGGGCGTGGGAATCATCGGTCGGTTCGACGGGAAGCAGAGGCTCGTGATCGCGGCGGTGACGGTCGTTCTCGTCACCGTGCTTGCGCTGATCCTGGCTGTTCAGGGCTATCACACGCTGCTCGAGGAGACGTTCCAAGAGCGAAGCCTCGCCTACGTGCAGGCATTCGCCGCGTCGGCCCGTGCGTGGATCGAGCCGCTCGATGAAGAGATGCTCCGAGCGGCATCGCGGTTCATGCTCGTCGGCAGTGCGGTCTTTGTCCAAATCGAGATCGACAGTGTTCTCGTGATCGATGAACGCGAGGAGGTCGTGGCCGAGCTCGGTCTCACTCCGACTCACGCCGCGACGATTGAGACGCGCAAGATGCCGGGCGGGGGATCGTATCTCGATGTGAGCCTTCCGCTGACTGCTTCCGATGGTGCTGCGGGAAGCGTCCGGATCGGGATCGACACGATGACGATCACTGCCCGGGGACGGAGCACGACGTTCGCCGCGGTGGGACTTGCGATCGTGGTGGATGTGCTGATCCTCGGGCTCCTCTTCTGGACTTACCGCGGGCGATCCCGACGTCGGATGGAAGAGACGGACGTCGTGAGTGCGTTGGCGCCGATCGTCGTCGGGGATCTTCGGATCGAGCGGGCAGTCAAGCGCGTAACGCTGGACGACAAACCGGTCAAGCTGACGCCGAAGCAATACGCCCTTCTCGAGTTTCTCGCGGTCCGCTCCGACCGTGTCGTCTCCGAGCGGGAGATCGTTGAAGGGATCTGGGCCGAATCGCCCTACGCCGACTCGAAAGATGTCAAGCAGTACATCTACTTGGTCCGGAAGCGGCTCGAACAAGCGGCTCCGGACGGAGGGAGCCGGATCGTGACGGTTCCCGGGTTCGGCTACCGGCTGGTCCCGGCGGACGTTGACGGGGAAATGACCGATCGATGATGGGAGGACGGCATCGGACTGAGGAGACTGGTCCACGTGAGCGAAGGGAGCACGACATGAGCAGAACGATCCGAGCGGTGAGCGTCTGTCTTCTCTTGATCTGTGGCGCGGCGGCCAGCGGATTCGCGCAACCGGAGGAACCTTCGATCGAGGATCGGCTCATCGCATTTGTGCAGCAGCTTCGGTTGGGGCTCACGCTCGCTACCGTGGCCGCCTACTCGCCGACGCTCGGCGATCTTCGCCTCCACACGCAGCAGCTCGTCAATCTGCTCGAAGGCGTCCAAGGAAAGCACTTCGCTCGTCCGACGCCTTCTGGGATCGAGCCGATCGGCCTGCTCGTCGAGATCGGAGCCCTCCGGGTTCGATTCGAAGGGCCGGCGATCGAGGCCGGGGTTCGCGAGCGTGTCGTCGATGCGACGAAGAACGTTCGTATGTACCTGACGTTCGCGCTCGACGCGGCCCTCTTGGGACTGGAGGAGCGTCGGATCGACCGAGCCTCGATGCAGTTGTTCCGTGCGTACGCCTTCCTCCTAGCGGCCTATGAGAAGCCGTGCGACACGGGGCACGTCCCTGCCCTCTGGACGATCCTCCGGATGCTCGATCTGACCGAACGGATTTTGCCGCCGAACGATTCGCCGTAGCCTGCGCTGGCTTGGCCAGTTCGTCCATTCTCGTGGAATGCCCCTTGTTTCTCCTCTGTTTCGGGCCGTAGTATCGAACTCTAGTCGACGAAGCCCTGCCCGGAGGAGGCGCCATGACGAGAACCCGGTCCGTTCTGCCCATCTTGATGGCCGGTCTCCTATGCGTTGTGATCGGCTGGTCAGGAGTCGCCCAACCGACGCGCGTCATCATCGTTCCACCGAGCGAATCGCTCCAGAAGGCGGTCGATACAGCTCCCGAGGGAGCTGTGATTCAGCTGCAGGCGAGGGAGTACACGGAGAACCTTGTCATCGAGAAGAGCCTCACCCTTCGGGGGTTCTCCGATGCACCCGAGTTCGTTGTCCTTGCTCCCAAGTCGGGCGGGCCGGTGGTGACGCTTCGCGGGACGGATGAGATCCAAGTCGTGCTCGAAGGATTCACGATCGAAAGGGCGAAGGGCTACCTTCCGGATGGGGTCTACGTTCTGGGATCGGGGTCCGTCACGCTACGGAATCTTGTCGTTCGCGAGTGCTGGGGGAGCGGTGTCAGCGTGCATGGTGAGGGTCGTGTCGTCATCGACCACTGCGCATTGGTCGACAACCACGTGTACGGTCTGACGGTGGCAAATCCTGACGTTGACGTGACCGGATCGGAGAATCGTTTCGATGGGAACGGCGTTCCGCTTGGACGCTACGCGCCGCCCGAGCTGCGAACGCCTGCCGCGGAGCAGATCGATCGCGAGACGGTCCGTGTCCCCGAGGACTACGCGACGATCCAGGCGGCGGTCGATGCGGTCGTCCCCGGCGGGGCGGTCGAGATCGGATCCGGCGAGTTTGTTGGAGGGGTTTGCCTTTGGAAGGACGTGACGCTTCGCGGACAGGGGCGAGCGGAGACGATTCTCGCTGCCGCGAAGAAACGGATCGGTCTGTCGGTCCTTCAATCGGCGGGGACTGTCCGGATTGAGAAACTGACCGTCTCCTCCTTCGGGCAGACATCGATCGAGATCGGCTCCGAGGTCCACCTTTCGAACGCCGCATTTCTCGGGCACCGAGGAGTTCACCTCGGTTCGTACCTTTCCGTCGTCTCGGGTGGGCAGCTAATCGCGGTGAATTGCCGTTTCGCCGAGTTCGGCGGGATCGCCATTTTCACGGACGAGGCGACGATGCTTCGGCTCGCGGACTGTGTCTTCGAAGAGAGCCGTGCCGGATTGAAGGTCAACGGATCGACCCGGATCACCGAATGCCGGTTCGAAGGAATACGCGATATGGGGGTCTTCGTCGAGCGCGGCGAATTCGAGATCGAGCGAACGTCGTTCAGCGATGCGCCGTACGGACTCGGCATCGGCGAAGCCCAGGGAGCAGTGCGCGAATGCACCTTCGAGGAGCTTTCAAAGACGTGTCTCCTCGCGGATGCCGCGTCCGATGTGGAGGTCACCGACTGCTCGTTTGACGGAGCGGAACATGCAGTCCGCGCCTACGGAGAATCCGCGATCACGCTGAAGGGCTGTACGATCACGTCTGCAGCGGACGCAGCTGTTCTGATTCACGAGTTGGCGGCGGCGCGACTCGTGGGCTGCGAGGTCGCGGGCAATCCGGGGATCGGCGTGAGGGTCATTGAACATGGAGTTTGCACGATCGTCGATTCTTCGATCCACGGGAATGGATTCGACACACAAACCACCGAGTGGACCGAGACGATCGGCGTGTCCGGAGTGCACGTGACCCCGAACGCGTCGCTACGCATGGAGAACGTCACCGTGACGGGCAACACCGACGCGGGGCTACTCTGCGTGCCAGGAGTTGAGAGCAGGCCGTACTCTCTCGTTGAACCCGAAGGCGGTCCGGCGAGCGTCGTCCTGATCGACTGTCGATTCGAAGCCAACGGCGGGCTGGGACTGGGTGGACGTGACTCGCAGGACATCACCGTCCGCGGCTGCACGTTCACGGGGGAGACCTTCGGCGTGGTCCTTGGAGGGTGGGTGTCCGCGGTTGTCGAGGAGTCGACCTTTGCGGGCAATGATGTTGGCATCTTCGGGGTGGGGTTTGCGAAACTCGCGGTCCAGTCTTCCTATCTCGGGGCGAGCCGGCGTGCGGGATTGATGCTCGGCGGGTATGCGGAAGCGATCGTCGAGGAGTCCGTCTTCACGGAGAATTACGTCGGAATCCTTCTCATGGAGGCGACTGTGCTCATGCTCTCCGACTCCTCCGTTGTCCGAAGTCTGACGTACGGACTCTCACTCGGTTGTGCGGAGTGCTGGCCTACGGGGATGGACTACGACCCATCGATGGATTTCGCCGGCCTGGTCGCCGGGTTTGGGAATCGGATCCCGGACGTTGGCGAAACGGACGCGAACTGGGGCGGAGCCTTCTGTCCCGACGATGTGGGCCGCGAGCTTCTGACGCCGGGCGAGGATCAGGTCTAGAGGACGGAGCATCGAGCGAGTGCGTAATTGGGGGCGAGGAGGGGCGATGCGGAAGGGATGGAGGAACCGAGCGACGTGCGTTTCGATGGCTCTGGTCGCGTGCTTCGGCCTGCTCGCGACGGCGGAGGATGCGGCGACCATCGAAGTCCGGCCGGGCGAGTCGATCCAGGCGGCGATCGACGCGGCCTCCGACGGTGCGATGGTCGTTCTCTTTCCGGGCGTCTACCGTGAGAACCTTCGGATCGATCGCGCGATTCAGATCGCGGGCGATCCGACACGTCCGGAGGACGTGATCGTCGAAGCGAGGGTCGCCGGGCCTGCCATGATGCTGACCGATACCGACGCCGAGCATCGGATCGTCCTCGAGGGGTTCACGATTCGCGGGGCGTTCGGATACCTGCCCGACGGGATCCTTCACGCGGGCACGGCGGAACTCGATTGCCTGTCGCTGATCGTCGCCGACTGTCAAGGGAACGGCATCTCGGTCCAAGGGCCCGCGGTGGTCCGGATCGAGGCGTGTCGGATCCTCGGAAACAGCCGTTTCGGCATCGAAGTGCACGGCGGCGCCAGCGTGACGGGCGCGGAGAACGTGCTCTCGGGAAACGGGGCCGATCTCGCCGGACACGCTCCGCCGGACCTGCGGACGCCGCAGGCCCCGGAGACAACAACCGAGTCCGTCCGCGTGCCGGAGGACTACCCGTCGATCCAGGCAGGGATCGACGCGGTCGCCCCGGGGGGGATCATCCACATCGGATCCGGGGAGTTCGGATCGGGCATCACGATCTGGAAGGCCGTCGAGCTGCGCGGTGGCGGGCCCGATGGGGTTCGATTGACGGGCCTTGTGTCCATTCTGGCGAGCGCCGAGATTGTGACGCTGACGGAGATCTCACTCCAAGTCGAAGAGAAGGCGCCGATTGCGATTCATACATCGCTCGTCCTCGATCGTGTGGGCGTGACGGGAACGGGGAAGGTCAGCAGGTGGCCGGTCTTCATGGTCGGCGAAGGTGGGAGTCTGACCGCAGATGCGTCCAGCTTCTCGACCATCGGCGGAACGGCGATCGAAGGGATCGCCGGTTCATCCATCCGCCTCTCCGAATGCAGCTTCGATCGGAACTACATCGATCTCTCGACGACGGCGGCGCGTCACGTGTTGGTGGAGGACTGTCGGTTCATCGGCGCGCGTGGCGGATCGGTTGTCGCCAGGGGGAATCACATCGAGGTGTCCGCGTCCGTGTTCGAGCCGGAGCTCTCAGGGATCGAGATCTTCGGCGGCAGCGGTGCGATCCGCGACTGCGTGGTTCGCGGGGGATCGCGATTCGGGATGGATGTCTCGGGAGAATCGGACGTGCTGATCGAGCGGACCACGTTGAGCGGTGCCGGGGAGAGCAACGTCCGCGTGTCGAGCGACGCAAAGGTCCGCTTCTCGTCGTGCATCCTCTCCGGTGCGAATGGCTGTGGTCTGCTGGCTATCGGGCATGCGCAGGTCGAACTGGCGGAATGCACCGTGCATGGAAACCACAACGACGGAATCGTGGTCAGCGAGTTCGCATACTGCGAGATCGTTGACTCCGAGATCGACGCGAACGGGCTCTACGGCGGTGACGCCGAGGATCTGGATGAGTCTCGTGGCGCGGGCATCAGGGTCGGCATGAAGGGGCACGTCGTCCTCCGCGACACGAGCGTCGTCCAGAACCTCGGGCACGGGATCGCGATCAACGCCGGCTACGAGACGTATGACAGTCTGTTCGACGTCGGCGATCCCCGGGACGTCATCCCGGTCGTCGAAGCGACCGGCTGCCATATCGACGGGAACGTGGGAAGCGGACTGCGCATCGGCGCGGCCGGCCGGGCGACCCTCGACGGGTGCACAATGTCGGGGAATCGGGAGAGTGGGGTCGTTCTCGACGGCGAAGTCTTCGGCTTGACCTTCGATCCGCGGTCGTCCGAGTTCGAGTTCGACTGCAGGGACGGCGATGGCGTCGGGGCTGCGGTCCAAAACTGCACGATCGAAGAGAACGGCCAAGCCGGAATCGAGGCGTGGCACGGAGCCATCGCATCTGTGACGCAGTGCGAGATTCGCGGCAACGGCATCGGCGTCTCTCTCGACACGGGCTCCCGGCTTGGGCTTCTGGACAGTGTGGTGTCGTCGAACGCGAGCTTCGGCGTCCTGTTGGTCGAGGGCGAGCGTTCGAGCGATCCGGTGGAAGTAGCCGAGGTGATCTCCGGCTCAGGGAACACCATTCCCGGACCGGAGGATGAGCATGGGAATGCTGAAGGAGCGTTCAGCGTCGAGGGACTGGAGTTCCTGACGGAGATCCGCGTTTCGCCGGGGGAGTCGATCCAAGCAGCGATCGACGCGGCCCCCGACGGTGCGACGATCCGGCTTGCGCCGGGCGAGTACGTCGAGACGCTGACGATCCAGACGTCGGTCACGCTTATCGGATCGGAGGATCCCGAAGATCCGACGATCATACGTCCTTCTCCGACGAAGCTGATGCAACCGACAGTCACCGTCCTGGGGAGTGCGGATGCACGGCTCGAGAGCCTCGTGATCGAAGGGGACAAGCGGTTCCGCACCGACACGGTCGCGGTCTACGGATCGGCCTCTGCGGCGCTTCAGACGTTGGAGATTCGCGGCAGCCGGGGGAACGGAATCAGCGTCTATTCGATAGGGGCGACCGAGATCCGCGGTTGCTCGATCCACGCGATCGACGAGTTCGCCATCCTGGTACAGACGGAGAGCGCGACCGTCTTCGGGGGCGAGAACGACCTCCGCGACAACGGCGCGGATCTCGGCCTGTACGCACCGCCGGAACTCCGTATACCGCTCGCCATCCAGACGGAGTCGATGCACGTCCGCGTCCCGGATGACTACGCGACGATCCAGGAAGCGATCGACGCCGTGGCCCCGGGCGGCACGGTGGAGATCGACAGCGGCTCCTTCTCCGAAAGCCTGACGGTCTGGAAGTCCGTGACCCTTCTCGGCCAGGGTGACGAGACGAAGCTCGGCGCAGCGGCCGACGTGCTCTACGGAGGTGTGGTCCTTCACTGTGCGGGGTCTTCTGTCATCGAGCGTATCCGTCTCGATCGATCTTGGATGATCTGCGGGACCGAGGCAACGATCCGTGACGTGACGGTCGCCTGTCGCGATGAGGTCGGGATCGAGCTGCGGTGTTCGGTGAACGCGCAGTTGGAGGATGTTCGTGTTCGCGACGTCCGCGGAGCGGGCGTCCGCCTGAATGAATCGACCACCGCTTTCCTGACGGACTGTTCATTCCGCGGCTGTCGCGTCGGGATCGCCATCGATGGGAGTGGACACGTCGACGCATCGTCGTGCACGTTCGAGGATTGCGTGCAGACCGGGCTATCGCTCGATGGCAGAGGGACCTCCGCAGCGGTCCGAGCGAGCGGCTTCGCCGGCAACATGGATGGGATCACAAGTGTCGGAAGTCTAACGGTCGATCACTGTGCATTCGACCGTCAGGCGACGCGTGCGCTCAACGTCTACAGCGGCGAGACGGAGATCCGCTCTTGCGCGATTCGCGGGAGCGGCGAATCGGCGATCTCGGTCTTTCGAGGGACGGTCCGCGCCCAGGACTCGGTCATCGCCGAGACGAAGGGAGAGCGTGCCGTCTTCTGCGAACAGACGGGACAGCTCGAGATGGTCGACTGCACGATCGCCGAGAACCTCGGGTACGCTGCCTACGCGCAGCAAGACAGCCGGCTCGAGTTCGTCGGTTGCACGATCACCGACAACGGATTGTCGTTCGGCTCCTCGGGGGTCTTCATTTCCGATAACGCGACCGTCCGTCTCGAGGACTGCGATGTCGGTCGGAACGCCGGATCGGGGATCGAGATGATGCCTCTATCCGCCTTGTCGCGAATCGATCCTGCGATCCCCGAAGGTGCTTCGCCGGAGAGCGAGCTGGAGATCGTCGAGTGCCGCGTCTTCGAGAACGCGGAGGACGGCCTGTTCGTCCTCGATGGGAAGCGGATCAACATCCGGCAGTCGATCTTCGAGAGGAACTACGGGAATGGGATCCATATCGATGAGTTCTTCGAAGGTACCTTCGCGTTGGTCGAGAGCCAGATCATCGATCACGTGAGAAGTGGCGTTGTCGTCGCCAGCGGAACCGAGGTCCTGATCGAACGGTGCACGATCGGGCGAAGCGGCATGTACGGGTTGATCGTCGCAGGCTCGACGGTTGCAGCAGTTCGCGCGTGTCTCATTGTCGAGAACCTGATTGGCGTCGGGTTGGCGGAGGCCCCCTCCGTCGAGCTGAGCGACTGCGAAATCACGGGGAACCTCGGCTACGGTCTCCAGATCTACGGTTTGGAGTGCAGCGGCGGACGGCATCTGCACCAGTCAGAGCTGGACTTCACCGGCGAGCTGACCGGGAGTGGGAACGTCATCCCCGATGGGTCCGGACTGAACGGGAACGGCCTTGGAGGGATCTGTCCGGCCGGCGAGTGGGACTTCCTGTTGGAGGGTGCGGCCACAGGACAGGGTGTGTAGTCGGTCTATCGTCACGAGCGATGCGGCGGGAGTCACGAGAAGAGCGCCCGGCATCCATCTTGGAAGTGCTAGTCTGGCAACACCTTGTCTTTCCGTGAGTCCATGCTATACGATCCTAGTCTAGTAGAGTACGCGCGGTCTGAAGGAGGCGACATGTTGCGAGCCCGAGGTAGCGACTCATCTCTTGCGGGTACTGTCCGGTTCAAAGCATTGATTGTTGCTTTGGCTTCCTGCGTGAGCATCGCTGTGGCGCTGACTGGAACGGAAGTGATCGAGGTCCAGATGGGCGAGTCGATCCAGGCGGCGATCGATGCGGCGCCTGACGGCGCAACGATCCGGCTTGCTCCGGGTCTGTACCGGGAGAACATCATCATCTCGAAGCCGCTCCGCCTCGTCGGCTCTGGACGATCTCCCTCGATGACGCGGATCCATGCAGTCGTCTCGCAAGAGGTCTCGACACTCACCATCACCGGCGATGCAGATGTTGTCGTGGAGAACCTCGTGGTCGACCGGAGCCGGAAGCTCTTCCCCGACGCTGTTGCCGTGCTCGGATCGGGGAACGTTACTCTCCGAGGCCTCGAAGTCCTTGGGAGCCGGAGCAATGGCATCAGCATTCACTCAACCGGAACTGTCGAAATCCGTGAGTGCTGGATTCACACCAACATGGGCAACGGAATCGACGTCCAGTCCCCCGGAACGGTTGAGGTCTGGGATTGTGTCATCGGCTTGAATGCAGGGTTCGGGATCGTTGTCCAAACGGCAGGTGCCGCCGTCTCTGGAGGTGGCAACGATCTGAGGGGGAATGGGGCTGAACTTGGCTTCTTCGCTCCTTCGGAGCTGCGAACGGTGCTTGTCGAGCAAACCGATGCGACTCACGTACGCGTCCCCTGGGACTATGAGACGATCCAAGAGGCGATCGACGCGGTTGCGCCCGGAGGGATCGTTGAGATCGCAGAAGGGGTTTTCCCACAAGCGCTGACGATCTGGAAGTCTCTAACGATTCGCGGGCAAGGCGCAGACGAAACGAAGCTCGAGACCCCGAAAATGGCTCTGTGGTTGTACGGAGGTGTCGTCCTCCATGAAGTCGAGTCTCTCATCGTGGAACAAATCGCTCTCAAGAGACCGTGGGTGCTCGTCGGACCTGAAGCGTCGCTGCAGGACGTCGACGTCTGGTGTACTGCGAGCCGCTACGGCCTCGACGACGTCGGAATCGAGCTGCTCGGTTCGGCTGTGGCGGAGTTCAATTCGGTCCGCTTCCGCGAGATTGAGGGAGTGGGGCTCCGTGTGATGGAATCGGCGAACGTGTCGATGAGAGGCTGCCTGTTCGAACGCTGCGATTTGGGGATTCTCGTCGAGGACGCCGGAACGATCGATCTGATCGGTTGCGACTTCCTGCAGATGGAAGGCCTGGCACTCGAAGTGCAATCTGGTGATGTCCATCTCTCGTCTTGCGTCATTCGGGGGGGAGAAGAATCGGGTGTCGCTGTCTACGGTGGGGCCCTCTTCGCGCAAGATTGCGTGATCGCCGAATCGGAGGGGCTCGCCGCAAACGGAGAGGTGTACGTCGAGCTGGTCGACTGCGTGATTACGGAGAACATCACCGGTGTTCGTGTCACGGATGGCGCTCAGGTCGATTTGGCGGGTTGCGCGATAGATGGAAACCATGGGGAAGGCGCCGTTGCGATGATGGGCGGCCGGATGGATCTCACGGATTGCACGATTACCGACAACGGGCACGGATCTGATAGGTGGAGCACTGACGGGGTTAGCGTTCTCAAGAGCAGCTACGTTCGCATGAGCGGATGCTCAGTAGGGCGGAATCGCGGGGATGGTATCAGAGTGGGACGTCCGGTATTGGGTTCCTCGCCCCCGGGTACTGAGAGAGACGAGGTCTACATGGACGAATGCCGCGTCTTTGAGAATGGGGACAGTGGACTCTCGATCCTCGGCTGGTGCCGAGTCGAGGCGACCAACACGGCTCTTGAGCAGAACGCCGGGCACGGCATCTGGATCTTCCCTTCGATTCTTGAGGGAGGCATTGTCGTCAAACTGACCGACTGCACGATCGCGGGGCACCTCGGGACGGGCATCAGCATCGAGGGGTATACGGATGTGCGACTGGAACGCTGCATGATTGTGAGGAACGCGGAAAGCGGAGTCGTCGTGGAGGTAGGCGGATGGGCGGTCAGCGAAAGTCTGAAGATCAGACTCCATGCATGCAGTATCTCTGAGAACAGCACCGGTGTTCTCCTAACGGGATCCCCCAGCGTCGAACTGGCCGACTGTCAGATCACATCGAATCTCGGCTACGGGCTCCAGATCTACGGCGAAGGATGTGGTGGAGACCAGGGTGCTTACGATCCGGATCTGCGCTTCACCGGCGAGCTGACCGGCAGCGGGAACGTCATCCCCGATGGGTCCGGGCTAGACGGAAACAGCCTCGGGGGGATCTGTCCGGCCGGCGAGTGGGATTTCCTGTTGGAGGGTGCCGCACCAGGGCAGGGTGTGTAGCCGGTCTCGTCTTCGCGAGCGGTGCAGTGAGGTGTGTGTCGCTGCACCGCTCGTCTCTAGTTACTCGTACCGAAGAGCGTCGACAACTGGGAGTCGCGAGGCACGCCATGCCGGAAGGAATCCGGCGAAGGCGCCGAGCGCGAACGATCCGACGAGTGTGACCAGGATCAGGGAGGGGCTGATCACGATGGCCATCTCGACGCCGCCCATGAAGGCGCTGCTTCCGTTGATCAGCGATGTGAACAGAATATCAGCTCCGATGCCGAGCGCAGCGCCGACGATCCCTCCGACGAGTCCCATCAGACCGGACTCGATCAGGAAGATCATCATTACGTGGCTGTTCTTCGCGCCGACCGCCTTCATAACGCCAATCTCCTTTGTTCGTTCGAGGATCGACGTGAACATCGTGTTCATCACGCCGACGCCGCCGACGAGAAGGGAGATCCCCGCGATGCCGGCCAGTACGGCGCTGGCGATGTCAGTGAACTGCCCGATTTGCTCGCTGATGTCGCCATAGGTGATCGCGGTGATCTCCGAGCCCCGATCCTGGAGAGCTTCTTCGGCTCGATCGGCGACCTCATCGACATCGTAGTCCGGCTCGGTCCTGACGAGGGTCATCAGCACGTCGTCTGCAGGTCCCCACAGAAGGTCCATCGTGTCATACGGCACGCTGATTGTCGATCCATCGGAACCGGAGCTGAACTGTGCGCCAAACCCACCTCCAGAGTCGCGTGTTTCCTCGTCAGGTGGGGCCAGAATCCCGACGATTGTCAGATTCAGTTCGGCGCTTCCATCTCCGGCGACGAGGATCGTGTCGCCGACGGAGACGCCTAGCCGCTGGGAAATCTCGTAGTCAAGAACCGCTACTTCGACGTCGCCCGGCTCGAAAAGCCGTCCGCCGGGCATCACTTCGAGTTCCCCGGTGAACGACTCGAAGTCGGTGAGAAGCTCTGGTGAGAGGCCGAGTACTGGGAGGAATCCCTGAAGCGCGTTTCCTTGAGCATCGGGCTGGCCTTGAACGAAGCCGGTTCGCTCGCGCAGCGCCGCAGCGACCTTGACGCCCTGGATCGAGTTGAGCAGATCGAGATCGAGGGCGTACTCTTCCGCGCTTCCACCGTGAGGTCCACCGCCGAATGCGTTCTCATTCACGATGATGAACGTGTCGACGCCGAAGACCTGCGAAACTTGGTCCGTAATCGTCTTCTCGAATCCGAGGCCAAGGGAGATTAGCGCGACGACGGCGGTGATCCCGATGAAGACCCCGATGACGGTCAGCCAGCTTCGGAGGCGTCGGTGGCGGATGCTCTGCCCCGCGAGACGTAGGAACTCGAAGAACATCACCGACCACCTCCCGACTCACTTGCCACGCAGCCGTCGCGCAGGGTGACGATCCGATCGGCGATCGCCGCCGCCTCGGGGTCGTGCGTTACCAGGATGACCGTCTTGCCGTCCCGGGCGCTCAGCTCCTTCAGCAAAGCGAGGATCGGCTCGCCAGTCTCCGTGTCCAGGTTCCCGGTCGGCTCGTCGGCGAGGATGATCTCCGGGTCGTTGGCGAGAGCGCGGGCGATCGCAACCCGCTGGCGCTCTCCGCCGGAGAGCTCGTTCGGTCGGTGTCGAACGCGGTCTCCGAGTCCGACCTTCTCCAGAAGAGAGGCAGCACGTCGGTGCCGCTCGCCGGGGGACGTTCCCTGGAAGATCATCGGGAGCTCGACGTTCCGTTGCGCGGTCAACGTCTGAATCAGATTGAACGTCTGGAAGACGAATCCGACCTGCTTGCCGCGGAGCGTGACGAGATGCCTCTCCTTCAGCTGCTGTAGATCTTGGCCGTCGATCATCGCTGTCCCGTCGGTCGGTCGGTCGAGCGCCCCGAGGATGTGCATCAGCGTCGACTTCCCCGAACCGGACGGGCCCATGATCGCGACGATCTCGCCGCTGTGGATATCGAGATCAAGACCACGGAGCGCGCGGACGATCGTCTTCCCGAGTGTGTACTCCTTGGTGACTCCCTTCATGCTGAGGAAAGGCATCCCTAGCCTCCGCCTTCGACGAACGTGTACTCGATCAGCTCGAGCGCGAACGTCTCGACCCATTCTCCCTCGCGAAGCTCCTCTGCACGGATCCGTGGGGAGATGTAGACCGGGTGGGAAAGGGCGAAAGCGACGGTCATCCGCGCGTCTGGCTCATCAGGCGACTCGAACGTCCCTTCGAGACACCAGACGCTGGCGATCGTCGCCCCGACGATGTCCTTGAACAGGCCGCCGTCCGGGAGGAGGTAGTCCTGCCCCTCCTGAAGCCGGTTTCGTTGATCCATCAGCGCTTCGAGCGAGGTGTAGCTGACGTCATGGCCGGCCCCGGACGAGACGCGGGCCGAGCCGAAGATGAACCCAAAACCGGTCGCAAGCTCATCCTCTGTCCCGGTCTGCTCCGTCAGCATCTTGAGCGTGTACCGCCCATCACCGTAGGCTGTGACGATCAGCTCGAGCGTCTGCGGCTCGCTCATTTCCTCGGACGTGATCCGGTAAACCATCGTCGTCGTGCCGACCGGGAAGACCTCGAGTTCCGCCTGCCCGAACAGACCAAGGCCGATCGACAGAACAAACAGACCTGCGGCCAAACATGCCATCCGCTTCATGGTTCCTCCTTGTCTCTTCCGTTCTTCCATTCTTCTCCTCGGTATTGAAGAATCTGTGACGTTCATGCGGCAGCTCCCTGGGGTCGATTCTCTCACGATCCCTCGCCCTGGTCGAGAAGCTCTCCGAGCTGCTGTTCAAGGGCTTCGATGCGATCCTGCAGCTCGAGGATCCGGGCCGTGTTCGCAGCGGCCGCCTGTGCGGCGACCTCCGATGCATCCTCGGCCGCCGCGATCCGTGTCTCCACCTCTGCGGCACGCTCCCGGAAGTCGCCGCAGCCACCGCTGCCAATAAGCACGAGTCCGCCCAGGAGAACCATCAACACGACAACTATCCCTCGTTTCATCATTCCTCCTCGCGGCCGTTCTCTCGGAACTGGCTCAAGTAGAGACGCCGGTAGGCGCCGTCGTTCGATAGCAGTTCTTCATGTGTCCCCTGTTCGACGATTCGCCCTTCTTCGATCACGACGATCCGATCGGCATTGCGGATCGTCGAAAGGCGATGCGCGATGACGAAGCTCGTCCGCCCCTTCATCAGCTGGCGAAGGGCCGCCTGAATCTGAACCTCGGTTCTCGTATCGACCGAGCTCGTCGCCTCGTCGAGGATGAGAACCCGCGGGTCGGCGAGGATCGCGCGAGCGATCGTGATCAGCTGCCGCTGCCCCTCAGAGAGGTTCGAGCCACGCTCGGAGAGCTCCGTCTTGTATCCCTTCGGCAGTCGCCGGACGAATTCGTCGGCGTTCGCCAGACGTGCCGCTTCGATGACCTCCTCGTCCGTCGCGTCGAGCCGCCCGTACCGGATATTCTCCATCACGCTTTCCGCGAAGAGGAACGTCTGCTGCAGGACGACGCCGAGTTGGCGACGCAGGGACGCTTTCGTCGCGTCGCGGATGTCCGTCCCATCGACCCGAACGGCACCCTCCTCGATCTCGTAGAACCGCGATAGCAGGTTGACGATCGTCGTCTTCCCCGCTCCCGTCGGCCCGACCAAGGCGATCGCCTGGCCCGGCTCGGCCTGCAGACTCACGTCGTGAAGGACCGGGACGTCCGGGACGTAGGCGAAGGTGACTCGGTCGAGTTCGACCGAACCGTGAATCTCGTCGAGGTCGGCAGCCCCTTCACGATCCGGAAGATCCGGCTCCTCGTCGAGGACCTCGAAGATGCGTTCGGCGCCGGCGAGGGCCGCCTGAACTTGGTTGTAGAGCCCGCCCAGCTGACGAAGCGGTTCGGCGAATCGCCTGGAGTAGGTGATGAACGTGGCGATCAGACCGATCGTCACGATCCCGCGGATCGTCAGCCATCCGCCGACCCCGGCGACGACGGCGACGTTCATGTTCGACAGGATCCCCATCATCGGCATCACGAACAGGGCGTAGGTCATCGCGTAGGTCCCGAGCTTGCGGACGGTTGCGTTGTGCTCGTCGAACCGTTCGAGGACCCGATCCTCCTGGCCGAAGGCCATCACGACGCGCTGCCCGCTGTAGGTCTCCTCGAGGGTTCCGTTCAGGGTGCCGAGGTTCTTCTGGTAGGCGCGGAAGGCGGACCGCGTCTTCTTTCCGATCAGGACCACGAGTCCGAACATCAGCGGGAGGACGATCATCGAAGCCAGCGCAAGCCACGGACTCAGGATGAACATCACGATCAGGATGCCGAGCATCGTCAGGACGCCGGTGAAGAGCTGGGTCACGTTCTGGCTGAGCACGCGGCTGATCGCGTCGATGTCGTTCGTCAACCGGCTCATCGTCTCGCCGGAGCGGCGGCCGTCGTGGAACTTGAGAGAGAGCCGTTGGAGCCGGTCGAAGAGGTCGGCACGGAGCCTGCGCATCGCCTTCTGCGCCGCCGTCGCGATCAGGACGCCCTGCCCTGTGTTCGCGATCCACGTGATCACGTAGGTCACGAGCATCAGCACGACGATGCGCAGGATGTCGGCCAACGCTTCCCCGGCGACGATCCGGTCGATCGCAACGCCCATCAGGTACGGACCGGCCAGGGCCATGACCGTCCCGAACGTCGCGAGGACGAAGACGAGCAGGATCGTGCCGCGGTACGGCTTCAAGTAGCCGACGAGTCGGCGGAGCGCCCCGCGTGTATCCTTCGCCTTCTCTCCGCCGAACATGTGGCCGCCGCGGCCCGGCCGGAACATGCCGGCCCGCTGTCGGGTTCTCTCGGGAGCGTGATGTGCGTTACGTTCACTCATGGCAACTCACCTCCTTCGGAGGTCGAGTTGCTCGGGAGTTCACTGCGTGAACTCCGATTGGCTCCCGATTCGAAGTCCTGGTCCTTCCCAAGCTGGGACAGGAAGATCTCGCGATAGATGGTGCTTCGTTCCAAGAGTTCGCCGTGCGTTCCCCAGGACTCGATCCGTCCCCGGTCGAGCACCAGGATCTTGTCCGCCAAGAGGACGGTCGAGATCCGCTGCGCGACGATGAAGCGCGTCGTCGTATGCTCCGAGTCGGCGATCAGCCGGTCGAGCGCATCTTGCAGCCGGACCTCCGTCTCGATGTCGACCGCGCTCGTCGAGTCATCGAGGATGAGAACCTTCGGCTTGACGAGAAGCGCCCGGGCGATCGCGATCCGCTGGCGCTGGCCGCCGGAAAGCGTCACGCCGCGTTGACCGATCTCGGTCTCGTAGCCGTCTTCGAACGCCTCGATGAACTCGGCCGCTTGGGCGGCGGCCGCCGCCGCGCGAACTTCACTCTCCGTCGCATCCGGCCGGCCGTAGACGATGTTCTCACGGATCGTCCCGCCGAAGAGGACCGCCTCTTGCAGCGCGACGCCGATGTGCGAACGGAGCGATCGCGTCTGCAGGTCGCGCAGGTCGACGCCGTCGAACGTGATCCGCCCCTCGGTCGGGTCGTAGAAGCGCGGAATCAGGTGAATGAGCGTCGATTTCCCGGAGCCGGTCGCGCCGAGAAGGGCCACCGTCTCCCCCGGCTCGGCGACGAAGTCGACGCCACAGAGAACGGGCTCCGTCCCGTTCCCGCCGTAGGCGAAGGAGACGTTCTCAAACGCGATCCGCCCGCGAGGCTGAGAGACCGTCCGCGCGTCCGTCCGGTCGGCGACGTCGGCTTCATCCTCGAGGACTTCGAGGATGCGTCCGGCCGACGCGTTCGCCGCGGCGATCGGTCCGAGCATCCCGGCGAGCATCATCAGCGGAAACATCGCGAACATCAGGTAGTTGATCGAAGCGACGATCTGTCCGGGCGTCATGCCGCCGACTGCCGTCGAGGCCCCGCCGATCCAAATCGCGCCGGCCACCGCCAGGTTCAGGATCAGGACCATGGTTGGGAGCAGAATCGCGACGAGCCGCATGATCCGGACGTTCCGGTCCATCAGGTCGACGTTCGCTCCCTCGAATCTCTCGATCTCGTGACGCTCGCGGACGAAGGCTTTCACCACGCGAACGCCTGCCAGGTTCTCCTGCAGAACCGTGTTCAGCCGGTCGAGCTTCTCCTGAACCACTGCGAACATCGGCTGCGCCTTTCGCGCGAACCAGATCACGAACAGCGCGATCACGGGGACAAAGGCGGCCATCATCAGCGCAAGCTGCGGGCTCGTCAGGATGAGCATCGCCACGGCGCCGATGATCCAGATCGGCGCCCGCGTCAGGATCCGAAGCGACATCATCACGATCATCTGTGTCATGTGGACGTCGCTCGTCGAGCGCGTGATCAGGTTCCCTGTCCGCAACCGGTCGAGGTTGCCGAAGGAGAAGGACTGCACCTTCCGGACGAGGGCGCTTCGGATATCGTGCGCGAACGACTGCGCGACGCGGACCGAGAAGTAGTTGTTTCCGAGGGCGAAGAGGGCTGCCAGGATCGCCGCGCCGAGCATCCAGAGGGCCGTCGTCAGGACGACGCCCATGTCGCCGGTCGCGATCCCCTGGTCGATGATCCGCTGCGTCAATCGCGGGATCAGCAGATCGCTTGCGATCATCCCGAGAAGGAGTGTCAGAGCGATCGCGGCCTGCCAGCGATACGGACGGACGAATCGGAGGAGCTTCCCGATCGATCTCACGCCGAGTCCTCGTCTTTGCCAGGCGGCTCGTCGAAGAACGCGTGGTGGTGTGGGTCGTCACCCGGATCCGGCGTGAACCGATCGTGCAGCTTCATCAGCAATCGGCGAAGGGTCTCCCGCTCTTCGACCGTGTAGATCTCGTTCAATTCGTCCTCCATCTGCCGGAAGACCGTCTTCGCCTTCTCCCGAAGGCCTCTCGCTTTGGGGGTGATGAAGACCCGGACGATCCTCTGGTCCGCATCGTCGCGTGAGCGGGAGATCCAGCCGTCCCGTTCCATTCGCTGAAGCATGTTGGTGACGGAGGCCGGTCGGATGTGCATCGCCCGCGCGAGCTCGCGCTGCGGGATCCCGTCGTGGTGCCAGAGGTGGATCAGCGCGAAGCCCTGCCCGCGGTGGAGACCGAGTCTCTCCATGTGTCTCCGCAGGTGGTGGCCGCTCATCCGGCAGACTTGGGCCAGCAGCTGGCCGACCGTCATCTCACGCTTCGGTCCCACTCTCTCATGCATTCTTTAGCCTCCAGATCGTCTTGGACCTAATCGTTAGGTCGAAAACTATAATTCGTCAAGGTTCCTTCGTCAAGTCACTCGAGAGACTCGCAGTTCTCTTACCACAACAAGGACTTGACAGCATCGGGCATGCGCCGCATGCTCGCATGGTTCGGGTATCAGAAGTCAAGATCTTGGAGGATTCTATGGAAGTTCTACTTGAATGCAGCGGCGTGAACGGGCAGATTGAGCTTCTCGAGGACAGAGTGAGAATCAAACGGCGCGGGCTCATGGCTTTCTCGTCACATCCCTGGGCTGGGGAGAAGGAGATCCTCCTCTCCGAGATCACAGCTATCCAATTCAAGAGGGCAACCTGGATAGCGAGTGGCTACATTCAGTTCATGTACCCGGGAGGAAGTGAGACTAAGGGCTTCCACAAAACGGTCTCCGACGAGAACGCTGTCATGTTCTGGCCGGGCAAGAACGATGAGTTCGCAGAGCTGAGGGACGCGATCGACGCACGTCGCCAAGAGATGAGGACATCCAAGACTCCCGGAGACGAGGTGGCAGCGCTGGAAAAGCTCGCTGAATTGCACGAAGCAGGGATTCTCACTGATGCTGAGTTTGCAGCGAAGAAGAATCAGATTCTTGGTCTTTGAAAAGGGCGCAAGAGGGGGATTGTGAGGATCCATGTGTGGGCTGTCCTTGTAGGGATTATCGGAGCGTCGCTGGCGATACCCGCCAGATGGATTGGTCTCGCTGCAGGCTTCGGGATCTCGGGCGCTCTCTCAGTGCTCCTCGGGACATTCGTGCTGATCGGCGATCAGTGCCGCTGGTTCAAACGCCTGTTCAATCGCGTGAGTCCTCGTTGGGGAGCAATCGAGAGCGGAATGGACAAACTCTGTGGTGATTCCTCGAAGAAGGACGAGCCCAAGTGGCTTGAAGAAGGGGACCGAGGTTTCAAGGAGATCCTCAAGATCATTGCGGAGCGGAAACCGGACTTACGACCCGCAGGGATCTCAGGCATACTGCGCGGCTCAGCGATGGTTGTGAGATCAGGCGAAGGCTCTGTGGCGCAGGAGTATGTGGCGCTCCGCAGATCGCGCGAAGATCCTCCGAATGCACTGGCATCGAAAGAGGCACTCGAGAGGTGGATTCGTGACGCCCGTGTCCGAAGTCTCTCTCATCTGGGGTTCGCGATCGTGCTCTGCGGTATCGCGCTTGGCCTGGTTTCGATGATCATCGGGTAATCCGAAGTCCACAAGCTTGCACCAGGTCACTGCTGCCATTGCCAGGTATGATGAGGCTCAGTACTCCGCGGATGCGCCCACCCTTCCGATTGCGTCTTCCAACAGGCTCCCGAGATAGAGCGCATCACCGTGACGGACGACGGAGGAGATCCCGGCGTAGTGCTTCCCGGAGGGATCCTGGAGGTTGTGGAGGACGTTTCCGTTCTCATCCAGGCCGAGGACGAACCCGTAGCGCGGCGCAGCCCCAGCGAACCAGGCGAGCGGGAGTCGGGCGGCGACCTTCCGGATCCACGGGCGTTCGAGAGTCCAGTCGATGAACGCGTTTCTCGGGTTCATCAGCGCGAGCCAGAATGTGCCGTTGTCGTCGCAAGAGATCCCGTCCGGGAAGCCGGGGAGGTTGTCGATGAAGACCTCGTCTTCGCCCTGGCGAGGGCCGGTCAGCCAAAGCCTCCGGACGCGGTACTCCGTCGTCTCGACGACCAGAACGAACGAGCCGTCGGCGCTGATGGCGACGCCGTTCGCGTAGTAGAGCCCGTCAAGGAGGACCTCGACGGACGCCGTGCCCGGATGGTAAGCGAGGAGCCGGCCGTGCGGCCGGTGTTCGAGCAGATCGAGGAGTGTGTCCATCGTCTCCGTCGAGGATTCGCTGAAGTAGATCGTCCCGTCGGCGCCGAGATCGAGGTCGTTGACCAGACCGAGCGGAACGCCGTCGATCTCCGTCACGAGTTCCCGGATCGCTCCGGCCGCCGAAATCGATAAAAGGCGTCCGTACAGATCGCAGACGATCAGGTTTCCGCCGGCGTCGAACGCCATCCCGAGGGGACGACCTCCGATGTCGGTGAGGGTCTCGGCAGCGCCATCGGCCCATCGGACGACCCGACCGTCCTCGAGCCCACAGGCGACCGATCCGTCGGCCGCGACGGCGACCGACTCCGGACCGCGCCCGACGTCGAGCCTCTCGACCCCGGCGAGCGCGTCGTTCGGCGCGTAGGCACCAGCCAGTTCCGGTGCCTCGGGCGGCGTCCAGCGGGCAGGATCGATCGGGATCGGCCAGAAGAGCAGGTAGGCGGCAAGCACAGCGAGCGACACGGTCACGCCGAGAAGCCAGGGCTTCATCCTTCGTCCTTTCTTTCGCACGTTAGGAGAACGGGGTCCTCCCGGATCTCCTGCCGAACCGCGCGGCGATCCGTTCGAACTGAGACCGGGGCATCGCAAGGCGTTCAGTCAGATGGCCGATCGACGCCTCGACCTCATTCTCGGAAGGCGTATTCGCAGCCAGAATCTCGTGGGCTTCGTCCTGCGTGATCGCCCCTTCGCGGAGCATCCCCGCGACATCCGGCAGGACGCGGCTGATGCCGTGGTGTCGCTCGTACAGGTAGGCGCAGGCATCGTGGATCAGGCAATCGCCGTGCCCGAGGATCGCGTGGTTCTCCGGACGACGGTAGCCGGTGTCGAGGGCCTCCAGATGACGGACGATCGCGGCCTCGTCGTACGGCTCGAACAGGAAGAAGGCGAGGAACTCAGGGACGAGATCGCGGTCTCCGAGCCCGGCGCCGAAGAGCTCGCGGAGAATCCTCCGGCGACGCCGCGGGTTCGGAACCAGATAGAGCAGGAGGAGGTGCATCCGGCGGATGACCGAGCGATAGCGCCTCCGGAGCGCAGCGACCGAGTGCAGCTCGAGGTTCCCTCGGAGAACATCGACTCCCGGATCCCGCGTGCCCGGGTACCAATGGCGGAACATCTGCATCGGCGATCGTCCGTGCACGAAGAAGGGGATCCGCACGTCTCGGCACCCGCGGACCGAGAGGATGTAGCCCCCGATCGAGCAGGCGATGCACGGATCGCCGAGTCGACGGAGCGTCGCCAGGTAGAAGTCGCGATAGGCGTCCCAGTCCGGCCGGTAGACGAAGTGGTCGACGCCGGAGGCGCGAGAGATCTCGCCGATGTTGTGCCACGCGTAGTCGGTCAGGAATCCGTTGTCGAATGTAATGGCCAACACATTCGCCTCGTAGGCCGAGGTCAGGCGGTGGAGGACGTACGCGCTGTCCTTCCCCCCGCTCAGGCCGACGGCCGCGTCGTAGTGGAATCGGCCACGGTAGCGTTCCAGGCGATCGACGAGGAGCGGACGGTTCCGCTCGAAGTCGAGGAGCGAGGCCCGGGTCGCGTCCCAATGCTGGCAGTAGTTGCAGAGCCCGGAGCTATCAAGTCGGACGTTGAATGCGCCTTCTGGAAGGAGGCAGCGGCGGCAGTGCGTGCGCTTCGAGGTCACAGGGCTCCCTTCTGCTTCGACGATCCGCGGATCAGACTATCGCGCGGTCATCCCTCGGAGCAAGAGGCCGGTCGCGACGAGCTGGGTGGCTCAAGCCCGGAGTGAGACGAGGAGGACACCGCCGAGAACACAGAGAACGCCGAAGAGGGAACGCCTCGTCAGCCGTTCACGGAGGAAGAGAACGGAGTAGACGAGTGCGAAGACGAGGGTCGAGCCACGGATCGGTGAGATGACGCTCGCCGGTGCCAGGTCGAGCGCCGACAGCCAGAGGCTCCAGCCTAGAAACGCGCCACAGACGCCGGCGAGGACGCAGAGTGCAACGCCTCTCCGGTCGATGCGGAAGGGGAACCATCTCCGAAGGAACGGCGTGATCAGCCCGATGGTGACGACGCCGGAGCCGGCGAAGACGAACAGGAGGGACGCCGGCGAGAGACCGGCCTGCAGGGCAAGCTTTGACGGAATCGTCTCTGCGAATCCCCAGAGAAGGCCGGTCAGCAGACCGAAGAGCGAACCGATGGCGTGTTCTCGGATTCTCATCCGCCGACCGACGAGGAAGTAGGCGCCGAAGACGACGAGGACCGCCGCAGCGAGGATCTCCCACCGGAACGGCTCCCCGAGGATGAGGATGGCGGTGGTCACACCCCAAAGGGGCGCGGTGCTCGCCAGCGTTGCCGTCTGATAGGCGGGGGCACGCTGCATGGCGAGCAGGTACGTCAGGCCGCCGACCGTCGAATCGAGGAATCCTGCGAGGGCGGCCAACCCCACGGCGAAAGCGCTAGGGAAGGCGAGCGTGCCGGTGGCAACAGCATAAATGAGTGCGAGGGGCGTAACGAGGAGCCAGCGGCCGAGCATGTAGGAGAGGACGTCGATGTGGCGGAGTGCCGGTTTGGCGGCCGTCATCCCGATTGCCCATGTCCCGCCGGAAGCGAGTGCCAGCAGAATTGCCATCGCCATCCGATCTCCTTCCTAACGAGTCCGCCCGATGCTTCCGGAACGCCCGGGCGCATCGGATGGTAGCCGCGGCTGCAGTCGGCGTCATCCGATGAGGCCTGGGTGTTCCCATGCCGCATTGCATGCGAAATCCTCATCGGTGAGACACACGACGGCCACCCGATGGGGTAAACTTGATCTCTTGCTCCGCATTAACGAGGAGGTCCGTTGCCAATGGAAAATGACGTTCGAGTGAAGACGCGAGGAAGGCTCTGGATCGCCGGGTTGGCGGCTGCTTCGTTGATCGCCATCGTTCTCGTGGGGATTGCTCAATCGGATAGCGATCTCCTCGACGAACTCCGGGCGGAGATCATCCCGGAAGCGGGAGCGGAGACGGAGTACGGCATCCCGCTCAGCCTGGAATCGTTGCCGCAGTTCGTCGAGTGGTGGTACACGATCGTCCCGCTCGTTGAAGATGATCTCCGGTACGTCGACGCACTCAGTGCGCTGGTCGCGCCCTGCTGTGATGACAACCTCGCGTTCAAGTGCTGTTGTGAAAACGACGAGGGTCAGGCCTGCAACCTCATCCGGAGCGGCAAGGGACTCGCTGCGCATCTGATCCTCGATCTGGACTACGGAACCGATCAGGTGCAGGCGAGCGTCCTCGAGTGGTTCCGCTTCGTCCGCCCCGACTACTACCTCGCCGTGGCGCTCGAAGATCGCGGGATCGACCCGGAGACGTACGATCTGACGACGTTCGGTTCGTGCTATCGCGGCATGTGCAACACGCCGATCAGTCAGGGCGGCTGCGGTGGGATGGTGGATCTGATCGAACCGGCGATCGGTTCGCCCGACAGCTAGGCCGCAGAGAGACGCTTCGCGAGGTCGAAGCGGGTGAATCGCCCCGTGGGGTTTGATGCCCTGCAGGTTCATTTCGTTCGAGAGGTGCCGCCGCGCTTCCGGCAGTCATCTGTCCGTTGGTCAATCTCCGATCCATAGAGCCCCAGGGTTTTCACGCCGATGTCACGCCTGAGGTGTTGAGCCCCCTGCCGACGGCTCCGACCATCGCCCGAGGATCAAGAAAGGGGCGAAACCGGTCGGATGATCGTCTACCTTCTTCGGAGAGCGCTGGGGATCGTCATCGTTCTTCTCCTGTGCGCGTTCTTCTCGTTCGGCCTCGTGTCGCTTGCTCCGGGCGACTTCTACACGCCGCTGCTACTCACCGGTATCGACGCCGATTCCCTGGAAGCGCTCCGTGTGATGCGTGGCGTCGACAAACCGTGGGTCGTCCAGTTCTGGATCTGGCTCGAGGGGGTGATCACACGCGGAGACTTCGGCGTCTCCTTCTCGCCATTCAACAGCCGGCCTGCATCCGAGATCCTGTTCGGCGAGGGGAGCGGCATCGGATGGACGCTGATCATCACCGGATCGTCGATGATCCTCGCGTGGCTCGTCGGGATCCCGGTCGCGATCCTCTCCGCGCTCCGCCGCCGGACGTGGGCCGATACGCTGATCGCGGGAATCACCTATCTCGGAATCTCGATTCCCGGATACATCCTCGGATGGTGCTTTCTCTGGTTCATCTACCGGTTCGTCAATCCGCTCCTGTTCGGATCGGGCACCTGGGGGCTGCTCGATCTCGCCTACCAGCGGACGCCGTTCTCCTTCGCCAAGTTACTCAACTACCTCTGGCACCTCTGGCCGGCGTGGATCATCGTCGGGGCGCCGATGTTCGCGATGATCGTCCGGAACCTCCGGTCGACGCTCCTCGACACGTTCTCAGCGCACTACCTCGCGACGGCCCGCGCGAAAGGCCTGTCCGAACTTAGGACGATTCTGAAGCACGCCCTTCCCAATGCGCTGAACCCGCTTGTCAGCATGTTCGGCATCATGCTCCCGACGCTCCTGGCCGGATCGATTATCGCGACGCAGGTTCTTGGCCTCCCGACCTTCGGCCGGGTCTTTCTGACGGCGATGCAGCGGCAGGATCAGCACGTTCTGACCGGGGCGTTTCTCCTCTACTGCATCTTCCTTCTGATCGGGAATGTCATCGCGGACGTCTCCCTGGCGGCGATCGATCCGAGGATCCGGCACGAATGATGTGCGGACAGGCTTCCGAGGGAAGACGCTGGCGAGACGCCCCGTGTGCTAGAGTCGAGAACGACGAGCGCTCCTCTCGGGGCGGCTCGTCGCGAAAGGGGAGGACGGATGAACGTCGTCGTCTTGCATGGAAGCGCGAGGGTGGGTGGGGACACCGACACGTTGGCCGAGCACTTCCTCCGGGGACTCGGAGGGGAGGAAACGCATTCGGTGACTCACTTCCGTCCGATCGAGATGGAGATCGCTCATTGCCGTGGAGAGACGTGCATGGGCTGTTCGGCGGGAGACGGTTGCGTGATCCAAGACGACATGCAGGCCGTCTACCCGGCCTTCCGAGAGGCCGAGGTCGTCGTGATGGCCTCCCCGATGTTCTGGGGATACATGACGTCGCAGCTGAAGACGCTGTTCGATCGATTCGAGGCCGTCGTTTCACCCGAGTACTTCGGGAACAAGGACTTCGCCCTGCTGATCGGCTATCGGCACTACTACGGCTCGATGGTCGAGTGGCTCGACCGGATCACCGCCGGATTCGGAAGTCGCTCCCATGCGGTCCTCGCCCAGACATACGATCCGGAGACTGGCCGAGACATCCCAATCGCCGATCTGCCGGACAAGCTGGCGGAGGCGACCGCGCTCGGCCAGGACGTCGCTCAGCGCCGAGCCGCTTAACGAAGCAGATCCGGACGTTCCAGGCGGGATCCCAGTTCCACCAGGGGCAGCTCACCGCCATTCCCGATTCACAGCCGACTCCGATCCGATGGGAGATCGGCATTCCATGCACTCCAGGAGGTAGATCGTATGAAAGCCATTCCGTGGATTCTGTTGGCCCTTGTGCTCGTTCCGCTCGTCTTTCTGGGTGTCGGATCGCATCTGCGTGATTCGGGCGAAGCCCGACCGGTTGCCCTGACGGAAGACCCGATCGAGTCGCTCCGTGGACTTCCGTTCGAGGCGTTTCTCGACGCCTCGTTCCGGCGAGCCCTCCTCCTCGACCCCGAGACGGTGACCTTCCTCGGCCTCTCGGAGTCATTCGGGATGCGAGACGACGAGCTGACCGACATCTCGCAGGCGGGAATCGAGGAGCGTTTCGCGTTCGATCGTGCGATCCTCGAGTTGCTCCGGACGTACGATCGCGATTCACTCGGCGAACCGGAGGTGACCTGGTACGACGCATACGCGTGGTTCCTCGAGGATCGGATCGAAGGCTACGCCTACGAGCGCCACGCCTACCCGCTGCACGGCTTCTTCGGCTACAGCATCCCGAGCGGGATGAACATCCTGTTCAGCTGGGTGCAGCCGCTGACGGACCGGACCGACATCGAGGACTACCTCTCTCGGCTGGAGCAGATTCCGGCCCGAATGTCCGCCGTGCTCGATACGTTCGCCTTCCAGGAGTCGATCGGACTGCACACGCCACGCTACATGCTCGAGGGCTGCCTCGGGCAGATCGATTTGGCCCTCGGCCTGGGCGAAGAGAAGCCGGCTACGCGTTCCGAGGTTCCGGTCGAGTCGATTCCGGCATTCAAGCGTTTCGATCGGGATCTGGCCGCCATCGACGGACTGACGGAGACGGAGCGCGAGGCGGCGCGAGAGGACGCGCTCGCCGGTTTCCGCGATGGGTTCCTGGCCGGTTACTGGACGCTCCGGGAAGCGATTCTCAATCGGATGCCGAACGCGCCTGAGGAGGGCGGCGCGGCGACGTTCGCCGACGGGCAGGCCTACTACGCATACCGGCTGCACCATGAAACGTCGGTCGATGTCTCTCCTGCCGAGCTCCATCAGCTCGGCCGCGAGCTCGTCGACGACCTGCTCGCTCGGATCCGGGCCGGCTTCGACGAACTGGGGTACGACACGGATCTGAGCATCGGCGAGCTGTGGGAGCAGGCCGAAGCCGCAGACACGCTCTACGATCCGTCCGACCCCGAACAAGCCGACGCGCTCGTGGCGAAGTTTCGCGAATTGCTCGATGAAACGAAAACCGTGGTCGGACCGCACTTTGGCCGGCTCCCGGCGAACGCCCTTGAGATTCGGCTTGGCGGTCCGGGGACGTACACGAATTCGTACAACCGGCCATCCTGGGACGGAGCGCGCCCCGGCGTCTTCAACGTCGCCTCGATGGCGCCGACCCCCGAGTCTCAGATGCTCTGCATCCTGCACCATGAGGGGATCCCTGGTCACCATCTGCAGCTGTCCCTGGCGCAGGAGCTGAACGTCCCGCTGTTCATGCGGATCCTTGAGACCGACGGGTTTGTCGAGGGCTGGGCGCTCTACTGCGAACAGCTCGGATACGAGCTCGGTCTCTACGAAGGGCGTCCGCTGGCGAACCTCTACCGGCTCGATCTGGAGCTCCTCCGGGCGGCGCGTCTGGTCGTCGACACGGGGATCCACGCTCTCGGATGGACGCGCGACCAGGCATCGAGCTATCTCGAAAGTCTTCGCGGGTTCCCGCCTGGCGCGCTCCTTGGATCGATCGAGCGGTACGTCGTCCTTCCCGGCCAGGCATGCAGCTACATGGTCGGCAAGCTGACCCTCGAATCGCTCCGGAGCAAGGCCGAGGCGGAGCTCGGCGACGTCTTCTCGCTGCAGGCGTTCCACGACGTGATCCTCGGGTCCGGCGGGATTCCGCTCGACGTCGTCGCGCGCCAGGTCGACCTGTACATCGAGGCACATCGCATGCCGTAGGAAGCCGAGTGCTACCTGCGGTTCTGGGCGGGCGAGCTCTCAGCAGAAAGTGGTCACCCGCTAGGTCGTGGTGCTACGATGGACAGAATGAAGACAGCAACGGCGCGAAAAGCCTACGAGAACGTGAAGGGGCAGATCGGCGGGTGCGGAATCTGGTGTGGGAGCTGCGCTCTCGGCAACGGGTCATTGAGAGCATTGATCGGTGGGCTCGAAAGCGTCCTCGATTCCCACGGAGCGGAGCACTGGGCCCCGAGTGAGATGGACTACCCCGCCTTCTCGTGCGGCCTCGATGTGTTGCGCGGAGCCGCCTCGTGTGTTGGCTGCCGACAGGGCGGCGGCCGGGACGACTGCTCGTTGAGAGCTTGCGCCGTCGAGAGCCACGTCGCCGATTGCTCTGACTGTACGGATTTCGGCTCGTGCGCGAACGACGAGCTGCTTCAGCACATGCGCGAGGGAGCTCGCAAGGCCGGCCTCTTCGTTCGAGATCCGGGGGAGAACGCGGGTGACCTCCTTGCCGTGTGGCCGAAGGGGCTTGAAGCCTCCTGGCCGAGCACCATCCTGTTTGAGGACGAAAGATGTTCGAACTTCCCGAAGTCGTAACCGTTGCACGTCAGATGCACGATCGGCTGCGTGGCGAGCCGATCGTGTCAGTCGATGTTGCGGACGAGCGGCCGCGATTTATGTTCCTCAACGACGATCTCGGGGCGTACAAAAGCCGGCTTGTCGGCCGGAAGATCGTCGAGGTGATCGGACGTGGGAAGTGGATTCGCGCGATGCTCGATTCGGGGTCGATCCTCTTGCTCGGCGAGATGTTCGGTCGGATCCTCTATGTTCCGCCGGACGGCGAGTTACCGAAGAAGGTCCATGCGCAGGTGACGTTCGCGGATGGGGGACGGCTCGTCGTGACGATCCAGGCGTGGGGAGGGTTCCAGGTCCTGACGCCGGACGAGCTCGCGGCGCACCCGTATGCTGGAACACAGGGGGTCTCCGCGATCGACAAAGCGTTCACCGCGGAGCGGTTCGACGGAGTGCTCGATGGGAGCGGCGAGTGGAGCCGGAAGCCGATCAAGGCGTTCCTCGTCCACGAAGGGAACGTCTGCGGGATCGGGAACGGCTACCTCCAGGACATCCTCTTCCGCGCCAAGCTCTCGCCGAAGCGAAAGGTCCCCGACATCGCGCGAGACGAGCGGGATCGTCTGCATGCCGCGATCGTGGAGACGATGACCGAAGCGATCGACAAAGGCGGCCGGGACACGGAGAAGGACCTCTTCGGGGAGCCGGGTGGCTACGTGCCGATCCTCGATCGCCGGGCGAAGGACCAACCCTGTCCGGACTGCGGTACGCCGATCGAGAAGATTGCCTACCTCGGCGGCTCCTGTTACGTCTGCCCGAACTGCCAGCCGGCCGGATGACCCAGATCGAGATCGTCCGCGGCGACATCACGCAACTGGCGGTCGACGCCATCGTCAATGCAGCGAACGAAACGCTCCTCGGCGGCGGCGGCGTCGACGGGGCGATCCATCGGGCAGCCGGCCCGGGACTCCTCGAGGAATGCCGGTCTCTTCCCGAAGTTCGTCCCGGGGTTCGTTGCCCGACCGGCGAGGCGCGGATCACCGGCGGTTACGGATTGCCGGCGCGGCTCATCATCCACACCGTCGGTCCCGTCTGGCGGGGCGGAACGCACGGCGAACCGGAATGTCTCGCGGCGTGCTATCGTTCGTCGCTCCGGCTGGCCGTCGAGAACGACCTTCGGTCGATCGCGTTCCCGGCGATCAGCTGCGGGGTCTACGGATATCCGATCGACCGGGCGTCCTCGATCGCGCTCGAAACGACGGCGGCGTTCCTCCGGGAGGATCGCTCGATGGAGCGGGTGTTGCTTGTTGCGTTTTCGGCTGCGATGGAGGAGGCCCTCCACGCAGCGCATCGTGAGATCGCGGCGAGCGACGATTGAACGGCTCGGCCCGAAACCGCGACGTACGGGAGACCACACCACCCTAGGAGGAACTGCCATGCCGATGCGACCGCTGAGACTCCCCGGTGACCTCTCGATCCTCGCCGAGGTCGTCCCTCGAACGTTCGAATATCCAGACAATCCGGAGTGGAGCATCCGCCGGGATGAGATGGAGGACATCCTGCGGATGGTTCGAAGCCTGCGCCGACTCTGGCCAATCCTTCGGCTTCTCCAGGTCTTCTCTCCCGCATTGCGCGATCTGTTTCGCGGCTTCGTCTGGGAGGAAGGCGGGAAGATTGCCGGCGTGGTGATGACGCAGCGGCATGGGACGACGTCTCACTGGGAGGTTGGACTCGTCGGCGTCGTTCCCGAACAGCGGCGGAAGGGGATTGCGCGGCGCCTGCTGACGCGTACGCTGGAGGATCTCCGCGAGCGCGGAGCGGAGAAGGTGGCCCTTGGCGTGATCAGCCAGAACGTCCCGGCCTACTCGCTCTACACGAGCCTCGGATTCGCTCACTACGGCGGCGTCATCGAGTTCGAAGCGAAGACACCTCATCCTCCGACGATTCCAACTCGGCCGGACGAGTACCTTGAGGAGTTGGTGAAGCGATCCAAGACCTGGCGTGTCCGATACGATCTCGACAAGCGGATCAATCCACCCGAGCTGACCGAGTACGAGCCGGTGGTCCTCGGCCGGTATCGGCCTCCTGCCCTCCTGAGGCCGATCCTTCCGCTGCTCGCACTTCTCATGCGCCGCGAGCGGAAGACGGTCCGGGTCCAAAGGATCCGTGACGGCCAGACCGTTGCTCTCGGGAGATACGAGGTCCCGAAGAAGGAAGGCGGTGTGAACTCGATCCGCGTCCTCCTCGATCCGGCATGCCCCGAGCTGGCCGACTATCTCGTCGCCTACCACCTCGACCGGGCGATCGCACGCGGCGGCGGGCGCCGGGTCGATTTCTTCGTCCCGGATTGGATGACCGCCGTCGTCGAGTCGGCGGAGCGATTCGGGTTCAACAGACGGCTTCACTACCATAGCCTCGGACTGACACTCTGATTCTCGCCTTGGAGGAGGAACGTGTCGATTCGAGCGCTCGACCTGCCTCGCGATCTTGCCCCTCTGGCCGATCTGGCGATCAGGACGTTCCAGTATCCTGAGCATCCGGAGTGGGGCATGCAGCGAGACGAGCAAGAGGAGATGCTCCGAACCCTTCGAAGCTTCCGCCGTCTCTGGCCGCTCTTCAGAGGGCTTCGAATACTCTCCCCATCTCTTCGCGACACGTATCGCGGCTTCGTGTGGGAAGAGGAGGGAGAACCGATTGGTGTCGCCGTCGTGCAACGGCGAGGGACGACCGCCCACTGGATCATCGATACCGTCGGCGTTGCGCCTGAGCACCGGAGGAAGGGGATTGCCCGCGCCCTCCTGACACACTCCCTCGAGGATCTCCGCAGGCGAGCGGCGAGGAGGGTCACGCTCGGCGTGATCGACAGGAATCTCCCCGCCTACTCGCTCTACACGGGTCTCGGGTTCGAGACGTACGGCGGCTCGACGAAGTTCGAATGCCGCCCACAAGATGCACCGTGCGTCCCGCCCCGCCCAGCAGGATACGCGGTCGAACCGATCCGCCTCTCAGATTGGCGAGTCCGTTACGAGATCGACCGGAGGATCGTTCCCCAGGAGCAAAGAGCGTACGATCCGGTCGAGGTCAACCACTACCGCCCTCCGCGTCTCTTGGCGTCCTTTCTTCCGCTCCTTCGCCTCGTGCGCAGACGCGAGGAACGGGGGATCAGCGTTCGCCGGTTGTCCGATGGGCAGCCCGTCGGATTCGGTCGGTACAGCGTTCCGAAATGCGAAGGCGGCGTGAGCTCGATCCGCGTCCTCCTCGATCCGGCATGCCTCGAACTGGCCGACTACCTCGTCGCCTACCACCTCGACCGCGCGATCGCACGCGGCGGCGGCCGTCGGGTCGATCTCTTCGTTCCCGACTGGATGACCGCCATTGCCGAGTCAGCGGAGCGATTCGGGTTCACGAGGCGGGTCCACTACCACAGCCTCGGACTGACGCTGTAGAGTCTCCCTGGCTTGCCGTTCGAGGCTCCCGAAACGCCTTTCCGAGCCTCTTTGCGTTTCGAACGATGGTTGCGGTTTCGCCCGGCGCTGCGATACTCGATCGTTGGCAGACGACGGACGAATCGAGGTTCAGCGTGAGCACATCCAACCCGCAGACGGTTCTTCGAACCGACCGCCTCCGTGTCCGGCGCGCCACCGCAGCGGATGCCGCATTCATCCATCGGCTTTGGACGTCTCCGACGGTCATGCGGTACCTGGGGTACCCTGAGGGGCTGGCGATCTCGATCGAGGAGGTCTGTCGCCAGCTCGCCGACGGCCCGGATTCGGCGTTCGGATCAAGACTGGTTGTCGAGCGCCTGTCGGATGGGCTCGCCATCGGCCAGAGCAAGCTCGGTACCCCGGATGCCGACGGCATTTGCGAGCCGGACATCAAGCTCGATCCGACGCACTGGGGCCGACGGTATGGAACGGAGTTGTGGCGCGCGCTGATCGACTACGCGTTTCGGCACTCGGAGGCTCGCATCGTTCAGGGAACGCCGAATCGCGAGAACGTGGCCTCCGTCCGGATGCAGATGGGCGCCGGCATGATCAAGGTCGGCGAAGGGGTCTTCACGGAGCACCTTGGCTCGCACCCGGTGACGGTTCCGGTTCCCTACGTCAGGCTGCAGATCACGCGGGAGGACTGGGCGCTCGGGACGGTTGCGGAGAGGGAGGAGAGATGAATCGTGATGGGGATGGCTCCGTCCGCGGGGCGTGGGAGGCGAACGCGGCGTGGTGGGACGAGTACTTCGAGGACGGGAACGACTTTCACCGGGCGCTGATCGCCCCGCCGACGGAGCGGCTCCTCGGGATCGAGCCGGGTCAGACGATCCTCGACGTCGCCTGTGGGAACGGCGCATTCGCCCGTCGGATGGCCGAACTCGGGGCGAACGTCGTCGGGTTCGACTTCAGTGAGACGTTCATCGCGTGTGCGAAGGAGCGGACGTGCGCACATGCCGATCGGATCGAGTATCGCGTTCTCAATGCGACCGATCGGGGGGCGATGCTCGAATTGGGCGACGGCCGATTCGATGCTGCCGTCTGCACGATGGCGATCATGGACATGGAGGCGATCGAACCGCTCGTCGAGACCTTGCCGAAGCTGTTGCGACCCGGCGGCCGATTCGTCTTCTCGATCATGCACCCGTGCTTCAACAACCCGAGCACGCGGATGTGCGCCGAGCACGAGGATCGAGACGGCGATCTGAGGACGGTGCGAACGGTCAAGGTCGAACGCTACATGGCCCCGTTCTCGGCGAAGGGGATCGGGATTGCCGGCCAACCGGTTCCGCAGACGTACTTCCACCGGCCACTGCACGGACTGCTGGCGCCGTTCTTCCGGAATGGGTTTGTTGTCGACGGCCTTGAGGAGACGGCATTCACCGACCCATCGGCGGCGCGGACACCCCTCTCGTGGGATCACTATCCCGAGATTCCGCCGGTGCTTGTCGTCAGGCTGAGAGTCCCCTAGAGTTCCCTAGGAGATCCGTTCTGCGCGCCCAGTTCGGAGCCAGCAGGCCCAATCGTCGAACCCATTCCGGAGAGCCTCGTCGGCCGCAGCATTCCAGTCGTAGGCGACGGTGATCAGCTCGGCGTGGTACTCGTCTTCGTCGTGCGCGACGACGGCGTACCGTGCGTGTGGCGAACCGTTCTCTACGGCATGAGGGATCGGTGCGTCGTCGGCAAACGCGGGGCAACCGACGCTTCCCGGATTGACGATCGTCCGTCCGTCGGGAAGACTCACGACGCGCGGCAGATGATCGTGAGCGCAGAGGATCAGCCGGCGATTGACCGCGCCCGTCCGCTCCGCGATTTCGCTGTCGCTGGCAGCCCGCACGGAGCTATTCTCGAGCGGAATCGTGAGCAGGTAGCGGGTGTCATCTGCTGGCGTTCCGTGGAAGGCGATGCCGAACCCGCCGACCTCGAGCATCCTCGGGAGTCGATCGAGCCACTTGATGTGCCGGGGATTCAGCTGCTCGGCCGTGAATCGTGCGGTCGGTGTCTCCGATCGACCCTCTGCGGTCTCAACGAGGCATCGATCCTCGTTTCCGGCGACCGTCGGCCAATCCGCCGCGAGAAGCCGGTCGGCGACCGGACGTGGATCGAACGGCCCGTAGAGGGTATCTCCAAGATTGACGATCCGATCGATCCCGCGCCGCGCGATGTCTGCGAGAACCGTGTCGAGAGCGCGGGCGTTTCCGTGGATGTCGGACAGGACGGCGAGGTTCATTCGTCCTCGGCCAACAACCACTCGAGCAGGGCCGTCGAGGTGTGAATCAGGTTCTCCAGCCGGCGGAACGCGTGGGAGCGCGGACCATCGATCACGTCGGCAGTCACCTCCCGGCCCCGCTGTGCCGGGAGACAGTGGAGGAAGATTGCATCCGGGGCAGCTTTCGAGAAGAGCTCCGCGTCGACGCGATACGGGCCGAAGACGGCCTCGACATCTTCCAGCGGCGGCCATCCGTCGGTGTAGACGACCGACGCCCCTTCGACCGCCTTGGCGGGACTCGAAGTGACTGCGAAACGGCGATCCGCCTCCTTGGCGAACCGGCAGACCTGGGAGAGGATCGCTTCATCCGGTTCGTGG
Source organism: Candidatus Bipolaricaulota bacterium (assembly GCA_028278555.1). Taxonomy (GTDB): domain Bacteria; phylum Bipolaricaulota; class Bipolaricaulia; order UBA7950; family UBA9294; genus JANQEA01. Next base: position 82,282 of record JANQEA010000035.1, on the reverse strand, counting down.
TCCTTCGGCGTCGCCACCGCAGTCTCCATTCCGAGCATCGGTGCAAGGAGGAGAAGCGACTGACAGACGTTCCCTCCATCGCCGACGAACGCGAACCGCCGCCCGCCGAGATCACCGAAGACTTCTCGCATCGTCATCGCGTCGGCCAACACCTCGACCGGGTGTTCTCGCCGTGTCAGCGCGTTGACGACCGGGATCGTCGATGCGGCGGCCAGCGCCTCGACCGTCTCGTGAGCGCCGACGCGGACGAGGACCGCATCGACCATCTCCGACAGGACCCGAGCCACGTCGGCGATCGACTCCCGTGCATCGAGTTGGCCCTCAAACGTGAGCAGCCGGCCGCCGAGATTCATCAGCGCCCCTTCGTACGCGATCCGGGTTCGGAAGGTGGGACGCTCGAGGAGAAACGTGACACTCGGGGGCTTCGACAGCCGCGAGACGGCTCTTCCGGTCTTCCACTCCGCGGCTCGATCGAGCACGCGAACCAGCTCATCGCACGACAGATCGGCGACGCTCAGGATGTGGCGCATGGTCTCTCCTCGCAGGTCGGGGGATGATGAGCTCCGATCTTGAAGGGAGAGAGCGGGGTGTGCAACCGCACTGCGGATCGTCGGCGTCAGTCGGCTCTAATCAAATCCTTGATCATCCAGACGACGTCGAACGGCTCGTCCCACTTCCGGCCGATTTCGGGAAACCGGCCGCATTCGACGAATCCGTGTTTCGCGTGAAACGCGACGCTCCGCGGATTCTTCGACGAGATGTGCGCGAGGATCTTCGTGATCCCCTGGTTTCGCACCTCCTCAGTGAGGCGATGCAGGAGTGCGGTCCCGATTCCGCGACCCGTCTGCGAAGGCTCGAGGAAGTAGGTGATCTGCGCTGTCTGTGCGAAGGTCGCCTGCGGCGAATAGGGGCGGAGGAATCCGAACCCGAGCAGCTCACCGTCCGCCCCCTCGACGGCGATGGCCGGATACCCGTCGGTCTGTCGAAGGAGGTTCTTCATCACATCTTCGGAGACGACCTGCTCCGGATAGGCGGCGAACCCCTCGGCGATGTGGCGATTGAAGATCGAAAGCATCCCGTCGACGTGCCGATCGGTCAGCCGGACGAACTGGAAGTCGGCGCGGTTCGCGTCATCCACGAGAGAGGATTCCTTCGAGTTCCGAGAGCAGCCGCGCGTTCTGCTCCGACGTGCCGATGGAGATCCGAACGAACTCCGAGAGTTCGTAGGCAGTCATCGGGCGGACGATGACGCCGCGGCGGAGAAGTCCCTCGACGACGTCGAGCGCGTTCGGTCCGATCTTGACCAGGACGAAGTTCGTGTGACTCTCGGCGTACTCCAGGCCGAGGCGGTCGAACGCCTCGTACAGCTGGGCTCGACCGGCACGGTTCATTTCGACCGATTGGCGGACGAAGGCCGCATCTTCGAGCGCCGCGATCCCGGCGGCTTGGGCGAGAGCGTTCACGGTGAAGGCTGCGCGCACCTTGGCCATCGCCTCGATCACGCCGGGATGGCCGAACCCGTAGCCGAGACGGATACCCGCCATGCCGTACACCTTCGAGAAGGTCCTCAAGACGAGCACGTTCGGTCGGCTGGCGCGGACCATCGCCAGGCTGTCCGGGTACTCGGCTGAGTCGACCATCTCGGCATACGCCTCGTCGATCACGCAGAGGACGCGGTCGGGAAGGCGATCGAGGAGCCGATCGACTTCCTCCGCCGTCGACATCGTCCCGGTCGGGTTGTTCGGGTTGCAGACATAGACGATTCGCGTGCGATCGTTGATCTCATCCGCGGCAGCATCGAGATCGATCCGGTAACCGGGAGCAAGGGGCGTCTTGACGAGCTTCGCGCGCATGGCGTGCACATAGATGTCGTACATCCCGAACGAGCTTCGGCTGACGACCACCTCGTCGTCGTCCTCGAGGAAGGCCATCGACAGCTGGAGGATCAGATCGTCGGCGCCGTTGCCGACAGTGATCCGATCGAACGGGATGTCGAAGTGCGAAGCGAGCGCCTGCCGGAGGTCGTAGCTCTGTCCGTCGGGGTACAGGCTGGCGCTCGATGCGGCGGAGATCATTGCCTGGACTGCCTTCGGCGAAGCGCCGAGCGGGTTCTCGTTCGAAGCGAGCTTGAGGACGTCGTCGAGGCCGTACTCGCGCTTGACCTCGTCGATCGGCTTCCCGGGGATGTAGGGGCGCAGCTCGTCGAGTCCGCGCTGAGGGCGCAGCGGGTTCGTCATGGGCTGTCCTCCTCCTGGTTGTCCTGCGAGAACCGAAGGAGCCGAACGTCGGCGATGGCGCAGCCGCCTTCGGTGCAGAAGATGGGGTTCAGGTCGAGTTCGCGGATGTCGGGATACTCGAGCGCGAGGCGCGAGACTCGAACGACGACATCGGTGAGGGCATCGACGTCGCACGGCGGCAGGCCGCGGGTTCCGTCGAGCAGCGGGCGGCCGTGGAGTTCGTCGATCATCCTCCGCGCCTCCGTCCGCGAGACCGGCGCAACTCGGAGCGAGAGGTCGCGCATTGTCTCGGTCAGGATACCTCCGGAGCCGACGGCGATCACAGGACCGAACTGCAGGTCGGTCGACAGACCGACAAGAATCTCGACTGCGTGACGGAACATCGGCGTGATGAGGACTCCATCATCCGCGCCGATTGCTCGGAGTCGCTCGAACCCGCCGATCGCCTCGTCGGGGCTGGAGACGTCGAGGATCACCCCGCCGACGTCGGTCTTGTGAAGGATCGACCGACTGACGGCCTTCATGGCGATCGAGCGGCCGAACGTTCGCGCGGCGGTGGCCGCCTCGTCCGCTGCCCGAACCCATCGCCGTTCGATCACCGGGAATCCGAGGGTTTCGAGCCACTCCATCGCCTCCGGCTCGAGCGGGTTCCCTTCCCACGGAAGCAGCCTGGAGGAGATGTGCGGCTGCATTGTCGAGTCAGCCGAAGCGATGGTAGCTTCGGATACGCGCTCGGCCTTGGCGAGCGCGAGGCACGTAGCGCGCTGTGCAAGTGCTGCAAGCACTTGCACAGCGCGCTCTCCGGTCGCGAAGTTCGGGACACCCGCGGCGCGAAGGACCGGAAGGGCCGCCCGTGCCGGAACTCCGGCCATGAAGCTCGCGGCGACCGGCTTGCCGGTGGCACGGGCCGCTTCGGCGACACCGCATGCGAGCGGCGCGGAGTCGAGGTAGGGCGTGTTGACGTTGAGCGCGAGCGCGGCGTCGTACTCGTCGAGCACGTCGATCAGCACGTCGCGGTAGTCGTCCTTGGTCGCCTGCACCGTCAGGTCGATCGGGTTGCCGGTGCTGCAGAACGGTTCGAGTCTGTCCTTCAGGCGATCTCGAAGTCCGTCGGTCGGGGGATCGACGCGTAGGCCGGAGGTCTCGGCTCGATCAGCGGCGAGAACCGCCGGCCCGCCCGAGTTGGTGACGATCGCCAGGCGTCGACCCTCCACGGCCGGGAGCATTGTGAAGCCGCGGCAGAGATCGAACATCTCCTCGATCCCCGCGGCGCGGATCGCGCCGGACTGCCTCAGCGCCGCGTCGAAAACCGCATCGGCTCCGGCCATCGACCCGGTGTGCGATAGCGTCGCCCGGCTCCCTGAATCGGAACGCCCCGATTTGATGACGATCAGCGGCTTCACTGCAGCCAGGTCAGCCGCGGCTCGGAGGAACGCCCGGCCATCGGAGATGGTTTCAATGTAGAGGGCGACGACACGTGTTTCCTCGTCCTCGCGGAGTGCCTCGAGGAAGTCGACGTCGGTCAGGTCGGCGCCGTTTCCGTAGCTGACGAACTTGGAGAACCCGACGCCCTGCTCCTCGGCCCAGCTGAGGACGGCACCACCGAGCGCACCGCTCTGCGAGACGAATGCCACATCGCCGGACGGCGGTCGCGTTTCGAGCGTCGGGAACAGGTTCCACTTCGTATTGACGATCCCGGCGCAGTTCGGGCCGATCAGCCGGAGGCCGTGCTGCGAGGCGGCTCGGACGAGCCGATCTTCGGCTGCCGGATGGCCCGCCTCGGCGAAACCGGCGGTGATGATCACGGCGACTTGCACGCCGGCGCGCCCCGCATCTTCGAGCACATCGACGACTGTCGCGGCCGGAGTTGCGACGACTGCCAGATCGACCGGACGGCTCCCGACCGGGAGGTCGCCGAAAGAACTGACGGCTCGGACACCATCGATCCCCTGACGTTTCGGATTGACAGCGACGACGTCGGAGAAACCGCCGTGAAGGAGCTGGTCGATCAGGACGCGGCCGATCTTCCCTTCGGACACGGACCCGACTACGGCTACGCACCTCGGGCGAAAGAGCGCGTTAGCCCACGACATGCCCCCCCCTCCCTGCTGCAGTTCGCTGAGAAGTGAACTGCCAAGCAACTCGCCGAAGGCGCGTTGCCCGGCTACACGCCGTGGTCGGAACAGCGCGTCGGCCCAAGCTCTCATCACTGCTCCCCACCACGCAGTTCGCCGTCAGGCGAAGTGCGGAGGAACTCGCCGAGGGCGAGTTCCCCGGACGCAAGGCCGGCTCGAAATGCGACGCAGTTCGAGTCGGCCGCCTTCGGCCACCGATCAGAGAGGATCCGTTCGACGATCTCCGGATCGAGCCGCTCGCCGAGCGCCGATTGGCCGAGGATCGCCCCGAGGACGTAGACGTTCGCTGGGACGGCTCGCCCGTCGACGCATGGAACGTCGGCGGGATTCAGGATAACTACGTTCGATGTCGCTTCGCGGATTGCGTCGGTTACGTCGTCGAGTGCCGGATACGCATCCGTTCCGAGCATCACACCGGTCGGCTCCCAGACATGGTCGAAGAGGACGAACGTTCCGTCTTGCTTGGCGTACGGGATCCCCTTGATTGCCTCGGAGCGCTCCATCCCGACGACCAGGTCTGCCGCCCTCTCGCCGATCCGTGGGCCGGCGCCTTCGCGCCCGAGACGGAGCTCGACCTTCACGAAGCCGCCCCGCTGCGCCATCCCTTTCGTTGGGGTGAGCGACGCCGGCATGTCGGCGTCGAACGCGGCATGAAAGAGGAGCTCACCGATTGTCAGCACGCCCTGCCCGCCGACGCCGACGAGGACGATATCGAAGCTCATTCGGAGGCCTCCTTCGGTGCGCGCTTGAGAGCCGATGTCGGGCAGAACGAGACGCATACCCCACACCCGTTACAGAGCGAGGCGTCAATCTCTATGTGCTGGCGACCAGGAGAATCGTCCTCCGGCGATTCTCCGAGCTCTTCCGGTGGCGAAGCCATCGAAAGAGCCGGGCAACCGGTTACGCGAAGGCATTTCTTGCAGAGGATGCAGGTTTCGGGATCGACCGTCGTCGTACCGTACCGGATGCCTCGGCGAGCTGCCTGGATCGCGCATTCACGCTGTGCGAGGACAACATGCACTCCGCCCGCGGTGCCGAGGCTCTTGGCGATCGCGTCTGTTGCACCCTCGAGATCGTACGGATCGACGACGGCGACGGAATCGGGTCCCAGCCCTCGAACGACCTGCTCCAAGTCGATTCGCCGGCCGCGCTCTTGAAAAGCGGCGTCGGTCCCCGGGTTGACCTGCATCCCGGTCATCGCTGTCCAGCCGTTGTCCATGACGACGAGTGTCAGCGGAACCCGATGCTGGATCGCGTTGATCAGGCCAGCGATCCCGCCATGGAAGAAGGTCGAGTCGCCGATTGTCGCGATCACCGGCGTGTCGATCCCGGCGTGAACGTACCCCTGCGCGAGGCTGACGCTCGAGCCCATCGAGACTTCGTTCCAGAGGAGATCGAACGGCGGGTTCATCCCGAGGATCGTGCAGCCGATGTCGCCGGTGACCATCACGTTGTCTTTCGAGTAGCCGGCTCGCTCGATCGCCGCTTCGATCGCGAGGTACGTCCCGCGATGGGGGCATCCTGCGCAAACGGTGATGGGACGAGGGGCAGAGAGAACCTCAGCCCCTCGGCTCGTCCCATCACCGCTTGCGTGGCCGAGAATCGCATGCTGCGATTCTCGGGTGGGTGAGCTGCCGGTTGCTGATGCTAGGCCCTTCACGATCTCGGCGACTCCGAGCTCGCCGATCGGGGAGAGGGTCCCATCCATCTTGCCGACGATCGGACCGTCGAAGCCGAGTTGCCTTGCAGCGACGTGGGCGGCGCGTTCGACGTGCGGCTCGAGTTCCTCGAGAACGAGGATCGTCCCGCAATGCCCCAGGAGCTGATTCGTCTCCTCCCACGGGAAGGGGATCGTCGTCTTGAGCCGGAGCGTGGATACGTCATCCAGGCGCATGCCCTCGGCAAGTGCGATCGCTTCGGGGAGATACGCGTTGACCGCCCCTGCAGCAATGACCCCGAGGCCGCCCGGCTCACCTGCGAGTTCGAGGCGGTTCAGACCGCGCTGATGAACCCACTCCGATGCCTGCTCGAGCCGGTCGATCAGGGATTGGTGCTGCTGGCGGCAGATTGCCGAGCCGGCCTTGGTGTAGCGGGTGATGTCCTTCTCCAGGATCGGCTTGATCTCCCGCGGTGGAACCGGCTGCTCGATCTCGACGCCCGCGTGCGAGAGGGCGATCGACGTCGTCAGGCGGATGAGGATCGGGCTCCCGACTGCCTCCGACAGCTCGAACGCGGTCCCCGCGAGTTCGTACGCCTCGGCCGGGGACGCCGGCTCGAGCATCGGAAGGTACGACATCAGCGCGAAGCCGCGCGAGTCCTGCTCGGCCATCCCCGCGGAGACGCCCGGATCGTCGGCGACGTAGACGACCAGTCCGCCGTTCGTCCCGGAGTAGGCGATCGAGATCAGCGCGTCGTAGGCGACGTTGACGCCGGACATCTTCATCGTGCACATCGCCCGATGTCCGGCCCACGCTGCACCGGCCGCGATCTCGAACGCGACCTTCTCGTTCGTCGACCACTCGACGTGTCGGTCCGGCAGTTCCATCGTCAGCAAATGCGTCACGCAGCCGGTCGATGGCGTCCCCGGATAGCCGGAGACGAGCTTCACGCCGGCCCGAAGCGCGCCGAGTGCGATCGCCTGGTTGCCGCTCACGATCCGTTTCATCGGCTAGAGGGTCCTCTTCTCGCGTGCTTCAACGACCGCCTCCAGCACGCGCTTTGGCGTGAACGGGAGTTCGGGGATCCGGATTCCGAGCGCATCGGCGACGGCGTTTGCGACCGCCGGCGCGGCCGGCGTTAGGGCCGGCTCGCCGATCCCCTTGGCGCCGAACGGGCCGACGCCGGTCCCAGACTCGAGGATGATCACATCGGTCTCCGGGAAGTCGAAAATCGTTGGGATCATGTACTCGGCGAGCGACGGAGTCCTGATCCGTCCCTCTTCGAGGACGAACTCTTCGAGGAGCGCGTAGCCGAGCCCCTGGTGCGTGCCCCCGGCGATCTGTCCCTGGACGGCCGCCGGGTTGATCGCCCGCCCGACGTCGTGGCTCGCTGCACACTTCAGCAGGTCGATCTGCCCGGTCTCGATATCGACGGCGATCTCGACGGCAACGGCCCCGAAGGTGAAGTCCGGCCAGATGTCGCCCTGTCCCGTCTCCGGATCGAGGCCGTCGGTGAATGGCGCGTTGAACTGGGCCAGATGCGACAGTTCGATCCCCTCGGCCGCGCACATCTTCGCCAGCGCGTCCAGCTCGATGAATCGAGAAGGATCGTCTGTGACTATAGCCCGGGAGTTTTCGAGGAGGATGTTCTCCTCGGAAACTCCGATGTACTCAGCCGCCCGCCTGGCAAGGCGGGCGCGAATCTTGGAAGCGGCTGAGTACACAGCATTACCCGACATGTAGAGCTGCCGCGTCGCGGTCGACGTCCCGGCGAGCGGCGTGACCGCCGAATCGGTCGCGTAGATCGTCACGCGGTCGAGCGGCACGCCGAGGATCTCGGCCGCAATCTGGCAGACGGAGTTCGACTGTCCGGCCCCGATGTCCGGCACGCCGCAGCGGATGACGACCGTTCCGTCCAGCTCGACGCCGACCCACGCCCGCGACGTGTCGTGGAACCACATGATCCGTCCGTAGCTCTGGAACGTGTTGGCGAGTCCACGTCCGATCCGTCGCGTTGGCGAATCGGGCGTCCGGTCTCCGAGTGCCGCGAGGACACGCGTGGCACACTCCTCCGACCAAACGGCCGACGAAACCTCCTGTCCGGTACACGTCGTGTCTCCGGACGCCATGTAATTCGCCCGGCGGACCTCCAGAGGATCGAGATCGAGCGCCCGTGCGATCTCGTCCATCTGCTGCTCGTAGCCGAGCGCGGCCTGAGGGCCTCCGAACCCACGAAACGCGCTGGTGAACGTCTGGTTCGTCGCTGCCGCGACCGAGTCGATCCGGACGTTGTCGATCTTGTACGGACCGGTTGCCATCCCGGTCGCGTAGAGGAGGACGTATGGAGTCAAGTACGGGTAGGCGCCGGAGTCGGCGACCATCTCGATCTGCGACGCTGTGATCCGCCCGTCCTTCTTGACGCCGGTTCGATGCGTGATCGTGAACGGGTGTCGCTTCGATGTGGCGAGGAACGCCTCCTCGCGCGTGTAGACGAGCTTCACCGGCCGCCCGGTTTCCCGCGTAAGGAAGGCGAGGAAGATCTCGACGGTGATGTCCTCCTTGCTTCCGAATCCGCCGCCGACCATCGTCCCGCGAATCCGGATCCGGTTCTGCGGCACGCCGAGCGCGCGGGCGATCGACCGGAAATGCTCGACGACCTGCGTGGCAACGCGGATGTTGATCACGCCCTGCTCGTCGACCCAGGCGACGCCTGCGTCCGGTTCGAGGTAGGCGTGCTCGACGAAGGGCATCCGGAACGTGCTCTCGACGACCAAGTCGGCCTCGGCCATTCCGGCGTCGAGATCACCTTTGCGGATCGTGTAGCGGCTGACGACGTTGTCCGGCTCGAACAGGATTGGCGCGCCGGGCTTCATCGCCTCTTCCGGGTCGAAAACAGCCGGAAGATCCTCGTACTCGACATCGATCAGCCGAAGCGCCTCCTCAGCGAGGTCGAGGGTCTCGGCGGCGACGAGGGCGATCGGCTCGCCGACATAGCGAACGGTGTCGAGGGCGAGGACTGGCGCATCCGATCCGGAACGGGCTTCGCGGCCGGTCTGGCCCGGGAGGTCAGTGTTCAACTTCGCGCCCTTGACGTCATCGCCTGTCAGAACGCAGGCGACGCCGTCGAGCGCCTTCGCTTGCGACGGATCGAGTCGGACGATCCGCGCGTGCGGTCGATCGCTTCGGAGGACCTTCGCGTGGAGCATATTCGGCATCGTGAAATCGGCGGCATAGACGGTCGCGCCGACCGCCTTCCCCAGTGCATCCACACGGCGAAGCGGCTTCCCGACCTGGTTGAGGTCAGGGAGATTCACTTCGGGGAGGGGCTTCGGTTGGACATCGTCCATCACGACCTACCTCCCTCTCCCGTTACGTCATCAGACGCAAGAACACGCTTCTTGAAAGCGGGTTCTTGCCCGTCTTCGCTTGCCGAAGACGCAGACCATGAGGGCAAATTGCGCAGCCGTTCAGCTGCAAGATGAACGGCTGCGGCAATCTGCCCGTATCCCGTACATCGGCACAGGTTGCCCGAGAGTGCGTCTCGGATTTCGGCCTCCGTCGGATCGGGATTCCGATCGAGAAGCGCCTTCGTCGCGATGACCATTCCCGACGTGCAGAAGCCGCACTGGATCGCACCGGCGTCGGCGAAAGCCTCTTGGATCGGATGAGGCCGTTCGAGCGTTCCGAGACCGGCGTTCGTCGTGATCCGCGCACCGTCTGCCTGCCAAGCGAGGATCATGCAGCTGTTCATCGGCTCGCCGTCGAGGAGGACCGCGCAGGCGCCGCACTCGCCCTGCTCGCAGCCGTTCTTCGCATCGGTGCAGCCGAGGTCGCGAAGGGCGGTCAGCAAGGTCGTGTTCGGCGGGAGCGACACCTCGTGCGCCCGGCCGTTCACGATCAGTCGAATCGGTCGTCGTTCGGTCATGATCCCCCCTCGATCCGCCCGGCGACGTCAGTCAGCAGTCGCCTCGCTAGTGCCTCGATGACCTGGCGCTTGTATTCGGATCCACTTCTCGGGTGCGCTGACGCCCCGGCCAGACGGGCCGCTTCGGCGATCGCCACGGCATCGAGGACGTTCCCCGCGAGATGCGCTTCGGCCGCCTCGGCCCGGTAGGCGATCGGAGCCACCGCGCCGATCGCGATCCGTGCGAACTCGCACCGACCGTCGCTGTGGGCCTCGACGCGCACGGCGACGTCGATCTTCGCCATGCACGAGATCTTCCGGAGGCCCATCTTGACGAAGCCGGTGTACGAGCGGTCCGACGGGACCGGGACGCGGACGCAGGTCAGCAATTCGTTCGATTCACGTCTTGTCGTGAAAGCACCAACAAGGAACTCTGCGAGCGGGAGGCGTCTCGTACCCTCCGGGCCGGCGAGGTCGATCTCCGCGTCGAGAACGAGGAGAGCCGGGGCCGAATCGCAACATGGGGCAGCCGCGACGAGGTTCCCCCCGATCGTCGCCCGATTCCGGACGAGGGTGTGGGCGAACGAGCTCGCCATCTCGGTGAGGATCGGGGTGGTCTGTGCGACCATCGGATCGTCGAGGAGTTCGGCGATCGTCACGCCCCCGCCGATCAGCAGGTGTCCTTCTTTCCGCCGGATGCAGCAGAGCTCCGGCAATCCGGAGACGTCGATCAGCGAGCCGGGTGCATGTGACCCCTTCCGCAGATCCGGAATCAGATTCGTCCCGCCGGCAATTGGGAGCGCATCCGGCATCTCCGACAGAAGCCGGAGTGCCTCATCGAGCGTCGTCGGCCGGAGCAGGTCAAACGCTGGTAAGGTCACGCGCTTCTTCCTTTCGCCTGTTCCACGACTTCGCTACGTCACACGACGGCGAGAAGGGCAACTTGTTGCCCTTCTCGCAGGGTATGCAAGTGTTGCCGGGAGGAGCCAAGCATTGAGCCTCCCGGCCGAAGGTGTTGCGAAGAAGGGGGAACATCATGTGGTCCCCTTCTTCGCCGCGCTGAGCACAGCGCGGACAACACTTGAATAACCAGTACAGCGACAGTGGTTCCCCTTCAGGTAGTCGCGGATCTCGTCCTCGGTTGGCTCGGGGATCTCTTCGAGGAGCTTCTTTGTCATCATCAGCATCCCGGGGGTGCAGTAACCGCACTGAAACGCGTTCTCCTCGATGAAGGCTCTCTGCAGAGCAGAGAGCTCACCATTGACGGCTTCGCCCTCAATGGTCTGGACGGTTCCGCCGCCAGCGGAGACGGCTAGGACGAGGCATCCGAGGACCGGCGTCCCGTTCAGCCAGACGGTGCACGCGCCGCACTCGCCGATCCCGCAGCCGTACTTCGAGCCGGTCAGCTCGAGCCGCTCGCGAAGGACGTTCAGGAGGAGTTCGTTCGGCAGCACGTCGAGTTCATGACGCACGCCGTTCACCGTCAGCCCGATCCGGGCTCTCTCATCCGGACCAAGCTTCAATGCGTCACCCACCGGGGAAGCGGTCGACGAATGGACGCTTCCCCGACGGCTTGGCTTGGCGTCCTCGGCTGCTCTGCGCCAAGCCAAGACGACGGCATCATGCACGAGAGCAACCGCAGCTCGTGTTCGATACGTTGCGCTGGAGCGGACATCATCGATCGGCTGGATCTCCCCGGCGGCGATTTCTCCTACGGTCCGCGCGAGTTCGCTCGTGATCTCCTTGCCGCTGAGAGCCCCCTCCGCGTTCCGCGCGCGGACGACGGTCGGGCCGACCGAACCGAGTTCGATCCGTGCGGAGGTGCATCGTCCGTCCTCACCGACGGAGACGCGGACCGCGACGTTCACCTTGGCGAGATCGGCCCGGACGCGGGCGATCTTCAGGAAGGCGGAGCCGGTCTTCCCGGCGATCCTCGGGATCCGAACCGCGGCGAGGAGTTCCCCGGGTCTCAGCCGGACCTTCCCGGGGCTCTCCAGGAGATCTCCAACGGCCGCCATCCGCTCTCCATCCGGTCCGACGAGGTACGCATCGGCGCCGAATGCGACGAGCGACGGCACGGTGTCGGAGGCCGGCGACCCGTTGCAGACGTTTCCGCCGAGGGATCCGCGCATCATGATCTGCGTCGAACCGAACGCGGCGGCCGACTCGGCAAGGGCGGTGTAGTCCTTCCAGAGAAGCTCCGACGAGGCGAGCGCGTAGATCGAGGTGAGCGCGCCGATCCAGAGTCCGTCGGAGCGTTCCTCGATTCCTCGAAGCTCGGAGACGAAGGTGATATCGATTACGTTCGTAGGCGTGGCCCGTTCGAGCTTGAGATCGACGAGAAGGTTCGTCCCGCCGGCGAGGATCGCCGCGTCGGGATGCTCGCGGAGGGCCGCGGTGACTTCCTGCAGGGAGGTCGGCCGAATGTAGCCGAACCGTTGCGCGAGGACGTGCGAGTTTGCCATTGGGTGACCGTGCGTCATCGCGCATCACCTGCCCCGGAAGATCGGTCCAGGAGATGCCGCCCCTTCCGCGCATCTCCCTCTGCTTTCCGCCCTTCTAGGGCGGAAAGCACCTTCTCCGGTGTGATGGGCAGCTCGTAGAACCGGACGCCGATCGCGTTCGCGATCGCGTTCGCGTACGCCGCGGCGACCGGGTTCATCGCCGCCTCGCCGATCCCCTTGGCGCCGAACGGACCGGTCGGCTCGTACGTGTCCGCGAAGAAGGTCGTCAGGTTCTCGACATGCGGCGACTCGTCGAACGCGGCAATCTTCGCATCGAGCCAGTACCCTCGCGACGCGAGCTGTCCGTCGGCATCCCACGAACATCCTTCGACGAGCGCGTACCCTGCCCCCTTCGATAAGCCGCCCTCGAGCTGCCCGACGGCCATCGCCGGGTTGACGACCGTGCCGCAGTCGGAGCCCATCACCGCGTTGGCCGTTCGCACCTGACCTGTCCACGTGTCGACCTCGACCTCGAGGAAGACGGCGACGTAGGCCGGCGGGCAGTTCGTCGGGCGATACGACTCGACCGCGGCGAGTGTCTTCCAGCTCTCCATCCAGCAGCGTTTCGCCAGCTCCTCCAACGTCATCCGGCAGCAGTCGATCGCGGGCGAGTAGATCTCGGCTTGCCCGGCCTCCTCGTCCAGCCGGAGATCGAGCGAATCGGGATAGACATTCAAGTAGCGGGCCGCCGTCTCGAGGATCTCACCGACGAGCAACTCGGCCGCCTTGACCGCAGCTCCGCCGCCGGCGTAGACGCCACGGGTCGCGTGCGTGACGCAATCGTAGACCGTCGTCTGCGTCCCGACCGGCACGACGTTCACCTTGTCGAACGGAACGCAGAGCGCCTCGCCGACGAGCTTGGCGATCGCCTCGTGCGTCCCGCCGCCGTGGTCCATCAGTGCGGTGATCACGTCGATCGATCCGTCGATGTTCACCTTGACCATTGCGCCGGAGAAGTCGATGACGTCCCCTGGCTGCGGCGCGCCTGCGCTGCTCGTATGAAAACCTCTCGCCATGCCAATCCCACGACAGAATCGTTCGTCCTCCGAACGATTCTGTCCCGCGACGGGCCGCGTCTTCCATCCGATCCGCTCGGAGCCCGTCGCGAGCAACTGCGGGACTCCATCGCTATGCACGATCGACTTCACCATTGGCCCCTGGCCCCAGAAGGTGTCGCCGAGGCCGACGTAGTTCTTCAACCGGAGTTCGATCGGGTCGATGTCGAGGGTCTCGGCCAACTCGTCGATCAGCTGCTCGACGGCGAACGTGATCTGGGGATTGCCGAACCCCTGCATCGCACACGACGGCGCCTTGTTCGTGTAGACGGCCGTCCCGCGGTAGCGAACGTTCGGCAGCTTGTACAGGCTGACGAGCCAGCCGATCGAGACGCCGAGATAGGAGTAGGCCTGGATGTTGTGCGCGCCGATGTCGGCAACGAGCTCCATGTCGGCGCCGAGGAGCGTCCCGTCGTTCTTCGCCGCCAGCTTCAGGTCGATTGTGCAGCCGTAGCGTGTGTGGTCGTGGGCGTCCTCTTCTCGGGTGTAGGTCAGCTTCACCGGCCGGCTGGCCTTCAGCGCCAGCGCCGCGCAAATCGGAATCGGCGAGTTCATCTGGATGCTCGAGCCGAACGTCCCGCCGATCGGCACGCGGCGAACGTCGATCTTCGACAGTGGGATGTCGAAGATCTCGCCGAGGAGGATCCGAACGTTGTGGATCGACTGGGTCGTTGGCCAGACGGTCAGCCCGCCGTCCGGCTCCGGGCGGCAGACGCACGACTTCGTCTCGAGCTGCGCGTGATAGACCTTCGGCAGCCTGAACGTCCCCTCGACGGTGGCGTCCGCCTCGGCGAACGCCTTCTCGGCGTCCCCCTCGTTCACCTCGCGCTCGGCAGCCACGTTGTTCTCGACCGCGATCTCTTTCTTGCCCCACATCACCGTGTCGTAGATCGCCGGTGCGCCGCGCTTCATCGCCTCGTGTGGGTCGGTGACGGCCGGAAGGACCTCATATTCGACTCGGATCGCTCGGGCTGCTTGCTCCGCGAGTTCCTCGGTCTCTGCAGCAACCGCCGCCACCGCCTCGCCCATCCGGCGGACCTTGTCGGCGAGGACGGTGTGGTCCTTGTGGAGGACCGGAGGGATCGTGATGATCCGCTCGTTGTAGCGGGTCTTCGGCACATCGTCGAACGTCAAAACGACGGCACCCATCGCCTCCGCTTCGGAGGTGTCGATTGACTGGATGAGCGCATGCGCGTACGGACTCGACAGGATGCGCCCGTGGAGCATCCGTGGGAGTGAAACATCTACGGTGTACCTCTCCGCGCCAGTTACGCGTGCGACTCCGTCCGAACGGGGGAAGATCCTCCCGACGATCTGATGGTCCGGGCTAGACATCACTCTTCCCCCTCCTCGTGGCGTGAGAAATGGTCGTGCATGAGCTCTGAGGCTAGGTTCCCATCTCCAGCATCGATGGCGTCGACAATCACCCTGTGCTCGGTGACAGACGCGCGGAGAACGTCATCCTGATTCGGGAGCAACGACTGCTCTTCCATGTCTCGCCAACCTTCGTGATCCATGTAGTCGAGGAAGCTCTTCTCCGTCTGCTCGACAATCGGGTTGTCCGTCGCGCGGGCGAGTTCTAGGTGGAAGTCCCGGTGAAGGCCGACGTAATCCGTATAACACTCGCGCTCGGCAGCGTCGGCCATTCGATCGAAGAGACTCTCGAACGCTTCTGCTTTCTCTGCTGACCAGCGGGCGGCCGCAAGGCGGACGAGCCCGCACTCGAAGACAGCCCGCGCCTCCTGCAACTGGCGCGCTTCGTTTGACTGGGAGATTGCCGAAGCGATTTCCCTTGCCGTGTTCTCATGAATGTTGCCACTCGCGCCTGCGGCCGCGATGTAGCTGCCATCGCCGACGCGCGTCTCCACGACGCCCATCAACCGGAGGGCAGCCAGCGCCTCACGAACCGACGTTCGCCCGACGCCGGTCAGCTCTGCCAGCTTCGCTTCCGAAGGGAGCCGCTCCCCAGCGGCGAGCGAACCATCCTGAATGGAAGAGAGGATTTGGTCAATCACGAAGCGCGGTCGCTTCACCTCTCCCAACTGCGTGAACGGCAAGACTCGACCTCCTTTCCGTCAGGAGAAGCGCATTATCTCGAAGCTTCTCCCGAGCTGCTGCCCTGGCAGTAGCCAGAGCATAGCACATTTGTCAGGTGTCTGACAGATCTGGGATGGGATTCATCCTAGTCTTCCTCGTAGATGGCAGAATATGTACTATGAGTGAACAACTCTAGATAACGGGAGTCGGGCTATGCCGGATGACACACTGTGGGCTGTCGAACCACACACTCTAGCGAAACATGAAATCCTGCGAAGATACCTGGGTGCGTGGTTTGGAATCATGAACAGGTACAATCGCTCGCTGCTGTACCTGGATGGATTCTGCGGTCCGGGGCAGTACAAGGATGGAGAGCCTGGGTCCCCAATCATTGCGCTGAAGCTGGCATGCGATCATGTTGCCGCCCTGGATGCAGCTACCACATTCTGGTTCATCGACCATCGACCCGACAGGATTGAGCACCTGCAAAGCATGCTTGTTGAACTGGAGTGGCCGAGCAACTTCACAGTGAGTGTGGATTGCGGAGAGTTCGAAGACGTCTTCCGCCGCCGGCATGACACATCCAAACCGGAATTGAGTCTACCACCGACATTCGCGTTTCTTGATCCGTTCGGCTTCTCCGGCATGCCATATGAGCTTGTCGCTAGGATTCTGGCTTGTCAGCGGTGCGAAGTGTTCCTCAATCTGTCTGTGAACTCAATCAACAGATTCCTAGAGCACCCGAACGACAAGATTCGTGATCAAATCCTGCAGGCCTTTGGGACTGAGGAGGTACTGGCGATTCCTGAGCGCGATGGGGATAGAATCGAGGCCTTCCGGCTCCTGTATCAGGCTCAGCTTGAGAACGCTGCGAAGTTCGTGCGTTTCTTCGAGATGCGTGATCGTCGGAACCAAATCCCCTACTACCTGTTTTTCGCGACGAACCATCCCCTGGGCTTCGAGAAGATGAAGGAAGCGATGTGGAAGGTGGATCCAGATGGAGACTTCGCCTTCTCTGACCGAACGGATCCGCATATGGAAGCCTTATTCGCGGATGACTGCAGCGCAGACATGGCCCGCGTTCTGCTAGACATGTTCTCGAACGCCGAAAGCACAACTGCGGAGGCAATCTACGAGTATGTGGTGGATAGAACCCCCTACTTGAAGAAGCATGCGCGCGCGGCGCTTAGACTACTGGAATCGGAAGGCCGCATCGAAGTAGGCGACACCAAGGTTGACGGAGGCTCCAGACGCCAGGGGACATTCCCGCATACCGCGCTGGTCTCGTTTGTCCCTGATGCGGAAGCCAGCTCGTCTGGCTAGGCGTGCTGCGAGACCTACAATCGGCTCAGGGAGGCTGATCGAGTGGCAGGCGCGACACGCATTGAGTGGACTGAGTCAACGTGGAATCCTGTGACGGGCTGTTCGAAGATCAGTGCAGGATGCCTCAACTGCTATGCCGAGCGAATGGCACACCGGCTCAAGGCCATGGGGAATCTGAACTACCGAAACGGATTCAACGTCACGCTTCATCCGCACCTTGTGAAGGCTCCTCTGAGGTGGCGTAGTCCTCGGCTTGTGTTCGTGAACTCGATGAGCGACCTCTTCCATGAGGATGTCCCGCTGCAATTCATCCGAGAGATCTTCTCTGCGATGTCCGAAGCCCACTGGCACACATTCCAGGTTCTGACGAAACGCTCGAGTCGGCTGCTTGAACTGGCATCCAAGCTGGAGTGGCGGGAGAACGTTTGGATGGGGGTCAGCGTGGAAGACAGTGAAACCCGTCATCGTATCGATGATCTCCGGCATGTGCCTGCAGCAGTCCGATTCCTGTCACTAGAGCCGCTGATCGGCCCACTCAACGACCTGGATTTGCGAGATATCCACTGGGTCATTGTTGGTGGAGAGTCCGGACCCGGGGCGCGGCCCATGGATCCGTCTTGGGTTCTCGATCTTCGCGATCAATGCCGAATCGCCGGAGTTCCATTCTTCTTCAAGCAATGGGGTGGCGTATTCAAGAAGCGCAACGGGCGCACACTGGAAGGCAAGACGTGGGACCAGCTACCAGAGCAGCGAACTTCTGTGGCAGCGCAGGTGACTCGGTAGTACGAGAGCCACCTCCGACGATGACCGACAGAACTGCCGCAGTGTTGAAGTGAGGGGTGCATCCCTCACTCTGGACTGCGCCTACCATCCCCTACCCAACTTCTTTTGTGGATCTCGGCTCCCAGCCAACTCCAAGCACGCTACACCTAACCCTTGAACAGCTCGAGGGTGTAGTCCATAACGTGTGGGAGGAATCTGAAAAGGGAATTGGGCGGACATATGCAGCACGTAACCTACTTGGCTTCTTTGGGGTCTTTCCAGTTCTGAGCGTCGTGGTAGAGCTCTTCCTCAGTCTCTTTCCATGTTCTGTCCTTGTTGGCCCAGGCTTGGATCTTATAGTATTTTTCCTTCAGAAAACGTAGGAATTTAGCCCAGTGGAAGTGATGATCTTGCAGGAGAGAGCTCCATCCGTTGTTCCACATGTGTTGTGCAACTTGCAGTGTCTTGCGCTTGCCACTTCGGATTTCCTTCCGGAGTGATGCTTTGGGTTGAGGCGCGACTCCTTCCCAGCTCATGCTGCCTCCTACCTCCTCCGCGACAGCTTAGCCCAACAGGCAATTACGTAGATACTCCTGCAACTGCCGTTCAGCCAATCACCCTGAGTTAGCCAACTGTGTGTTGTCTCGGCCCGGCTTCTGGCAGCAGCCACATATCATCCCCGACACAAACATAACTCAGGGGGCTGCTTCAGCTAGTATACACCAGATAGTCGGGTCTCATGCAAATGGGGGTAATCTTCGGCATCTGGGGGGCTACCCCCTACCCCCACGAGCAACACGTCCTGCGGGATGGCAGCCCCATTGGAGATTCCGCACCCTTCAGAGCGGAGATGGGTTCGGGGGTTACTAGTCGATAGATGGGGGAATGTAATCAGTATTACACCACGCAGTCTTCAATCATGGGGTCTGGTCTGGGAAGGTGAATACCTAGTTCTGCTGGGGAGTCCTGTACACTCTAACCCTGCAGGTACTCTAATGAACTCCTAGGATTCCTCTCTCAGTAGGTGACAGCTCGGTCTTGCATGGATGGATCGGCCTGCTGTTGGCGCGCCGCAACCAGACTGGCACTAGTGCCGAAGAGAATATACCAGATACTCATTGACACCACCAGGATATCTTTATAACCTCCTGTGCAGCCGCTTGCCGAAATCAAGGAAGGAGGAATCATGGCTGGGAAGTCTACTCGTCGAACTGTGTGCTTGTCCCTTGTGTTCATCGCAACTGTGCTAATTGCGATAGTTCCTTCCCGAATCGCACCAGATCTTCTGTACCGGCTCAGCGCCGCTGCGACTCTGGTGTATGGCGTTGTGGAAGCACTCCGGGGAGCAAAGAAGATATCTGGAATGTAGCGGGAAGAGTGTGCAGTAGCCTGCTTTCGCGAGGCCTAACGTGCTCAAGAGCATGTCCTGAGCGCAACGGATGCCGATACTGCAATGCCGCCCTGACTGCCAGGATGACCCATGACGCTCATGTTCACGAGAGACGACATGGCCTGAGCGCTTACGATGGGCGACTACATGAACGTGGTGGAGAAGGCGTTAAGGAAGCTGGACCGGACACGGGGAGGATTCTCATCGTAGCGCGACCCTGACTCTGTCTCCCGAGTCAGGTCGGAGGGCTGGATCTTCCCTCTATTCCCTCACCCCATCCGAATCGACACGACGACGTCGTTCTGGACGATGACGGAGCGTGCCGGGTTGGCGTACGACCAGATTTCCACGTCTTCGAGCTGTGATGCGTGGAGTCCAACGTCGGCGGCCACGGTGACGCTCTCCGGTTCGCCCCACGCAGTGACCAGCTCGGATGTCGATTGACTGATCAGATCGGTCGATGGCGCGCTGACGTAGGTGAATGCTCCGTTGAAGCTCCAGAACAGCAGGAAGATGAGGGTGATCATCTCCAGGATGCAGGGCGCGATCTTCATTCCTTCCCCCCTTGTCCGATTCCCACAAAGAGGCTAGGGAAGTGCCCTTGCTAGAACGCCGCGACGTGACCGTTGCTGACGGCATGTCGGTCAGGCGGGAATCGCACCGATGTCCGAATGTTATGTGGGTCACAGTTCCGTTCGGCGGGCTGGGTCGATTCTGGAGTTCGAGGTATTCTTATGCGCCATGCTCTGCCGCAGACTCGTCCGACGATTTCCCCTCTGGATTGGATGCCTCACGATTCTTCTCGCCTCCGGCTGCTTCGGGCCGGGCGGTCTGCCGATCGCCCTCTTCGCGATGGCGCCGGAATCCGGCGACAGTCCCCTCGTCGTCACGTTCGATGCGTCGGCGTCGTTCGATCCGGACGGCGCGATCGTCCGCTACGACTGGACGTTCGGTGACGGTGCCGCGGGTGTGGGACCCTCTCCGGTTCACACCTACGCGGTTGAATCGGAGAAAGCGTTCACGGTCCGTCTGACGGTGACCGATCACGACGGGAACCAGGCGAGCAGCGAGCAGCTCCTCACCGTCCATCCGCCACCTCCTCCGCCGAATGCGACACGGGTCGAGTTCGCCTGGCCGTTCCACTATGACGCCGACGGCGACGACGCCGTCAACCTGAACGACGAATACTTCACACTGGAGAACACCGGGGCTGCTCCGGCCGATCTCAGCGGCTGGATGGTCTCGAACGAGCGGGGCGCGATCTTCCGCTTTCCGGATGGATACGTGTTGGCGGTCGGAGCAGTCGTCTTCGTGCATTCCGGGGCGGGTGTCAATACGAGCAGCATCCTGTACTGGAACGCCGACGGTCCGATCTGGAACG
This sequence comes from Candidatus Bipolaricaulota bacterium, assembly GCA_028278555.1. Lineage (GTDB taxonomy): Bacteria > Bipolaricaulota > Bipolaricaulia > UBA7950 > UBA9294 > JANQEA01. Next base: position 61,896 of record JANQEA010000035.1, on the reverse strand, counting down.
ACCACAGCGACATCGCGGTGCTCTACGACGCATCTGGCCTGATCATCGACATCTACGCGTACGTGTCCTGCTGACTGATCACTCCGGCCGTAGCTCCGGCCAAATGCCGTAGAACGGCTCGCCGAGAGGAACGGGTCGCCCGGTCGTTTCGTCGAGGAAGACAACCTCGATCTCCGCCTCGGCGCAGACGGTCCCCGAGCCATCGAGGCGGATCTCCTGCGCGAGGACGATCTTCCGGCGGCCTGCTCTCTTCACGTCGACGGAGACGTTCACGGTATCTCCTGCGCTCGCCGGACGGCGGTAGGAGATGGAGAGGCGCACAACCACCGGGAAGACGCCGTTCTCCTTCAGGAAATCGGCGTCGACGCCGCGGCGTTCGAACTCGTCCCACCGTGCCTCCTCGAGGAGCTCGAGGTAGCGGGCGTTGTTGACGTGTCCGAATCGGTCCTCGTGATACCCGCGGATCTTGATCTGCGTCACCGACATGCACGCCTCCTCTCGTCGTTGGAACGATACGGGGGGATCGAAGCGCTGTCCACGAAGCGCTTCCTACGCCGCCGATCGACGGTCGTCCGGAATGTCCGGCACGCCGTCGCGGTCGAGATCGGAGACGGCGGCGAGGCCGCCGAGGGATGTCTCCTTGTAGCGGCTGCGCAGGTCGAGACCGGTCTGATGCATCACCTCGAGGGTCGCGTCGAAACTGACGCGATCGCGCCCGCCGGAGACCATCGCCAGGTTTGCCGCGTTGAGTGCCGAGACGGCGCCTGCTGCGTTCCGCTCGATGCACGGAATCTGCACGAGGCCGGCGACCGGATCGCACGTCAGGCCGAGGAAGTGCTCGAGCGCCGTCTCGGCCGCACGGTCGACCACATCCTGAACCGAGCCGCCGAGAAGATGACAGACGGCGGCCGCGGCCATCGCACTCGCCACACCGACCTCCCCCTGGCAGCCAACCAAAGCGCCGGCGATCGATGCCTTGGCCACGGCAAGGCCGCCGATTGCGCTTGCCACAAGGAGGGCCTCATAAATCTGCTCCTCCGTGAGATCAAGCGATTCCTTCATGATCCGAAGGCAAGCGGGCAAGACGCCTGCCGCCCCGCACGTCGGCGCGGTGACGACGGCACCGCCGGCCGCGTTCTCCTCCGCGACGGCAATGGCGTAGATCGACGCCCGAGTGCTCTCTGCGACGAGCATGCGGGACGTCTCTCCCCGCTGTTCTAAGCGGGAGAGCATCGCGGACGCCCGACGCTCGACACACAGCTTCCCGGGGAGGACGCCTTCGGTCGCCAACCCGCGATCGATCGACCCGGACATCAGAGACCAGACGCGCCTCACGTGATCGAAGACGCGCTCCTGCGAGTGACCGTGGGCCTCTACCTCCATCGCGAGCATGTAGTCGGCGAGAGACATCCGATCTCGCTTGCATGTTTCGACGACTCCGCGTGCCGAAGCCTCGTGTGCTGCCCGCTCCTCGCCGAGGCTCTCGAACTCGGCGGCATCGACGACCACGCCGCCGCCGATCGAGCAGTAGACGGACGACAGGAGGACGAGCCCCTGAAGGTCGTGAAGCGCGAACCGGACCGTGTTCGGGTGCGGCTGCGGAGGCGTCTGTGTGTCGAAGAAGATGTCGACCGACGGTCGGAAGACGAAGCCGCCGTTCGCGAGAAGGAGGACGCCGGTCGACTCGGCCTCCTGATAGATCGACTCGATCGTCCGGTCCGCGAGATCCTCCGGGCCGAATCCGGAGAGCCCGGCCACGAGCGCGCGATCGGTCAGGTGCCCTCGCCCCGTATGTGCGAGGCTTCCGTAGAGGGTGACCGCGATTCTCCCTCCGGCCTCCGGCTCGGGTCTTGCCTCGAGGATTTCTCGAAAACGCCGTCCCGCGCGCATTGGGCCGAGCGTGTGCGACGAGCTCGGGCCGACGGCCGGTTTGAGAATGCCGAACAGACTCGGCAGCGGAACCAGCTTCCTCGTGTCCACGGCAGCACTATCCGTCACGCGCCCGGCGGGATCAAACGCGGGGCGCGGCGATGGCAGGGATCTACGGGCCGAGCACGGTGTTGAGGTTCGGTGTCCAGTCGTCGGCGCGGACGCGGTCGGCCATCTCGGCGATCCCGGCGAGCGGGACGGTGCGAGCGGTCATCTGGCCTGCGAGTCGATCGGCGAACCCCCACGATTCGGCCTGCGTGAGCCAGTTGGCCGGTTCGGTGTTGGCATCGTTGTCCGGGAATCCGCCGGCGATCGAGGCGCTTGCGTGGATCTCGGACTGCACGTAGACAAGATCGCAGTTCAGCCTCGTCCACAGGCCGGCCGTCTTGCGGAACCCGTCGTACGCCTGCCGGATGTGCGGTTTGTCCGGAGCCGCCTGCACGTGATCCTTCGACGCGAACGGGATCAGCACACGGAGTTCCGGGAGCTTGTTGCCGATCGCGGCGTAGTGGCCGACCGGCACGCGGTACGGCCAGAAGGCGACCGTCTGCTGCGGTGTCGCCACGTCGGTCGGCCAAGTTGCGAGCGTGAAGACGCCGTTGTCGAGGAGCGCCTGCGTCAACGGAGGAGAGAACCAACGCACACCGTCGATCGTTGGCCCCTTGTCGTCGAGCACATAATCGGTTCCGACGGGCACGCGAAAGACGGGACGCCCCTCCGGGAAGGCCGCGTTCTGGATCCAGTCGAGCGTCGAGTAGTCGACGGCGATCGATGTCGGCGTGTATCCAATTGGATCGTAGAACGGGTTGTAGACCGGATTCCGCGCCTCGTCGAAGTGGCCGATCTCCAAGGGGTACATCTCGGCCATCGTCGGGTTCTCGCGCCCGACGAAGTACTTCAGTTCGGGGAAGGCCTCGCCGTGATACGCCATGACGTTGGTCGCGACGACCCCGGCGTGAGATGAGGCGAACATCCCGACGTTGTCGTAGAGCGGCGCAACATCGATGAGGTCGGCTAGATAGGCGCCGCGGATGTCTGGGATCAGCCCGAGTGCGAAGCGGATCGTGTCGCGAAGCGCGGCCAGACAGAGCGGTCCGCCGACGTCGTAGACGCCGCCACTGGCGATGCCCGTCTCCGGATCGGTCTTCCCCGGCCAGAGGTGCGAAACGGAGATGGCGCCGACGTCGATCGGGTTGTAGACGAGATGGAAGGGGGTCTCGTTGAGACTGTACTTCTCGACGAACCATGTGGAAGCGACCACGACGACGGGAGCGGAATCTCCATATCGAGGCGAAGCGGGCACATCGATGCGCACGGCGACACGCCCCACTTCGGCGCAATTGATGTGCGTGATGACAACGATCGCCGGACCGCAGTCCTCCGGGCAGAGCCCCGAGGTTCGCTCAACCTCATCGCAGATCCCGTCGCCGCACCTGCTTCCGCCGATCATGAAGCAGGCGGCGAGAAGGACGATCAAGCAGAGTGCCCCGACTGCCGTTGCGGAACGAGCCATCTTACGTCACCTCGACGCTCATCATAGCAGGCGGGAGGTGTGGATCTGCGGGAACGGAAAGCGTCTCCGACGGTCTCCGGCTGGACAGGCCCGTCCTCCGTTGGCGAGAATGGGCGAACGGATTGGAACACGACAGGAGGACGAATGACACTGCTGCTGGCACGAGACGATGTGGCACAAGTGCTCGACATGGCCGACTGCATGGGCGCGGTCGAGCGGGCGTTCGCGGAGTTGGTCTCCGACACGGCGGTCCTGCCGCTTCGGATCGGGATCAAGCCGCCAGGCGGGATCTCGCTCTACATGCCGGCTTATCTGAAGGAGTCCGGCGCGCTCGCCTGCAAGGTCGTCACGGTCTACAAGGACAACCCGACGAAGCACGGCATGCCGACGACGATCGGGAAGGTCTTGCTCCAGGACCCGGAGACCGGCGACGTCATCTGCATCATGGACGGTGGGTATCTGACCGCGATGCGGACCGGCGCGGTCAGCGGCGTGGCGACGAAGTACCTCGCCCGCGAGGACGACGGACAGGTCGCCGGAATCTTCGGCGCCGGGGTTCAGGCGCGGATGCAGCTCCGAGCGGTCGCCGTCGCACGGAAGCTGAGCAAGGCGCTCGTCTACGACCCCGTCCCCGAAGTGGTCGAAGGATTCGCCAACGAGCTCCGCGATCTCGATTTGGAGATCGTCGGCGTCGAGTCGCCCGAAGCGCTCCTCGAGGGGGCGGACATCCTCTGCGCCGCAACCTCGGCGAGCACCCCGCTATTCGAGGGGAACGCCGTGCGGCCGGGGACACACATCAACGGAATCGGAAGCCACACGCCGAACGCGCGCGAGCTGGACACAACGATCGTGAAGCGCTCGAAGTTCGTTGCTGACTCGGCCGAGGCCTGCCTGAGCGAGGCGGGCGACCTGATGATTCCGATCGACGAGGGTGCGATCACCGCCGATCACATCCACGCCGAGCTCGGCGAGCTGATCCTCGGCCGGAAGCCTGGGCGGGAGAGCGCCGAGGAGATCACGCTCTTCAAGTCGGTTGGCCTGGCGATCCAGGACGTGGCAACGGCGAAGCTCGTCTACGACAAGGCGGTCGAGGCAGGGATCGGCACGTCGATCGAGCTGTAGATGGCGGAGGACGGACCGCTCCGATTGCACCGACGCGATGTCGGGCCAGCAGCGCGGATGTGCGCACGGGCGTTCGGAGACGCGCCGCACGTCGTTCACTTCTTCCCGGACGCGTCTCGGAGGGGCCGCGACTCGGCGGCGATGTTCGAGATGCGGCTCCGCTACGGACTCCTCTACGGCGAGGTCCACGTCAGCTCCGAAGCGTTGGAGGGGTTTGCAGTCTGGCTCCCCTCCGAGCGGGCAACGATGTTGCTGTGGGGGCAGATCCGGTCCGGCGGGACGCGCCTCTATCGGGCCGTCGGCTCGGATGCCGTCGCCCGGATGACGCACGTTGCAGAACACAACGACCGGCTTCGCCTGGGGCAAGTCTCCGGGCCTCACTGGTTCCTCAGCATCGTCGCCGTCGATCCGGAGCATCAACGTTGCGGTCACGCGACGAGTCTGCTCGAGCCGATGCTCGAACGTCTCGATCGCGAGCGACTCGCCTGCTACGTCGAGACGACCGATCCGGATCTTCTGCGGTTCTATGAGCGTCTTGGCTTCGAGACCGGCGCCGAATCGACCGTTCCCGGAACCGACCTCACCGTCTGGCCGCTGGTTCGATCCCCGAAGGCGCTGGGCTAGACGACTTGACACGTGCGAACCCGGCGTGAATCCTGGAGCCGAATGAGCGGCGAGAAGGTCACACACGACAAGGGGGGCTGAGGGATGAGCGGAGGAAGGGTCGTATCGCTGATTCTTGGGAGTCTGATCCTGATCGTCGGGATCGGGATTCTCTTTGGCGGCGGAGCGCTGGTCGGGGTCGACGTTGGGTTCACCGACGAGGACGGATACCTATCCGTGCCCCCGGCCCAGCTCGAACGGGACACGTTCGCGGTGGTCGGTGAGGCGGTCTTCGAGGGGGATTGGGTCTGGTGGTATCGGCATCCGACGACGGCGCGGGTCCGGATGACGGGCGAAGGTCCGGTCTTCCTCGGGGTCGCGCCGCGTGACGATCTCGAGACCTATCTCGCCAACGTCTCGTACTCGACGATCGAGGAGGTCGACTTCGACGACTACCGGCACGACCGGGTCTGGGCGACCGAGTACGACGATCGGGTCGGCCCGGACGCTCCGGCGTTGCCGAGCGAGCAGACGTTCTGGCATGCGAGCGTTGAGGGGGACGGGACGCAGGACCTGATCTGGGAGATCGAGCCGGGCGACTGGATGCTCGTCGTGATGAACGCCGACGGGTCGCGGGGCATCAACGTGAGCGGAACGGTCGGTGTCGAAGCGCCGTGGCTGCTCGCCGTTGGGATCGGCCTTCTCGTGGTCGGGATCGTGCTGATTGCGCTCGGGCTGGTGCTGGTTCTGTTTGTCGCGCGAGGTGCACGGCGGAGTGCGCCGGACGAGGCGGAGATCGCGCCACAGTCGCCGGGCACCTTCCCGCTCACATTCAAGGCCGAACTGACCGTGCCGCTCTCGCCGGCCCTCTGGCTGGTCAAGTGGTTCCTACTGATTCCGCACTACGTTGTGTTGGCGTTCCTCTGGTGTGGGTTCGCCGTCTCGTGGGTCCTGTCGCTGTTCGCGATCCTGTTCACCGGCCGCTACCCGAGGGGTCTGTTCGACTACAACGTCGGCGTGATGCGCTGGTCGTGGCGGGTCGCGTTCTACAGCTACCAGTCGCTGGGGACGGACGAGTATCCGCCGTTCACGCTCCGCGCTGGCGACTATCCGGCCGATCTCGACGTCCCGTATCCGGAGCGACTCTCTCCCGGTCTGGCGTTGGTGAAGTGGTGGCTGCTGGCGATCCCCCACTACATCGTCGTCGGGATCTTCCAAGGGGGCGCCGGGTTCGAGCGATGCGGGCTCGTCTTCATCCTGACGCTCTTCGCTGCCGTGAAGCTCCTGTTCACCGGGAAGTATCCGCAGGAGATCTTCCGAATCCTGGTCGGGTTGAATCGATGGACGTTCCGCCTGTTCGCCTACGTGGCGTTGATGACCGATGTCTATCCGCCATTTCGGTTGGAGGAGTAGCGGGTTGGGGGATCACCGTGGTCGACGGTGCTACCTCCCTGACGCGCTCTTCACGGCAGCTTCGTACGCCGACGATAGGCTTCCGTCGGAGGTGAGTGGACCATGAGTGTTCACTACGAGCCGCTCAGGTCGGAGCGGCTTTCAGACGTCGCTTGCTGTCCGGGAGGACTGGAACTCCAGGGGAAGCGATTCCGCGGCGATCTCACGGAGGCGGCCGACTGGCGCCTCCGGATGTTCGACCTCGGGATGCGCGGGGTCGTCGCGTTCGACGAGGACGGACCGCACGGGTTCGCTGAGTACATGCCGGCCGAGGTCGCGCCCGTTCCGATCGAGGCCCCGGGGGCGGCGGTCCTCATGTGCTATCACTGGGCCGGGACGGATCCCGAGGATCCCGGGCATCTGGCGGAGGAGCGGAAGCTGATCGAACGGATCATTGAGGCGACTCGTCGCGGGTTCACGGGGCTTGTCACCCAAGGCTGGGACATCCCGACCCACTTCCCGATTCCGCTTCTCAAGGGGCTCGGCTTTCGCGAGGTCGCCCGGCACGACCCGATCGCACTGATGTGGAATCCGTATCGGACCGAGGTTCGGGAGCCGACCCTCGTCTCCGCTTCGTACGCTCCACAAGACCTTTCGTCCGAAGGGCTCCTCGCGATCGATGCGACGTTCAGCGCACGCTGCCCGTACAGCATCGACTCCGGGACGCGGCTACAGGAGGCGGTCTCCGAGCATCCGCTCAGCGCTCGGATTCGGATGACCCTACATCGAATCGACACGCGCGAAGACGCGGGCACGTACGCGGTGCCGCCGTTCGACTGGACCTGGGTCCGCTTCAATGGCGAGGAGGTCGATCTGTTCGAGCTCCCCGGGGAGAAGCTCTCGGACGAGATCACGAAGCGGCTCGAGGAGTTGAGCTGAAGGCGGGGGCACCGACGGTTCGAACGGAGCCGCGGCTTCGAGGAGGGTCTCCGACCGAAAAGCCTAGCCGGACGCCGGCTTCATTGTCAGATCGGCACCCGGTCGAAGCTCGAGTTCGTACTCGTGCGTCAGCTCGGCGACGCGCATGCCGACGGTCTCGTAGAGCCGGTTCGCACCGGTGAGGCTTTCGGCATCGACGTGGAGAACTGCCCGAGCCTTCCCCCGGTGATGGAACTCGCCGAACGCGCGGAAGAGGAGTGCACGGCCTAGGCCGCGGCGTCGCCACGCTGGCCTCACCCCGAGAGCTTGGACGTAGCCGATCGTGTCATCACCGGCTTCGTTCGACGCGCAGAAGCAGAATCCGGCGATCTCATCGCCGGCTCGGACGAGGAACTGGAGCAACGGATCGAAGTTCGGATCCTGTTCGATCCAACGGCGGGTTCGCTCGACCTCCGCTTCGAACGAACCGAAGACCATCCCGTAGTGATCCTGGAACGCGTCACGCGATGCGTGGACGATCGCTTCGAGATCCCGCTCCGGATCGACTGTGGCGACGTTGAACTCTGTCGGCCATTCGGGCGGCGGCGGTGCTGTGTCCAGTTCGATTGCCATCCGCCAGTAGTTCCGCGTCCGGGTATACCCAGCGTTGCCCAGGAAGGCTTCCGCTGTGGTATCGCCATCGAAGGTGTGCTGGCGAATGACGACCCGTGCGCCGGTCGGTGCGCGTTCGATCGCAGTCTGGGATCGCTTCAGGATCCAGTCGTGGATCCATCGACCGAGACCGAGCTTCCGGTGTTCCTCACCGACGAGCCCCCACGCGTGAATCGTCACGTGCGGGTCGCGATGGAAGACGAGGCCGGCGGCGGCCGGAGATCCACCCGGGTCGAGGATGAGACGGGCGGAGTCGACTAGGTTCATATTCGGTGCGGAGAGCTTGATCTCCATCCGTTCCTCGGACATCACGTCCCGGCCGGTGAAGCGGCGAGCGTCCGCGTTGCCGAACTGGGTGATCCGGGGAACATCATCGAGCGTGACCGGCTGGGACGAGTATCCGGAAGGCAGTGTTTGCATCGGTTCTCCCTTGTTTTCTGGATTCTACATAGCTACTTGCTTTGGGTCACGTTGATCGGTTGTCCTGGGCCACCGTCCGGGGTAGATTGGGCGGCGCGGAGCAAGACACGGGGAGGGCTGCCGATGGTCTCAACGAAAGCGATCGGATGGTTGATGATCGGGTTGATCCTCGGGTTCTTCATGATGGGGTCGACCGTATCGATGGTGGAGCAGTCGGTCATCTCAGTGGAAAGCGGGATTGTGCGGATCAACCCGACGGGAGCAGCCGGAAGCGCGTTGGTCGTCTATCATCCGGGCGTGACGACGTTCAACCGAGATGTGACCTACGCGTTCGCCGGAGGGCTGGCTGAGACGGGATGGCGGTGCGATGTCACGACGGCGTCGCCGGTTGCGCCGACCGACCTCGCGGTGTTCGATCTCCTTGTCCTCGTCACGCCGACGTACTTCAACGAACCGGCGCGTTCGATTGCAGAGTACGTTGGGTTCCTCGGGGATCTCGGAGGACTTCCGGTCGAGCTGGTCGTCACTGCGGGCACGGACTCGAGGGTCTCTTCCATGCAGCTGGAAGCGTTGATCCACGACGCAAACGGGTCGGTCCTCAGCATCCTCGAGTTGTGGCAGTCGGCGCCGAACGAGGCCTTCGACGGCGTCACCGATCCGATCGAGATTGCTCGGCGTGCCGGCTCGTCGATCGATCTGCCGTAGGCCGGGAAACGGAAGCGAGACACGGAGGCGGGTGCATGGAAAGATACCTGTGGGGTCCGGACGGAGACCGATGGGAGATCGTCTACCATCCGGCGGTGCGAATGTGGGAAGTTGTCGAGTTCGACGACTTCCCATTCTCGCTGCGCTACGCTCGGCTCTCCGGTGTCGCAGAGGAGCGGTGTCGTCTCTGCGACGAGCCGGCGGAACCGGCGGTCTTCCTCCGAGATCCGGAATCCGGAGCTGTCTTCCTGAGTACCGGGCCGGTCTGCCTCGACTGCGCCTGTGGGAATCGAGCGTGGCACACGATTCGTCCGACGCAGAGCCCACGGGGCTGAGCTTCACCCATGGGATCGACCGTCGACTCTTGTAATCGGGAAGGACTCGCAGTAGAGTGACTTCGCAGAGCAGTGTGGACTGTTCTGGTGGCTATTCGCAGGCGGGGTTCTGAGCTGACTCCTTTGCAGTCTTCTCGGGCAGAGCACCTCGCCTGCACTCATTTCGGATAGCGAAAGGAAGACCGTTGGAGAGCATTCACGGCCACGAGGTCTTGCGGATGATGATCGCGACCGACCGTTCCCAGACGCGGGAAGGGCTCCTCGAATCGATCGCCGAACGGTTCGGGGCCGACGCGCGGTTCCACACGTGTGCGGCGGACGGGATGACGGCCGATGAGCTGATTGACTTCCTCGTCGCACGGGGGAAGTTCCGGACCGTCGATGGCGGGTGGCGCGTCGACGAAGGCGAGATCTGCGACGACGACGGATGAAGGGAGTGATCCCGCCACGGATCGCATCTTTCTTCTCGAGGTAGATGCCGTTGCGCTCGACGGACCGGTCCGATACACTTCCGTCAATGTTGGTAGTTGTGCAGTCGCCTTCTCGGAGTCCGGATCATTCCTGAAATCCAAGAGATCGTTCTGCTTCGCTAAGGCTCCCAGCATGGAGGAGGGTTTTCACATGTCCGAACGGATGACCGGTACCGTCAAGTGGTTCAACGATGACAAGGGCTTCGGCTTCATCGAGCGCGAGGGTGGCGAAGATGTTTTCGTGCACTTCAGCTCGATTCGTGGTGAAGGCTTCAAGTCGCTGCAGGACGGCCAGCAGGTCGAGTTCACCCTGGGCGAGGGCCAGAAGGGTCCCCAGGCGCTCGACGTCGTGGCGCTGTAGCGGAGTGATCTCATAACGAAAACGTAACGCGGCGCGCGAATTCGCGCGCCGCGTCTTCATTGGTTGAGGCTTCTACTCCAACGCTGCAGTCGGCGTGCGTCGTCCGGCCTGTCGGCTGACGGTGAGCAGGATCAGCGTCCCGAGGATCAGGAACCCGATGATCGACAGTAGGGCGTACCGGTGCGCCGCCTGCTCCGCCAAAGCGACCGACTCGCCTCCCCGCTCGAGAAGGTTTGCGACGTGGAAGACGATCGCTCCGAAAACGGCGGGACCGACGGCGGACGACGTCCGCCCGGCGACGGCGAAGAATCCGTAGAACTCCGCGCTCCGTCCGGCCGGGGCGAGCATCCCGACGGTTGCACGACTGACCGATTGAACGCCGGTCAGGGCAAAGCCGGCGACGGCGCCGATGGCGTAGAACGCGACGATCGACTCCGTGAAGAACAGCCAGACAACCGCTCCGATCATCCCTGCCAGAGAGAGCAGCAATGTGTTCCGGGAGCCAAGACGCCCGACGAGGAGTCCGGGAAGGAACGCGCCGGGCACGCTTGCGACTTGAACGAGGATCATGAAGATGATGATCTGCTCCTGCGCCATCCCGAAGAGCGTCTGCCCGAGGATGGCCCCGTAGCTGAGCGTGATCAGGATTCCCTCGTTGTAGACGAGGAAAGCGAGCAGGAACTTCCCGAATTCGCGATGCTGGCGGGCGGCTCGTAGTGTCTCGGCCAGGCGTCGGAACGGGGTCCGGATGAGGTCGCGGCCGCGAGGGAGCGGACGTTGCTCGCCTTGCTCACGTACGCGCAGGAAGAAGGGCAGCGCGAACGCGAGGAAGTAGAGCGCCGTGAACACCAGCGAGAGACGGACAATCAGCGCGCCTCCGATCAATCGCACCGCCGCGAGCACGACGAGAAGGCATAGAACGCCGCCGGCCGAGCCGATCGCCCAGCCGTTCCCGGATACCCGGCCCATATCGCCCTCGCTTGCGATTTCCGGCAGGAACGAGTTGTAGAAGACCTGCCCGCTCCGGTATCCGATCTCGGCGAGGATGAACAGAGCCATTCCGAGCGCGATGGCATGCTCCGTCACGAAGAAGAGCGATGCGGTGAAGACGCATGCCATGACGGTGAACAGCAGGAGGAACCGCTTCTTGCCGCCGGAAACGTCGGCGATTGCGCCGAGGACCGGGGAGCTGACCGCGACGATCGCCGTCGCTGTCGTGACGGCGATCCCCCAGAAGAAGGAGCCGAGAGCTCCACCGACCACACTCTCCTTGAAGTACGTCGCGTAGACGGCGAGAAGGACCACCGCTGCGTACGCCGAGTTCCCGGCGTCGTACAGATACCACGCTCTTCGGGCCTGTCTGCCGGACCGATCGTTCGACATGCCTACCCCTCCCTCCCGTGAGACCACGGATAGACGGCCGCCGCCTGGGCCGCGTCGCGCACGGCCGCATCCTCCGAGAAGACGCCGTGCCGTTCGGCCGGAATCAATTCGGCGATCCGGCGCATGATCGTTTCACCGACTTCATCGATCGATTCTCGCCCCGCTCGGCCCCGCGACGCCGGCTCGAACGGACCGACCGGCTGTCCGATCCGGATCGTCACTCGCGCTCGCCGGAAGCGGAAGAGGCTCGGGAAGACTTCGGTCAATCCATCGAGCCCGACCGGAAGGACCCGGGTACCGGTACGCGTCGCAAGGTACGCCGCCCCCGGCCGTGCGGGGCGGAGGACCGACGCCCAGCTTCCACCCTCTGGGAAGATTCCGAAGATCCCCCCGGTAGAGAGGACCGCTTCGGCTGCCCGAAGCGCCTCCCTCGATGAGCCGCCGCGACGAACGCGCGTTGTCCCCCACAGCGTCGTCAACCACTTGACGCCGGTCGGCGCGTTCGGGAGTCGTGACCCACCGATGAACTCGAGCGGCCACGGCATCGCGCGAATGACAGCGACCGGATCGATGAAGTGGAAGTGATTCGCGACAACCAGTAGGGGGCCTGTCTCGGGGAGGTTCTCCTCGCCCTCGATGTGCAACCGCGTCAGCACGGCGAACGCGAACCGGATCAGAGCACGAAGAACGGTCCGGAGCGGGCGGCGTGTCGGCTTCCAGCGCGGTTCGTCCATGGACGGATCATATCCGCAGGGCGCCGCGCGACCGAATCGGGGTGTACGTGCCTACCGGCCGGCCGTGGATGCTAGGTCGCGGCGATCAGTCGGTCGAAGACGGTCTCGAGGAACTGCTCGAGGGGAAGTGTGCTTCGTTGTGCCCGCATCGCGATTAGCGCCCCCTCCCATCCACTCAACAGCAGGCCGGCGATCCGGCGGGGATCCACCTCGGAGGCGAGCGCTCCGGCGCGCTGCGCCTCCAGTAGAAACGGCTCCAGCCTCTTCTCGATCCGCCTCCACGCCGCCGACAGCGCCGCCCCGAGAATCTCGTTTGTGTCGCCCAACTCGGCGAGCAAGTTCCCGATTGCACAGCCGTGCTCGCCTTCGGCACTGTCGATCGCTGCGAGAAGGCCGTCGAAATACGCGCGCAAGCGCGCGAGCGGAGGCAGATCGCTCCGGTCGTAAGCCGCTCGGATCCCCTCTTCGATCCTCGTCGCATAGCGGTCGATCACCGCAAGAGCGAACGCCTCTTTGCTGGCGAAGTAGTAGTTGAAGGAGCCCTTCGGGATGCCGGCCGCCGACGCGATCTGCTGAATCCCCGTTCCGTGGTACCCATGCTCTCGAAGGAGGCGGATGCCTTCCTGGAGAAGCCGCTCCCTGACTTCCTCGCTCACCCGGGGCCACCCGTCAGATTGGCAATGGCGCGCTCTGCGTCGAGGACTTCGGAGCGGAAGAAGCCGGCCGGCATGCCGTAGGCTTCGCACTCGGCCCGTTCTCGATAGACATCGCGCTTCAGCTCCTGAGCTGGCAGGCTCTCGGGCTCGGCGATGGTCGCCCAATCGGCGAGATGGCAGGCAAGCGCGAGATCTCCGAGCTGAACGAGCGCCTGGGCGCGCTCGATCACGGGTGCCACGCCTCCGGCGAGGCGGACGATCTCGATCGCTTGCTCACATCGAAGGGCCGGCAGAAGCGTCGCTCCCTCTCCGTCCCACCAGCCGCCCCAGTACCGGAGAAGATCGCGAACGATGAACTGGGGGTGGTTGTAGACGGTCCGGATGTGAGGCAGCGAGGCGAACTTCGGATCCGGGACGACTCCGTGAACGATCTCATCGGTCGACTGGCCCGCGTTCATCCGTTCGAGCACCTGATCGATGATCGACCGGAGATAGCCGGCCTGATCGAGGAGGAAGGCGCGGATCAGCGCCTCGCCGCGCAGGACGAGGTCGTGCCCCGGGCAGAGCCACTTTGCGCCGTATCCGGCCATCTCCTCCAGCGCGGCCGCCCATTCGACCGGATAACGTTGGACCTTGAGCGGATTGCCGCTGTTCGGGACCTTCCATGTTGCGAGGTCGCCGACGAACAACATCCGGCGACTCGGGATCCAGATCGTGCAGTTGTCGTCGGTCTCCCCGAGAACAGCGCAGTAGACGACCTCGAGGTCGCCGATCCGCTGGGTCAGCGTCTCCCGGAACGTCAACGTCGGGGCGAGGAACTCGGATGGGAATTCAAGATTCGGATTCGCGGTCTGCCGGCGGTTGATGTGCTCGTTGAACCCGCGCGTCAGTCGATAGCGGGCGAAGCGTGCGGTGCAGTTCTCCTGGGCCACGACCTGCGGCCGCTCTCCGTCTTCGAGGAAGCGACCGAAGCCGGTCGTGTGGTCGACGTGTCCGTGGGTGTAGGCGACGGTGTGGACCGAGGTGGAACTCCACTCGCGAACCGACCGGTGAAACGAATCGCGAAGGCTCTGGTGTCCGGGATCGATCACCAGCAGGCCTTCGCCGGTTTCGAGGACGTAGTTGTTCGACGCGCCGGCGTGGAGCAAGACGCCGGGGGCGATCTCTTCGCGGCTCGGGCGTGCAGGGATCGCGGCCCAGTCCGGCGTCAGACTGGTCGCGACCCATCCGGAATGACTGGTCATGACGATACCTCCCGAGGGATACGGGCGAAGACTAGACGATCGTCTAGTCCCTGTCAACCTGATCTTCCGCTATCACGGGTCCGAACGTTGCATCGGACCAGACGCTGCTTCCTTGGTGGCCGGCGGACGGAACAGCCGGTAAGGTTGAATCGGAAGGAGTCTGCAGATCATGCCGCGGAATCGCAGCAATCTCGTCTGGATCGACCTCGAGACGACGGGTTTGAGCGTTGGCAACCGGGCGATCCTCGAGATCGCGAGCGTCGTCACCGACAAGGACCTGAACATCATTGGAGAGGGACCGGTTCTGGTGATTCACCAACCGGAGGAGGTCCTCGAGCGGATCGATGCCTGGTGCGAGCAGCAGCATGGGTTCTCCGGGCTCCTCGAAGCATCCCGCGCCTCCGACATCTCGCTCCGCGAGGCGGAGGCGCAGACGCTCTCGTTCATCCGGAAGCACACGCATCGGGGGGTGGCCCCGCTCTGTGGCAACTCGATCCTCCTCGATCGGCGCTTTCTGATGCGATACATGCCGGAACTGAACGGGCATCTGAGTCATCGGAACATCGATGTCAGCGCGATCAACGAGCTGGCCGCCCGCTGGTTCCCCGGGGTTGTCGCGGTCCTCGACAAGAACGTCCGGCATCGTGCGGCCGACGACATCCGCGAATCGATCGAAGAGCTCCGCCTCTACAGGCGGCTGATCTTCAAGGAGTGAAGGTGAACTCGGAGACGCTCGCTGCTCGAATCGAATCGCACCTCAACATCCTCTGCAACGAGATCGGAAACCGCCACGTCGGAAGCGAGGGGAATCGTCGCGCGACGTCGTACTTCGAACAGGTTGTTTCCGAGTTCGGCTTCGCGATCGAAGCGCAGCCGTTCGACTGCATCGAATGGGCATCCGGTGGAGTAACCCTTGAGGTGGGAAGCGAGAGATGGCCGGCGACCGTCAATCCGTACTCACTCCCGTGCGACGCGGCGGCGGAGCTGGTCGCCGCATCATCGATCGAGGCGCTCGAAGGGACCGAGATCCGAGATCGGATCGTCCTCCTCCACGGCGAGATCGCGGCCGAGCAGGTGATGCCGAAGGGATTCGTTTTCTACAACCCGGAGCATCACCAGCGGCTGATCGGGCTCCTCGAGACCGGGAGGCCTGCCGGCCTGGTCTGCGCGACCGGCGTGTCACCCGGTACGGCCGGCAGCCTGTATCCCTTCCCGCTGTTCGAGGATGGCGATTTCGATATCCCCTCGGTCACAACGAAGGATGTGATTGGGGCGCGGCTTCTCGAGCACGTGGGCGAGGTGGTACGGCTCTCGTTCGTGTCCGAACGGATTCCGGCCACAGGAGTCAATCTCATTGCGCGAAAAGGGACGACCCCTCAGGTGCGGGTTGTCCTCTGTGCCCACATCGACGCGAAGAAGGAGACGCCCGGCGCACTTGACAACGGTTCCGGCGTCGCGACGCTGATCGGGTTGGCTGAGTTGCTCGCGGACTACGCTGGGGAGACGACGATCGAAATCGTCCCGTTCAACGGAGAGGACTACTATTCGGCGCCGGGGCAGATGACGTACCTGGCTGCGCTCGGGGATCGGATGGGAGAAGTCGAGCTTGCGATCAACCTCGATGGCGTCGGTCACGTGGGGGCCGGCGTCGCCTGTTCATTCTACGGCGTGTCGGAGAGTACGCGGTGTCTCATCGCCGGTCTCCTCGAGCGCGATCCGGCGTTCTCCGAGGGCGAGCCGTGGCCGCAGGGGGACCACTCGCTGTTCGTCGCTGCCGGCCGCCCGGCGCTTGCTCTGACGTCGACCGACTTTGATTGGCTCTGCCGCGAGATCACGCACACGGAGCGCGATCGAACCGAACTCGTCGATTGCGACGTGCTCGCGACGACCGCGGTCACGTTGCGGGATCTCGTGATAGCGATTGCATCGTAGAGCCGACCAATCTACGCCGGCTCGACCGGGGGCAATGGTCCCCGCCGCTCCTCGGGCCAGACCGGCGGCTGCTGAAGGCAGAAGGCCCGCGCCACGGCGAGCGCCTTCGAGATCTCATCGGGTTTGATCACGACGCGGCCGGTCGATCGCTGAAGCCACGTGCAGTTGTCGACGGCACGGCTGGCGTGCTCGTCGACGGCCGAGATCGCTCGGAGGACGGCCATCCCGTCGCGGAGCGCCACCCGATCGAGGTTGATCTTCTCCGCCCAGAGGAGAAGGAGGGTCATCGCAAGGACGGCGTTGCTGACAGAATTCCGGCCCCTCTCGGGTGTTTGGCGCTTGAACGCCTCCCAATGGCGCCGGTTGAGGAACAGGTAAGGCGGCATCGTCCGCGGGTGACAGGAGGCAAGGACATCCTTGACGTCGATGCCGAGTTCCGCCGCGAACGAACGGATTGCGACGCGTTCTTCCTCGGGGACCCACTCCGACAGCTCTTCGTCCGTCCTTCCCAAGGCTCCTCCGGCGAGTCCGGTCTGAATCGCTTCGAAGGCTGCCTTCCAGATCTCAGGGTCCTCGGACTCGGCGACAGTGACATCATCTGCCTTGAGGATCAGTTTAAGTCGAGCTTTGATCGCCACAGTTCTACCTCCTGGGTCAATGGATGCGCCTAATCATTGTACGCGTTGAGAACCAAATGTCAACAGAGGATTCGGGTTACGCGAGGATATGGATCTCGAATGGGGTTGACAAGGAGGACCTTATAAATATACTAAGGCCAACCTTTAGCGCCTATGCGCGCAGCCTGAGGAGGCCGAAGATGCTGACAATTCAAGTGGGAAGCTACACCGTGCAAGATCCGTCGTGGGGTGGACCGGTGACATTGGCCGTGCCGAGCGGCCCCGCGGGGCGGACGCGAAGCCGCATCCACCGAGCCGCGATGGAGGCGAACCGCGCTCCACGAGACGATCTATCCGTTGTATCCGTTGACCTGTTCGGGCTTGTGGAGATTACCCAGACCCGGCAGCGTTCCTGACCACGCAGTGCGCGGCCTCATCTGTCAAACGAGCCCCTTTGCACATCAAGCTCCGATGACTTGACGTTCCGTCCTTCAGCCCTACGATAGCTGCAGGAGCCGTGGCTGGGCGAACGAGCGCGCCCGAACGGCTAGCCGATGCGGTCGCGCCCCAGGGCCGAGCGGCGTCAGGAGGTCGGATGAAGCGCACGTTGTGGATCTGCTTCGCAGTCGGTTCGCTGAGCGTGGTGGTCATGGGGCTCCTTCTCGGGGCGACGGGATGCGGTGGAGGAGAGGAGCCGGCGGCTGAGACGAGCAGTAGCACGGTCGAGAGCGCTCCGGTGGAAGCCACGCCGCCTGCAGAGGCTCCGGAGGCTGCTCCCGAAGAGCCCCCCGTCGCAGAGCCGGAGACGCCGGCGTCCGAGCCCGCGGAGACTCCTGTCGACGTGACTGCGCCGGAGGAATCCGTTGCACCCGAAGCAGCACAGACGTCCGAGCCCGAAAGTTCCGAGCAGCCTGTGGTTCTCCTCACCTGGGAGCGGCAGAACGGAGCGGGCGACCACTGCGACCGGATGACGATCTACCCGGACGGACGGATCGTTGCCGTCCGCTGTTCCAGCGGAACGGATCTCGATTCGACCGAGACGACTCTCACCGTGGAGGCGGCCGCGCAGTTGCACGAGTGGGCCGATCGGTTCGCTCCATTCTCTCGTCGGGAGTCGGATGTCACGCGAGCCGTGATGAGCACCGTGTTCGAGGGACGGGGTGATGCCGAACCGACGACCGCAGAGAAAGAGGCCGTCACGTCGTTCGTGAAGGGACTCTTCCTAGCGTTGATGATGCCTTCCGAATCGTAGAGACCGTTCATCGGAAGCGCCGATCCGATGAAGCGCACTCCACTCTCGCCGAAGGTCGTCCTGCTTGGGACGGGGACGCCGAACGCCGATCCGGATCGATCCGGGCCGTCCGTCGCGGTTGTTGTCGACGGCGTGCCCTACCTCGTCGATTGCGGGCCGGGCGTCGTCCGGCGGGCTGCTGCAGCGGCCGAAGCCGGAATCGAAGGGCTCGCCGCCCCGCGACTGGCTCGAGCATTTCTCACGCACCTCCATTCAGACCACACCGCCGGCTATCCCGATCTGATCCTGAGTCCGTGGGTGCTCGGCCGCGAAGAGCCCCTTCGGGTCTTCGGGCCGCCAGGAACGGAGGAGATGACCTCTCATCTCCTCGCTGCGTACCGGGAGGACATCCGCGAGCGGCTCGACGGACTCGAACCGGCGAATCGGGCCGGACACCGTGTGGAGGCGTGCGATGTCGAGTCGGGCGCTGTCTATCGGGACGATCGGATCACCGTCGAGGCATTCGCGGTGAATCACGGGTCGTGGCCCGCGTACGGGTATCGATTCGCGACAGCCGATCGAACGATTGTCGTCTCCGGCGACACGGCGCCGTTCGAGGGGTGGGCCGAAGCGTACGCGGGGTGCGATCTCCTCGTTCACGAGGTGCAATCCGACGCGGGTCTTTCCGATCGCGATCCGGTGTGGCGGGTGTACCACTTGGCGGTTCACACGACGGCGCAACAGTTGGCGGATGTTGCCTCCATTGTCCGGCCGGGGCTCCTCGTCCTCTATCACCAACTCTTTCATGGTGTCTCGGAGGAGGAACTGCTCCGGGAAGTCCGCGAGCGGTATCCGGGCGAGGTCGTCTCCGGCAGGGATCTCGACGTCTTCTGAACCGGCGCTCCAACGGCGGTAGAATCGGTTCCTACGAGGTGATCGATCGTGGAGAAGCTGTCCATCGCTCGGGGGATCGTCCAGTATCGCTTCCCGCCCGCCGAGGGGAAACACTACGGATTCAACATCACGGCGCTCCTCGATGAGGGCGCGAAGCAGGCGCTTCTGATCGATACGGCCTACGAGGAGGAAGCCGCCGCCGTTCGCGGCGCCCTCGAGGCGGCCGGCTACACGATCGCGCGCATCGTGATCTCGCACTTCCATCCGGATCACGTCTTGGGGTTGAACGCCCTCCCCGAGGTGCCGATCCTCGGGAGCCCACGCGCGGAGGAGACGCTGAGCCAGTTCGGCGAGCGGACCGAATGGGAGAGATTTCTTCCGACGCTGCCGGTCAACGAAACGGACACCGTCGAATTCGGACTGTTCCGTCTGAGATTCCGATTCGCTCCGGGGCACTCAGCCTGTTCGGCCTACACCCTGATCGACGACGGTTTCATCCATGTGGCCGACAACGTCATGACCTCGAACGCGGGACAGGACATCCTCCCATGGGCGGCCTACGATCTGATCGAAGCGCACATCCAGTCGCTCGAGATGCTCCGGGAGTCTGCGTCTCGCACGCTCCTTCTCAGTCACGGCATCATGCTCGAGGACGCGGACACCATCGAGGCAGCAATCGCCAATCGGATCGAGTACTTCCGCGCGATCCTAGAGGGGGAAGGGCGGATCTCGTACGAGGAGGCGACCGCAAACTGCACTTGCGACTTCCTCCACAAGGAATGGTTGATCCGGGCCGAGTGAAGACGAAGGCTTCGTCGTCTCAGGTGAAGAGGCCGTCGACCGACAAGTAGCGTTGTCCGGTGTCCGCGAAGAGGGCGACGATTAGCTTCCCGTCGTTCTCCGGGCGGCTTCCGATTCGGAGGGCCCCCACGGCCGCGGCCCCCGACGAGACGCCGACGAGCAGCCCTTCCTCGCGTGCCAGTCGGCGGCACATCGGATAGGCCTCTTCCTCGGGATCGATTCGGAGGATCTCGTCGACGAGGGATGGATCGAACAGTTCGGGCACGAACCCGGGGCTTGTTCCCGGAAGCCGGTGTGGACACCAGGTTCCCTCGGAGAGCATCGGCGCGGTGCTCGGCTCGACGCCGATTATCCGGAGCGACGGCTTCCGCGGCTTCAGGGCGCGGGCGATCCCCATGGCGGTTCCGGTCGTCCCGAGCGGGCAGGCGACGATGTCGACATGGCCGTCGGTGTCATTCCAGATCTCCTCGGCCGTCGTGCGGACGTGGGCCTCTGTGTTCGCCGGATTCGCATGTTGGTTCACGTAGAAGGCGTTCGGGATCTCCTCGGCGAGCCGAATCGCCGTCGCCTTGGCCGCCTTCGTGTGCTCGCCCGCCGGGGTCAGCACAAGCTCGGCGCCGAACGCGCGGAGGACCCGCTTCCGCTCTTCGCTCATCGCTTCGTTCATGCAGATGATCAGGCGATACCCCTTGACGGCGCAGATGTAGGCGAGGGCCATCCCGGTGTTCCCGCTCGTCGCCTCGATGATGGTCGTGTCGCGGTCGATCAGACCTCGCCGCTCGGCATCTTCGATCATCGATCGGACCGGTCGGTCCTTCACGCCGATCGGGTTAAACATCTCCAGTTTGGCGACGAGGTCCGCCGAACAGTCGCGCCCAATGCAATGGAGTCGGACCAGCGGGGTCTTGCCGATTAGGTCGAGTACCGATTCGTGGATCACTCGAATCACCTGGGATGATGGTGCAAGAGCCGGCCCGTCCGGGCAACTCTCGGCGGCCTGCAGAAGATACCCATGTAGGTTGCATTCCCATGGAAGCCAGGTAGAATCCCCGCTCGGCCACGCTCCGGGAGGTGCACCGTGCGATTCCGTCCGACTCAGCCGTCCGGCATGATCGGCTTCTCGACCGTCTGGTTCGGCCAGTTCGTCTCGCTGATCGGCTCCGGGATGAGCCAGTTCGCGTTGACGATCTGGGCCTGGCAGATCACCGGGCGAGCGACAGCCCTTGCGCTCGTCGGGTTCTTCTCATTCGCACCGACGGTCCTCCTCAGCCCGATCGCGGGGGCGCTCGTCGATCGGTGGAATCGGAAACTCGTCATGATCCTGAGCGACCTCGCCGCCGGACTCTCTACCATCGTTATCCTGACGCTGATGCTGCTCGATCGCCTGCAGATCTGGCATCTGTACATTGCGGGTGCATTCGCGGGTGCGTTCGGCTCGTTCCAGTTTCCCGCCTACAGCGCCGCGATCACGACGATGATCCCGAAGAAGCACTACGGCCGGGCGAACGCGATGGTCGGGATGGCGGGATCGGCTTCGCAGATCGTTGCGCCGATTCTCGCGGGTGCGTTTCTCGTGCTGATCGGGATTCGAGGCGTGCTCCTTCTCGACATCGTGACGTTCGTCTTCGCGATTCTGGTCCTGCTTTGCGTTGCCATCCCGCAGCCGGAGGAGACGAGCCACGGCAAGAAGGCGCGCGGGAGCCTCTGGTCGGAAGCGGGGTACGGCTTCCGATACGTCTACGAGCATCGCAGCTTCCTCGCGCTGCTTCTGCTGATCTTCGGAGCGAATGTCAGCCTGCTGATCGGTGCTACGGTGCTCGCACCGATGGTCCTTGCACGGACGGGGAGCGACGAGTTGGTCCTCGGGACCGTTCAGATGGCCTTCGGACTCGGCGGGGTCGTCGGAGGTTTCCTGATGAGTCTGTGGGGCGGCCCGAAGCGGAGGATCTTCGGCGTCTACGCCGGCCTTGCCGGGCTGGCCGTTCTCGGGCAGGGGCTGATCGGACTCGGTCAGAGCGTCGTTCTCTGGGCGACCGGGGCGTTCTTCGTGACGGCCTTCCTCGCCCTCTTCAATACGTCGAGTCGCGCGATCTGGCAAGTGAAGGTGCCACCCGACGTACAGGGGCGCGTCTTCGCGGTGCGGCGGATGATCGGCGCGCTTGGCGCCCCGATTGCGATGCTCGCGGCCGGCCCGCTGGCCGATCGCGTCTTCGAACCGATGATGGCCTCCGGCAGCGGCCTGGCACGAGCGTTGGGACGCCTGGTCGGTACGGGCCCGGGCTCGGGGATGTCGGTGATGTTCCTCGCCGGCGCTTCGGTCGGCCTTCTCCTGGCGCTCGTCGGGCTCGGCGTCAGCAAACTGCGGAACATCGAGCGGCTGATCCCGGATCACGATGCAGCGGAGGCCCAGCAGGCCGAGCCCACAGCTGAATCTGGCTGACGCCGCACTCAGCGATGTGAGTGCCTGACGCCATTCCCACCCACATCTCTCTTGATGGTGTCTGGGAAGAGGGATGCAGGCGTTTGCCTCCTTTTCAATGAAAAGATAACCTCTGATATGCAATGCTCTTCCCTTGCCGCCCGGAGCCGCGCCACTCGGTAGCAACCGTTCGCACGACATGGTCCCTCCTCCTTCTGATCGGCTTCGCCTCCGTTACCGCTGCATCCGGCGGACAGATCGAGGGAACGTGGGAATCGCAGGTCGTCCTCGATTTAACAGAGTCTCCGTGGGCGGTGGATGGCGAGTTGACGATCGCGTTCGAGGGAGTTGGCTGGGAGGTCGAAGGGATCGCCGAAGTCGAGTCCTCTGTCTGGGATCGGGTGAAGCTGGAGGCGTCCATCGAAGCGAATCCGTTCGATCTCGAGTCTTCTGTTACGTGGGATCCGCGGAAACGCCGCTTCAAGAAGCTGACGCTGGATACCGAGATCGCGTTCCGTGAGTGGGAAATCGGACTCGACCTCGATCTGTACGCGGATCACTGCTGGGTCGACGTCGGACTGGAGGGCGAGCACGGTGCTTACGAAGTGGACGTTGTGGCGCGATTCGGCGCATCGAAGTCGTTCTCGCTCGCGTTCTATCGGACGGACATCGAGATCTCGTTCGAGACCTGCAACGCTTCGTTCGACATCGAGAGTCGCTTCAGCGCGAAGAAGGGATTCGATCGAGTCGATGTGGAGATTGCCGTGCCTCTACCAACGATTGTCCCGTGGCTGGTCGTCGAAGCCGAGATTCGCCTGACTCGCGCCGGAACACAGTGGTCGTTCGAGCCGGAGATCGACGCCGAGGCGATCGCTTGGGGGCCGGCGGCCTCGGTCGAATTCTTCGGCGAAATGATTCCGAGCGATGGACTCGCTCCCGATGGGCTGAAGTTCGTCGGAGCCGCGGTCGAGTTCGCGTGGGGCGATGCGTGGAGCGAGTGCCGGACGAGTCTCGCCCCGGCGTGGAACAAGAAGATCACCGGACTGAAGGCATACGCCCGGGCCGTCGGAGCCGGATTCGAGAGGAGGGATCGCTGCGATCGTGAGCTGGCGATGGAGCTGTGGGCCTACTCGACCGAGATCTCGGCCGTTGCCTCGTGGGATCGAGTCGAGATGGAGTTCACGGCTTGGCCAATCGAATCGCACGAGGTTGGTCTCGAGATCGTCGTCGAGGCGAGCTCGATTGCGGAGATCGGACTCGACGCAACGGTTGAGTGGTGATGCTCTCTTCGGATGCGTAGAGAAGGGATTCCTCGGTTCTTCACCCCTACGCCACAGCTTCGCCCCGTTCCGCCCACAGATGGGCGAGAGACTCCATCGGAAGAGAAGGCGGTGATCGACATGAAGAAGGTCTTCGCGTTGGTGCTGACGATCTTGCTGGGCGGCATTGCCGTGTTCGGAGGCGTCGAAACCAAAACCGATGCGCTCGCCGCGGAATCGGTCGGGGGCGCGGCCATCGATGTCGAGGAAGAGGCCGGCATCGCTGGCTCGGGAGGCGCAAACGACGAGTCGTCGGCGAACGGCGACCTCGCGGTGGAGCTTCGGACATCGCACGACGCGGTCGAGACGGGGGGCGTGATTGCACTGATCGCCACGGGGTCGACCGGAACTTCGATTGTCCGCTATGAGTGGGATCTCAACGGCGACGGGGTCTACGATGCTGTCAGCGAGAGCGCGACATTCTTACACACATTCAGCGATGATGGCGTTTATCCCGCGCAGGTGCGAGTCACGGACGACCACGGCGCGACGGCCGAATCGGATGTCGTCGAGCTGACGGTGCTGAATCGTGCGCCCGTGGCCGGCTTCTCAGTCGACAGCGGATTGAGCAACGACGCCGCCACGTACGAATTCCGCGACGCCTCGACCGACCTCGATGGCAAGATCGTTCGTTGGCGCTGGGATTTCGGGGACGGCACGACGAGCAGGGAGTCGACTTCGATTCATGCGTTCGCCGACGATGGGACCTACACGGTGACGCTTGTTGTGATCGACGAGGACGGGGCCGAATCGGCGCCGATGGTCAGAACGATTACCGTTGAGAACACGAAGCCGATCGCCTCGTTCGCGCTCCCCGCCGATTCGGCGAGCGTCGGCGAAACCGTCCTGTTCCTCGACGAGTCGGTCGACCCGAGTCCGAAGGGCTCGATCGTTCACGTTGGGTGGGACTTCGGGGACGGGTCGTACCGGTCTGGAGGGCCGACCGGTGACGGGGAGTACAAGCATACGTACACCGCGGCCGGAATCTACACCGTGACGCTCTTCGTCATCGACGACGACGGTGACATGAGCAGCGTGCAACAGCTCCTTGTCGTCACGTAGTAGGAACCGTCCTCCGCGGGAGAGGCGTCAGACCCTTTCCCTCCAAGCCTCCGACTCGATTGGCTCCATTCCGGACGGGTGGTATGCTTGCGGACCCCGCAACGGCATGTCGGCGCGAGGAGAACCGGAGGAGGCGGCGGGTGCGATGGTCGAAACTGTAATTCTCGATTTCGATGGGCTGATTCTCGACACCGAATCCCCGTTCCGCCGCTCGTGGGAGGAGATCTACGCTGAGCACGGATTGACTGTCTCACCATCCGAGTGGGCGTGTCTGATCGGATCGTCGGCCGATCCGGAGGAGGCCTATCTTCTTCTCGAGAATCATCTCGGACGGGCGGTCGATCGTACCGACATCCGAAGACAGAGGATGTCGCGAGAACTCGAACTCCTCGAAGGAGCGGAGATCCTCCCGGGGGTCTGTGAGCTGATCGACGAGGCGGAACGTCGAGGCTTCCGGTTGGCGATCGCGTCGAGCTCGGAACGCGATTGGGTCGTCGGACACCTTGCGGGCGTCGGTCTGCTCGAACGATTTGCCGCGATCGTCTGTGCCGAGGATGTCGAGTCGACCAAACCTGCCCCGGATCTCTATCGCGCGGTTCTCGTCTGCCTGGAGACGCCTTCCGAAGCGGCGATTGCGTTCGAGGACTCGGCTCACGGCGTCGCCGCTGCGAAGGCTGCCGGCCTGTTCTGCGTTGCCGTTCCGAATCTTGTGACACGGCATCTTGCGTTTCCGCATGCCGATCTGGTCATCGAGTCGCTTGCCGGCCGGCTGCTCAGCGAATTCGTCGAGGCTGCGGAGACGTACTACGGGTCTCTTCCGTGCGACTGAGCCGAACGTCTTGATCTCTCCGTGTGGCAGTTGACCGCACGTAGATCTCGCTCTAGGATGGCGATCATCTTTGGGGATGAGGGGGATGTCATGGTTCGATTCGCCCGGATGTTGGTCCTTTGTCTTGCGGTGCTCGGCGTCGGATTCGCTGCAGTTGCGGCCGAAGCCGGCGGTCTCTCTGGGGAGGCCGGCGTGGAGGCGGCCTTCTTGCCTGGCTTCTCCACCGACCTCTGGCTCGATCTGGAGTGGGCTTTCGACGGGCTGACGCTCGAGAGCGAAACCGATGTCGCCCTGTTCCCTGGGTTCACGGCGACCGAAGAGCTGACGGCCGAAATTGCGTTCGGCGTCTTTGAAGTCGGCGGAGTTCTGGCGGTCACGATCTATCCGTTCTCGTTCGACGAGCTGGACCTCTATGTCGGGGTTGGTCTGCTTGACATCGCTCGGGATGGGTTCGCGGCGTCAGCCGATGTGCGGCTCACATTCGGGATCCTCCCGGCGTTCGTGACCACCCTCCTACTCGACCTCGATGCGTCCTACGGGGTTTTCACGTTCTGGAGCGATGCCGATCTTACGGTCCCCGGGTTCGCCGTGACGGCTCTTGTGGGAGGCGAGGCTCGCCTTCTCGATCTGGACCTCACTGAGGGTTCGCTGACGGCCGATCTCGGCGCACAATCGACCCTCCTCCCGGCCGTGGATGCCATCCTCTGGTTCGATGTGGATCTCACACTTGGGATTCTGGAGGTCCGTTCGGAGACGGACCTTGTGCTGACGCCGTTCGGGCTGACCGAGCAGCGGCTCACGGTCGAGCTCGGGTTCGACGGGATCGCGATCTACGCGTGGGTCGGCTTCACCGGGGCTGGGGATCTGACCGCAGGGATCGGCGCGACCTACGACTTCCCGTAATCAGGAAGCTCCTGGCTGAGGAGAGATTCGCGGGATGACGGCGCGAGCGCCGTCGACGCCACGGACGATCTCGAAGTCCATTCCGTAGGCTGCCCGGAGATTCCCTTCGTCGATCGCGGTGTCCGGGGGTCCGGCGACGATCGAAGCGCCATCGGCGAGGAAGACGACCCCGTTGGCGTAGAGGAGCGCGTTGTTCGGATGGTGGGATGTGACGACGAACGAATAGCCCTCCGACGCCAGCTGACGGACGACGTGGAGGATGTCGTGTTGGTGATGTGGGTCGAGGTGAGCGGCCGGCTCATCCATCAGTAGGCAGCCCGCCCCTTGAACGAGCCCCCGCGCAATCAGGACGAGTTGACGTTCGCCGCCGCTGATCTGTGTGTAGGGGCGCGTTCGCAGCTCCGCGATACCGACCGCCTCGAGCGCCCGTGCGACCGCCGCCCAATCATCCTTCCCCGGATGGGAGAAGAGACCGAGGTGCGGAGCGCGTCCCATCAGGACGGCCTCCCCGACGGTGTACGAGAAGACCGGTTCGTGTACCTGGGGGACGACGCCGATCCGACCGGCCCGGTTTCGCGGCTTCAGCTCCGACAGTCGGGTCCCATCCATCGTGACGCGTCCGGTATGCGGCGTTCGGACTCCGGCCAGGCAATCGAGGAGCGTCGTCTTTCCCGATCCGTTCGCTCCAAGGACGAACAAGACCCGCCCTTCATCGAGCGTCAGCGAGACGTCGCTCAGTACGTCGCGGCCGGGCCGATAGGCGTAGTGGATCCGATCGGCGACGAGCCTCATCTGGCCTCCCCTCTCTCGCGGAGGAATTGGAAGAACAGGAAGAAGAAGGCCGGCACGCCGATCAGACCGGTGAGGATCCCGAGGGGGATCTCGCTCGGGAGGGCCGTCCGCGCGATCGTATCGAGAACAAGGAGCGTTGCGGCGCCGATCGCCGCCGAAGCGGGGATCAACCTCTTGTGATCCGGTCCGACCCACGCGCGCGCCACATGCGGGACGACGAGACCGACCCAGCCGATCATCCCGGCCGTCGCCACGGATGCGGCGACCATCACGGTTCCAACGGCGATGACGAGGATCCTCAGCGGCCGGATCCGCACACCGAGGGCTGTCGCCTCGGGGTCGGCGAGGGTCAGGAGATTCAGCCGCCACCGGACGAGAAGGAAGAACGTGAGGCCGACGCCGGAGATGACCAGCAGCGGCGGGAGGATCGCCCAACGGATCCCTCCGAGTCCCCCGAGAAGCCAATAGGTGATCGCAGGGAGGTGGCTGAGTGGGTCGGCGACGTGCTTGATCAGACCGAGGAGCGCGTTGAAGAGCGCGCTGACGAGAATCCCGCCGATGACGATCACGAGGGGCGTGGAGCCGAACCTCCCGCCGATGCCGACCACCAGTCCGACGGCGAGGAGCGCAAAGGCGAATGCCGATCCCTGCACCGCGAAGGCGCTCCCGGAGACGAGAAGCGCGAGTGCCGCACCGAAGGCTGCACCGGAGCTGACACCGAGGATCCGCGAATCGACGAGCGGATTGCGGAACAGCCCCTGGAACGCCGCGCCGCAGACCGACAGGTTCGCGCCGATGCACGCGGCGGCGAGGGCGCGCGGAAGCCGAACGCGGACGATCAGCGGTCGAAGAATCTCCGAAGAGCCCTTGAGGCCGAACAGCGAACGGAACACCTCGTCCGGCCGAACGGAGTAACGTCCGATCAGGAGTACCGCGACGAACAGAATCGGCGGGATGAGCAAGAGGATCGCGGCGGTCGCCCGACGTGGAGGGATCATTGTCCGGACAGATGCTCCCGTTCTGCCTCTGTCAGCTCGAACCCGTAATAGACGGTGTAGAAGTGCTCGACCTCGG
Organism: Candidatus Bipolaricaulota bacterium; assembly: GCA_028278555.1. Taxonomy (GTDB): domain Bacteria; phylum Bipolaricaulota; class Bipolaricaulia; order UBA7950; family UBA9294; genus JANQEA01. The sequence continues at coordinate 33,566 of JANQEA010000035.1, read as the reverse complement.
CGGCGAGGTCGAGATCGACGGCGTTCGGGTAGAGGAGGTTCGCCATCCAGACGATCCCGAGGAGCGATTCGGGGACCGGCGTGTCCATCGGCGCGATCACACGCGGCATCCGGTGGACGCGCCCGGTCCGCACGGCGTCGATCGCGCCCCAATCAGGATCCTCGAGAAGATCGTCCGGCCGGACCGGGCCGTAGGGCGGGATGAGGATCACCTCCGGATTCCAGAGCAGGATCTGCTCGAGGTTCACTTCGTTCCAGTAGCCGAGCAGTCCCGCCGTCACGGAGATCCCGCCGGCCGCCTCGATCAGTCGGGTCTGGTACATCTCCCCGCTGGTGACCTGAAGCCGGTCGGTCCCGAGGAAGAGGACGCGGACCCGATCGCCCGGCGTGACATGCTCGACGGCCGCTGCAACTCCAGCCAGAACCCGCTCATAGTCTTCGACGAAGGCGTGCGCACGTTCGAGCGGGCCGGGGCCGAGCGCGCGGCCGGTTAGGAGGACTGCCTCCATGAGGGCATCCGGCGTTTCGACCTGGTACTGGATCACCGGGACACCGAGTTCGGTCATCTGCTCGGAAAACGCGGCGTGTCGCGAGCCATCGGCAAGGATCAGCTGCACCCCGCGGGCGACCATCTCCTCGACGTTCGGCTCGCCGAACGAGAGGATCGTGTCGAGTCTCGGTTCGAATCGGAACATCGCGGCCGATGCGTGGGCGATCCCCTTCATGCCGATGAACCACCCCGCGACCAGCCGCTCGGCGGCGCCGAGCGCATAGACGTAGTACGTCCCCGGTCCATAGACGCTGGCAAGCCGGTCGATGGGTTGGGCGATCCGGACCGTCGCGCCGGTCTGGTCGACGAGCTCGATGGCGTCCGAGGCAAACGCGGACTGCATCGACACGATGACCGCGAGACAGATCAACCCATGAGCTGCCCTCTTCATGTGCACTCCTTTCCACCGAGAAGAGATTCGCGATTCGCCTCCAGCCAGCCGATCGTTTGCTCGACCTGGTGTCGACGGTACGCGACGGCTGCACGCCCGAGCGTCGCGTCGTCGGTTTCGATCGTCGCGCGTGACTTCAGCCCAGCGTCCAGTTCGCGAAGCACACCGATCTGCGAAGCGATGAGATCGGCGAGCCGCTCCGGAGCGAGCCGCCGAAGGAAGTATGCCTTCGCCCAGAACTCAACGCGGATCTGCCGCACATGGCGGACCGGCGACGTGGCCCAATCCCAGAAGGCGGCGGCTCCGCGGCCGGTGACGCGGTAGACGGTCCGCGTCGGCCCGCCGGAGGCATCGTCGGCCGAAGACTCGACCCAGTCTTCCTCCTCCAAGCGGTGAAGAACCTGATAGAGCTGGCTGGAGGCGATCCGCCAGAACGCGCCGAGCCCCTCGGCCAATCGCTCGCGAAGCTCGTACCCGTGGGCGGGAGCCTCGACGAGGTACCCGAGAACGGCGCATTCGACGGCCAAGCCACGCGATCGACGAGCGTATTCCATGATGGAATAGTCTAGCGCGTGAGCTTCCTTCACGCCAGTGCCGCGAATTGCCGGGCGTTCGAGAAGGGTGGCTACGATCCGTCCGTGAGGTCGACGATCTGCACCTCGATGTCCTGTCCGAGCTCGAGGATCGCGAACGTCGATCGACCGTGAGTCGGCGCGATCGACCCCGGATTGACGAACAGCCGGTCGTTCCACTCCCGGATAATCGGTGCATGGAAGTGGCCGAAAACGATGATCTCGGCGTCGGGGAGCTGCGCGGCCATCGCCCGATAGAAGAGATCCATCTCCGGCGCATCATAGTCGAGGCCGATATAGCGATCCTGCAGCGCACGGGGCTGGTGACCATGCTTCAGCCCGATCGAGCGGCCGGCCAGCCGAAGGACGATACGCTCGGGGAGGGTTGTTGCGACTTCCGGCGGGTCCATGTTCCCCGCGACGGCGGTCGTCGGGGCGATCTCGCGCAGCTCCTCGAGAACGCTCGCGGCCACCAAATCGCCGGCGTGGAGGATCGCGCCGACCCCCTCGAGGCGCTCGAGCAGCCGATCCGGCAGGCGGACGAGGGATGTCAGCACGTGGGTGTCGGAGACGAGTCCGATCTTCATGGCGAAGCCTTTCCTTGGGGAAGCGCTCCGGTTCGCGTCGCGTACTCGCTGTACCCGCCGGCGTATGCCGTCAGCGCGCCGCCGTCGAGTTCGACGATTCGGTCGACGACGCGATCGAGGAAGTATCGATCGTGCGAGATCGTCAGGACGGCCCCCTCGAATCCATCCAGCGACTCCTCGAGGATCTCGGCCGATCGGATGTCGAGGTTGTTCGTCGGTTCGTCGAGGAGGAGGAAGTTTGCCCCCGACCGGACGATCAGCGCGAGCTGGAGGCGGCTTCGCTCCCCTCCGGACAGGTCTCCCGCCGGTCGCCGTGCCTGGTCGTAGCTGAACGCGAAGCGCATCAGCGTCTTCATCGCCAAGTCCTCCGAAATCCCTGCGGCGAACCGAAGGTGATCGATCAGCGATCGGCCGGGATCGAGCGTCTCGTGCTCCTGAGCGTAGTATCCGGCCCGGATGCTCGGCCCGAGGGCGACCGTCCCCTCGGACGACGTTTCCTCGCCGAGGATGATCCGGAACAGGACCGACTTCCCGGCCCCATTCGGACCGACCAGGCCGACCCGCTCGCCGTGGCGGACGAGGAGATCGAGGCCGTCGAGGACCTCGATCGGCTCGGGCGAAGAGCCACCCGCGGGGAAGGTTTTGCTCAATCCCTTGATGTCGAGGACCTTCGTGCTTCCTCGCCAGCCGGAGAGCGACAGATGCATTCGCCGCTCTTGGTGCGGGCGTTCGATCCGGTCCATCCGCTCGAGCCGCTTCAAGATCGCTCGCCCCCGCTTGATGAACTTCTCGTTGTCGTAGACGGCTCCCCACGTCATCAGGCGCTTCGCCGATTGCTCGAGCCGCCGGATCTCCTTCTGCTGGTCGGCGTACTGATGCTCGATCTGCGCGCGCAACCGGTCCTTTTCAACGGCGTACTCGGAGTAGTTTCCCGGAAAGCGCGTCAGCTTCCCGCCCTCGAGCTCGACGATCTCGTCGACGACCAGATCGAGGAGATACCGGTCGTGGGAGACGAGAACGACACCGCCGGGGAAGGAGCGGAGGAACCGCTCGAGATACCGCTTCCCGTCGAGGTCGAGGTGGTTGTCCGGCTCGTCGAGCAAGAGGATGTCCGGCTGGGCGATCGCTCGCGCGGCGAGCCCGATCAGCTTCCGCTGGCCGCCGGAGAGTTCGTCGACGTCCCGATCGAAGTCGGGATCCCGAAAGCCGAGCGCGTGGAGGATCGATCGGATTCTCGCTTCGAGCCCGGGCCCTCCGAGGTGATCGTAGCGGTCGAGGAGCTCCTCCTGGGCGTGGAGAACGGTACGAAGGACGGCCTCGTCCTCGTAGACGTTCGGATCGGCCAGCCGTCGCTCGACCTGCGCGAGTGCCTCCTCGATCTCGATCAGCGGTTCAGCACCTTGGCGGACTGCGCCGAAGACCCGAGTCTCCGGTGGGAACGTGAGGCTCTGCGGGAGATAGCCGATCGTCAGCCCGGACCGTTGCGAGATCGTTCCGCCGCCGGGCGTGACGTCGCCGACGATCGCCTTGAGAATCGAGCTCTTCCCGCAGCCGTTCGGCCCGACGAACCCGACGACCCGATCATCGTGAACCTCCCACGAAAGGTCGGAGACGACCGGGGTTGCGGAATACGAAATCGTGATTCGATCCAGCGTGACGGCGATCATCGTCCCTCCGGTCGACGAGGCTACCGGAACGTTCGGTGAGCGTCCAGGCTTCTCGGATCGGGAAGGAGGCGCCTGGACCTGCGGTTTGCGCGGGGGAGCCGCCTCAGAAGAGGAGGAGGACTGTCGCGGTCACGAGAACGGCGATCATGATCCCGATGATCGCGATCGGGAACGGCTCCCGTTCGAGCCGATCGAGCGGAGACGGGCAGTCGTCGAAGACGCACCCGCGAACCGTCGAGCGGAGGAGAAGCTCCTTGTCGCGGCCGACGCCGACGATCACCTCGTCGCCGACGAAGATGACCGGGAACTTCGACGGGAAGATCCCGTACTCGACCGACAGGGCCCACATCAGATCGGCCGCCCCCGGCTCGGTCTCCTCGATGTGGGCGACGTAGATCTCCGGATAGAGGAGGAGGAGTTCGTCGAGGACCGCGTCCATGTGCCGGCAATCGTTGCACTCCTCGCGGTAGAAGACGATGACGTCCGGATTCTCCTCTGCGGCAGCGAGGCCGAACGAAACGACCAAGCCGATCCAGGCTCCGATCCAGACGATCCGGCTCAGTCTTCGAATGCGCATTCGATCACCTCAAGGGCATCTTGCCGCAATCCTCCTCATCGGGGCAACCGATTACGCGCGGGGTTCGTCGTCAACGCGTTGTCCGCCGTGCGCTTCGAGAGTCCGCCGCAGCTCCGGGAGAGCCGCCTCGGCAGCCCGCTCGCCGGCGTCGATCCCGTCCCCCGCTTGGAGGTAGCTCGCGATCGTTAGGGAGAGGTCCGGTCGGATGATCAGATCGGGCGGATCGGCCGCCAGCTTCTGCCGGAGGATCTCCTGTACGAGAATCGAGATCGACTGGTTGAGGATGCTGTACAGGCCGGGGAGCGGTCGCTCCGGGCGCTCGCGGAAGAGGGATTCGAGGAGTTCGGTCAGGCTGTTCGGGATCCACGTCTGTTGGGTGAGCCCTTCGCGAAGCTGATCGCCGATCCGCTCCCAGACCTTCCGGCCTCTCGGCGTCGTCCGATTCGGCTGAGGGGTGATGTCGACGGCGATGACCAGGTCGGCACCGAGGTCGCGGCAGGTCCGGACGGGGACGGGATCGACGAGGCCGCCGTCGATCAGGAACCGATCACCACGCCGGACCGGATGGAAGATCCCGGGGATCGCTGTCGAGGCGCGGACGGCGTCGACGAGCGGACCCTCGCGGAGGATGACCGTCTCGCCGGTGTCGATGTCGCAGGCGACGGCGGCGTATGGGATCGGAAGATCCTCGATCCGCACGTCACCGAGCACGTCGATCAGGATCTTGCTCAGTTCGCTCCCCGAACTGAGCCCGGCGCGGGGGAACGTCGGAAGGAAGCTGCGGAAGACCCGGTGCGCGTCGGTGATCAGCCACTCGCGCTCGACCTGTTCGGCCGGAAGGCCGACGGCGTACGCGGCTCCCACGAGCGCACCGATGCTCGATCCGGCGACGACGGAGACCTCGATCCCCTCGCGATCGAGAATGTTGATCACCCCGGTGTGCGCGGCGCCGCGCGCGCCGCCGGATCCGAGGGCGAGGCCGATCTTCGGTCTGTGGGAATCCGCTTGTCCGGGCATGCGTCGATCGTATCGAATGGATGCGCGGGGCGAAACTCCGGGAAGGGCACGCCGGCGCGCACGCCCTCCGCGGCGTCAGTCTTCGGCTCGCTCGACTGCGTCGAGTTCTTTGTCTTGAATGCGCTCGATCTTGAAGATCACCGGTCGGAGCCCGTCGTTGCAGCAGGTGATCGTGTAGCCGGACTTCTCGATCCACGGGATCGAAGCGCTGTACATCACCATGGCCACCTCGTGCCGAATGTCTGGCCACGCGCGCTCGCAGAACCCCTCGGGCATCGACGGCCAGCCCTCGCTGATGAACGTCTGTCCTTCCTCGAAGACGAAACAGGTTCCGAAATTCTTCCGAAACTCCTCGTTGGTGAGATACTCGTCGACGAGGTCTTGGTGGAACGTCGTCTTCAAGATCGTAATCTTGACCTTCGGCATGCTCACTCCTTGATCCGTTGGATTCGGAACGTCACCGGTCGGAGTCCGTCGCTGCAGCAGGTGAACTCGGTCCCGGGTGTCGGGTTCGCGCCCATCATCGTCAGCGCCACAACCCTGTGGATATCCGTCCACGCCCAGTCGCAGAAGCCCTCCGGCTTGCCGCCGAACGGTCCGTCGACCTCGAAGGTCTGTCCTTCCTCGAAGACCGGGCAGGCGGCGGCCTCGGCGCTCAGGTGAGGTAGATGTCGGTCGATGACGTCTCGGTGAAACGCCTTCTTGATGACAGTGATTCGGGCTGGGGCCATGATCCCTCCTTGATCGAGTCGAGAGTCTACCGCCTGGTTCTCGGGTTCGCTCTGGTGTGGACTGTGTGCCGCTATCGGGCGTGCTTCTCCTCGTACATCGAACGGTCGGCACGGCGGACGGCGTCTTCCCATCCTTCTCCGTCGTCGGGGTGCCAGCGAGCGACGCCGAGTGCAACGGAGAGCGGAACGTCGATCAGCTCGGTCCGCTCGTTCCATGCGCGGAGAACCTGCCGGAGACGTTGGACGATCGCATCGGCCTCGCCGTTCGACTCGGGGAGGATCAGGAGAAACTCATCGCCACCGTAACGGATGACCAGGTCGTACTCGCGAACGTGTCGGAGGAGCAGACCTCCGATCTCGCGCAGTACGCGATCCCCGATCTGATGGCCGTGATGGTCGTTGACGTTCTTGAAGCCGTTGATGTCGAGCATCACGAGTGCGAGGCGGTGGCTGGCTCTCCGCGCCCGGGCCATTTCAGCCTGGATCGCGTCGGATAGGTGCCGTCGGTTGTAGGTCCCGGTCAACGCATCCCGGCGCGCCTGCTCGCGGAGCGCCTCCTGAAGCCGAATCCGCTTGAACGCCTCCTCGACATGCTGCAGGAACAGCTCGACCCAGTGTTCATCGGCTTCGGAGAAGGCAGCCGGCTCCGGCGCGAGGATCAGGAGAACCCCGATCTCCCGGATTGGAGCACAGATCGCAGATTGCCAGCTTCCGTTGCTCCACATCGCGCTCGGTACGTCGGCGAGTGCATCGATCCGCGACGTCGCTCCGGATCGAAAGGAAGCGGCCGGGAGACGGTCGCTGTCATGCGGAATCGGCTCGCACCATTCCTCGGGGAACCCGAGTTTGCACCCGATGCAGATGAGCTCGGCATGATCGGCAGTGAAGAGAGCGCAGGACGTCAGCGGGAACTCGGCGTCGCAGATCTCGACCACCAGCGCGGCGATGTCAGCCTCGCTCGTCGTTGTGGCGAGGCGGATCGCCGTTCTGTGAAGCCGGATGATCCGCTCGTTGGTCGCCTCGAGTGCCCGTTCGATCGCCTTTCGCTGGCTGATGTCGTGCAATGTGACGGCGCTGCCGATGTGCTGGCGCCACTGATCCCGCAACGGCCAGATTCGAAGTTCGGCACTCGTTGCCCCGGTGTCCGAGTCGATCTCCCATTCCGCTGCTCCCTCGTGTGTTTCGATCGAAGCGAGAGGAGGGATCAGAAGGCCGAGGTCTGCCCCGATCGGAGAACCTTCGATTGGGCCGAGCATAGCGCGAGCGGCCGGATTGATGTCGACGATTCGCATCTGAGGATCGGTGATGATCAGCCCTTCGCCAATCTCGCGAACGGCGACGTCCTGCGCGAGCGGGATCAGATCGAGAAGCCGGTAGCGATAGAGCGCGAAGGCGAGCGCGAAGACGGAGACCCCGAACGCGATCGGGGTCAGATCGAGACGGTGGATCGGATAGACCCTCGCTAGATGGAATGCGTTGACGATCCAGGGAGGTGCGATGGCGAAGAGCAAGGAGAAGGCTTGTCCGCGATAACTCGCCGTCGAGCGAATCAGTCGTTGCAGAAGAAGGATCGAGCCGACCAGCAGGAGGAAGAAGCTGTAGGCGTAGTAGATCCAGAACCACGGGCCGTAGGTCTTGCTGATCGCAGGGAACGGTCCGCTGACGTCGAGGAGGATGTTCCGCTGCATCAGGCCGTGGTGATCGTTGGTCCAAAGCAGAAGGATCGTGACCACGGGCACGGCGAGAAGGCCGAACAGCCGCCGTTTGGACACCCACTTCCCGTGATGCGTGTATTGGAGCGCGAAGAGGAACCACGCAACTGGAACGGCGGCGATCCCGAGGTACTCGAGGTCGGTGAGGAAAAGCTTCGCACCGAGGGACGTTGCGCCGAGTTCGAGGCCGTACCCAAGCGTCCACATGAACGTCGCCAGAGCGAGCGCGAAGAACGCGTACCCTCCGGGGAAGCGTCTCCGACGCCACGCGACGGGAAGGACGGCGACTAGGATCGAGGTCGAGATGGCGATCAACATGACCGCGTATGGATTGAAATCCCACATGGCGATTCCCACCTGCCCAGACGGTGGATCGGCGACCAAACCTGCAGCCCGATCTTCTTGGACGCCCCGAGTATACCTTGCCGGGCCGTCGGTAAGGCATCCGCTATCCGAGGAATCCGATCGCAGAGAGTCCGGTCCTCGCCCGGGAACGCAGGAGGAATCGGGCGACTGATGAAGATCCAGTGATTGAGCGAGGCTCACGGACGGGGTACCCTGTTTTCGGAGGAGCGGAGTATTTCTTGCAGCGTCCACGTCGGCGTGGTGATCTCCCGCCGATTTCATCCCCAAGCCCCAAAGGAGGCGCGATGGATCCTGTGACGATCAGCGGCCCGAATCCTCATCCCTTGCTCGGCAGCACGGTCGGCGTCGACTTCAGTCCGAAGAAGGTCTGCTCGTACGACTGCATCTACTGTGGCGTGGGGGTCAACACGACGAAGAAGACGATGGAGCGCGAACCATTTCACCCGGTCGGAGACGTCCTCGATGCCATCGCGGAACACGTCGAAGAGCATGGGATTCCGGATACGTTCTTCCTGACCGGAAGTGGAGAGCCGATGCTCTACGCGGGCTTCGGCGACCTCGCGTTGGCGCTGAAGAAGGCCTACCCCGGTGCGTCCCGCACCGTCTACACGAACGGTTCGCTCCTGCTCGATCCGCAGGTTCGAGCGGAGATCGCGCACTGCGATCCGATCCAAGGGAACCTCGACGGTGTCGACGAGCCGACGTTCCTCCGGCTCTCGCGTCCGCACCGGAGCGCGCTCCTTCAGGACAGACTGACCGGCTACCGGACGCTGAAGGCCGAACTCTCCGAGCAGAGGCTATGGCTCCACGGCGTGTTCGTCCGGGGGGTGGGCGACTCGCCGGAGGATCTGAAGAGTCTCGGCGAAGTGCTTGCGGAACTCGAGCCGGATCTCTACATCGTCCGCACGACGCGGCGGACGATCGAGGGACTCTGCGAACCGGTCGATGCTCGGTTTCGCGCCGTCGTCGAGACTGCGTGGAGCCGGTTCGACTTCCCGGTGCAATTCCTCCTTCCAGAAGCGGCCTAGGAGATCGAACGGCAGGCTGCTCGAGGAAGGACCGCGCCGGTCGAGATCATGGAGCGAGGCGATACCAATAGGGGTAGGCGATCTCGAACCCGAGTCGGCGATAGAGTCGTCGAGCCGCATCGTTTTGACTGTGCACCTGGAGGAACGCAGTCCGAGCGCCGCGACCATACGCCCAGCGGAGGATCGATCGGGCGATCGCCGCTCCGTGACCGCGGCGTCGGCTCGCCTCCGCCGTGAAGAGATCGAACAGGCCGACCGCGTCGTCGACGAGAACGCCGAGTCCGCAGGCGATCGATTCGTCGTGCTGCTCGACGGTCGCGAAGCACCGTGCGCCCTCGGCTGTTCGGACGATCCGGTGGTGCGCCGCTCGGTCGGACGGGCCGAGCGGGTGGAGTCGGTCGAACGCAGTGCGCCACGCTTCGTCCGAGACGTGGACCACGCGTTCGGACTCGGTATCCAGCCTTCGGTCGACGTTCGCCTCCATCACGAGCGTCCGGTCGAGCGCGGTGTATCCGGCGGCGGTGAGGGTCCGGTCGAGATCCTCGGGCTGTGAGAACGGCGTCAGCCGAAAGATCGTCGGCAGTCCGCGTTCGGCGTACAACCCCTCGCAGTGGGCGATCTTCTCGGGAAGGGGGAGCGTCGACCCGAATTGCGGGTTGACCGAATTGGCGCGCTTCGTATAACCGTCGGCGAATCGAACGACCCAGCCGTCGTACTCGATTGCCTCGAAAGACGGCCACGCGCGGTACATCGTCCGCTCCAGCTGCCGGTAGGCTGTCCAGAGGTCCGTCATGCAGGGGTGTCCTCGGAGTGCGCGGTCTGCCGGCGTAGAAGAGCGAGCACACGATCGTTCGGAAGCGCCTCGATCGTTCGGCCGTTTCGACCGGTCATCGTCGTGGCAGTGAAGAGCGAGTTGTAGATCGCCTCCTCGGTCGCCTCGATCGTCGCTTGGAAGAGAGGCGAGACGGATTCGTTCGCCAGGTTGGAGACCGACGATGCTCCTCGGCGTCGCTCCGGCGTTCGGCGGACCGATTCCGCGGTGGAGAAGGCAATCGCGTAGTCACCAGAGCCGTTGGTGAATGTCGCACCGGTCCGTGCCAAGCCGGCGAAGGCGCGTCGGGCGAGGCGCGTGAGGTTCCTGTCGGAGAGGGGCGCATTGGTGGCGACGACAATCATGATCGAGCCTGCGTCGGGTTCGTGCGGACCGTCCAGCGTCGACGGATCGCCTCTCCCGAGAAGTCGTCCGATGGGAGCGCCGAGCAGGCGGAGACACCCGGGGAAATTCGATTGGACGAGGACACCGAGGGTGTATGCTCCATCCTTCTGGGGAAGGACACGGGAGCTCGTCCCGATTCCTGCCTTCCACCCCATCGCCACCGTTCCGGTCCCGGCGCCGACGCATCCTTCCTCGACAGGGCTCGGCACGGCGATCTCGATCGCACGTCGAATCTCCGCCACGGTGAGCGAGCGGTTCTCGATCGCGTTCAGCCGCCCATCGTTTGTCTCGCCGACGACTGGGTTGATCGAGATCGCGGTTCCGTTGTCCGGAACGGCGAGCGTCCAGTCGAGAATCGCCTCGGCGGCTCGGGGGACGGCAAGGGTGTTCGTCAGGACGATCGGCGTCTCGATCTCGCCGAGTTCGGCGATCTGCGTCCCTCCCATCAGCTTCCCGTGGCCGTTGGCGACAGCGAGTCCGGCGGGAACTCGGTCTTGGAGGAGGTTCCCGGCGTGAGGGAGGATTGCCGTTGCGCCGGTCCGGACATCGTCTCCCACGATCCGCGTGGTCTGACCGACCGCCAAACCTTCGACATCGGTGATTCCGTTGAGCGGGCCGGTCGGAAGATCCCCGGGAAGAATCCCGAGGGAGCGGACCCGTTGCGGTTTCGATGGGGCTGCGTCGTTCATCGTTTCCTCTTCCTCGGCAGAACGAGAGTGAAGGGTTCATTCATACTCGAGGGTTGGCCGATCGTCCAATCGTAGCGACTAGGGACCGATCCGATCCATGCTAGAATGTCCCGAGAGGGTGAGGGGTTGACGGTATCCGAACGGGGGAGTCCGATGGCGCGAATCCTCGTTGTCGATGACGAGAAGAGCATCCGAACGACGCTGAGGGAGTTCATCGAGGAGGACGGGCACGAGGTGCTCACGGCGGAGGACGCCGAAGAGGCGCTCAGCCTTCTCGGAGAAGACTCGTTCGACATCGTGGTTACGGACATCATCCTCCCGCGGGTGACCGGCGTTGCGCTCCTCGACCGGATTCGCTCAATCGGGCCGGATGTGCAGGTCGTGATGATCACCGGAGAGCCGAACGTCGAGACGGCGGCCGCGGCGGTCCGCGCCGGCGCGTTCGATTACTTGTCCAAACCGATTTCACAGAACGAGATCCGAGCTGTCATTGCGAGTGCCGTTCGCGTGAAGACGCTCGCGGACCGGCGCGCGCAGCTCGAAGAAGAGAATCGTCGGTACCAGGAGGACCTGGAACAAGAGGTTTCGCGGAAGACAGACGCGTTGCGTGCAAGCGAGGCGAACTACCGGACGCTGTTCGAGAACTCGCCGATCTCGCTCTGGCTGGAAGACTACTCCGAGGTGAAGAGCTTCCTTGATGCTCGTCGGCACGAGATGCTGGGAGACCCTGCCGGGTACTTCGAAGAACACCCCGAGGTGGTCGATGCGTGCATTCGGCTCGTGCGTGTGGACGACGTCAACGAGGCGACCTTGACGCTTCACAGCGCGGAATCGAAGGAGCAGTTGCTGGGGAGCCTGGAGGGGGTGCTGACGAAACGATCACGTCGGGAGTACGCCGATCAGCTTGTCTTGATTGCCGAAGGCGCCAGATCGTTCGAGAAGACCACGGTCGATCAGACGCTCGACGGCACCGAGAAGCACGTCGCGTTACGGTGGGTGGTCGCTCCCGGATCCGAGGATTCGTTGGATCGGGTCCTCGTTTCGAAGTACGACATCACGGCAACGGTCGAGGCGGAGGCGGCGCTCCACGCGGCGCTGCAGGGGACGATCGAGGCGATCGGACGGACGACCGAGACGAGAGATCCGTATACTGCCGGCCATCAGCGTCGCGTTACCGAGCTGGCCGTGGCGATCGCTGAGGAGATGGGACTCGATCGAGATCGGCTCGAGGGAATGCGCGCAGCGGGGCTGATGCACGACATCGGCAAGATGGCCGTCCCGGCCGAGATCCTCAGCAAGCCGAGCGCGCTGACCGACATGGAGATGGCGCTGATCCAGACGCACCCACGGGTCGCGTACGACATCCTTGAGAGCGTGGCGTTTCCGTGGCCGTTGGCGCAAATCGTTCTCCAGCATCACGAGCGGGTCGATGGAACGGGGTATCCGCAGGGCCTCCGGTCCGACGAAACTCTGGTCGAGGCAAGAATCCTCGCTGTCGCTGACACCGTCGAGGCGATGGCCTCCCACCGTCCGTATCGCGCCGCCTTGGGAATCGATGTCGCGTTGGCGGAGATCGAAGGCGGAAAGGGCGGCCGCTACGATCCGGAAGCCGCCGATGCATGTCTCTGTCTCTTCCGGGAAGGGCGGTTTGCGTTCGAGGTAGCGGATCCAAGAGAGGCGTGACCGCCTGCCAGTCTGCTGACTACAGCTCCTCGATCTCCGCGGTCGCGACGGTTTCGTTGTCCTCCGCGAACGAGAAGGCTGCCCGAATCCTCTTCCCCGAGAGGACGAGCGGAAGCCAGTAGCGATCGTCGTCCCACATTCGTTTGTAGGGAATCTCGGCGATCGGGAACCAAGACGGTTCCATCTCGGCGCTCTCCCGCACTTCACCGTCCCAGTCCGTCGCCACGAAGAGGTGGACGTGATGGTCGTACGCCGGATGGAAGGGGAACGTGAACGTGATTGTCCCCGCAGAACGGAGTCGATCGAGCGTGACGGAGACGCCCGCTTCCTCGGCGACTTCGCGGACGATCGTCCGGATCGGTGTCTCGTCTGGGTGGACCTTCCCACCGAATCCGTTCAGCTTTCCCTCTCCGAAGCCCCGCTTCTTCCTCCCGAGCAGGACTCGACACGGCGGATCGCCGTCGAGAAGGAAACAGAGTGTCGCCTCGATCATCCCGGGTTGCCCCCTCTCGAGCTGATGGTACGGGGGAAACTGAATAGACGCACCCCGGTCGAATCCGTAGCTGCATCCAGGGAGGGGGTCGAATAGAATCATGCACGAAATGACGAGCAACAAGCGGGATGCTCGACTCGATCTGATCGTTCGCGGTGGTCGGGTGGTCGACGGCGACGGAGTGGTCCGCGCGGACGTGGCGATCCGCGGCGGAACGATCGCAGCAGTCGGCCCCAACCTCGACGCGGTCGCCGAGCGGACGATCGATGCGTCGGACTGCTATGTCTTGCCCGGAATCCTCGACGTCCACACCCATCCGGTCTACCTCGACGACCTCCGCGGACTCTCGGTGACGGCTGCCCACGGCGGCGTGACAACCGTGATCCACTTCGCCTATGCGCGGTCGGGGGATGGACTGCTCGAGACGATCCGCGGATACCGTGAGGAGGGCGAATCTGGCTCGGTCCTCGACTTTGCGTTGCACGGCGGTCTGTTCAATCCGAAGAACCAATCGCACGAGATCCCGGACGCGATCGACGAGGGGGTCACCTCGTTCAAGATGTTCATGACCTACGCGAAGCTTGGCTGGATGACCGACGATTACCAGCTGTTGCGGACGCTGGACATCATCGCCCGGGTCGGCGGAATGGGGATGGTCCACGCCGAGAACGGCCTCGCGACCGACTATCTCCAGGACCGGATGCTCGAAGAAGGGCGCGACCCGAAGGCGTCGTTTGTCGAGACCCGACCGGCTGTTCTCGAGGCCGAGGCGATCCACCGGGCGATCGCCATCGCGCGAGTCGCCGGCTGCCCGTTGTACATCCCCCACATGACGGCCTCCCTCGGGATCGACGTTGTCGCGGCCGCCCGGGCGAACGGCTCGACGGTCTACGCCGAGACGTGCCCGCAGTATCTGACCCTGACGCATGAGGATCTTCTCCGGCTCGGTCCGCTCCTGAAGATCGGCCCACCGCTCCGCGACGAAGAGGATCGGATGGCGCTCTGGGCGGGTCTCGCCGGTGGAACGATCGACACGATCGCCAGTGACCACGCGCCGAAGGAGAAGCAACTCGATGACGACTTCTTCGACGCGCCCTACGGCTCCCCGCAGGTCGAGACGATGCTCGCACTCGTCCACGATGAAGGGATCCGAAACGGGCGAATCGACTGGCCGCGGCTCGTCCGGGTCCTGTGCGAGAATCCGGCGCGGATCTTCGGGCTCTTCCCGAGGAAGGGGGCGCTCCGGCCGGGAAGCGACGCCGATCTGGTCGTCTTCGATCCGGAACCCCGATGGACGATCGAGCACGCCAACCAACACTCGCAGGCGCGCTACACCGCCTACGAGGGGCGCGCGTGTACGGGGAAGATGGTCGCATCGATTCAGCGGGGAGCCATGGTGGTCGAAAACGGCGAGCTCGTCGCGCGACCCGGGGACGGGCGATTCCTCCCGACGGTCGCCGGGCGTGCCGCGCTGAGCGAACTCGTGTAACTGAGATGTGCGTTGACGGATCGAGAGGAGGAAGCGTGATGGAGAGGCTTTCGAGCAAGGACGTGCTCCGAGCGGACCAGTTCAGCACGGAGGAGATCGATCGGATTCTCGAAACGGCACGTCGCTACGAGGCGGCACTCGAGGCCGGGGAGATTCTCGATGCCCTTCGCGGGAAGGTCCTCGCGACCCTCTTCTACGAGCCGAGCACGCGGACGCGACTGTCGTTCGAGGCGGCGATGCTCCGGCTCAGCGGTCGTGTCGTCAGCGTTGCCGAGGCGAAGAGCTCGTCCGCTGCGAAGGGCGAGTCGCTCCACGACACGATCAGGACGGTCGAAGGGTACGCCGATGTCATCGTCCTCCGCCATCCGCAGATCGGCGCTGCGGAGGAAGCGGCCCGGGCGACGCACGTGCCGATCCTCAATGCAGGCGACGGCGCCGGGCAGCACCCGACGCAGTCCCTCCTCGACCTCTACACGATCGTCAAGGAGCAAGGGACAGTCGACGGCCTGACGGTTGCGCTTGCCGGCGATCTGAAGAACGGGAGGACGGTCCACTCCCTCGCCGATCTCCTTGCCGACTACGGAATTGAGTTCGTCTTCGCTTCACCGGAGGCCCTCCGGATGCCGAACGAGATTGTCGATCGGCTCTGTTCGAAAGGGATGCCCGTCCGCGAGACGGAGTCGCTGACCGACGCGATCGCCGCGTGCGACGTGCTCTACATGACGCGGATCCAGCGCGAGCGATTCGACGATCCGAGAGAGTACGATCGGCTGAAGGACGCCTACATCCTCGATCGCGAGATGCTCGCTGGAGGGAAGGAGTCGATGACGATCATGCATCCCCTCCCGCGGGTCAACGAGATCGCGACCGATGTCGACGGCCTTCCGGGTGCGGCCTACTTCCGCCAGGCGGCGAACGGCGTTCCGATCCGGATGGCCCTCCTGGCGATGGTGGCGGGCTAATCACGTTCGCGTTCTACCATCGCGTGTCGCGACTCGATATGATCAGCCCGGAGCGGAAAGGAGCGGACCGGTGGAGATCGGCGAATTGAAGCGGAAAGCGAACGAGCTGCGGAGCGACGTCCTCCGGATCGTGACGAACGCGAACTCCGGCCATCCGGGTGGCGCACTCGGGATGGCCGATCTGCTGACGGTCCTCTACTACAAGTACCTCCGCCACGACCCGGCCCGCCCGGAGTGGGACGACCGAGATCGGTTCGTCCTTTCGAACGGGCATACCTGCCCGATCCTCTACGCAGTCCTGGCCGATCGCGGCTACTTCCCTCGTGAGGAGCTCTGGCGCTTCCGGAAGCTCGGAGCAATGCTCCAGGGGCATCCGTCGACGGCGTGGAAGGTCCCGGGTCTCGAAGCATCGAGCGGATCCCTCGGCAACGGTCTCTCGGTTGCCCTCGGAATGGCGATCGGGGCGAAGCTCGCCGCCCGCGATGCACGCGTCTACTGCTTCGTCTCCGACGGGGAACTGCAGGAAGGGCAGCCGTGGGAGGCAGCGACGGCCGCCGTGCACCATCGGGTCGACAACCTCTGCGCATTGATCGACTGGAACGGCGTCCAGATCGACGGCTACACGAAGGACGTCATGAACGTCGACGATCTCGCGGCGAAGTTCCGCGCATTCGGCTGGAATGTCCACGAGATCGACGGGCACGACTACGACGCGATCATGGCGGCGTTCACGTCGTTCCTTGCGTCACGCGGCTCGGGGAAGCCGACGGCGATCGCCGCGCATACGGTCCTCGGCAAGGGCGTCTCGTTCATGGAGAACCTGCCCGAATGGCATCACGGAGCCCTCTCCGAAGCGCAACTCGAGCAGGCCTTGGCGGAGCTCGGAGCGGCTGCGGTCGAATCCGAATCGCCCCCCAGCTCGGGCGGTCTCTTCCCGGACGTCTAGCACAGACTTGTGCAGATGGACGAGACTCAGCTGCCGGATAACTCCGTTTCCCGATTCCTGAGTTGGCGGACTACGGTGCTTACGAAGTACAGAAAGGAAACAGCCCTGAGGCTATTCTCCTCGGACCCGTAGGTTTGGTCCTCTCCGTGTATCACGAGGTTCCGGTTGAACCCCCGAGATCTCTCGAACTTGGCCCTCTCGTTCCGACTCACGTTGATCTTGGTGGCCTCTGTCAAGGGTGTGATGAGAGCCAAAGCGTATGCGCCCTTGAGTTCTCTTTCGAGCGGGCTGCACTCCGCGGCTTTGAGGAACCTATCGATTCTTCTCCGTAGCGCTCTACGCAGTTTGGATCTGCTGTAGAGCGAATTGAGTTTTTCGTTGGCAATCCAATCCCTGGCAATTCCGTCTGCTTGAGCGAGAAACACCGGAATGGAGCAGTAGAACAGCTTCTGCCGGTGTGCTTCAAAGCCTTCATGCAGCGGCACTTCCCTGGGAGGCCAGCATTGCCGAAGCTCTGTCTCGATTGTTGGCAAGCGGTCCCTGTAGTACTGAGCTGCAGCTTCGTGCGCTGCCGGTTCTCCAGACCTCAACTGCTCGCCGAGGTCTGCAAGATCAGAGAAGGGCATGTTAAGGTAATCAGGGTACCAGCCGAAGTCGACGTACTGCATGAGTTGATTCCGCGTGAGTTCTCCGAGGATACCAGGGACGTGGTCAAGGATAGAAGGCAACATGGTTGCCCATCGAAGCAATCGCTTGGCGCCAGACGCAGCGCGCGTTGTGAACTCTGGCAGTTCGAAGTATGTCTCCGCGAAGGCTCGCAAACCATCCTTCAGATCTGCCAGAGAACTGCTTGTGTCCTGTTCCAGTTCGCTGGTCAAGTTCTCTCGGCCCTTCGAATCAACAGCACATCGGACATCGCCGCGGCATCGACCGTGACACGGTCACCGTCGGCGATCTCGCTGGCGACGATCTTCCCGGCGAGTGGGTTCTCGATCAGCCGCTTCAGCGCTCGAGCGAGCGGCCGCGCTCCGTAGTGAGGGTCGTACCCCGCTTTGCTGAGAACCCGCTTCGCCTCGTCTGTGAGAACCAGCGCGATCTCCTGCTCGGCGAGGCGCTCGTTCAGGTCGTCGACCTTGAGATCGACGATCCGCTCGATCGCCCCTTCGGAGAGCGGATGGAAGATGATTGTCTCGTCGATCCGATTGAGGAACTCGGGGCGGAAGGTCGTCTTCAGATCGGCGCGGACCCGCTCGTGGATCGTCTCCTCGCTCGCGTCGGTCTGGAAATGCTCGCTTCCGGCGTTCGACGTCATGATCAGGATCGTGTGCCGGAAGTCGACAGTCCGGCCGTGGCCGTCGGTCAGGCGACCCTCGTCGAGCAGCTGGAGGAGGAGGTTCATCACCTGGGCGTGGGCCTTCTCGATCTCGTCGAAGAGGACGACCTGGTACGGGCGGCGTCGGACCGCCTCGGTCAGTTGCCCGCCCTCCTCGTAGCCGACGTAGCCGGGCGGTGACCCGATCAGCCGGGCGACGGCGTGTCGCTCCATGTACTCGGACATGTCGATCCGCAACAGCGCTGTGTCGCTGCCGAAGAGGAACGCGGCGAGCGTCTTTGCCAGCTCGGTCTTCCCGACGCCGGTCGGGCCGAGGAAGAGGAACGTGCCGATCGGGCGTCGAGGATCGGACAGCCCGGCACGCGAGTGTCGGACCGCTTCGGCAACGGCGCGGACGGCCTCGTCTTGATCGATCACCCGCGCGTGAAGCGCGTCTTCCATGCTCGTCAGTCGGGCCCGCTCCTCCTCGAGCATCCGTTCGACCGGGATCCCGGTCCACTGCGAGACGAGCGCGGCGATCTGCGCTTCGGTGACCGCCTCGCCGGTCCCGTCGACGCGAAGACGGCTCGCCGCTTCGTCGACGAGGTCGATTGCCTTGTCCGGAAGGAACCGATCGGTGAGGTACCGTTCGGAGAGCCGCGCGGCGGCGCCGAGCGCCTCGTCGGTGATCTCGATCCGGTGGTGCTCGGTCAGCTTCTCGCAGAGCCCCTCGAGGATGGCGATCGTCTCCTCGGCCGTCGGCTCGCGGACGAGGACCCGCTGGAACCGGCGCTCGAACGCGGAGTCCTTCTCGATCCGCTCGCGGTACTCGTCGAGCGTCGTCGCGCCGATCATCTGGAACGTCCCGCGCGAGAGCGGCTCCTTGAGCATGTTCGACGCGTCGATCGCTCCCTCGGCCGCTCCGGCACCGACGAGCGTGTGCAGCTCGTCGACGAACAGGATCGTCTCGCCGGCCTGGGCCTCGATCTCTCGGATCACCGCCTTCAGGCGGTCCTCGAACTCGCCGCGGAACTTCGATCCGGCGACCATCGACCCGATGTCGAGGGCGACGATCTCCTTCTCCTTCAGGGTCTCCGCGACCGTTCCGTCGACGACCCGCTGCGCGAGCCCTTCGGCGATCGCCGTCTTGCCGACACCCGGCTCGCCGATCAGCACCGGATTGTTCTTCCGGCGACGCGAGAGGATCTGCTCCATCCGACGGATCTCCTCTTCCCGCCCGATCACCGGATCGAGTTCGCCGCGCTTTGCCATCTCGGTCAGGTTCCGCGAGTACTTCCGGAGGATCTGGTACCGGTCCTCCCCCTCGCGGTCGGTCAGGCGCTGTTCGCCTCGAACGTCGCGGAGCGATGAGTAGATCGCTTCCGGCGTGATCTGGTGACGTCCGAGAATGCGCCGGATCTGGGGATCGGTCGTCCGGCTGATTGCGAGCAACAGGTGATCGGTCCCGATGTAGTCGTCGTGGAGGCGATCGGCCTCCATCTGGGCCGCCTGGACAACGCCGTCGAGTCGCGGTGTGATGTAGACCTGGCCGCCGATCTGCCCCGCGACGGACGGCTTGCTTGTCAGAAGCACGTCGAGATCCTTCGCCAGGGCGTCGAGGTTGATTCCCATGGTCTGGAGGATCTCCCGGCCGACGCCCTCGACGCTGACGAGGATCATCGCGATGTGCTCGACATCGAGTTGGTTGTGCTTGTACCGGGTGAGGAGGTCCTGCGCTTCGCGGAAGAGCTCTTGCGCCCCCTCGGTCATCTTGTCGAATCGGATCATGCGTTTCTCCTGGGTCTGGCAGTCAAGACATGAGACTGCTAACGCGCAGTGTATGACGCCCCTCCGGGGATGTCAAGCCGTTCAGACGGAAGCTCGGATTATGCCCGCTCGAACGTCAAAAGCTCGGTGTTCTTGATGACTCCGGGGAAGCGGAGGACGCGGTTGTGCATCACGGCGTAGACGCCGGGCTCGACGAGTCGGGCGGCCAGCAGCGCTTCGGTGACGTTCTGAATCGCGTCGGTGTCGCGAAACTCGTAGGGGCGCATCGCACCGGTGAGGAGGACAGGCACGCGGTGCGGTGCCAGCTCGCGATGGAGAAGCTCGCCGGTTCGCGCGAGTGTGTCGGTCCCGTGAAGGACGATCACTGCGTCCGCTGAGACAGCGGTCTCACGCACTTCGACGAGGATCTGCGCACGCTCGTCCTCGGTGATTTGCAGGGAATCCTTGAACAAGATTTGCTTCGTTTCGATCACCAGATCGGGCAGCCGGAACGTCGCGAGGAGTTTCGGGAGGGTGGTCAGCGCATGTCGTAGAGAGCCGTCGTGCTCGTTGAACGTCTTCTCGATCGTCCCGCCTGTTGTCAGCATCGCAATCCGCATCGTCAGCTCCCGGTTGCTTGTGGATGGAGGCGGGATTCTCACCGCGCGAGCGGCGGGTGTCAATCCGTTTGTCGTTCGACTAGCGGATCCCCTTGAGGATCATGTTCACCGCGGCGTAGACGAGGACGACACCGAACAGCTGGCGAAGCCTCTTCTTTGGGATTCGCGATCCGACTCGCGGTCCGATCTGGGCGCCGATGACGATCCCGAGGATCAGCGGGATCGCGAGTTCCAGATGCAGGGTCTGGTCGATCCAGCTGGTGACCGCGCTGATCGCCGCGGTCGGGATCATCACGAACAGGCTGACGGCGACCGCGCCGACAATGTCGAGCCCGAGGAAGAAGAGGAGTGAGGGGACGAAGACTGTGCCTCCGCCGATGCCGAAGAGCTTCGTCGCGGTCCCTGCGACCAACCCGATCGCCGCGACGAAGAGGTAGAAACGCCAGCCGGAGGCTCCGTCGCCGAGCTTCGCGGTCGTATCCTTGGTGGTCCGTCCGAGAAGCATCATCGCGGCCGGGTACAAGAGGAAGACACCGAAGGCGAGGGTGAGCCACCTGGCGTTGACGCTGGCGACGATGAAGCGTCCGAGGAAGACCCCGGCGATCGCGCTCGGCATGAACAGCAGCCCGATGCGGAAATCGATCGCCTTCCGACGGAAGTAGGCGATCGACGCGGAGATCCCGGTGAACAGAACGGCGGCGATGCTCGTACCGGCAGCGTGCGGCTGCGTGGTGACGAATCCTCCGAGGAGGAGGAGTGGAACCATGAAGACCCCGCCGCCGAGCCCGAGGAGGCTCGCGAAGAACCCGATGCCGATGGCGGCGAAGAAGAGCGGGATGAACGTTGCGATCTCGATAGACACAGCGTACCTCCGGGCCGAGACTATACGGGATCGACGACGGCCCAGCATCCACACATGGCGGATGGACGCGCTTTCACTAGGAGGATAGAGTAGCGGCCACGGACGCGACAAGGAGGGATCGAAGAATGGTGGCACCGACGCGCGAAGACGCCTACGCACTGCTGTCCGAGTTCAACAAGAACGATCGGCTGATCAAACATGGGTTGGCCGTCGAGGCCGTGATGCGCCACATGGCCCGCAAGCTGGGGCACGACGAAGAGAAGTGGGGTGCGGTCGGTCTCGTTCACGACCTCGACTACGAGCAGTTCCCCGAGCAGCACTGCGCGAAGACCGAGGAGATCCTCCGGGAGCGCGGTTGGCCGGAGGACTACATTCATGCGGTCATCTCCCATGGATGGGGAATCTGCACCGATGTCGAGCCGGAGCACGAGATGGAGAAGGTCCTCTACGCGATCGATGAGCTGACCGGCTTGATCATCGCCGTCGCCCTCGTTCGGCCATCGAAGAGCCTGCTGGATCTGAAGGTGAAGTCGGTGACGAAGAAGTGGAAGGACAAGGCGTTTGCCGCCGGGGCCGATCGCGAGATCATCCAGAAGGGGATCGACATGCTCGGGGTCGAACGGAGTGAGCTGATCGCCGACGTGATCGAGGGGATGAAGGCGGCGGCCGCCGAGCTCGGACTCGACGGATCCTCCGCTGAAGGCGGGTCGAGTGATGGCTGATCCGACCTACGCGATCGGGACGTGGAGCCTCGACGATCTCTTCCCATCGAGTGACGGACCGGAGGTGAAGGCAGCGCTCGCCGACCTCGAAGCGGCCGCGGCCGCATTCGAGATCTGCCGTGAGAAGCTCAACCCGTCGGTCGATGATGAGACCTTCGGCGGCATCCTGGAGCAGGTCGAACGAATCCGAACCTCGACAGCTCTGCTCGATGGCTACGCCAGCCTCTGGCTCGCCGAGAAGACGACCGATCAGGAAGCGCTCGCGTTTCGCGGCCGGATCGATCGGCTGTTGGCCGATGTCCGGAATCGGACCCTCTTCTTCGAGCTATGGTGGAAGGAGCTTGACGCGGATCCTGCGGCTCGCCTGCTCGAGGCGAGCGGCGGCCTTCGCTACTACCTCGAATCGCTCCGCCGGATGGCGCCGTACGCCCGCTCCGAGGCCGAAGAGCGGATCATCAACATCAAGGACGTCCACGGGGTTCAAGCGCTGACCGCGATCTACGACATGATCGCAAACGACCTGACCTTCGATGTAACGATCGACGGCGAGCGGAAGACGCTCACTGCGCCGGAGTTGGGCGTCTACGTGCGGGATCCGTCGTCCGAGAATCGGGCCGCCGCCTATCGAGCGCTGCACGAGACGTTCGGCGAGCAGGGCAACGTCCTCGGGCAGATTTACACGCACGTCGTCGGCGATTGGCACGACGAGAACGTCGACCTGCGGGGGATGGCGGAGGCAATCTCACCGCGAAACCTGCGAAACGACCTCCCCGACGGGGTCGTCGACGCTCTTCTCAACGCCTGTCGGAAGAACGCGGCGGTCTTCCATCGCTACTTTCGGCTGAAGGCCGGCTGGCTCGGCCTCGACCGCCTCCGGCGCTACGACGTCTACGCGCCGATCCAAGCGGAGCGGCGAGAGGTGGCGTTCGTGGACGCCGTCGACTGGACGCTCGAGAGCATGCGAGGTTTCGCTCCAGAGATGGCCGAGATGGCCGAGCGTGTCCTCGCTTCGGATCACCTGCACGCGAAGTTGCAGCGCGGGAAGGACTCCGGCGCGTTCTGTTACGGCGTCGTTCCGGACCGAGTCCCGTGGGTTCTCGTCAACTACGCCGGGCGGATGGACGACGCGTCGACCCTGGCACACGAGCTCGGCCATGCCGTTCACTCGATGCTCGCGTCGGATCACTCCGTCCTCACCTTCCACGCGCCACTGCCGCTGGCGGAGACGGCTTCGAACTTCGCCGAGCTGCTGCTCTTGAAGCGGATGCTCGGCGAGGAGACAGATCCCGGTGTGCGCCGATCCTTGCTCGCTGAGTACGTCGACAACTGCTATGCATCGATTCTCCGCCAGGCCTACTTCGTCCTGTTCGAGCGGGAGGCGCACGCGCTGATCAGCGGAGACGGGGCGACGGTCGACCGGCTCTGCGAGCGCTACATGGAGAACCTCCGCGAGCAGTTCGCCGACTCCGTCGAGCTGGCCGAAGAGTTCCGCTGGGAGTGGGTCGGGATTCCACACATCTATCAAGTCCCGTTCTACTGCTACGCGTACGCGTTCGGGCTCTTGCTCGTTCTGGGCCTCTATCGCCAGTACGAGGCGGAAGGCGAAGCGTTCGTCCCCCGCTACCTTCGGGTCCTGTCGCACGGTGGGTCGATGGCGCCCCTGGCGATCCTCGACGAGGCGGGGATCGACATCCGGACCGAGGCGTTCTGGCAGGGCGGATTCGACGTCATCGCCGGGATGATCGACGAGCTCGAAGCGACCTAGTTCTCCTATCCGGTGCGGATGTCGGCGATCGACGCGTCGAGGATCCGGATCAGGTCGTCCGTCGCCAGTCGGACGAGCGTCCCGCGGGCGCCGGCGTTGAGGATCAGAGCCGGATGTTCGGCGGTCTGGGCGTCGACGATCACCGGAAGCGCTTGACGTGATCCAAGCGGGCTGATTCCGCCGACGCGGTAGCCAGTGATTCGTTCCGCATCCCGGGGAGCTGCCGCCTCGATGTGCTTGTGTCCGGTGGCGCGGCCGAGCTTCCGTGTGCTGACGTTCCCGTTCGAGCCGATCAGCGCGAAGAGGAACGTTCCGTCGTCGGCACGGAAGACGAGGGACTTCATGACGATTTCGTGCAGCTGGCCGACCGCGTCGGCGGCGATCTGCGCGCCCATCTTCACGTAGCGATAGGTGAGTACCTCGTGCTCGATCCCCGCATCTCTGAGCAGGTACACGCCGCGTGTTGACATGCTATCTCCCCACAGATCCTCGCTTCCTCGCCAACCGGGAGTCTGCGAAGCAGACTCCCCCGGCATCGAGAACCGTATTGGCTCGATGACGCAGGCATCATCGCGGGATGAGTATAGCGGGCGTTCTGGAGGATTGATCGCTCGTCTGTCGGGTCGCCGTGCGTTCACGAAGCTACTTGTTAGAATGCCCTGATGTATGGGGACAGACCGGTTGACCGCGCAGAAGATCGCTGAACAGGGGAGTCGAGGATGGCTGGGCACGCGGCGGTGAAGACGCTGGGCTTGTGCTTGGCGGTTCTGGCTATCGCATCGTGGGTGGCCGTGTGCGACACGCCCGGGGCGACGGTCGACTTCGGCAGCGATGTCGATGCGGTGACGGTTTCGTGGGACAGCGAGCCGACGGAAGGGGTCGCCACGGAGATCTCCGTCACTGTCTATGCCCTGGCTCACCTGACCCAGGACTACGATCCGGCCCGTCGACGTCAGGTGCTCTCTGTCCGGGTCGTCGTCCGCTTCGACGAGGCGCCGTCCCGGTCGGTCTTCGAAGGCGCGATGCGGACCCGGCAGTGGGGGACGGACGAGGGATGGTTCGAGGAGGGGTGGTACGAAGCTGTACGGGAGAGTGGCGCTTGGATGGCGAGCATCCGCCTGATTCCGCTCCGGTCGATGACGCATCTCGCGATCTGCGAACGCGGGTACTGGGTGGAGAGCGCGATCCTCGCATTGCGATTCGGTGTCGCTCCTTCGTTTGCAGCGGAACGTTCTGCTACAGGCGATTCCCCTCCTTCGGTAGCCGATGCCGTCCCCGAGTGCACGCCTTCGGAGCCCATTTCGTGCAGGACAGCCATCCAACGGGGGAACGAAACAGGCTGCCGGAAGCTCTGTGCGCTGAGATCTTCGCTCCTGGATGACAACCGGATCGGCACGATGACGTTCGCGCTTCGGCGGCCGGAGTACGAGCCGGAGATCTTCCCGGAAGGGCTTCTCGATGAAGCGCACATTCTGAACCTCGGATTCAAGCGGCTTCGGCTCTCGATCAACAACCTTGATCCGCCGAAGATCGACTGGTCGAAACCGGAAACCACCGTGTCGTCTGAGCACGACCACTTTGTCTCCGCTCTCGTTTCCCAGGGAATCTCGATGACCTACAACCTCACGTTCTGGGACAAGGAGGACGCAGGCGGAGCCGCTTCGTTGCCATCTCCCAGATTCCAGGGCGATGACGAACTCGAACGCTATCTCGACTTCGTGCGGCGCATTGTCGATCACTTCAAGGGGCGCATCTCGTTCTACGAAGTCTGGAACGAGCCGAGCATCCCGGACAACATCCAGACCATTCGCGCAACGGACTACCTCCGACTCGTGCGAGAGGCGGTACCGGTTATCCGAGAAGCCGACTCGAGGGCGAAGGTCGTCGTCGGGGGGACGCACTCCCTGATCGATGAAGCCTCCCATGAGTACCTGTTTCGGATCCTTCGATCGGACGTGATGCCGCTTGCCGACGTCGTGTCCTGGCACCCGATGTACGGTTCCTCCCCCGAGCACGATTGGCACCGCGAGTACTACGACGACTATCCGAACATCGTACGGAGCATCAAAAGCACGGCTTGGGCGCACGGATTTCGGGGGGAGTTCGTTGCCGACGAGATTCACTGGAATACGCCCGATGTTCCCGAGCCTCCGTGGCCTACGTACAGCGAGACAGAGAGCGCGAAGTACTACCTGCGCTCCACGCTGACCCACCTCGGCCTCGATGTGGCGGTGACCCAGCTTCTCTTGCCGAACAAGAGCAGGCTACTCAGTGCATTGGCGAATTTGAACACCGTCATGTCCGGCCACGTGTCAATCGATATGCCGGCGACGATCGACGTCGATTACGGCCCCATCGCGTCCTGCGCCTTCCGGTATCCGAACGGCGACCGGATTCTGGCGGTCTGGACCGACGGCATCGCCCGAGACGCCGATCCCGGTGTTCCGGGGACGATCACGATTCCGGGGCTGAACGCGGGGTCGGTGATCGGGATCGACGTGCTCTACGGATTCGAGCAGGAGCTGATCTTCGAGACGTCAGGCGGCGGGACGGTGATCCGGGATCTCCTGATCAAGGACTATCCGATTCTCATCCGCTTGAGCGACGCGAGCTTCGGACCCGGCTACCGGGAGACCGTAGGGGACGGGTTCCGGCGGACCGGACTGCAGGGCACTTCATCGTCCTCCGTCCCGGAGGACGACAAGGAAGAATCGTCGGAGCAGACCTCGAAGGAGCGAGATTAGGGTTTCAGCGATCTCACTTTGTCGGTCTTGATTCACCCGAGGGCTGGTCTGACCCCGATATGATCGGCTGCCAGTTCGAGATCGATCCGACGAGAGTTCGCGGAGCGAACTCTCCCGCGCAGGGCTTACTCATCAACTCAGGGGTTTCCACAGGAAACTCCGACGTGATCGGCTACTAGCCACCGGCTGCTCTGTGCTCCTTGGCTGCTTCGCCCGAAACGTCATCAACCGAGAGTTTGCATGGCAAACTCTCCCGCGCTTGGGTACCGAGTTTTCTCAGTACCCAAGCGCGCAGCCATCCTTCCTCGATTCGGTTCCGCCGCGGAGCATTCCGGTCTCCGGATCGATCCAGATCCCTTGGTACCCGCCGAAGTCCTGCCCCGAAGGGCGATGCTCGACCCGGTGCCCCTTTGACGCCAGGCCGTCGAACGTCGACTGCGGGAACCCGTCTTCGAGGAGGACCGTCCCGCCGTCGGGCATCTGCCTCCCGGTCGGCGACGACGAGCCGACGTGCCTCCAGCGGGGCGCGTCTCCGGCCGCCTGAACGTCCATCCCGAAGTCGAGGAGATTCACGAGGATCTGAACGTGTCCCTGCGGCTGCATGTCGCCGCCCATCACCCCGAACGAGAAGAGCGGCTCGCCGTCGCGTGTGACGAACGCCGGGATGATCGTGTGGAACGGGCGCTTCCCCGGTTCGAGCGTGTTCGAATGCTTCGGATCGAGGGCGAACAGGCTGCCGCGATTCTGCATCGCGAACCCGGTTCCCGGAGGGACGATTCCCGAACCGAAGTCGTTGAAGATCGACTGGATGAACGAGACGGCGTTTCGCTCTTCGTCGACGACGGTCAGGTAGACGGTCTCGCCGGCATCGAGGTGCGGGTCGCCGGCCGGCGTTTGGATCGAGGCATCGGACGTCGAGATCCGTTCACGTCGCCGCGCGGCGTACGCGGGATCGATCAGCTTGTGCACCGGGACGTCGGCGAATACCGGATCGGCGTAGTAGCGAGCCCGATCCTCGTAGGCGAGCTTCTTCGTCTCGACCATCAGATGGACGAGTTCGGGCGACTCGCGATCCATCCCCGAGAGATCGAAGCCTTCGAGGGTTCCGAGCATCTGAAGCGCGGCGATCCCCTGTCCGTTCGGCGGCAGCTCCCAGACGTCGACTCCGCGATATCGGGCTGAAACCGGGTCGTCCCACGTCGAGGTGTGCTGTGCGAGATCCTCGAAAGCGATCAGACCTCCGACCGACTCCGCGTAGGCGACGATCTTCTCGGCGACCGACCCTCGGTAGAACGCATCGCGGCCGTCGTCGCAGATTGCGCGGAGCGATGCAGCGAGATCGGGGTTGCGGACGACCTCGCCGATTCGAGGCGCCCGCCCGTCGGCCAGGAAGGTCGCCGCGGCTCCGGGATCGGCGACGAGCCGCTCTTCGGCGTCGGCCCACATTCGACCGATCACCGGCGAGACCGGGAACCCGGACTCGGCATACGCGATCGTCGGGGCGAGGAGCTCGTCGAGCGGGAGACGTCCGAATCGGTCGTGGAGGGCGAACCAGCCGTCGACGCAGCCGGGGACGGTCCAGGAGAGCGGTCCACGGTCCGGGATCCGATCGAGCCTTTGCCCGGCGAACAGCTCGCGGGTCATCGCTTCCGGTGCCCGCCCGGATCCGTTGAATCCGGCCAACGATCGATCGGTCGCGTTCCAAACGATCGCGAACAGGTCGCCCCCGAGGCCGCAGCTCATCGGCTCGACGAGTCCGAGCATCGCGTTGACGGCGATCGCGGCGTCGACCGCGTGGCCGCCCTTCTTCAGGATGTCGACGCCGACCTGCACCGCGAGCGGCTGGCTCGTCGCCACCATCCCATGCGGCGCGATCACTTCCGACCGCCGACTCCGATTCTCTTGCGTCACTCCCCGATCTCCCTCCTCCGATCGCCGGAGAGGATACGTCCGGATCGCCGGACCGGCCAGCCGATCCGGTGTGCTGCGTTCGGGTCGCCACCTATAATGGAGGCCGTTCGAGGAGGAGCGATGGAAGACCGGAAGATCGTCCTCCGCGAGCTGCTGGAGCAGGATCCGGCAGACATCGCGGAGATTCTGGAGGGGCTCTCGTCGGAGCAGGCGACCGACCTCGTCCACCGTCTCTTCCTCCGGCACGCGGCGGCGGAGCCGCTCGGGGAGATGGATCCGGACGATTCGGCCGAGCTGGTCATCCAGCTCGATCGTGCCGAGGCGAGCGAGATCCTCTCTCGGATGGATCCGGACGACGCCGTCGATGTTCTGCTCGAACTCCCGGAGGAGATCCAGGCGGAACTCCTCTCGAGGTTGAGTCGGAAGGATGCCGAAGTCCTGACCGGTCTTCTCGCCTACCCGGCGGACACGGCCGGTGGTCTGATGTCGCCGGAGATCGTCCCGCTCTCGCTGTCGCTGTCGGTCCAAGAAGCGATCGACATCCTCCGCCGAAGGCAGGAGGAGGCGGAGACGGTCTACTACGCTTACGCCGTCGACGACTCGGGACACCTCCAGGGCGTCCTATCGCTTCGCGACATGGCGCTCGCCGCGCCGGGGAAGTCCCTGAGCGACCTGGTCGTTCGTGACGCGGTGAAGGTCTCAGTGACGGAGGACGTCGAGGAAGTGGCCCGAACGTTCGACAAGTACGACTACTTCGCCCTCCCCGTCGTCGACGAAGCCGATCGCCTGCTCGGGGTGATCACGGTCGACGACGTGATCGACGTCATCCGTGAAGAGGCGACAGAGGACATCTACGGACTCGCCGGGGTCCCGATCGAGGAGGGGGTCGACACCGGTTGGTGGCGATCGCTTCGGCTTCGCCTCCCGTGGCTCTACGTGCGGTTGCTGACTGCCCTCGCTGCCGCGGTCGTCGTCGGCTTCTTCGAGGCGACAATCGCGCGGGTCGCCGCCTTGGCGGTGTTGATGGGCGTGATTGCGGGGCAGGGCGGAAGTGCCGGGATGCAGACGGTCACCATCATCACGCGCGGGATCGCCCTCGGCGAGGTGGCTCCACGGCAGGGCTGGCGGCTCCTGGTGAAGGAGTTCCTTCTTGGTGCGGCGAACGGAGTCCTGATCGGCGCGACGATCGGGTTGATCACGTATGTCTGGAAGGGCGAGTTCCTGATGGGGGTGGCGGCGTTCCTCGCGATGCTTCTGAACATGGTAGTCGCCGGGGTCAGCGGGGTGGTCATTCCGCTTGCCGTCCGCGGTCTGGGCAAGGATCCGGCCCTCGCGTCGGGGATCTTCCTGACGACTGTCACCGACGTGCTTGGGTTCGGGTTCCTCTTCCTGATCGCCAGGTGGCTGGGGGTGTGAGATGAAAGCGACGCTGCCGGTCTGGACGATCCCGCTCCTTCTCGCGATCCTCGGGATCGTCCTGCTCGTCGGGAATCTAGGGACAGCGGCGAAGGTCGTTGTCTCGATCGAAGCGCTCGGGTACTGCGCGTATCTGCTGATCCGGGCCCGGCGCGACGAGGCCGCTCCGCGGCCGGTGTCGAACCTGATCGCGCTCTTCCCCGGGCACCTGCTCTTGCTGTTGGCGATCTCGTCGCTCGCGACGCCGGACCGCCTCGCGTACGTCTGGGCGATCGTCCCTCCGGCGACCGTCCTCTACGACGCGATCACATGGCGCGGGCTGCTCCGAGTGCAGATTCGATCGTCGATCTCGGCGATCCTCTACGCTATAATCTGGGCCGATCTCTTCTACCTACTGGAACGCCTGGTCGCGTTGACGAGGGAGTGGAACGAGACGATTATCATCGTGGTGTTCAGTCTTGTCGGGGGCGTGTTCCTCGGACTGGGGATCTACCGGCATCGACTTGCCGCCAAGGAGTGATGACATGAAACGATGGATTGCCGTATTGGCAGGATGGGTGATCGCCGGAAGCCAGTGGATCGTCCGCGCGCAGGAAGTGAGCGGAAGCGGTGACGTGGGGAGTGGAGAGGGTGCGACCTCGGCGCTCGGCGGGATGACGCCGCTTTTGATCATGCTCGCCGTCTTCGGCGCGATCTTCTACTTCATGCTGATCCGGCCGCAGCGGAAGCGTCAAGCGAAGATGAACGAGCTGATCGGCGGCATCAAGCGCGGCGATCAGGTGACGACCGCCGGAGGGATCTTCGGCGAAGTCGACTCGGTCGGAGATATGTCGTTCGTCCTGATCCTCGAGGACGGCGCGAAGATCCGCGTCGCGAAGCAGAGCGTCACCCAGAAGCGCGACAAGTAAAGGAGTTCGCATGGCCCAGCATCATCACCACCATCACATGGCCCGCAACGATTGGATCCGGCTCGGAGTGGTCCTCCTCGTCGCGGTCGGTGCGCTGTACCTCGTCTACCCGTTCTGGCCGCTTCAGGACGTCGTACAGCTCGGACTCGACCTGCAGGGCGGGGTCCGGATGGTGCTGGAGGGCGAGGGCGTCGACGAGATGGGCGCCGACCTTCGCTCCGAGACGATCGACCGTCTGATCACGATCATCGACAATCGAATCAACCAATACGGACTGGCGAACACCGAGGTCCGCGTCTTCGGCGGCGATCGGATCCTCGTCAGTCTTCCCGGGGCGACCGATCCGGAGGAAGCCCGACAGCTAATCGGCCAGACGGCGCTCCTTGAGTTCCGACGTGTCTACGACGCCGGGACCTCGCCGCTCGACGACCTTTCTCCGACCTCGAGCAGCCATGAGCTGCTCAGAAACCGAGAAGGCGTTCCATTCCTCGTCGGCACGGAGATCCTCCTCACCGGCGCGGCCCTCTCCGACGCGGCCGTCCGGTCGAGCCAGTCGCTGACCGCTGCCGGGCAGTTCCAGATCGCGCTCGAGTTCAACCAGGAGGGCGCGCAGCAGTTCGCGTCGATCCTCCTCGATCTCGGGGCCGGAGAGCAGCTGGGGATCATCCTCGACAACACCGTCTACAGTGCTCCGGTCATCCAGGAGAGCATCGTGCAGGTGGCGCGGAATCAGGGATGGCGCGGCGTGCAGGATGGCTCGAGCATCTCCGGGATCCGGAGCCAGGAGGAGGCGCGGATTCTCGCGATCGCGCTCCGCGCCGGTGCCCTCCCGGTCGCCGTCCGAGTCGTCGAGGAGACGACCGTCGGGCCGACCCTCGGAGACGATTCGATCCGCCGCGGGATGATGACGATCGCCATCGGATTCCTCCTGATCCTCGTCTACATGATGGCCTTCTACCGCGTGCTCGGCGTCGTGGCGAACTTGGCGTTGATCCTGAACATGCTGATCGTCTTCGGCGCGCTCGTCCTCTTCCGTGCCGTGCTGACCCTCCCCGGGATCGCCGGAATCATCCTGACGATCGGCATGACGGTCGATGCGAACGTGATCGTCTTCGAGCGGGTCAAGGAAGAGCGACGGACCGGGAAGTCGCCGCTCGCTGCGGTCCGTTCCGGGTTCGAGAAGTCGCTGTCGACCCTCCTCGATGCGAACATCACGACGCTGATCACCGCGCTGATCCTCCTGCTGTTGGGGACCGGCCCGATCCGCGGATTCGCGATCACGCTCGGAATCGGTGTCGTCGGGAGTCTCTTCTGCGCATTGGTCGCGAGTCGACTGTTGCTCGAGAAGGCGGGGTTCTCCGGGTTTATCCCGGTCCGTGTCGCGGAAGCCTCTGAGTAGCTTCTACCCGGCGAAGACGAGTCTCAGCACGCGTTCGTTCACCTGAGCGAAGCCGAGTAGTTTGCGCTTGTCGCGGCGAAGACGAGTTCCAGAAGAGCATCCGCCGGGCGGACGAGTCCGCTCTTGATCTGTCGGTCGAGGTCGACACCTCGTTGGAGTGCGCAGCTCAGTTCCACCATTGACCGGCGCTGGGCCTGTCCGATCAGCCGACGGAGAAGCCAGTCCTGAACCCCGGCCGATGCCGCCATCTCTGATCGCTGCGTCTTCCGATCGAGCATCAGCCGGATCATCGTCAGGCGCGTCAGGTGCCGGAGGATCCCGCCGAGGATCCTCCCCGGATCCTCCCGGAGTCCTCTCAACTCCTCGAGCGACGCGTTCAGGTTCCCCTCTCCGAGGCGATCGTAGAACGGATAGACCGTCCGCTCCGCGCTCGGGAAGACCAGTCGTTCGATGGCCCTCTCATCGAGCGCTCCCCCCACCCCAAGACCGCTCAACTTCTCCGCCTCTCGGGCGATCGTCATCAGATCGTTCCCGCAGCGGTGGAGGAACTCTTGGAACGCGGGGCCGGGCAGATCGACGGACTGCTCAGCGAGGATCTGCTTCGCGCTCGACCGGATCGCGTTTCCTCGGGGTGCGGGGAGCGACACCAGGGCATCGCGGGCCTTCGCCGCCTTGGCGATCGGGTTCGTCGCCCGCAGATCGCCGGCGACCAGGGTCAGGTAGGTCCCCTCGGCGTACGTCGCTTCGAGGATCGGCACGAACGACTTCGGAGCGCGGATCTTCTCGACCCGCCGGACGACGAAGTGGCGGCCGAGGGCGAACAGGGAGAGGGACGTCAGGTCCAGCTCGAGCGTTCCGACCTGGACCTCGTCGGCGAAGTGCAGATGCCTCTCGAGGTTCGGATCGTCGGCGCGGAGGGCTGCTTCCCGCTCGGCGAGCGCCCGCTCGCACCGATACGGATCCCCGGCGAAGACTCTCAGGATCGGCTCGCTCATCGGCATCTCCCCGCGGTGGATTCGTCGGACATGGTAGTAAGCCTCTCGTCCGCGATCAACGATCGCGGGCGAGAGGGCGGAGAACGCCGTTGGTGTTCTCCGGTTTGATGACGCAACGAGGATCGGCTGTCTCTTGGCGATGGAGTGCGGTTCGCGCGGTCGCGAGCAAAGCTCGCAGCCGGCAGGGCGGAGAACGCTGTTGCGTTCTCCGATTTGGTGACGTAGCGAGGATCGGCTGTCTCTCGTTGATGGATAGCTGTGCGTGCGGTCGCGATCAAAGCTCGCGGGCGGCGGGGGAAAACACCCAGAGCAACTCCCGGTTGGTGAGCGAGCAAGACTGGGAGATGTAGGAGGATAGTCTGACAACGTCTTGACGTTATGATGTCCTAGCGCTAGGATGCGCGATGAGGTGAGTTCGATGACCAAGCGTTCGACGATCTACTTCGAACCGGAGCTTCACAAGGCGCTGC
>JANQEA010000049.1 GCA_028278555.1 Candidatus Bipolaricaulota bacterium | reverse complement strand
CGACTCCGAGTGGATCATCCTCGACGAGACGAGCTCCAACTCGCCGGTCTTCTTCACGTTCTCCGGCTACCAGCTCTGGCCTGTCTGGGACGCGCTCGGTGTCGGTCTGGCCGACTCGGTCGGCGGCTGGCAGCTACAGCTCGACAACTGGAAGGTCGAGGTCTTCAACGAAGACGACGTCATGGCCCGCTACAACGATCAGTACTACGGTGCGGACACGGCGCAGGCCAATGGAAACGACCAGACGGTCGGCCTCCCCGGTCTCGGCGACGTGAACACCGGTACGGCGTTCCCGCCGTTCATCACGCGGACGCGGGTTGCGAATGATGTCTCGTTCGACATCATGTCGATTGCCGACACGCAGGTCTGGGACGGAACGACGACGAACATGTTCTGGCTCGATCGCCAGGGCAACCGCGTCTCCGGCTACGTGAACTCCGACTGTGTGTTCATCGAAGTCGTCGACCCGGATCAGGACGAAGACCAGTATCGCCGCGAGCGGATCGATGGCTACTGGGATGGCGGTCAGAACGGCCCGTTCGGACCGATGCCGAACCGCGACTTCGAATGCGAGCTTGATGAGCGGGTGGACCACCTGGCAAACGTTCTGCTCGGCGACACGAACATCTTCAACGACGAGCCGCACGACAATGACAGCTCGCCGAAGCTGTACGTCCTGAACCCGCGCAGCGGCTTCTGGGCAGCGGTCGATCTGTTGGAGACCGGTGTCGCGACCGGCGACTTCGTCTCGGTCATCTGCATCGATCTGATCGACGTCTACGAGTGCGTGCCAACCCTCGGCGTCGTTCCGGGTGACACGATCGTCGCGTTCTACCAGGATCCGTCGAACCACTCCGACTCGGCGATGGTCTCGATCAAGGTCGGAATCGGCGGTGGGACGATGCCGGGAACCGGTTCGACGACGACGTTTGTCGACGCAGACAGGCAACCCGTCGACAACTACTCAGAGGAAGACATGGTCTACGTGCTCGTCACCGATCCGTCCCGCCCACACACACTCCTTACAGATGCGCTGACCGTCGGTGATCTGGTGGTAGATCTCAATCCGGTCGTCGGATCTCTGGGTGTCTTCATGACCGACGGTCTGGTGCTCGATCTGCCTGGAGGTTCCCAGCTGACAGCCACGTACGTCGACCCGGCCGATCCGACCGACATGAGCTCCGATACCATCACGATCATCGCGAGCGCGCTCGAGGTCGTCGAGTTCTACGCCGGTCCGAGCCCGTTCGACGGTGAGTGCACGTTCGGCTACACCGGAACGGGGACCGCAGGCGTGATGTCGGTCGACATCTACGACCTTGCTGGCGCGCTGGTGTGGAGTGCGGAGCTGACAGACGTGACGGAGATTGTCTGGGATGGAACGGGCAGCACTGGCGCGTCGTTGGCGAACGGAGCGTACATCTACGTGATCTACGCGACGGACGGGACGAACACCTTCACCGGGAAGGGCAAAGTCTTCGTCAACCGCTAACTGAAGCAACGATGGAGGAGGAGCCGGCCACGGCTCCTCCTCCCTACCGATACGAGTGGGTGAGAAGT
>JANQEA010000026.1 GCA_028278555.1 Candidatus Bipolaricaulota bacterium | reverse complement strand
CAACGTAGCGGGACTGTACGTTGACGCGGCGTACATCCTGGAGGAGACGCTTGGGAACACGCTGGTGCTGTCGGCGGAGTTCTCGCTGGGCGGTCTGCTTGGCGAGGAAGAGGCTCCGGTCGAGGAAGTCGGTAGCGAATAACCTAGACGCCTCACAAGAGCAACGATGGGAGGGGCCATGCGCCCCTCCCTTTTCTTTTGGGCGCGTGTCTCTCGCCCGGGGGACAGGGGTCGTTCCCCGGAGTATCCGATCCGGATGACGGGCCTTCGCATCGAAGCTACCTTAGAGATGGCGGAATGCTATTCTGGCATCGTTTGAAGGAGGCCCAAGGTGAAAAGGCGGGAGACGAAGACTTGGTGGGTACGGGGAGCGGCCGTTGCGGTCCTTCTCGTGCCACTGCTCCTCTGGGTGAGCGGGTGTTGTCTGTTCAACATCCCTCCCGATGCGAAGTTCACGGGCACGACGATCGTCGAGGTCGGTGAAGCGATCGCGTTCAGCGCGATCCTCTCGTCAGACGAGGACGGGATCATCGTCAAATTCGAGTGGGATTTCGGTGACGGCACGAGCGCGACCGGTGAATCGGTGACGCACACGTACACGGCGGTCGGTCAGTACACGGTGGTTCTCCGCGTGACCGACAACTGTGATGAGACATCGACGGCGCAGAAGGTGATCACCGTCAATCCGGCCGACGGGAACGGTGGAGGTGATGGGCCCAATCCAACGGCGACATTCACGGCCACGCCGTTGACCGGCGAATCGCCGCTCACGGTCATCTTCAATGCGTCAGCATCGACCGCCCCCGGGATGGCGATTACGGCGTACTTCTGGGACTTCGGCGACGGGACGACCGGGACCGGGATGACGACGACGCATACGTACGGTCCAACTGTCACGACGACGTACAACGTCGTCCTCCGGATCATCGCCGCGAACAATTCCGAGGACACGGCGTCGAGAACGATCACTGCGACAGTCGCAGGCCCCGATCGCCCTGAGGACAACCCAACAGCAAGCTTCACCACGGCACCGAACAGGGTGACAGCACCGCAGCGGATCATCTGTGACGGGAGCAACTCCGATGCGACGGCCGGGCGGACGCTGACCGAGTGGATCTGGAGGTTCGGCGACGGGACATCACCGCAGTCGCGCAACAACGACGATCCCATCGAGCATCGCTACACGACGGATCAGGAGAGCGAGACGTTCACGATCACGCTGATCGTCATCGACGATGAAGATGGGAGCGACACCGAGCAGCGCGACGTGATCGTCGACAACGAGCAGCCGGTTGCCGGGTTTGAGATCAACGATGATGAGGGCGGCGGCGGAACGTGGGTTGCCGACGACGTGGTCTTCCCCGACGACGGCGGCGGCGCCAACATTCAGACCGACTCGGCGACAATCTGGATTCGCTCCGAAGCGCCGACCGGACATGAGGGTGATACGCCAGATCCGAACGACGGAACAGAGGATGATCCAGACCCGCTCAACGACGAACCGGGCAACTACGACGATCACAACCTCTGCTACGATCCGGAAGGGCAGGGGTGGGATAACGGCACCCCGTTCGGATGGCCGAACGACGCCTGGGGCATCGAGTTCTACAAAGTGAACTGGGGCGATGGGAACACCGAGTACTTCGCGTATGATCCTATCGATGGCATGGAGGAGGATCACACATACACGAATCTCGCTGATGGCGTGAACACGTTCACGATCACGGTGACGGCGATCGACTTCCTCGGTGCGGAGACGAGCTTCTCCCGCGAGATCACGATCAACACCGACTACTAGACGGTCGCACCTCTGGGTCTCTACGGCGGCTCCACCCGAATGGGTGGGGCCGCCTGCTTGTTTCAGAGCCCCGGATCGCTTCCGCTCGGTCCTGAGCCCTGCTAGAATGGGCCATCATGCAACGGCGGCTGATCCCCAAGCTCTGTGGCGTCGTGCTCTCTCTCGCGCTGGCGGGAGGGTGTACGCTGCTGAACGCGCCGCCGATCGCGCACATCAGCGCGTCGATCCTGTCCGGTGAATCGCCGCTCCTCGTCGCGTTCGACGCCTCCGCCTCGTACGACTCGGATGGGCGGATCGTCGCCTACCGGTGGTCGTTTGGCGACGGGACGACGGCGCAGGGGCTGCAGGTCGATCACATCTTCGCGCCGGCATCGGCGACGACGTACACGGTGACGCTCGAGGTCGAGGACAACAGCGGAGCGATCGGGACGATGCAGCAGTCGATCGAGGTCCGGAGGGCGCCCGCTCCGGGAAACAATGCGCCGTTCGCTCGATTCACGTTCGATCCGACGCACGGCGACGGCCCGCTCTTCGTGCAGTTCGACGCGGCGCTCAGCTCGGACGTCGACGGCGAGATCGAGCTCTACGCGTGGGATTTCGGCGATGGAACGACCGGTTCGGGTCTGCAGATCGCCCACACGTACAACCCGGTCGCGTCGACGAACTTCCCGGCGACGCTGACCGTCTACGACGATGACGGGGCGTCTCGGAGCACCACGGCGATCGTCAGCGTCTACGTCGAGGAGATCGTCCCGTTCGACGGGCCGACGGCCGAATTCACCGCCTCCGATCCGGAGAAGGTCTACGAGTCGACGCAGCTCCCGGAGATCCCGTCCCTCTTCCGGGTGACGTTCACCCCCGAAGGCTCGGTCGCGGCGCCGGGTCACGAGATCGAGGTCTACATCTGGAACTTCGGCGACGGCGAGTCGGCGACGCTCCAGACCGACGACGCAATCGTCCACACCTACCGCTCATCGGCGCCGACGCACACGTTCGTCGCCAGCCTGACGGTCGTCGACGATCAGGGGCTCCAGGACTCGGTCGTCGTCAACATCACCGTCGTCAACGACTAGAGGTTGCAGGTGTCGCAGCCGACCACGTTAATCTGCCTCGACGTCGAGTTCGAACCGCCGTCCTCATCGACCACGGTGAGCGTCACGACGGGCTTCCAGCCGGGCTGGACGTAGGCGTGCTCGACGATCATTCCCTCGTCGGACGAGCCGTCGCCGAACGACCAGATGTACTGGACGATCTCGCCGTCGGGGTCGTAGGAATCGGATGCGTCGAACTCGAACGGCTGGCCCGCCCCGTTCCAGAAGGGACTCGACGTGAAGATCGCCGTCGGAATCCGGTTCAGCGCCTCGACCGACCGGGTCCGCGCACCGGTCTCGCCGGTCGAGTCGGTCACCACGAGCGTGATGTCGTAGATGCCCTTCTCATCGTAGGTGTGGGTGACCGTTACCCCGGTGTCGGTCGTTCCGTCGCCGAGGTCCCAGTCGTAGGAGACGATCGCCCCGTTTGGACTCGAGGAGGCGCCAGCGTCTAGCGTCACTTCGAGCGGCGGATAGTCGAAGAGCGGGGTCGCGGTGAACTCGGCCCGCGGGCCGACGACACCGGTGCACGAAGCGATGAGCAACCCCGCGCTGAGAAGAACGCCGGCCAGCGCGCCGCGCCGCAGCGCTCGGTTACTCTTCCTTCGGTTCATCGGATCCCTCATCGTTGTCACTGGTCTTGTCACCCTTGGCCCCCTCTTCCTTCTTCTCCTCGTCTTCGTCGTCCTTGCCTGAGGCCTTCAGCGCCTCGTGGATCGCCTCGAGGCGGGCGACCGCGCGTCCGAACAGGGAGTCTTCAGGATAGGCGCCCTCTTCGTCGCGTTCGCCGGCCGGAACCCCGGTCAGAACCTCGATTCCCTCTTCGACGGTCGAGACCGGATAGACGTGGAACCGTCCGGCTTCGACGGCCTCGACGACCTCCTCGCAGAGCATCAGGTTGTCGACGTTCGCCCGGGGGATGAGGACGCCCTGATCCCCGGTCAGCCCCTTGGCCTTGCAGACGCAATAGAAGCCCTCGACCTTCTGATTCACCCCGCCGATCGGCTGGATCTCGCCCTTCTGGTTGACCGAGCCGGTGACGGCGATCCCTTGGCGGATCGGCGCGTCGGCGAGGGCGGAGAGGATCGCGTAGAGCTCGGTGCTCGACGCGCTGTCGCCGTCGATCATCGAGTAGCTCTGTTCGAACGCGAGGCTTGCCGAGAACGACAGCGGGCGTTCCTGAGCGAACCGCTCGCCGAGGAAGCCTTTCAGGATCATGATCCCCTTGGTGTGCGTCTTCCCGCCGAGCTTCGCTTCGCGTTCGATGTCGACGAGGCCGCCCTTCCCGGCGTGGACGGTCGCGGTGATCCGCGAGGGCTTGCCGAACGCGTAATCGCCCATCTGGAGGACGGCGAGCCCGTTCAGCTGCCCGGCGCGCGCTCCCTCGGTGTCGACGAAGATCGTCCCCCGCTCGATCATCTCGCGGATCTTGGCGTCGATCCGATCATGCCGGAAGTCGCGCTTGTCGAGCGCCTGCTTCACGTGGTCGCCGGAGACGGCGTCGGCGCCGTCGGTCCGCGCCCAATACGACGCCTCCTTGACGATCGAGACCAGATTGCCGAACTGGCACGAGAGCTTCGTCTGGTCGCCGGTCAGCTCGGTCGCGTACTCGACCATCTTGCCGACGCCGGACGGCTCGAACGGGAGGACGGCCGGTTCCTGCATGCAGCAGTTGCTCAGGAAGCGCGCCATCTGCTGCTCTCGCTCAGGGGTCCGGTCCATTTCGGTGCCGAAGTCGGCCTTGACGTTGAACAGCTTGCTGAAGTCCTCGTCGTAGTGGTGGAGGATCTCGTAGATGTACGAGCTCCCGATGATCACCAGCTTGATCCGGAACGGGAGCGGCTCGGGCCGGAGTCCCTCGGTCGTCGAGTAGCCCATCATCTGCCATGGGTCCTCGATGTGAATCTCGCGGCGCTTGAGCGCGATCTTCAGCGCCTCCCAGCTGAGACCGAGGCGGAAGAGGTTGTTCGCATTCAGTACGAGATACCCGCCGTTGGCCCGATGGAGCGAGCCGGGCTTGATCATCGTGAAGTCGGTGACGGCGACGCCCATCTGGACGCGGCGTTCGATCGAGCCGAACAGGTTCGGATAGGTCGCGTTCTGCTCGACGATCACCGGCGCGCCGTCGGTCTTTGCATTGTCGACGAGCACGTTGACCGTATATTTCTTGAACGGATCGGCCTGCGGCGTCGGGAACGGAAACGGCGTCTTCTTGGCCGCTCCGCCGTTCTGGAAAGCATCGAGGTTCTCGACGATGTCCTTCTTCATCGATTCGAGGAAGGCGAGCACCTTGCTGAGTCCCTCGTAGCGCTCGTTCAGCTGGGCATAGTGCGGCTCGATCATGAAGAGGACCGCTTCCTTCGCCAGCTTCTTGATCTCCGATTCCCGGTCCTCGTCGAGACGCGCAACGTCCTGGAGCTGCTCCTGGATCAGCGTCTGGACTTGTCCCTGGTTCTCCCGGATCTCGTTCCGCCTCTCCTCGGGAAGGGCGTCGTACTCCTCTTGGCTGAGCGGTTCGCCCTTCTCGTCGAGCGGGAGGGTGTTGATCCCGATCGGCGTCCGCTGGACCGCGAACCCGAGCTCGCGCGCCTTCGTCTCCATCTCCTCGAGGAGCGTCGTCCGCCGCTCGCCATGGCGGTCGTTGATCTTCTTGCTCCGTGCCTTGAACTCGTCTGACTCGAAGACCCTGGGGATTTCGCGCTTCAGACGGTCGATGTGGTGTTCGAGGTCGGTCCGAAGCTGGCAACCCTTCCCCGCAGGGAGTTCGAGATAGCGCGGGCTGTAGGGATTCTCGAAATTGTGAACATAGCAGAGATCCGGAGGCTGCGGCTCGTCGGCGCTCGCCCGCGTGAGGAAGTGCTCGACCGCCGACATCTTTCCCGTTCCCGGATGTCCTGCGACGTAGATGTTGTATCGATTCTTCGCGTCCTTGATGCCGAGCCCGAGCTTCAGCGCGTCGATCGCGCGTTCTTGTCCGATGATCTGATCGAGCGGCTCGAGGTCCGAGGTCGTCTTGAACTGGAATGCGGAAGCATCACATGTATACCGGAGCTGCGTTGCGTCGAGCTCTTTGACCATTCTGTCCTCCTTGGTCTAGGATTCTATCCCAGATGTTCGGAAAGGTTCAACGAGGGATTGCCGTTGGGTTGCTGCTTTCTTCCCTCCTTTGCGTGGTGGTTTGCGGGACCTCGTCGGCGGTCCTGATCCCTCTGATCGATCGGCCGGGGACGAACGTCTACGTCGAGGCCGTCGCGGAGGCGATCGACGCAGCTGCCTCTTCGGTCGACCTGCTCCTCTCGAGCGCCGACGTGACCGGTGTTCCACTCTGGGGTCGATTGGTCGCCGCCTCCGAACGGGGCGTGGCGATCCGCGTGCTGCTCGATGCGAGCGTTTGGGCACCGGAGATCACCGCCGACAACCGGCGTGTCGTCGCCTACTTGGAGGAACGCGGGATCGACTGCCAGTTCGACGACCCGGCAGTGACGACGCACGCGAAGATGGTGATCGTCGATCGGCGGGTCGTCGTCCTCGGGTCGACGAACTGGAACAAGTACGCGTTCCTCGAGCACGAACAGACGAACGTCGTGATCGAGTCTCCTCAAGTCGGCGGAGCCTTCACCGAGTACTTCGAGCGGCTTCGGGAGGGGAGGCTCCCGGCCGACGGTGTGGCGATCGACTTCGATGTCATAAGTGCGGACGTCCCGGCGATCGTCCCTCTCCCGGATGGTCCGGAGACGTCGCTCTACGCGTCCCTCCTCCTCGAGCTCCTCCCTCGCGCTCGACGCTCGATTCACGTGGCGATGTATCGAATGTCGATCTACCCGAGCTACCCGGGGAGCCTGGCGAATGAGCTGGTCGGCGCGCTGATCGATGCGGCCGGGCGGGGGCTCGATGTTCGCGTCCTGATCGATGATTGCAGCTACTACGCCGACTCGGCCGGTGCGAACCTGATGTCGGCGATCTTCCTGTATCAACATGGGGTTCAGATCCGGTTCGACGCAGCCAACCGGACGACACACACGAAGCTGATCGTGATCGATGGAGACTCGGTCGTTCTCGGGTCGACGAACTGGAACTACTACTCGCTCGAGAAGAACGTCGAGACGAACGTCGCGGTGCTGCGCATTCCGGAGATCGCGGAAGCCTTCGACGCCTACTTCGAGATTCTCTGGGAGATGGGACGATCGATCACACCGTGATTGGCGGTAGGGAAGGGCTACGGCGTGCCGGACTCGGTGGGCTGGACGACCAACTCCCCACAAGCCGTGCAACTCCACTCGATCTCGCCCGACCACGGACTCCAGCGGATCGGGAGCATCGGGCCGCCGCACTCAGGACAAGGCAGGAGGGAGACGACCGCCGGAATGGCCTTCCCGTCGGCGCCGGTGGTGACGAGGTGCGCCGGTTCGTTCATCACCAGCGGGACCGGCTCGGAGACGGAAAACGTGACCGTGTCGTGCATCCCAGAGACGTTGACCTCCCCGGCGAGCTCGATCCGGATGCCGTTTCGGCCGACCCCGACGAGGACGAGGAGAATGCCGAGGAGGAGACCGGCGCAAGCGGCCAACGCGATCGTCTGGATGGTCCGGTTCATCGTGCTCCCTTCGGGGCGTGCATCCGACGGCTCGCGTCGGTCTAGCGGATTGTAGTCGATTCGAGCGGTGTCCTCATCCGTCTCGCTGGACGATCAGCCGGTTCCCGTCGATCTGCACGACGCGAATCGTCTCCCCGACGCCGATCGGGTCGTCGAGCGTTCGGGCGGCCCAGTATTCGCCGTGAACGAGGACCGTCCCCTCTGGATCGAGACGGCTGCGTACGGTCCCGGTCGCTCCGGCGAGGCCGACGGCACCGGTCACCGGTTGCTTCCGCTGGATGGCCAACCCTTTCGAGAGGACGAAGATCGAAAATGCCGCGCTGACGCCGACCACGGCGAGGATCGTCCCCCACGAGAGCCCGATCGAACGATCCGGGATGTCGAAGAGCGTCAACGAGCCGGCGAGGAGGCCGACGACCCCGCCGGTCGTCAGGATCCCGTTTGTCGGCGTGAACGCATCGAGGACGATCAGCCCCATCCCGAACAGGATCAGGGCGACCCCGACGATGTTCACCGGCAGGACCTGAAGCCCGAAGAGGGCGAGCAACAGGCAGACTCCGCCGGCGGCGAGGCCGAAGCCGATCCCCGGATGAAAGAACTCGTAGATCAGCCCGTAGAGCCCGAGGATGAACAGGACGTAGACGAGGTTCGGATCGGCGAGAAGGCTGAGAAGACGTTCGCGGAGTGTCGGGCGGATTTCGCGGGTCGGGAGCCCGGCGGTCCACAGCACGCGACCGTCGGAGAGGGTGTAGCCATCGAGCGCTTCGAGGAGGCTCTCGGTATCGTCCGCGATCAGATCGATCACGCCGAGCACCAGGGCTTCGTCGGCGCTCAGCGCGCTTGACTGGAGGACGGCCGATTCGGCCCATTCGACGTTCCGCCCGCGCTGCTCGGCAATCGAACGGGCGAATGCCGCGGCGTCGTTCGCTGCCTTGTCGATCGACGCGCTTTGGTCTCCTTCCTCGGTCTCGCCGCCGATCAGGTTGACCGGGTGCGCGGCCCCGATGTTCGTCCCTGGGGCCATCGCGGCGACGTCGGCGGCGATTGTCAGGAAGACGCCGGCCGAGGCGGCGCGCGCGCCGGATGGGGCGACGAAGACGACGATCGGGATGGTCGCCGCCAGCTCCGCGGCG
Organism: Candidatus Bipolaricaulota bacterium; assembly: GCA_028278555.1. Classification (GTDB taxonomy): domain Bacteria; phylum Bipolaricaulota; class Bipolaricaulia; order UBA7950; family UBA9294; genus JANQEA01. The sequence goes on along the minus strand of JANQEA010000026.1, from coordinate 152,650 downwards.
ACGATGTCTCGCATCGACTGCTCGAGCCCGCCGGGCGTGTTCAGCTCGATCAGCAGGAACTCCGCGCCCTGATCTTCGGCCGCGGCGATCGCGCGAACGACCAGATCGCGACTCGCCGGGTTGATCGACCCATCGAGCGTCAAGCGGAGGATCTCCGCAGGGAAGGCGGCCAACGTCAGTCCCAGAACCAGACCGAGAGCGAGCGCCAATCCCCTTGTTGAGTGCATGGTCTCCAGTATACGGCGAACGATGTGGCAACTGTGTGCCTTTGATGGCGGAGACGGGTACGATCGGCTCTGCGAGCCGACAGTGTCCATCGGCCCGTACACGAACAGAATCACGGAGGTCGATACGCATGGATGGGATCGGTCGGGAGTTCCTCGAGAAGACGGAATATCGGCATCTCTCGCCCTCGGAGCAGGAGCGCGGCCTCCCGCAGCCGCCGTTGCAGGCGACCCTCGGTGAGGGCGGGGCCGTCGAGCTCCCCGATCCGAACGGATCGGGCGACGGTGGGATGAACCTCAAAGATGCGATCGAGGTCAGGCGAAGTCTCCGCGAGTACAGCGAGGATCCGTTCTCGCTGATCGAGTTGTCGTACCTCCTCTGGAGCACGCAGGGGGTTCAGCGGGCGATTCCGGACCGCGCGACGTTCCGGACCGTCCCGTCGGCCGGGGCGCGACACGCGTTCGAAACGGTGGTGCTCGCGAATCGCGTCGACGGACTCGAGCCGGCGGCGTACCAGTACGCCGCGCTCGAGCACCGGTTGATCCGGCTCGATGACTCGCCCGATCTCGCTCCCAGGCTGGTCGAGGCGTGCCTCGGGCAAGAGATGATCGCGAAGAGCGCAGCGACGTTCGTCTGGGTCGCCGAACGACACCGAATGGCGTGGCGGTACGGGGAGCGGGGGTTCCGCTACCTGTTTCTCGATGCCGGACACGTCTGCCAGAACCTCTACCTCGCGGCCGAGTCGATCGGTTCCGGCGCGTGTGCGATCGGCGCGTTCGACGACCGGACGGTGAACGAACTCCTTCGTCTAGACGGGATCGAACGGTTCGTCGTCTATCTTGCGTCGGTCGGAAAACGGGCCGCCGACTAGCGACAGAGCGTCCGGCGCCTCGCTAGCCGCCGCAGCCTCCCCCTCCACCGCCGCGGTGGACGGTGAACGTGTGAACGAGCGAGGCGGTCGCGCCGGCGTTGTCGACGACGGTCAGACGGACGGAGTAGACCCCGATCTCCGTGTAGGCGTGCCCGACCCGCGTGCCTCGCGTCGAGGTTCCATCGCCGAAGTCCCAGAGGAAATCGATGAGGGTCCCGTCCGGATCGAATGATGAGGACGCATCGAAGAGGATCCACTCCCCGAGGACCGGGGAATCGCTCGAGAATCGGCAGCTGGCGAGCGGCGGTGTGTTCTCGACGGTGATCAGGATCTCCACCTCCGAGGCGAGGCCGGACTCGTCGACGACCTTCAGTCGGACCGGATGGATCCCCGAGGTTTCGAACGTGTGTTCAGCGCGAGCCCCGTCCGCCCATGCCTCGCTTGGGACGAGAGTCCAAAGATACTCCGTGATCAGCCCGTCATCGGACGAACCGGATCCGTCGAACTCGACATGGAGCGGAGCGCGCCCCTCCGTCGGACGGGCGGTGATCGCTGCCGTCGGGGGGGAGTTCGGGGAAAGGGTGTCGAAGAGGCTGCAGCCGCTCAGTGCAACGGCCATCGCGAGACCAGCGATCGAAAGGAGACGGCGCATCGGTCGAACCTCTTCTTCCATAGGGTTTCTCGATCATCCACGGCGCCCTGTGTCCGCGCTCCCCCCGCTGCCCGGCTGGGCGGGGACGCCGGCGATGAATGGAGGGGGGACAGGCGCTCCGTGGATGGAGGAGGCATGTCCTCGGTGCTGAGGAGCGCGGTGGGACGCCCCCTTGGGTCTCGGATAGGATCTTGGCCGGACGAAGTTCGGGGAGGCGACGGGATGAACGGGCAGTCCGAAGTCGAATGCTCGTTGTACGTCCGCTATGCGGGGGAGGATCTCGATCGTTGGCGGATGCTCATCGGGTGCGAGGTTGCTCACGTCGATCCGCGGTGGGGTGTCGGCCGGGTCGAGGACGTTCGATGGGGAACGCCGCATGGGCAGGGAGCGTCGGCGATCCTGATCCACACCCGATACGCGAAGCTCGGGGCGGTCGTCTTCCGCGCGGCTTCGTTCGAGATGCACCATCGCACGGCGGTCATCTCGGCCGAGATCAGGCGGGTGATCCGGCTCTGCTTCGAGGGAGAGCTGGACGAAACGGAGCGCGAAGCGATCCTCGAACAGCACACACGCGACCTGCGGGAAGCGAAGGACGCAGAGCGCCTGGCACGCTCCGATAGGCTGAGAAGACAAGCGATCGAGCGGCGATCGAATCGCGAGAAGCCAAACTAGCTAGCTCGGTCCGCCTTCGTCGAGAATCAGAGCGGCGGCGATCCGTGCCGCTTCGGCGCAGAGCGACGCACACGCGATCGGCCCCCCGGCGGCTCGCCATTCGGAGGCTTTGCTCGGATCGTCGTTTCGCCATCCGATGATCGCTTCCTGGACGTCGTAGCAGCGCGTGCTGCCGAACCGGTCGGTGAATCGCCGGACGAACTCCCCCGCGACCGTCCGCGCGACCTGCTGCGCTGCCAGATCGGTCGCCTCCAGGGGAGCGAGGCCGAGCCCGATCCCCATCAGCGCACCGAGGACCGCCCCGCACGTCTCGCCGGTTCCGCCGATCCCTCCGGCGAGCGTTGTCGCTGCCTTCAGTGCGTCCGCTCCATCGAGGTGAAGGTGTGTCTGCAGAGCCCAGAGGGTCGATCGGCTGCAGTTCGAATAGGCGCGGAGGTTGTTGAACGCCGTCTTGGCGATCGCGTCGAGCCGCTGCGCACGCAACTCCTCTTCCGTGGTGCTCCCGTCGTATGCCGCGTGCTCGCGAGGTCCCCGAATGCGGGGGGCAAGATCGTCGATTCCGGTCATGATCCCTCCTCGGTCCGGTCGGACGATACGCGATTCCGCAGTTGGGCTCCAGCGTCAGGCCAGGCGAGACCGGCTTGGGCGTCGCGTTCGGCTCCGGTATTCTCGATTCTTACCGATGCCCGAGAACCGAGTTCGAGATCTCTTCGATCGACTCCAGGCCGCCTACGGCCCTCAGGAGTGGTGGCCGGCGGCCAGCCGGCTCGAGATGATCGTCGGTGCGATCCTGACACAGCGGACGGCGTGGAGGAACGCGGAGTACGCGTTACGAAGTCTCGAGGCGTCTGAACTCTTGTCGATCGAGGCGCTCGCGAGCGCCTCGGACGAGCGAATCTCCGAGACGATCCGTGCCGCAGGATTCCGCACCGCCAAGACGAGAACGCTGAAGGGGTTCGCTGCTTGCGTGTGGAATCGGCACGGCGGGGATCTCGATCGGATGCTCGGGCTTCCGGTCGACCGGCTTCGTCCGGAATTCCTCGGCCTGTGGGGCATCGGTGAGGAGACGGCCGACGCGATCCTCCTCTACGCGGCCAAAGGTCCGACCTTCGTCATCGATGCCTACACACGGCGTCTCCTCCGTCGGCTTGGCTGGTCTGACGGAGACGAGCCGTACGAGTCCCTCCGAGCGCTCTTTCTGAGCGCGCTGCCGAGCGATGCCGGACTTCTTGGGGAATACCACGCGCTGATCATCCGACATGGCAAGGCGTACTGCCGTGCCGTGCCCGACTGCACCGGCTGTCCGCTCCGTTCGTGCTGCGCCAAGGGAAGACAGAAGGAGTCTGGATGATCCGGTTCGATCGGTCGTTGATGCGGAACGGATTCGGGCGGGAGACGCTCTTCGGATTGCTCGAGGAGGGTTTCGTTGCAATCGACCCGAAGCGATGCGTGGCCGAGTGTCTTGCGATGAACGGAGGCGCGCTCCGCATCGGTTCGCATGTCTTCGACACGACGTCGCAGCGGATCTGGGCGATCGCGATCGGGAAGGCGGCCGTTCCGATGGCGGAGGCCGTCTCCGAGTCTCTCGGCCCGGCACTCGCCGGCGGGATTGCCGTCACCCGGTACGGATACGGCGGAGACGTCGACCGGTTCCGTGTTTTCGAGGCCGGGCACCCGATTCCCGATGAGAACGGGTTTCGCGCGGCGACCGCGATCGGAGACCTGACCGATCGGGTCGGCCCGAAGGATGTCGTTCTCTGCCTCCTCTCCGGCGGCGGGTCGGCCCTCCTCGCGGAGCTGGCGGCGTCGACGGAGCTGCTCCTTGCGAGCGGAGCGTCGATCGACGCAATCAACACGGTCCGTCGTCATCTGTCGACCCTTCAGGGCGGGCGCCTCGCGCAGCGGCTTCACCCGTCGACGACGGTCACGCTCGCCCTCTCCGACGTCGTCGGCGATCGGCTCGAGTCGATTGCATCCGGACCGACGGCCCCCGATCCGACGACGTACGCTGATGCAATCGAGGTTCTCAAGCGGCATCGAATCTGGGATCGGTTCCCTCTACGCGTTCGGGAGCATCTGACGCGCGGCGATACAGGGGAGGTCGACGAGTCGCCGAAGCTCGGGGATCCGCTGTTTCGGAAGGGGATCGTCGAGATCGTCGGGAACAACGACTCGTTCCTCGATGCCATCGAGCAGGCGGGGCGAGATGCTGGCTGGCACGTCCTCCGCGATTCGGATCCGATCGTCGGGGAGGCGAGCGGCGTCGGCCGGCGCCTCGGCCGCCGTGTGGCGGAACTCGCTGCTCAGGGAGCCCGCCGCACGTTGCTCGTCGCCGGCGGCGAGACGACGGTGACGATCCGGGGGGACGGCCGGGGCGGTCGGAATCAGGAGCTGGCCCTTGCCGTGGCGCTCGAGGTCGAAGGGATCGAAGGAACCTGCATCGCGGCGCTGGCGACCGACGGATCTGACGGCGTGACCGAGGTGGCTGGTGCGATCGTCGATGGAACGACGATCGCACGCGTACGGGAAGCGGGCATCGATCCATCCTGCGCTCTGGCCGACAACGACTCGCACGCCGCGCTGACCGTGTCGGATGATCTGCTCGTCACCGGACCGACGAGGACAAACGTTGCCGACGTGGTCGTCACGCTGATCGACCGCTCCTAGCCGATCAGACGACGATCGTCTTCCAGCCGCCGGCACGGAACTTCCACATGACGGCAAGGGCGAGGAGGAACCAGTAGGCGTACTCGCCGGTCCACGCGCCGAGCATCCCGAGCGGTGTTCTCAGCCCGAGGAAGTAGACGGTCGGCAGGTAGCAGGCGACGCAGACGAACTCGACAACCATTACATAGCGCGTGTTCCCGGCTCCCTGAAGCGCCTGGGAGAGGACCAGAGCGATCCCGGCGAACCCCTGGACGAAGGCGAGGAGCATCAGCGGGAAACGGCCGACGTCGATGACGGCTGGGTCCTGGGTGTAGATCCGGAAGACCCAGGCTGGGGCGAACAGGAAGAGGAGCCCGACGATCGTCATCGTCCAAGCCGAGAGCTTGGCGGCCTCCCAACCGAGACGCTCGGCCCGTTCCGGCTTCTCCGCGCCGAGATTCTGTCCGATCAACGCCGCGGCCGCGGTCCCGAGGCCGACGCCGATCATGATCGTCAGGTGATAGATCGAGCGGATCACGTTCGACGCGGCGAGCTCGAGCGTCCCGATCCGGGCAATGATCAGGAAGAAGACCGACCAGGCGCCGTTCGAGAGGATGCGCTGTGCGACGACCGGGATCGAAAGACGGACGATCGGGCGGAACCATTGCGCCGGGAGGAGCGGGCGGCGGAACGCGCCGAATCGACGCCGGTAGGCCGGTCCGAGCACAAGGACCGAGAGGTAGTAGAGCGCTCCGACGCCGACCGCGATCGTCGAGGCGATCGCTGCGCCTTGGATTTCCATCCGCGGGAATCCGGCGTGTCCGAAGATCAGCAGGTAGTCGAGGAGGATGTTCGTCGCCGTGGTCAGGATCGCCCCGATCAGCTGGTGGCCGGTCCTTCCGACGCCGGCGAAGAAGCCGCGTGCGGTGAAGTTGAACAGGATGAACGCCGCGCCGAAGAACCGATAGTGCAGGTAGACAGCGCCTGCGACGAGGACGTCGGGATCGTTCGATGTGAAGGAGGCGATCCACTGTCCGAGGTGTGGCGCCCCGGCGACGAGCGGGAGCCCGAGGACTAGGGCGAGTGCGATGCCCATGTTCAACACCCGACCGCATTCCGCCTCGTTCGCCTCGCCGAAGCGTCGTGCGGTCAACGCTTGAACCCCGACACTCAATCCAGAGATCGGGAAGGTCACTGCGAAGAACAGGACGCCGGCGACTCCCGAAGCGGCCAATGGGACCGCCCCGAGGCGGCCGAGCATGGCAGTGTCGACCACCGCCAGGAGCGTATAGGTGAGCATGCCGAGGGTCACCGGGGTCGCGAGACGGAGCACCTCGCGCGATAGGTCATATCGCGGGAAGAGGCGGGCGATTCGGCTGCGGGTTCGCACTCGAGATTCGTTCATGCACCCTCCGATTGGCACCAAGCCGCGCCCTTCGACCGCCGATCGACGCGAGCCACGATTCTCAGTCCCCGGCGACCGAGATGCAACGGCCTGCGCTAGGAACGGACGATCGAGCCGTCGACCTCGATATCAGGCGCCATCCGAGAGGAGCGATCCCACTGCGTCAGCAGGACGCCGGCGATGGTGACCGCAGTCCCGATCCCTTTGATCGGCGTCAATGCGGAACCGAGGAGCGTCACCTCGGCGATCAGGGTGATCAGTGGGACGAGATTGGCTGAGACCGCGACGCGCGTTGCGGAAAGATGCGAAAGGGCATAGTGCATCGCGAGAAACGCCCCGGCCGAGCAGAGGACGCCGAGGAAGAGAATCTCCAGGATCGCGAACGTCGTCAGCCGGCCGACCCAAGCGAATCCGTCCGATGCCGCCAGCGGTCCGAAGACGAACAGCGAGAAGAAGAACTGGTAGAACGTCAATTGGAGCGGTGTTACCCGACGGAGGATGTCCTTGATCAGGCTGGTCCGAGCCGCAGCGCAGACGACGGCGCAGACGACGAACAGGTCGCCGGTCAGACTCGCACCGGCCTCGTGTTGCCCGAATCCGATGATCAACAGAATCCCGGCGTAGGCGGCGAGAATCCCGCCCGTCTTTCGCCAGGTCGCTCGCTCCTGACGGCGAACGAACGCGATCAGATAGACGGCGATCGGAATCGTTGCGATGATCACGGCAACGTGGCTCGGTTGCGTTCGCGCGACGCCGAACGTCTCGAACAGGAAGTACCCGACCGGACTGAGGGCGCTCAGACCGGCGAGGGCGAGAAGATCCTTGCGTGGGACACGGAGCGCCCGGCGGGAGGCGGCGAGAAGCCCGAGAAGCGCGGCGGCGAGCAGAAATCGGACGAACAGAAGCGAGAAGAGAGGGACCGTCTCCAGGACGTCCTTGATTGCGAGGAACGAGAATCCCCAAATCGTCATCGCGGAGAGGAGGGCGGCGTAGACGCGGATCGCAGTCGCCAGGCTCACGCTTCCTCCTTCGGCACTGGGAGTCGGACGGCGATTGTGCGGTGCCGTCAGGACGTGCGCAACTGCGCATCCGTCGGAGCGTGAGGTATCATCGGCCGGAGTGCTGAGAGTTAGACGCAAAGGGAGCGCCGCAGGATGAGTTCGGAGATCGTCAACGAGAAGACCCTGCGAGACCTGGAGTTCGATCGGCTGAAGAGCGTCGTCAAGGAGTACGCCTCTTCGTCGCTCGGGGCCGAGGGTGTCGATCGGCTGACGCCGACGGTCGATCGAGAGGCGATCGATCGCGGTGCCGGCGAAGTGAACGAGACGATCGATTTCCTCGGGGAACGCGGTCGTTTCTCGCTCGGCGGGGTTCGGGATCTCGTCCCTCTCTTCGATCGAGCGAAGGAGAGCGCTTACCTGGATGGAGAGGAGTACCTCGATGTCCTCCAGACGATCGACGGGACGCTCACCGTCCGCGAAACGCTCACCGATCAGGCGGAATGGCCCCGACTCGCCGGACTCGCCGAACGGTTGACGGCCGGCGGTCCGGAGCTGCGACGGAGGATCCGGAACACGATCGACGAGCGCGGGTCGGTCCGAGACGATGCGTCCCGCCGTCTGGCGGAGCTGGCGAATCGTCGGCGGACCCTCGAACGGCGGGTCGAGGAACGACTCCGGTCGTTGATCGACCGAAATCCCGATTTGATCAGCGAGCCGGTGATCACCCGCCGTCGAGGGCGTCTCGTCGTCCCGATCCGAAGCGGCGCCGTCGGAACGATGGAATTCGTCATCCACGATCGCTCGGGGACGGGGCAAACCCTCTATGCCGAGCCGACGAACCTCGTCGGCGAGAACAACACGCTCTCGGAGCTTGCCGAAGAGATTCGTGCCGAGATCCGGCGAATCCTTCGTGAGCTGACCGACGAGCTGCTCGCTACCGAAGCCGCGTTCCTCCGGGATCGGGCGATCCTCGCTCACATCGATTCGCTCTTCGCGCGCGGTGCATACGCCGTCGCACACAAGTGCGCGTTTCCTCAGATTGGTCGACGGATCGTCCTCCGGCATGCGCGCCATCCGCTCCTCCCGCACGAAACGGCGGTTCCGATCTCGCTCGAGCTCGGGAAGGGCTCAAGGATGGTCGTGATCACCGGTCCGAACACCGGAGGGAAGACGGTGACGCTGAAGACGGTCGGCCTGCTGACGTTGATGGTCCAGTCGATGATCCCGATCCCCGCATCCCCGGACAGCGAGCTGAGGATCGTCTCCAGGATTCGCAGCGACATCGGCGACGAGCAGTCGATCTCGCAAAGCCTGTCGACCTTCTCTGCCCACATGCGGAACATCGTCTCGCTGCTGGAGGAGGCGGATGCCGACACGATCGTCCTCCTCGACGAGCTCGGCGCGGGGACCGATCCGCAGGAAGGGGCTGCCCTCGGGCTTGCGGTGATCGAGGCGTTGCTGGAGAGCGAAGCGATCGTTGCGATCTCGACGCACTTGACACCGCTGAAGTACTTCGCGATCCGGCATCCGGAGGTGAAGACGGCGTCGATGGAGTTCGATGTGGAATCGCTTTCGCCGACGTACCGCGTGGTCGAAGGGATCCCCGGGCGAAGCAACGCGTTCATCATCGCGCAGCAGCTCGGTCTTCCGGTTGATCGGATCGACCGGGCCCGCTCGTTCCTCTCACAGGGAGAGATCCGGGCCGACGACATCCTCGACGAGCTGGAACGGGAACGGCAGGCGATGCGGCGGCATCGGGAGGCAGCGGAGCAGGATCGCGCTGAAGCGAAACGGATGCGCGAGATCTACGAGGGGAAGCTTGCCGCGTTCGAACGAGACAAGCAGGCCGGGCTGTCGGAACGGTTCAAGGGGTTCGATCGGTTCCTCCGCGATGGACAGAGACGGCTCGAAGAGATCCTCGCTGCAGCGAACGCCGGAGCGCCGGTCGAGGAGACGCGGGAAGGGATCCGAGACGTCGCTGCCCTTCGCGAGGAATCCGTCGAACAGCAGGCGGAAGCCGGACGGAGGGAGCACGCAGAGTCGCTCCCTCCCGAATCGCTCGAGCCGGGTGGACTCGTCTACGTGCGGAGTCTGGCGACGGACGGAAGGATCGTTCACGTCGGCCCACAAGGGCGCATCACCGTCGACCTCGACGGGGTCCGAGCGACGACCGAGTCGGAGGATCTCGCGCCGCCGCGGGGAAGGAATGATGGGACCGACAGACCACCGCGGAAGGAACATCGCGTCCGCCGTCCGAGACCGGGACGGGTGCCGTTGCAGCTGAACGTCCGTGGAATGACCGTCAGCGAGGCGATGCGCGAGCTCGATGGGTACATGGATCAGCTCCTTCGCGCCGACATCCGTCGTGCGAGCGTCCTCCATGGGAAGGGGACAGGAGCGCTACGCGACGCGATCGGGGCGTATCTCGCTTCGTGCAGCTTCGTCTCCAGCTACGGCTTCGCGCCGCCGAACCTGGGGGGAGATGGGGTGACCGAATTCGAGCTCGCGGGCGAGGAAAGAGGGAATTGAAAGGGTGTTTCGCTTCCGCTAACATGTGCCGCCACAACTTGACGGATCGAGTGAGGTTCCGAGGGTGAAGATCACCAAAGTCGAGATTCGTCCGATGCGAAACGAGGGAAACCTCAAGGCGTTCTGCTCTGTCGTCTTCGACGATGTCTTCATCGTCCACAGCGTGAAGATCATCCAGGGCAAGGAGGATCTGTTCGTCGCGATGCCGAGCCGCGAGGGGAAGAACGGCGAGTTCCGCGACACGGCCCATCCGATCGATAACGAGTTCCGGATCGAGATGGAGGATACGGTTCTCGAGAAGTACCGAGAGGTCGTCGGCGAGCTGAGCCAGGTCTTGGCGGCCGACCTTCCGACCGAAGATGCAACCTTCTAGGGCGTAGCCAAGCGGAAAGGCAGCGGCCTTTGGAGCCGTGATCGGAGGTTCGAATCCTCCCGCCCTAAGTAGAACCCGAGGAGCACTCCCGGCTCCTCGGGTTCTGCTTGGTAGCGGCGCGGTGAGAACCTTACTGATGATCCAGCGCGATGTTCTCCGTAGGAGACGCACCCGCCGGAGAGCGCCGAGCGGCTTCGGCGGGCAATCTCTCGGAGTCCAACCACCCAACTCTCAGCGAGCTAGTGTGCTGTTAGGAGCACAAGGATGATCCCGAGCTCTCCAGTCATCGGTTCCAGCGCCTTCCCAACGAGGGAGCAAGGGCACGGATCGGGTCCACTCCAGCGCATCGCATGGCCCGGAGTCGACGAAGTCACCAGGAGATCGCCGGTCTGGATTGAACCGCCTTCGTTGGTCACCTTGACGGGCACAATGCCGGTCAACGCGAGCAGGGCGCGCTGGTTGTAGGCTCCAGAAGCCCCTAGGACTAGGCCTGGATCTGAGGATACGACACCGGCCACGAATGGAGAGCAAGCGGTCTGGCTTAGGCGATAAGCGGCTACAGCGCTTGGATCGAGCGCGAGGACATCTCCCGGCCGCACAGATTCGGAAATCGCTGCCCGCTCAGCAATATCGGCCGAACCGGAACTGAGATCGTTCGCATGGAGAGTTCCATCGGCGAAGACTTGCCCGAGTTGGTCGACTCGAAAGGTGGCTGCTGTGCTGGGGACAGCAGCATCTGACCATGTCACATACCACTCCCGATCCCAACTTGTCGAGCCGCTCCAGGTTGCCCGGTAGATGTAGTTGATCCCCAAATGGGTGGGATCTGTTCCGCCTCCCTGGGCGGTGATCATCGCGCGGACGTGCCTCCCAACCCACATGCGCGTTGGCGGATCTCCCGAAGGGACATCATCAGCCGATGGATCAAACGGGATCCACCCGTAGTTCGGTAGGTAGACCTCTGCCCAACGATGTCCGCTCCGATCCGTCGCACTGCCATCGAACGCAGGACTGCCTCCAGCGAATCTGGCCGGGAGCCCTGCGGCGCGAGCGAGGGCGATGAACACGAATGTGAACTCAGAGCAGCTACCGGTTCCCTGGTTGAGAACAGTGACGGCATCATCCCACTGGAGGTCGTTGTCGTAATCGATGACATCGGCAACGTAGTCATGGATCAGAACGGCCATGTTGTAGGGGTTCGTCTCTGAGCCGACGACGGACGCTGACGTGCTGACAATGAGAGGGTCGGTGATGAGGTAGTAATCGCCATCTGTCGTGTAGAGGCTCAGGATCTCCGCCGGCACCTCATCCAGCCCGCCGACGGAGGAGGGCTCGATGGCCCACGAGATTCTTGAGAAGAGCCCCACGACCTCCATCCGAGCCGTCGCGGTCTGGCCAGGAGCGACCGTACCCAGCTGGATGATTGCGATGGGCTGACCGAATGCATCCAATGTGTAGGATGTGGGCTCTGGATCCCACGAAACGGAGAAGAGAACCTGCTCTGGCATGGGCTGCGGGACTCCGATGTAGACGACGAGATCGGTGGCCGTTCCGCTTCCCGTGTTCGTGCGTGTCACGACCAATTCCGCGCTCTTGACTGCTGGCGATTCCAGTGTCTGTGCTCCGAGCAACAACGGATAGAACAGGACGGACAGTCCTACGATAGCGGCGCATGCCCCGCGTCGCGATTGCCTCGACACACTCCACCTCACAGACACTTGTCAGTCTGTAGGTGAGCATAGCCGACTACGTCGAATTGCAGCAACCTCAATAGGTTAGGCGTGCAAAGATGCTTGAGTTCCGTTGGCCAGTCAGCGGAGTTCGGAAGTCGTCCTCCAGCGGCAACAGCAAGAGGGAAACCCAGCTCCACGGATAGGAGCCGGGCTTCGCACCTCTCTTAGAGTCTCTTGCGCTTCGATCTCCGGACGAGAGATTGCCTACTGACAGCCTCCCTGACCGCCGTCGACCACGACGATGATCATGGTCACCGTGTCGCTCAGGCCGTCATCGTCAGTGACGGTCAGCGATGCGGTGTAGGAACCCTCCGCCGCGTAGGTATGCAGAGGAGACGGGTGGTTCGATGTGCTCCCGTCGCCGAAGCTCCAGTGATACGAAACGATCGTTCCATTCGGGTCGTTCGATGCGGATGAGTTGAACGCGACGGTCAGCGGCGTGCCGCCGGACGAGGGTGAAGCGCTGAAGTTGGCGACGGGCATCTCGGCGCTCGAGCTGACGACGATCGTCTGGAGTGCCTGCGAAGCTTGCCCCTCCACGTCCGTCAGCGTAAGCCGGATCGTGAATTGCCCTTCGGAAACGTACGTGTGCGTAGCGATCATTCCACTTGCGAACGTCCCGTCTCCGAAGTCCCACTGATAGGTCATCGTGTCCCCGTCGGGATCGAATGAGGGCGACGCATCGACCTGAACCGCCAGAGGGGCGGCCCCGGATGTCGGGTCGACCGTGAAGCTTGCCACAGGCATCTGATTGAGCAGCGTGCATCCGAAGACCGCAAGCAGCAAACCGGAAAGCGCAAACAGAGAAGCTATCCGCCGGAAGCGCAGCATATCCATCACCTCGCAGGAAGGATACAGGCTGGCGGCAGGAGAAACAAGAAAAATAACCCTACATATCAAATTTAGGCTGGGAAGGAGTCCTTTGGAGGCGGGTCGTTGAATCGGCGCGTTCGTCCTCAGGATAGGCTTCGGGTATCATCCGCACCGGGTGCAGGAGGGACTCACGGTGCCTTGTGAGCCCTCCGATGAGGGACTGGAACGCGATGAAGCACAGACCGATCGAAGAGCTGGCTAGGAAGCTTCGCCTGCGGATTGCCCCCGATGTTCTCGAGCGCGCATTCCTCCACAGTTCGTACGTCAATGAGGTCGGCGACCCCCGTGGATCGAATGAACGACTCGAATTCCTCGGCGATGCGGTCATCGATCTGGCTGTCACCAGCCATCTCTACAGTCAGTATCCGAACGCGGATGAAGGCCGGCTGACGAAGGCGAAGTCAGTCGCCGTCAGTCGCCCGCTCCTCGCCGAGAAGGCGGATGAGCTGAACCTCGCCGACTATCTCCGCCTGGGGAAGGGGGAGGAAGCGAACCGCGGCCGCCAGCGACCGAACAACCGCGGCAACGCGTTCGAGGCGCTCGTCGCGATCCTCTACTTGGAACGGGGCTACGCGTTCGCCTCGAAGTTCGTTGTCCGCTGTCTGCGAGACGACATCGAGCGGTTTCTGGTCGAGCAGTCGACCACCGGCGACTACAAGAGTCTTCTGCAGGAGACGGCACAGCGCCTGTTCGACTGCCGCCCGAACTACTCCGTCGTCAATTCGAAAGGGAAAGAGCACAAGAAGGAATTCACCGTCGGCGTTGCCGTCGCGGGCCATCGCGGCGTCGGGCGCGGCCGGAGCAAGAAAGACGCCGAACAAGCAGCGGCGAAGCAGCTATACTTGATGCTCGAGGAATTCTAGACGCCCCCGTAGCTCAGTAGGATAGAGCAACGGTTTCCTAAACCGTAGGTCAGAGGTTCGAATCCTCTCGGGGGTAGAAGAGGGGCAGGACACTGGTCCTGCCCCTCTTCTACCCCCGCCAGCGAGAACCTCCCGAGTTTCGCGAGTGTACAAGCGGAAGCGAAACTCACGAGCTGTTCGGCAGCCGCGGTTGAGGCCGAACAGCCAAGGTTCAGAATCCTGCCGTGGGTACAAGAAGTATGTCCTGAATAGAGCTTCAGACGCTCCCCGCGACTACGAGCTTTCCAATAGCCGCACAGCGCACCGAAGCCTAGGTGAACTGTGAGGAATCGCCAGCCTGCCGCTGCAGTGGGTGGCCAAGGTAATCCGGCGATCCAACTGTTTAGCCAGTGGCCGGTCGCTTGAAGATCATCTCGTAGTTGTAGTCCTCAGTCTTCGAATCACGAGCCTGGTGCGCGAAGACTAGTTCCCACCCCTGCTCGCCCAGCTGGGTCATCTCGCGAGCGAAGGCGTAGTCGCGGGGCTCTCGAGTCGATACTTCCACTGCGTCAACGCCTCGGGCTCAGGAGTTGGCGTGAGAACCGAGAAGCCCTGCGATAGCCAGGAACAACACGGGGGCAAGTCCTCCCTGAGTCCTTGTCACAAGGGACCTCCTTAGTTGTATTGCACGATGTATCTGTATCGCTTGATGTCCCGAGCCCGCTCGCAGATGTAGGCCTTGAAGGGAGACGTAGCGCCCGGTGCTATCCTGTCTAGTGTTGAGAACGTGAAGTCGACAGCGACTACCTCGCCTTCCTCGTCGTAGCACGTCAAGATGATCATCGCGAACTCTGCAGATAGCGCTCCCAGGTTCTCTACCTCGCCGATGACCTCAAGGCAGTCCACGTCGGCGGCGTAACTCGCATTGATGTCCCGGACCCGAATGTTTCGCCCTGGCTGCTCTCGAGTTTCATCCCACTCCCACTGGAGCCTGACTCTCTCAGCTTGAACGTCTTCATCAATCAGGATGATCTGGAAGGGAGAGGTCTCGCCTGGTTTGATGATGTCCAAGAACGCGAAAGAGAAGTCTGTGGCTACAACCGATCCAGCAGCTGAATACCAAGTGGCTGTCAGCATGACAAACTTGGCGTTCGAGTCGCCAACATTCTCTACCTCACCCACCACTCGGTAGTAACCCAGTTCATCTCGATACCACATCCACGAAAGGACGTCGATGTCGGCGGCGGCGAATGTGGCAAGAGAGCCGGAAGCTATGATCACAGCTGCAAAGACCAGCAACGCCCTACTGCCCAACGTGTTCCTCCTCTTCTACTGATGCTTCTAGTTCATTGCTCCCGCGCTGACCCTCCGGGCGGCGTAGCAGGCTTCCGAGTCCGCCGATTCCTAAAACAACAGCGCCAACTAGGAGCATGTAGAGGCCTGACCCAACGGATGCGACGTCTCCGAAGACTGTCTCGCCCGCGTCAGCCACCCGGCTCTGGACATCCCTCAGATCAATGAACCCTGTGATGAACAACACAATAGCGGCAAGGATCAGCGCAATTCCCAGCAGTGTTCTGAAGCGAAACGTTCTCCCAGAACTTCTCGCGGACCTTCGCTGCATGGCGCGCAAGAGGCCGAACAGAGCAAGCGCGCATGCCCCGATGCCTATTCCCAAGGCGATTGCCCCGTCCGGGTTATCTATGCCACGATTGACGAGTAGAGCCCCGACCTGCATCCACGGGAGGAACACGCCTACGACTGTGAGAATCCCTCCGAATAGCGCAACACCAAACATCTCGCCTCCTTCCCCAACTAGAGTGAGTCTATGAGGATGCGAGGCATCTGCCAATTGCAGGCCAACTGGAGCGCACGACCTGGGAGTCCGTTTCCGGCACCTCTCACAGGCCACCATGGAGCTAGACGCTTTGCCCCAGAAGCAGCCGAGATCCTTCCAAGTTTCGCGCCGTGCGAAACTCACGAGCTGTTCGGCAATGGCTGTGAGGCCGAACAGCCAAGGTTCAGCATCCTGTCTGTGGAGACAGCAGTCGGAGTTGCTCGTCGCGAACACAGCTCCCTATGGAATCTCGACTTCCTTCTCCGATTCCTCTTCTGTATCTCCAGGCTCGTCGCCGCCGACGTACACGATCCGGATGATGGCGTTGGCGGCGTCATCCGTGACGTAGAGGTTCCCGTCGAGGAGGGTGAGTCCACGTGCTCCCTCGAAGCCGGACGCGAGGACCGATCGGCTCCCAGACGCGGTGATCCGCCACACGGACTCCTCCGTGGCGACGTAGATGGTTCCTGCGTCATCCAGAACCAGGTCTGTGCACCAAGGGACTTCGGCGATCAGGCGGACGGCTCCGTTCGACAAGATCTCGACGATCGCATCACCGTACGCTGAGGATTCGAGCGGGTCCGTCGTATTCCGATTGACGACGGCGAACAGCCGTCCGTCTTCGGAGAGCGCGAGGGCCTGGGGCTTCCTCACATCCGTCGTGAGGACATCTCGCGCTCCATCCGGCGACAAGACATAGATTCGGTTCTCTCGCGTCGCTGCCGCATAGATCGTCCCATCCGCAGCCACAGCCACGCCGCTGACGTCGTGAATGTCGGCTGCGAGGATCACGCTCGACCCGGACCTCGAGTACTTCACGAGATGCGATGGAAAACCGGGCGCCGACTCGCCGGCGATGATGCTCCCGTCCGGGGTGCTGGCCACGTGCGTGAGCGGCGGCATGAACGAGTTCATTGCCACGAACGGCTTGACTGTGCCATTCGGACAGACGATCGCTGCCCATCCGGCCTCATCGTTGACAACGACGAGTTCACCGCAGGGTGTCGCGGTGATTGACTGCGGGGAGACGAGGCCGTTCGGCCTGACGATCGGAGATGTGACCCCGTTCGGGTAGATCCGTTGAAAGCCGCCGATGGCTCGTTGGACGCCAACCAGCGATCCATCCTCCAGCACCTCGATTCCCTGGATTCCGTTCCCATCGAACGCCGCGATCTTGCGTATCGTGTCTTCATCCGGGAGGTAGCGGTAGACTGCACCCTGGGCTGTCATCCCGCCCTGCGAAAGGTAGATCGACCCATCGGAAGCCACAGCAAGCCCATGAAACGAGACGCGGAAGGAGAGCGTTGTGAGTCGGTGGACCTGGCCTCTCTCGACGTCGACCGTGCAGAGTTCCCTCTCATCTCTCACGATGTAGACGGAGCCATCACCGGCGACGTCAACCGCGTTGATGTTGGTGAACCCCTTCTCGACGTATATGGCCTCCGGAACTCGGCTGTCTGGCCGGAGACGATAGACCGTCGCCCCCCCCATCTCGTCGCCCGCGCAGTAGTTGTACGCGATGTAGAGGGTTCCATCGGGTGCGGCTGCCAGGCTGCTTTCACAGGCAGTCTCCGGAAGACGAGCAAGGATCTCCACCTTCCCTGAGGCTCCGAAAGCGAGCACCTTGCGATCTGGGAAGTTGTAGCCGTAGATCCGACCCGCAGCGTCTGCATCGATCGCATAGGCGTGACTCGATGCGAACTGGCGAATCGAGCCGTCCAGCGTCACGCGGTAGATCGTCCCTGCGCGGCTCGAGGTCACGAAGATCTCGCTGTTCGGGGAGATCGCGACGTCGGATGGGACGTTGAGGCCCGAGGGAGCGACGAGATACTCCGCCCGATACCCGCGAGGGACCGTGATCTGCTCCGCGACTTCGAGAGCTCCCGAAGCCCCCCCACAGGTGCAGAGCGAGCTGAAAGCCTGGCGGGCAATGGCACCGGAAGCCTCCGTTGCCCCCAGGACTCCGAACGCGAGCTCGGTCCCTCCGCAGGACGAGAGAGGGCTCAAGAACGCGGCACCAGAAATGGGGTAGGGCTCGGATGTACCTGGAATCCGGAAGCTGAAGCTCCGCGATTCGTCCTTTCGGATGGCGGCCCACGCCGGAGCATCCCAGATCCACCAGTGCGGCTCCTCGTTGGCCGGCGACCACGCGTCGCTCGGTTCGAGTTGCGCTGCGACGCCGGCAATCGGGCGGATGCCGAAACTCTGGATCGGGCAGTCGAGATCTAGGTTCGTGACGGTCAGCGTATAGATGTCTTCTGACGTAGCCGCGTCACGTACCACGCAGACATCGATCGTGAAGCTTCCGTATTCGGTCTCCACGGTGATGGAATCGGTGGCGAGGGCGCTGGGTGGACACGCCTCATCGGCCGCTCCGAGAGACATTGCCAATGCGCAAAGCAGTAGGATGATTGCCACTCTGCCACTCGTTGATCGCTTCATTCTGTCCTCCCTCGAATACCAAGCCTGAGAAGGAATCTACGGCGAGTCCGAGGGAACAGTCAATCCTGCTCGAACAGAGGGTCGCGCGGGTGTTCTCCTCAGGTTTGGTCTGAGACTACCTGATGGCTCTATACTCGGCCTGCCGTGAAGCTACGTGGCTTCGCGAGGAGGGAGGAAGAGTGCGCAAGAGCATTCCAGTCATCTTGATCGCAGTCGTGGCCGTTACGGCGCTCTGTCAGACGGTCGAGTGGGTCGACGAGTTCGACGGGGCGCTCCTGGATGGCTGGCGATGGATCCGCGAGACGCCCGATGCGTGGAATCTCACCGAGAGGGAGGGATTCCTGAGAATCGAGACCGAGCCGGGAGGGCTTCTGTACGATTCGAACAACGCGAGGAATCTCCTTCTTCGCGACCCGCCGGAGGGAAACTACGAGATCGAGACGCTCGTCTACTTCGAGCCATACGAGGACTTTCAGATGGCCGGTCTCGTGCTGTACGAAGATGACAGCAACTTCCTGATGCTCGGACGGGCCTACTGCGGCTACTGTGGCGGGAACAAGGTCTACTTTGACTTCGAGCAGCGGGGGACGCCGGTCGCCAACAAGCAGATCGTCACGCGGGCCAAGGATATGGCCTATCTGAAAGTGACGAAGGAAGGCCCGGACTACTTCGGCTACTACAGCGAGAACGGAACCGATTGGACCCTTGTCATCAAGCACCGGAGCCGCGAGATGCGGTTTGGCGGCGTCGGTCTGGTGACGACCGGCGACGCGACGCCCGGTGGAACCCAGAGCGTCGCTGACTTCGCGTACTTCCGGATCACGGAGCTGCCGGCGACGACGTCATCGAGTTCGTCATCTGACTCGGACGACGGCGACAGCGAGGGAAGAGATCCATAGCGGTAGGACTGCCCAGTCGTAGTACGTCTAGGATGTGGACCCGCCCGCTACTCGTCTCCGCAGGCGTAGCGGAAGATATAGATCTCCTTCGTGATCGAATGGGTGAGTCCCTCGGCATCCCAAACGGTGAGGATGACGGTGTACCATCCGCTGTCGAGGAATCGCCGCTTGACGCGCACACCTTCGAGCGTGAGTCCATCGCTCCAGCTCCACAGGTAGCGGACGAGCGGCAGTCCGTCAGGGTCCTTCGACCAGTTTGCGTGGAACTCGACCTCGAGCGGGACGTACCAGGCGCAGCCGTTCTCCTGGTCATCGGTCCCTCGCGGTAAGACGTACCACATCTTCGCGAGAGGCGAATGGATGTCGATCCAGACGAGGCCGTCGCTATCGATCCAGTAGGCGGCCTCGATCCGCGGTCCGTCGCTCGGCCAGTCGAACTCGACGGACGAATGGGGAGGGATCTCTCCCTCAAGAAGGACCTCGCCGGCTTCGTTCGACGTGAGCGCCACCTTCGCGCCGAAACCGAACGCCTGGAGGACGGTGACTTCCTCTGCGAAGACGATTCGAAGACCGCTGTAGGTCGTCTCGCTCAGGTTGTTGAACAGCGCAACATTCCGGTCCGTCTGGATGAACTCATACTCCCTGAGGTTCTCTGTCGAGGCGATACAGATCAAGCCGAACCCAACGGCCAGCACGGCCGCCCATAGGATGCTCTGGGTCTTCATCGTAAATCCCTCCATTCTGACCGGATGAGCTTATCCTATCACACCCGACGCAGTAGGAGCGGTGCGATCGAGTCTTGGATGCGAACGTGCCCTCAAGCGCGGTACAATCCCAATGGGCTGGTTCGAAGGAACCTGACACGTCGGGCCGATCGGCCGGCGAGGCTCCACAGCGAGACAACTTGCGAGCACGAGGAATCCGGTCATAGCCGGGAAAGAGGTGCCCAGCATGTTGTATCGACTCGGAAGGACCAGCGTCGCGATTCTGGTTGTCCTGCTCGCGCTGGCTGCTGCTGCGCTCGGAGCCGATCTCGATGGGCTGATGGAGGCATACTACGCAGCTTCCGACTCAAGCGAGGTTGCGGCGGCGATCGACGCGCTGGTTGCGGCTGGGATCGGCGCGGACGAGATCGCGAGCCGCCTGAGAGCCGGCCGCTCCTACTCGGAGGACGTCGCCCGAGGCTGGTCCGTCTACTACAACGAGTGCATCGACGGCACGGCACGCCCGTATCACGTTTACGTCCCAGAGGGCTATCACCCCCTCGCCCGGTACCCGGTACTGGTCGATCTTCATGGAGCCGTCTCCCATCCGCCGTATCCGGTTGAGGGCCTGATCCGGCGACGGGCCTTATGGGGGCCGACAGCCGAAACGGAAGGCTGGATCCTCGTGATGCCGCACGGCGACGAAGGGGCGACCTGGTGGAGCGAAGCCGGCCGCGCGAACCTGCTGGCGCAGTTGGCGTCGCTCAAGTCAACCTACAACATCGACGAGAATCGGGTCTTCCTGTCAGGATTCTCGGATGGGGGGACAGGAGCCCTGTGGATGGGGTACCACGACCCGACCGCCTGGGCGGGCTTCATCGCCACCTACGGCCATCCGGGGATTGCTGGCAAGGGACCGTACCAGACGTACCCGAGGAACCTGCTCAATCGGCCGATCCGAGCCTCGAACGGGATGTACGACGAGATCTACCCCGCGGCAGAGATCCGCCTGTACGTCGACCAGCTCCTCGCCTATGGAGTCGACATCGACTGGATGGCACATCGATCCGGCCACGACATCAACATCATCGACATCGAACGTCCGGAAGTGATCGCGTTCATCGAGAACGTCGAGCGAAACCCGTATCGGGCGCGCGTCATCTGGGAGGCCTCGGACGTCGCCGCCGGCCGGTGCGACTGGGTTCGGATCGACAAGATCGTCGATGTAGGAAACAACGCCGAATTCAGAGAGATGAACATCTGGCCGCTGAAGGAGGAGATCGAGTTTGGCGCCACGTTCGCCTACCAGGGCACAGACGTCGGGTTTGTGGTCGTCGGCGTCGAACCATGGTCGATCGCTCACTTCTCCGGCGTGAAGACCGGAGACAAGATCGTTCGAATCGCCGAGTTCCCAGTCGAGACCGGCTACGAGGTCCCCGGGATCGTCGATGCAAAGAATCCCGGCGAGCCGATCGAGATCGAGGTGATTCGAAACGGCGAGACGCTCGTCCTGGAGGGACAGATCACGTCGATCGAAGCCCTCTACGCACGCGACGAGATGACCGGATCGATCGAGGCGGTCGCCGACGGGAACCGGATTGATGTCACGGTCCGGAACGTCGCGCGGTACACCCTCTTCATGAGCAGCGAGCAGTTCGACTTGGATCGTCCGATCGTCGTCACCACCAACGGAGTCGAGGTCTTCGCCGGGATCGTCGAGCCCGACGTTCGGTTCATGCTCGAGCAGGCGGCGAAGGACGACGATCGTGAGGCCATCTTCGAGGCCGCGATCGAGATCGTTGTCTCGGGCAACGACTCTGCATCGGGCGACTAGATCTGCGGCGCAAGGCTCACGACATCGCCGGAGATCCTTCACGCGGACTCCGCATCGCTTCGAGAGATTCCGTATGATGGATTCGCCATCGAAGGAGGCGTGATGTCTGCATCGGAGAAGGGCATCGACCAAGAGACGCACAAGAAGCTGGCGATCGGCCTGTTCAACCGGGTCTGGGATCTCCTCGACAAGTCCGAACGGACACAGGACGAGGCGGACACGATGGTCCACGCGGCGCACGCGTCGCGTTTCCATTGGGGCGAGGTTGGCACGCCGCTGGAGTTCGAGCGAGGCGAGTGGCAGATTTCGCGCGTCTACGCGGTTCTGGAGCGTCCGGAGCCCGCACTCTTCCACGCGAAACGCTGCCTCGGGATCTGCGAGGCGAACGAAATCGTCGATTTCGACATCGCGTTTGCGTACGAAGCGCTCGCTCGCGCCCACGCCGTGGCCGGGGATCGCGCGAAGGCCGAGGAGTTCATCGCGCTTGCCGAGAAGGCGGCCGAATCGATCGAGGACGAAGGGAATCGAGACTACACGTTGAGTGAAGTCGCTTCGGTCAAGGAGATGCTCTAGGAGCAGGCTCGTTGGCTGGGCGCGATGAGACAACGGAGCGGGGAGGGTTCGTGCGACTGAGATGCCCGGGGATCAGCGGACAGCGTCTTACCTCGACGATCCTGCGTTGCTCGAATTGCGGTGCGGAGGTCGAGATCTTCTCCGATGAGTCGAAGGCCCGGTGCCCGCGCTGTCGGACCCCCGTCTACAAGAAAGCGGCGCCGACCTGCGCGAAGTGGTGCAAAGCGGCCGCCGAATGCATGGGCCTTCGCGCACAAGACCTGAAGGATGCTGAGACGGCCGAGTCGGAGAACTCCCCAGCAGAATCCTAGCGGGACAGTGAGGGGGCCCGTTACTCGCGGAATGCGAAGTTGATCCGATTCCCGTCGTGGCCGACGATCGCGATGTCGACTGGCTCGTGGTGCTCTTCTTCCTCTCCGATCCGTAACCGGTAGGATTCGTGTAGTGCTGTTGCGAGGGTCGAGAGGAGGAGTGGTTCGGTCTCCGAATCGGCGACGAACGTTCCCGAGAACCCGTCCGTCGGCGCTCCCTCAATCATCGCTTGCCCCTCGATCCGCCACGAGCCCCACATGATGTACGCTAGTCCCCTGTAGCCCACGAAATTCGCTCGATCCATGGATTCCCTCCCGCCAGCGCGGCCATCGCCTGCTGCCGCGTGGACCGCGCGTTTTGTCCGCCCAACCTAGCCCGTGAGTCCGAAACGCGTCAAGGAAGACCGTCCGTTCGATGGGTCCCGCGTGCCCCATGTGCCCGGATGTGCCTACGGCATTGACGATCCGTTCCTGTAGACGTAATGTAAGGCAGACAGACAACTAGGCCGTTTTCGCACGGCGGCTGCCACTCCGCGGATCTCGTGCGCGGAGGATTTCCATTGGGGTGCGAAGAGCGAAAGGAGTTGGGATGGCAAAGATCAGCGAACTCGAGGCGTCCCTTCGCCCGCCGGCGATGGACATGCCCCCGTATCCGCCGAAAGTGATCACCCTTGCCAGCGGAGAGAAGATGGTCGTTCGGCAGGTCGAACGGGAGGAGATCCCGACGCTCCTCGAGGCGATCTATCCGTTGCTCTGGGTCGAGCGCGACTTCTACGACATCGTCGGCGCTCGGCTCTTCGGCGAGTTGCTCGCCTACAAGCGGTATCGCGTCAAGGACGAGTACGTCCTCGCCGGGCTGATCGACGGCGTTCTCGCGGGGATGGTCAACGGTCGGCTGGTCGATGAGAAGACGGGGATGAGCTATCACACGCTGACGATCCGCCGTGGGCTTCGCGTCGGATCACACCTGTTCGCGGCGAAGATGGAGTATCACATCGAGCACTGCGGTCAGGAGGAGGTCCTGATCGTCGCGGAGAGTCCGATCGGCTTCCGACGCTGGATGATCGAGTATCCGCTTGAGAAGAGGTTCGAGGTTCAGCATGAGCTCGGCGGTGTGCCCTCATGGGTCTTGCCGAAGGAGACGTACTACAACGCCAAGCCGAGACTCGTCTCAGGCACACGGCCAGTTTCGGAGGAGCTCCTGAAGTCGGCCGAGACGATCGTCCTCCCCGGCGAGGAGACCGTCGTGCGCCAAGTCGCTGGAGAGAAGGAGGGCGAGACATGAAGCCCGTCTACATCGCCGGCGCTGGGATGACGAAGTTCGGCCGCGCGGAGTGGTCGCTGATCCGTCTCGCGAGCGAGGCGTCCCGTTCGGCACTCCATCACGCCGATCTCGGCGAGATCCCCGTGGACGGCGTGGTTGTCGCCAACATGGGCGCGGCCCGCGTCAACAAGCAGACAGCCCTCGGTAGCGCGCTCGTCGATCAGCTGGCGCTCTACCCTGCGATGGCCGAGGCGGTCGAGAACGGACCGGCCTCCGGCGCATCGGCGTTCAAGGTCGGTTGCCAGGCGATCGCGTCCGGCATGGCCGACGTCGTCCTCGTGACCGGCGTCGAGCGGATGCGCACGGTCAACGGCCTCGAGGGAACCGACTTCGTCGCCAGCCTCTCTCATCCTGAAGCGGAGTACATCTACGGGGTGACGCTCCCGTCGCTCGCCGGGATGTTCGCGCGGCTGTTCATGGATCGGTTCGGCGTCGAGCGGAAGCATCTGGCGATGGTCGCGATCAAGAACCACGAGAACGCGACGAAGAACCCGTACGCGCATATCCAGCAGACGGTGACGATGGAGGGGATCCTCACGCTCCCCGAGGCGGCCGTGAACAACCCGCCGATCGCTGCGCCGCTGCACATGTTCGACTGCTGTCCGGTGAGCGACGGCGCGGCATCGCTCGTTCTCGTCTCCGAAGACGTTGCGGCGAAGCTTGGAGGCCCGAAGGTCCGCGTCGCCGGGATCGGGCAGGCGACAGACACCCACGCCGTTCACGAACGCGAGGATCCGACCGACCTGAAGGCGGTTCGGATCGCCAGCGAGAAGGCGTTCGGAATGGCCGGCGCAACGCCGTCCGATGTCGACGTCGTCGAGCTGCACGACGCGTTCACTATCCTCGAGATTGCCGAAAGCGAGGCGGCCGGCTTCTTCCCTCGTGGCGAAGGGCATCTGGCACTCGAACGCGGCGAGACTGCGTTGGACGGAAAACTGCCGATCAACCCGTCCGGCGGACTGAAGGCGAAAGGACATCCGGTCGGTGCGACCGGCGTCGCCCAGCTCGTCGAGCTCGTCTGGCAGCTTCGCGGCGAGGCCGATGAGCGACAGGTGCAGAACGCGAAGACGGCCTACGCCTGCAACTTCGGCGGATTCGGGAACAACGTCGTGGCGACCGTGCTTCGGAGGGAGGGCTGATGAGCGAGGTGATCTACGGCGGCAAGTGCAAGTCTTGCGGCACGGTGAGCTATCCGAGACGCGCTGTCTGTGCGAACTGCCGCAACGAGTCGTTCGACCGGATCGAGATCGGCGGCGAAGGGAAGGTCCTGACGTACACGGATGTCTACGCCCTGGCGATCGACTACGAGACGCGCTACCTCCGCCTGGCGATCGTCGAGCTTGACGACGGGATCCGCGTGACCGGTCAACTCCTCGACGACGATCCGAAGCTCGGCAAACGGGTGAAATCGACGATCGGCGTCGTTCGCGAGCCGGGAGACAAGCCGATCATGGGCTTGCAGTTCGTCCCGGTGTAGCGGCACCGGCGGTGAGCAGAAATCTGAACGACGCAAAGCGCGCCTTCCTCGGAGGGCGCGCTCTTCTTCCGCCTGCTCCTCGATTGAACGGATCGAGCGGATCGTCCAACATACATATGGCAACGGCAGTTCGGCTGCTTGTTGCGAGAGACCGAGGGAGGTGCTGCGCGTGCCGTATCTGATCTTCCCGTTTCGTGTTGTCCACCGCTGGCTGAGGAATGCACGTCGGCTGCTCGGCCGGGCGCCCGACTACGTGACGTTCACGCTGGAGGGACCGTATCCCGAGATGGCGCCGCCGCGACCGCCGTTCCCGAAGCGGCTGCTCAGTCAGAAGAAGCCGTCGCTCCGCGTTCTCGGGCGGCAGATTCGGCATGTCGCGGGGGATCGGCGCGTGAAGGGCGTCGTGCTCCGCCTCTGTGCGGTCGGGTCTGCTCCTGCCACGCTCCAGAGCCTCCGTGGACTGATCGCCGAGCTTCGTGCTGCCGGCAAACGCGTCGTCGTCTGGGCGAATCAGTACGACATGGCGCGCTATTACGTCGCATGCGCCGCCGATGAGATCCTCGTGCAGCACGCTGGGAGCCTCACCGCCGTTGGTGTCGGGCGGGGATACGTCTTCCTCGCCGACGCGCTGGAGAAGGTCGGGCTGGAGGCGGACATCGTGCAGATCAGCCCGTACAAGACCGCTGGGGACATGTTCTCGCGGAACCGCATGTCCGACGAGAACCGCGCAATGGCCGAATGGTTGATCGACGACGTGTACGAGCAGTACATCGAAGGGATCGCGGCCGGACGAGGGATCTCGGCCGACGAGGCGAAGTCGCTGATCGACAACGGCCCCTACCCAGGGGAGGCGGCCATCGAAGCGGGTCTCGTCGATGGCGTGGTCGGTGAAGAGGAGCTCCCGAAGCGCCTCGGGGCGGAGAACAAGCCGGCCAGGTTGGCGGACTACGGGACGGCCAAGAAGCGGCTTCTCCTGTCGCCGCTTCGCTTGCCGGGAAAACACATCGCATTGCTGCGGATCGCCGGCGACATCATCGATGGCCGGAGTTCGACCCCGCCGGTGAAGCCACCGTTTCGTCTCCCGC
Source organism: Candidatus Bipolaricaulota bacterium (assembly GCA_028278555.1). Lineage (GTDB taxonomy): Bacteria > Bipolaricaulota > Bipolaricaulia > UBA7950 > UBA9294 > JANQEA01. Next base: position 126,342 of record JANQEA010000026.1, on the reverse strand, counting down.
TCCTGTTCAGCGAGCGGGTCGGCGATCTGACGGTCGTCCAACAGGCGCGTGCGCTGGCGCGGAGCAAGCGCGCGGCCGCGGTCGTCGTCCACGTCGACTCGGGCGGGGGATCGGCGACGTCCTCCGAAGCGATGGCGGCCGCACTCCGAGAGGTTTCGAAGGTGAAGCCGGTCATCGTCTCGATGGGCGACGTCGCGGCATCGGGCGGCTACTACGTCGCCACGCCCGGGGCGAGGATCCTCGCGCAGCCCGGGACGCTCACCGGTTCGATTGGCGTCCTCACCGGCAAGTTCGTCAACGCCGGACTCTACGAGAAGCTGCTCTGGCATCGCGAGATCGTCAGCCGAGGGGAACACGCGGAACTGATGTCCGGATCTCGCCCGTTCACCGAGGACGAACGGCGCAGCATGTGGGAGCAGATCAATCGGATCTACGATGTCTTCCTCGACCGGGTCATGGCGAGCCGTGGGATGTCGCGCGAGGCCGTCGATGCGGTCGGAGGCGGCCGCGTTTGGACGGGACGCCAGGCGTTGGAACACGGGCTTGTCGACGAGCTCGGCGGTCTCGATGTCGCAATCGAGCGCGCGCGGGAGAAGGCCGGCCTTGGGCGTCGTGCCCGGGTGCGTGAGGTCAAGGACGGGAAGAAACTGCTCGCTCCTGTCGGAACGGGTCCATCTGCGTGGTTCGCCTACGCGCTCGGCGGGCTCCGCCTACTCCGCTCTGGGAACGCGCTGGCCGTCTGTCCGATTGTGTCAATCGACGAGACGTTCTGAACTCCTCCGCCGATGCTGGGTTGAGCGGATCTACGTCGCTTGCCCGGCACGGTGCGCGGCCCACTCCTCGGCGAGGATCGCGTAGACGAACTCGTCGACCCAGCCGTCGTCGTGGTAGCAGTTCCTGACGAAATGTGCCTCGCGCCGCATCCCGAGTCGCTCCATCACGCCCCAAGATCGCTCATTGTCGAGCGACGTCATCGCGTAGACGCGGTGGAATCCGACCGCCCCGAAGAGGTAGTCGAGGAGCGCGGTCGCCGCCTCGGTGACATAGCCGTTCCCTTCGTAGGCTTCTCCGACGAACCAGCCGGTCTGCCCTTGGAAGGCATCGCCGATCCGCTTCGCGTTGAACCCGGTGTTGCCGATCGCCCGGCTCTCCCCCTTCAGCTCGATGACGAGCGACAGCCAGTTGATCGCCTCCTCCGGCCTCATCGTCATCATCGGTGCCCACCACTTGCGGACCGATGTCTCGGTCATCTCCCAATCGACGTTCCGACGGCGGTGCTCGTCCGATGCGTCGTGTCGGGAGTAGTCGAGGATGGCGGGAACGTCGCTCTCCTGGAAGCGGCGGACGATCAAGCGATCGGTCTCGAGCCGGATGGGTGTGCCTGGCATGTCGCCAGTGTAGCGGAGGTCAAGGATCGCCGCCATGCCGGGAGGCCCACGGCCCAGAACAGCGTCGATGCGTGTGTGTTGATCATCCGAACTTTGCATGTATGATGCCTCGTGCGGTGGGAGGTGAGTCCATGGGCGATCCGTTCGTGATTGTGATAGGAGTCCTTGTTGGGTTGGCGGCGGGAAGCGCGGTCTCGATTCCGTACGCGTTCTTCTGCAGGGCGGTGGCGCTCTCATTCCTCGTCATTCCGTACAACATGGTCATCGGCGCGGCTGCTGGCGCTGCTTTCGCGTATGCGGGATCCAGACAGCGGCAGGACGTCAATCCGGTGGTGCTGATTGGCGGAGGGTTTGCTGTCGGCTTTCTGGCAATCTTCACGGGGCAAGCGATTGTGCAGGCGATTGGCGCTTGTCCGGGGATCTTCCTCTCGCCGATTCTTCTTCCCATGTTTGGGGCCGTCGGCGCTGTGATCTACTTGGCTTGTCAGAGAGGGATCCGCGGCAAGAGGGATCGGGAACGCGAACAGAAGTACCGTGGCTCCATCGCGCGACACGCCGCTGAGGCGCTCGAAGACGACCCGTAGTCTTCTCAGCTCGCACACACGTTTGGCCGCCCCACTTCGCTGGCAGCCGGGTGGTTTCTTCGGTAGCTTCTGGGCCCATTGCCAGCAGCGGCTCGGCGATGAGCGGCTTGCCCACTTCAAGAGAAGAGGACCTTGTAGAAGGAGGTTTCGATGAGCTGGAAGGAAACACTGACCAAGCAGACCGAGGGCGCGTACAAGGCGGCGGAAGGGCTGCTCGCCCAGCTGACCGATGACGATCTCGCGTGGAAGCCGGCGACCGGAGAGAACTGGATGACCATCGGGCAGCTTCTCGATCACCTTGTCCAATCGTGTGGAGTCCTGATGGAAAGCTTCATCACCGGAGAGTGGAACCTCCCCGAGGGCGGAATGCCGAAGGCCGACAAGCTCCCGGCGGTCGCCAACCTCGACGAGGCGAAGGAGCGGATCGCCGAGGACCGGAAGAAAGCGCTTGACGTTCTCGATGGGCTGACCGATGACGATTTCTGCGATCGGATGGTCGCCGCGCCGTGGGACAAAGCGCCGCTGCCGCTGGGCGCTCAGCTCGGGTTTATGGTCACGCACATCGAATCCCACAGGAGTCAGCTCTATTACTACCTGAAGCTGATGGGGAAGCCGGTCCACACCGGCCACCTGTGGGGGTGGGGGAACGACTAACCGTTCGCACAATCCCCCAGCAGGGTGGGCAGCCCCTCGGGGATGACCCCCTGCCAGCTGATCATGTCGTGCGCTCCCGGGAACTCGTCGAGCCAATGCTCGTAGTCCTTCAGCGCGAGGACGGTCCGCAGGTGCCGGTTGCCCGGAAGGAGCGCCGGTCCGCCGGAGAGGTCGAACATGCTGACGATCTCGAGCGTGCCCGCCGAGAGGTAGAATCGGATCGGTTTCGTCTCCGAGGTGGCGATTTGCCGTGTCAGCCACTCATGCTCCCCGTTCCAGCCGGGACTCATCAGTCCCGGAGCGAAGACGAACGCGCCTGACAGGCTGAGCACATTGCCGAACAGCTCCGGATGCTCGAACGCTGCGTAGGCGGCGGCGAGTCCGCCGGCGCTTGCTCCACCGACGACCGTCTGCCGCGGATCGTCGGTCAGCCGATACGATTCGCGCGCCCAAGGGATCAGCTCCTCGGCGAGGAACGCGTTGAACGGCTCGTGAAGAAGGAGTTCCTTCAGCCGGAGCGTCTGACTGATGCTGCAGGGCATGATCGCGACGAGCGGTCGAATCGCGCCGGCATCGATCAGATTGTCGAGGATCGTCGGGAGTGGGGACCTAGCGAAGCCGGTTCCGTCGAAGAGGAGAAGCAGATCGTAGGACATTGAGCGAGCAGCTTCGTAGCCCGCCGGTGTGTAGACCCAGACCCGACGCTCGTTCTCCAGGATCTCGCTTCTCAGACGATGAAGCTCGATCGCGCCCTCCGGGACACCGTCTCCCCGTTCGTTCAGCGGCTGAGGGGCGGCGTTTGGCATCTCGAGTACCGAGCGCGTCAGCTCGAATCCATCCGGATCCTCCTCATCCCTCTCGAAGACGAACGTCCTCGGATTCAGGGGATCGTGGATGGAGTCCGCAAAGCGGCCGGCGCCCCCGACCTGCCCCGACTGCGCGTCGGTCTGGGGGTGGAACTGATACGTAACTCGGACGTCGTTGGCGAGGACGCAGCTTCGATACCAGACGTCGCTTTCGGGGAGGAGCCGCATCCCGTTGTCGTGGCGGCCGAAGACATAGCCGATGACACGCACCCCGGCGACCGGCTCAGACGCACGCCAGAGGAACGTGACCAGGCAGTTGGCCTCGTCTCCCTCGATCGGCTCGATCAGCGGCGTCCCCCGCTCCGACATCTCGTGCCAGAACGACGCGAGCGCGCTCGCCTCGCCCCGTCCGAGTGCTTCGTTGAGGATCCGCAGCCGGGGACTTCGGATCGATGTCTGGTCCTGCATCGGATGGCCTCCCTTGGCGATGGATTCGCGCTTCGATGGATGGCAGTCGATCACATAGTTATAGTTAGTATTCTAATCATGAGATGATGCCATTATACTTCGAATTCGAACCATGGCAAAGGAGGCGGAACGCCGATGACCGAAACGAAGACAAGCCGCTCGCCTCGACCGTACCTCGCGCTCAGTCAGATGGCTCAGGTGATCCACATGTTCAAGCGATATCGCCAAACACACGTGGCGGCGTTCGGCGTGACCGTTCCGCAGTTCAACGTCCTCGTTCAGCTCGACCGTCACGGCGAGTTGAATCCGTCACGGATCGCCAGCTTGCTGTTCAGCGACCGGCCGACGACCAGCGTGATCCTCCGCAACCTCGCACGCCGCGGCTGGGTCGAGCGCGACCGGGACGAGACGAACCGGAAGTACGTCGTCATCCGAATCACCGATGCCGGACGAGAGAAACTCCGGGAACTGCGAGAGGCCGAGAAGAGGCAGACGGGGGGCTACGACCCGCTTGCCTGTTTCTCGAAGGCGGAGCTCACGCAGCTGGAGACGCTACTCGACAAGCTGATCCTCCACTTCCGAGACCTTCCGACGATTGTCGGACCGAAAGGAGACGAGTGATGTCCGAAGCCGACAGAGCGGAGAGCCGCAGAGGCTAGAGGCCCAGACCCTCTTCCGGCATCCACTCCGGGATCCGTGCGTCGGGAACGCGGTCGCAGACCGGATAGCTCGGTTTGAGGTTGATCACCGGCGTGCCGCCGAGCGCGTCGATCTTCGAGATCTGGACGATTCCCGCTTCTTCGTCGACGCACAGCATCTTGCAGGTCGTGATGGCGATCGGGTTCGGGCGGTACTCGGCGCGCGTCGCGAAGACGCCATGGGTCCGACCGGGCCGAATCCTCGTCTAGCGAGTCCAGAGGACGAACATCAGCCCCTGCGCACCGTAGACGATCAGCTGATAGAACCCGAACAGGAGCCACGCGCCGCGGGGAGAGTCCTCGAACGTCCCCGTCGTCAGGGTGGCCGTCGATCCGATGCCGATCCAGAGGACGACGCCGATCAGCACGCCCTGCCACCAGAGTGTGATTCCGAAGCCGGCGATCACCACCGCAAGGACGTAGGCGGCGACGAGGCCGGCGAGGAACGGCAGGATGTACATTGTCGCGCTGCTCTCGATCTCATCCGACGACTTGCCGATCACCTTCAGCCAGAGCTTCCCGAAGAGCGGGCCGTACCAGAGCGAGCCGAAGACCATGTTGAAGATTCCGCCGACCACCACCGCGATCCAGTTGACCTGTGTGAAGTATCCCATCTCCCCCTCCTTGCGCTGCCCGGTGCAGCGACGAAGCATCAGCCTACTCCCCGGATCGTCGCGCGGTCAACTGCTACTTCGCGACTCGGAACGGATGCTGCCGATGCTCCCCTGCGTCAGAGTGTCTCGAGGAGTCTCTCGGCGACTCGCGGAGCCCCATCGGCATAGTCGACCGCCCATCCCTGCTCCAGAATTCCCGGAGTGGTCAGAATCCACCGCGCGGTGTCAACAACGCGGAGGAAGCCGAATCGCTGGAGGTAGCGCTTCGCATTCGGCGGCAGGCGGCGGATTTCCTCGTAACCTTCGAGAAGCGCTTCGCGAAGCAGATCCCGATTCTCACCGCCGAGGTAGCTCCGGGTCGTTGCGAGATCGTAGAGGTAGTAGCCATGGGTCAGTGTCTCGAAGTCGATCGCACGGACCTCGTCTCCGTGGAACAGGTAGTTGTATTGCTGCAGATCGCCGTGGATCGGACCGACCACCGAAGGCCTTGATCCGAGTTCGTCCATCGCATCCCGAACGGCGTCGAGCCCACGCCCGAGCAACGCGAGCGCTTCTGGCGAATACCGCTCGACAGCCTCCAGACCTGCCAGCAGTCCTGGCAGGCTTGCGACGTCCTGCCGGGTGGGTCTCAGCTCTGTGGGCCATGCAAAGCCCTCCGCATGGTTGTGCAGTTTGGCCATGAACCGACCGACCGCCCTCAGGTGATCGGGTGTGAGGTCTGCATCGATGAACTCTCCTTCGACCCATCGGAAGAGCATGCATAGCCGGGGCTTCGGAAGAGAGTCGGTACGGACTTCGCGCAGAACGGAACCGTCCAAGCCGCAGATCGGCTCAGGAACGCAGAGTTCCGTGTCACGGCGGAGCGCATGAAGCCAATGCTGTTCGCAGAGAAGGCCATCGCGTGCCCTCTCCGCTCGGCAGATGCGAAGGGCGTATCGCCCCGCTTGTGGATGGGGTGCTGAAACTCCGACCTCGAACATCACGTTGCTGGTATCCCCCAGGAACGTGAGTTCAGCCGACTCGATTCCGTATTCGGTCAGCGCAAACTGAGCAAGCTCCTCGTATGCGCCGATACGCTTGTCCTCGGGAACCCGATCGACGCTGTTCATGATGCCCTCCTCTACACGCGGTGAAGTCGGGCATCCTGCGCAGGGTGCACGTGCCATCACGTTACGCGCTTCGATTGCGGAAACGCAAGCCCCCAGAGAGAGAACTCGAACACGCGCCATTTCTGCCCAGATGTCCGATTCGTGATACACAAGTGGAAGGAGCCGCGGGTGGGCGATCCCCTGGCGAATCTCGCAGCGAAAGCCGCCCGCTGTCGCGACGCGAAAACCGTCCCCCTCAAACAGGGAAAACGGGCGACCTTGAAAACGAAGAATCGAACGGTACTTTCGACAGCAGGAGGTGGACATGACTCCGCGGATCGAGACGACCGAAGACATCCTCGCAATCTACCGGAAGCAGTCGGACTACTCGACGGCCGGCACACTCGCGTCGCTCTACGACGCACTCCCCGACGACGTCCCGAGCCTCTGTGCGGCGTTGCACGGGACGATCCTTCACATGTTCTGGATCAGCGAGAAGACGTACGGGATCACGCACGAGCAGTTGAAGTCGTCCGGTCGCGAACTCTGCATCGAGTTCAGCTTCAGCTCGGCGGAGGAGCGGCTCCGAAAAATCGTCGATCTCGACGACCGGCCGCTCGACGCGGTCCGTCCTGTCGATCGCCGGAGCGTCGGCTGCTGCCGCGACTACGCGCTGATGCTCACCTCGATCCTCCGTCACAAGGGGATCCCGGCACGCGTGCGGACCGGTGTTGCGCTCCACTTCGTGGCGCCCGAGGGACGCCTGATCGAGGATCACTACATCACCGAGCACTGGAACGGAGCGGAAGAACGATGGCAGCTGACCGATCCGCAGATCGACGAGGTGCAGGTCCCCGCGATCGAGCCGGGCTTGGATGTCATCGATCTGCCGCGCGATGTCTTCCTCACCGGCCGGGAGCTGGTCGAGGCGCTCCGCGCCGGCGATGTCCCGGAGAGCGTCGGTTTCCCGCCAGTCAACGCGGGCTTCACCTACGGGCGAAACAAGCTGTTCGCTGACTTCGTTGGCGTCACCGGGCACGAGCTTCCGGTGCACGGTTGGTGGGGGATCGGCGAACCGAGAAGCATCGAACCCGGAGACGATGAGCTGATCGATCGGATGATCGGCATCATGAAGGGAATCGACGCGAACGACTCCGCTGCCCTGACGGAGGCGTTCGAGTTGTCCGCGGCCCATCCGCGCCTCAGGATGCCCGACGGATACGTTGTCAAGACATACGAGTCGCCGCTCTGCTAGGCCCAACGGTTGGCCGGAACCACGTATCATCCTGAGAAGCCACGCAGCGAGGTTGGTGATCGGATGCAGGTCACGACGAGGATGAATCCCGACTGGTGGTCGCTCTTCGATCCGAGCACACCGAACGATCCGATCCTCCGCTCCGTGCTCGGCGGGCGGAGCCCCGGGACGGCGTACCTCGATCGAGCCGCGAATCCGTCCCAGGTTCTGATCCGGACACACTGCGGCGAGACGTTCGCCAACCTCGGCGCCTCGGAAACCTTCCTTCACGAAGCTCTCGATCTTGCGATTCAGCGTGGATGGACGTCGGTCATCGACTCGGGACTGCCTGACAGTGTGCGAGCGCGTGGCAAGGAGGTTTCGCGGACGCAATTCGACGATTGCGACCTCACGAGCGACGAGCTGCGAGCCCTTCGCGAGCGGCTCCCAGACGGGATCGAGGTTCGCCCCCTCGATCGAACGCTGTTCGAGCGGGCTCATCACTCCCGCCGAGAGCTTTCGGCAGGCTACGGCGAGGCTCTCGACAGTTACTTCGACTTTGGGTACGGCATCTATTTGCTGAGCGAGGGAGAGATCGTCAGCGAGTCGTACGTCGGCTATCTTGGCGATGGACGAAACGAGGTGAACGTCGGCACAGTCGACGCATGGCGGGGGAAGGGGCTTGCCTCGATCGCGAGCGCCTTTCTCGCCGAGGAGACGTGCCGGCGCGGGCACGCGTTCACCTGGAGCTGCATCACGGAGAACGCGCCCTCGCTCGCTGTAGCACGGAAGCTCGCGTTTCGAAGCGAGCGTCCGTACTGCGTCTACTACTTCTAGGGCCGCCTGCTCATCCGGGAAGCCAAACCGATCGAGCAAGGAAGATGCCGTATTTCTCCTTAACCCAACGATACGCTACCATGCGGAATCCAATGACTCGCGGGGAGGCGCGGCATGGCGGGGAAGAAGCTCAGCTTCGCGACGTGCAACCTGTACAACCTGAATGAGCCGAAGCTGAAGATATATCGGAACTCGAAGCCCTGAACGCAGGCGCAATGCGCCAGGAAGATCGCCTCGACGGCGAATCACATCCTCGTCAGCAAGGAGTTCTACGACCACAGCAGCGACCGGATCTGGTTCTTCAAGGAGCTCGACATCTACAACGACCATCTGAACACCGACGACCACAAGGCGGACGGGACGACGGACCACGGGATCGTCCGCGCCGAGTTCGAGTACGGCCCGGCCTAGTCGCCGGACATCGGCAATCGAGAAAGGAGAAGGAGAGCATGAGCAACGGATCGAACCCCCTCTTCGGAGGAAACCAGTGGATGGGCGTCTGCTATCACCTGCACCAAGACGTCACGCCGGACAGCGTCGCGGCAGACATTGACCTGATCAAGACCAAGGTCTACCAGTACCACCTCGGATTCGGCTTCATTCGGACCTATACGGCGATCCAGGGCTCGAATCAGTACATCGTGCCCGCGGCCGACGCCGCCGGAGTCAAGGTGGCCCTCGGCGCGTGGATCGTCGAAACGAACGGCGTGGTGGATTGGGATGCAACGCACGCAGAGATCGATGGGGCGCTGAAACAGGCGTCTGACTACCAGGCGAATGGGACCGTCCCGATTGTCGTCATCGGAAACGAGGTCGACCTCCACATCTCGTATCGCGACGCGTCGACAGCCCTCGACTACGCCAAGACCCAGCGAAAGAACTACCCGAATCTTGCCAACATTCCACTGACCGTCTGCTTCACCGGCACAGCCCCGACCAAGCCTGACTGGCCGTCGGTGGTCTCCGACTGCGAGGAGTACGTCTTCCTCACGATCTACCCCTGGTACGGCCAGAAACAGAACAACAACTTCACGCCCGGCGACATCGTGCGAAACATGAGCTACTCACACGATCACGGAATGGCGCAGGTCGAACATATGAGAAAGACCGTCGTCATCGCCGAGATCGGCTGGCCAAGTGACAGCAACGATCCAACCGGGCTCTATACGACTTGTGCCAACGAGCGGACGAACTACGCTGCCACGCTCGACTGGATCAACGGCAACAACCAGTACAACACCGCGTACATCACGATGTGGTTCGAGATGTTCGACGAGCCGTGGAAGTGCCAGCCGCCAGGGAAGTCATGGGAGTGCCACTTCGGCCTCTACACGTCCGACAGGAAGTGCAAATTCATCCAGCCTGGCTGCAACTGATCCATGTCCGCTGTCGCCGTCTGCGCTATTGCACGGTGCAGACGGCGACGGCGCTTTGGATCCGGTGCTGGCCTCGCGCGTCGGCCCAGGTGATCACCGCCCAGAACGTCATCCCGATCGGATAGCCGCCTTCGGTGTACGTCGATTCGAACGTCTCTGTCCCGCCTTCGAACGCGAACGTCTCGACCCTGTGCGTACCGCACGGCGCGACCCAGCTGACGTGAACCGCCACCGGAGCCGTTCCGTCCCCGGGGGCTTCGCTCATCTCGAACTCGCACGACAGCTCGGTGACGTTCGTCCCCCCGCGCGGCTGCGAGACGACGCGTCCTTCCGCAACCATCGGGCCGGCCGATGGGACGCCGGGCGGCACACCTCCGATATCACCGGTCTGCCGGCATCCTTGGGCCAGTCCAGCGGCGAGAAGCGCAATGACCACGATCACAATCCGAGCACGATTCTTCGCAGACAGCCAGCGATTCGTTCGATCCCTCATCAGTCCACCCTTCGAACGCATGAAGTAGTTGACTAGTATAGTCATCTTCTCGGGCCGCATCCCCTCCGCTGTCTCGGCGAGGAGCGACAGGCTGGCTACTGGGTCTGGAGACGTGTGTCCAGCGCAGCGGGAGGGACTTGAGGTCTGCCGGACAGCCGGGGACAATCGACGCACTCTTCGCAGAGTACCGTCAATCACGAAGATCGAGACGAGCTCACCGAATCCCTGTGCGCTGATGCGCACACCGCCTGCCTTTCACCCGTAGGAGGATCCGCCATGGAGTACGTACGGAAGCTTGAAGGCGAGAAGACGTATCTCTCGCCGATGACGCCGGAGCACGCGAGCCTCTGGTACCGCTGGCACAACGATCTCGAAACGGCTCTCCTCGCCCAGTCGCCGGGGCACAGGTCGCCAGGAACGGTCTCTGAGTATCGGGAGACGATCGAACAGTTCCTCAAGAACCGCTGGCACCCCTTCCTGATCGTCGAGAACGAGACCGATCAGCCGGTCGGATGGTGCGGACTGGTCCGGTTCGAGCCGATCCCGCGGAGGGCGATGCTCGCGGCACTGATCGGTGAGAAGGCTCAGTGGTCGAAAGGCTTTGGTCAGGACGCCCTCCGCCTCCTCCTGGACTACGGGTTCAACGTGTGCAATCTGAACAGCATCGAGCTGTGGGTGAACGAGGACAACACCCGCGCGGTCCGCTGCTACGAGAAGCTCGGCTTCCGGGCCGTCGGGCGGAGGCGCGAGGCGCGGATCCACGGAGCGCTGAAACAGGATGTCTTGCTGATGGATCTCCTCGCCTCCGAGTTCGAGTCGACCGTCGTCCTACCGATGATCGCGGCGAGCGCCGCTGATCGATCGAACGCGTAGCGAAGTTTCCCCCTGCGAACCGGCCGTCGATTCCGGTGCACCGGCCGACGGCCGGTTCGCGGGACGCTACGTTAGAACTCCTTCACCCAGGGGTGTTCCTTCCGCCGCTCCTCGAAGCCGAACGCCCGGTAGAACGGTTCGAACCCGCCGGTCATCGGCATGTGCGTCGCGCCGAGCTCTTTCGCCCGGCGGAGCGCCGCGAACTGGATCTGCGTCGCGAGGCCCTTCCGCCGGTAGTCGGGGTGCGTCCCGAGCGGTTCAAGGTGGGCGATGCGGCTGACGGCGTCGTACCAGACGATGCAGCAGGACGCGTACGTCTCGTCCGGGGCGACGATCACGAAGTCGTTCTCCAGATGGTAGTCTGGCGCCCTCTGCAGCTCTCGATACGAGAAGGCCGACGGCCACTCGATCGGATCCGGGTGGTTGAATCCTCGACCGAAGATCTCGCGGCGCTTCTCGATGTCGTTCTCCTCGGCCATCGTCAGGAGCCGGAAGCCGTCGGGGAGCTCCAGCGGAGGAAGCTCGCCGATCGCGTACTCCAGATGGTGGAGGACCGGCTCGTCCCGCCGGGCGAAGCCGCGGGCTTCGAGGACGGCATTCAGATCGGCGTCGTCTTCGTACGCCCACATGTAAACGCGGTTCCTCTCCGGGTGAACGTAGTGCTCCTCCCCGAACGCGACCATCTCGTCGAGGAGGTCGACGTGGTCCGGGTGCCGCTGGACGAAGATCTCGCCGTACTGCTGATCAGTCGGATCGGGTGTCTCGATACACACGACGCCGACGATCCGGCCTGCGTTGTCTTCCCAGATCCGGACCATGTCTTCCCAGAGCTGGATCGCGCCGAGGCTGTCCTCGAGCGCGTCGCCTTCCTTCCCGTACGCGCCGAGGAACGGCGCGACGAAGTAGCGGGCGTAGTTCCATCGTTCCAGCCCCCAGTTGATCGGAGCGTCGAACGCCGAGTACGTCTCGTTCAGGAAGTCGCGGACGCGAAGGAAATCGCGGTCCGGTTCGTAGCTTCTCCTTCGTGCGGTCATCGGTTCTCGCTTTCGTGTGAATTGGGCTGTGTGCTGCCTGCGAACCCTCCGGGTTCGGCCGAGTTACATCCAACTGACACGGCCGAAATGCAGTTGCCGTGCGTTCGATGCAACATCGTGTCGGATAGGGTATCGGAGTTTCGGACTACGCTGAGAATCGAAACAGAGGCAGCCTAGGTTGTCTGTTGGAACGACAGAATCATCATCGGCTTGCCTCCTTGAGAGGTTGCCCGACGTGGGGGCGGGTGTGGTGGACAGGTTAACCGAACGTCTGAGCAGCGGTCAATGGCCCTGCGCAAGCTCAGCTTTGCTAGTTGGCGAGAGTCCGCCTCCTACCTGCTGTCATTGAGAGCGGTACGGGGGTGGCGACTAGCAGAGTGAGACTAGAGGCCAAGATGACCTCGAAGAATCTCTTGAACCTTCTGCACTGCCTCGCTGATTCCATCTGCTGCTTCGTCGAAGCGGCCTTCTTGTTCCTTGAGCCGTGATCGCTGCTTCTCAGGTTCTGCCACGCGTTCAGCGGTTCGCCAGACTCCAGCTAGTGATTGGATGTACATCAGCTGCGTGGATAGGCGTTCAGCAAGTGCGGTAACTTGATCTGCTGCTTCGGCCACGTGAACCCAAGCCGATGTTCTGACCTCCTCACAAGCGACCACCCAGTCGAGCTTCGCCTGCAGGAACTCTCCGCGTCTAGCTCGTAGATCGTCTAGTACGGCTGCCACAAGAGCAGTTCTTGATCCCCACGGCGTATCGATGAACATCCCCGAGCTATCGACCAGGGAGGGAAGCGTCCTGCTTGTGCCGCGACCACTGGTTGCAGCATCACGGGCTCGATCTTTGAGCACCCAAGCTGCTCTAAGCACCTCGCGAGCAAGCGTGCGCGATGCTTGCTTCCTCCAAGTGCGCAGCCCAAGAATCGCTGCAGCCGCTATCACAAGTGTGGCAATGCTGGGAAGAACCGCTGTGAGGACATCTCGCATGACTGGCGAGCGCACCAAAGCGGTGAGACTTGCCAGGGCAGTCGCAAAGGCTAGGATCAAGACCGAAGCTGCTAGTACATCGGAATACTTCCGATACCATCTCATGGGACCAGGATACAATGGCGGAGCTGCCTGAATCGAATTGGCTCCTGTGGGAAGTCCTGCCCTCAGCGTGGTGTCAAAGGGTCGATGAGTGGTATTCTCCGCCTGAGGATCTCCGATGACAGCCATTCCCGATTCCGATGCCCACCTCCTCGCCGAGTGCGAGGTCGAGACGTTCCGTGCGAGCGGGCCGGGCGGTCAGAACGCCAACCGGCGTGAGGCCGCCGTCCGGCTCCGTCAGAATCCCAGGCTGCGGTAGTACGCCTCGAGGTGTTCGGTGATCGCATCCGGGTCGATGCCGGTCTTTTCGATGACTGCGGAGAGGCGGATCGGTTCTCCGAAGGCGACGCGGATCGGGCGGCGATACTCCCATCGGCCGAGGGCTCTCATGAGGGGGTTCCGTGAGAGCAGGTGAAAGATGCCGGTGATCGAGGCCCAGATCCGGTACGGCACGAGGAGGGCATCGCAGTCCGCTGCGGCGGCCTTCGCGACGTGCGCCACGAGGATCCCGATGCCCGAACGCCATTTGGCTCTAGGATTGCGCGCATCCGGCGCAATGAGGAGAGCCCCGCCGCCGCAGACGTGCTCGGCTGACAGGACCAGCGACTCGCGCCCACGCTCCTGGGCGGTCTCCTTCTCGACCGGAGAATCGAGCCTGACGGCCATCCACGCGCCGATTCGAAGGAGGAACCCTTTCCTCGTGGCCCTCCGAAACGTGGAGATCGGCAGGTGGACGGGGTACATGTAGCGGGCGATGTTCGGCCCGAGCGTGGCGACGTAGCTGGCGCCGAGCATCTTGATGTCCGGACGGTCCAGAGACGCGGCGATCAGAAACGGGGTCAAGATCGATCCGTGCTTGCCGAAGATGATGACCGGACGGGTCCTGATCTCGTCCTCTCGTCCTGCGGGGAACTCGGCTCCCCATGACGTCGGCAGCCTGTCCAAGACCTCCTCCGATGCGGCGGTGAGTCCGCGCTCCCCTACTTGGCGGTCGAGGCCCTTCATTAGATCGAGGAGGCCGGGCACCGGATAGACGAGGCCAACCACCCAACAGAAGACGCGGTAGGAGGTGCAGTCCTTCATTGCGGCCGAGTGCGTCTTCGCCATCGCCTCGATCCCGCCGGAAGCGAGGGACGTTCTCAGCTCGGCCACGATGCGGCGGATGCGGACCACGCAGTGCCTCCTTCGTCGGTGTCTCCTGGGTGTATCCTGTCTCAGGGGCAATGAATCATGACCATCCCGCTAACCGACGACAAGCTCCTCGCCATGTGCGAGGTCGAGACGTTCCGCGCGAGCGGGCCGGGCGGGCAGAACGTCAACCGCCGCGAGACGGCCGTCCGGCTCCGGCATCTGCCGACCGGGATCGTCGTGACCTGCCAGCAGGAGCGAAGCCAACTCCGGAACAAGCAGATCGCGCTCGGCGAGCTCCGGCGGAGGCTCGCCGAACGAGCGAAGCCAGTGCGTCGGCGCATCCCCACCAGCGTTCCACGCGCGGTCCGCAGGAAAGCGCGCTCCGACAAGAAGCGGCGCAGCCTCAAGAAGCTCTTCCGCCAGAAGCCTCGCGTTGATGAGTAGCTCGCGCCGCTAGGCGGCGCGGGCGAGTTTGCGACCAGGGGTCACAAACTCGCGTTGGCGGCGAGGCGAGATCCATTCCTAGCTCACCTGCACGGTGCCTTGCGGCGCGGCCGAGTTTGCGGCCGAGGTCACAAACTCGGGTCGGTGGCGAGGTGGTTGTTGCGACGCCGCGATGTAGGATCCCTCGGACACCTCCTGACTGGCCGATTGCGGAGGCCTTTCCTTTTCGCGCCGATTGGCGTACCGTGGTTTATGCGGGCTCGGCCTACGGCAATCGGAGCTTGACGGACTGAGACCGCAAAGGGAGATTGAATGGGTCGTGGGGAACGTAGGGTGGTCGATGTACGACATCTCAATCTGAAGTGTGCCGATTGTGGGATAGCGATCGACGAGCTTCCGTTTGAGCCAAGGTCTGATCGGCCTGTGTACTGCGATGAGTGCAACCGCAAGCGCCGCCCGCCGCGAAGCAGTGGCGACCGGCGATACTAGGTCGAAGGCAGGTCCACACGGTTTCGATGGGCGGGTCGGTGAAAGCCGGCCCGCCTCTTCTCTCACCACGTGAACGCTCCGAGCCGCCCGGCTTGCGCCGAACGACCGAATTCAGGAATCTCGTCCGAACCGAATCCAGGAGGGATCGCCATGCTTGTCGGCCACCGCGTCATCCTGCGTCCGTTCCGTCGGTCGGATCTCGACGGGCTCTACGACCTTGTGTCAGACGTCCGTGAAATCGGCGAGTTCTGGCCGCTCGGATGCATCTCCGAGCCCCGGTGGTTCAAGCAGTTCGAGGAGACGAACTGGTGGACCAGCGACTTCAAGCTCTTCCTGATCACCGATCGGGACGGTCGCCGGATCGGGCAGATCAACATCTACAAGGCGTCCCACAGCTACGAGGGATGGGAGCTCGGCTACCGGATCTACAAGCCCGAGGATCGCGGAAAGGGGACCATGAGCGAGGCTGTCCGGTTGGCGACTGCCTACCTCTTCGAGCAAGAGCCGATCGGGCGGATCCAGATCCTCCTCGACCCGCGGAACGAAGCGTCGCGGATCGTCGCCGAGCGCGTCGGCTACACGCTTGAGGGAACCCTCCGAGACGCGCACTTCGATCGGGGTGAGTACCTCAACCTGCTCCTCTTCTCGATCCTTCGGAGCGAAGCGACACCCCTCGCCGATCTTCTCGCTCCACTCGACGAATGTGGCGGATGAAGTAACGCACAGGCTGCGACTCTGATACCAGCAGGCCCCCCAAATCATTTCTGTCTTGTCAAGGGCGCTCAGCGCTGTTCTCTAGGTGGTTTCGGGCCGCCCGGGGAGAGTATCTTCTATACTGTAAATCGTAGAATATGGCCGAATAGCAGATCATATCAGATCTGGGAACAGGGGATTGTCCATGGGGAGGAGGTTAACCTCATAGAGAACTGGGAACGCGAAACACTGCAACTGAGGATTGAGAACGGAGGTGTCAAGTGAATCGTACAGAGCGCTCTCGTTCGAGCGTAGCCATGTGGATTGCTGTAGGGCTTCTGTTGGGTCTCCTGCTCGGAGGCGTTCCGGTGACCGCAGCTTCAGGGGACACGATCAAAGGGCATGTTATCCTGTTTGAGCACGTGAATCTGCACGGCGCTCACAAGCATGTCTTCAATAGCGAATCCAATCTGGCTGCTCACGACGACGACTTCTTCAATGACAGAGTCTCCTCGATCGCTGTGCTTAGTGGGACATGGAGGTTCTACATGCACAGCAACTACATAGGTCAGTATGCAGCAACTCTGGGTCCAGGTATCTATCGCAATGTGGGTTCTCTTGGGTTCGACAACGATGCCATCTCTTCTCTCCAGGCCGTGAGTGCGCCGCCGTCCGTTGTTGGCGAGGAGATCCTTGGTCACGCTGTCCTTTTCGAACACGCAAGTCTCCGGGGCGCACACAAGCACGTCTTCAATCGCGAGTCTGATCTTGCCGCTTCGGATGACAACTTCTTCAACGACAGAGTCTCCTCCATTGTGATCCAGAGCGGTGACTGGAGATTCTTCAGACACGTCAGCTACGGAACTCCGTATGCTCACGTTCTAGGTCCCGGGATCTACCAGTGGGTGAAGTACTACGACATCGAGAACGACGATATGTCGTCCATGAAGGTGGTTAGTGAGTCGGCGTCACGGATTGGAGGCTGGATACGAGGGCAGTCAGTGCTGTTCGAGCACCGATACCTCCGCGGTGCACACAAGCATGTCTTCAACTACGAGCCGAATCTCGCCGCTTCAGATGACAACTTCTTCAACGACAGAGTTTCCTCTCTCGTGGCGCTCAGCGGCGACTGGAAGCTCTGCCGACATGCCAACTTCGAGGGCATGTATCCTTATGCGCTGAGTTCTGGGATCTACCAGTGGCTGGAGGACATCGGAGTCACGAATGACGACATTTCGTCCCTGATTCTGCAATAGCAGGAGGGCGAAGCGATATCGTGCAGCAGCCGGACGTGCCTCACGGAAGCTTCGGGGTTCTCGAGCGGGCTTCTGCTCTTGGAAGGCGACTAGGCGAACGGAGTTGCGACGACTCCCGCGAGCATCGCGATCCCCGACGTGGCGCCCTGGTTGGCGAGTTGAGCCGCCGAATCCCGCACCCCCGACGGTGAAACCTCCGCTTGTCCTAGCGCAAGAGTGAGATCCTGGAGCGGTTCAGGGAAGGAACCATCGACCGCCGCCCGGATCATCTGGGCGGACGGCAGGCTCGTTCGCGACTCGATGCCCTCGTCGCGAAGTATCGCCAGACACTCGATTCCGCCGAACGCAGTCCATCCGGCGAGGAGGCCAACGAGGACGTCGTCGCCGCTCGGGGTCGAGCCGGAGCCGAGACCGATGAGGTCGAGGAGGATCGCCGGATCGCTTGTCCCGCGCCAGCGTTCGAGGATCGTGTCGATTTCGGGCTGGAACGGATCCGGGGGGCGATCTCTTCGCGCGTTTGTGAGGCAGTCCATCAAGAGCGTCCATCGGCCGCGTGCCCGCTCTGCTTCCGCTGCAGAGTATGGTTCGATCGTCAGCTCATCAGCTTGCTCGGGAAGGATCACGCGGAAGCCGCCATCGAAGCGGACACCATCAGCTTTGGTGGTACACAGTGTGCCCACATCCGGCAGGTCTGCGTGCTCCCCGATCTCGACAGCCCAGGGATGAAGTGGAACGTCGCAGGTCTGAATCGACACGAACCCGGGATCGGGCTCCTCATCGAAGAGGACGTTGAGTCCGTGTCGAAACGCCGAGACAACATGTCCTGATCTCCCGGCAGCGGCCAGATAGCGATGGGCATGCCCGCCGATTCGGATCGCTGTGACGGTTGTCATGCCATCAGCCGAGAACGGCCGAACTCAGGTTCGACCGATCTCGTGGAGGTGCGGGTTCTTCGCGCCAGCGATGTCGCCGAACTTGGTCAGGACGCACTCGGACTTGACCTGCATCAGTTCGTCGTACCGATCGTCGTCGACGATTGCAACGATTCGAGCGATCGAGCTCTCGCCGTCGACGAAGCGCCATGGGAAGCAGCCGATCGTCGCCCGCTGATCGAGGAGAAGATCGATGTCGCCGCCGAGACACTCGGCGTGGATGATCCCGTGGTTGAACAGCTCGATGTGCATCAGCTGGTACTTCGACGCATCGAACCGCTCGGCGAGTCCCATCCCGTAGGTCTCCTGGAAGTGGGCCTCGGCCTCCTTCGCCTGGCGCGGCATCCAATCGCGGATGATCGTGTTCATCGGATGATCGGCGCTTCCGCAATCGACGCCGATCCAGCGGATCTTCTTCTCGCGGCACCAGACGGCGAAATCGCGGTCCGGGCCGGGGTGCTTGACCATGTACCGAACCTCGTCGGCGGTCGGCTGATCCCAGCCGTAGTGGTGGTAGCCGGTGTGGATGATCAGGACGTCGCCTTCCTTCACCTCGACGCGCTCCTCGATCATCTCCGGCGTGTAGATGTCGTAGTCGCCGGCGGCCTCGGAGAGATCGACGATCACGCCCTCGTGGACGAGGAAGTCGAAGTCAAGCTCGGCGATGTCCTTCCCCGGGGTGTAGAAGTGGATCTCCCCGTCGAGGTGCGTGCCGACGTGGTTCGAGTGCGTCAGCAGTTGCCCGTTCGCCCCGTTCGGAGCCAGGCGCTTGAAGTATTTCACCTGGAGCGGCTCGTAGGTTGGCCACGGCGGCGTGGCGATCGATAGTGGAATCGTCAGATCGATGAATCTCACGTTGCTCCTCCTTCAGTTCTGAACTTCATCCAACGCAGAGGCCGCGGAGAAGCGCAGAAGGGGAACCCCAAGATGCAGGGGGACGTACTCGATGGCCTCGTGGTGTTGACCGTAACCCATGCACCTCCCCTTTGTTTTCCCCCGATGACTCGGCCGCTGCTTCTCCTTTGCGAATGCTCTGCGCACTCAGCGTTTCAGCTTGTGTGCTCATGCTTCTGTTTTCTCGATCCTCTCAGTCAGCGCGCGTGCAGCGGCGGCGAAGCACTCGAACGGCGGCGTGACGAGACCTGCGCCGACCATGCCGATCCCCGGCTCCTTGTGCGCGATCCCGGTGTTGATCGCCGGGACGATCCCGGTCTCGACAACCTTGAGGACGTCGATCCCGGTCGGCGTTCCGCGGAAGCCGAGGGCCGGCACCTGGTACGCGCGGCTCTCGGCGAGGGTGATCCGACGCATCCGCCGCGTCGTCTCGAGTGCCTGGTCCGGCGAGCCGCCGACAAACTGGACGATCGCCGGCGCCGCGGCCATCGCGAAGCCTCCGTAGCCGGCCGTCTCGGTGATTGCCGAGTCGCCGATGTCCGGTGCCGCATCGTCAGCGGAGAATCCGGGGAGATAGAGGCCATCGACGATCGGCGCCGGCGCGGTGAACCAATGATCGCCGGTCCCGGAGACGCGGATCCCGAACTCGGTCCCGTTTCGTGCCATCACGGTCACGAGCGAACTCCTCTCGACGTTCGCCGCCGTGTCGAGGGCGCACTTCCCGGCCGGCATCGTCAGGTTGAGGAAGAAGTGGTCGTTCGCGTTCAGGAACTCGAGAACGCGCGCGATGGAATCGCGCGCGCCGTCGAGCCGGACGAGGAACGGTGCCAGCTCGCGGATCAACAGCGATGTCCCGGCTCGATTCCGGTTGTGCCCTTCGTCGCCCATCTGGAGAGCCTGTGCGATCAGACTTCGGAGGTCGATCGGTCCGTGCGCCTCGATCGCGGCGGCGAGGGTCGGCGCGAGTTCGTCGCCCATCCACTTCAGCCGTTCGATCACCTCGTCGGCGAACGCGCCGTAGCGGAGGACCTTCCCCAGCCCCTCGTTCAGCGTGCAGTAGGCACGATTCCCGGCGGAGGCATTCTCGACGATCCAGACCGGCATCGACGGCGTGACGACGCCGGCCATCGGCCCGACGGCGTCGTGATGGTGGCAGGGATCGAAGGAGATCTCGCCGGACGCGGCGAGCTGTTCCGCTTCTCCTGGAGAGCCGGCAAGCTGTTCGTAGAGCAGCCCGCCGATGACGGCGCCGCGCATCGGGCCGCACATCCGCTTCCAGGCCACCGGCGGTCCGGCATGGAGGATCGTCCGATCGGTCATCCCAGGGATGACGTCTCGTGCGATCCCGATTCCGATGACCCGCGGCTCGGCCTCGAGCAGACGCGTGACGGCCTCGACGTTCGCCCGCTCGATCGTCTCGATCCAGCCTCCGTCGATGGTCAACCGATCGAGGAGTTCGGCGAGCTCTGCGTCGCCTCCGGCCGGCGGTCTCCACTCGAGATCGACGACCGGCGTGCCGTGTGCCCTGAGCGTCTCGGCGAACGACGACAGCCCGAGGTTGACGACGCGGAGCTCCTGCGCGAAGAGATCGCGGATCGGCGTTCGCTCGTCAGCCATCTGCCCCTCCCTTCAGCGCCTCGATCGCCCAGCGAGCGGCGTCCGCGTTGCTCGGCGCGACGAGGATGCCGGCGTCGGTCAGCGTCACGACCTGCTGGGTCCGATTCTGCGGATCGGTGTCGGTGCCGGTGACCGACGCGATGACGAGGAGATCGCGTCCGTCTTCTCGTGCTGCGTCGATCGCATGGTGAGCGGCGTCGGCGAGGCTTCCGGCCGGATCCGGATGTGCTCCGTAGCCGAGCACGCAATCGACGAGGACGATCCCGATGTTGCGATCGGCACCTGCATGAGCGACCTCGTCGTCCCTGAGGGACGGCTCAATCATCGGATGAGGCTTCCCGACGGTGAACGCGTCGTCGCCGAGATCCCAGATCACGTGCCCCGAGACGTCCGTACCTGCTTCGACTTTCTTTTTCGGCTCGAAGGAGACATTGGAGAAGACGTTGGTCCCCGCGCTGTGCAACAGGCTCCACGCCTCCTGAGCGAGCGTCCCCCCGCAGAAGAGGCCACGGATCTGCTGTACGGCGGAGGGTGCTAGATCCGGCAGGCAAGGTTCTGAAGGCTTCGAGGCTGCGGGCAAGCCAGCCACGGCACAAGCTTGCTCCGCTGCTTCTGCGAGGGTCGCAGCAAAGACGGCGGGAGACTCAAGCCAGGCAGGATCGGCCTTGGCTGGATCCCAGCCGACGAATTGGACGATTGATGGCTTGCCGGAAGCCTCCAGCCGGTTGAGGATCGTCGGAATCAGGCAGGGCGCGGGCGCCTTCGAAACGACGACGATCACCTCGGTCGACGGATCGTTGGCGAGGGCGTCGATCCCGAAGAGGGTCATCCGCCCGCCGATATCGCTCGATAGGTCGCGCCCGCCGGTTCCGATCGCCTGCGAGATCCCACCGCCGAGGCGATCGACGAGGGAGCTGATCTCTTGGATTCCCGTTCCGGAGGCGCCAACGATTCCGATTGGACCGCGCCGGACGACGTTGGCGAATCCGAGCGGGGCGCCGCTCAGGATGGCGGTCCCGCAGTCGGGGCCCATCAGCAGGAGGCCTCGCTCGATCGCCTCATCCTTGAGCGCCATCTCCTCATCGACGGAGACGTTGTCCGAGAAGAGCATCACGTGAAGACCTCGTTGGAGCGCGTGGCGCGCTTCGCGGGCGGCGTACGTTCCCGGAACGGAGATCAGCGCGAGGTTGGTCTCCGGATCGATCTCGACCGCTTCGCCGATCGTCATCGGGCGTGGTCCGCCGGATGTGCTCTCCCCCTCGATGGTCGGGCCGGTCAGAAGAAGCCGGAGGTGATCGTTCGCCTCGTCGATTGCCTCTTCGGATGCCGCATCGATTGCGATGACGAGGTCTTGAGGGAAGACCTCGCCGGTCGCGTCGTCGAAGACGAACCCGGCGTCGGTGAGGTTCTCGAGGTTGGCCGGCGTTCCCATGGCGACGATCGCCTGGCCGACGTCAGGAAGCTGCTTGAGCTCGTGGCTGATCCGCATCAGGAAGACGGAATCGAAGTAGCGATTCCGTTCGATCAGGACACGTTTCATCCGCGATCGCCCTGCTCTAGGATGCGAAGCAGGATCCGTTCGTAGTTGAGCGGGAGCGTGGTGAACTCGATGCCGAGCGCGTCGTGGAGTGCGTTCCCGATCGCCCCGGGGACGGAGATCATCGGATGCTCGGCGACACCGCGTGCGCCGTACGGGCCGCCGGGCTGTGGGTTCTCGAGGAGGATCCGCTGAGTGTTGCGCGGAATGTCCTTCGCGGTCGGGATCTTGTAGTCGACGAACGCCGGGTTGAGGAACCGACCGCTCTCGTCGAACCGGAACTCCTCCCAGAGGGCCGACCCGAGCCCCTGAACGACGCCACCGACGACCTGACCGTCGCAGAGCTTCGGGTTGAGAACCTTCCCGGCGTCGACCACGGTGGCGATGTCGAGAACTTCGATCTCTCCGGTCTGCGTGTCGACCTCGACTTCGACCGCGTGCGCGCCGTAGGTCCAGTACTGCGCCGGGAGCCCCTGCCCGGTCTCCGGGTCGAGATGCGTCAGCCCGGTCGCGATGAATCGCCCATGACCGATGATCGGTCCGCCGATCGAGTTGCCGTTCTCGAACGTGTAGCCGAGGGCGAGCTTCGCATAGGGGATCCGCCGATCCGGATCTCCATCGACGAACGCGACACCGTCTTCGCAGACGATCTTATCGGGCGGGACGTCGAACGCCTGACCTGCGACGTCGCGGATCTGCCGGAGACAGTCGGCGGCGGCTTCGATGATCGCGTTCCCGCCCATGTAGGCGAACCGGCTGGCGACGGTCTGCCAGTCGTACGGCGAGAAGGCCGTGTCGCACTCCCAGGTGACGTGGGCCTTCTCGATCGGGATCCTCAACTCCTCGGCGGCAATCTGCTTGAGGACGGTGTAGGTCCCCTGGCCGTAGTCGACGCCGGAGACGAGGACGTCTGCTGCGCCATCTTCGTCGAGCTTGATCACAACGGCGCATGACGTGTAGGTCGGCATCGCCGGCGCCTTGTGGAGCATCGCGATCCCCTTGCCGCGGACCTTGTACGGCTTGGATGCCGGCTCGCTCGGCGTACCCCATTCGATCGCCTTCGCGGCCGCGTCGAGACACTCGACCGGGCTTCCGTGCCCGGCGGTGAACGCTTCGCCGGTGATCGTCGTCTCCCCTTCGCGGAGGAGATTCAGACGACGGAATTCGACCGGATCCATGTCGAGCTTCCGGGCCATCATGTCGATCGCCCGCTCGATTCCCCAGAGGACCTCGAGGTGGCCGAACCCGCGGTAGGCGGTGCCGAAGATCTTGTTCGTGTAGACGACGTAGGAGTCGATCCAGCAGTTCGGGATGACGTACGGGCCGCCACCGGAGTAGGCGGCGGCGCGGCCGACGTTGACCCCGTAGTCGGCGTACGCGCCGGCGTCCCAGACGTAGGTCGCCTTCAGGGCGACGATTCGGCCGCTCTTGTCTGTGCCGATCTCGACGGTCGAATGGAGGCCCTGTCGCGACGGAAGCGTGTTGAACTCCTCTTCGCGTGTCGCCACGATCTTGATCGGTCGTCCGCCGGATGCCTTCGACAGGACGTAGGCGAGCGGCTCCAGATGGAGGCCGGCCTTCCCGCCAAAACCGCCACCGACATAGGGGACGTGGACGCGGATGTTCGCGTGCGGGAGGCCGAAGCAGACGCTCAGCAGGTGCCGGACGGTGTATGGCGACTGGCTCGACGACCAGATCTCGGCCCGATCACCGGGAAGGGTCTGGACGATCGTCGCGTGCGTCTCCATCGGGACGTGCTGGACCGGTGGGTTGTAGAACTTGGCGGTCAGCGTCACGTCGGCCGAAGCGAATGCCGTGTCGAAGTCGCCCTTCCGGACCCTCTGGTGGTGGGCGATGTTCGTCTTCGGCTCAGGGAAGAAAACACCCTTCGCGTGCTCGTAGGTCTCCAGGTCGGGATGGACGAGCGGAGACTCCTCCTTCAACGCGTCGCGCGGATCGAGAACAGGCTCGAGCGGCTCGTAGTCGACCTTCACCAAGCGGCAGGCTGCGCGCGCGATGTCGATCGTGTCTGCAGCGATGCCGACGACCGGCTCGCCATGGTATCGAACGACGCCGCGGGCGAGGATCCGCTTGTCGACCATGTACAGTCCGACGCGATAGCTTAGGCCATCGCCGGTCAGGACAGCACGGACGCCGGGGAGTGCTTCGGCATCAGATGTGTCGATCCGGACGATCCTTGCCGAGGCGTGCGGCGAGGTGACCATCACGGCGTGGAGCATCCCGGGGACGGCGAGATCGTGGGTGTATCGGGCCGCGCCGGTTACCTTGTCGATCGCGTCGTCGCGCGCGACCGGCTTTCCGACGTAGCGAAGCTCAGCCATCGGACCCCTCCCCCCCGATCCGGTCGGCGGCCCGCCGGACCGCGGCGATGATCGCTTCGTAGCCGGTGCATCGGCAGAGATTGCCGGCGATTGCCTCGACGATCTCCTCGTCGGTCGGATTTGGGCTCCGATCGAGGAGCGCGCGGGCCGACAGGATCATCCCCGGCGTGCAGAATCCGCACTGGGCGGCGCCGGCGTCGATGAACGCCTGCTGGAGAGTCGACAGCTGCCCGTCGTTCGCTTCGCCCTCGATCGTCTGGACGTCGCAACCGTCCGCTTCGACGGCGAGGACGAGGCAGGCGGTGACGGCCGCTCCGTCGAGGAGGACCGTGCAGGCGCCGCACTCGCCGATTCCGCAGCCTTCCTTCGTTCCGGTCAGATGAAGCGGCTCACGGAGAAGTTCGAGCAATGTCATCGATGCCGGAACCGTCGCTCGCTCGGTTTGCCCGTTGACGGTCAGGACGATCTCGTGGGTCACGCTCCGCTCCTTTCGCTGAGGAGCCGATCGACGAGTCGCCGGAGGAGGACCGGGAGGACGGCGCGGCGGTACTCGGCCGATGCACGGACGTCGCTGATCGGCGAGGTCGCACCCTCGGCGAGTTCGACCACCCGTTCGGCGATTGCCGCTGTGGAGCCGGTCGCCTCGGTTGGTTCGAGGAGAACCGGCGTTGGGGCGCAGCTCCCGACAGCGACCTTCAGCGTCTTCGCAGTCGGGTCGTACGAACCGGCGACGTTGACGACTGCGAGGTCATGTCCGCGGATCCGCTGCTGCTTGAAGAACACGGTCTTCAGTCCCTGCGGTGGCGCCGGAATGCGGATGTCGGTGACGACCTCTCCGTCCGTGAGGCAGGTCCGCTTGACGCCGGTGAAGAACTCGGCGATCGGGATCGTCCTGAAGTCTTTCGGGCCGGCAACGGACAGCTTCGCATCGAGCGTCAGGAGGACCGGCGCAGCGTCGGCGGCAGGGGACGCGTTGCAGAGATTTCCGACGAGCGTGGCGCGGTTTCGGAGCTGGTAGGTCCCGATCGAGAGGGCCGCGTCGGCGAGCGCAGGAACCGACTCGCGGATCGCCCGATGCTCGGCAAGCCGATTCAGCGGGACGGCAGCTCCGATCATCCATTCTTCGTCCGACGGATCGAGACGGGCGAGCTCGTCGATCGCCTTGACGTCGATCACGAGCTTCGGCTCGCGGAGCCCGTTGCGAACTTCGACGAGAAGGTCCGTCCCTCCGGCGAGGATCACCGCGTCGTCGCGCTCGGCGAGAAGCCGGCATGCCTCCTCGACAGAACGGGCGCGGACGTAGTCGAACGCTCCGAGCACGGGTTGCTCCTTTCCCACGAATGCTTCCGGTGACGGCTCGATGCTGCCCGTTGAAAGGCGAAAAGACGGGCTGCATCAGCCTCGTCACGCGTCCATGATAGACAACGTGCGCGGATTTGCCAAGTCGCCTGACAGGTTGCGATTCCGGTTCGGGTATGATCGCTCCGGACTCCGATCAGGAGGGGGACATGCCCGGAAGTAGCTCGCCAGATGCTCATTCGTCTGTGGTCGCGCTTGTCCGGTGTCCCTCGTACGAAGAGCGTGTGGTCGATGCTGCCATCGGCCGTGGGCTCGAACTGCTCGGCGGGATCGAACGGTTCGCGCAACCGGGCGAGACGATCCAGCTGAAGCCAAACCTTCTGGTCGGACGGGATCCCGATCGGGCAGTGACGACCCATCCGAACGTCTTCCGGGCGATCGCGCGGCGATTCATCGACGCAGGCGCCGCGGTCTCCTACGGCGACTCGCCCGGGTTCGGGCGCCTCTCGGCGGTCGCTCGCCGGGCCGGCCTCGCCACCGTGGCCGAGGATCTCGGGTTCGGGCTGGCCGACTTCTCGCGCGGCCGAACGGTGTCGTTCTCCGACGGGCGTCTGATCAAGCAGTTCACGCTCGCCGAGGGGGTTCTCGCGGCCGAAGGGATCGTCTCGCTCCCGAAGTTGAAGACCCACGGCCTGACTCGGATCACCGGCGCGATCAAGAACCAGTATGGGTGCATTCCCGGACCGCTGAAAGCGGAATTCCACGCCCGGCTCCCGAACGCCGATCTCTTCTCGCAGATGCTCGTCGACCTGAACCGCTTCCTCCGCCCGCGTCTCTTCGTGATGGACGGGATTGTCGCGATGGAGGGGAACGGCCCGCAGGGCGGGACTCCGCGCCCGATGAACATCCTGCTTCTCTCGACCGATCCGGTCGCGCTCGATGCGACGGTTGGCTCGCTCATCGGGCTCGATCCGACGCTTGTCCCCCCGATTGTCTACGGGGAAGCGTTTGGGCTCGGTCGTGCATTCGAGATCGAGACCGTCGGAGATCTGGTTGGCTCGTTCCTTGCCGAAGACTTCGACGTGAACCGCCGCCGATCGTCGACGACCGGCGAGCCAGGACGCTACAGCCGTCTCGCGCGGCGCTTCGTTGTCCCGAGGCCGATCGTCCTCCCGACCCGGTGTACGAGGTGCGGCACCTGTGTAAGCGTCTGCCCAGTTGCGCCGAAGGCGATCGGTTTCGAGACCGAGGACCGCTCGTCCCCGCCGGTGCATCGCTACGAGCGCTGTATCCGCTGCTACTGCTGTCAGGAGATGTGCCCGGAAGCGGCAATCGAGCTTCACGTCCCCCTTCTCGGTCGGATTATCCATCGGCGATAGCCAAGTTGAAACGGCGCTGTGGCCGGTTCACCATTCCAATCGGGGAAAGGGAGCATGGCACACGACCACCATCATCATCACGGGTACTCGATCGGAAGCCGGATCGGCGTCGCATTCTGGCTGAATCTCGCATTCGCCGTCCTCGAGATCGTCGGCGGACTGTGGACGAACAGCATGGCCGTCCTCTCCGACGCGCTCCACGACTTCGGGGACAGTATTGCGCTTGGACTGACCTGGCACTTCGCCAGGGTCTCCGAGCGAAAGGGAGACGAGGCCTTCACGTTCGGCTATCGCCGCTTCTCGCTTCTCGGCGCCCTCGTCATGTCGTTCGTCCTCTTCGGCGGAGGCTTCGTCGTCCTGTTCGAGGCGATTCCGCGACTCCTGTCGCCGGAGACGGCGAACGCCCGTGGAATGATCTACCTCGCGATCGCTGGGATTGCGATCAATGGAATCGCCGCGCTGCGGACCCACGGGGGCCGGAGCCTGAGCGAACGCGTGGTGACGTGGCACTTCGTCGAGGATGTTCTCGGCTGGCTTGCTGTTCTCATCGCGGGCATCGTCATGTCGTTGACCGACATCCGGATTCTCGATCCGGTCCTTTCGATCCTGATCACCCTCTATGTCCTCTGGAATGTCGGCCGGAGGTTGAAGGAGACGCTGGTGATCCTCCTGCAGGGGACGCCGGAGGGCTTGTCGGTCGACCGCGTTGAGGCCGTGATCCGATTGATGCCGGGTGTCTGTGATGTACATCACACGCACATCTGGACGCAGGATGGAGAGCGCCACGTTCTAACGACGCATGTCGTCGCCGCCGAGGAGACGACCCTCGGCGAGGCTGGCGAGCTTCGACGTGGAATCCGCGACAGACTCAAGCCACTCGGGATTCGCCACGCGACGATCGAGATCGAGCGGGAAACGGACTGCTCCGGCTGTGACGATGACTGTCATTCATCCTAGAGCGTACGTTGCTGCCTCGTGAAACCTTCTTTCAGCCTACGTGTAGTACTGCCAAGGAGGTGTGCTCGATGTGCGTGACCGCGTGGCTGCTTCTGTCGTTCTTCTGGGCATTTTGGGTCTTTGCGTTTGGGGGATGGTGGTGCGGCGGCATCTGCTAAGCCGTGCGTTCGGCGCTCGGTAAGCGTCGATCGCGGACTTGAGAGGGTCCTTTTTCAGGGGAGCGGGGCTCGGAATCCGGGCCCCGCTCTCTTTGGGCAGCGGTCCACATTCTCCCCACGGGAACCTCACCCCTTGACGATGTTGGTTGCCACCCTATGCTCTGGTTGAGCTCGATCGGCTACGAAGGAGAGGGATGCACCAGGAACTCCGAATCGAGGGGATGCACTGCGCGTCGTGCGCTCAGGCCGTCGAACGTGCGCTTGTCGGTGTGGAAGGCGTGCAGTCTGCGGCCGTTCAGCTTCTGACGGAACGGGCGACGGTCGAGCACGATGAGCGGGTCGACATTGAACGGCTGATCGCTGCGGTCGCCGATGCCGGATTCGCTGCGGAAGCGGTCACGTCGGATCGCCGGATGGACCTCGAGATTGCAGGGATGACGTGCGCAAGCTGTTCCAACGCGGTCGAACGGGCGCTCGCAGGGGTCGACGGCGTTCGCTCGGTCGCCGTCAACCTGGCGACCGAGCGTGCGAGTGTCGTGGTCGAGGAACGGGTCGGCTACGACGTACTCAAGGCGGCGGTCCGGCAGGCAGGCTACGGCGTCGGACGGCGCGCCGAGGCGTCTGCGGCTGAAGAGGAACGCCTCGCGAAGGATGAACGGCGCGCCCGAGAAGCATCCCGACGGATGAAGCTCGCCTGGGCGTTCGCGATCCCGATCATGGGCTGGATGATCCCGGAGATGTTCCTCGGGATCATGTGGCCGAATCCGTTGCTCTTCCACGTCGGAATGGTTGTGCTGGCCGCAATCCCACTCGTCGCTGCCGGCGGACCGACGATCCGGGCCGGCTTCCGCGCGCTGATCCATCGCTCGCCGTCGATGGACACGCTGATCGCGCTCGGTGTGACCGTCTCGTTTCTCACCGGTATCCTTGCCGTGCTGGGAGAGCTCGGTCTGTCGGCCCGATCGCTCGACTACGCCGGGATCTCGGCGATGATCATCGCGATCCATCTGACCGGACGGTGGATCGAGACGACAGCGAAAGGGCGCGCATCCCAGGCGATCCGCCGATTGATGGAACTCGGCGCGAAGACCGCCTGCCTCCTCCGTGACGGAGAGGAGGTCGAGGTTCCGGCCGATGCCGTCGGAGTCGATGACATGATGATCGTTCGACCGGGCGAGAAGATCCCGACCGACGGGGTGATCGTCTCGGGCGAGAGCCACATCGATGAGTCGCTGGTGACCGGGGAGTCGAACCCGGTTCGACGGGGCGTCGGAGACCCGGTCGTCGGGGCGACGCTGAACGGCGGGGGACTCCTCCATGTCCGGGCAACGAACGTCGGAGAGACGACATTCCTCGCTCAGATCGTCCGGATGATCGAGGAGGCGCAGTCGACCAAGGTGCCGATTCAGGCGTTCGCCGACCGCGTGACACGGATCTTCGTTCCGGTGATCCTCGGCGTGGCACTGGTCACGCTTGTCGTCTGGGTCGCCTTCCCCGGAGCGCTCGGGGCGATCGTTGAATGGGCCGGCGGCTTCCTTCCGTGGGTCGATGCCGACCTCGGTCTCCTCTCCCGCGCGCTGTACGCCGCGATCGCCGTTCTGGTGATCGCCTGTCCATGCGCGCTCGGTCTGGCGACCCCGACAGCCCTGATGGTCGGAAGCGGGATCGGCGGAGAGAATGGGATCCTGTTCCGCTCCGGCGAAGCGATCCAGACGCTGCAGGAAACGCGTCGCGTCGTCTTCGACAAGACGGGAACGATCACGGTCGGCCGACCGGGGATTACCGACATGCATCCGCTCGGCATCGACCGCGATGATCTGCTCCGGGTTGCAGCGAGCCTGGAGGTTGGGTCCGAGCACCCGATCGGGCGAGCGATTGTCCGCGAGGGAGAAGATCGCGAACTCGCACTCTCCCCGGTCGTGGGGTTTGCCGCCGTGACGGGGAAGGGCGTTCGAGGGAGGGTCGACGGGGTTGGTGTCGTCGCCGGGACGCGCGATTGGCTGACCGAGCTGGGCTATGACCTCAATCCTGTGACCGAGACGTGGGAGTCGCTCGCCGGCGAGGCGAAGACGGTGGTCGGGGTCGCCCGCGAGACCGACGGCATGATCGGGCTGATCGCGATCTCCGATCGTGTGAAGGATGGAGCGAGGGAAGCGATTGCGGCTCTTCAGACGATGGGGATCGATTCAATGCTGTTGACCGGGGACCACGAGGCGACGGCCGAGGCGGTCGCCGCTTCGGTCGGGATCGAAAACGTGATCGCCGACGTTCGTCCGAACGAGAAGCTCGACGCGATCCGCCGGCTCCAGGCGAACGGCGAGCGCGTCGTGATGGTCGGGGACGGGATCAACGATGCCCCGGCGCTGAAAGCGGCCGATGTGGGGATCGCAATTGGCACGGGGACCGACGTCGCGATGGAAGCGGCCGATGTGACGCTCGTCTCCGGCGATCTCGATGCGCTCGTCCGCGCGGTCCGTCTGTCGCGGGCGACATTCGGCAAGATTCGCGGGAACCTGTTCTGGGCGTTCTTCTACAACGTATTCGCCATCCCCCTTGCGATTCTCGGGCTCCTTCATCCGCTGATCGCCGAAGCGGCAATGGCCCTCTCGTCGATCAACGTGGTGACCAATGCGAACCGCCTGCGCCGTGTGAATCTCTCCGGCGGCTAGCTCTGCGAAGAACCCGCGGTCTTGCGGCGGTTGTCGCGATTCCCCCCATCGATATAATCGGCGCGTGCCAGTAGCGATGCGCTATTGGCATCCATCCTTTGAGCGGGAGGTGAGCGCGGTCATGAAGGTCACGCTCACAGCGATCAAGGCGGACGTGGGGAGCATCGGCGGGCACATCTGTCCGAGCGAGAGGCTCCTCGCTGCGGTGGAGGAGACGGTCGTCAACGGTGGGAAGGGATTGATCCTCGACTACTCCCTCAACTACACCGGCGATGACGTCGCCATTCTCTTGACACACGATCGGGGGATCGACGACGAGAGCGTCCACCGCCTGGCGTGGGATGCGTTCCTCGCGGGCACGGATGCGGCGAAGGAGCAGGGGCTCTACGGTGCGGGACAGGACATCCTCAAGGACGCGTTCTCCGGGAACACGCGCGGTCTCGGCCCGGCGGTGGCGGAGATGGAGTTCGAGGAACGGCCGAACGAGCCGTTCCTGATGTTCACGGCCGATAAGACCGAGCCGGGCGCGTACAACCTCCCTCTCTTCTTAGCGTTCTCCGACCCGATGTACAACGCGGGGCTGATCCTCTCGCCGAACGGTGGGAAGGGGTATCGGTTCACGGTGATGGACGTCGATTGCACCAAAGGGGATCGGGTGATCGAACTCGTGACGCCGGAGGATCTCTACGACCTGGCCGCGCTCCTCCGCGACAACGGACGCTTCGTCGTCGAGTCGATCCACTCCCGCCACGACGGGGATATCGCTGTCTCCTCGTGCACGACGCGCCTCCGAAACATCGCCGGCAAGTATGTCGGGAAGGACGACCCGATCATGCTCGTCCGGACACAGAAGAGCTTCCCCGCGACCGGGGAGGTTCTTGCGCCGTTCGAGATCTGCCACCACGTCTCCGGGTTCATGCGAGGCAGCCATATCGGCCCGCTGATGCCGGTGAAGGCGCGGAGCAGCGTGTCGTTCTTCGACGGGCCGCCGGTCGTCTCCTGCCTCGCGTTTTCGATTCGCAACGGGACGCTGACCGAGCCGGTCGATGCCTTCGACCACCCCTATTGGGATTGGGTCCGTCAGAAAGCGGCGCAGAAGGCGCACGACATCCGCCAGCAGGGCTTCTCCGGACCGGCGATGCTCGGGATCCACGATCTGGAGTACGTCGGAATCAGCCACCGCCTGGACGCGCTCGACGGACGATTCGCCCTCCGATCGGAGGCGGCAGACGAATGAAGCAAGAGCAGCTCGGGGACCGGATCTCCAAGATCCTCTACTCGGAAGAACAGATCGAGCGGAGGGTCGGAGCGCTGGCGGAGCAGATCGCCGGCGACTATGGCGACCGCGGATTCGCTGCGGACTCGAAAGGTCGTCCGATCCTGCTGGTCGGCATCCTCCGAGGCGCCCTCGTCTTCATGTCCGATCTCGCACGCCGATTTCCGATGCCCGTCGAGTACGATTTGATCAGCATCTCGTCGTACGGGAACGGGACCGCTCCGGGCGCCGTCCGTCTAGTGAAGGATCTCGAGAAGCCGATCGGCGGGCGAGACGTCCTGATCATCGAGGACATCATCGATACAGGGTTCACGATCGAGTATTTGAAGCGGAGCTTCGCCGCGCGGAATGCGGCGTCGGTCCGAGTCTGCACGCTTGTCGACAAGACCGTCCGCCGGGAGACGCCGGTCGAGATCGACTACATCGGATTCACGCTCGAAGAGGATGCGTTCATCGTCGGATACGGAATGGACTACGCCGAGCTGTACCGCAATCTGCCGTTCATCGGTGTTCTGAAGCCGGAATTCATCCGATGACCGAGGGCGGCCAGTTCCTCACGCTCGGAATCGAGACATCCTGCGACGAGACGTCGGTTGCGATCCTGGACGGCGAGACCGACGTTCTCGTCAATCTCGTCTACTCCCAGGCGGAGCTTCATGCTCAGTACGGCGGCGTCGTCCCCGAGGTCGCGTCGCGGGATCACGTCCGGAAGCTCCCGTACCTCGTCCGGGAGGCGATCGAGACGTCGAAGGTCTCGCTCAAGGATCTTTCCCTGATCGCGGCGACGCGCGGGCCCGGGCTGGTCGGACCGCTTCTCGTCGGCCTCTCCCACGGCAAAGGGATGGCGTTCGGTCTCGAGGTCCCGTTCCTCGGAGTGAATCACCTCGAGGGGCATGTCTTCGCACATCGTCTGAGCGCACCGGATGACGAGCCTCCGTTTCTTGCGTTGATCGTCTCCGGTGGGCACACGAGCCTGATCGACGTCTCGGCGTACGGCGAGTACCACTTGGTCGGTCAGACGGTCGACGATGCGGCCGGGGAGGCGCTCGACAAGATCGGGAAGATGATCGGGATCGGCTATCCGGCTGGCGCGGAGATCGATCGACTGGCCGGGGAGGGGAATCCGGAGGCGATCCCGTTCCCGCGGCCGATGGCCGATTCGCCCGGTTTCGACTTCAGCTTCGCCGGACTGAAGACGGCGGTCCTCTACCACCTGAGGAAGCATCCCCGCGAGCGGCCGGAGGACATTGCTGCATCGGTCCTTGCGAGCGTCGTGGGGATCCTGACGAAGAAGTCGATCGAGGCGACTCGCCGGTACCATCGGAAGCGCCTGGTCGTTGTCGGCGGCGTGGCGGCGAACTCGCATCTGCGGCGGGAGCTCGTCGAAGCCGGCGAAGAACGAGGAATTGGCGTTTCGTTCCCGCCGCTCAGCTTGTGCACCGACAACGCGGCGATGATCGCCGCCGTCGGTGCGTTCAGGCACCGGCAACTCGGGGAATCCCATCCGCTATCGCTCGCGCCGGATCCGTCTCTCGGGATCGGCGTACAGAACACGGAAACGGCGGCGTAGGAGGAGCTCCGAGTGAGGTTGTAGTCTCGAGCTTCTACTCGGCGGGCGTCGGTTCGAGCGCCGGCTCGGGCTGACCATCATCCAACACGCTCTTCAGCGCGGTCAGCGCGACCTCGAGCATATCGTCATCCGGCTTCGATGTCGTCAGCCGCTGGAGCCAGAGCCCCGGCTGCGCCAGGATCCGGACCCACCATCGATCGTAGTGACGGCCGGAGAATCGGAGCGCCTCGTACGAGAGCCCGGCGACGACCGGGAGAAGGAGGAGGCGCGAGAGGATCTTCAACCAGAGGGTCGGATTGCCGGCGAGCGAGAAGACGAGGATCGCGATACCGAAGACGGTCATCAGGAATGCGGTCCCGCAGCGTGGATGGAGCGTCGTATGGGCTCTGGCGCTCTCGATTGTCAGCGGCTCGTCGGCCTCGTACGCGTAGACGGCCTTGTGCTCCGCACCGTGATACTGAAAGACGCGGTGGATGTCCTTCATTCGCGAGATGACCAGCAAGTAGAGGAAGAAGAACGACAGCCGGATCATCCCCTCGACGAGGTTGAACAGGATCGAGTTGCCGAAACGGAGCCCGCCGATGTTGTTCGTCAGATAGAGCGGAAGGACGATGAACGCGCCGATGGCTACGGCGATGGCGATGACGAACGTGAAGACCGTTCCGCTTCGGCTCAGCTGCTCTTCCTCGGGAAAGGCGATCTGGGTCGAGAGGTTCAGCGCCCGGAGCCCGAGAGACATCATGTCGTACATCCGGAAGAGGCCTCGCAGGAACGGGACTTGACCGAGCCGCTTGAATCGGAACCGGGCCGGGATCGGCCGGACGACGATCTCCCCGTCGGACTGACGTCGAACGGCGACCGCTATGCGATCGCCGTTCTGCATCATGACGCCTTCGATAACCGCTTGACCGCCGATGGGCGGCTTCACTTAGCCTTCCTTCTCCGCCTTGGCGTACTTCCGGTTGAACCGCTCGACGCGCCCTTCGGTGTCGACGAAGCGCTCCTCGCCGGTGAAGAACGGGTGGCACTTCGAGCAGATGTCGACGCGCATTTCCTCGACCGTGGAGAGCGTGTCGTGCTCGGCACCGCATCCGCAGTGGACCTTTGCCGCTTTCAGCTCGGGATGAATGCCCTGCTTCACGATTCCTCCGTTTCGATCCCTAGCGCTTGGAGTACTGCTCGCTCTTCCGGGCCTTGCGCCGGTTGATCTTCTTCCGCTCGACTTCGCGGGCGTCGCGGGTCAACAGACCGGCTTGCCTGAGCGGGAGCTTGTATTCATCGGTGACGCCGATCAGCGCACGGGCGATTCCGAGCCGGACGGCCTCTAGCTGCCCGGTGAATCCGCCGCCGCGAACCCGCGCCTTGACATCGTACTTACCGGTCGTTCCGGTTACGTAAAACGGCTGTTTCAGGCTCTTCTCGAGATACTCGGATGCGTTCAGATACGGAGAGAAATACTCGTCCGCCGGCCGGCCGTTGATGAGGAGCTCGCCGCCGCCTTCGGAAAGGTAGACGCGAGCCGTCGCGCTCTTCCGGCGTCCGACGGCGTGGAACGCTCCGTTGACTCGTTTTGGCAATCGTCGCTCACCCTGCTCCACGAAAGGGAAACACCTCCTGCAAGCATACCCATGAACAGATGGACGGATGATACTTGACCCGCGATGGGGTGTCAACGCCCATCGTTTGGCCATTTGCCGGCCATGCAGAGGTCGGCGCTAGAAGAGCCAGCGGACGAGGCGACGGAGGAGCGGACTCTCCATCCGATTCATCATCCACCGTTCCGAGACGCGCTTGGTGAGGAACGACATCGATGGGAAGGCGTGCTGCAGGAACATGATCTTGTGGAGGCGAAGCCGATTCTGAATAGCCAACCCCCACTCGTTGATCATCTCCCCGGCTCCCTCGCCGATGATTCGGACGCCGTAGATCCGGCCGGCCTTGCTGACGTATGCTCGGACGGAGCCGATCGCAACCCCTTCCGCGATTGCGGCGCCGTAATCGGCGTAGCTCTCCTCGACGACCTCGTAGGGGACGTCGTTCGCCTTCAGATCGCGCTCAAGGGCGCCGACGTGGGCGACGAGCGGTTCGGTGAAGACGGCCCACGGAACGACGTACTTACGGTAATCGAACCGGATCGGCCACGGCGCGGCGGCATTCATTAGAGCGATCATCCCTTGATGCATCGCCGCGTGGGAGAAGAGGTAGGCTCCGTTGCAGTCGCCCGGCGCATAGATGTGCGGCACGGAGGTTCGGAGGCGGCTGTCGACCTCGATCCCGTTCTCGCCGTACTTGACGCCGGCCGCCTCGAGGTTGAGCCCGTCGAACGCGTACTGCCGGCCGGCGGCGACGAGAAGCTTCTCCCCGCGGAAGAGCTCGCCGTGATCGGTCTGCAGGGTGATCACCGCGTTCTCGCGAGCAACGCGTCGCACACCGCGTGCGTTGTAGACGCTGATTCCCTCGTTGACGAAGACCTCCTCAAGGAGCTTGCCGGCATCCCAGTCGCCGTGCGGAAGGAGGTGGGGATCGAGATGAACGATCGTTACGCGAGCACCGAGGCGCCGGAACGCCTGCGCCATTTCGCAGCCGATTGCTCCGCCGCCGATGATCAGCAGGCTCTCGGGGATCGTCTCCAGGTCGAAGATCGTCTCGTTCGTCAGATAGTCGACCCTATCGAGGCCCGGAATCGCCGGGGTGCACGGGCGGGTTCCGGCGCAGACGAAGATCCGCTTCGCCGTGGCAGTCCGGCCGCCGACCGAGACCGTATGCGGATTGACGAACGACGCCGGCCCTTCGCCGAGCCGGAGATCGACCTTCTCGAACATCTTGGTCGTCTTCTTCTCGGTGATGTAGCGAAGGTGCTCTGCGATTCGAGCGAAGGGCTCAGTCGGCGCTGGAGGTTCGACATCAGACAACGCGTACTCGGAGAGTCGTCCGACGAGGTGGCGGACGTGCGCCATTCGGAGAAGCCCCTTGCTCGGGATGCATCCGACGTTCATGCACTCGCCGCCGAGGGCCCGCTGCTCGATCCCGAGGACGCGCAACCCCATCTCCGCAGCCATGATCGATACGGCCATCCCCGCGGGCCCGAGCCCGATGACGGCGACGTCGTAGTCGTAGCGCATCGTCAAGTTCCTCCTGTCCTCGGCCGATCGGTACCGATTGTGCTCGCAAGTATAGCCGGTCGAATCCTCATCTACAGTCGATTCGGGGCATCGCGCAATCGCCGATCCATCTCGGTATGATTCGTCGTTCGAAGGAGGTTGAGGATGGAGAGGAAGATCGCAACTTGCGGGCTGATCTGTACGGAGTGCCCCGGCTACATCGCGACGCAGAGCCAGGACGCGGAAGCGATTGCGAAGGTCGCCGAGATGTGGAGTGCGGAGTATAACGCGCAGCTCACCGCGGAGGACTGCCGGTGTGATGGCTGCCACTCGGAGAGCGGCCCGTGGATGTCGCACTGCGCCGAGTGTGGAATCCGTGCCTGCGGCGTAGAGAAGGGCGTCGACACCTGTGCGGAATGTGATGACTACGCCTGCGAGAAGCTGACGGAGTTCTTCGGTTTCGTCCCCGACGCGAAGGCGACGCTCGAGGGTCTTCGAGAGGGCCTCTAGGAGGTCCTCCCTCTCTGCTCGGACGAGAGGGGAGAAACGGCGCCTCTGCGGGATATCGGAGGCGCGGGGCAGAGGCGCCGTTGGAGTGCTCAGCCGGGATTGTTCACCCCACCCGGCTGGCTGTTCGTTCGAATGGGTTCGGCGTCGGCCGGGAAGATGACCGGGCCGCCGTTCGCAAGCTGTTGGGTCAGTGCCGGCAGAAGGTCGTCGTCCTTCCCGTAGGCGAGAACCCGGCCGGCGGAACGGAGGATCCGTTCGCGGATCTCCGTGTACATCGTCGGCGATTCTCGCTCGAGCTCGCGGAGCAAGTCCGAGAATCCCGCCCCGACGGGAAGTCGAAGGCGTTGTTCGGCCTTCTCCTTGGAAGGTTCCCCGGAAGGTTCACCGGCCCGATGGAGGACGACCAGCACGTCTCTTTGCTCATCGAGTGTCATGGGGGTCCCTCCCTTCGCTCGGCGTCCGAATCGGCGGCATGACAGGGCGCTCCTCGATCGACCCATAGCGTGAAGGCGGCGATGGTCGACGCCGTCGCGCCGACGACGGCAGCAATCCCGCGGCGGTACATCGGCAGACCGCGGAACCGAGCAATCGTGCGATGACCGTTGTTCCGTTCGAGCTGTCTTGCGATTCGTGACTTCCTTGTGTACATCGTCACCTCCTGGAGCCCCATGGATCGGGGCGCGTTGTCCATGCGCAGGGTCGCGCGCCGACTCGACAAGCAAAATCGCAGGCCGTAGCCTGCGTTCGCTTGTCGGACGGTCTTCGCGTTGGCTGCTTGGCCGCTAGCCGCGCGTCGTCCGTCCGACGATCGTCTGGAAGACCCAAAGCATGACCAGACCGTGCGGATTCTCACAAGTCGGGTAACGCTTCGCGGCCTTCATATCGTCGAGCATTATAGACGAGCCGATCGTGGGTTCAAGGTGAGGCGAGCGAGGAGTATCTCGGCAGACGGTCGTCGACCGTTGAAGGTGTCCTCTTCGCCGGAGCTCAGAGCCCTATTCCGACGGCGGGATGAACCGCCTGAATGGCGACGATCTCCGGACCGCTGATCGAGCCGAATCCTCCGTTGACGGCGGGCACGATCTTCACGAAGAGGTAACTGCCGTTCAGCTCACCGAGTTCGATCGAAGCCCGAATGTCCTCGGGGTCGTTCCGGATCTCCTCGGCGACGAGGACCCATTGGTGGCCGTTCTCGCTTACATAGACGGAGAACGCATCGTCGACACCGCTACAGCGGTCTCCCCACTCGTAGATGAGCAGGTCGGCTCCGATCCCATTGGTGAACGGAATCGACATTTGCGCGATCAGGAAACCGCGGGACATCAGGCAAACGGCCACGCATTGGACGCATGGGTTCTCTGGAGCTTCTCGAGAGATCTCGCTCGCTTCGCTGCATTGGCACCCTTTGCGGCCTCCATCGAGAGCGTTGGTAGAGATGTCAGCGAACGATCGGGTGGCCGTGACGGCGATCGGATAGACGGTGTCCGAATGGGCGCGGAAGTCGCCATCAGAGGAGCCGGCGGGCACGGTCAGGAGAGACAGAAGGATCATCGAAGAGATGAGGAGAACGAGGCGACATCGTGGATTGCGCATGGCGCTCAGAGAGTATGCGGGGTCTCGTGTGCGTGCAAGAGGAAGGCGGCTCTGAGACGGAGAGGAGACGGGTCGCTGGCGAGGCTCGAAAAGGTCCGGCGACGGCCCCGTTGAGTTCGTCCCACTGTATCCCTTGCCTGGGAGGTGCCGTCGCCGAATCGTCGTTCTCGCTCTCTTCGCCCGATGCGCTCTCGCGAGAGCAGCACGCCTCATCGGGTCACGCGAACACCTATGATAGTCAAGCGGAGTCAGTCTGCCAAGTTGTCAGACTGATCGTGTCGCCTGCATCGATCGGTTGAAGCGGGGACGAACGGCTAGACCATAAACGTCGTCGGCTCCATCTCCCCGGGCTTCATGTACTCGATCTCGACTCGCGTCACCCGGATCAGGCAGAAATTGGGGTCGTTCGCGCCGGTCCAATGCTCGGTCAGGAAAGGAATCTGATTCCCGATGGTTGAGCGGGTCTCAAGATCGGTGATGATCGATGCAACCCCGGCGACGCGGACGTACCCATTCCCGCTTTCATCTTGAAGTGGGATGCAGAACTCGACGTTAGGGTTTCGTTGAATCTGCCGTGCTTTGGCGCTTCGCGGGCTGGTGGCGATCCAGAACTTCTCGTCGAGATCGAGCAGCGTGACCGGGCGGACACGTGGCTGGTCGGCTTCGGCGGTGGCGAGGTAGACGCACTGCGACTCCTTCAGAAGACCCCAGACCTCCTGTTGAATCTCATCGATCGATCGTGACATGGTCGCTCCTCATGCTTCTTGGATGATCTCGAGCATATCCCTCGCCAGCGTTCAGCGGCAAGTCACGAGTGCGCGAAACCGGACGCGCGGCACTTTCACGATAGGGGATCGATGTCTGTTCGCCGTGGGCGCGAAGCTGCAGGCGGGCGAAAACGTCGAAGGGATGTGGATTCAACGCCGGCGAGTTCCGTCCCGAATCATGTCTCCGGGGCCGCGAGCTGCGTGAACCTGCACGAGAAGCGGTCTGCGATCCCTTGCATAGAACGGTGGACAACTATATAGTTATGGCATCAAATTTATAGTGAAGGGTGGTTGCACGTGACACAGACTCGAGTATGGCTGGTTGGGCTGTTGGCACTAGCGCTGTGCGGGTTCGCGGCGATGACTGGTGAGGTCCAGATCAACGGTTCGACAACGGTTGGTCCGATAGCGACGCTTGTTCAACAGTGGTTCATCTCCAACAACCCCGACATCGTTGTCACGATCAGTGCGACCGGTTCCGGTACCGGGATTGCCGCTCTGATCAACGGTACGACCGATATCGCCATGCACTCCCGCCCGATGAAGAATGCGGAGTTCGGAAAGGCCGTCGAGAATGGTGTCTTCCCGGTAATCTACACGATCGCTCGCGACAAGATCGCCGTGGCGGTTCATCCCTCGAACCCGGTCGATACCATCACTCTGGAACAGCTGTACGGCATCTGGATGGGAACGATCACGAACTGGAGCGAGCTCGGCGGCAACGATGAGCCGATCCTCTTCGGCTCTCGCGATACCTCATCCGGCACCTACGGCGTCTGGACCGACATCGTCCTCGACGATGCCGACTACACGGGCACGAATGTGGCCGTTGTCGCCGGCAACCCCGAGATGCAGGAACTCGTCCGCAACAACACCAACGCGATCGGTTACGTCGGTCTCGCCTTCGTGGAGGGCGTCAAGATCATCATGGTCGACGGGATCGAGCTTACCTCCTCCGCCTACCCGATCGGCCGCGCGCTGTTCATCTCCACGAATGGCCTGCCGACCGGTGACGTCGCCACCGTCGTGGATGCCTTCATGGGCCGAGTCGGCGGTTGCGCCACGCTCGCTGAGAAGTTCATCTCCGTGTGGCCTTGCGCGTGCGACTGCTCGGATATGGGGTTTTAGCAAGAACTCACACCGAAGCAGGACCCCGTGAAGCACTTCACAGGATATCCCCCCCTCTCCCTCTCTCAGAGAAGAGGGGGCTCTTGAAGAATCGTTTCGCGTTGTTGACAGATCTGCGCGAAGGTATATACTAGCATCTAATTCTTTATAGATAGCGCCAGTGTTATCGCCCGGCCGGGAGGGGGTGTCGTGAGCGTCTCAATGGATGAACTCGGTCCTGGTCTCAAGATACGGATGAAGAATCGGAACATTGATTGCTATGTCTTCTTCACTTTGGCGCTGATCTCGCTGGTGGCGCTCGGCGTAATCCTGTACTTCATCTTTGCGCAGGCGATTCCCTTCGTGGGCAAGCTGAAGGTGGTTCCCGAAGGCATGGGTGCGATCGTCAAATGGGGGCAGGACTACTCCCATACGAGACTCTGGGACCTCTTCTCGACGAGGTGGAGCCCGGCGAGCTACAAGCACCAATTCTTCGGCATGGTGCCGATGATCGTTGCAACGACGGTGATCACGCTCGGGGCTATGGCCTTGGCGATTCCCTTCGGCCTGAGTGCGGCGGTCTTCGTGGGCGAAGTGGGCCCGAGGTGGCTTAAGGACATCTTCAAGACGGTCCTGGAACTCCTGGCGGCCGTTCCGTCGATCGTCTACGGCTTCTTCGGGTTGATCATCATTGCCCCGTGGGTGCGCGAGAGCTTCGACGTCGTGAGCGGGAGCAACGGACTGTCGGCAGCGCTGATCCTGAGCATCATGGCCCTTCCGACGATCGCTAGCCTCGCCGAGGACGCGCTTCATGCCGTGCCGAACACCTATCGCGAGGCGTCTCTCGCTTTGGGAGCGACCAAGTGGCAGACGATCTGGCGGACGCTCATTCCCGCAGCCTCTTCGGGAGTTATCGGGGCCGGCATTCTCGGCATGGGCCGGGCGGTCGGCGAAACGATGGCTGTGCTTCTTGTCGCAGGGAACAGCGCGTTCCTGACGTGGAACATCTTCCGGTCGATGCGCCCCCTGACGGCTGGAATCGCCCTCGATATGGCCGAGTCCGTCCATGGCTCGGCTCACTATCACGCCTTGTTCGCGTTGGGGGCGATGCTCCTGTTGATCGCGCTTGTCATGAACTGGACGGCGGAGTGGTTCCACGTGCGCCTGCTGAGGCGCCAGGGGATCCGGGAGGGCTAGCATGACTGTGGATCAAGAGATCCAGAAGGAGCAGGCCGTCATGCAGGAGCGGAGGAAGCGCTCGATGACTCAGTGGGCTGCGTTCGTCCTTCTCGGCATCGGATCCCTGTTCGGTTTCTTCTTTCTGGCGTTCATCCTCTATTGGGTCATCAGCCAGAGCGCGTCGGCTATCAGCTGGGAGTTTCTCACGGCGGCGCCCAGAGACATGGCGCGTGCAGGAGGCATTGCGCCGATGATCGTCGGCTCAATCTACATCACCGGGGGCGCGCTCCTGGTCGCGATGCCGTTCGCTCTCGGATCTGCCATCTGGCTCTCGGAATACGCATGGAAAGGATGGTGGCTCCGTGCCATCCGCATCGGTGTCAACACGCTTGCAGGCGTTCCGTCGATCGTCTTTGGACTGGTGGGACTTGGCCTATTCGTCTTCGTTTTCGACTTCGGTGTTTCTCTCCTCGCCGGAATGTGCACGCTGGCGATGCTCTCGCTTCCCATCCTGATCCGAGCGTCGGAAGAGGCGCTCCGGTCCGTGCCCCGATCCTTCCGAGAGGGCGCGTTGGCCCTCGGCGCGACGCGCTGGTACATGATTCGCACGGTCGTCCTGCCGACAGCGATCCCTGGGATTCTGACCGGCTCGGTCCTCGGCATGGCGCGGGCCATCGGCGAGACGGCGCCGATCATGTTCACGGCGACGGCGTTCATGTTGTCGAATCCTTGGCCGACATCCCTGTTCGAGAAGGTCGCGACGCTCCCCTATCACCTGTTCGGGCTGATCAAGATCAGCCAGCACTACAACGAGACCAAGGCGATCCAGTACGGGACCGTGTTCGTGCTCATGGTGGTCGTCACGCTGCTGAACCTGACAGCCATCATCTGGCGTACCCGAGTGAGGAGGAAGAAGGCATGGTAAAGCGCCCTGAGCATCGCGAGATCGACGCTACTGCGGGACGAGACGCGCAGGTGGACGCCACTCGTGCTTGGGTGAAGCGAACGTTCTATGGTGAGACAATCATTGAAATCTGGGATCTCGACTTCTTCTACGGACGAAATCGGGTCCTTCACGACGTCTCACTGGGAATCCCCAAGGACGGGGTGACTGCGATCATGGGCCCGTCCGGCTGTGGGAAGAGCACGCTTCTACGCACGCTGAACCGGATGTACGAAGTCGTGCCCGGTGCGCGGGCAACTGGTGAAGTCATCTTCGAGGGGGAGAACCTCTTGAAGTCCGATCCGGTCATCCTCCGGCACAAGATCGGGATGGTCTTCCAGCGGCCGAATCCGTTCCCGAAGTCGATCTTCGACAACGTCGCGTACGGGCCGAGGATTCACGGGCTACGCAATCGGCGTAAGCTGGCCGATCTCGTCGAGGATGCGCTTCATCGCGCCGCTCTGTGGGATGAAGTGAAGGATCGGCTGAAGGACAGCGCGTTCTCCCTCTCCGGAGGACAGCAGCAGCGCCTGTGCATCGCGCGAGCGCTCGCGGTCAGACCGAGGATCCTTCTGATGGACGAGCCGTGCTCTGCGCTCGATCCGAAGGCGAGCGACCGAATCGAGCACACGGCACGTGAGCTGGCCGAGGAGCTGACCGTCATCATCGTGACCCACAACCTGCAGCAGGCGGGACGGGTGAGCGACAACGTCGCCGTCCTCTTGGCCGATGGGGAACTCGCGGAGTTTGGTCCGACACGTTCTATCTTCGAAAGCCCGCAGGACGAACGGGTCGCGGACTACCTCTGCGGGCGGTTTGGCTAGTCCTCGGTACGCGCTGGCCCGAAGGTCTTCTGAATCCAGCGATCGATTTCGTCTCGGACGCGACGAAAGGCGGCGAGGATCCGCTCGTTCGATCCGGCCGCCGCCGCGGGGTCTTCGAAACTGTGGTGGATCGACTTCTTCGCGTCCGGGAAGACGGGGCAGACCTCCCTGGCGGAGTCGCACGTCGTGACGACGACGTCGAACTCGCTCTCGAAGTAGCCATCGAGATGCTTCGAGATCTGACCTGAGATGTCGGCTCCGATCTCTCGCATCACGCGGATCGCCCAGGGATTCACCCGAGACGGGGAGGTGCCCGCGCTGAACGCTTCGTACTCTTCCCCGTGGCGAAGGCGGAGCAACCCTTCGGCCATCTGGGAGCGACATGCGTTGTGGGTGCAGACGAACAGAACGCGCTTCTTCAAGCAGATCCCCTTGTCCTAGTCCCCGGGATATATACGATACGAGATAAGTATATAGAGCGAGTCTGGACTTGCAAGCCGTAGTAGTGCGCGGATCGCGCGAACCGCGTGTGGGAGGCTAACTAGGTCGTTCGAAGATCGACGGAACTCGGTGCGTCGAGGGCGCTTTCGGCGATGTTGAACGCGTACTCGCGGATCCGGAGCAGGCTGTCGATGACAATGCTGATCGACGGCGCCGCGTCCGGCTGCTTCTCCGCCGCTGTCCGCCGGGTCACTTGGAAGAGCTGTTCCGCGTGCTCCTTCTCCTTGAGGACCTCGTTGGCGAGGTCGGTGTTCCCGTTCTCGAATGCCTGAACAGCGCGGCCGAGGACGGAGACTGCGTCGCGCGATCGCTGTTCGATCTCCTTGGCGACGTCGGCGAGCACCGGTCCTGGCAGGGCGAGCGTCGCGTCGGAGATCTTGCCGGCGTGATCGGCAACGCGCTCGAGCTGATCGGCGACGGTGTGATAGTGAAGGAACGAAAG
Source organism: Candidatus Bipolaricaulota bacterium (assembly GCA_028278555.1). Lineage (GTDB taxonomy): Bacteria > Bipolaricaulota > Bipolaricaulia > UBA7950 > UBA9294 > JANQEA01. Next base: position 81,503 of record JANQEA010000026.1, on the reverse strand, counting down.
CCTGGAGAGGCCGACGTCCTCTTCGAGGAGAAGATCCCGAAGGAGGAGACTGAATTGCCGGGCGACGAGAAGGACGAGCCGGTCGATGTCGCCGTCGCGCTCGAGGACGTCTCGCGCCAGTTCCTCATCGTGTTGGCTGAACGCACTGACCGCGTCGGTCAGCATCGCGTGGGTGATGTCGAAGATCCGGGCGAGCGTCCGCTCGACAGGGAAATCGCGGACGTTGACCATTGCCTGGAGAAGGACAGCCTCCTGCGTTTCGTCAAAGATCTCGAGACCGACCAGCCCCTGGGCGATCTCGCGCATCATCCGCCGCTGCTCCGGGCGGATCCGGTCACGCCGGATCTCGATGATGTCGTACCCGACGATGTAGCGGGAGATGATCTCGCGCTGGAATCGGTCGAAATCCCAGTCCTGGAGGTCGATCGTGCAGCGGTTGACCTGAGACAGGCTCTCGGGGACCAGGAGGAGGGAGCCGGAATCGTTCGGCATCAGGGTGATGACGGACCCTTGCGAGATACCGATTTCCGTTGCCCACTCCTTCGGGAGTGTGACAAAGTACGTTGAGCCGCCGGTCTTCTGAACTTTCCTCTCGAACATGGTCCCTCCCGGATGCTCTTGAGAGTGATCCATATCCTATGCAATGACACTGGTCATGACAAAGACCTCCCGTCTCTCTAGTTTCCATGCGAAAAACCACGGTGCGAGCCGCCCCGCGACTCGAGGTACAATTGGAGCAGCGTTGAATGGCGGACCATCGAATTCGAGAGGAGGACGGGATGCTGAAGTTCGGATACGGGCTGCTGATGCTCGCCGGTGCGTGTGCCGTCGGGTTTGTCGGCTATCACATCATCCGCGTGCTCGTGACGGCCCCGGGGATCCATTGGTTCTTCAAGGCGGTGATCCTCCTCGCCGGAGTGGGCGCCGTTCTCGTTGTGGTCGGACTGGTGCGTGAAAGGCGAAAGGAGGAGAAGGATGCTCCTATCGACGACGGAAGGGATTGAGGGGCGTCGGATCGACGAGACGCTCGGGTTGGTTCGCGGGAACACGATCCGCGCGCGACACGTCGGACGAGACATCATGGCCGGGTTTCGGACGCTCGTCGGCGGCGAGATCAAGGATTACACGGTGATGCTCGATCAAGCGCGCGATCAGGCGATCCAGCGGATGCTGAAGCAGGCCGAAGCGCTCGGGGCGAACGCGGTGATTGGCGTCCGGTTCACGACCTCGCAGACGATGCAGGGTGCCGCTGAGATCCTCGCTTACGGGACCGCGGTTCGCCTGAGCGAGTAGATCGGCTCCGTCATGCGATTCATCGAGTTCATCGCACAGTTGGAGGTCGCGTTCGATCCGATCCGCCCGGCGGCGTACGAGGGGGAATTCGGCTACGTCGTCAACTCAGAGGAGGACGTAGCGCGAATCGGGTTCGCGACCAATCTGAATCCGACCACGGCCGCCCGCGCGATCGAAGCGCGCGTTGACGGCCTGCTAACGCACCACGACGCGTGGGACTTCCTCTACGGACTCCGAACCGAAACGCTGGAGATCCTCAAACGAGCGGCGATCTCGCATGCCTACGTCCACTTGCCCCTCGATGCCGCACCGTTCGGGACCGCAGCCGACCTCACGGAGGGGCTCGGTCTTCGGATCGTCGACTCATTCGCACTGGTCGAGGGCCTCCCCTGCGGCCGGATCGGCGAGGCTCCGTCTCCCATGCCGCTCCAAACGATCGCTGCGAACCTGCGGACCGTGACCGGCGCCGGTGTGAGAGTCTGGGCATGCAACGACTCCGAGGTGAGGCGGGTCGCTGTCGCCCCTGGCGGCGGGAACATGACCGACGTCCTCCGTGAAGCTGCAGATCTTGGATGCGATACGTTCGTGACCGGGGAATCGGCGCTCTACTCGGTCGAGTACGCGCAATACCGCCGGATGAACCTCATTGTGGGGACGCACACGCAGACCGAGTTCCCCGGAATGGAACGCCTCTGCGAGCGCCTGGCGGCTCAAACGGGACTCGAACTCATTCCGATCCGAGAAGAAGGATTCGAGATCGGTGAGCTTCTGACCTAGCCAGAGGACGCTGTCCTGAGGTGGAAGTGAAGCGAAACGCCGCCCGGTGAAGAACTCCGGGCGGCGTCTGCATTCTAGGTTGGCTTGCTACTGCGATGGCGGTGGGATGACTCCTGCATCCATCAGCGCCTTGGTCTCTGCCTGCGCTCGAAGGATCTTCGTCTCCGCCTCTTTGCGGAGATCGGCCTCCGAGAGCGGTCGGCGGGCGATGCCCTGCTCGATCGCCTTCAGCCCGACGGCGACGGCCTCATTGATGAAGACGTCCGTCTCGAGCATCGTCGGAACGATGTACTCCTCGTTCAGGCCCTTGTTCTCCGCCGTCTTGGCGATCGACTCGGCGGCCGCGATCGCCATCTCGTCGGTAATCGTGGTCGCGAAGACGTCGAGGGTCCCTCGGAAAATGCCCGGGAAGCCGATTGAGTTGTTGATCTGATTCGGGAAGTCGCTCCGGCCGGTGCCGACGACACGAATGCCGGCCTCCTTCGCCTCCCACGGCCAGATCTCGGGGATCGGATTGGCCATCACGAACGCGATCGCATCGGAGTTCATCTTCTCAAGCCACGCCTTCTGGATCGTGTCCGGCCCCGGCTTCGATGCGGCGATGAGGACGTCGGTCCCCGCGATCGCCTCGGCCATTCCGCCGGTGCGGCCCTCCCCGTTCGTCTCGACCGCGTACTTCCACTTGTAGGGGTTGTTCTCTTTGTCGGCCTCGAGATCCTCACGCCCCGGATGGAGGATCCCCTTTGAGTCGACAAGGATGATGTTCTCCGCCGGCACGCCGGCCTTGATCAAGATGCGCACGAAGGCGATGTTCGCCGCGCCGGAGCCGATCACGGAGTACGTGACCTTCTTCATGTCCTTGCCGACGAACTTGACGGCATTGATGACGCCGGCGAGCGTGATCGAGGCGGTGCCCTGCTGATCGTCGTGCCAGACGGGGATGTCGAGCTCATCTCTCAGGCGGTCGAGGATCTCGAAGCACTTCGGATTGGCGAAGTCCTCCAGGTTGATCCCGCCGAAGCCGGGCGCGATCCACTTGACGGCCTGGATGATCTCCTCGGTGTCCTGCGTGTCGAGCACGATCGGGAACGCACCGACGCCCCCGAGATACTTGAACAGGAGCGCCTTTCCCTCCATCACGGGAAGGCCGGCCATCGGCCCGATGTTCCCCAGGCCGAGGACGCGGGAGCCGTCGGAGACGACAGCGATCGCGTTCGCCTTGTTCGTGTATTCGAAAGCCTTCGCTGGATCGGCGTGGATCTCCTTGCAGGGGGCAGCGACCCCGGGCGTGTACCAGATGCCGAAATCGTCGAAGCTCGTCACGGCGCACTTGAGCGTCGTCTCGACCTTCCCCCGATAGAACGCGTGCATGCCCGGTGCCTTCTTCCCAGGCAGCTTGGCACGCTCCAGCCGCTCCTCAACCGTCAAGCTCTTCTCGTCCCCCATGTGGCAAAGCCTCCTTGCGCCGCCCTTTCCGGGCCGCCTCGTCCTTATCCCTCGATTCGTGCCGCGATCGCCTTCATGTTCTCGGCGATCTTCGGTTCGAGATCCTTGTAGAGATTCCCCCCGGCGCTGTCCATCGTGACCAGGAGCGGGCCGAAGTCCTTGACTGCGAAGATCCAGGCTGCTTCCGGCATGCCGAGTTCATCGAGCCAATGGACGTCCTCCACCCGCTCGATTCGCTTCGCGGCCAGGGCACCGGCCCCGCCGGTGTAGTGCGCATAAACGGAGCCGACCTTCTCCAGGCCGGCCTGCGTGCGGTCTCCCATGCCTCCCTTGCCGATGACGATGCGCGGGGCGAACGCTTCGAGGAACCGATCCTCGAAGATCTCCATCCGAACGCTCGTCGTCGGCCCGGCGGCGATGACATCCCAGCCGTCGCCCGCTTTGCGGACGACGGGGCCGCAGTGGAAGAGGGCCATCGCGCCCGGATCGAACGGCAAGTCCTCACCCGCTTCGCGGGCGTGGAGCATCGTCAGGTGCGCCTCGTCCCGTGCGGTGAAGATCTGTCCAGTCAAGAAGAGGATGTCGCCGACGCGTAGCTCACGCGCCTGGGCTTCGTCGATCGGAAGGTCGATTCGTCTCTCCATTACGAGATCACCTCGGCGGTTCCGTCGGCTTTGACCACGACCTGCGCCCTCCGGTCGGCCCAGCACTGGACCAGGATCCCGAGGGGAAGACTCGCCGGATGACGGTTCGCATACTCGACGTGGACGGCGAGGCACGTCGTCTCCCCGCCGACGCCCATCGGGCCGACGCCGCTCATGTTGACGAGCTCGAGGAGTTCACGTTCGTACGCGGCGACGTCAGGATTCGGATGGGCCGAGCCGATCTTCCTCAGGATCGCCTTCTTGCCGAGCTTGAGGGAGATGTCCGCGCCGCCCCCGATGCCGACACCGACGACGACCGGCGGGCAAGGCTTCCCTTGGCAGGAGACGATGTGCTCGACGACGGCCTTCTTGATCCCCTTCAGGCCAACGCCGGGCGGGAGCATCTTGACGGTCGACATGTTCTCGCTTCCGCCGCCTTTCGGGAGGACTGTGATCGTGACCTCGTCCCCGGCGACGATCTCCCAGTTGATGTAGGGCATGAACCGCCCGGTGTTGTTCCCTGGGTTTGCCCCGGTGAACGGATCGACCGTATTCGGCCGCAGTGGGATCGCCGCCGTCGCATCGACGACAGCCGCTTCGATCCAGTCGCGAATCTCGGCGAGGAACGGACTCGTCGCGCCCGCTTCGACGAAGAAGGTCTGAAGGCCCGTGTCCTGACACATCGGAATCGAGCCTTCTCGCGCGATGTCGACGTTCTCCAGAATCGCATCGAGTTGAGCCGATCCCAAGTCGGAGGTTTCGCGGGCTCGCGCCGCCTTCAGCGCGTCGACGACATCCGCTGGCAGGACGGTCGAGGCGATTCGGAGCGCTTCGGCGACCGTCTGCTTCACGCCCTCCCCGCTCACGACGACTCCCTTCGGTCGGTCGAGGTCGCTCCGGACATCCGATGCGGACCCTTGCCCATTCCCTGCGGCTTGACGAAATGCTGCTTGTCGATGATCTGCTGTTCGTAGGCCTGCAAGAACGTCGGCCGCTCCCTGTGCACGAACCGTCCGATGACGACGTCGTTGCCGGGAAGGAGATCTCCCTCCGCCGGATCGGCGCCGTGTTTGATCACGCTTCGGTCCGAGTAGTACTTCAGCTCGTCGAGTCCTTCGCCGATCTTGTTCCGCCGGCCGTAGTTCGTCGGACATGGGCAGACGGCTTCGACGAACGTGAAGCCGGGGATCGTCAGGGCCTCGATCATCGCTTCCTTCAGCCGGCGGGCATGCAGGCTCGTCCAGCGGGCGACGTAGACGGCGCCGCTCGACGCGGCCAGGTATGGCAGGTTGAACGGGCTCTCGTAGTTGCCGTAGGGAGCCGTCGTTCCGCGCGAACCGATCGGCGTTGTCGGGCCGAACTGCCCGCCCGTCATCCCGTAGTTGAAGTTGTTGACACAAAGGACGGTCATGTTGACATTTCGGCGTGCGGCGTGAATGAAGTGGTTCCCGCCGATGGCGAACAGGTCCCCGTCGCCGGAGATCACGACGACCTTCTTGTCCGGCTTGGCGACGGCAAGCCCGGTCGCAAACGCGATCGCGCGGCCGTGCGTCGTGTGGTAGGAGTCGAGGTTCAGGTAGCCGGCCGCTCGACCGGTGCAGCCGATGCCGGAGACGATGCCGACGTCCGACTCGGTGAGCCCGAGCTCGTCGAGGGCGTAGGTGAAACACGAGAGAACCGTTCCCAGCCCGCAGCCCGAACACCAGATGTGCGGGAGCCGATCGGTTCGCAGGAACCGATCCATTGGGTGGGAGACGTTCTCGAGGACCTCACCCTCCGGTGCCGGCTTGGTCTTAGTGAGCAAGAGCGAACACCTCCTCGATCGCGGAGAGGATCGTCTCCGGATCGTGAATCGCGCCCCCCGCGTGGGGAACGTGTTGAACGATCGCGTTTCCGCAGACTGCGCGCTCCACCTCGAGCACGATCTGCCCCAGGTTCAGCTCGGGAACAACGAATCCGCCGACGCGATCGGCGAGTCCCTTGAGAACGTCGCCTGGGAAAGGCCAGACGGTCTTCAATCGAAGCATGCCGACCTTGAGGCCCTTCTCACGCGCCAGGCGGAGGGCGCCGAGGGAGGAGCGGGCCGAGATCCCGTAGGTCACGATGATCACCTCGGCGTCATCGAGGTCCGTCTCCTCGTAGTCGACGATCTGGTCGATGTGGTGCGTGATCTTGTTTCTCAGGCGAGGAACGAGCTTCTCCTGGGTCTCGGCGTTCAGCACCGGGTAGCCGCGCTCGTCGTGCGTCAGTCCCGTGACGTGCACCTTGTAGCCGTCCCCCAAGGCCGGCATCCCCTGCGGAACGAGATCCTCGCCCGGCTCATAGAGGAGGAACTCGCCCGGCGGCTTGTTGGGCGCCTTTCGCTCGACGATCTCGATCGCCTCTGGGTCGATGACGACGCGCTCGAACATGTGACCGACGACCTCGTCGGCCATGACGAGAATCGGCATACGCAAGGTCTCGGCCAGATTGAAGGCGCGGACAGTCAGCTCGAACGCCTCCTGCGGCGAGGAGGGAACGAGGGCGACGACGCCGTAGTCCCCGTGCGAGCCCCAACGTGCCTGCATCATGTCACCTTGGGCCACAAGGGTCGGAAGGCCCGTCGACGGGCCGCCGCGCTGGATGTTGACGACAACGCACGGCGTTTCCGTCATCATCCCCAAGCCAAGGTTCTCCATCATCAGCGAGAATCCCGGTCCGGAGGTGGCGGTCATCGCCTTCCTCCCGCCCCACGCTCCGCCAAGGGTGGCAGCCATCGACGAGATCTCGTCCTCCATCTGAATGAAGACTCCCCCGACCTGAGGGAGACGCCGGGCGATGCGTTCGGCGATCTCCGACTGGGGCGTGATCGGATAGCCAGCGAAGAGCTCGCATCCGGCCGCCACCGCGCCTTCGGCGCAGGCTTCGTCCCCGTTCAGGAAGTGCGTCCCGGCCAGAATCCGCTCAGCCATCGCTCTTCGCCTCCTGAGCTTCGGTCTTCTCTCCGGCCGTGCTCTCTTCCTCCGGCTTCTCGCTCCAGATCGCGAAGTCGGGGCAGATCAGCTCGCAGAACGTGCAGTTCACGCAAGCCTCCGGGTCCTTCGGTCGCGGCGGGTAGTAGCCCTTGGCGTTGAACTTGTCCGACTCCTCGAGGACTTCCTTCGGACAGAACTCGATGCAGAAGCCGCAGCCTTTGCACTCGTCATCCTGGATGTAGAGGTAGCCGTACTTCGTCTTCCAGCGCTTGGTCGTCGCCGTTGCCATCGTTCAGTTCACATCCTCTAGTGCAGCGCGTCGAGCCGCCGCTCGGTCACGGCCTCTCGACGGTAATCGGGAAGGATCATCGGGGCGGTCCGGTCCTCGCCGACACCTGCAGACTTGAGTTCCTCGACGTACGTCTTCACATGCTTCAGGGAGAGGCCTTTCGGTTCGTTCGCTTTCGCCCACCGGGCGGCCGAGATGCCGGCGCGCCGTCCGAAGACGTTGTAGTCGAGGAGAGAGTTCCCCATCAGTCGGTTCTTCCCGTGAACGCCGCCGGCCACCTCGCCGCCGGCGAACAGGCCGGGGATCGAGGTTGCACCCTCGGCGTCGATCTCCACGCCGCCGTTCTGGTAGTGAAGCGTGGGGAAGACGAGGGCCGGGTCCACCGTGATGTCGATCCCGTGGCGGTGCCACATCATCCACATGGCGGCCAGCCGGCTCTTGAGCGTCCCCGGTCCGTGGATCTCGTCGATCATCGGCGTGTCGAGCCAGACTCCGCGAATTCCGGACGGGGTCTCGATTCCCTTCTCCTCGCCGTAGCACTGGCGGATGATCGCTGCCGACTCGACGTCGCGGGGCTCCAGCGGATAGACGAAGGACTCGCCCTCGGAGTCGACCGGCTCGGCACCCTGGTTGCGGAGCTTCTCCGTTGCCAACTGACCGAGGATCGCTGCCGGGTAGGCGACGCCCGTCGGGTGGTACTGAACGGAATCCATGTCGATGACCCCGGCGCCGGCCCGGTAGGCCATGACGAGGCCGTCGGCCGTCGCGCCGTAGTGGTTGGTCGTCGGGAATCCCTGGATATGGAGCCGACCGAATCCTCCCGTGGCGAGAACCGTCGCCCGTGCACGGACGACGACCTGCTCTTCCGTTTCCAGGTTGAACAGGACGGCGCCGGCCGCCTGACCTGCCTCATCGAGAAGGAGATCAATCGCCGGTGCGAACTCGATCGTCGGGATCCCAACGTTGAGGACCTCGTCCTTGAGGACGCGCATGATCTCGAGCCCCGTGTAGTCCTTGGCCGAGTGCATCCGCATCCGCGACGTCCCGCCGCCATGGGCTTCGAGGTAGTCGCCGTTCACTCGGTCGTAGAGGACGCCGAGCTTCTCGTGCCACTCGATCATCCGCGGCCCGTCTTCGACGAGGGCGCGGACGAGCTCCGGCTTGTTCGTGTAGTGGCCGCCGCCGAGAACGTCGAGGTAGTGGATGGCCGGGGAGTCGTTCTCCCGGTCGGCAGCCTGGATGCCGCCCTGGGCCATCACCGAGTTGCAGTCTCCGTGGCGAAGCTTCGTGACCATGAGAATGTCGTCCGGCGAGATCCCCTCGTAGACAGCGTGAAGCGCCGCGACACTCGCCGCGCCGCCGCCGCCGAGGATCAGGACGGAGACATCGAAATCGGGCTTCGAGAGATCGATCGAGTCCGGGTCGACCGTCGGATACGCCTCGAAGAGATCGGCGACCTCGTGCGGCATCCGGGCGCCCTTCGACGGGCCGACGGAGAGATCGCGCTTCCGGTCGACCTTGTAGTCCGGGTGCCACGCCTCGAGGAGTTCGGCACGCGCTTCGGCGCTCATCGGCGCCAGCGTCCCTTCCTTCAGGCGGCGGGCTCGCGTCGCTTCGACCTTCTCGATCGACGCCCGCATGTAGTCGGGGTATCCATCCTGCAGTCCGGCGAACTGGGGCCCGGTCATGTGGCGACCTCCTCGGTGGCGACTTCTGGCTCCTGGACTTTCTCGATGACGCGCTCGGCGTACTTCGCCTTCAGATCGGCGAGGCTCGCGCTGGCGAGCGTCTCCATTTCCCCGTCGAAGGCGCCGCCGTCGAGTTGGGCGATCCTGGCGGTCAGATGCTCCGGGGTCGCCAAGTCGGCGACGCCGTGAAGGCGGCGGCCCATCTGCCCGACGTGGTAATGCTTGATGTCGGCCGGACAGCGCATGGCGCAAAGACCGCAGGCGATGCAGTCGAAGGAGAGCTCGGCGACCTTCGCGACGTCGCCGCGGAGGGCGGCTTGGATGTAGTCCATGACCTCGATCTCCTGCGGGCACGCCTTGGTGCACGTGTTACAGGAGACGCACCGGGCGATCTCCGGGTAGTGCTGAAGGAGCACGTTCTCGCTTGGGTCGAGCTCGGCGAGGGTGTAGTCGCTTCTCGGGGCTGGCGTGAACGGGAGCTGCGTCAGGTGCATGCCTTCTTCGACCATCTCCTGACAGGCGAGGACGAACTCCAGTCGGTATTCGCCCGCCTTCCGGTAGACGGTTCCACACGCGCCGCAGAAGCCGGATCGGCAGCCGGCGCCGCGGATGAACCGATACCCGGCGTACTCCATCGCGTCCATGATCGTGACACCGACGGGTACGTCGTAGGCCTTGCCCATGATGTAGATCTGCGTCAGCTTCTCATCCGCCATGCGTTACGCGCCTCCTTCGGCCGTGACACTCGTCGAGAGGATTTCGCGGACGACCGGCGACATCGTCGCCTCGTCCGCGCCCAGTGCAGCGGCCAGCAGTTCGGTGAAGTAGACCACCTGGATACTCTTGATCTCCTCGGATTCGCCGACGGGCGCTATGAGCGCCTGCTCCAGGTTGTGCTGACAAAGGGGGCAGGCGGTGACGACGACGTCGGCTCCGGCCAGTCTGGCCGAGCGGAGGATTCGGTTCGACTGTTCGAGGGCCAGATGCGGTTCATCGACGATCTGATAGGTTCCACAGCACTCGGCCTCGAACGGGAAGGTCACCGGCTCGGCGCCGACGGCTGCGAGGGCGTCAGCCATCACGACCGGCCGCTCCATGTCGTCGATCCCCGTCTCCTGCGGTCGCACGAGCGTGCAGCCGTAGTAGGCGGCGATCTTCAAGTTGTCGAGAGGACGCACGACGGTCTCGGAGAGAGCCTCCCAGCCGATCGTGTCGCGCAGCACCTGAAGGATGTGCCGGATCCGGATCCCGCCCTCGTAATCCTCCTCGCGATCCATGAACGCATTGATCTTCTCGAGTTCGTCGGCGTGGGCCTCGACACGGCCCGCGACACGAGCGAGCGTGTTGTAGCACATCGCACAGAGGGTCACGAGCTCCTCGGAGCCGGCCTCCTTTGTGCGAATGAAGTTGCGGACCGAAGCGATGTGATGCATCAGATCGTCGTCGGCGAGCGAGTAGACCGTGCCGCAGCAGTTCCAGGTCTCGAGTTCCTCGAGCGGTGCGCCGAGGGTCTCCATTACGAAGAAGGCGGCATCTTCGAACCGCTTCGCGTTGTCCTTCAGGCTGCAGCCGGGGAAGTACGCGAGCTTCGTCATGTTCCGATCACCCGCTCTTCTTTCTCAGGCTCGCGACGAGCGCGATCTGGGGAAGCTTCTTGATCTCGTCCTTCGACAGGTCATCGAGGGAGACGCGATCAAGCGCCTTGCGCAGGTGTATCTGCCGGAGCGCCTCCATCAGCTTGGCGAGGTCGACGCCTTTCGGGCAGCGGACCTCGCAGGCAAGGCAACTCGCGCAGACCCACATCGCGTTCGAGTCGAGCAGCGTCTCGTCATCGAGCTGCAGGTCGCGGATGACTTGGCTCGGCAGCCGGTCCATCTGCTCAGCGTAGGGGCAGCCGGAGGAGCACATCCCGCACTGGTAGCAGGCGAAGACGCGCTCGCCGGACAGCTCCTCGACGCGCTCGCGCAGGTTCTCTCGTGGAATCGTCTTGGTCCTAGCCAACAGGAATCCCCTCCAGCTCTCGGAGCGCAGCACCGGCCAGCCGATCGGCTGCCGCCAATGCAGCCGGCGTCATCTCTTCCGACCATTCGGTCGGCGGGTCGATCGGAACGCTGATCAGAACGATCTCGCTCGGAAGCCGTTCGCTCTCGAGCGCCTTGAATGCGCGGAACGCATCGACGAGGGATCCGTCGTGACGAGTCGCCGTCGGGGGCTCGAGCTTCCGCGGCTTGATCCGCGTGATCGAGACATCCGCGGTCTCGTCCCATTGGCCAATGTGGGCGTCGAGGACGACGACCGAGTCGAAGTCGAGCGTTCGTTCGGCGAGCCGGAACCCGCCATGCGACGTGACGATGACATCGATGTCTTTGCGGTCTCCGAGCCGATCGGCGATGGTCTCGGCGGCCGTCATACCGACGGCGTCATCTCCTGCGATCCGGTTTCCCCAACCGACGACGAGCGTCTTCATCGTTCGATCCTCTCGACCACGTCTCCGTCGGCGTCATGCACGTCGATGACGAGCGGCATCTGCCCGGGAAGGGCGTGGGTCGCGCAGGCGAGGCAGGGGTCGTAATTGCGGAAGCTCATCTCGACGAGGTTCAGGATCCCCTCGTCGACGTTCCCATCCTTCACGACGGCCTTCGCCATGTCCTTGATCGAGAGGGAGATCGCGGCGACGTTGTGCGTCGTCGCAACGATCAGGTTCACATCGTCGATCAGTCCCCGCTCGTCCAGCTTGTAGTCATGAATGAGCACGCCGCGGGCAGCTTCGATCACGCCGACGCCGGAGCCCGGCTCGCCGAGGGGTGTTCGCAGCGGTCCGTCCATCAGTTCCGGCTGCTCGATGATCGCTGCGGTTCGCTCGGCTGCCGAGAGCATCTCGATCAGCCGTGCCCAGTGGAAGGCGAACGTGGCGTGGACAGGCCCGCCGCCGAAGTACTCGGTAAATCGCTCGTACTCGGCCTGTGCCAGCGGGGTCCCGATGTGCGTGCACATGTTGACGCGCGCCAGCGGGCCGACGCGATAGATGCCGCTGTCGGCACCCGCCTCGAAGCCCTTCCAGCCGACATCCTTGAGGTATGGGATCTTGACGTAGGTCCAGGGCTCCGTCCGCTCGTCGATCAGGTTCAGGATCTCGTCCGCACCGACCTGCGCGAACTGCGAGCCGTCCGGACCGACGATCCGAACTTCGCCGTCGTAGAAGTTGATCGCGCCCGTCTCGTCGACGAGGCCCATGTAGTACGTCGGCATGTGCTGGGCCTTGTCGGAGATGAACTTCGTGAAGTTCTCGTCCTTCAGCAGCGCGTTGTGGAAGATGTCGATCGTCGCCTTGGCGAACTCGACCGCCGATGCGGTCATCGCCCGGATCTCCTCCTGCTCCTCCGGCGTAATCCCCTTCGATTGACCGCCCGGGATCCCGGTGACCGGGTGAATCGGCCGGCCGCCGACGATCTCGATGATCTTCTGGCCGTAGGCGCGGTGCTTGATCACCTCTCCGCCGAGCTCCAGTCCGACCTTGGCGACGACGCCGAGGATGTTCCGCTCGAGCGGTGGCGCGTACGGGCCGACGAGGAAGTCGGGTCCGCCGAGGTAGTAGAAGTGGAGCAGGTGGTCGGAGAACGTGTACGCGTTGTAGAGGAGTTCGCGCAGGAGCTTGGCTCGCGGCGGCGGCGGCGCGCCGTAGCAGGCGTCGAGCGCCTTCGTGGAGGCGAAGTGGTGCGCCTCCGGGCAGACGCCGCAGATCCGTTCGGTGATCTGGGGCATGTCTTCGCCCTGGCGGCCGCGGCAGAACTCCTCGAATCCGCGTAGCTCTGGAATCTGGAAGAAGGCGTCCTGAAGGTTTCCGGCGTCGTCGAGGAAGAGTTCGATCTTGCCGTGCCCTTCGAGACGCGTGATCGGGTCGATGCTAACCTGTCGCGTTGGGCTCATGGTAGCGTCCTTTGAAGAGCGTTGTGGCGGAGCTGAAGCGGTAGAACGTTCCGACCACGTCGTCGAGCTGCGCCAGGATGGCGTCCTCGGCCTCGAGCTGGTCCTCCCCCTCCTCGCCGGTTCCGACGAGAGAGGCGAGCGTGTTCAGCATCGCGGCGCCCTGATCTTCGATGTTGGCCGTCGGGCCTGCGCAGCCGGTGCACGGCATGTTGGCCGCCGGGCAGACGGCCTTGCAGCCGCCGCGCGTGGCAGGTCCCATGCAGACGAAGCCCTGATCGAGCAGACACTTCACCGGGTCGGGCTCCTGCTCATGTGGCCTCAGGATCTGCGAGATCCTGAGCTGCTCCTGCTCCCGCGCGCACTCGTCGCACAGGTTCTTCGACGAGGCGAAGACGGTGCCCGTCGGCGGGAGGTTCCCCTCGAGGAGCGCACCGAAGAGATCGCTCACGATGCCCACCGGCGGCGGGCAGCCGGGGACGTAGTAGTCGACGTCGACGACCGCGTCGAGCGGCGTCAGCGTGTTGAGGAATTCGGGCAGATGAAGCGTCCCGCCGTTCTGGGAGACCTCGAGCTCCGGCCAGTTCGCCTTGTCCCCGAAGACGCGAGAGAAGATCTCCTCGCGCGTCGAGAGGTTGGCGAGTCCGATCACGCCGCCGGTGTGGGCGCAGGATCCAAAGGCGACGAGGTACTTCGTCTTCGCCCGGATCAGCTCGGCGATTTCTCTATTCTCCTCGGTGCGCATCGCGCCGTTGAAGAGAACGAGATCCATCTCGCCATTCTTGTAGTCCCGAAGGTCGGAGTACTTCGCGTCGGCGGCGCAGGGCCAGAGTAGGATGTCGGCCGCCGCGGCGACGTCGAGGATCTTCTCGTTGACTTCGAGCAGGGCGCAGTCGCAGCCGCCGCAGGAGGCAGCCCAGTAGACGCCGATCTTCAGCTTCGGTCCGTCACTATTCGGCATCGGCCACCCCCACAGCGACCTTCTCCGTCTCCTCGCTGCCGCTGTCCTGGCCCTTCGCAAGCCCGACAGGGCTCGGCCCGAGGGACCGGATGAGATCGACGTACGAGGTGATCGTCTTCTGGAACTTGCCCCCCTCGCTCGCGCTGATCCACTCCAGGTGGACGCGGCGCGGGTCGATGCCGACCTCGGAGAGGGCGCGCTTCAGGAGGATGATCCTTCGGCGCGTCTTGTAGTTGCCGCTGACATAGTGGCAGTCGCCCGGGTGGCAGCCTCCGATGAGGACGGCGTCGGCCCCCTTCTCGAGGGCCTTCATCACCGCACCTGCGTCCACGCGGCCCGAGCAGTTGACACGCATTGGGATCACGTTCGGCGGGTACTGCATCCGACTGACGCCGGCCAGGTCGGCTCCCGCGTACGAGCACCAGCGGCAGAGGAAGGCGACGATTCTCGGTTCAAAGGATCCGTTCTTGTCAGACATTGGCGAGTGCCACCTCGATCATCTCCCGGACTTGGTCGTCCGTTAGGTTCTTCAGCTGCGCCGCGCCGGTCGGACAGGCTGAGACGCAGGTGCCACAGCTCTCGCAGAGGACCTCGTTGCACTCGGCGACGCCGGCTCCGTTCAGCGACAGCGCGCCGTACGGGCACATTCCTACGCAGACGCCGCAGCCACCGCAGACCTCCTCATCGATCGATACGACCTCCGGGGAATGCGTCAGCTTCTCCTGTGCGAGGAGAGCGATCGCCTTCGCGGCGGCCCCGCTCGCCTGAGCGACCGACTCGGGGATGTCCTTCGGCCCCTGGCCTGCGCCGGCGACGAAAACGCCGGCGGTCAACGACTCGACCGGGCGGAGTTTCGGATGCGCTTCCTTCAGGAATCCCTCTCCGCCGCAGCTGATCTTCAACGTCTTCGTGATGGCCTCGGTCGTCGGGTGCGGATCCATCGACGTCGCCAGCACGACGAGGTCGGCGTCGAGATCGACGCGCTTGCCCGAGATCGTGTCGACGCCCCAGACCTTGACCTGTTCGCCCTCACGGAAGATGCGGGCGACCTTGCCGCGGAGGTAGCGGATCCGCTCCTCCTCGGTCGCGTTCTGGATGAACTCCTCATAGCCCTTCCCGCCGGCGCGCACGTCGATGTAGAAGACGGTCGCCTCGCCATCGTGGACGGCGTGGCGGTAGAGGAGGGCATGTTTTGCTGTGTACATGCAGCAGATCTTCGAGCAGTAGGAATTGTGGTTCTCCGGATCGCGGGAACCGGCGCACTGAACGAAGACGACCTTCTTCGGGACGCGTCCGTCGGACGGACGTCGGACCTCGCCTCCCGTCGGGCCGGAGGCCGACAGGAGCCGCTCGAACTGGAGGCCGTCGATGACGTCCGGCACGTCGCCGGCACCGTACTCGGCCAGGTTCAGGATCGGATAGGGGTCGTAGCCGGTGGCCACGATGATCGCCGCGACCTCTTCTTCGAGGATTTCGGGGACCATGTCGTAGTCGATCGCACCCGGCTCGCAGACCTTCTGGCACTCGCTGCAACGCAGCGGGTGCAGGCCGAGGCACGTCTTCTCGTCCAGCGTGTACGACGAGGGGATTGCCTGCTGGAACGGGATGTAGATCGCCTTGCGCTCGGCGAGGCCGCGTTCGAACTCGGACTTGGTCGACTCCGGGCAGACCTCGGTGCAGTCGCCGCAGAGGTTGCACTTCTCCGGATCGACGTAGGTCGGGTTCTTGCGGATCTTGACTGTGTAATTGCCGACGTATCCTGAAACGTCGAGCACCTCGCTGTAAGTGTGGACGGTGATGTTCGGGTGTCTGGAGGCCTCGACCATCTTCGGCGTCAGGATGCACTGCGAGCAGTCGAGGGTCGGGAACGTCTCGGAGAGCTGGGCCATGTGGCCGCCGAGGGTCGGCTCCTTCTCGACGAGAAGAACCTCGAAGCCGGCCTCGGCGACGTCGAGGGCCGCCTGGATTCCGGCGATGCCACCGCCGATGACCAGGCACTTGTCGACGTGGTCGATCTGGACGTCCTCGAGCGGATGGTTTCCCTTGACTTTCTCAATCATCGTCCGCGTGATGCGCACCGCCTTCTCGGTTGCGTCTCCCCGGTCGTCGTGCACCCAGCTGCAGTGCTCGCGGATGTTGGCCATCTCGACGAGGTAGGGATTCATGCCCACTTCGGCCGCGGCGCGGCGGAACGTCGGTTCGTGCATCGACGGGGAACAGGCGGCGACGACGATGCCGGTCAGACGATGCTCGACGATCGCGTCCTTGATCTTGACCTGTCCTGGATCGGAGCACATGTAGTCGTAGACGTCCGCGTGCGCGACGCCCGGATGCTCGGCGAGAGCATCGGCAACGACCTGAGTATCGACCGTTCGCTCGATGTTCAGGCCGCACCGGCAGACGAAGACGCCGATTCTAGGAGTCGCCACTCAGTGCCTCCCTTCCCTGCGTGTAGCCTGCGTCATACGCTTGTTCGTTGAGTTGCTTCGTATGAGGAGGCACTGAGGAGAGAATCGCGTCGCGCATCGCGTCCTTGGAGACGATGCCGGTGATCGCCGTCATCGCTCCGAGCATGACCACGTTGGAGACGATCTTCTTTCCGAGTCCGTCAGCGATGCGAGTCGCCGGGATCTTGTAGACCTTGCTGACAGGCGGAGGGATCTCCGACATGTCGACGAGGTCCTCGTCGACGATGAGGGTTCCTTCCGGGTCGATGGCTTGGCCGTACTTCTCGTACGCCTCTTGCGACATGATGACGGCCTGGACGGGGAGTTCGAGTTGAGGAGACCCGATCATCGCGTTGGCGACGACGAGGTCCGCGTTGCAGGCGCCCCCACGCGCCTCAGGGCCGTACGACTGCATCATCACGGCGTGTTTTCCGTCGAAGATCGTGGCTGCCTTGCCGGTGATCTTGCCGGCCGAGATGATCCCTTGTCCGCCGAATCCTGCGAATCGAATCTCAGTTCTCATCGTCTTATGATCTCGCTATACGAGACGAAATGACCGCCTCAGGATCTTAGGATGCACGTATCTTAGGGTGGTATGACATCGAAATCTACGCGGGGTGATCAGTGTCCGCTGACTGGATCTCGATATGCGAGAAACGGGCTATGATGCAGGCTGCTCGGCCACCGAAAGCCAGTCCCGACCGGGAATGGAGCGGCTCGCTTCTCGTGCGGAGAGTCTGGCTCACGCTCGCTCGTTTGCCGCCACGAGGCCAGCACTGGCGGTGACTACGAACTGAGCCTCTCCGCCATCGATGCGCCGATTTCGGCCGGGCTGGCAGCGACCGTCACGCCGGCGCCGATGAGCGCTTGCATCTTCGCTTCGGCGGTGCCGGAGCCGCCGGCGATGATCGCCCCGGCGTGGCCCATCCGCCGCCCGGGCGGGGCCGTTCGACCGGCGATGAAGGCGACGACGGGCTTCGAGATCTCCCTCTCGATCAGTTCTGCGGCCTCTTCCTCGGCCGAGCCGCCGATCTCGCCGATCAGGATGATCCCTTCCGTTTCGGGATCCTGCTCGAACATCGGCAGGAGCTCCTTGTAGGAGAGTCCGACGATCGGGTCGCCACCGATGCCGACGCACGTCGACTGGCCGATCCCGAGGGTCGTCAGCTGATGGACGACCTCGTAGGTGAGCGTGCCGCTGCGGGAGATGATGCCGATCGAGCCCGGCTTGTGGATGTAGCCGGCCATGACGCCGAGCTTCGACTTGCCCGGGCTGATCAAGCCTGGCGTGTTCGGCCCGATCAGCTTCGTGCCGACGAGGTCGACGTAGCGTCGGACGGGGAGCATGTCGTGAACGGGAACTCCCTCCGTCAGGCAGACAATCAATTCGATGCCCGCTTCGGCCGCTTCGAGGATCGCGTCGGCCGCGAAGGGGGGGGGCACGAAGAGGATCGACGCGTTCGCGCCCGTCTCGGCGACGGCGTCGGAGACGGTGTCAAACACAGGAACGCCCTCGACGGACTCGCTCGCTTTGCCAGGCGTGACGCCAGCGACGATGTTCGTTCCATCCTGGAGCATTCGCTCGGTGTGGAAGCGGCCCTCGCCACCGGTGATCCCCTGCACCATTGCGCGCGTCTGCTCATCGATCAGGATGCTCATGTCGCCACCCCCTTCACCACGTCGCCGACCATTTCGGCCGCCTCTTCGAGGTCGGATGCCGTCCGGAATTCGAGCCCGGAGCTCGCGAGAATCTCGCGCCCGGCTTCGACGTTCGTTCCCTCGAGTCGGACGATGACCGGGAGCTTCACGTCGACCGCCTTCGCCGCCGCGACGACACCCTCGGCGAGGATGTCGCAGCGGAGGATGCCGCCGAAGATGTTGATGAAGACGGCTTCGACATCCGGATCGCCGACGAGGATGCGGAAGCCTTTCTCGATCATCTCGGCGGTGGCGCCGCCGCCGACGTCGAGGAAGTTGGCCGGCCGCGCGCCGACGTGGTCGATCAGATCCATCGTCGCCATCGCGAGACCGGCGCCGTTGACGAGGCAGCCGACGTTGCCGTCGAGCTTGATGTAGTTCAGGTTGACGGCGGTCGCTTCGACCTCGAGCGGATCCTCCTCGGAGAGATCGCGCAGTTCCTGTGTTGCCGGGTGACGGAAGAGGCCGCTGTCGTCGAAGGTCAGCTTGGCGTCGATCGCGACGAGTTCATCGTCCGCGGTGATGGCGAGTGGGTTGATCTCGGCGAGAGAGCAATCCTCAGAGCAGAACAGCTTGTAGAGGTTGAGGATCAGCTTCGTCGCCGGCCGGACGGCCGCCTTGGGGAGGCCGAGCTTTCGCACGAGCCGATGCGCCTGGAAGGGGCGGAGTCCGATCGCAGGCTCGATCCATTCCTTGAGGATCGCGTCCGGATCCTTCTCCGCTGTCTCCTCGATGTTGACGCCACCCGCTCGGCTGGCGATGGCGACGGCCTGACGTCGCGCTCGGTCGACCGTGATCGCCAGATAGAACTCGGAGGCGATCTCGCTTGCCTTCTCGATCAGGAGTGTCCGGACGACGCGACCCTCCGGGCCGGTCTGCGGCGTGACGAGCGCCGTCCCGAGGATGCGATCGGCTGCCTCTCGAACGGCCGCTTCGTCCTTGGCGAGCGCAATCCCGCCACCTTTTCCGCGTCCGCCGGCGTGGATCTGCGCCTTGACGACAACCGGCGATCCGATCTCCTTGCCAGCGTTGACGGCATCCTCGACGCTCGTGACGGCTCTTGAGAGCGCCACAGGGATGCCATAGATGGCGAACAGCTCCTTCGCTTGGTACTCGTGGATCTTCATCCGACTCGATCCGCCTCCTTGACGAGTGATGCGCGTGGCCGCGCGACAGTATGCGCAGTCTGGGTCGTACCGCAAGCGTATATGCCGTTCTCGAAGGGGGCGGAAGCGCGTTGAAACGCGGAGGAGCGTGAAGTATCGTGCACCTGACCGGGTGACTTGTGGGGAAAGGTGACCATGCACGGGATCTTAGTCATCGCGGACGGTCTCGGCGGCCGTCCGACAGACACGAAAGAAGGAAAGACCTGTCTCGAGGCGGCCAAGACCCTAGCTCTGGACGAGCTGGCGCGTCAGGGCGCCCTTGGCCTTGTCGATCCGATCGGTCCTGGAGTCCGGCCCGGCAGCGACACCGCCCATCTCTCGCTTCTTGGCTATGACCCCTACGAGATCTACACCGGTCGCGGCGTCTTCGAGTGCCTGGGCATCGGTATGGACGTCCGTGCGGACGACATCTGCTTCCGAGCCAACTTCGCGACTGTGGAGGCTCGCAAGGGCGAGTACATCGTCACCGACCGGCGGGCCGGGCGGATCGATTCGGGCCAGCAGGATCTCGCCCGTGCGCTGAACGAGATCGAGCCCGACGCCCCGGGCGTGACCTTCGAGTTTCGCGCCAGCACGCAGCACCGGGGAGCCCTTCTCCTGCGCGGTAGCGGTCTCTCCCGGCACGTCGGGGAGAACGACCCTCACGCGACGGGCAAGGCGGCTCTGCTCTTCGAGCCGCTCGACGGATCCGAGGAGGCGAGGAGAACGGCTTCTGCGCTGAACGAGCTCGTGGAGAAGTCCCACGCCGTCCTTGGAGAGCATCCGGTCAATGTGGCTCGGGCGAGTGACGGTCAAGCGCCGGCGAACTACATCCTCGCCCGTGGCGCCGCAGACTGTCCGGACATTCCTTCGATCGAATCGATGTACGGCGTCCGCGGCGCCGTCATCGCCGGTGGGGCGCTCTATCGGGGCGTTGCGCTCGCCTGCGGGATGACGTCGATCACCGTTCCCGGGGCGACCGGCGGGCTCGACACCGACTTGCGAGCCAAGGCGGAGGCTGCGGCCCGCGCGCTCGAAGACTACGATTACGTGTTCGTTCACATGAAGGGAACCGACAATGCCGGTCACGATCAGGATGCGGCGGCGAAGACGGCGTTCATCGAGCGGATCGACGCCGAGTTCTTCACGCCGCTCCTCGAGAAGGTCGACATGGCGATGACGCATCTCGCCTTCACGGGCGATCACACGACGCCGATCGACTTCGGCGATCACACGCACGAGCCGGTGCCCGTCCTCTTCGCCGGACCGAACGTCATGCCGGATTGCACGGAGGCGTTCGGCGAGCGCGAAGCGGGCAGAGGCGGGCTGGGGCGTTTCAGCGGGCGCGTTCTGCCCATGCTGCTTGGATACAACAACTGGAGTCCGAAGTTCGGCTCCTAGTCGAATCGGGTTCCTCGAGAACAGGAGAGACATGAAACCGGAAGACCTGAGGCGTGTTCGCGAGGAGGCAGCGAAGGATCTCTCCCTCCGCCGAGGCGGGGCACGGGTGCGCGTTCTGATTGCGATGGGAACGAGCGCCATTGCCGCCGGCTCGAGGTCGGTTCTCGATGTGTTCGAGAAGGAGATCGAGGCGCGAGGTCTCGACGACGTCCAGATCGCCCAAACGGGCGATCGCGGCTTGAGCTGCAAGAAGCCGATCGTCGAGGTGCGCGTCGTCGGAGAGCCTTCCGTCCTCTATGGCGAGATGAACTCTGAGAAAGCCCAGCGCGTCGTCGCCGAGCACATCGTCGACGGGACGCCGGTCTCGGACTTCTTGATCGAGACGGGCTGCGACTAACGGAAAGGCGAATGGAAGGAACCGGATGAGTTCGAAAGTACAACCGGATCACGTCAAGCTTGTCATCGACGGCCAGGACGTTTCCGTCGAGCCGGGTCGCACCCTTCTCGATGCGGCGACCGCAGCCGGGATTCGGATTCCGACACTCTGCCATCTTGATGGCCTGCCGGAGGCGGCCGCCTGCCGGATGTGCGTGGTCGACGTGGATGGGCGCTGGCTCCCCGCCTGCGCTACGGAGGCGGTCGACGGCATGCACGTTGTCACGAAGACCCCCGAGATTGAGACGCACCGGAGGACCGTGGTCGAGCTTCTCTTCGCAGAAGGAAATCACGTCTGCGCCTTCTGCGTCTCCAACGGCCACTGTGAGTTGCAGGACCTCGCTTGCGAGGTCGGCCTGCACTCGGTGCGGGTGCCCTACAGCTTCCGGAGAGACCGGATCGATGCGTCGCATCCGGGATTCCTCGTCGATCGGGATCGCTGCGTCCTCTGCGGTCGCTGCGTCCGCGTCTGTGCCGAGGTCGAAGGGGCTCACACGTGGGCCTTTGCGAATCGTGGAACGGACGCTCGCGTGATCACCGACCTGTGGGAGACGTGGGATGACGCCGAGTCCTGCACGAGCTGCGGGAAGTGTGTTGAGTCTTGCCCGACGGGGGCGATCGTCTGCAAGGGTGTGAGCAACGCCGAAATGGTCAAGGATGCGGAGCTCCCCGGCGAACTCGTAGCGAGGAGGAACCGTGGATAAGGTGCGCGTGGCCACGGTCTGGCTGAGCGGTTGCGCCGGCTGCCACATGTCGATTCTCGATGTGGACGAGGCGCTGATCGATCTGGCGGAGCGGATCGAGTTCGCCAACAGCCCACTGACGGACCTCAAGGTCTTTCCGGAGTCGGGCGTCGACGTCACGCTGATCGAGGGAGCTGTCGCCAACGAGGAGCATCTGGAGATCGTCGAGACGGCGCGGAAGCGCTCGAAGATCGTCATCTCCCTCGGCGACTGCGCTGTGACGGCGAATGTCCCGAGCCTGCGGAACGGCATCGATCCGGATGAGATGATTGCCGAGATCTACGGCCCGGAGGCGACGACGAACGGGAAGCTCCCCTACGAGGTCGTTCCGAAGCTTCTCGATCGGGTGCGGCCCGTCCACGAAGTGATTCACGTCGACTTCTTCCTCCATGGGTGTCCTCCGCCTGCCGGGGTGATCGCGAAGGCGATCTTCGCGTTGCTCGATGGGCAGACGCCGGAGCTCGTCGGGGAAGATCTCAAGTTCGGATAGAGATGGAGCCAGCGATGTCGAGAGAGATACACATCGAACCAGTCACACGAATCGAAGGCCATGCCAAGATCACGGTCTTCTTGGATGACGCCGGAGACGTCAAGGACGCCCAGTTTCACGTCACCGAGCTGCGCGGCTTCGAGCGATTCTGCCAGGGGCGTACCCTGTGGGAGATGCCCGGGCTGACGGCTCGCATCTGCGGGATCTGCCCGGTCAGCCACATCTTGGCGTCGGCGAAGGCGTGCGATGCGCTTCTGGCAGTGAACGTGCCGGAGACGGCCGTGATGCTGCGCCGGCTGATGAACCTGGGACAGTTCGTGCAGTCGCACGCACTCAGCTTCTTCTACCTGTCGGCGCCCGACTTCCTGCTTGGCTGGGACACCGAACCGGCTGTGCGGAATGTCGTCGGTCTCGTCCAGAAGGATCCGGAGCTGGCGCGGAAGGGCATCCGGCTGCGGGCCTACGGTCAGGAGATCATCAACCGTCTCGGCGGGAAGAAGATCCATCCGGCCTGGGCCGTCCCAGGCGGCGTGAACCAGCCGCTCTCCGTCGAGGATCGCGACTGGATCCTAGACGGCCTGCCGGAGGCGAAAGAGACGACGCTCGCGACGATCAAGCTCTTCCGTGAGTCGTTCGATCCGGCGGCGCGAGAGGTTCTCAGCACATTCAACAGCATGTACATGGGGCTCGTCAGCGAAGACGGCCTGTGGGAGCACTACGACGGACGCCTGCGCATCGTCGATCCTTGCGGCGATCGCGTTCTCGACGATGTGCATCCGCACACGTATCCGGAGATGATCCACGAGGCGTCGGAGCCTTGGACCTACCTTAAGTTCCCGCACTACGCGCCGATGGGCTATCCGGGCGGCATGTACCGCGTCGGACCGCTCGGTCGCGTTCACGTCTGCGATCGGTTCGGGACGCCGGAGGCGGATCGGGAGCTTGAGATCTTCCGGGAGACGTCGAGCCGTTGCTCCGGCCGCGTCTTCGACTACCACTATACGCGTCTCTTGGAGATCCTCGCTTCGATCGAGCGAATCGAGCGTCTGCTCGCGGACGATCGGATCCTGTCGACGCGAATCCGCGCCGACGCGGGCGTCAACCAGCTGGAGGGCGTCGGCGTCCACGAGGCGCCCCGCGGAACGTTGATCCACCACTACTGGGTCGACGAGGACGGGATTATCGAGAAGGCGAACTACATCGTCTCGACGGGTCACAACAACTTGGGCATGAACCGGGCTGTACAGGAGATCGCGAAGACCTTCATCCAGAAGGGCGAGATCACCGAAGGGATCCTCAACCGGATCGAGGGTGGCATTCGTGCCTACGATCCGTGTCTCTCTTGCTCGGTGCACGCGGTCGGGCAGATGCCCCTCGTCGTCGACGTGGTCGGCTCGGATGGCGAGCTCGTCGAGCGGATGACGCAGGAGTAGCGCATGGATTGGGTCGTTGGGATCGGAAACGAGATGCGAGAAGACGACGGACTCGGGCCGGCGGTGGTCGCCCGCCTGACAGAATCTGCCACGCTGCAAGCGAGGGCTGTGTCGCAGCTGACGCCGGAGCTGGCCGAAGGCCTGTCGTCGGTCGAACGCGTGCTTTTCGTCGATGCGAACGTCGGGAGCGATCGAGTCGAGCTTCGGTCGATCGAGCCCCGGCCGTCGCGAGGCCTCGGCCACGCGCTCTCTGCAGAGGGACTGCTCGAGCTGACGGAGCGGGCCTTCGGACGCGCTCCACGAGGGTGGCTCCTCACGATTCCCGGTCGATCTTTCGATGTGGAAGAAGGCTTGAGCCCCGAGTCGGAGGCGCGAGTCGATGAAGCGGAGAAGATGATATGCGAATGGATGAAGAGAACGGTGGTGGCGGTCGATGGCTAGCGTAACGGGGCTGCAGACGATCTTGGAAGGCTACGCGCCGGATCCGGCGAACCTGCTCGACATCCTCCACGATGCTCAGGAGGCGAACGAGCAGAATCACCTGAGTCGGGAGACGCTGCGAGAGGTCGCGGAATACGTCGGTCTGCCGACGTCAACCGTGGTCAGCTCGGCGACGTTCTACAGCATGTTCAGTCTCACGCCTCGGGGGCGACACATCATCCGGATCTGCGAGTCTCCTCCCTGCCAGTTGGTCGGCGCGGAGTCGCTGCTTGACCTTCTGATCAAGACGCTCGGCGTCGAAGTCGGAGAAACGACAGAAGACGGTGCGTTCACCTTGGAAACCTCGAGCTGCCTCGGCGTCTGCGGCGTTGCGCCGGCGATGATGATCGACGAGGAACTCTACGGGAACCTCACCAAGGAACGGCTTGCCGGAATCCTCGAAGCTGTAAGGAGTGATGATGACGGTTCCTGAGCGGAGGATTCTGCTGGCGATCAATGAGGAGACGAAGCTCGCCGGCGTTCGCGATGTCGAGCGCGCGCTGCGAGAGGCCCTCGAGACCCACGGATTGGCCGAGTCGATTCAGATCGTCGACACGGGCGATCTCGGACTCGTCGGCCGTGGTGTGATTCTGCGGACGCAGCCGGACAACATCCTCTACGGCAAGGTCAGCGTCGCCGATGTCGAGGAGCTCGTGAAAGCGCACTTGGTCGGCGGGGAGCCCGTGGAGCGGTTGCGCATCCATGCCGATCCGGAGCAGGGCGTCTATCGCGGCGCTCAGACGCGCATCGTCCTCTGGAACTGCGGCATCATCGATCCGGAGAGCCTCGAGGAGGCCATCGCTGCAGGCGCTTACGAGGCCCTCGGCAAGGTCGTCGAGGAGCGGATCTCGCGCGAGGAAGTGATCGACATCGTCACGCGCTCCGGGCTACGAGGCCGGGGCGGCGCCGGCTTCCCAACCGGCAGGAAGTGGTCGTTCACCGCCGAAGGCGAACCGAAGTACATCATCTGCAATGCCGACGAAGGGGAGCCGGGAACGTTCAAGGATCGTCTGATCCTCGAAGGAGACCCACACCGGCTGATCGAAGGCATGATCCTCGCCGGGTATGCCGTCGATGCGAGGAAGGGCTACATCTACATTCGCGGGGAGTACAGCCTCTCGATCGAGCGGATGCAGAAGGCGATCGACGACGCGAGAGCGGCCGGCCTCCTCGGCCAGCACATCCTGGAGACGGACATCTGCTTCGATATTGAGATCCGAAAGGGCGCCGGCGCCTACGTCTGCGGCGAGGAGACGGCGCTGATCGAGTCGATCGAGGGGAAGCGGGGCTATCCGCGTCGGAAGCCGCCGTACCCCGGCGGCTTCGGGCTCTGGGGGCAGCCGACCGTTGTCAACAACGTCGAGACGCTCGCCAACGTGCCGCCGATCGTCCAGCTCGGCGTCGAGTGGTTCCAGTCGTACGGGACCGAGTCCTGCCCCGGGACGAAGGTGTTCATCGTTCTCGGCCACGTCTCGTACCCGGGCCTGATCGAGGTTTCGATGGGAACACGCCTCCGAACGATCATCAACGAGTTCGCCGGCGGCGTTCGCAATGGCGGCCGCTTCAAGGGCGCCCTTCTCGGTGGTGCGGCCGGTGCATTCATCGACGAATCTGGACTTGACGTCGAGATGGACTTCGACAGCCTCCGGGAATACACGGCCGTCCTCGGGTCCGGATCGATCCTCGTTCTCGAAGAGGAGGCATCGATTCCCGATCTCCTGCACGGGATCCTGCGCTTCTTCCGGCACGAGTCCTGTGGCCAGTGCGTTCCCTGTCGTGCAGGGACGCGCGCGTTGCTTGCAATCATGGATCGTGTGATAGCGGGCGAAGGTCTGCCAGGCGATCTCGATCTCATGGTCGAGGTTGCGGAGACGATGCAGGCTCGCTCCCTCTGTCCGCTGGGGCAGTCGGTGATCCTCCCGGTCACGAGTGCACTGCGCGCGTTCCGGAGCGAGTTCGAGGCTCTTCTGCCCGTACGAAGCTAGCGACAACTCAGAGCCATTGACCTGTTGCGGGCTCCGGCGCGAATGCCGGAGCCCGCCGCGTTACAATCACGTATCGGGCGAGGTGGGGTGGCGGTCGATTCCCGTCCCTTCCCAGACGGACCCGCTCGAATCGGGGGTGTGATGGCGAAGCAGGTACAGTTCGAACCTTCGCGGACATTGACCGAGTTCAGGCTGCTCCCCGGTCTGACCACCCCGGAGACGACGATCGACAGCGTCTCGCTAAGGACCCCGCTCGTCCTCCGGCCGACGGCCGACCAGCCCCTGATGCTGAAGGCGCCGGTCGTCGCTGCCGCGATGCAGTCGGTCTCCGGCATCCGAATGGGGATCGAGTTGGCGAAGCTCGGCGGAACCGCGTTCATCTACGCATCCCAAGCGATCGACGATCAAGCGGAGATGGTCCGCCGGATCAAGTCGCACAAGGCGGGCTTCGTCGAGCCGAGGACGATCCGCCCGGACCAGCCGCTTCGCGATGTCGATGCACTCCGAAAGGAAGCCGGCTACTCGACCTTCCCCGTCGTCTCCGATGAGAAACGGCTTCTCGGCCTGATCACCCGCCGCGATTACGACGTTCGTGCTCATGGGGAGCTGCCAGTGAGCGAACGGATGATCCCTCGTGAGCAGCTCGACGTGGGTGTCCGGATCTCCGATCTCGAGGAGGCGAACGCGATCCTGATCGAAGGTCATCGGTCGGTCCTTCCGATTGTCGATGAGGATGACCGGCTCCTGTCGCTCGTCTTCCGGAAGGACATCGAGGACCACCTCGACAATCCGGATCAGGTCGTCGACGAGCGGAAGCGCCTCGTCGCGGTGGCTGCGATCAACACCCGTGACCACGCCGATCGCGTCCCGGCGCTCGTCGAGGCCGGTGTCGACGTGGTCGGGATCGACTCGTCCGACGGGCACTCCGCGTTCCAGCGGGCCACGATCGAATGGATCCGCGCCGAATATCCGGAGCTCCCGGTGATTGGCGGGAACGTGATCACCGGCGGAGGATTCGACTACCTTGTCGCGGCCGGGGCCGGCGCGGTGAAGGTCGGCATGGGCGGCGGCTCGATCTGCATCACCCAGGAGCAGAAGGGGACCGGACGCGGGCTGGCAACGGCGGTGATGAAGGTCGCCGAGGCGCGCGATCGCCACCGGGAGAAGACCGGGATCCACGTTCCGGTGATTGCCGACGGGGGGATCGTCCACTCGAAGGATGTCGTCGTCGCCCTCGCGCTCGGCGCCGACGCGGTGATGATGGGCCGCTACTTTGCGCGGATGGACGAATCGCCGACCGAGAAGATCCGGATCAGCGGCCGCGTGATGAAGCCGTACTGGGGCGAAGGATCGGCGCGCGCGCGCGCATGGAGCCCGGCGCGCTACGACCAGGCCGGCTTCCTCGAGGGCGTCGAGGGGTTCGTCGAATACGCCGGGAAGCTGAAGGACAACCTCCCTGAGATGACGAGCAAGATCCGCGCTGCGATGGCGTCGTGCGGGTGCGCGACGATCGCCGAGTTCCACGAGAAGGCCGAGCTCGAGCTCGTGTCGGCCCTCTCGATCCGCGAGGGGAAGGTGCACGATATCATCCAGTTCGGCTGGGGCGAAGGCGATTCGCTGTCGAACTGGAGCGTGTGAGCGCTAGGAGGGCACGATGACCGAGCGAGAGATCTCCCCCCTCGACGGGCGATACCGAGCGCAACTCGCTGAACTGCCGGTGTACTTCTCCGAGTTCGCACTGATGAAGACGCGGTGCGAGGTCGAACTCGCGTACCTCGAGGCGCTCGACCGGACCGGGCTCTTTCCCGCGCTGACGGACGACGAGAGGCGACGAATCGAGAACGCGAGAACCTCCTTCTCAGATAACGACTTCGCCCGGATCGTCGAGATCGAGCGAGAGATCCACCACGACGTCAAGGCGTGCGAGCTCTTCCTCCGGGAGAAGCTCGAGCTGGTTCAGCCGAACAGGATCCACTTCGGCCTCACATCGGCCGACGTCAACAACCTCGCCTACGGCCTCTTGCTGACGCGGTTCCGCGACGAACAGCAACTCCCGCGGCTGCGGAGCTTGATCGAGCATCTCGTCGATCGGGTCGCAGCGTGGAAGTCGGTCGTTTTCCCGGCGCGGACGCACGGGCAGCCGGCCTCGCCGACGACCCTCGGGAAGGAGCTCGCCGTCTTCCTCTCTCGCCTCGTCCGACAGGCCGAACAGCTCGAAGCCCATCGATTCCGAGGGAAGTTGACCGGCGCGACCGGGACGTACGTGGCGTTCGTCTCCGCGTTCCCGTCGTTCGATTGGATCGCGTTCTCCGAAGGATTCGTCGCCTCTCTCGGCCTCGAGCCGAACCGATGCACGACGCAGATCGAGGATCACGACACGCTCGCCGAATACTTCGCGATCGTGTCGCGGATCAACAACATCGTCGCCGATCTCGATCGGGATCTCTGGGAATACCTTTCCCGTGGCGATCTCCGGCAGATCTCCGTCGACACGGAGGTCGGCTCGTCGACGATGCCGCACAAGGTGAACCCGATCCGGTTCGAGAACAGCGAGGGGAACGTAGCCGTCTCGAACGCGCTCCTGCACGCGCTCTCCGATAAGCTGACGCAGTCGCGGATGCAGCGCGATCTCTCCGACACGACGGTGAAGCGGAACATCGGCGTCGCACTGGCACACAGCCACTTGGCGATCGGCCAGACCCTGCGAGGCCTCGAACGGTTCGGAGTCGACGAGACCGTTCTCGAACGGGCGGTCAACTCGTCGCCCGAGGTCCTCGGCGAGGGGTATCAGACGATCCTCCGCGCGGCGGGGGTTGACGATCCCTACGAACTCCTCCGCGGGCTGACGCGGGGAGAGCGGCCGACCCTCGAACGGCTTCGCGCGTTCGTCGCCGATCTCCCGGTCTCCGACGAGATCAAGGAGCGGCTCCGCGGCCTCAGCCCGACGGGCTACGTTGGCCTGTCGGAGACCCTCTGCGAAGCGGTCCTCGCGGACGCAAAGGCTTGGCTCGATCGCGCATAACGTCTGCAACGGCGTTTCCACGCCCGGCGGTTGTCGCCCCCACCGTTTGCCGGTACTCTGAATCGCGGTACACCGCATGCAAGGAGGGCCATGTTCTGGAGGAAGCAAAAGGAGATTGAGACGCTCGTCCTCGAGCATCTCGGCGAGGTCGACGCGACGCTCCAGGCCTTCGCGTGCTCGGCGAATGCCTATCTTCGCGACGGGAACATCGAGACGGCCGAGACGTATGCCCTGGAAACGCACCGTGCCGAAGGGCGGGCCGACGATGTCCGCCGGCGGATCGAGATGCAGCTGCTGTCCGGATCGCTCCTCCCGACATCGAGGCGGGACATCCTCCAGGTGATCGAGCAGGTCGACCGGTTGGCGAACGCCGCCGAAGAGATCCTCGACTACCTCCTCCTCCAGCGTGTCGAGGTTCCAGATGAGATCCTGCCGGAGATCGCCGAGATCGCCGAACAGTCGAACGTTGCGTTCGTTGAGGTGAAGGGGGCCGTGACGTGTCTCTTCCGGAACGTCAACGAGGCGCTGAAGCACACCAAGAGGATCGAGCATCTTGAGGGCGAAGTCGATCACCTGGAACGGGTGGCGACGAAGCGGCTGTTCGAGCTCGACATCGAGCTTGCGCGGAAGCTTCAGATCTCCGGGTTCATCCAACGATTGGTCCGTCTCTCGGACCGTGCCGAGGACCTTTCGGATCTGATCGAGCTGATCGTCGCAGCGCGCCGCGTCTAGGGCCGCAGGAGGTGCGGCCGTCTGCGGGTTTCTCGATAGGTGTTTCCAGTAGGGCTGGCAGCATGCCCACATTCCTCGGATAATCGATGGGATGGCCGTGCGGGGGCTGGCCTCGGGGTGGAGGTGAGGATTCGATGGCGCGTCCGAAGTACCAGTCGACTGCACAGCGGATCGCCGCTGCGACGTTTGTCGTTCTCTTCCTCGTCATTCCGATTGCGGTCCTTGCCAGCATCCCACTCGGAATCCTCGTCGAGATCCTGCTTGCACTTGCCCTTCTCGCCTTTGGCGCAGGTTTCTTGGCGTCCGAGCGATTCCGCGGCGGAGTTCGAGACGCGGCCAAGAGCCTGCTTGCCGCCGGCGTGATCCTCGGGATCATCCACTTCTCCGGGGTGATGGACCCCTTCTATCGTCGCGAAGGCTGGCTGATCCTCGACTTGGAGATGGAGATCGAGCCCCTCCGCGTCGCTCCTGGAGAGCCGCTGACCTACACGCTCTCGACGACGAACACGGGCGTGCGCGCCGCGCTGAAGCGACGAATCCGCGTCGACGACGTCCCGTACGAAGGGGTCTTCGTCTACGGGCGGCTCCCCGACTTGGGCGGCGCCCGCTTCCCGATCGTCGGCACACCGATTGCGAGCACGTACTACGAGGACGACCCGGGATCCGATGTGGGCGATTGCACGATCATCTACGCGACCCCCGGCCTGCCGGAGCTGAGTCCGGAGAACTGGGATTGGTCGGAGACCTACACGCCGGGTCCGAAGGTGATCGGCGCGATCACCAGTGACGGGGAGACACATCGCGGGCTGGAGGCCGGCGAGACGCTCCGCCTCCAGTACGCCGTCGGCGTCCCCGAGGACCATCCCGACGGCAAGGTCCATCATGTCCGCGCGGCGCTCGGCTATCGGGACCCCCAATGGGCGACGCACCACGCCCACGACCTCTGGTTCAAGTTCGAGGAGGTCGTCGTCGATTCGTCGGGCGGCGTCTGATCAATCCCTACGAACCGGCGAGCAGCTCCCCCCGGATCACCGTGATCGCTTCGCCGCCGAGGCGGACCCGATCCCCGGCGACGCAGCAGTGGACGATCCCTCCGCGGGCCGACGCCTGGTAGCCGACGACCTCATCGCGACTGAGCTTCCCCGCCCAGTACGGAGCGAGCGCACAGTGGGCCGATCCGGTCACCGGATCCTCATCGATCCCGGCGCCCGGCGCGAAGAAGCGGGAGATGAAGTCGAAGTCCGACCCTTCACTTCTCGCGGTGACAGCGACGCCACGGACTCTGTGCTCCTTGAGCTTGGCGAAGCTGGGCGAGAGGGATCGGACGGTCTCTTCGCGGTCCACTTCCACCAGGTAGTCGGTTCGCGGGCGTCCAACGTAGTTAGCGGCCTCGATGCCGAGGGCGTCGAGGAGTCCGTCCGGCGCCTCGGTATCGATGACCTCGATTGCCGGGAAGTCGAGCTCGATCCGAATTCCGGCCCGGTCGGCGGTCAACAGGCCGCTCGCTGTGTGAAACCGGGCCTGCGTGTCAGGGGCGAGCCGGCCGGTCTCCCACAGGATGTGCGCGGCGGCGAGCGTCGCGTGGCCGCAGAGCTCGACCTCGACCGCCGGCGTAAACCAGCGGAGATCGAAGGCCCCGTCCGGTCGCGGGACAGGGAACGCGGTCTCCGAAAGGTTCATTTCCGCCGCGACGCACTGCATCCAGGCTGCGTCGGCCAATTCGTCGAGAAGACAGACACCCGCCGGATTTCCCTTGAACGGCTCATTGGTGAACGAATCGACCTGATAGATTGGGATGCCCATCCTCGCCTCCTTCGGCCCGCGCTCCGCCGGCTGCGAAGCGGTGGGATTCTACCGCAGTGGGGCTGCAATCGGGAGGCTCTGATCTCCTCCCTTCGGCCGGGAAGTGAGATTGCAGCTTATTGGGATCAGCTCCTAGGTCATGCTATCCTCGGCGTAGCTTGAAGTGGAGGCACGAAAGGCAGGCGGTGAACTTGCCGATACACTACGCGATCGGAGTTGCGCTCCTCGTGGCTGTCGTTGTCGTGATGCGACTTCTTCGGCACTTGCCCCTTCTACGGAGCGCGATCAGGACGCTGCGTCGGCGCGAAGGCTCCTCTTCACGACGAAAGAACGATTCCTGATCTCACCGCGGATTAGCTCTTCCCCGTCTCTCCTGTTATCCTGGTGCAGATGAGAGCCAAGGCACATGGGATTGCTGGGATGATTGCAGGAGGCGCTACTGCCGCAGTCCCTTTCCTGGTTGAGAGCATTCCGATCCCCCCAGAAGGAGAAGGATTGCTGGTTGGGAAAGGGGTTGGATGCTTCTTCGGGGCATTCGGTGCTGTTCTTCCTGACACCATCGAGTCATCGAAACGATTGGGACCGAATCACCGAGGTTTCTTCCATAGTAAGGCGATCTTGGTTGTGCTTGGACTACTTGGTTTCGGCCTCTATCACGGGGGTTTTGACGTTCCCAGTATCAGCATCTGGGGATTCGTCCTGCCCTTGATTGCTGGCTACCTATCACATCTACTGACGGATTGGCCAAGCAAGAAGGGGCTTCCACTCCTCTTCAGACCATAGAGGCTACCAGTGTCCCAGCCTCTCGCTCAATGCCGCCCGAATGATCTCCGATTCGCTCTTGCCCGTTTTCGGCGCTCTCACTTTCTGAGCCGAGGCCGCGAGCCTCCTGCCGACTCGCCCCAAACCCACGCAAGTCGAACGTGGCACGTGTTCGCGCGCAGCGGCAACGGGAAGCTCTCCTTATGGTGTTGCCGATCTTGGATTGGATCTGCGAACTGCTTCAAATCCCCAACTTTCATGCTAGAGTGAAGAACAGATGATCCGCATATGCTTCGTTCTCGCACTTGCTGCGATTGAGGCGATTCACCGAGCAACGGAGTAGCATCCACGATGCGCCAAGGATTCCTCCGCACTTGTCATTCATCCGTATCCCCATTGCCTCTCTTGCTCATTCAATGGCAGCATGATCTCGGCACTTCGATGCCCGTCTAGGGTCTGGGCTCTTCAGCGCTGCTTCCTCCGTAGCTCCCTCCCAGGCCCTTTGCCTTTCCTCGCTTTCGTGTGACCTCGCGCTGGTATTTCTTCCAGTCACGCAGCAACTCGCCCCAAACCCACGCAAATCGAATGTGACATCCGTCACATAGGTCCAACACCGGTGGGCACTCCGTTTGTGATGAACAACACACGGGCCGACACCGCCGGTCCCCTCTTCCCGAACGTGACGAACATAACATCGATCCGGAATGGCTCGGAGAGTCATTTGCCCGGCCGATGGCCGGGGGCTAGCTGTCTGCGGCCTTCGGGCCGAAAGGAAGTGGTGCGATTGATCGATCGACTCCGGGTGGTGAAGAGATGGGGAGCGGTTCTGTCGATTGTCGCTGCCGTCGCGCTTCTTCCGGTGGTCGGATTCGCTGAAGAACCGTGCGAGAAGGATCCGGATCTTTGGCTCCCGCCGGATGGAACGGTCGGACTGGCTGACGGCGGGGTCTCGGTGCAGGAGACGTCGGGAGACGTCTGCCAAGGCGACGAAGTGACGATCACCGTCACGATCGACAACCTGAGCTGCGGACCGGCCGGTCCGTTCGACGTCACTGTCTACTATGACTGGTCGACGAAACTCGTCGGGACGCAGCATGTCGACGGACTCGACGCCTGCGCCTACACGGTGCTGACCTTCGTCTGGGATACGGACGACGTGCCGGCCGGCGAGTACGAGATCGTCGCCTGTGCCGACACCGGGGACGACGTCCGCGAACTGAACGAGAACAACAACTGTCTGACGATCGAAACCGATCTGTGGATCCGCCCGAACGAGCCGCTGATCGAGGTCGAGAAGACGGCCATCGATACCGACGGCGGAACGGTCCAGCCGGGCGACGCGATCCGCTACGAGGCGGTCCTCCGAAACGAAGGGTGTGCCGATCTGGAGGACGGGCCGGAGCACGAATTCACCGACCTGCTTCCGGATGGCGTGACGCCGACGACGTTCGTGACGGCGACGTCCGGGACGGCGGCGTTCGAGGGGAACGAAGTCGTCTGGGACGGGAACATCCCGGCCGGCGGCGAGGTGACGATCAAGTACAAAGTCACGATCGACGAGGAGACCGAGGTCGGGACCGAACTCTGCAATCAGGGCTACGCGCATTGGGACAGCGACGGAGACGGCACCTACGACGCGATCGAGGCGAGCGACGATCCGAATACCCCAGGGGAAGACGATCCGACGTGCATCACCGTCGACGAGAAGGACGACCTTCCGGCGCCGATGTCCGGGACGATCGACGCCCCGACGCTGTCGGAGTGGGGGATGATCGCGCTCGCGTGCCTGTTCGCGCTCGCCTTCGCGTGGCGGCTGATCCGGCGACGGGCTGTCACGGCCTGATCGGAGACCCAACGAGGGAATGATGGTCGACGGACGAAGAACCGAACCGAGGAGCGTGCGGAAACACCGCGGTTGGATCTCCGCCGTGCTCGTCGCATCTGCGGCGGCGCTGCTCGTCTGGATCGCCGGCAGCGATTCGGCGATGGCCGGGCTACAGCGGCTGCTCGCGCAGATCACCAGCGGGATTCTCAACCTGTTCGGTCAGCAAACGACCGTCGCCGGGAGCGTCGTCTCGTCGGAGCTGTTCGGGATCAACGTCGTCACCGCATGCACCGGCCTGTTCACGACGGGCCTCTTTCTGATCGCGGTCGTCGCCTTCCCGACCGGATGGCGGTCGAAGCTGATCGGCGCTGGGATCGGCCTCGGCGGCATCTTCCTGGTGAACGTCATCCGACTCGTCAGCCTGTTCTTCATCGGCGTCCACCTGCCGGGCTTCCTCGATCCGGCGCATCAGCTCGTCTGGCAATCGCTGCTGATCGTCTTCGCGGTCGCGCTCTGGCTTCTCTGGGCGGGGAGGTGGGCACATGCGCCGAAGAGAGCGTAGTCCGAAGGCGACGGTCGATCTGACGAGGTTCGTGATCCGGTTCGTCGTGGTCTTCCTTGTCGCGATGGCTGTTCTGGCCGGGGTCTGGTCGTTCATCGCACCCGGCTACGCGTCCGCGGTGACCGGGATGGCTCGTCCGATCTTCCGGGCGATCGAGTCGCCGAACGTGTCGGTCCTCGAAGTGCGCGGCGCCGAGATCTGGATCTACCGGATCGTCGGACCGGGAGAGATCGCGCCGTTCACCTGGTTCGATCGCTACACGTTCTTCGCCGTCATCCCGCTGCTGGCGTTGCTCGTCGCAACGCCCGGTCTGGGATGGCTCCGGAGGATGACGCGATTTGGGATCGCGATCGGCGGGCTGCTGATCGTTCACGCCGCCTACCTCGCGGTGTCGGTTCAACTCTCCTATGCCGCGATCGGGCTGACGCCGGTCGGGCCGTTCCTCGCGAGGACGCTCGATCTCTGGCAGGTCGGTGTCCGCGTCCTGTGGGAGGCGGCGCCGGTGGCGATCTGGACCCTGCTGGCGTTCGGGGCGTGGCGACGAGTCTTTCGAGGGATACGAGACGGGAGGCGGCGACAGCGCCTCTCCACTGAAGCGATAGGAGCGAGCAACGGAGTCATGATCATAACCACTGGAGAAGGACGGGAATCGTGAAAGGCAGATGGACTGTCATCGCTGGCCTCATCCTCTTGTTCGTCGCAGTCATGTTCGCCGCGGCCTGGGCAACGGATGCGGAGCTGTACTTCTCCACCGACAAGAGTGGAGAGAACCGCGTCACGAAGGTCCGTGAGGGAGACGAGATCTGGA
This sequence comes from Candidatus Bipolaricaulota bacterium, assembly GCA_028278555.1. Taxonomy (GTDB): domain Bacteria; phylum Bipolaricaulota; class Bipolaricaulia; order UBA7950; family UBA9294; genus JANQEA01. The sequence goes on along the minus strand of JANQEA010000026.1, from coordinate 45,756 downwards.
TCGTCGTTGTCGATCCGGACGAGGACATCGATTGCGATGTGCGCGACAAGTTCTGGACCGACATCAAGGTGTTGGACACCAAGACGGGCGCGCACATTGTGTGGGAGAGCTACATCGACGAATTCGGCGTCGACACGGACGGAGACGGAGACGGCGACCTCGTCTATCGAGGTGACCCGGAGTACGTGCCACACAAAGGGCACTGGCCCGGACCGACCGCCGGCTGGCTCGGCGCCGATTTCATGGAGGAGACGAGCAGCAGCACGGGCGTCTTCGTCAGCATCCGGCCGTTCCAGATCGGAACGCGCGCTGACTTCGGCGACGATCCACGGCTTCACTCGCACATCGTCGGTCCGTACACAACGCAGCCCGACGGTGCGGTCGATCCGACCGACTTCGAGTGGGGCGGGTACCTGTACGCCGTCGGTGATGGGGATGACGACGGAGACGGGGACGACGACGGAGATGACCGGGTGTGGGTCGATCAGGCGGGCAACTTCATCGTGGCGACCAACGCCGGCACGGAGGTCCCGACCACCGACACAAACGGCGGCGACGGCGATGGCTGGCTTCCGCCGGGCGACGGAACCGTCGCGGCCGGAGAGGACTACATGCTCGGCCGGTTCGAGAACATGGACACGCTCGTCGGCCTCTACGTCGATCAGAACGATCCGACCGACGTTGCGCTCGGTCTCGGGAAGATCTCCGACGCGAAGTCGGAGGTCTCGTGGGGGCGCGAAGTCTACCGCGACGCGAACGAAGCGGCGCTGGTGACGGTCGTCGATCTCGACGAGAACCTGAACAGCAATGCGGTCGAGTTCGTTCCGATCTTCATCCTCGTCAATCCGGGTTCGTGGAATCCGAAGCAGGACGCGAGCGCGACCAACTTCTGCGCGCTGAAACGCTACGGCGGTGTGATCGACATCGCAGGGACCGTTCCGGATCCGGCGCATCCGATCGTCTGGTACAGCACCTACCGCCACTACGATGCCGATGCGATTGTCCCGGGGGACGTCTTCATCGATCTGGCGGCCAACGGGAGCAATCAGCCGAACATGGCCGGGACCTACTACGTCGACTATCCGACGGCCAACGACGACAACGTGACTGCGTTCGACACGGCGAGCACCTCGGGGGTCACCCGGGTGATGTTCTACGCCGAGGAGACCGGCGCGGACACGGGCGTCTTCCAGTTCTGGATGAACGACATCCTGCACGATCTCGGGTTCGAGTCGCTCGCCGTGCGGGACGTGCTCGTCGCCTACTACGTTGACCCGAACGACCAGGACGATTTCGGCCTGGCGACGGCGTACATCGGCGAGAAGAACCACAGCCAGCTTCGATTCACCGATGCAGGGCGGAACGACGAGTCGGTCTTCTGGATCGGCCGCGACCCCGTCTACATCGAAGTGACCGACGCGAACGCGAACACCGACCCGTGCTGCCCGGAGAAGGTCGTCGTCCACGTCTGCGATCCGCACGAAGTCGACGACGCAGAGTGGCTCATCCTCGACGAGCTGTCGAGCAACTCTCCGGTCTTCTTCACGAATCTCGGGATGAGACTGAACTCGGTGTGGGAGGCGCTCGGGATCGGCGATCCGGGGCTCGAGGGCGGATACTCGCTCAAGCTGGACAACTGGGAACTCGAAGCGTTCAATGAGGATTCGATCTACGCGCGGTACAACGATGTCGTCTACGCCGAGGGAGCGATCGCGCGGCTCGGCGATCTCGACACGGCAACGGCGTTCCCGCCGATGATCCAGGAAGTCCGCGTCGCCAACGACGTGTCATTCTCCCTGTTCGAGGTCGGCGACACGCAAGCCTACGACGGCGACACGATGACAATGTACTTCCTCGATCGGAACGGAAACCGCGTCGACGGATACTTCAACAGCGACTGCGTCTTCCTCGAGGTGACCGATCTCGATCAAGACGAGGATCAGCAGCGTCGCGAGCGGGTCGATGGGTATTGGGACGGGATGCAGAACGTTCCGTTCGGTCCGCAGCATCGGCCGTGGAACCGGCTCGATTGCGGCTACCAGGATGGGGACATCCACATCGTCAACGCCCTCCTCGGCGACACGAACATCTTCGCGCCGTTCGATCCGGGTGCAGTCGATGACGATCCGGCCGACCCGGACAACAGCTGGGCGAAGCTGTACGTCCTCAACCCGCGCAACGGGCGGTGGACGGTCGTCGACCTGCTGGAGACGGGGGTCGCTACGGGGAACTTCGTCAGCGTGACGTGCATCGATCTGGTCGATCAGTACGAGTGCGTCCCGTCGCTCGGGGTCCTCCCCGGCGACACGATCCTCGGCGTCTACCACGATCCGTCGAACCACTCGGACGTCGCCTGGGTCTCGATCAAGGTCGGGATCGGTGGCGCGCTCGAGACCGGATCGACGTTGTCGTTCGTCGACGCGACCGGGAACCCGGTGGCGGCCTACGTCGAAGGGGAGCCGATCTACGTGACGGTGGTCGACCCGTCGGTCGCCGACGCGGGGTCGCTCGTCGAGGCGCTGACGATCGATGGGGTGTCCTACGATCTGACGCCGCTCTCCGGAGCAGAGCATGGAGCCTTCACCAGCGGCCCGCTTGACGTCGGAGTCGCGGCCGGCGAGACGCTGACCGCGGTCTACGTTGATCCGAGCGATCCGGACGACACGAGTTCGGCGACGGTCTCGATTGTCGCGGCGGAGTTCGACGTCCAGCGTTTCTACGCGGCCCCGTCGCCGTTCATCGATGAGGCTCGGTTCGGGTTTGTCGGCTCCGGCCTGGCGGAGACCTTCTCTGTCGCGGTCTACGATCTGGCCGGACGCCTCGTCTGGCAGGCGGAGGCGTTCGACGTCCTCTCGGTCGCATGGGATGGACGCTCCGGAGATGGCAAGCTGCTCGCCAACGGCGCCTACGTCTATGTGATCGTCGCGACCGGATCGGGGGAGACGTTCACCGACAAGGGGAAGGTCTTCATCCAACGGTAGAAGAGAGACGCATCGCGCCGTCCGGGGTTTCCGGACGGCGCATTTCTTTTGGCAGTGCGCACATCGTCGTCTAGACTCGGGGCAAGGGGGACCGAACCGATGCCGAGCGACCGACCACTCGCGATTCAATTCAGCGATCTGCGTGAGTTCACTGCGATCACCGAGGAGCGTGGCGACGAGGAGGCGTATCGCCTCGTCCGGCAGTTTGTCGACCTCGTGGAAAGCCGAGTCTCCGGACATGGAGGGCGCGTCCTGAAGACGTACGGCGACGGAGTGATGACGTCATTCGACGACGCGGCGGAGGCGGTCGAGTGCTCGATCGAGATGCAAGACGCCCTCTGTGCCGAGTACTGCCAGGGCGAGGAGACGATCCTGTCGGCCGGGATCGGTCTGGCGTGGGGGACGGCGATCCGGACCGATGACGACCTGTTCGGCAGTTCGGTCAACCTGGCCAAGCGGATTGCCGACGTGGCGAAGGGAGGCCAGATCGTCGTCTCATCGACCGTGGCGGAGCATTCGGCGTTGGTTGAGAGCGACCGTGCATTTCGTGACCTTGGAGAGCGTCCGCTGAAGGGGCTCGGCGAACACCGGCTCTATGAGCTGGTCTGGCGGAACGAGGTCGCCAAGCTCGAGACGGTGCGGGATGACATCGAGTTCGTTCTCACCGAGGAGAACAAGCTGGTCATCGAGTTTGCGAAGGAGGCGCGCGAGCAGCTCGAGGAGGTTCAGGCGGAGCTCGCTTCTCTTGGCGCCGGGGAGTCTGGCCTTGCGGGGAGGATCAAGCGAGCGGTCGGGGGGAGATTGGCTCGCAAGATCCCGAACGTCATCGAATGGGCTGCGGCGCGTTCCGGCATGGGGACCGAGCATGCGCTGAAGGACGTCGACGTCCGGCTAGACGGCGGTTCGTTGTCGCTTCTGATCGGCGGGCGAAAGAAGATGGATCTCAGTGGCAAGGAGATCGACCTCGCGAAAGCCAAGCGATTCATCGAGCACTTCGAAGCGTTGAAGCGAAGGGCCGAAGAGAGCACCTAGCCTGCCCTAGGCGGATTCTCCCTCTGCAATGCCGAACCCGGCGAGGAGCTCCGTCACGATCGACCGGCCTTTGTCCTTCGCGTAGAACGCCCGGATCTTCTTGTGAACGTCGGCTTTCGCAATCTCCCCTGCGGCGATCGCCTCTCGGTGCTCGGCGAAGATCGCTTGCGCAGGTTTGGGCCGCGGCCCCCAATGGAAGATCTCGTTGAACCCCTCGTCGAGGGCGACGACGATCGGGATCGCCCGTCCTCCGTTCGTCAGATAGCGATCGATCACTTCAAGGTTCCGATCCCGCAAGGCAATCCGAACGCCGATCCCGGCCCGCCGGGAGAGTTCGGTGATCACCGGGAGGTTGGCTAGCGAGTCGCCACACCACGGCTCGGTGATGACGAGAACGTAGAATGGCCCGGACGAGCGGAGACGTTCGACGGCGGCTGCATCGATCTCGACCCGGCGCTCGTGGTGCTCATGGAGCCTTCGCTGCTGGTCGTCGAGAAGCTCGGTGTACTGCTCGGGCGTGAGGCCCTGCTCGAAGTCGTCCTTCAGTGTCGTCATCCGATCTCCTTTGTCAGGCCTTGCTTCGCCCCCAGCGCCACAGCTCGCGGAGCGACGCCGATTTTCCAGTCATCAGCATCCCGACCTCGAACACCTTGGTGGCGAATCGCATCATCAACAGGGTCCCAAGCGCAAGCGAGACAAGACTGAGCGCGATCTCCCAGGTCGGGACGAAACGCGTCCCTTCAGACGCGATCGGTGTCGCTCCGATCCGTAGAAGCATCACCCCTGGGACGAACGGCGGGAAGAACCCGGCGATCCGGATCCAGAGCGTGTCGGGCTTATCGAGGATCAGCCAGATGAACATCATCGGCAGGTACGGAATCGCCCCGGCGAGGCCGACGGCGCCGCCGGAGTGGATGTCTTTGATCGACGCGCCGACGGTTCCGAAGATCGACGCGATGAACAGGTATCCGAGGATGAAGTAGAGCGGATACGTGATCCAATGGACCAGGGTGAGCGAAGCGAGCGAGATCGGGATGAACAGCCCGGCGCCGACGTAGACGATCGCTGACCAAACGATGACTTGCACCAGCCCGGCAAGCCCGAGGCCGATCAGCTTGCCGCACATCAGCTCCCACGCCGAGACGCTCGACATCATCATCTCCACGACCCGGCTCTGCTTCTCCTTCATCACCCCGTACATCGTCATGACGCCAGACATGAAAGCCCCGAGGAAGAGGATGAATGCGAGGAACATGCCGATGATGAACGGCGGCGGCGGTTCCGAGGATGCATCGACCTTGCCGCCAATCGCGCGGGAGGCGACGAATGCGACGAGTCCGATGACGACCGGGATCAGGATCGTGACGATCACGAACTGCTTGCTTCGGAGGCTCTGGTTCAGCTCCCAGCGGATCACCTTGCCGAGCTTCACGAGACCCTCCCTTCGATGGTTCGGACGAAGATGTCGTGCAGCGGCGGGCGGTCGACACTCAGCGCGCGGATCTCGATCGATTCGGGGAGGTTTCGAACGAATGCGTCCGGTCCGACGTGCCGCTCGAGGGTGAAGGTCGCTCGCCCCTCTTCGAGTCTGAGATTCGCCACGCCCGGGAGCTGCGCCAGCTCCGATCCATCTCCCGTGAATCGCATCGCGACCGCGTGCTCACCGTGCGATTCCTTGATCTCCTCGAGGTCGCCGTAGAGGACGCGTCGGCCGTTGTGTATGAGGAAGATTCGATCGCAGAGCGCCTCGACGAGGTTCATCCGATGCGACGAGAGAAGGATGGCGGTCCCGTCTTTCCGCAGACCGCCGATGATCTCGTGAAGGAGGTTCTGGTTGACCGGATCGAGCCCGGAGAACGGCTCGTCGAGGACGACGAGGTCCGGTCGGTGGAGGATCGAAGCGGTGAACTGGATCTTCTGCTGCATCCCCTTCGAGAGCTTCTCGACGCGCTTCGACGCCCAGTCGAGCAGATCGAACCGCTCGAGCCACGTCCGCGCGCGCTGTCGCGCCTCGGTCCGTGTGAGCCCCTTCAGTTCGCCGAAGTAGACGAGCAGTTCGAGGACCTTCGCATCGCTGTACAGGCCCCGCTCTTCGGGGAGGTATCCGGTTCGCTCCTTCGGGACCTCGCCCGACGCGCCGTCGAGGGCGCAGTGGATCGTGCCGGAGTCGGGTCGGAAGATCCCGAGGATCATCCGGATCGTTGTCGTCTTCCCCGCCCCGTTGGGGCCGAGGAACCCGAGAATTTCGCCGCGGCCGACGTTGAACGAGACGTCGTTGACGGCGCGAACGGACTCGAACGTCTTGCTGACCCCCTCGACGTGAAGCAGAGCCTCACTCACGATCCCCTCTCCTCTCCGTGGAAACTGGGCGAATTGTATCGTTGCTTCGCGGCCGAATCACCAACGGAATGGACTAGTCAGCTTCGCCGCGATGCCGAGTCTTCTGGCGGGCATAGTTGCGGCGCGCCTTGGCCCGATTGCCGCAGACGGCCATGTCACACCAGCGGCGGCTGTGGTTCCGGCTTCGGTCGATGAACATCCATTGGCAGTCGTCGTTCGCGCACTCGCGGACGTACCGGAGCGATTCGGAGGTGAGGAGGGCGAGGGCGGCCCGCGCGAGCGCCCAGACCGGCCAGTCGAGGCGTGCATGGTCGGCTTCGTCGAGCGCCCAGCGGAAGTCCTCACCGCGATGGACGAGCCGCGAATGAGCCGCTGCCCTGCGGGCCTCCGTCGTGATCCCCTCGATTGCCTTTGGGTCCTGAGATTCGCCCGAAGCGGCTGCGACAAACACCCGACGGAACCGTTCGCGCAGGGCGTACGCCCGTCGGAAGACGCGCTCGGCATCTTCCACCCGGATCGACGCCTCGCGACGAAGCGTCTCCGCGTGATCCCGGTCGATCAAGCCGGCCTGCTCGCTCCAGTCGAGAAGGTCGTCGTAGGAGTGCAGCCTGTCGGTCTCCACCGTCGGCGGCCACCAGTCGACCGTGTTGGCGAGGTCGACGCTCGGATCGCCGCCGATGAAGCCGAACCGCGGCGGTGCGTCCGGCGAGGGATCGTGTGCAGATGCTCTCGTCGTGTTCTCTGCCTGCATGATCGGGTTCCTTCGTTTTCGAGGAGATCGAACCATTCTATCGCCCGATGCGGATCCCCCCAAATCGCCCGATCTTCCGAGGCCGTGGTCGCTGTGGGGGTCGCATCAAACCTCACAGCGGCGAAGTGAGGTCGGAATGTGTGTCCATCGTTATCGATTTGACAGGTTGGGCTGGTCCGATTACCATACCTTCTGTATTGAATTTTGAGGGTTAGGTTACAGGTGGTCCGAGTGGCCTTGTGCGATCGACGGCAGAGGCTCTCCACCGGACTGAAGCGGGCGGAGCACGAAGGAGGAGCGATGTTGGCACCCTGTGGGATCGACTGCGCCGAATGCGCGGCGTACAAGGCGACGATGTCTGTGGACGAGGAGCAGATGCGGAAGGTCGTGGAGACGTTCGGGGAGGGGAAGGGAAGCTTCAACGACTGGGCCTGCCTCGGCTGCCTGCACCCCGAACCGGGCTTGATTGCAAACTACTGCGCGAGCTGTGGCATCCGCGGCTGTGCTCTCGAGCGTGGCGTGACGAATTGCGCTGCGTGTTCATCGTACGACGGCTGCGAGAAGCTGAAGGCGTTCTTCGCGGAGGAGGGCGGCTCGATCGCGGCACGGATGACGATGCTGCGGGGAGCGTTCGTCTCTCGAGAACAAACGTAGAGCGAGCTGCCGAAGCCACGATGACCGCGCGATCGCCGGGACGGACGATTCTTCGGGCCATGAACGCCCAGGGCTGGGCGTCCCGCCTCGTCTCGGTGGATCGCCGGTGGGTGCTCTGGCGAGAGCTGGAGGATCGGCGCGTCTGCAACGAGTTCGATGAGGCGTTCTTCACGGAGCGATTGGCTCCCTACGAGAAGGCGACTGTCGATGCACCCGGATGGGCTCGATCGATTCTCATTGTCGCGATTCCCGATCCGATGGTGCGGATCCGCTTCGGCTGGGACGGCCGCACGATCGCGCTCACCGTGCCGCCGACGTTCTTGCGATGGGAGGATCTCGGGGAGCCGGACATCGAGCGGGTCATTGCCGATGAGGTCGCGGCGCCGGTCCAAACGTCTCTTGCGATCCTCCCGAAGAAACCTCTCGCGGCGCGCTCCGGGCTGGCCCGGTACGGCCGAAACAACCTTGCCTACATTGACGGAATGGGAAGCTATCATCGGCTCTGTGCGGTGTACACGGACGCCGTCCCCGTCGACGATGACTGGCGCGAACCGGAGATGCTCGATTCCTGTGCCGAGTGCGGCGCGTGCGTGCGCGCCTGCCCCTCCGGTGCGATCGATCCCGATCGATTCCTGGTCCGCGCCGAGCGTTGCATCACGTATTGGCAGGAGAAGCCACCGGACGTCCCGCTTCCGTCCGATCCGGATTGCTCGTGGGGAGATCAATTCATCGGCTGTATGCGGTGCCAGTCGGTCTGTCCCCAGAACCGAGGCCTCTTGACGATCGAGGAGGTCGGACCCCCGTTTACGGAGGCGGAGACCGCCACACTCGTCCGTGGGGTTTCGGCTACGGGGCTTCCCGGGGAGACCCTCGCGAAGGTGAAGCGAAACGGGATCCTCGAGTACCTCGAGGTACTCCCTCGCAACCTCCCGCCGGTCCTTCGGCGGCTCATCTAGCTGCTGAAGTGCGCTGGCAGCATCCGATCGGCCGACCACGCACGCGTCACACCATATCTCGCCAAACCAAAGAGAACAGACTTGATGCATCTCGGCCGATTCCGTACCGTGGGCTCGTTCGTGAGCCGGTGTTGCCGTTCTCAACGCGTGGGGGAATGAGAGGAGAGACCAGATGAAACGAAGGAGTCTCGGGTGTTGGGCGAGCGCCGCGGCCGCACTCGCCTGGGCGTCGGTCGTGCTCCTCACGGGCTGTTCCGGCGGCGACCGCGTCACGATCCAGTCGGCGATCGATGCCGCCGAGCCCGGCGATACGGTGGTCGTCGCCGCGGGCACGTATCGCGAGAACTTGCGGATCACCAAGTCGCTCACCCTTGTGGGGGACGGAAGCGCATCCGGCGAAGTACATCTCTCGGGCCGGGAGGACGACACGTCGGTGATCGAGATCGTCGGCGGCGCGGGGGTCGCGGTGATCCTCAAGGGGGTGGCGATCACCCGAAGCGACGGCTCTAGGGGTCAGGCTGTCCGGGGGGGTGTCCGCGGAGCTCGTCGACGTTGTGATCGAGAACTGCGCTGGCAGCGGGATGACGATCCGGGATGCGTCCGGTGTCCTCGCCATCGACTGCGCGTTCGCAGATAGCGACCGCAATGGAATCACGATCATCGGGGACGGACAGCTGGAGGCCCGAGACTGCACGTTCGAGGGGAATGCTGCTGCCGGCGTCGCTGCGGTGACCGAGGGAGCGATCATCCTTCGAGACTGTGTGATTGCGGACAACGGCGAGAATGGGTTCAGCCTCGGAGGTCGCTCTCGTGTGGCTCTATCGAACGTTCGGATCGAGGAGAACGGCGGTGGGCCCGTGACCGGGGGACCGTCCGTCGCTCCGGGCACCGCCGTGCCGACCGATGTGGGGACCGGACTGTGGGTCGAGGGAGAGACAGAGGTGGAGATGTCCGGGTGCGACGTCACGGGCAGCGAACGATTCGGGATCGTCGTGTCCGAGCGCGCGGCGGTGAGGCTCGAGGACTGCACCGTATCGGAGAGCGGCCGCGGCGGCATCTTCGCCATTACCGGCGGCAAGACAACGCTGCTCACCACGACGATCACCGGGAACGACGAGTTCGGGGTGTTCGTCGCCGGAGGAACCCACTTCGAGATGAGCGGCTGCGAGGTCAGCGCGAACCGTGGCGCCGGAATCGTTGTCTACGACGTCAAGTGCTACGGAACGGAGGTGGCAGCCAGCCCGTACCGGCACACGGGGCCGATCAGCGGCACGAACAATGTCATTCAAGCGCCCGACAGCTCGGAGGATGGGGCCGCCATGGATTGCTGCCCGAGTTCGCTCTGTCAGATCCTTGGCCGGAAGACCGAAACGGAGGACGACGCACCCTAGTGCGTTGTGGACGCCGCAGTTCTATTCGCTCGTTGCTGTCAACGGAGTAGGCTCGTCTCGCTCGTACTCACTGGTGATGTGGTAGGTTGGCGGTTGGGTTCCGTCGATGTCGGTGAATTCGTATTCTCGCGCCAGATCCCCGACCGGGAAGACCTTTCCGGTCTTCGCGGCAACATCCGGATCGGCTGCCAAGGCAGCGACGGCCCTCCCCACGTAGAAGACGGATTCGGTTCGGCTCAGCGCATCCGGTAGATCGCGCGCTGAATCATCGATTGGCAGACCGTACTGTCGTAAGACCGCTTCGGTGCGCATCCATCCAGGGGAGACGGCGACGACGGTGATCCCGCGCTCACGCAGCTCGAGCGCGGCGAAGTAGGTCAGCCGATTCACTGCGTTCTTGGCGACATCGTAGGGGAGGTTGGTGAGCGCTTTGCCCCGATCCCAGAACGTCGTCTGCACGATCAGCCCTTGGCGCTGTGGGATCATCATCCTTGCCGCGTGCTGACTGGCGACAAAGTGAGCGCGAACGCCTGCGGCAAACATCCGATCCCAGCGGCTGGGCGGCTGCTCCCAGAAGGAGCGGTCGAAGGCCGCATCGCTCTCATAGTTCTCGTATCCGCCCCAGACGTTGTTCACGAGGAGATCGAGCCGCCCCTGTTCCTCCCGAACGCGTGCGAACAGGGACGCAACCTGTTCATCGGCCGTATGGTCGCAGCGGACAGGGATTCCCGTGCCGCCGCGTTTTGTGACGAGCTCCGCCGTGTCGGTGATGGTTGCCCCGTCCAGATCGGCTCGGGTGGATTCTCCCCGGACGCTTCGGCCGGTGACGTAGACCGTGGCTCCTTCGCCCCCAAGGGCGAGCGCGATCCCGCGTCCCCCACCTCGGCTCGCACCGGTGACGACACAGACTTTCCCTTCGAGTTTCCGCATCGAGCCTCCTAGAGGAGACGCACCGCACGGCGCGTCGATCGGATGATTCTCGGAGATCGTCGAGGGTTCCTCAACGGATCCTCGATGAGGGGCGGGTCAATGTGGGCTATTGCGCGCCGAGGACGCGTTCGATCCGCTCGAGGCCCTCGGTGAGCGTCTCCCTCGGACAGGCGAGGTTCAGCCGGACGAAGCCCTCACCACCGGGGCCGAACATCGCCCCTTCGACGGTCGCCAGGCGTCCCTTCTCGAGGAAGACCTCGTGCGGAGGAGCGGTGAGACCGGCATCGCGACAGTCGAGCCAGGCGAGGTACGTCCCCTCGAGCGGGGTCATGGCGACATCGGGGAGCCGATCGCGGACGAACGCAGCGGCGAGGTCGCGATTTGTCTGGAGGTACTCGACCAAGCAATCGAGCCACGCGTCGCCGTCGCGGAACGCCGCAAGGGCGGCGGTGAACCCCATCACTCCCGGGCGCGGCACGAGACCCATCGTGGCCCCCTCGTATCGCTTTCGGAGTTCCGGGTCGGAGATGACGGCGAAGGCGAACGGGATCCCGGCGACGTTGAACGATTTGGCCGGCGACATCAGTGTGATCGTCCGCCGGTCGATCTCGGGGGAGAGCGCCGCGATCGGGACGTGCTCGCGCCCGTCAAAGACGAAATCGGCGTGGATCTCGTCGGAACAGATGATCAGGTCGTGTGCCTCGCAGATCTCGGCCAGCCGTTCCAGCTCCGTTCGCGTATAGACGCGGCCGGTCGGGTTGTGCGGGTTGCAGAGGATGAACAGGCGGCTCCGCCCGTCGATCGAGTTCTCGAATCGCTCGAAGTCGATCTCGTAGCGAAGGTCTTCATCGCAGAGGAGTTCCGTCAACTGCCCGCGGAGGCTGACGTTCTTCGGGACGAACAGGATCGGGAAGTAGACCGGCGGCGTGATCAGAACGCCGTCTCCCAGCTGGGTGACCGCATGGGCGGCCAAGTGAAAGCCGACGTAGACGTTCGGGATGAAGACGATCGATTCGGCATCGATTGCCCAGTCAAATCGGCGCTTCAGCCGATCGACGATGATCCCGCGAAGTTCCGGCGGCTCGTTCGGATAGCCGAAGATCCCATGCTCCGTCCGCTCCTGCAGCGCCTTGAGGACCGGATTGGCGCATCGGAAGTCCATGTCCGCGACCCACATCGGGAGGACGTCTTCCTCGAAGAGCGTCCACTTGATGCTCTCGGTCTGCCGCCGATCGATGATTTCTTCGAACCGCTGATCCCCCAGCACCTGTTCCATGCGTTCCACCATCCTGCCAACTTGTATCGTTCAACCGATGATGCGAGCGCGATTCTGGCAGATGGAATGCCGAGGCGCAACGCGATTGCCACCTTCGAAGGCGGCGCAATCCGGCAGGCAAGAGCAGGGCCCGCACGGCGAGCCCCGCTCTCACACGGGTCGGTCTACCTCCGGAGGCACCGTCTCAGGAGCCTCCGTAGTAGAGGACCGTTCCGCCTTCCCCAACGGCGAAGACGCAGTTCGCCGATGCGGCCCAGACTGCCTTCAGAGTGGCCTCGGTTCCGCTCTCCATCGTCGTCCAGGACGCTCCGTCGTAGTGCACGATCGTGCCGGCGACTCCCACGGCATACACATCGCTGCTCCCGACTCCCCAGACGCTCTCCAGAACGGGAAGCGTGTCATCGTCCATCCGGGTCCACTTCGCTCCGTCGTAGTGCCGGATCTCCCCCTTCCCCATTCCTCCGACCATGAACATGTCAGCGCGGGAGGTTCCCCAGATGTCTGTCGGCGGTCGCTTGCAGGGAATCGGCGGCATTGTGACCCACTCTGTTCCGTCGAAGTGCAGGAAGAGTCGTCCGTTCGTGAAGATGACGTATGTGCCATCACGCGCGCTGCCCCAGACGCCCGTGGCGCTGTACCCGCCGGTTGTCTTGGACTCGACCCAGGTTCGGCCATCGTATCGGTAGGCCACCCCGAGACCGCCCATTCCTCCAGCAGCACCGCCCACTGCGACGACGTTGGTGGGTCCCGTTCCCCAGACTGCCAGGAAGAGGCCTGAACTCTCGACCTCCATCGGTGACCAGGAAGTCCCGTCGTAGTGAAGGATCGTTCCCTCGGCGCCGACAGCGAACACGTTGCTGCGTCCAGTTCCCCAGACATCCTCGAGGTCGTTCGTCGTGCCGCTGGGCATTGCTGTCCAATCCGACCCGTCGTAGTGGAGGATGACGCCGCCGGTTCCGACCGCGAAGACGTCACTGCACGAGGTGCCCCAGACACCGCGTAGCTCGTAGCCTTTTCCGGAACGCTGGGAGACCCAAGCTCCGTGTGCTGCGGCTCCGAAGGCGACAGCCAAGACGGCGACGAAGAGGATGGATGCCTTGAGTCGCCATGGCCGGTGCTTCCAGGTACCGTCCGCCTGCCTTCGTCCAGTGAGTGAGATCATTCAGATCCCCTCCGATCGTGTGAGATGGAGGGAGCCTAGACCGCTCGCGATCCGGTATTGATCCGGTGTCGATCCGCAGACCCGATGGCTAGAAGCCCATCCGCTCGAGGACCGCGGCGAAGCGTGGGTCGTCTCGGACGGGGTCGAACAGCGGGTCGACTTTGACCCGATAGTAGTCGAGGGAAGGTTCTTCCAACGAGCGTTCGAGCTGCTCGAACCCGACGTCGGTCTCCCCGAGCGCGAAGTACGCGCGCGCGGCCATGCCCGCCAGCCCCTGCCGGTGCGGGGGATTCGCGAGAAGCTCGGCGAGCCGCCGCCGGGCCTCCTCGACTTCGCCGCGCCTGGCGAGAATGTTCACCCGCAACGCTTCGACGACCATGCCCCCCCAGCTCCCCGGGCGTCGCGATTCAAGTTCGTCGAGTGTCTCGGTAGCTGCATCGAAGTCGCCCTGCACGATGTGGAGCATCGCGAGGTCGAAGTATGGGTGAAGGACCTTCGGGTCGAGATCGATCACATGCTCGAATTGTGTTTGCGCCTCGTCGAAGCGTCGCGCGAAGTAGAGGATCTCGCCGCGAGTGAAGTGCATGTACGGGTTGTCCGGGCTGAGTCGGAGTGCCTCATCGATCTCCGCCAGTGCATCATCGAACTGCGCGCGGAACATCAGGTGATCGGCGTAGTCACGATGAGAGCGCGGATCGGCCGGGTCGCGCTCGATCTGTGCTCGGACGGTGTGCTCGGCGCCGAGCCAATCGCCCGCGAACTGCTGCGCATAGGCCAACCCATACAGCGCTTGGGGGTGAGCCGGCTCGATCTCCAATGCGCGGTGGAAGTAGCGGATCGCTCCATCGGCGTCCGCGCACAACCAGAACAGAACGCCGGCCAGCGCATCGTTGCAGTCGGGGGAGAGCGGGTCGAGCGCCAGCGCTGCGGTCGCCTCTCGCTCCGCCTCGTCCTGCCGGTTCAGGTTCATGAGCAGGTCGGCGTACATACAATGGGCTGCGGCGTTGCTCGGGTTCAGCTCGAGCGCCTTCCGGAGATGTGCTTCAGCCACCTCGTACCCGCGCGCGGACAGCCAGTTGAGATATCCCATCGCTTCGTGGGCTTCGCTCAGCTCCGGGTCGAGCGCCAGCGCCTTCTCCGCGTACGGCTGCGCTTGCTGGCAGCCTTCCTGGGGCGAGACCAGATGGTTGCGCACCCTCGAGAGGTGGACATTGGCGAGATCGGCGTAGGCGGACGCATATTCGGGGTCCAAGGTGATCGCTCGTTCGAAGTACTCGATCGCCCTCTCGTACCCGTCGATGGTGTGTTTCGCCAGGAAGTGGCGGCCGCGGAGGTACGCGTCGTACGCTTCGGGGTCGCGTGTTGGCTCTTGATCCAGATGCTCACGGTGCTCGGAGAGGAGCTGCAGTCTCAGCGCTTCCGTGACGCGTTGGGCGATCTCGCTCTGCACCGCGAAGACGTCGGTCAATTGCTCGGCGTACGTGTCCGACCACAAGTGCTCCTCACTCGCAACATCGATCAGCTGGATCGCGATCCGGAGGTCGCCGTTTGCCTTGCGAACGCTCCCTTCGAGCACTGTGCCGACATGCAATTCGCGGCCGATCTGCGCGACCCCCTTCTCCGATTCCTTGTACGGCATCACGGACGTCTGGGCGATCACGCGTAGGTCATGAACCCTGGACAGCCGGCCGATCAGCTCCTCGGTCATTCCATCGGCGAAGTAGACGTCGTCCGGATCGGGGCCGATGTGTGCCAGAGGAAGGACGGCGATCCGAAGCGGATCGAGCGTACGACCCTCCTTGGGGAGAGTACCGTTCTCGATCTGTCGGAACAGGTCCGTCGTTTCCTCCGAGGGTTCGACGGCGAGCCGCTCCTCCAGGGCGGCAACGCCTTCTGCGTAGATCCGGAGCGCCCGCCCCTGTTCTCCCGCGTGGTAGGCATACTCCATTCTTTGGCGGATCACCGGCTCGGCGGCCGGATCGATGGCGAGGGCCCTCTCGCACCACTCGCCGGCGCGATCGAACTCGTGCATCTGCGCGTAGCAGTGCGCCACCCGGGCGATGGCGCGAAGATGCTGTCCCCGGAGTTCCTCCCGCATGGGGAGCGACCACTCCTCGTAGGGGTCTTCCGCGAGCGCATTGCCGCGGTACAGGGCGAGGGCTGTGTCGTACGCCTCGATGGCCAGTGCCCACTTGCCGGACTCCTCGGCTTCGATGGCCGTGGTCAGCCGTTCGCGAAACGCCTCGGTGTCGATCCGGCAAGCCGTGGGATCGAAGGAATAGCCCTGTCCGGAGCGAAGGATGAATGATGACTGCCCCCGCGCCTTCAGATCCGGTTCCAGAGCATGACGGAGCTGGCTGATCCGCCCCCTGAGGTTGTGCGCCTTCGCCTGGGGGTTCTCCCCACCGTAGAGGGTCTCGATCAGTTGGTCCTGGGTGAAGACGGCGCCGGGTCGCGTCAGAAGGATCTTCAGCAGCGTCTTTGTCTTGCGTCGACCCCAGCTCGATTCGGGGAGCGGCACGCCGTCGCGTAGGACTTCGAAGCGCCCGAACAGGCGGATTTCGAGATCGTGACGAGCCTCTGCGGACATCACCATCCTCCGAATCGTGAGTTTCTCTGCATTCTACACATAGGGACCCGCAAGCTGGCAAACCGAGCAGATAGGAACCGGGCCCGACGACTCCCCATGGCGTTGTCGCGGATCGTGTCCGGATCAATACCGGATCATCGCCCGCTTAGGCTGCTTTCATCCCAAGACTGAAGGAGGAATTGACATGATCGTCATACATCGAGTGTTGTCCATTCCCTTCCCGTTCCTCCGCGCACGAGTGGCAGCGAACGAACGGAAGGCGCCGGAGCGAAAGCCGGAGAAGCAGCCGGGGAGTATTGCGGCCGATCCGAGCTACTCGCGGAGATACCGGCTCGAGAGGGAGTGTGCGCGATATCGCAGCATCCACTTCCCGAGGTAGCCGACCTGCTGCCTCCTTGCCGGCAACCTGACCGAGCGGGCCGTCGGCCCGCTCGGCTCTCTCCAAACCCCGGTATGCGGCCCGCTTGCGGAAGATAGGCGCACTCCTCTAGAGTGCTTCTGGAAGACATGATCGGGAATGGAAACAAAGGAGGGATCATGAGGACTGTCGGTGCATGTGTCGGATTCCTTCTCCTGGTGACGGCAATGGCGCTCGCGGAGGGCTACGAGAGCATCCCGGAAGATGCCCTGATCGTGGGCCTTGGCGAGCCAGGATCAGGCTACGAGGCGCTGGAGCTTGGAACGAAGGGAGGGAGCTACTTCACGGCGCTTATGCTCGCAACCAATACGTGGAACCCGATCGTCGCGAAGGACGGGGGTAGCGTCTTCTGTACTCGCGAGATGCAGAAAGGCCTAGTTGGGATTCACCCCGTGACGGGCATCTACTACCCCGAGTTGGCCAAGAGTTGGGAGATCTCCGAGGATGGGCTGGCCATCACGTTCCAGCTACGGAAGGGAATCCGATGGTCGGACGGTACGCCGTTCACGGCCGACGACGTCCTCTTCACGTACAACGACCTGATCCTGAACGATGACGTGGACGCCTATGCACGAGATGGCCTCCGGCTCCCCGATGGAACGTTCCCGGTCGTCGAAAGGGTGGACGCGCACTCTGTCCGATTTACCCTGAGCGTCCGGTTTCGTCCGCTTTTCGACGCGCTCACGGCGAGCATTGCCCCCGAACACGCTCTGGCTGAGTTTGTCCACAAAAGAAACCCGAGAGCATCGATTGGGACGTTCAATGCAGCGTGGGGTCTTGACACGCCTGCCGAAGAGCTCGTCGGGCTTGGACCGTTTGTCCTCGTGGAGTTCCGGCAGGACGAGTACGCGCGGATGGCGCGGAACCCGTACTACTACCACTACGATCCAAACAACGTCCAGCTCCCGTACGTCGACGAACTACGGATCGAATTCGTTGCCACAGAGGATCTCGCGCTGCTCAAGTTTCTCAACGGGGAGCTGCACTCGATCGAGGGGCAGCCGTTCGACGTGGGGATCTTGTATGCAGAAGCGGCAACACGGGGATACACAGCGCGGATCGGTGACGCTGGCTATCGGACCGACTTCGTGATGTTCAACTTCGACATCGGGGATCCGAATCTCCGGGAGCTCTTCCGGAACCTCTCCTTCCGTAAGGCGATGGCCCACTCGCAGGACAAGGAGGGGGCTTTGAGTCGCATGCTTGGGCTGGGGGCTATCCAGTGGAGTCCGCTCAGCATGGCCTCGCCCTACTACGCAGGTCGCGACTACTACGGAGGACCGATCACGGACGCCGATGCGGTCTTGTATGAGTACGATCTTGGGAAGGCTGCTGACTTGCTTGATGAATGCGGCATCGTCGATCGAGACGGGGATGGGATTCGGGAGTTCGCGGACGGGAGTCCGGTCGAGTTCGAACTCGTGTCCTTAGCTGGCCTCGAATTGGCGGAGCAGTCGATGCTCGCCATGGCGGAGGATCTGGCAGCCATCGGCATCGAGTTGAACCTGAACCTTCTCAACTTCCAGCACCTGGTCGGCGTGCTCTTCTCCGGCCAGTGGCAGGCCATGGGAATGGCGCTAGGCGGTGGTGGGCTCGATCCGCATGGGTGGGGTGGAGTTCTTGGATCGTCGGGGATGTGGCACCGCAGCGCCGCTCTCGGGGATGCCTTCTCGCATGAGCAGGAGATCGATCGCCTGTTCGATCTGGCTGCCGGAATCTACGATCCGGACGAAGCCTTCGAGATCTACAAGCAGATCCAGTTGATCTTCGCGCGCGAGGATCTCGGGATGATCCTTGGCGTGAACTCAAGGCGAATCATTGCTGTGTACGATGTCATCGGGAATGGAAGTGCGATCCGATCGAAAGCAACGCCGTACGGCTCAGTGTTCGACATCCTGTTCTTCCGGGACTGAGGAACAGCTTATCTGCAGCCCGCAGAGCGGCCTAGATTGCGCCAAACGACACGGGCAAGGGCTTCTGCCCTTGCCCGCCTTCATCTGGTGGAGCCGGGGTGAACGATTGGAGAACTCATTCCGAGCAGCCAACTGGCGAGCTTGGTCGTGGCATCAGTTCTCAGCTCCCATGTTCTGCTGGAGCGGCGTACTATCTGGATCTTCCGACACAGCTCTTGCCTCCTTGCCTAGTCATACCAGTTGGGGGCCTTGTCCAATACGAGTGGAGCATCGCCCCACTCAACTCCGAGCCCAGGGAAGTCTCGCGGCACGGTGGGACCGTCGTATAGCCATTGATTGGGAGGCGCCTGGCTTGCACCTATCGCGAAACACCGGCCGGATGGCGTTCTGCGCCAAGCATACCAGCGCTGCCCATCCTCGGACACCACCATCGAAATGCCGGAAGGAATGGGGAGGCCTTGAGCAGTGAAGTCGTCGCTGAATCGTTCAATCAAGTCCGGCTTGTACCCCACGGGTTCGCGCCGATACCACCCTGCCTGACAAGTATGCAGCCACTCCAACGCGCGAACCGTCTCCCGGAACTCACGTTTGTCCCGAGGACGCCCTGTCTCATCCAGCTCAGCCGAGCCTGCATAGCGGAGAAGGTCAGCTTGATATGCATCCTCACGCTTCTTCTCCGAAATCTGAAGACCTCTGAAGGCCCTTGCGGCTTGGAAAGCGCTCCGAACTGAGTCAGCGTGGGCGACGTGGAATGTTCCCCCTTTGGCAGCCTCATGGATCCACTTCAGCCTCCACTGTAAGGCTAGCACGAGCCCCAGTTTCGGCTTCCAAGCGCTCGTGTCCTCATCTCGGATCCAGTCGAGGCGGTGGAAGGCTTGCTCGTAGCTCGCAACGACTGCCAATCCGATGGCCAAAACCAAGACCCAGAGTGCCAGAGCCATTGGCCAGATGGCCTGGAGAGCGAAAAGGCCCCAGTCCATCGTATCGCGGGACGCGTGAAGCGTTAGAGCTGTGTGACCGAGCATGGCAACCAAGAAGACGAGGAAGACCCACGTGCTCGCTCGCTGCCATGTCACGCGCTCTCCTGGTTCCCTAGCCACAATGGGTGCAACCGCGAAGAGAAGGAGGATTGGTTGCAGTACTAACTCTGCCCACAAACGGAAAGCGGCCAAGGTCGTGAGGTACTCCAGAACCACAACTATGCCGACTGCCTTCAGGACGGCACGCCTGAAGTATCGAGGCTTCCAGGCCTCCGTGAACGATGCAACCGATGCAAGGCCCGCGGTTGCCGTCCACACAACCGTATTCTTGGTTAGCACGGCCTTCCAGATGCCTACCCAGTGTGCAAGGACAACAAGGGCGGCAATCCACGTCAGGTAAATCAACCAAACAGCTGCCAGTTTGGGTGTGAACGCAGAACGGATACATGCCCGGAGACTTGACCTTACCGAGGGCTTGCAGAGCACGAACACTGCGAAGACGCCAAGCCAGATCAGACTTGCCCACTCCCGGTTGTTGAGCTCGAAGCCATAGGTACCAAGCCAAGCTGTCATGTCCATCGATCGGACCATTAGATTACTCACTGTGATCGACGACGGACATTGAGGATCAAGATCTTGACCACCATGCTTGGCACAGAGCTTCAGGAGGACTAGCTGCTCGTTGGCTTGAGTGCTTACACTTCGACGGGGCGGACTAGTTCTCCATTCATGAACCGCAGATCTCTCCAGCAACGGCACCAACAAGACGAGCGTCGGAGACAGGCTCCGACGCTACAAGCTCATCCTGGTGGAGGTGGCGGGAGTCGAACCCGCGTCCGAAGTGGCCTCCGGTCAGCGTCTACAAGCTTAGACCCGTGTTTTGATCTCGGAACGGATCCTCCCGCGGGCAGGATGATCCGAGCCTAGCTTCCGGAAGGTTCACCGCATCCGAGGGAAGCGCTCGAATCCGGTATACCCGCTAGGTTGACGCCCGAACGGGGCGCGCGGGGAGCCCCATCAGACGGCCCTCCCTAGTTGAGGGAAGGAGCAGCGAATGCGTAGTTATTCGCAGTTGTTGTTTGGTTTGCCAGTTTCAGGAGATGGCGCTCCGCTTGCAGCCTCGCATTGGACACTCCGTCGAAGCCAGTCACCCCCATGTCAAAGACCATCGCTGCATTGTATTCGCCGGACTGACGATTGACAAAACCGAAGAGATAAGATCCTATAGGATAAGATGCAACACATGCTCGTCTGGACCGGACTCGGCTTCGGCCTTGGAATTCTCCTTGGGGGATCGATTGGTAACACCCTCCCGCTTTGGGTTTGGCTCGTCGGCGCGAGCGCGACCGCAGCGGCCGCGCTTGTCGCCAGACGGTATCCGGCGGTCCGCCGATCCGCCCTGATCGCGGCGATCGTCTGCCTCGGGGCTCTCCGGACGGCGAGCGAACGGTCCTTCCCGGACTGGCTCCTCCTGCGAACACCGAGCCTGGAGGAGGTTGAGGGGACGGTCGTCTCGTACCCGAGCCTCGGGGCTTCCTACGTGACGTTCACTCTGCAGCCGGATCTCCTCCCGGGGCGCCTCCGGGTTACCTGGTTCTGCGACGCCCCGGAGCCCGGCGCCGTACATTGCGGGGATCGCGTTCGACTGACCGGATCGGCGGAGATCCCCGAGGTGTTCGATGGATTCGATTATCCAGCGTATCTCGCGCGTCAGGGAATCTTCGCGACGATGGCTGTCGATGACGACGGTCTGACGGTGCTTCCTTCAGCCGGTGGATCGATCCTCCGGTTCGGCGATCGGCTCCGTCAGACGATCCTTGCGCGGTTTGGCCGATGGCTTCCGCCCGACGAGAACGGGATGGCGCGGAGCCTGCTGTTCGGCGACCGAGCCGCCCTGCCGGAACCGATCGAATCGGCCTTCTCGCGGACCGGGCTGATGCACTTGCTCGCCGTCTCCGGCCTTCACCTTGGGATCTTCCTCGGTGGTGCATGGTGGGTTCTCCGACGCGTCGGCCTCCGGCCGCGGTGGGCCTACCCAGCGGTCGGTCTCCTGGTCCTCCTTGCGCTCTGGGTCGTCGGTCCGCGCGTCAGCCTCGTTCGCGCGAGTCTGCTCTTTGCGTTTCTCGCGTTCGGAAGCGTGCTCGCCGACTTCGGGTGGATCCTTCGACGCTCGATCCGCCCATTGAACGGCCTTGCCGCGGCAGCGATCGCGATCCTCGCGATGCGGCCTGGAGCCTTGCACGATGCAGGCTTTCAGCTGACGTTCGCGGCGACAGCGTCGATCCTGATCGCCTTCTCCGAACCGCTCAACTGGCACCGCTGGATCGCGGACTTTGCGCGTCGGTTCGGACGACTCGAATGGGCGATCCGCAGCGTCCTGACGCTCCTTGCGGTCGCGGCGGCGGCGCAGGCCGGAGCGGCACCGATCGTTGCGTGGCACTTCGGCGCGATCCATCCGCTCGCCCTTGCGGCGAACCTCGTTGTCGTGCCGCTCGCCGGTCTCGGCCTCTGGTGCGGGTTCGGAGCGATCCTGCTTTCTGCGACGCCGCTCCTCCGATACGCAATCGCACCGCTTGCCGGCGTTCTGGCGGGAATGAAGGGAGTCGTTGTTGGGCTCTCAAAGGTTCCCCTCACGCAGCTTCGGGTTCCCCAATGGTTCGGCGTCTGGCTCGGCGCGTTGGTTGTCTTCGCGTTCGCCGCTTCGTTCTACTCGCGCGGCGTCTCGTCGTGGACGGTGAACTCGACGTCGATCGTATCGGGATCCTCCGCCCGCCCGCGGGACGTGCCGCCCCGCTGAAGGAAGAATCGGGCGACGAGGACAAGCCCGGCGGCGTCGCTCAAGATCCCGGGGAGAAGCAGGAGCAGCCCGCCGAGGAAGAGGAGGCCGAACGACTGCACGAGATTCCGATTCGGGGGGCGCATCAGCAGCTCGATCACGCGCCCCGGCTTGAGGGCCGATCGCCCGGCCATTCGCAGCAGAAGAACCCCCAGTCCGCCGGTCAGGAGGATCTCCAGCAGGATGATCCCGCCGCCGACGGCCTGACCGAACTTGATCAGCAGGGCGATCTCGGCGCAGAGAAGCACGAACGTGATGAGCGGCATATCGACCTCCGGGCGATGGTAGCGGACCGGGTCGAAGCCGGCAATGCGCATCGGCAACGGTGATTGACCCGACTCGGGGTACGGTATAGTCTTCGGCGAGATGGCCAGATCTGATCGAGAGCTTCTGGTGGGCCTGAACCTGATTCCTCAACTCACCCCGAAGCGGACGAAGCAGCTCTTCGCGCGGTTCGACACGTTCCAGGCGATCTGGAACGCATCCGGATCCGCCTTCGGTTCGCTCTTCGGGTCGGCGGTCGTCGGCGAAGCGATCGCCGCCGGCCGGAGCGAGACGGCGATCGACGAGGAACTCGCCCGCGCCGAAGAGCTGGGGATCCGGATCGTGACCCTGGTCGACGAGGAGTATCCGGCGCTCCTCCGCGAGATCGACGATCCGCCGATGGTCCTCTATGTCCGTGGAGCGCTGCCGATCGATCCGGCCCGCTCGCTCGCGATCGTCGGGACGCGTCGCGGCACACGATACGGAAAGATGGTCGCCGGCCGATTCGGAAGCCGTTTGGCGATGAAAGGGATCACGGTGATCAGTGGACTGGCCGCCGGGATCGACACAGCCGCGCACCAAGGGGCGCTCGACGTCGGCGGACGGACGGTCGCCGTCCTCGGCTGCGGGCTCGACTATCCGTACCCGAAGCGGAACCAGCCGCTCCTCGCCCAGCTGGTCGAGGACGGTGCGGCGCTGAGCGAATACCCGCTCGGGACGCGGCCGGCGAAGTGGACCTTCCCGCAGCGGAACCGGATTCTTGCCGGGCTGAGCCGGGGCGTGATCGTTGTCCAGGCGCCGGAGCGGAGCGGATCGCTGATCACCGCGCGGCTCGCCCTTGAGCAGGGGCGAGAGGTCTTCGCTGTGCCCGGGAACATCACGACGATCACATCGGCCGGGACGAATCGGCTGATCAAGCAGGGAGCGAAGCTCGTCGAGACGATCGAGGACATCCTGATCGAGTTTCCCGATCTCTGGAACGAGCACGAGTCGACCGCCGAGCCGAGCGAAGAGGAGGGGCCGGAGCTGGGCGAACGGGAGCGCCAAGTCTACGACCTGATCGGTCTTGAACCGGTTCACGTCGACGATATCATTGCGCGAGCGGATCTCTCACCGACCGAGGCGTCTCACGTTCTGCTTCTCCTCCAGCTGGAGGATCTCATCGACGAGGTCGAGGGGGGACGTTTCATTCGCAAGCCGTAGGAGGAACGATGTCGAATCAACGAACGCTGGTACTCTGTAAACCGGACGCCGTCCAGCGCGGCGCCGTCGGTCGGATCATCGACCGATTCGAGCGGAAGGGCCTGAAGATCGCGGGGTTGAAGATGGTCGCCGTTGACGAGGATTTGGCGTCTCGTCACTACGCCGAGCATCTGGAGAAGCCGTTCTACCCCGAGCTGCGCGACTTCATCACCTCTTCGCCGGTGATCGCGATGGCGATCGAGGGCGAAAACGCGGTCGAGGTCGTGAGGAACCTGATGGGCGTCACCAATCCGCAGAACGCGGCGTCGGGGACGATCCGCGGTGACTTCGGGCTGAACCTGACGAAGAACCTCGTCCACGGATCCGACTCGCTCGCCTCGGCGGAGCGCGAAGTGGCGCTCTTCTTCAAGCCGGACGAGCTGTTCGACTACGAGCTGACGATCCGGGAGTGGATGTAAGAAACGAACCTCGGAGGCGCGGCGCTCCGAACCCATCCGCCGCGGAATCCACCGTCGAACGGAGGACGATCATGGAACTGTCGAAGCGCTACAAGCCGGCAGAAGTCGAAGCGAAGAACTACCGCTTCTGGGAAGAGGGCAACTTCTTCCGAGCTGCCGTCGGCGTCGTCGACAAGGATCGCTTCTCCGTTGCGATCCCTCCTCCGAACGTCACCGGTCGGCTCCACATGGGGCACGCGCTGAACAACACGCTCCAGGACATCGTCATCCGCTATCACCGGATGCTCGGCGATGAGACGTGCTGGTTCCCTGGGACCGATCACGCGGGAATCGCCACCCAGAACGTGGTTGAGAAAGAGCTCGCCACCGAGGGGATTTCCCGGCACGACATCGGGCGGGAGGCATTCGTCGAACGGGTCTGGGAATGGAAGGCGAAGTACGGCTCGGAGATCATCGACCAGCTGAAGGCCCTCGGCTGCTCGTGCGATTGGTCGCGGCTCCGATTCACTCTAGACGAAGGGCTGTCGCACGCGGTCCGCGAGGTCTTCGTCAAGCTCTACGATGAGGGCCTGATCTACCGCGGCGCCTACTTGGTCAACTGGTGCCCGCGCTGCGAGACAGCGATCTCCGATCTCGAGGTGGAGCACGAGGAGATCGACGGCGCGCTCTACTACATCCTCTATCCGCTCGAGGACGGCGGATCGGTGACGATCGCCACGACCCGACCGGAGACGATGCTTGGCGACACGGGGATCGCCGTTCACCCTGAGGACAAGCGGTTCGCACATCTGATCGGCAAGACGGCGCGCCTCCCGATTCTCGATCGCGCCCTGCCGATCATCGGCGCCGAGCAGGTCGACCCGGAGTTCGGGACGGGCACCCTGAAGGTGACCCCGGCGCACGATCCGGTCGACTTCGAGATCGGGCAGGCGAACGGCCTCAACTCGGTCAACATCCTGAACGACGACGGGACGATCAACGAGAACGGTGGTCCGTTTGCCGGGATGGATCGCGAGGCGGCGCGGAAGGCGGTTGTCGATCGACTGAAGGCCGACGGCCATCTCGAGAAGGTTGAGCCGTACCGCCATGCGGTCGGGCACTGCGAGCGTTGCCACACGGCGGTCGAGCCGCTCATCTCGACTCAGTGGTTCCTGAAGATGAAGCCGCTCGCCGAGCGGGCGATCGAGGTTGTCCGCGACGGACGCGTCCGATTCGTCCCCGAGCGGTGGACGAAGTTCTACATCGACTGGATGGAGAACATCCGCGATTGGTGCATCTCGCGGCAGCTCTGGTGGGGGCATCGGATTCCCGTCTGGTACGGGCCGGACGAGCGACCGTTCGCGGCGCAGAGCGAGGAAGCGGCGGCGGCGGCGGCTCGGGAGCACTACGGCCGTGAGGTCGAGCTGCGCCAGGACGACGATGTGCTCGACACGTGGTTCTCGTCGTGGCTCTGGCCGTTCACGATCATGGGTTGGCCGGAGGAGACACCGGAGCTGGAGACGTACTACCCGACGCAGTTCCTCGTGACGGCATTCGACATCATCTTCTTCTGGGTGGCGCGGATGATCATGGCGTCGCTTCACTTCCGGAACGAGATCCCGTTCGAGACGGTCTACATCACGCCGCTGATTGTCGATCCGGAAGGCCGGAAGATGAGCAAGTCGAAGGGGAACACGGTCGATCCGCTCGAGCTGATGGACGAGTACGGAGCCGACGCGCTTCGCTTCTCGATGGCTCATGCGACGACCAAGGGGAGGTCGATGCGAACCCCGACGACGCAGCTCGAGGACGCGCGGAACTTCCTGAACAAGCTCTGGAACATGGCTCGGTTCGTGCTGATGCAGCTCGGCGACGAGCGGCCCGGCCTCCCCGACGAGGTGACCGAGCTCGAGGACCGATACATCCTCTCCCGCCTGGCGGCGACCGTGGCGACCGTGCGAGAGCACCTGGACGCCTACAACTTCAACCTCGCTGCCGAAACCCTCTACGAGTTCACCTGGCACGACGTCTGCGATTGGTACGTGGAGATGGCGAAGGTCCGACTGCAGAGCGGATCGGATCCGGCCGCGAAGGGGATCCTCCACCACGTGTTGAAGCAGATCCTCCTCTTGCTTCATCCGTTCGTCCCGTTCGTTACCGAGGAGATCTGGCAGGTACTCGGCGAGGAACCGACGTCGATCTCGCTCGCGCCGTTCCCTGGACCGAGCGATAGGGAGCGAGACGCCGAGGCTGAAGCGGCGATGGCCGCGCTCCAGGAAGCGGTGACCGGCGTCCGCGCGATCCGGGCCGACCTGAACGTGCCACAGAAGGCGGAGATTTCGGTGGTGCTGAAGTCAGGCTCTATGGCTCTGGTCGAACCGCTTGTGAGGAGTCTCGCATCACTGAAGGCGCTCACCGGGGCTGCTGTGTGGGACTTTGGATCGGCTATGACGGAAATGGCTGGGACTGCGCGTAAGGTGCTCTCATTTGGCGAGCTATTCGTGCCGCTTGCCGATCTGATCGACGTTGCGTCTGAGATCAAGCGTCTTGGAGCAGAACTGGCAGAAGTCTCTGCCGACCTGGCTGCATCGACGGCGAAACTGGCCAACGATCAGTTCCTCTCTCGTGCGCCGGCTGACGTCGTCGAGAAGGAGCGCCGGAAGCGAGACGAGTTCGCGCAGAAGGTCGAGCGGTTGGAGGCCAATCTCGCTTCGCTCGGCGCGTGATGGACTACGCTGAGGCCCGCTCACTTCTCGATCGGCTCCCCCGACTCGAGGTGAAGCCGGGCCTCTCCCGTACGGAGCGACTCCTCGGTCGGCTCGGACATCCCGAAGAAGCCTTCCCGGCGGTGCACGTCGCCGGGACGAACGGGAAGGGATCGGTCGTCGCGATGCTTGACGGCGTCCTTCGCGAGGCCGGCTACTCGGTCGGACGCTTCACTTCACCGGAGCTGATCGACTTCCGTGATCGGATCGCGATCGACGGCGAATGGCTCTCCGAAGTCGAGTGGGCCGGCGGGATCGAGCGAATGGCACGAGCCCTCACCGATACGCCGGACCCGCCGACTCAGTTCGAGGCGATCGCCGCGCTGGCGTTCGACGCCTTCTCCCGCCATGCCGTCGACGTCGCTCTCGTCGAGGTTGGGCTCGGAGGGCGATTCGATGCGACGAACCTGGCCCGGCCGATCGTTTCGGTCCTGTGCAACGTCTCCCTCGATCACACGTCTGTGCTCGGGGAGTCGATCGAGGAGATCGCGTGGGAAAAGGCCGGAATCGCGAAGCCTGGGATTCCTCTGCTGTACGGAGATCTGCCGGAGGGGGCAGAAACGATTCTGCTCGCCGAGTGTGCCGATGTCGACGCCATCCCCATTCCGGCGAGCCGGATCGGGGTTGAGCCAGCCACTGCCGATTGGGATGTCGCGACCTATCGCGTTGTGGGGCCCGGCCTCCCGGAATCGGTCGGGCTCGGGCTGCTCGGCGGATATCAGCGCGGGAACCTTCGACTTGCGCTCGGCACGATCGGGCTCCTCCGGGAACGCGGGTTCGATCTTCCGGACGTGGCGATCGTGGACGGGCTGCGGAAGGCGCGTTGGCCGGGGCGGTTCGAGGTCGTCCGGCGAACGCCGAACGTTGTCCTCGAAGGGGCGCACAATGTGGCCGGGGCCGAGCGGCTTGCCGCCGACATCGAATCGTTCGCTCCTGAGAGAGCGACTCGGCAACTCATTCTCGGGGTGCTCGCTGACAAAGACGCCGAAGGGATCGGCCGAGCGCTCGCCGGTTCGTTCGATCGCGTCGCGTTCTGCGTCTCTGGGAGTCCTCGTGCGCTGCCGATCGACCGCCTTCGAGAGGCTGTCGGCGGGCTGTTCCTCCAATCCATGGAGTATGATTCGGTTGTGGGGGCGCTGGAGGGGCTTGTTCCGGCACTAACTGATCGCGACACGCTCGTCGTGGCAGGGTCGCTGACGGTTGTCGCCGAGGCGCGCCGGTGGTTCGAGGAGGGGCATTGAGGACGCTGGTCGATCGAGTCGTCGAGGCAGGGCTACCGGGGCACGTCGCGATCATCATGGATGGGAATGGCCGTTGGGCGGCGGCGCGCGATCTGCCTCGATCGGCCGGGCATCGTGCCGGAGCCGAAGCGGTCGAGCGGCTCGTCCGGTTCGTCGGCCGTCGGCTCGGCCTCCGTTATCTGACGTTGTTCGCCTTCTCGACGGAGAACTGGACACGTCCGCCGGCCGAGGTCGAGGATCTGATGGCGCTCCTCCAGCACTTCATTGACGAGAAGGTCGGCGAGTTCATTGACGGCGGGATCCGACTTCGCGTCATCGGCGACGTCGAGGGTCTGCCGGCCGAACTTGCAGCGACGGTCCGCGACGCGGTCCGTCGGACCGAAGCGGGTGAGAAGCTGAACTTGACGGTCGCGCTGAACTACGGGGGGCGGCAGGATATCGTCCGAGCCTGTGGCGAGATCGCGAAATCGTTGGCCGCGGGGGATCTCGATCCGAGCGCGATCGACGAGGCAGCCATTGCGGAACGGCTCCACACGGCGAGGATCCCGGATCCGGACCTGATCATCCGGACGAGCGGCGAGACGCGCCTGTCGAACTTCTTCCTGTGGCAGGCGGCCTACGCGGAGCTCCACTTCACCAAGACCTACTGGCCCGGGTTCACGCCGGCGGAGTTCGTGAGAATCCTCGATGCATTCCAGAAGCGGGAGCGCCGGTACGGAGGCTTGGGAATGGAGGGCGTGGTGTGAATCTCGTCAAGCGGATCGCGAGCGCCTTGGTCGCCGGGTCGGCTGTCTTCGCCGTCCTCTACCTCGGTGCGCGATACGACCAGCAGTGGATCGTCGGGTTCCTGATCCTCGCGATTGCCTATCCGACGGCACATGAGTACCTGCAGCTGCTGAAACGGCTCGACATCCGGCTCGCCGGGCCGGAGTTTCTGGTCTGGATTCCGGTTCTCACGTTCAGCCATGTCATCTTCGAGGGTCAGTACGCCGATGTCGTTCTGATGCTGGCGATCGCCTACCAAGTCCTCCGCTACCTCGGCGACTTGCCACATCGGACGGGTCTCCTGAAGGCGCTCGCCGGCGTCTTCGGCCTGCTGTACATCCCCTGGCTGCTCCAGTACTTCTACCTCATCTACGTTGGAGCGGAGGGTCAGCCGCCTCACGTCGGTGCGGTTAATGCGCTGGTCATCCTGCTGATGGTCTGGGGCTACGACAGCGGCGCCTACTTCATTGGGAGCACGATTGGCAGACACAAGGCGTTCCCCTCGGTCAGTCCGAGCAAGACATGGGAGGGGATCGCCGGCGGGTTCGTCTTCACGGTTGCCGGGGCCCTGGTCGGAGCCTCTTTCTCTCCCGTCTGGCGGGAGTTCGTTTTCTGGAGCGGCCTTCCGCATGTTCTCCTCTCGTCGTTCCTCGTCGGGTGGGCGGTCCAACTCGGAGACATCTTCGCATCGAAGCTGAAACGGGCGGCCGACGTGAAGGACTCGGGGACGTTCCTCCCGGGGCACGGCGGAGCGCTCGACCGGATCGACGGACTCCTCTTCGCGCTCCCCGTCTTCTACTTCTACTACCACTACGTCGTGCGATTCCTGTAGCACTGTAGGGGATTCACGAGCCTGCTTCAGGGTGTGAAACACTGTTGGAGTGAGGGTTTTCTCGACTCAAGCCTCGAGATGAGCGGCTCGAAAAAGTGAAGGGCGGCCGTGCTTGTCGCTCGGCCGCCCTCTCCGGGTGGTGAAAAAGATGAGGGGGTTCTTTCTCGGGGCGACTATATCACAATCGCCAAGGGTTGTCCGTAATGCATATCACGAACGATGCGAAAACGGCGTTCCTGACTCATGTCTCGACTTCGCCATATCATGTCTTGGCTCACGAGTCCTCCTCGCATTCCACCAGATCTCCCAGAGAGAGCGAATCGAGCATCTCCTTGAACCGCTGATCAATCCGCTCCCACGCGCTCTTCGTCGGACAGATCTGCGTCAGCTCGCATGGAGTTCCGGGGCCGAGGCAGCCGACGAGATCGAGCGACTCGTCGAGCGCTTCAAGGACCTGTCGGACCGTGATTCGGTCAGGCGGCGTAGCGAGTCGGTAGCCCCCTCTGCGACCCTGCGTCGATGAGACGAGACCGGCCTGCTTCAGCTGGTGGAGGATCTTCTCGACGAACGAATGGGGGAGCGAGTACCGATCGGCGATCGCCGACGCAGAGAGGGGGCCTTCCTCAGGATCGTTCGCCAGTTCGAGGGCAGCGATCAGGCCGTAGCTCGACTTCTTCGTCAGCTGCACGGAGCCTTGTCCTTGTCCTCGAACGCCTCGTAGCGTTTCTCGAGTTCGGCGACCTCCTTGGCGATCCGCTCGTGGCGCTTCTGAAGGGCGTCCGGGATCGGTTTCTCCTCTTGTGTGAGGTAGGTGTAGATCGCCTCGTTCAACGCGTCGGCGGCGAGAGCGGAGCAGTGCATCTTGATCGGCGGCAGACCACCGAGCTCGCTCGCGACGTCCTGATTGGTCAGGCTGATTGCCTCGTCGAGCGTCTTCCCCTTCGCTAGGTCGGAGACCATCGACGAGGTGGCGATCGCCGCGGTGCAGCCGAACGTCTCCCAGGAGATGTCGGTGATGATGTCACGGGACTCTGCGTCCGGCTCCACCTTGATGTAGAGCCACATCACGTCGCCGCAGACGATGTTCCCGACTTTGCCGATTGCCGAGTAGTCGTCCAGCTTGCCCATGTTGTGGGGATTTCGGAAGTGCTCGATCACTCTGTCGGTGTACACGCTATTCACCTACCTTGAAAGGGGAGATCGAACGAAGGTCCTCGACGACCTTCGGGAGGATGTCGAGGAATGTGTCGATCTCCTGTTCTGTCGTCTGTCGTCCCGTGCTGACGCGGAGGCTCCCGTGAGCCATCGAAAGCGGAACGCCGATCGCGACGAGGACGTGGCTCGGTTCGAGGTTCGGCGACGAGCAGGCCGAGCCGGTCGACACGGCGATCCCCCGCTCGTCGAGCCGCATCACGAGGCTTTCTCCCTCAATCGCTTCGAAGCTGAAGTTGGCGATGTGCGGGAGGCTCTTCTCACGGTCTCCGTTCAGGCGCGTCCCCGGCAGCTGCGTGATCGTATCGATCATCCTGTCGCGGTACGCGCGCAGCCGATCCGATGCGGCCGGTTGCTCATCGAACGCCAACCCGGCGGCGACGCCCATCCCGACGATCCCGGCAACGTTCTCGGTTCCGCTCCGTCGCCCCCTCTCGTGTCCGCCTCCGTGGAGGATTGGCGTGAGCTTGACGCCCTTCCGGACGAAGAGGAATCCGACGCCTTTGGGGCCGTGGAACTTGTGGGCCGAGATCGAGAGGAGATCGACCGCATCCATCGGAAGCGGGATCTTGCCGAGCGCCTGCACGGCGTCGGAATGCACGAGCACACCGCGCTCGTGACAGATTGCGGCGATCTCATCGAGCGGCTGGATCGTGCCAATCTCGTTGTTCCCCGCCATCACCGAAACGAGGAGCGTATCCGGGCGGATCGCTTCGCGAACCTGAGCGGGGTCGATGCGGCCGGTCGGATCGACATCGAGAATCGTCGCATCGAATCCCCGTGTCTTCAGCCACTCGATCGTATGCAAGACGGCGTGGTGCTCGATCGACGTGGTAATCAGATGCTTCCGGTCGCCCGAGGAGAACGCCGTGCCGATCAGTGCCAGGTTGTTCGCCTCCGTCGCCCCGGCCGTGAAGACGATCTCTTCGGGCTGCACGCCGAGGTGAACCGCGATCGACTCGCGACTCTCCTCGACGGCCTGACGCGCCTCGCGGCCGTGCGAATGGAGGCTCGACGCATTGCCGTAGGATGTCGTGTAGCAGTGCGTCATCGCCTCGACGACTTCCGGCGCCGGAGGGGATGTCGCTGCGTTATCCAGGTAAATAGGCTGAATCATCGTCGATCACCGATAAAATCCTACCAAATCGGTCCGGATTCTTCAACAAGAAGACCGCCCGGAGGATTCCGGGCGGCAGCCGGGTTCGATCGATGGTCCTAGACTTGCTCGAACTGATCCTTGGGCGCGCCGCAGTCCGGGCACGTCCATCCTTCGGGAAGGTCCTCAAACGAGGTTTGAGGTTTGACATCGGTCGTCGGATCGCCGACGGCCGGATCGTAGATGTAACCGCAGATGGTGCATTCCCACCTATCCATCACCCACCTCCTTTGGATCGGGTGCCTCATGCTCATCTTCGTACTCGGTTTCGCGATCGGATTCCGCTTCGGCCTCCGTGCCGTTTTCAGCGTTCTCGCCAACGTCTTCCGATGGCTCGGGCTCGGCGTCTGCCGTCGGCGTGATCTCGAGTTCCGCCTCGGGGATCCCGGCGACGTGGAATCGGAACTCCTCGACTGAACTGAGGCCGAAGTGGCGGAGGAACTCCCGAGTGACATGCAGCAGCAGTGTTCGTCCGCTCTCCTCGGCGCGGATCAGGTTGCGGGCAAGAAGCTCCTGCACGTGGCTGTAGGCCTTGTTCCCACGCACCTTGACCAGATCGGACTGCGTCATTGGGTGGTTGTAGGCGATGACAGCCAGCGATCGGAGGATCGGACGGGGAATGTCTTGCTGGGGCGCGAGGTGCGAGACGCGATCGATGAATACTGTCTTCACCCGGAATCCGGCCCGCCCCTCCTCCAGCTGAAGCTCCAGGCCGCGTGTCGGCGCGTCGTACTCCCGCTTCAGCTCGGCGAGAAGGCGATCGATGTACGCGACTTGGGCGTCGCCGAGGATCTTCGCCAATGCGCGACGGGTGAGCGGTTGAGTGGAGAGGAAAAGCGCTGCCTCGATCAGGGCGCGATCCTCCGTCTCGGTTGTCGTGCGGTTCTCAGCCATGATCTGCGTGGAAGATAGTCCGGAGACGGATCACTCGCTCGCGGTGAGCTGGATCAGGATGTCTCCGAGGAACTCCTCTTGGGAACACGTGATCTGCCCCTCGGCAGTGAGGTGGAGGACCTCAAAGAACCGCTCGACGCGCTCCTCTTTGTCGCCGCGATCGAGAAGCCGGAAGAAGCTCAACACGCGGTGACCGGTCAACAGATCGCGAATCTTCTCGAACAGAGAGCGAAGGCGGCCGGAGAAATCCGTCCCGCCGATCTCGTAGTTCTCGAACGGGTCTTCGTCGTCGAAGTCGACTTGCTCGACCAGGCGTTCGGCCCGCCGCCGACTCACCTTCATCGCAGCGGTTAGAGCGTTCCGGAGGTCGAGGATCGTCACCTGTCGACGCGGGCGCCGGAGGACCGGGAGATAGAACGCATCCGGGTCGTCCGGAAGCGTCCACGTCTCCATCTCGGCATCGATCGCGTCCTCCAATTCCTCCATCAGTCCGTCACGGTCGGTCGGTCGCTCCATGGCGAGGAGGTCGTCCGACTTCATCCGCAGGAGGATCGAACAGGTGAGGACCATCCGTCCGGGAACCTCGAACTCGAGTTCCTGGAGCGCGTGCACGTAGTCCCGGTATCGGCGAGCGAGGATCGCGAGATCGATGTCCCACGGATCCATGTCCGACGTGAGGCGCTCGAGGACGCCTTCCCACGTGCTACCGATCAAGTCCTCAATCGGGATCTCGGCGATCCGCGTTGTCTCCACGCTGTGCGACTCCTCCTAGTTCAGGCTCAGGGCCAGGACTTCCGAAACACCGTTCTTGATTGTCACTCCGTACGCTCGGTCCGCATGACGAACTGTTTCCTCGTTGTGCGAGACAACGATCACCTGAATCCGCTCGGCGTAGTCCCTTAGCATTCGGGAGAGGCGTGTCGTGTTCATCAGGTCGAGGGCCGCGTCGACCTCGTCCAGGATGAAGAACGGAGCGTTCTGGTACTCCTGGAGAGCGAAGATGAACGCGGTCGCGACGAGGGTCTGTTCCCCTCCCGACAGCGAATCGATGATGTGGGGATCCTTGTCCGGCGGGTGCGCTTTGATCAGCAGTCCGGAGGAGATGTCGCCCTCCCGATCGAGCTCCAGTGACGCTGTCCCACCCTCGAAAAGCTGCCCGAAGATCCGCTTGAATTCGGTATCGACGGCGTTCAGCGTCTCCATGAAGCGCGCGCGCTTCCGGTCCTCGATCTCTCCGATCAGCCGCTCGATCTCCTGTTTTTCTCGCTCGAGCGCGTCGACCCGTTCGCGGAACAGGTTGAACTCCTCCTCGTACGCGTCGTATTCGTCGATCGCTCGCATGTTGATCGGCTCGAGCCGTCGGATCCGACGCTTCGCCTGCTCGATCCTCCGCTCGAGCTCCTTGAGCGGTTCGTCGATGTAGTACTCCGGGTCGCGCTTCTCTTCATCGCCGAGCGTGTCGAGCTCGGCCCGCGCTTCGGCCTCCTCGCGCTCGTAGCGGGACAGCGCCCGGCGGAGGTTCTCGAGCCCTTGATAGGCTTCGCGGCGCTGCTCGCGGAGCTTGTGGAGCTCGTCGCTTCGCGTTGCCGCCTCTCCCTTGACACGATCCTTGCTCTGCTGGCGATCGGTCAGATCCTTCTCCTGGCTCTCGAGCCGGCTTTCGGCTTGGGCGATCTGGTCCTCGAGCTGTTCGATCTCCTTGCGAAGCTTCGAGATCTGCTGGCGGCGTTGCGTTACGTCGAATCCGCTGTCCTTCGGCTTGGCCGGTCCCTTCCCCTTCTTCTGGCCGGGTCGCCAGCCGCCGGTCAACGCGCCGCCCTTGCTCTGGATGTCTCCGTCGAGGGTCACCGCGCGCACCCCGTCGACGTCCTTCAGCGCCTCGAGGCTCTCGGCGACGACGGTGTCGCCGAGGACGTACTCGAACGCGCGGCGGTACTTCTCGTCGAACTCGACGAGGTTGATCGCGTAGTCGATGACGCCTTCGCGCTTCAACGCTTCGGTCGACGCGAGGCTCTTTCGCATCGTCACGAGTCGACGGAGCGGGAGGATCCGCGCTCGACCGAGCCGCTTCTCCTTCAGGTAGTTGATCGACTCGATCGCTGTCTCACGCGTATCGACGACCAAGTCGTTCAGGTTGCCGCCGGCTGCGGTCTCGAATGCGGTCTCGAAGCCGGACTTCGGCGATGCGAGCGCCGAGATCGTCCCATAGACGCCGCCTCGCTTCCGCTCGAGGAGCGCCTCGACGGCGGGATTGACGCGCCGATCTCCGGAAGACGACGCGGTCCGCGCCGCTTCCGCCGCCTTCATCCGGGTGATCTCGTCGATCATCTCTTCAAGATTTCTGATCTGCTGCCGCTTGAACGTGACCTCGCTCTTCTTGTTCAGGATCTCGGAGCGGAGCCGCTCGACCTCCTTCACCAGGGTGACTTGCCCCTCGCTGGCGAGGTCATCCTGAATCCCCTCGAGCTCCCACTCCTTGTTCTCGATCTCCTGATCGAGGCGCGTTACTTGTCCCTCGAACTCGGCAATCCGCTCGTCCATTCCTTTGCGTTCTTCCAGGGCCCGGGCGAGCTTTTCGGCGATCGCCTCCCGCTGCTTGTGGATGATCGAATGCTGAAGGCGCTCCTGCTCCTCGATCAGGCGTTGGTACTCGACCGCGGCGTCACGCTCCTTCTGCAGTGCCAGAAGCCGGCGCCTCCGCTCGGCGAGGATGACGCGGTGCGTGTTCAGCTTCGACTTGACGTCCTTCAGCTCGAGGATCGCCTTCCGTCGCTTGTCGTCGTACGCGGCGATCCCGCTGACTTCGTCGATGATCTCCCGGCGCCGGACCGGGCTCCGGCGGATGATCTCGGTGATCCGTCCTTGGGCGATCAGCTGCTGTCCGTCCGGATCGATCCGCGCTGCCTCGAGGATCTCGTCGATCTGTGCGCGCGGGCAGCTCTTCCCCATGAACGTGTAGGTCCCCGACTTGCGGGTGATCCGTCGACCGATCGTCACCTCCGGCGTCGGATGCCCGTTCTCCAAGAACCGATCGAACTCGCCGTCGCTGTTGTCGAGAAGGAGGATCACCTCGGCCGAGTCGGATGGCTTGTAGCGATCCCCGCCGTTGAAGATCAGATGCTCGAGGCGATCGGCACGGAGCTGTGACGATCGTCTCCCCATCACGAAGCTAACTGCGTCGAACAGGTTCGATTTCCCGGATCCGTTCTCTCCGACGACGGCCGTCAGCCCCTCGAAGAAGGGGATGACCGTCTCCTTGCGGAACGACTTGAAACCTGTCAGTTCGACCCTCTTGATTCTCGTCATTTCAGTTCCTCGGTCGCTTCCTTGACGTATCGAGGAAAGAGGCTCAGCTGGACGATCCGGCGGTGCGCCGGCGGGGGAGAGTATCCAAGGAGGAGCCGTTCGATCTTGTATCGGTTGTAGTCGTTCGGCTCCGAGATCCCTTCCTCCCATCGGATGATCGATGGGATCGAGACCCCCAGTTGCTTGGCGATCGATCGCTTGCTCCACCCGTTTTCCAGTCGGAAGCCTTGCAGGCGTTTGCCCAGCACATCCATCCGGAGCCCCCTCCATCTGTGTACCAATATAACTTCTGTTACATCTTAGCGCAAAAGGGAACGAGAGGGATCCTCAGATCCCTCTCGTTGGATAGGTTCCCCCTCACCCCTGCATTGTCGGTCGAGTTCCTACTGGTTCCCTAGGAATCCCCAGATCAACGCACCGACGCCAGCGAGCAGCGCGACGATGGAGATGAAGAACAGCGTGTCGAGCTGGGACTGGATGTCGTTCTCCTCGAGAGCCGCAACGCGCGCTCCGAGGCTATCCATTTCGAGATCGCGGCTCGATGCGAGACCGAGAACCTCGGTGTCGATTCGCCCCGACAGGGCTGCGATCGCGTGGTCGAACCCTTCGAGCTTCGCCCGGTTGTTGTCGATCCGGATCGCCAACGCCGCCATCGCGCGCTCGAGCTCGATCACCTTCTTCTTGAACGTGCCGACGTCCTCGTCTTCGAGAGCTTTCATCCGCTCATTCAGATCGGACACCTGGCCCTGAAGGAGCGAGATGTCGGCGGCGACGCTGTCGCGGAGAGCCGTCAGGTCGGCATAGATCCCTTCGCGGAGGGCCGCGAGATCGGCGTAGACCCCTTCACGAAGCGCGTCAATGTCACCGAGCACGGCGACCTTGAACGCCTCGAATTCGGCGACATGGGCCGCGAACGCCTCGGACAGCGCGTCGAACTCCCCGCGGAGGGCGGCGAGATCGGCGATGTCGAGATCGAGGAGCGCCTTCAGCTCGTCGACGAAGGCCGACAGCTCGGACAATCCGGCCTCGAGGGCGACGACGCGTACCATGAGTTCCTGCTGCGTCTCGGACAGCGCGTCGACGTCCGTGCGAAGACCGATGATCTTCCCTTCGGCCTCTTTGATCTCCACCGACACGGCGGTCACGATGTCTTTGTAGTCCTCGATTCGTGCATCGAGTTCATCGATGTCCGCCATGTTCCCCTTGATCTCATGGATCAACTCGCCCATCAGCTCTTGCAGACCCCCGAAGGTCGCCTCCATTGCTGAGAGCTCCTGCTCCAGTAGCTCCGAGACCGCCTGGGCGCCTTCTTCCTGGCCATAGCCGACGAACAGGAAAACAAGGAGCGACAAGGCGGTCACCGCCGTGACAGAAAGCGCTCTCTTCATCGTCGTCCTCCTTTGTAGGATTCCGTATGTTCGCTTGAGGTTAGCGTTTGCGAGTCGGAGGGGAGGGGACCGCTGTTGCGCGCCCGGCGACCGTTTGTCAGGCGGTGGTTGGACACCTGTCCGGGCGTCGAACGCTCTAGAACCGGGGTCTTCGCGGCGACGTGGATCGGTGGGAATCAACGGGGAGCGTTCTTCGCTCTTGTTCCTCGATCTCTTGCCGCCCAAGAAGCCCGTGAGTACAATGCCTCCGGATCCATTCGGGCTCCAAAGGCCCATGGAAACCAGGTTGGCGCATCTCGACGACAGAGAGATGAGGGGCCACCACAGGGGGTGCTCACAGCAAAATGAGTCTGTTGATTGTCATACCCGGAGCGATCTCGGTTGTCGCGCTGCTCGGCGCGTTCCTATTCAACCGATCGGTCGTCCTGAAGGCGCAGGGAACGGATCGGATGAAGGAGCTGCAGGGCTACATCCGCTCTGGAGCGTTCACGTTCATGATCTCCGAAGCGAAGGTCATGCTGATCACGATGGCCGTCATTGGGGTCATCCTGTGGATCCTCTTCTACTGGCAAGTCGCGATCGCGTTCTGGATCGGCGCACTGTTGTCGCTGGCGGCCGGCTTCATCGGGATGAACGCGGCGACGCATGCCAACGCCCGCACAGCACACGCGGCGCAGAAGTCGTTCAAGGATGCGTTGAATGTCGCTTTCTCCGGCGGAAGCGTGATGGGCCTTTCGGTTGCCGGCCTGGCACTGATCGGTCTCGTCGTCGTGATTCTTATCTTCCGTAAGTGGTTCGTCCCTGGCTCGGAGTTCCTGGCCATCACGACGGACAACCTCCTCGGCGTCTCCGTCATCCGCGCCGCGCTGATCGTCAGCGCCTACTCGATGGGCGCGTCGCTTGTCGCGCTGTTCGACCGTGTCGGTGGCGGCATCTACACGAAGGCGGCCGACATGGCGGCCGACATGGTCGGCAAGGTCGAGATGGGGATCCCCGAAGACGACCCGCGCAATCCGGCGACGATCGCTGATAACGTCGGCGACAACGTCGGTGATGTTGGCGGGCTTGGCGCCGATCTCCTCGAATCGTTCGTCGGCGCGATCATCTCAGTGATGGTCATGGTGATGTACATCTACATCGGCCGCGACAACCTGCCCGGGCTGATCGAGAAGCTCGGTTTTTCGGCCGGCCTCACCGAAGCGAACTACTGGTGGGTTCTCGCTGCACCGCTGTTGGTCGTTGGCGGCGGGATCGTCGCCAGCCTGTTGGCGATCCTGTTCATCCGGTTCAGCCGCCGGCAGGAGGGGATGCAGGCTGTGCTGATGAACGGGACGCGGCTCGCCGCGTTGCTCACCGCGGGGACGACGTTTCTCGTGATCGGAATCTCCCCACTCTCCTACTCGGTGGCGATCCAGGTTGTGCTCGGCTTGCTCGCTGGCGTCGGCATCGGCTTTGCGTCCGAGTATTTCACTTCATCGAGCTACAAGCCGACCCGCGAACTCGCCAAGATGAACCAATCGGGCCCGGCGGTCGGCGTCACCGAAGGGATGGCCCTCGGCATGGCCTCGACGTTCCTGCCGGTGCTGATCATCGCCGCGGCGAGCATCATCTCGTACCAGCTCGGCGGACTGATCGGTGTCGCGTTCACGGCGATGGGAATGCTCTCGTTTGTCGCGATGACCGTCGCCGTCGATACGTATGGGCCGATCGCCGACAACGCCGGCGGGATTGCCTCGATGGCCGAGCTCGATCCATCCGTTCGCGAGAAGACCGACAAGCTCGACTCGATTGGCAACACGACCGCTGCGATCGGGAAGGGGTTCGCGATCGGCTCGGCGGCGTTCGCCGCCCTCGGCCTGATTGCCGCCTATATGTGGTCGGCAGCCGGCTCGGCGGCCGAGGTCGTTCTCCCGCAGCTGCCGATCGTCGGGTCGATTGTCTCTCCGACCGGGAGCGTCATTGAGATGGGGGCGTTCGTCATCGCCGGACTGATGCTCGGGGCGATGGTCCCCTACGTCTTCTCCGCGCTGCTGATCCGCGGTGTGAGTCGCACGAGCGACATCCTCGTCCAGGAGATCCGGCGTCAGTTCAAGGAGAAGCCTGGGATCATGTCTGGCGAGGAAACGCCTGACTACAACCGCTGCATCTCGATTACGGCGCACGGCGGGCTGAACAAGATGTTCCTGCCGGCGATGATCGCGGTGCTGACGCCGATTGTCTTCGGGATCATCTTCGGCCGGTACGCGCTCGGCGGATTCCTGATCGGTGCGCTCCTCTCGGCGATTCAGTTGGCGATCTATTGCGCCAATTCGGGCGGTGCGATGGACAACGCGAAGAAGTACATCGAGGAAGGGCACTTCGGCGGGAAGAATTCCGAGGCCCATGCGGCCGGCGTCACGGGCGACACGGTCGGCGACCCGCTGAAGGATACCGTCGGACCGTCGCTCGATATCCTGATCAAGCTGATGTCGGTGATCGCGCTCGTTTTCGCATCGCTCTTCCCGCTCTACCCGATCTTCCTATAGAGTGGGGCACAACAGATAAGAGAATCGGCGGGCTCCGGTGCGATCGGCCGGAGCCCGCTGATGAATCAGAGGGATCGTCATGGATGCACCCTTCCTGATCGGAGAACGGATCTACCTCCGCCCGCTCGACGTGGACGATCTCGATCGGTGCCTTCGATGGATCAACGATCCAGAGATCCTCTCGACCCTCGGTCGGCGAGAACCGATGGGGCGTGCCGCTGAGAAGGAATGGCTCGAGGGTCAATACAAGTCCGATCGGCACATGAACCTGGCGATCGTCGTCGCGGACGGGGATCGGCACATCGGAAACTGCGGGTTCAACGCGATCGACTACGTCAACCGGAACGCCATCTTCGGGATTCTGATCGGCGACAAGGACGCGTGGGGGCAGGGGTACGGGCCGGAGGCGGCGCGGCTGATCCTCAAGTACGGATTCGAAGAACTCGGACTCCATCGGATCGGGCTTGAGGCCTACTCTCACAACGCTCGCGCGCTTCGCGCCTACGAGAAGGCTGGGTTCATCCACGAAGGGACGCTCCGCGAATCGTACTTCCGGCACGGGACGTTCCACGACACGATCGTGATGTCGATCCTCGCGTCGGAGTGGAGCAACGAATAGCGGTCCTTCGTTCTCGTTCTCGTTCGAGTTCCGTGCTAGACTTCGCTGCATCGTGCGTTCCGCTGGTCGATGAGATGAACGTACGGAGGGGAATCGGATGAACACGAAACTGCTGATCGGATTGGCCGTCGCGATTGGGCTGGTGGTGCTCGCGCTCCTCGGGACGCGGGTCGAGACGGAGACGCCGGAGCTAGACATTGAAGCCGAGCTGATCGGCGGCGGACGCTTCGTCCTCGAGCGAGACGGCGACCGGCTGCTCGACGAGACGTACACGCTCTTCTTCCATCCGATCGATGGGTACATGCTCCTGTCGCAGAGCGAGTTGACCGTCAGCGACCAGCCGATCACCTTGTCCCAGCAGACCCAGTACGATCGCGACTTCCTGCCGATCTTCTACCACCTTGCGGCGGAGACGCCGTCCGGCCCCCAGATCATCTCCGCGCAGGTGGGGGTGGCCGGTCTGACGATGGAGGTGCGTGTGGGAGCCTCGCGGCAGGCCGTCGATGTCCCGGCTTCCGCGAGGAGTCTCGCGCTCCTCGACAACAATCTGATCGGCCACTATGCGATCCTGCTTATGGCGATCCGGTCCGAGGCGATCGATCGCGAATTCGCCGCTGCCATCCCGCAGGCGCTTGCCTCGCTGCCCTCGAAGGTCGACGGCCCGAATTCGATCGTCTTCCGATCGGGCGGCGAGACGTTCGAAGGAAAGCGATTCGACGTCCACCTCGGGGACACGGCGATCGAACTGATCGAGCACAACGGCCGGTTGGTCGGCCTGGTCAATCGATCCCAAGGGACGCTCGGCTACGATGTCTCACTTTTCCCGACAGGAATCGAAGTCGACCCGGATGTGCGAGAGGAGACAGCGGAGGTCGATGAGCGCGACATCGCGTTCGCCAGCGATGGTTTGACGCTGATCGGGACCCTGACCCTTCCCGCGGAAGGGAATGCACCGTATCCGGCGGCCCTCTTCCTCCACGGATCTGGGCCGGTCGACCGCGATGGCAACGCCCCCGGCCTCGCGATGGATGCGTACCGTCA
Source organism: Candidatus Bipolaricaulota bacterium (assembly GCA_028278555.1). Taxonomy (GTDB): domain Bacteria; phylum Bipolaricaulota; class Bipolaricaulia; order UBA7950; family UBA9294; genus JANQEA01. The sequence continues at coordinate 3,898 of JANQEA010000026.1, read as the reverse complement.
GCTGGCTCACGGGCTCGCGCGCGCCGGGATCGCGTCCCTTCGGTTCGACAAGCGGGGTGTCGGGGAGAGCGAAGGGGAGTCGGCCCTCGCGTCGCGGACCGATCTGCTGAACGACACGCGCGCCGCGCTCGAGGGCCTCCGGTCCCAACCGGAGATCGATCCGGATCGTTGCATCCTGATCGGCCACAGCGAGGGTGCCTACCTTGCGCCGAGTCTAGCGGTGGAAGACCGAACGGCCGCGGGGATCGTCCTCCTTGCCGGCGCGGCACGATCGCTCGATCGAATCACGCGCTGGCAGGTTGAACGACTGCTGCGGGAGCAGGGACTCGAAGGAGACGCGCTGGAGGCGGCACTCGACCAACAGGACGAGTACATTGCGTTCGTTCAAGGATCGGAGGGGAACTGGTCCGACTACTCCGTGGAGGAGCTCCAGTCGGCGATGCCGTGGCTGACGACGCCCTCGGCGAATCAGCTGAAGTCGACGCCGCTGGCGCTCGAGTGGCTCCGAGAGCACTACACCGACGAACCGGCCGAAACGATCCGACGCGTCGATGTTCCGGTGCTGATCCTGAGCGGCGAGAAGGACGCCCAGGTCCCGGCGACGGAGGCCGCGGCGCTCAAGGAGATCCTGATCGAGGCCGGGAACGAGGATGTGACCGCGATCGTCCTTCCGGATCTCAATCACCTCCTCCGGTATCACCCCGAAGAACCGAACCTCGTCTACCGGCATCTCGACGAGCCGGTCGATCCCCGAGTCCTCGATCTCCTGATCGAGTGGGCGGCCGAGCGGCTCCTTTGATCGACTCGATCACCGATCGCCGTGTCGTCCGCGCCCTTCTTGCTGACGCGGGAATCCGACCGAGCAAGCGGCTCGGGCAGAACTTCCTCGTTGACGATGGCGTCCTGGCCGACATCGAGAAGGCGTTGGTGAAGTTCGCTCCCGAGACGATCCTCGAGATCGGTCCGGGGCTCGGCGCGGTCACCGAGGTTCTCCTGCGCCGAGCAGAGCGTGTTGTCGCGGTCGAGGTCGATCGGCGTCTCGCCGGCCTACTGAACGAGCGGCTCGGATCTTCCGAGAGACTCGGAGTCTGCCAGGAGGATATCCTCAGACTCGACATCGAGAGAGATCTTGACGAAGGCTCGGTGTTCATCGTCGGGAGCCTGCCGTACCGGATCACGGCGCCGATCCTCAAATGGCTGATCGATCAACGGCGGGCGATCGGCGGCGCGTTGGTGATTACCCAACGGGAGGTGGCGGAGAAGATCGCCGCCAGTCCGGGCAAGGAAGGAACGGCGCTCGGCATCCTCGTTCGCGCGTACGCCGACGTAGAGATCCTCCGCCGGATTGCCCGGGGCTGCTTCTTGCCGGCGCCGGAAGTCGACTCGACCCTCTGGAGTCTCACTTTCCGCCCACATCCACGTTTCGACTCGGACGCCGAGACGTTCTTCGCCGTCGTCCGCGCCCTCTACGGAACACGACGGAAGATGATTCGCGGTGCCTTGCGGGCCGTCGTGCCGGTCGGTGCGATCGGTGCCGTCCTCGAGGAGGCGCAGATCGATGGGACCGCGCGGGGCGAAGAGCTCGGCTTCGAGGATCTCGATCGATTGGCGGCGACGGTCGATCGCCGCCTTGGCGGTTTCGCCTAGCGGTCGGAACTGTCTAGTTGGGCTGAATCGCTGTCCTTGAAATCCTCCCCCTATCGAGATAGAGTCTCGCCTCACACGGACCGCGGAATCCCTTGACAGGGTCTGGGGCGAGTGTTACGATTGACGTCTGTTCGCGCAGCGAAGGTTGCTGCGCTGCTCCTTGACAAGTGAATAGAGTGTGTGCCGCATAAGCGCAGTAAGAGCAAACGGTGGACACCTTGGCAGTCGGAAGCGATGAAGGACGTGGCTAGCTGCGATAAGCCTCGGGGAGCCGCTAAGCAGGCTTTGATCCGGGGATGTCTGAATGGGAGTGCCCCCTAGGGTGAAGCCCTAGGAGAGCGTACTGAAACCTCAGTAGGTGCGCTCGGCGAACCCGGCGAAGTGAAACATCTCAGTAACCGGAGGAAAAGAAATCAATAGAGATTCCCTTAGTAGTGGCGAGCGAAACGGGAAGAGCCCAAACCAGGCGAGTGTAAGACTGCGTTCGTTGCTCGTTTGGGGTTGTAAGTCGATTCCGTCTCATCGACGCAGAGATGGGCGGGGTTAAAGGTGAAGTCTAGTCGAACGTCTCTGGAAAGAGCGACCACAGAGGGTGATAGTCCCGTAGACGAAAGGCGGATCCACCCCGGGAGTCAACTTGAGTAGCGCCGGACACGTGAAATCCGGCGTGAAGCTGGGAGGACCACCTTCCAAGGCTAAACATTACCGACTGACCGATAGTGAACTAGTACCGCGAGGGAAAGGTGAAAAGCACCCCGGGAGGGGAGTGAAATAGAACTTGAAACCGTTTGCTTACAGACAGTGGGAGCACCATCCCGCGCTCCTTCGGGAGCGCACTACATGGTGTGACCGCATGCCTTTTGCAGTATGAGCCGGCGAGTTACGGTATGTGGCAAGGTTAAGCCGACGAAGGTGGAGCCGCAGCGAAAGCGAGTCTGAATAGGGCGAAAGTCACATGTCGTAGACCCGAAGCCAGGTGAACTAGCCATGGGCAGGCTGAAGTGTACTTGACCGTACGTGAAGGGCCGAACCCACTGACGTTGAAAAGTCAGGGGATGACCTGTGGTTAGGGGCGAAAAACCAATCGAACCTGGTGATATCTGGTTCTCCCCGAAATAGCTTTAGGGCTAGCCTTGCGTGAAGGCTACCGGGGGTAGAGCACTGGTCGGGGAAGGGGGGCAACTCCCGACCCTAGTCAAACTCCGAATACCGGTAGACCGTTTCGCAGGAGTCAGAACGCGGGTTATAAAATCCGCGCTCGAAAGGGAAACAACCCATGATCGCCAGCTAAGGTCCCTAAATCCGTGCTGAGTGGGAAAGGATGTGTGGTTGTCGAGACAGCTGGAAGGTTGGCTTAGAAGCAGCCATCCTTTAAAGAGTGCGTAATAGCCCACCAGTCTAACGACGACGCGCCGAAAATTTAACGGGGCTAAGCACGGTACCGAAGCTGCGGGATTGTCACATTCGTGACGATCGGTAGGGGAGCATTCCGTTCACGGCTGAAGCTGAGCTGTAAGGCTTGGTGGACGAGACGGAAGAGAGAATGCCGGCATGAGTAGCGCGAGCAATGTGAGAATCATTGCCACCGATTGCCTAAGGTTTCCTGGGGAAGGTTCGTCCGCCCAGGGTTAGGCGGAACCTAAGGTGAACCCGAAAGGGGTAACCGATGGACAGCAGGTTAATATTCCTGCGCCTCTACTCTTGCGTTTGAACGAAGGGGGGACCCCGAAGGTTCTCCTCCGCACACTGACGGAATAGTGTGTCCAAGCACCGAGGTAGGGGGGATAGGCAAATCCGTTCCCCCGTCAAGTCGAGGTGTGATGGCGAGCCCGCTTTTAGGGCGAAGGGAGGCGGAATCATCGGGCGAGAAAAGCCTCTAGTGAGCAAGAAAGAGTCCGTACCACAATCCGACACAGGTAGGCAAGTAGAGAATACTAAGGTGGACGAGTGAAATTCGGTTAAGGAACTCGGCAAAATGACCCCGTAACTTTGGGATAAGGGGTGCCACCTTCGGGTGGCCGCAGAGAATCGGCCTGAGCGACTGTTTAGCAAAAACACAGGACTCTGCCAACTCGAAAGAGGATGTATAGAGTCTGAAACCTGCCCACTGCTGGAACGTTAAGGGGAGCTGTTAGCGCGGCGAACTGAAGCGCCAGTGAAGGGCGGCGGTAACTATAACCGTCCTAAGGTAGCGAAATTCCTTGTCAGGTAAGTTCTGACCCGCATGAAAGGTCCAACGACTTGGGCGCTG
>JANQEA010000083.1 GCA_028278555.1 Candidatus Bipolaricaulota bacterium | reverse complement strand
TCGACGTTCGCGTTCGCGTCGATCACCTGGACGTAGACCGGGTCGCGACCGATCCAGTAGAGATCCTTGTCGGCCCGATTCGCGTCGGTGAAGCTGGTGATCGAGTGCTGCCGCTCCTCGATGTACGCCGTCGCCAACTTGAAGTCGTCCTCGTCGTTCGGATCGAGGTAGTAAGCGACGAGAACATCGCGAACGTTCAGTTGCTCGAACCCGAGATCGTCGAGGATCGAGTTGAGATTCAGCTGGAAGACGCCGGTGTCGACGCCGGTCTCTTGTGCGTGGAACGAGACACGGCAGAATCCATCGTCGTCGACCGTGGCGAAGCTCGTCGGCTGCGGGTTGCCCCAGTGATCGTTCTCGCCGGCCAGCGGGTACTCGATGTAGTACGCGCCGCCGACGTACGGCGCCGTCCACGGAATCCCGCTGTCGTAGATGTTGTACCAACGGATGGTGTGCTCGGAATCCTCATCGATCAGCGGCAATCCTTCCGTGAAGTCCCAGTCCTGCGAACCCTGGTCGAGCAGAGTCTGAGGGGCGACACCCCCGGTCAACTTCAACGAACAGAAGTTGGTCGGGCTCGCGAACTCAGGATCCTCTTCTGGCCCTGGCCCCTCCTGCGGAGCGACGCGAACCGCGTTCCACGAACCAGGATTCACGAGGATGAACACCGGAACGTACTCGGCTTGGCTGCAGTCGAGATTCTCGTCCGGGTCGACGACGGTGATTGTCGCGGCCATGTTGGCGTCCTTGTAGATCTCCTGATCCCAGGAGATCGTCGCCTCGACGTCGATGATCTTCATCATCGCGACAACCACGTCGGTCGGATCGTTCTGATCCTGGTACATCCCGACGAGCGTATCCATGTTCTCGAACCGCCCCAGTAGGTACTCGTAGTCCTCATCGTGACCGTCCAGGACCTCGGACGGAAAGAAGGCGGGACCGCCGACCGCAGGCCCCTGCCCGATGGCATAGGCCTGTTCCTCGTCCCACGTCGCGTCGATGTAGCGACGATCGTCGGCCTCGATGTTGTCCCCGATATCGTTGGTCGTATCCCAGTTCGAGTAGAGGAAGTTCCCCCACTGGAAGTCGAGCGGCCAGCCGTCCGGTCCGACCTCGCCGTCGACAACATGGGTGTTCTCGAACGGATCGTCGTAGTCCTCGCGGGTCCCAACGCGGAACGGACGCTTCGAGACGAAGACGCCCGTGTCGGCCCCTGTCTCCTCGAGATAGTCGCCGCCGAGCCAGCCGGCCGTGTTCCCCGGCCAGTGTCCCTTATACGGAACGTAGTCGCCGTCATCGTAGGGCTTGCCTGATGGGCTCCCGGTGTCGTCCTCGTAGCTGATCCAGACGATGTACGCGCCCGTCTTCGGATCCATGATCTTGACGTCAGTCCAGATCTTGTCCCGCACATCGCAGTCGGTGTTCTCGTCGTTGTCGACGATGACGATCCAGATCTCGTTGCCCTCCTGGATGCTCGTCACCCGATTCTGTCCGTTCTTGTCGGACGAGAAGTACATCTGTGCGTCCGACGCAAGAGCGGCTAGGGTGAACAGCACCGCGACGAGAAGCGTCACGACACTCCCTGTTGCCAATCTCCGTCTCACGGTGGCACCTCCTGCCCTAGTCTTCCGTTACCCAGCTTCGTTCCCCCTCGCCAATCACATCTCCGGCCGCGCCATCGATCCGCACAGCCGACTCACCTGCTTCCTCGAGTAGGACCGACTCTACTCTCACTGACTCTGGCCTGTCAAGCCCTGTAGGCTACGCCACTCCAGACCCTCTGCCGAGTCTCGACGGACAGCCGAGCGTGACGTGCATCACAAAGATCCGGGCCATACAGCTCCGAGACCATACCAGACTGGGGCACCAACGTTCCGCGGCGCCGACCCGTTGTGCCGATCTCCCCGGACGAGTACGCTCGAAGACAGTTACAAACCGGATCCACAGGGAGGACTCGATGAAGCTGTTCATCTCGGTCGACATGGAAGGGATCGCGTGCGTCACCCACGGGGATCACGTGAAGATGGAGGGGCCGGCGTACGAGGCGGCCCGGAAGTGGATGACGGCCGAGACGAACGCCGCCATCGAGGGCGCGATGGAGGCTGGCGCGACGGAGGTCGTCGTCGCCGACGCCCATGGATTGATGCGGAACCTCCTTCCGGACGAGCTCCACGACGACGCGCAGATCGTCTTCGGCACACCGAGGCCGCTCCTTCAGATGGAGGGGATCGATGACTCCTTCGACGCCGCCTTCTTCATCGGGTACCACGCCCGCGCCGGAGACGGACTCGGCGTCCTCGCCCATACCCATGTCGGGAAGATCGTCCACGAGCTCCGGCTGAACGGTGAACCGGTCACTGAAGCAGCGTTCAATGCCGCCGTCGCCGGTCACTTCGGCGTGCCGGTCGCGCTGGTCGCGGGAGACGATCGGCTCGCCGCCGAGATCGAGCGAACCCATCCGTGGATCGAACGCGTGGTCACCAAGTGGGCGATCAGCACGTTCTCCGCGAGGAACCTGACCCCAAAGGCTGCGCAGCAGGCGATCCGTGCGGCGGCGAAAGCCGCACTCGAGCGGATCGACCGGATGACCGTCGTCCGGCTGGAGGCGCCGATTGCCTTCGAGGCGCACTTCCTGAAGGCGATCTACGCGCAGCTCGCGGCCGACATCCCCGGCGCCGAGCGGATCGACCCCCGCGGCGTCCGGTACGCCGGCAACGACATGGTCGAGATCAGTCGCGTCTGGCGCCTGATGATCAACGCCGCGCTGAGCAGCTTCCCGGTGTAGTTCGTAGGAACTAGGATTCGCTCGTCTCGTGGCAGGCTGAGTCTTCACGAGTGCGAAGCTATAATCCGGATCACTATGTGCCTTGCTGCGCCTGCGCGCGTGCTTTGGATCGCGGAGAACGTCGCAACCGTCGATTACGGCGGCGTTGAGACCCAGTGCCGGCTCGACACGCTGACCGAGGAGGTCGCGGTCGGCGACTACGTGCTGATCCATACCGGGTTCGCGATCCGGCGGCTCTCGCCTGAGGACGGCGAGGAGACGTTGAAGCTGTTCGACGAACTCGCCGCTTCGCTCAACGAAGTGGCGCCGGAGAATCCGGTCGAACCGGATTCTCCGGCGAGCGAGCAAGCCACGCCGGATCGACACGAGGAATCGTGACCGAGTCGTTCCACTTCTCCGATCCGGCCCGTGGGAAGGCGCTGGCCGACGCGATCGCGAAGCTGGCACCGTCCGATCAACTGAAGATTGTCCACGTCTGCGGAACCCACGAGATGGCGATCACGCGAAACGGCCTCCGCCGATTCCTCCCGGAATCGGTCGACCTCCTCGAGGGACCGGGCTGCCCGGTCTGCGTGACGCCGGCGCGAGAGATCGACACTGCGATCGCAATCGCCCAGACCGGCGCGGTCCTCTGCACGTTCGGCGACATGATCCGCGTCCCGGGGAGCGAGCTGTCGCTCGACGAGACGCGTTCCGAAGGTTGCGACATCCGGACGATCCTCTCGGCGGCCGATGCCGTCGCGATCGCGCAGGAAACGGATCGTGAAGTCGTCTTCTTCGCCGTCGGGTTCGAAACGACGACCCCGATGAGCGCGGCGATCCTTCTCGACGGACCGCCGGCGAATCTGACGGTCCTCGCATCGCACAAACTGATTCCACCGGCCCTCGTCGCCCTCCTCGACCTCCCGGACAACCGAATCGGTGCGTACCTCGCGCCGGGCCATGTCTCGACGATCATCGGGACGCGTCCGTACGAGGAGTGGCTGACGAATCGGAAGGTCCCGGTCGTCATCGGCGGGTTCGAACCGCTCGACATCCTCTACGCGATTGCGCTGATCCTCCGACAGATCCGGGACGGTACGCCGAAGATCGAGAACGGGTATCCGCGCGCCGTCGATCCGGACGGGAACCCGGCTGCTCTCGATCTGATCGATCGGGTCTTCGAGGTCGCCGACGCGAACTGGCGCGGGATCGGGACGATCCCGGCGACCGGCCTTCGGCTCCGCGAACCGTTCGCGCGATTCGACGCGACGAGCCGGTTCGACGTCGAGCTCCCCGAAGAGCAGGACGAGATCCCTGGGTGCCGATGCCCCGACGTCCTGACGGCGCGCGCCGTTCCGAGCGACTGTCCCCTCTTCTCCGTCCGCTGTACACCGACGTCCCCGGTCGGCCCGTGCATGGTCGGCTCGGAAGGGGCATGCAGCATCTGGTTCCGCTACGGGGGCGAGCGCCAACTGTGAGCCCAGACAGAAAGGACACCCACATCACGCCGCTCCATGGAGCCGGCGGCGAGCTGATGGGCGAACTCCTCGAACGGCTGATCCTCCCCCGATTCGGCAAGGAGGCCGTCGGGCGGATCGGACTCGATGCGCTCGATGACGGCGCAACGATCGCGCTCCCCGAGGGCGAGACGGGCGAGCTGGTCCTAACGACCGACAGCCACGTCGTGAAGCCGATCTTCTTCCCCGGCGGAGACATCGGCCGTCTCGCGGCGGCGGGGACGATCAACGATCTCGCCGTGATGGGCGCGCGGCCGATCGCGCTGACGCTCGCCGCAATCATCGAAGAGGGATTTCCGATCCCCGACCTCGAGCGGATCATCGAGTCGTTCGCAGCAGCGCTTGAGGAGGTCGACGCGCCGGTCGTCTGCGGCGACACGAAGGTGATGCCGGCCGGCGACGTCGACGGGATCGTCTTGAACACGACCGGCCTCGGGATCGCGAGACACGCGATCTCCGATGCGGGTCTCCGGCCAGGCGACCGCGTCCTGCTGACCGGCTCGATCGGCGACCACGGGATGGCCCTCCTCGCAGCACGAGAGGAGTTCAGCCTATCGACTCGACTCGAGAGCGACGTCGCTCCGATTTGGCCGATGTTCGCACCGCTCCTCGAGAGCGACATCTGCGAAGCGATCCACGCGATGAAGGACCCGACACGCGGCGGTCTCGCCGCTGCGCTGAACGAGATGGCGAGGAAGTCATCGACATGCATCGAGATCGAAGAGACACGAATCCCCATGCGCAGCGCGGCCCGGGGGCTGTCGGAGCTCCTCGGGATCTCGCCGCTCGAGGTGGCGAACGAGGGGAAGGCGGTCGTCATCGTCGCGCCAGAGGCAGCCGAGGCGGCGCTTCGAGTGCTCCGTGAGCACCCGCTCGGTGCGGATGCAGCAATCGTCGGGACAGTAACTGAGGAGTATCCGACGCGCGTCATCCTCGACACCGAGGTCGGCGGACGTCGATTCCTCGACATGCCGCTCGGGGATCCGGTCCCTCGCATTTGCTGATCTTCCGGAACATCAGAAACACCGAACGCAGAGGCCGCGGAGAATGCAGAGGGGGGAAGCCTCGGCCTCATTGACGCAACTTCGGTCGAACGCCGCATCGTTCCACGGCTCGCACGGCACGACCTACGACAGATGGTAGCTTCTTTGTGTCCCATCGCTTTCGAAGGTCCTTGGGTCCGCCTTTTCACTGTCTTCCCTCTGCGCGCTCTGCGTTGATGCTTGTTGGGTCTTCTTGACCGTCGTTCGATGGTCGATCGCGTGCCGGGAATGGAGTATCGTGCGGTCACGCAGTTTCGTGAGGAGGATGGGATGACAGAAGGGCAGCGGATGACGGCGATTGTTGGCACGACGCTGATCGACGGGACTGGAGCGGATCCGCTTCGCAACGCCGCCGTCCTCATCGAGGGCGATTCGATCGTGACGGTCGGCCCGCGCTCGGCAGTCGATCTCCCGCACGAAGCGGAGATCGTCGACGCCAGCGGGCGATTCCTCCTCCCGGGACTGATCGACGCGCACGTCCACGTCAGCGCGCCCGATTTCGTTACGGCGCCTCCGAAGGGAGACCCGACCGCCTACGCGACGACGATCGCGATCCGGAACCTGCGGAGCGCCCTTCAGGCCGGCGTGACCACAGTCCGCGACGTCTGCGGCGTCCGGATCAACCTGGCACTCCGGTCGGCCCGCCGACACGGCCAGCTGATCGCCCCGCGGATCTTCACCGCTGGGAAGGGGATCTGCATGACCGGAGGGCACGGTTCCGGCTTCACGGGCGCCGTTCACGAGGTCGATGGTCCGGACGCGATCCGGCACGCCGTCCGCGTCGAGCACAAGGCGGGGGCCGATCTGATCAAGCTCCTCTCGTCGCACCGGACCGACCTCCCCGAGTTCTCGCAGGCGGAGATCGACGCGGGCGTCGACGAAGCGCACCGCCTCGGCCTGCCGGTCGCGATCCACGCCGCGAACTACGTCAGCACTGACATGGCGTCGCGCGCCGGCGTCGACGTGATCGAGCATGGAAGCTTTCTCAGCGAGGAGACGGTCGATCGGATGGCCGAGAAGGGGATCGTCCTCGTCCCGACCCTCTGGGTGAAACACGATCTCGCGGTGCGACTGACCGACTACCAGCAGACGCCGGAGAAGTATCCGTGGGGAGATGCGACCGACCTCGCGGAAAGCGCACTCTGGTTCCGCCGCTGCGCTGAGCAGCTACCCGAGACGATGCGCTTAGCGCGAGAACGCGGCGTGACGATCGCTGCGGGGACCGACTTCGTCCTCGCCGATCAGCCGTGGTGTCTCCTCCCCGAGGAAGTCGAATGGCTGGTTCGTCTCGGCCTCTCCCCGATGGCCGCGCTCGTCGCGGCGACGCGCGGTGGAGCGGAAGCCCTCCGAAGGACCGATCGCCTCGGGACAGTCGAACCGGGGAAGTGGGCCGATCTGATCCTCGTCGATTCGGATCCGCTTGCGGACGTCTCGGCACTCAAGTCGGTCTCCTGGGTAATGCAAAGCGGGAAGGTCATCCCGCGAAGCCCGGAGTGGGAGCGGCGGCCGATCGAGGAGCCGATTTCGTGCTCATCCGCAGGAAGCGGCTGAGCACGGACGAGAAGCTCGACAGACTCGCTTCTCGTGCTGGTGTGACGCAGAGACGTGTCGCTGCTACTTCGTAAGCCAACTCCTCCGATCGGAGAGGATCTTCCCGCTCGCCTGGCACGTCAGGCAATAGTAGGTCCTTTTTCGCGCGTAGCGGATTTCTGCGTGGTCGACTGTCGACCACGAACGCGAAGCTCGCCATGCTCGCTTCTCGTGTTGGTGACGTACTGAGGTTGTTGACTACTTCGTCAACCAGGTTCGTCTGTCCGCGAGCGTTTTGCCGCTCGATTGACAGGTCGGGCAGTAGTACGTCTTCTTCTGCGCGTACCGAATCTCTGCTATAGGAGTGCCGCACTCGGGGCACGGTTGACCGGTCTTCTTGTAGACGCGGACGAAGTCCCTCGAATGTCCACCGATCAGAGCGCCGCCGGCTCGTGCCCGGATCTCCGCGATCGCAGTTCCGAGGACGGCACGCGTCTCCCGATGAAGACGATCGATCTCCTCCGGCTCCAGCGTCGAGACGTAGCGGATCGGAGAGAGCTTCGCCGCGTAGAGGATCTCGTCGGCGTACGCCGTGCCAATCCCGGCGATCGTCTTCTGGTCGGTCAACGCCTTCTTCAGCTGACGTCGGCGGCCGGCAAGGAGCTCCGTCAGCGCCTCGGGAGTGAACGCATCCGACAGCGGCTCGATCCCAAGCGACGCAATCGAATCGACATCGTCCGGTTCGCCGACGATGTGGAGCCGGACCAGCCGGATCGTCCCGTTCTCGATCACCCGAAGGTCCTCGTCGTCGTCGAAGCCGAAGACAAATCCGGTTGCCTTGGTGATCTTCGTGTCGCTTTGGCTCAGCACGAGCCGTCCGGCGAGCATCAAGTGGAGGACGACATGAAGGTCCTCGCCGCACGACAGGATCAGGTGCTTCCCCCGCCGATCGATCCGGGTGAACGGCCGCCCGACCAGCGCCTCGGCCGGGGGATCGACTGTCTTCAGGATTCCAGGATGGTACGCCTGCGCCTGCAAGATCGGCCGTCCAAGGATTTGTGACGTGAGACCCTCGCGCATCACCTCGAGTTCGGGGAGTTCCGGCATCGCGCACCTCCGTTCTGATTATAGTCGTCGACCGCCGCTGAGTGCCGTCACGCGTGGGGTGCGCAACGTCCTATTCGCACGCCCCTTCCATCCCAATCCGTCGATCCGCGTTGGGCGAGAATGCGGCGGAGGGGAAACCGTGTCGAGATTACAGAAAGCGATCGTCGCGAGAGTGTTGTTGTTCGCAGCCCTCTGGCTGTCGGGCTGCTCGTTCTTCTCGTCACCGATCAACATCTCTGGACAATGGAGCGGCCACATCGAATGGACAACAGGTCCTGTCGGGATCCAGACGACACTCTACCTCGATCTCGTCCACGAGGACCGCGACCTATCCGGAAGTGTCTGGCTGGGCGGACCCGGCGGTACGTCGTTCGAGCTGGCCATCAGCGACGGATACGCGCGGACGCACACGATGTCACTCGAGGCGTCGGGGACCCTCGCGATCACGCCGCCACAGAGTGTGACGATCGAGCTCGACGGCGATTTCCACGAGACACAGATGTCCGGAACCGGCACCCACACCGTGAATGGGACGACCTATCAGATCAACTGGGAAGCCGTACTCGTCGCGCCAGCAGTTCCCGCGGAGTAGTCCGCGCGTCTCTCTGTCTCCGTCTAGGAATAGAACCAAATGCTCTGATAATCGGCCGGATCTTCGCCGAGCTGTTCCATCCGATCGAGATACTCTCCGATTGAGACGTCGACGTACGGCCACGGACCGACCGGAGCGACCCCCTTCTCCCACGGATGGAACAGATAGACGCGGCGCCCGTCGGATCGGATCGCGATGAGTTCACGATCCTGCTTCGCTCGGAGGTGGCTCTTCCCGAGGCCCGGAACGTTGAAGACCGCCTCGTCCGTCCGGAAGACCCCGGGCAACAGCCTCGCCTCCTCGTTTCGCTCCTGGAGGAGCCGGGCGATCGGGACGAGGTAGTCGCGATGCTCTTCCTTCCCCTTCGTGTAGAACGTGTAGTACGGATCGATCCCCGCCTGTTTCAGCGCGATCCGGGTCGCAACCGCCTGGAAGCGGCGACTTGTCTCCACGGTGAACACCTGCTGGTTGTAGACCTGAACGCCCCGTCGGCGGAGTCGTTCGATCGCCGCCGCGAGCTCCGGTGTCACTTCGGATGCACTCTCGACGTGTGTGACGACGGCGAGGTTTCGTCGTCCCGGAGCGATGAAGGCACCGAGGCGTTCGGCAAGTCCGTCGGTCACGCGCATCGGCATCGCCACCGGGATCCGGCTGCCGATCCGGACGTTCCGCACGTGGGGCATGCCCGCGAGGCGGTCGAGGAGATACCCCAGAACAGAGTCGTCGAGGATCAGCGGATCACCCCCGGTCAGCAGGACATCGGTGATTCCGGGATGCTCCTCGAACCACGCAAGTGCCGGTCCGAGATCCTCGGCGGTCGGAAGCCGCTCACAGTCCATCGCATCGACGATCTCCCAGTTGCGCTGGCAGTAGGTGCAAATCTGCGGACACGTGTCACTGACCTTGAGAACGGCGACCATCGGATAGCGGCGTGTGATCCGGTCGAACGGCGACGTATCGCGCTCGCGCATGTAGTCGAATGCCCGTGAGCGGTCCCGACGATGTTCGATCATCCGTCGGACCGTGTGAAGCGGCGGGATGACCTGCGAGCGGACCTGTCCGTCCCGGCTTCGGCCGGACGCTGTGAAATCGAACAGCGACAGGTAGTACGGTGTGATCCCCCACGGGATCTTGTATTGGGCCGCGAGTCGTACGGCCGCGAGTTCCTCCGAGCGGAGGGGGATGATCTCTTGTAGAGACCTTGCACCGGCTTCCCCCTTCAGGACGTGCTCAGCCTGCCAGGCGGGATCGTTCCAGTCGTCCTCCGCTGCGCTGAAGGCGGTGAGGATTCGGCGGCGATTCTCGATCCGCTCCTGTACGACCTCCGGATCGAGTCCGGATCGATAGGCGGAGATCCTGCGCCATGCCGCGTCGGAGAGAGCATCGAGAAACCGAGACCGCTCGACCGCTCCGCGGCGTCCGGTCCGGGGGAACGCCTCATCCGGACCGCCGTCAGCTTCGGCTGGCGCGCCCTCTCCGCCGTACCAGCCGCGCCCGATCTCGGAGCGACCGTTGATCGCACGGATCAGATGGGAAAACTCGTCAATGAACCCGGGGGCAATCTCCTCGTCGTACCCGCGGGCGAGCCGCCAGAGAGTCTCCAGCGTGCTGAACCCGGCGATCGCCTCGTTCTCAGCCGATAGGAGGTTCTTGAACGTCTGGACCGCCGCGAGGGCCGATGACCACTCGAGACGATCGAGATCGAACGCGCCGGTTCGCAGAGCTTCCTCGAGCTCCGCCAAGTAGTCGAGCGTGCGATGTCGCGCTTCGGGGAGGGATTCGCTCCGCATCAGCGATTCCTCGACCATCGGGTCCTCGTCCCAGAGCCGTGCGAGTTTCTCTTCTGTCTCGATTCGTCGTCCTCGGGATTCCGGCATCGTTCACCTCCTCGGCATGTGCGTGCCCATCGTCGCCGGCAGGCAGGGGCGGGCTGCTCGCTCGCAGCCTCTGCACCTCGGTCTCGTCTCGGTCTTTGGCCGACGCTGCGCCCGTCAACTCCAGGGCCTTACGCGGCCGTGAATCACGCGTTGCTACGTACCGGAGTGGCATGTTGCCACGTTCGATCTCTGCTGTTTGCGCGATCCAGCAACGTAACCAGTATAACAGAAGCGATGTGAAGATCCGGTTTGGAATGCGCCGGGGGGCGTGGATCGGACCTAGACGCGCTCCTCGCGACGATCCGCATCGATCGCCTCGGGATCCCGCTCGTCGGGCGGGCCGTACCCGCCGCCGCCCGGCGTACGGACACTGATGATTTCGCCGTACGCGAGGCTGAGCGACCCTTTCGCGGGAAGCATGATTTCCTCATCATCCCGGATCAGTACGTTCTCGCCGGGAGAGCCGGACTCGCCGCCAGCAATGCCGTAGGGTCGCTGGCGGCGCCGCTCGGTCAAGAGCGAGACGCGAGCGTCTGGGCCGAGGGAGCGGATGTCCCGCCGAACCCCGAGTCCTCCGCGAGTTCGCCCGGCGCCGCCTGTCCCTTTTCGGAGTTCGTAGCGCTCGACGCGAAGGGGATAGGCGATCTCGAGCGCCTCGATCGGCGTGTTGAGGGTGTTCGTCATGTGGGAGTGAATCCCATCGACGCCGTCTCGGGTCGGCCGCGCGCCGAACCCGCCGGCAATCGTCTCGTAGATCGAGTACGGCCGGTCGATCCGCGGGTCCGTCCCTCCAATCGCAAGATTGTTCATCGATCCCTGGCAGGCCGCGATTGCCCGCTCGGGGACGAGCCGCCCGAGTGCACCGAGGACGACATCGACGACCCGCTGCGACGTCTCCAGGTTTCCGCCGACGACCGGCGCCGGAGGCTCGGGATTGACCACGCTCCCAAGCGGTGCGTCGATCGCGATCGGACGGTAGCAGCCGGCGTTCGGCGGGATCTCCGGGTCGGTCATCGCACGAACCGCGTAGTACGTCGCCGACGTCGTCACCGCCAGCACCGCGTTGACCGGCCCGCGGACCTGCGGAGCGGTCCCGGCGAAGTCGAACGTGATCCGGTCTCCGTCCACCGTGACCGAGACGCGGATCGAGATCGGCTCGTCCGTCACGCCGTCGTCATCGAGCACGTCATCGAACGTTGCCGTCCCGTCGGGGATCCGTGCGATCTCCGCGCGCATCCGACGCTCGGCGTAGTCGAGGATTGCGCCCATTCCCTCCGAGACCGTCTCGAGCCCGAACCGATCGATTACCTCGCTCAAGCGATCGATTCCCGTCCGACAGGCGGCGTACTGTGCCCGGAGGTCGCCCCAGCGCTCTCCCGACGTCCGCACGTTCAGCAGGACCAGCTCGAGGAGGTCGCGATCGACCACGCCGCGCCGCCAGAGACGGATCGGTGGAATCCGGAGGCCTTCCTGGTAGATCTCGACCGTGTCGCCGGCGAGACTCCCCGGCTCCTTCCCGCCGACGTCGGCGTGGTGCGCGCGGTTCGCAACCAACGCGATCAGGCGTCCCTCGGCGAAGACCGGTGCGACGAACGTGATGTCGGGCAGATGCGCCCCCCCGGCGTACGGATCGTTCAGCACCACGACGTCCCCCGGCGAGAACGACTCCACGGCTTCGACCGCTGCGGCGACCGAAAACGGCATCGCGCCGAGGTGGACGGGGATCGATTCGGCCTGCGCGATCATCTGCCCTTCCGCGTCGAACAGGGCACTCGAACAGTCTCTCCGCTCCTTGATGTTCGGGCTGTACGCGGAGCGGATCAGGTTCGCGTTCATCTCCTCGGCAACCGCCGTGAATGCGTGACGAAGAACCTCGAGGGTGATTGCGTCGATCGTGTCCCCACGGCTCATCCACGCACCTCCAGGTGGATCGTCCCGATCCGGTCGGAGTGTCCCGAGATCCCCGGGGGGACCAGGAGCGTCGAATCGCTCCCGACGACGATCGCCGGACCTTCGATCGCCGCGCCCACGCCGAGCGACCCGCGGGAGACGACACGGGTCTCCACGCGTCTTACCCCGGCAAACCACGCCTCGACCGTCCTCGTTTCGATCGGCCCGGTCTCCTCGAAGAGCGGCGTCTCGGCGAGCGCCGGCGGACCGACGACGCGAACGCGGAGCGTGACAAGTTCAAGCTCGCCGCTCGGTTCGGCGTGACCAAACCGAGTCTCGTGTTCTGCGTGGAACGCCTCGACGGCCCGGTCGAAAGAGAGCGTCTCTTCTTCAAGCTCCGCGATCGGGACGTTCAGCTCGTGCGACTGTCCGACGTAGCGCAGGTCGGCGGAGACTTCGAACCGGATCGTCGATTCCTCGATCCCCTGCGCACGAAGGATCTCCGCCCCCTCGGCTCTCAGTTCCGTGACGATGCCATGTGCCTCCTTCGGCTCAATCGAGGAGAGCCTGCGGACGAGGCTCCGGCTGACGTCGCAACCGACGTCGGAGACGAGAAGCCCGAGGGCGGAGAGGACGCCGGCCGTCGCTGGGACGACGACGTGAGGAATCGAGAGACGGCGAGCGATCGAGACGGCATGGAGCGGCCCGGCCCCACCGAATGCGAGGAGCGCGTACTCTCGGGGATCGTACCCACGCTCGATCGAGATCACGCGGATTGCTCGCTCCATCGCCGCGTCGGCGATCTCCAGAATCCCTTCGGCCGCCTCGTCGATCGAGAGCCCGAGCGGTTCTGCGAGCGACCGGATCGCCGCTTCCGCTGCATCGACATCGAGGCGCGGGAGCCCCCCGAGCGGCAGGTCGGGGAGGAGGTGCCCCAGCACGACATGAGCGTCAGTAACCGTCGGCCGGTCGCCACCACGTCCGTAGCAGGCCGGTCCCGGAAGCGCGCCGGCACTCCGCGGGCCGACCCGCAGCGCGCCGCCCGTGTCGATCCAGGCGATGCTCCCCCCCCCAGCGCCGATTGTGTGGATCCCGATCATCTGCTGAGCAACCGGGTGCCCCCCGACCTCGCCGGCTGTCGTCCGAAGGAGAGCCCCACCTCGGATCAGCGAGACGTCGCAGCTCGTCCCGCCCATGTCCATTGTGATCAGGTTTCGGTGGCCGGCGAGCTCACCGATCGCGCGCGCCCCTTGAACACCGGCGGCCGGACCGGAGAGGAGGATCCGGACCGGTTCCGCTTCGGCGCGAGGACCGTCGGTCACCGTTCCGCTCGACTGCATGATCCGCCAGGTCTCCGGCAACCCAAGTTGGCTCGCCCCTTCCTCCAGTGCTCCGAGGTATCGGCCGATCACCGGCCGGAGCGCGGCACAGACGACGGTCGTCGACGTTCGCTCGTACTCGCGAAACTCGGGGAGCACATCGGACGACAGGGTCACCGGCAGGTCGAGGGCCTCGGACAGCTCGCACCCGACAGCCCGTTCGTGGTCCGGATTCAGGTACGAGAAGAGGAAAACGACCGCGATCGCTTCGATGCCCGCCGCTCGGAGCCGCGGGATCAACGCCGTCACTTCAGCGGGATCGAGCCGGGCAATGACGTTCCCCTCGGCATCGACCCGTTCCGTCAGCTCGAACCGGAGATCGCGAGGCACGATCTCCTCCGGACGATCGACCGAGAGATCGTACAGGCTGGGACGGTCCTGCCTCCCGATCTCGAGCACGTCGCGAAACCCGCGCGTCGTGATCAGTCCAGTCCGCGCCCATGTCCCCTCGAGGAGTGCATTCGTCGCGACGGTCGATCCGTGCGCGATCCCGGTCACATACGCCGGGTCGATCTCCCCTCGATCGATCAACTGCACCAACCCATCGAGGACACCGCGATGTGGCGCCTCCGGCGTCGAGGGGAATTTGACGAGCCGGGAGCCGTCCGGACCCGCCAAAACCACGTCGATGAACGTCCCCCCAATGTCGATGCCGATCGCGTTGATCACGTCCGAGCGAGTATAGGTTGAGCGCTCTGGCATCTCAATCCTAGTTCAGAATTGAAAGGATGACCGTAAGCGTCCCCAGGCTGAGTAGGGTCGTCAGGAAGACGACCGACGCCGCCAGCTCCGGGTTCCGCCGGAAGTGGACCGCGAGAATGAGCGCGTTGATCGCGCTCGGCATGCTCGCCTCGACGATCAGGACCGATCGGAGGAGTCCCTCGACGCCGAGCAGACCGGTCAGTCCCCATGCAAGCAGCGGGGGTAGGCCAAGCTTGAGGGCGCTCAGCCAGATCGCCTCCCCGGCGATCCGCTTCAGAGGAACACGAGCGAGCTGAATCCCAAGAACGATCAACGAAACCGGGATCGCCGCCGAGGCGAGCAGATCGATCCCCCGATAGATCCCGACGTGGATCTCCCACCCGATCAGGCGGATGAGGAACGCGATCAGGAACGCGTACAACCACGGCACGCGAATCGCACGGCCGGCCCAGGCTCGGAAGGTCGTCCCCCGATGCCACGCGCCGATCCCAACACCGAGCGTCGCCTGCAACATCAGGCTGGTCAGCATGAACACGACGCCGAACTCGAATCCCGCCTCGCCATACGCGAAGAGGAGGACCGCGAGCCCGTAGATCCCGCAGTTCGCGAACGTCATCGTCAGCGACCCGGCGGCCCGCGTGTCGTCATCCCAGCGGAGGACACGACCGAGCAATCTTGAGATGCCGAAGAGGATGGTCTGAAGGACGATCACGAAGACAGCGATCCGAAGGATGTCTTCGCCACCGACAGTTGACGTATAGAGCGAACGGAAGATGAGCGCCGGCCCGAGGAGATAGAGAACGATCCGCGTCAGGAGGGTCGCATCGAGCCGGGTCAGGCGCCCGACGATCGCACCCGCCCCAGTGACGAGGAAGATCGGGAGGATGACCTCGAACAGCACCTCCATCCTGCGAACACTCCCTCCGTGCGAACTACCCGGCTCGACCGCTCATCGCGCCAGGAATGCTGACGATAGCCGAGTGCGCCACCAGTGGCAATCCGGCGGAAGATCGGCTAGGGGTTGCGTACAATCGCCGCACATCGCGACAATCCGGAAGGGAGCGGGATTGACGAATTCGAAGAGGGTTCTGGTGACCGGGGCGGTCGGACAGATCGGCTCGGAGTTGACGCTCGCGCTCCGCGAGCGCTTTGGGAACGAAAACGTCGTCGCAGCCGGTCATCGGACGGCACCGCAGCCGGCGCTTCGCGACAGCGGCCCGTTCGAGACGGTTGACGTCACGGTGCGAGAGGACGTCGACCGGGTCCTCGAGACGTATGCGATCGACACCGTCTACCACCTGGCGGCAATCCTGTCGGCGCGTGGCGAGGAGAACCCGGGGCTCGCCTGGCGCGTGAACATTGACGGTCTCGTCAACGTCCTCGAAGCCTCCC
Organism: Candidatus Bipolaricaulota bacterium; assembly: GCA_028278555.1. Lineage (GTDB taxonomy): Bacteria > Bipolaricaulota > Bipolaricaulia > UBA7950 > UBA9294 > JANQEA01. The sequence goes on along the minus strand of JANQEA010000083.1, from coordinate 76,088 downwards.
GGGAGCGGAATGTCAACCAAGTCTGCATCCCGAGCTCGATCGCCGTCTTCGGTCCGGAGACGCCGAGCGACTGCGCGCCGCAGGAGACGATTCTTCTTCCGACCACGATGTACGGTGTGACCAAGGTCGCCGGCGAGCTTCTCGGCGAGTACTACGTCCGGAGGTACGGCCTCGATGTTCGCGGCCTCCGCTATCCGGGCATCATCTCGAGCGAGACACCGCCCGGCGGCGGAACGACCGACTACGCCGTCGACATCTTCTATCAGGCGATCCAGACCGGCCGATACACGTGCTTCGTCGGGCCGGAGACTCGACTTCCGATGATGTACATGCCCGACTGCATCAAGGCGACGATCGATCTGATGGAGGCCGACAGGGCGCAGCTCGTCCACCACAGCAACTTCAACGTCGGGAGCATGTGCTTCTCGGCCGCGGAGCTCGCCGAAGAAATCCGGAAGCACATCCCCGACTTCGTCTGCGAGTACGAGCCGGATTTCCGCCAGGCAATCGCCGATTCTTGGCCGTGCAACGTCGACGATCGCGCCGCCCGCGAGGAGTGGGGCTGGGAGCCACACTACGATCTCGCGTCGATGACCGCCGACATGATCGAGCAACTGAGCGCCCGCTTGACGCGGACGGATGCCGCCGCCTGAACGGAGAAATGAAACCGCCCCGCACGATTCGTGCGGGGCGCAACATAGATCGCTCGAGTCGTTCTCTGCTAGCTTTCGATCAGCATCAGGCGGGCCATCTCCGCCCCATCCCCCCGGCGGGGGCCGAGCTTCACGACCCGGGTGTATCCGCCCGGTCGATCCTGATACTTCGGGCCGATCTCCTCGAACAGCTTGGTCACGGCCGCTTTGTCGCGGAGCCGCGAGAAGGCGAGCCGGCGCGCGTGCAAGTCACCGCGTCTCGCTAGCGTGATCAGCCGCTCGGCGAACCGCTGGCCGGCGCGCGCGCGCGTGTAGGTCGTATCGACTTTCGAGTGCATGATCAGCGCGCTGGCGAGATTGGCAAGCACGCTCTTCCGATGCGCGCGGACCATCCCGATCTTGTCGACGGTTCGTCTATGCCTCATCGTTCGCCTCTCCTTCGCTCTTCAACGCGTAGCCGAGTTCCGCGAGACGGTCCTCGACCTTGCTCAGCGTCTTGCCGCCGAATCCGTGGATGTCGAGGAGTTCCTCGCGCGGATGCTCGAGGAGCTGATTCAGCATGGTGATGTCCGCCTCGTGCAGCAGATTGCATGCACGCTGGTCGATGTCGAGATCGACGAGCGGGATCGCCAGCTCCTCCGCCTCGGCCTCTTCGGCTTCCTCGGCCGAGATGCCGTACGGATGCTCGGCGAAGTTGTCGAATAGGTCGAGGTGCCGTTTCATCAGGCGACCTGCCTCGGAGAGTGCCTCTTCAGGTTTGATCCCCCCGTTGGTCGTCATCTCGAGGATCAGCCGTTCGTACCCGGTCTTGCCGCCGACGCGCGTCTCCTCGACGGTGAAGTTGACCTTCCGTACGGGCGAGAAGTCCGCATCGATCGGGATCACCGACAGCGGAGCATCCTCGAGCCGGTTCATCTCCGCCGGAACGTAGCCGAAACCCGTCTCGACCTCGAGCTCGATGTCGAGCGCCCCTTTCGTGTTCAGCGTCGCGATCTCGACTTTGGGGTCGATCACCTCGATGCCGGGCGGAAGATCCAGATCGGCGGCGGTCACCTTCCCTGCACCCTTCTTCGCCAGCGTGATCCGCTGGAGCTCGTCACCGTGCAGACGGAGGGCGAGGCTCTTCAGATTGAGGATGATCTCGAGGATGTCCTCTTTGACTCCCTCGATCGTGTCGTACTCATGGTACTTGCCGGAGAACCGAACGCGTACGACCGCCGCACCGGGGATCGCCGTCAGGAGCGTCCGCCGGAGCGAGTTCCCGAACGTCGTGCCGAATCCGCGCTCGAGCGGCTCGATGACGATCCTGCCGACGGTCTCGGTTAGCTCCTCGACCTTGATGCTCTTGGGGAAGACCACTTCGTCCATCGCCACCTCCTAGCGGGAGTAGAACTCGACGATCAGGTTCGCTTCGATGTTCTGCCCCGTCAGCTCGACGTTCGGCATGGCGAGGACCTGGAATCTCATCGTGTCGACGTTACGCTCCAGCCACGCCGGAGCGTCGCGATCGACTGCCGCTTCAACGATCGCCTTGACACGCTCGCGTCGTCCTTCCTTGACGGCGACGAGGTCGCCCTCCCGCAGAAGCACCGACGGGACGTTGGTCGCGCGGCCGTTCAACTCGAAGTGTCCGTGCGTGATCATCTGGCGGGCCTGCTGTCTCGACGACGCGAGGCCGGCCCGATAGACCATGTTGTCCATCCGTCGCTCGAGCAGGGTGAGTAGCGCTTCGCCGGTGACGCCCTTCTTCCGCTTCGCCATCGCAAGGTAGTTGCGGAATTGCCGCTCACGGATGCCGTAGATCCTCCGCGCCTTCTGCTTCGCGCGGAGATGGAGCTGATACTGGCTCCGTCGCGGACGCCGCCGCTTCGGTCCTTCGCCCGGCGGCTTCGACTTCCGCGTCACGCCACAGCTACGCGTATAGCAACGCTCCCCCTTGAGGAAGAGCTTCTCCCCTTCCCTGCGGCATTGCTTGCACTTCCCGCCCGTTTCGCGCCCCATTATCGTCTCCCCTTGCTGTGGGACACCGGTGTGACGTTCTTCACTTCCTCCACGCGGATGCCGGATGACTTGATCGTCTGGATCACCGACTGCCTCCCCGAACCGGTCCCCTTGACCTCGATCGTCACCGAGCGGATCCCCATGTCCTTCATCTCTCGTGACAGCGATTCGGCCGCGATTTGCGCCGCATACGGGGTCCCTTTTCTCGATCCCTTGTATCCGACAACGCCCGGACTCTTCCACGTCACCGGATTGCCGTTGAGGTCTGTGACCGTGATGATCGTGTTGTTGAACGTCGCATGGATGTGAATCTGTGCGCGCTCGAGCTTGATGTTCTTCGCCATCTCTACCTCTTCTTCCCGGCCTTCGCCGGCCGGGGGCCCTTCCACGTTCGCGCGTTCGAGCGCGTTCGCTGACCGCGAACCGGAAGTCGCTTTGCGTGACGAATTCCTCGGTAGGCGTTGATGTCCTTCAGCCGCTGTATGCTCCCCTGGACGCGCCGGCGGAGGTCTCCCTCGACCATCAACTGCTCGATCTCACGTCGGAGTGCGTTGACCTCGTTCTCCGTCAAGTCCTTCACACGGACGTCGGGCGAGATCCCGGTCTGATCAATCACTTCAGCCGCCCTCGTCCTCCCGATGCCGTAGATGTACGTCAACGCGACCTCGATCCGCTTGTTGTTCGGCAGGTTGACTCCGGCTATTCGCGCCATACGCTCTCCCCTTACCCTTGTCGCTGTTTGTGCTTGGGGTTCCGACAGATGACCCGCAGCCGTCCCTCGCGACGGATCACCTTGCACCTAGCACACATCTTCTTGACCGAGCTTCTTACCTTCATGATGGCCGGGCGTTCGATCAGCTCTCTCGATAGACGATCCGTCCCTTGGACAGGTCGTACGGCGAGAACTCGACGATCACGCGATCTCCCGTCAAGATCCGAATGTAGTGCTTGCGGATCCGACCGGAGATGTGGCAGAGAACGACGTGCTCGTTGTCCAGCTTGACACGAAACATCGAACTGGGAAGGCTCTCGATGACCTCGCCGCGTTGTCGGATCACGTCCTTCTTTCCTCCGCGTCTTTCATTCGTTGCCACTTCGCCCGTTGTCACCTCCTTGTGTCACAACAATCGCTCCATCCTCTGTCAGCACAACGGTGTGCTCGAAATGCACAGACAATCCACCGGACCCCGTCACGACAGTCCACTTGTCCGCTTTCACTTGTGTCGGGAGTGGATCGGTCTTCACCATCGGCTCGATGGCGAAGCTCATCCCCGGTTTCAGCCGTGCTCCCGTTCCGGGTGGACCGTAGTTCGGGATCTGTGGATCCTCGTGCAACGCTCTCCCGATTCCGTGTCCGACGTACTCCTTCACCACATGAAACCCCTCCGCAGAAACGAAGGAGCCGATCGCGTGCGAAATGTCGGACAACCGGTTTCCAATTCTAACTTGCTCAATCCCTTCCCACAAGCTTCGTTCCCCAACATCGAGCAGTCGACGCGCTTTCTCGTCGACCTCCCCGACCGCCATCGTCGTCGCCGTATCCACGTGCAGACCGTCACGGATCAGACCGATGTCGATCGAGAAGACATCTCCGTCCTGAAGCCTCCGATCATCCGATGGGATCCCGTGAACGACTTCCTCGTTGATCGACGCATTGATCGATGCCGGATACCCTTGATACCCCTTGAACGACGGGCGACCGCCGGATTCGAGGATCAGCTCTTCGGCGATTCGATCGAAGTGCGCCGTCGTCCGCCCCGGGCGGACCTCCTCGCGGAGGGTCTGCAGAATCTCGGCAAGCACAGCGCCGTTCTCGCGCATGACGGTGACGTCGGGAGCCGACTTGAGCGGGATCATCCGTTCAGGATCGCCAGAATGTCGGCCGTGATTGCGTCGCTCGAGCGGGATCCGTCGACATCGCGGAGCAGGCCCCGTTCCCGGTAGTAGTCGATCAGCGGAGCCGTCGATCGCTCGTAGACGTCGTAGCGGTTCTCGATCACGTCCGCCTTGTCGTCGTCTCGCTGCAGCAGCCTGCCGCTGCAGGACGGACAGATCGACGCGTCCGCCGGCGGGTCGTAGAGGAGGTTGTAGATCTTCCCGCATCCTTCGCAGACCCGACGCGCCGTCAGACGCCGGACGACTTCATCTCTTGTGAGTCCGATGTTGACCACGACCTCCAGCGGAGTGATGGCACCGAGCGCCTCGGCCTGGTCGACCGTCCGCGGGAATCCATCGAGGAGAAATCCGGCCTCAGCCGCCTCGATCCTGCCACGGATCATGTCGATGATCAGCCCATCCGGGACGAGCTCGCCGCGTTCCATGTACGTGTTCGCCGTCCGACCGAGATCGGTCGCCTTCGCGACTTCATCGCGGAGGATGTCACCCGACGAGAGATGAACAAGACCGAGCCGCTCGACGATCCGCTTCGCCTGCGTGCCTTTGCCGGCTCCTGGAGGACCGAGGAGCGCAATCCGTGTCAGCTGTGGAGGCAAGCGTCTACCCTCGCCGTCCGAGCAGCCGTCCCGACTTCGTCAGGCTCTCGTAGTGACGCATCACGAGATGCGCTTCGATCTGCATGATCGTGTCGATGCCGACACCTACCACGATCAGCAGCGATGTGCCGCCGACGAGGAACATCGACTGCGAACCGCTGACGGTCGAGAGAATGAACGGCAACACGGCGACGAACGACAGGAAGCAGGCACCGATCAGCAGCATCCGATTGAGGACGCCGGTGATGTACTCGGCCGTCGGCTTGCCCGGGCGGACGCCGGGGATGAACCCACCCGCTTCGCGGATGTTCTTCGCGATGTCGTTCGGGTCGAAGACGATCGAGCTATAAAAGTACGTGAAGAAGAAGATCAGCACGACGTACGTGATGATGTAGGCCATGCTCCCGGTCTGCACGTACGGGACGATCCAGTTGAGACTCGGAATCGCGTTGAACAGCGTCACCGGCAGGCTGAGCAGCGCCGAGGCGAAGATGACCGGGATGACGCCGCCCTGGTTGACGCGCATCGGGAGATGCGACGTGTGGCCGCCGTAGATCCGTCGCCCCATCGTCCGCTTCGCGTACTGAATCGAGATCTTCCGCTGCCCCTGCTGGACCATTGTCATGCCGGCGATGACGACGATGAGCAGCGCAATGAACGCGAGCCCCCAGATGGCGTGGACCGACCCGGTACTGATGTCAGTCCACAGCTGATTCAGGTTGGCCGGGAATCGTGACAGGATGCTGATCATGATGATCATACTGATCCCGTTTCCGATTCCGTTCTCGGTGATCCGCTCACCAAGCCACATCAGGAAGATCGTGCCGGTTGTCAGCGAGACGATCGTCGTGACATAGAACCAGATGCCGGCCCCGGCCGGCATCGCACCGCGAATCAGCGAGGTCATCGCCGCGCCTTGGACGATCGCCAGCGCGACGGTTGCGTATCGCGTGTAGGACGTGATCTTCCTCCGGCCTTCGCGCCCCTGCTGCTGGAGTTCCTTCAGCTTCGGGATGACCGCGGTCAGCAGGCTGAAGATGATCGACGCGTTGATGTAGGGCGTCACGCCGAGGGCGAAGAGCGAGAAGCGTTGCAATGCTCCGCCGGTGAACATGTTGAAGAAGTCGAAGATTCCGCCCTCTTGCTGGGCGAAGAAGTTGCGCAGCACTTCGGCGTCGACGCCGGGAACCGTGATGTGTGTTCCGAGGCGGACGATAATGATCGCACCGAGGGTGAAGAGGATTCGCTTCCTCAGCTCGGGGACCTTGAACAGGCTGGCAAACTTCTCCCACATCGCTAGATCACCTCGGCCTTTCCTCCTGCCTCTTCGATCTTCCGCTTCGCCTCCGCGGTGAAATGATTCGCTCGCACGGTCAGCGGTATCGTCAACTCTCCACGACCGAGGATCTTCAGCCGTTCGATTCGCCCCTTGACGATGTGCGCCTCGAGGAGCGCATTCAGATCGATCTCGGCGTTCGCATCGAACCGCTCACCGAGCGTATCGACGTTGACGCAGGCGTACTCGATTCGCGTGTAGTTGCGAAAACCCCGCTTCGGAAACCGCATCCAGATGGGCGTCTGCCCACCCTCGAAACCGAGGCGAACGCCGCCACCGCTCCGCGAGTTCTGGCCCTTGGTTCCCCGGCCGGACTCGTGGCCGCCATGCCCCGATCCGTACCCACGGCCGACCCGCTTCCGCCGATGCGTGCTCCCCTTGGTCGGGCGAAGATCCTCAAGCCTCATCCGCGACCTCCTGGCCGACCGCGACACCGCGCAACTCCTCGATCTCGCGGCGATTCCGCAGCGACGCAAGTCCGTTGATCGCCGCGCGAGAGAGCGTCAGCGGGTTCGTCGTTCCGATTGACTTGGTCAGCACGTCGTCGATCCCGACGAGCCGACAGATCGCGCCGACGGTCGTCCCGGCGATGACCCCGGTCCCGGGATGCGCCGGCTTGAGCAGCACGCGCCCGGCCTTGAACTTCCCGGTCACCTCGTGGGGGATCGTCTTCTCGTCCATGTTGACGTGGATGACGTTCTTCTTCGCGTCGCGGATCGCCTGCTGGATCGCGCGGGGAATCTCGGTCGTGCTCCCGACACCGACACCGACGCGCCCGTTCTTGTCGCCGACGACGATCGTGACCCGGAACCGGAGGTTCCGGCCACCCTTTGTCACCTTGCTGACGCGACGAATATCGATGATCTCGTTCTCAAACTCGTCGTGTGTTCTCAAAATCGCAATCCCCCTTTGCGACATGCCTCCGCGAAGGAGGTGATCACTCCGTGATACGGATGGCCGCCACGATCGAAGACGACACCCTCGATTCCGCTTTTTGTCGCCCGCTCCGCCAGGACCGTTCCGAGCTTCTCGGCGGCAGCAACGTTCGGACCCGACACGTCGCCGCGGATCTCCGGATCGAGCGTCGTCGCCTGGAGGAGCGTCCGACCGGCTTCGTCGTCGATCACCTGCGCGTAGAGGTGCCGGAGCGTCTTGGTTACGCAGAGACGAGGCCGCTCGCTCGTGCCGCAGACCTTCTTGCGAATCCGTCTATGCCGTTTCAGCCGCTCGGCGGCTCGATCGAATCTTGCCATCGCCTTCACTCTCCCTAGACGGCCGCTCCGGGCCCACCGAGCTTCCCGGCCTTCTGGATGACCTGCTCGTCCCTGTAACGGATGCCCTTCCCGTCGTAGACGTTCGGCTTCCGGAATGCGCGAATCTCCGCCGCCACCTGTCCGACCTGCTGCTTGTTCGCACCGCGGAGGATGATCTCGTTCGGATTCGGCAGCTCCGCCTCGACTTCGGCCGGAAGCTCGTACTCCATCGGCGTTGAATAGCCAAGGTCGAGGATCAACGTCGTCCCTTGCAGCCGCGCCCGATACCCGAGCCCGCGAACCAACAGCGACTTCTCCCACCGCTCGGACACGCCATAGACCATGTTCGCGAGCAGGCTTCGGTACAGGCCGTGGAACGCACGGTATTCCTTCCCCTCCCGGCGACGCGTCACCGTCGCTTGCCCGGCGTCGACAACGATCTCCACCATGTCGGGACGGAACGGCTGCTCGAGTCGACCGTGTTTCCCCTCGACCGTGAGCCTGCCCGCTCCGACGGACACCTTGACTCCGTCGGGAATCGCAATCGGAACCTTGCCAACCTTGGACATCGTTGCGTCTCCTACCAGACCTCGCAGAGGATCTCGCCGCCGATCCCGCGTGCCTTTGCCTCTTTCCCGGACAGGATTCCCTGCGACGTCGAGACGATCGCGACCCCCATACCGGCGAGCGGCTGAGGGATCTCGCCCTTCCCCGCGTAGACACGCCGGCTCGGTTTGCTCACCAGTCGGATCTCGCTGATCGCCTGCTGCGCCGCCGTCCGCTCACCCTTGTACTTCAGCCGGATCCGCAGCTGCGATTGCGGCTGCTGCTCGATCACCTCGAACCCCTCGATGTAGCCTTCTTGCTCGAGGATCCGCGCGACCGATTCCTTCATCTTCGAATGCGGCATCGTCACGTCCGGGTGATAGCGGCGGCTCGCGTTGCGAATCCGCGTGAGCATGTCGCCAATCGGATATGGAATCATCGTCTCCCCTTACCAGCTTGCCTTTTTCACGCCGGGGATCTCTCCGTGGTGTGCCAGCTTTCGGAAGCACAGTCGGCAGATCCCGAAATCGCGGATGTACCCATGAGGACGTCCGCACAGGGTGCAGCGATGGTACGCCCGCGCTTTGAACTTCGGCGTCTTCTTGCTCTTCACGATCAGAGATGTTCGTGCCATCTTCGCCCCCTAGTCCTTGAACGGGAATCCGAGTCCCTTGAGCAGCGCGTAGCCTTCACGATCGTTCCTCGCCGAGGTGACGATCGTGATATCCATCCCCTGAGTCTTCACGACCTCGTTGTACTCGATCTCGGGGAACGTGATCTGCTCGCTCAGTCCGAGCGTGTAATTCCCTCGGCCGTCGAATGCTCCCGAGGAAAGCCCGCGGAAGTCACGGATCCCGGGGAGAACCGCATTGAACAGCCGGTTCAGGAACTCATAGGCTCGCTCCCGACGCAACGTCACCATGCAGCCGATCGGATCTCCCTGCACGAGCTTGAAGTCGGAGATCGACTTCTTCGCCTTGGTGACGACCGGCTTCTGGCCGGTCATCTTCGTCAGGTTGTTCACCGCTCCCTCGAGCACCTTCGGATTGTCCTTGTCGCCGACCCCCATGTTGACGACCACCTTCAGCACGCGGGGCGTCTCCATGGCGTTTCCGAGCTCCAGTTCCTCCCTCAGCTTCGGCGCAATCTCGTTCGTATATCGCTCGCGTAGCATCGTCACTCGAAGATCTCCCCACATTGCTTGCAGACGCGCATCTTCCGCCCTTCGACCTCGGTGAAACCGACGCGGGTCGGCTCGTCGCATTCGGGGCAGATCGGCATCACGTTCGACATGTGAATCGTCCCCTCACGCTGGACGATCCCGGGTTGGCGAAGGCTCTGCGTCGCGCGCTGGTGCTTGGTAATCATGTTCACGTTCTCGACGATGATCCGGTTCTTCTCCGGGATCACCGTCAGGACCCTGCCGATCCTGCCACGGTCGTTCCCGGCGACAACCTGAACCCGATCCCCTTTTCGTATCTTGTGCATGCTCGATCTCCCTACAGGACCTCAGGCGCAAGGGAGATGATCCGCATCATCCTCTTGTCGCGCAGCTCCCGCGCCACCGGGCCGAAGACTCGGGTCCCGACCGGCTCGTTCTGAGCGTTGATCAACACAATCGCGTTGTCATCGAAGCGAACGTACGTTCCGTCCTTCCTGCGATACGGACGTCGTGTGCGAACGATCACGCCACGCACGATCTGCCCCTTCTCGATGTCGCTCGTCGGCAGTCTCTTCCGGACCGACCCGACGACGATGTCGCCGATCTCGCCAACCCGTCGATGGGAGGGACCGAGCACGTTGATGCAACGGACGGCCTTCGCGCCCGAGTTGTCGGCCACCTTGAGCATCGTCTGCATCTGGATCATGACTAGCCCTCCGCCCTCTCGACGACCTCGACCAGACGCCAACGTTTCATTCGGCTGAGCGGCCGACACTCCTCGATCCTCACCAGATCCCCGATCGCCGCTTCCTCTCGCGGATCGTGCGCGTGGAACTTGAAGTGCCTGCGAATGTGCTTCCGGTACCGGGCGTGGAGGCGCCGTTCCTCCGCGCGGACGACGATCGTCTGCGTCATCCGATCGCTGACGACCCGCCCGATTTTAGTCTTTTTCATCGCCTCGCCTCCCGCGTCTTCTGCCCGAGCACCGTCATGACCCTCGCGATGTCCTGCCGGGTCTTCTTCAGCTCGGCCGTGTTGTCGAGTTCGCCGCTCGCGCGGCGGAACCGGAGGTTGAACAGCTCTCGCTTCAGTTCCGTCTCGCGCTGAACGAGTTCCTCGACCGTCAGCTCACGCAATTCGCTCGCCCTCATACCTCGCCTCCCAGGACGATCCGGCGCTTCAGTCGCGTGCGAATCGGGAGCTTGTGTCCGACGAGCTCATGAATCCTCTTCGCCTGCTGGTCTCCGACCCCGGAGATCTCGAACAAAACCGTCCCCGGACGAACGGATGCGACCCAATGGTCGACCGCACCCTTCCCTTTCCCCATGCGCGCCTCCGCCGGATGCTTCGTGATCGGCTTGTCGGGGAAGATCCGGATCCAGATCCGCGCGCCACGCTGCGTCGTCCGGGCGATCGTCGTTCGGCACGCCTCGATCTGCGCCGCGGTGATCCATGCGGGTTCGAGCGACTGGATGCCGTACTCGCCGAACTCGATATGCCCCCCCCGGGTCGCCTTACCCTTGCGGCGACCGCGATGGGTCTTGCGATGCTTCGTCCGTTTGGGAAAGAGAAGTGCCATGGCTAGGTTACCTCGTCTCGCCGGCCTCGGTGCGGCTGTTCTCCCCGGAAGACCCACGCCTTGACGCCGATGTTCCCGTACTTCGTCCGCGCCTCGACCAAGCCATAGTCGATGTCGGCGCGCAGCGTCTGGAGGGGAATCCTTCCATCCTTCATCGTGATCGAGCGAGCGATGTCGCCGCCGCCGAGTCGACCACTCACCTTAAGCTTGATTCCCCCGGCGCCGGCGCCCCTCACCCGGCGCATCGCTTCCTTCATCGCGCGCGCCGGAGCGGTCCGGTTCTCGATCTGAATCGCAACGTCTTGGGCGACCAATCGCGCTTCGAGGTCCGGGCGCTCGATCTCCTGGATCGAGATCTTCACCATTCGGCCCGTCAGCTTCTCGAGTGCCGCCTGGAGCTTCTCGATCTCGCTTCCACCACGGCCGATGATGATCCCGGGGCGCGCAGAACGAATGACGATCGAAACCCGATCTTCCTTCGAACGCTCGATGTTGACCTCCGACACCGACGCACGGCGGTACCGTTCGTAGACCAGCTCACGAATCCGCCGATCTTCGGCGATGTACTCCGGCGCCAGTTTCGGGTTGAACCAGTTCGAAACCCACTTGCGATTGACGCCTACGCGGAAGCCAATCGGATGGATCTTCTGCCCCATTACGATTCACTCTCCCTGTCACCCACGACGATCGTGATGTGGCTCGTCGGCCGGCGGATGATGTCCGCCCGCCCGTATGCACGGGGTCTCAATCGGCGAAGAGCCCTCCCCATGTCGACTGTCGCCTTGACGATGTACAGGTCATCGACATCGACATCGTAGTTGTTCTCGGCGTTGGCGATCGCCGATTCGAGCGTCTTGAGGATCGGCGTCGCCGCCTTCTTCGTCGACAGGTGGACGATCCGCAACGCTTCGCTCACGCCCTTACCTCGGATGGCGTCGACAACCAATCGCGCCTTCCGCGGCGAGATGCGTACGTACTTCGAGATTGCCCGTGTTTCCATCTTGTCTTCTCCTACGTCAGGCTGGGAGCCCGCTTCTTCTTCATCCCGCCGTGGCCTCGGAAGGTCCGCGTCGGCGCGAACTCGCCCAGCTTGTGGCCGACCATATTCTCGACAATGTAGACCGGCACGTGAATCTTGCCGTTGTGCACACGGATCGTCAGTCCGACCATCTCCGGCGTGATCATCGATGCACGCGACCACGTGGTGATCTCCGAAATGTCTCCCCGCTTCGCGCGCTGAACCTTCTTCTGAAGGCTCTCCTTCACGTACGGTCCTTTCCTTGTCGACCTCGGCATCCTGACTCCTTACCTTCGGCCCTTGCCGGCACGGCGCACGATCAGGGCGCTCGACTTCTTCCGCTTCTTCCGCGTCCGTCCGCCCTTGGCGAGCTTCCCGGTCGGCGACACCTGCGGCCGTCCGACCCGCGCTCGGCCCTCTCCACCACCGTGCGGATGGTCGACCGGATTCATCGCAACGCCGCGGACGCGTGGTTTGCGCCCCAGGTGCCTGACGCGTCCGGCCTTCCCGTGCTTGATGTTCTTGTGATCCGGATTCGAGACCTCGCCAATCGTCGCTCGGCAGGCCGTACTGAAGATCCGCACCTCTCCCGAAGGCAGGCGAATGTGGGCCCGCTTTCCTTCCTTGCCGATCAGCTTCGCCGAAGTACCAGCCGAACGGGCGATCTTGCCGCCGCTGCCGGGGGAGAACTCCAGATTGTGGATCACCGAGCCAAGCGGGATCCGCGCCAGCGGCATCGCGTTGCCGACCCGGATCTCTGCCGTCTCGCCGGCCTCGACGCGCACACCGATCTCGAGCTCCATCGGGGCGAGGATGTAGCGCTTCTCCCCGTCGGCGTAGTGCAAGAGCGTGATCCACGCCGATCGGTTCGGGTCGTACTCGCGAGTGACGACACGCGCCGGGATCCCGTCTTTGTCCCGTGCGAAGTCGATCAAGCGATAGCGGCGCTTGTGGCCACCACCACGCCACCGGGACGTGATCCGCCCCTGGCTGTTCCGACCACCGGTCTTCTTGATCGGTCGGAGCAGGCTCTTCTCGGGAGCAACGTCGGACAGTTCGCTGAAGTCCGGATGCTCGGCGTGACGGCGTCCTGGAGATGTCGGTTTGTATCGCTTGAGCGCCATATCGCTATCCTCCCATGATGTCGATCCGGTCGCCGGGGGCGAGGCGAACGATCGCCTTTCGCCACCGCGAGGTTCGACCATGGAGCTGACTGAGTCGTTCGCGTCGAGGCTTCCCCTTCATGTTCGCGGTCCACACCTTCTCGACGTGCACCTTGAACAGCTCCTCGACCGCCTTCTTGATCTGGATCTTGTTCGCCCCGAGAGACACCCGAAACGCGTACTTGCGATCCTCCATCTGTTGCCACGTGTCTTCTGTCAGGATCGGTGCGATCAGCACGTCCTCGGGATGCGCGAACCTCGTCATGTCCGGAACCTCTCCTCCAACTCCTCGACCGCGCCCACGGTCATCAGCAGATGGTCGTGGCGGAGGATGTCATAAACGTTGACCCCCCCGCAGGCGATGCACTTCACCCGGGGGAGGTTGGTGAACGACTTCTTGATCGGCCGCTGGTATTCGGACGACCCAACGACGACCAGAACGCTTCCGGATAGCCCGAGACGGTTCAGCAACTCGACGGCCGTCTTCGTTTTCGGCTCCTCGAAGCCGATCCGGTCGATCAGCGTCAGTCTCTCTTCGCCGGCGCGGTCCGACAACGCAGAAAAGAGTGCCCCTTGCTTCATCTTACGCGTCAGCTTGGTCTCATAGGAACGGGGTTTCGGGCCGAATGTCGTTCCGCCGCCAACCCACAGCGGCGACCGACGGGATCCGGCTCTTGCGCGACCGGTTCCCTTCTGACGCCATGGCTTTCGACCACCGCCGCTTACCTCGCCGCGTGTCTTGGTCGAATGCGTTCCCTGTCGGCGGTTGGCCAGCTGCATCCGGACAGCCCGATAGAGGAGATCCTCGTTGACCGTCGCGCCGAACATCCGCTCGTCGAGCGCCCGAGTCTGGGGCTCGCCGCCCCCTGCAAACTGGTGCAGCTTCGCGTCAGCCATGTCGCTTCCCCAATTCAAGAATCGTCCCACGCGAACCCGGCGTTCCACCCTTGAGCACGAGTAGGTTCCGCTCGGGGTCGACACGGAGAATCTGCAGCCCCTTGACCGTCACGCGACGTGCGCCAGTATGTCCGGGGAGCTTCTTTCCCTTCATGACGCGTCCGGGCTTGACGCACATCCCGACCGAGCCGGGGCGTCGATGAAAGTGCGAGCCATGCGTCTTCGGACCACCAGCGAAGTCCCAGCGCTTGACGACGCCCTGGAAGCCGAGCCCCTTGGAGATGCCGGCGACATCGATCTTCTCGCCTTCCTCGAAGATGTCGACGCCGATAACATCACCAACGTTGTAGTCCTCCGGATTGTCGATTCGAACCTCGAACAGCCTCCGATGAGGAGCAACGTCCGCCTTCCGGTAGTGACCGAGCATCGGCTTCGTCGCCTTCGACTCTCTCAGATGCCCGTGTCCGAGCTGAAGAGCGTTGTACCCGTCGGTCTCCACCGTTTTGATCTGCACAACGGTACACGGTTGTGCTTCGACGACCGTTGCACCGACGGCGTGGTCTTCGACGAACAACTGGGTCATCCCAATCTTCCGCCCGAGGATTCCTTGTGCCATCGTCCGCTGCCCTCCGTGAGTCTCGCCGGTTCGTTAGAGTTTGATCTCGATATCGATCCCCGTGGGGAGCTCGATGTCCATGAGCGAGTTGATCGTCTCCGAGGTCGGCTCCTTGATGTCGAGCAGCCGAGTGTGAATCCGACGTTCGAAGTGCTCCATCGACCGTTTGTCGATGTGCGGAGATCGCAGCACGGTGTAAACGCGACGTTGGGTCGGCAGCGGAATCGGGCCCGAGATCTTCGCCCGTGTCTCCGTCGCCGACTCGACGATCTTGCGAATCGAGCTTTCGACCAGTTCGTGATCGTATCCACGCAGTTTGATTCGTATCTTCTCTCTCGCCATACCTAGTACCCTCTACTCCGAATGATCTTCTCCTTCAAACCCTCCGGGACGAGGTCGTATCGCTCGACGCGCAACGAATACGTCGCCCTCCCCTGAGTCAAAGAACGCAGCCGCGTGGCATACCCGAACGTCTCTGCCAACGGAACCGCGACACGCAAGATCTGCACGGTTTCCCGCGACAGGAGTTCTCGGATTTCCCCGCGCCTGCGCGCCAGGTCCTCCATCACTTCCCCCAGATACTCGCCAGGGGTGATGACCTCACCCTCCATCACCGGCTCCAGAAGCTCGAACGCCCGATCGTTGTACGCTTTGCGCAACGCTTCGGAGGTCGCAGCCCGGAACGCGAGCTCAGACGAGTCGACCGGGTGAAATGACCCACCGAACAAGGTGGCTCCGATATCGGCCAAAGGATAACCGGCGACCGGTCCGTTTGTCAACGTGGCACAGAGCGAGCTTTCGACCGCGGTTCGGTATTCCTTGGGAATCTCCTCCACCGGTGCCGTGCAAGTGAACTGGATGCCGGATCCGCGCTCCAACGGCTCCAGCCGAAGCCTCACGTGGGCGAACTGGCCCCGACCGGCGGCCTGCTTGACGAATCGTTCCTCGACCTCCAGCGGGCACCCGAGCGTCTCGCGGTAGGCGACCTGCGGCTGCCCGACGTGAACCGATAGACTGTATTCTTCCCGGAGTCGCCGGACGAGCACCTCAAGATGAAGTTCCCCCATCCCAGCGATGATTGTCTGATTCGTCGATTCGTCGACACGGACGTGGAACGTCGGATCCTCGTGCGCCAGTTTCGTCAGCCCGTCCATCAGCTCATCGAACTCCGCCTCGGTCCGTGGCTCGACCGCAACGAAGACGACCGGCTCGGGAAACTCGATCTTCTCAAGCAGGATTGGAGCCGACTTGTCACACAGCGTGTCTCCGGTCGCAATCGGCTGAGATCCGACGATCGCCACGATGTCACCGGCCTGCATCGAGTCCACCGCACTCCGCCGATTGGCGTGCATCCGGAAGATCTTGGTGATCCGGACGCCCTTCTCCGTCGATGCGTTGTACGCATGCCCTCCGACCGAGGCGCGGCCCGAATAGACGCGAGTGAACACGAGCCGTCCGGCATAGCGATCGGTGACGACCTTGAACGCCAGCGCAGAGAACGGTGTGTCCGGATCGGGACGGCGGACTTCATCCGAATCGACACCTCGGATCGGCGGAACGTCGGTCGGGGCCGGCAGGTATCGGACAACGGAGTCGAGAAGCAACTGGATCCCTTGGTTGGCGAACGCGGAGCCACCGAGAACCGGCACGAGCTTCCCTTCGATGCACCCACGTCGCAACGCCTCGTGGAACAGATCGGATGGGATCTCGTCTCCGGCGAGATACAGCTCCATCAGCCGATCGTCGACTTCTGCCGCCCGCTCGAGTGCGATGTCCCGATAGTGCTCACAATCGGAAACGAGAGCATCCGGGACCGGACCCCGCGTGAACATCGCTCCGAGCATCTCCTGATCCCAGGTGATCAGCTCGTTCTCGATGAGATCGACCATCCCGAGCAAACGCCG
Organism: Candidatus Bipolaricaulota bacterium; assembly: GCA_028278555.1. Taxonomy (GTDB): domain Bacteria; phylum Bipolaricaulota; class Bipolaricaulia; order UBA7950; family UBA9294; genus JANQEA01. The sequence goes on along the minus strand of JANQEA010000083.1, from coordinate 59,468 downwards.
ATCCTCATCGCGATACGGGTAGACAAGAGGGACCGGGTGAACGCCGAGTCGCTCCTCGATCATCTCGACCGTCTCGGTGTAGCTCGCTTCGGCCCGGTCGAGCTTGTTGACGAACGCGATCCGCGGCACCTCGTATCGATCGGCCTGTCGCCAGACCGTCTCCGACTGCGACTCGACCATCTCAACGCCGGAAAAGATGACCACCCCGCCATCGAGGATCCGGAGTGCGCGTTCAACCTCGGCGGTGAAATCGACATGGCCCGGTGTATCGATAATGTTGATCGTGTGATCCTGCCACGGACACGTCGTCGCCGCCGACGTGATGGTGATCCCGCGTTCCCGCTCCTGGACCATCCAGTCCATCTCGGTGTCACCCTCGTGGACCTCGCCCATTTTGTGAATCTGTCCGGCGTAGTAGAGGATTCGCTCGGTGGCGGTCGTCTTGCCCGCATCGATGTGGGCCATGATGCCGATGTTGCGGATCTTCGCTAGATCGACCGTTGCAGCATCAGCCATAGCGCCCTCACTTCGGCGTTTGCAAAACTGTCTCGAGCGAAAGGGAGCGCTACCAGCGGTAGTGCGCGAATGCCTTGTTCGCCTCAGCCATTCGATGGGCGTCGAGGCGCTTGTTGTAGGCCTTGCCCTCTTTCCGTGCAGCTTCCAGGATCTCCGACGCCAAGCATTCGGCCATCGTGTTCTCGCCTCGTTCCCGCGCAGCGCGGACGATCCAGCGGAGTGCAAGTGCGACCTGGCGGTCCGCCGGGACCTCGTAGGGGACCTGGTAGTTCGCACCGCCGACCCGACGGGTGCGAACCTCGAGCCGCGGAGAGCAGTTGGTAACCGCCTCATTGAACGCCTCGAGTGACGGCGACTCGCTTCGCTCGTCGACGATCGCCATCGCGGCGTAGACAATGCGTTGTGCGACCGCCTTCTTCCCGTCCTGCATCACATAGTTCGTCAGCTTCGACACGAGTTTGCTGTTGTGCTTGGTATCGGGGGTGACGTCTCGTCCGGGTATCTTCATGGCCCTCTCCTAGCTCCCCTTCTTCGCCCCGTACTTCGAGCGTCCCCGACGACGTCCTTCGACCCCTTCAGCATCGAGGGTTCCTCGGACCACGTGATACCGAACGCCGGGGAGATCCTTGACACGCCCACCCCGGACCAAGACCATCGAGTGCTCCTGAAGGTTATGCCCCTCACCCCCGATATATGCCGTCACTTCCTTGCCGTTGCTCAAGCGGACACGCGCGACCTTCCGGAGCGCGGAGTTCGGCTTCTTCGGGGTACGTGTCGTCACACGGGTGCAGACCCCGCGTCGCTGCGGACACGCGTCAAGCTGAGGAGCCTTCTTCTTCTTCGTCTTGGGCTTGCGCCCTTTTCGGATCAGCTGATTGATCGTTGGCATCTTTGTCTCCTGAATTGGGGCGGATTATAGATTCCGCCCCAGTGGCGTTCAACCTAGCTCGGCTCGACGCTCTCCTCGCCGACGGTCGCCGGCGCCAGATCCTCTTCGAATCCCTCCGCAGTCTCGTCCTCCGCGTCCTCGATTCGATCGTAGAACGCGAACCCTGTCCCCGAGGGGATCCGCTTGCCGACGATGATACTCGGCTTCAGGCCGCTCAGCTCGTCGATCTCCCCTCGCAGTGCTGCTTCCGAGAGGACCTTCGTCGTCCGCTGGAATGATGCCGCAGAGAGCCAGCCCTTCGTCTGAAGCGCCGCCTTTGAAATCCTCAACAATTCACGCTCACCATCCGGAAGCCGTTTCTCGGCGATTGGAACCTCGACAATCTCCTCGTCTCGGTGGACGCGAACAATTTCCAACCCCATCCTGTCAGCTCTGGAGATCGCTTCTGCCGTCAGGGGGTCGCCGGCCGTCGCGATGATGTGTCCTCCGGCGGCAATGTCCTCAGCAAGCTCACTGCCGAGCGCTTCGTTCCGCACCCTGTCGGCCTCTTCATTCCACGCAACGAGATCCCGGATCTCCTTCCGGAACTCCTCCAGCGTCACCAGATCGCCGATCAGGAAGCGGGAATCCCCTCGATCGATGATCCGGACGTTATTGAGGATCTGCCGGATGATCACCTCAAGATGCTTGTCGTTGATGTCGACGCCCTGCTGCTTGTAGACCTTGTGGATCTCGTTCATCAGGTATTGGCGAGCCTTCTGTACGCCGGCGGCCTCGAGGAGTGTGTGTGGCGCGACGACGCCCTTGGTCAGCAGATCTCCTTCTTCAACCTTGTCCCCGACTCGGACCGTCACCGCCTTGTCGATCTTGACGACGCTCTTCGGCTGAAGCTGAACCGTCGCAATCCCGCGCTTCTTCTCGATCGAGTCGACCCGGACGAGTCCCTCGTGCGCGATCTCCAGGGCGACGAGCTGCTCACCGGACTTCACCGGGTCTCCGTGTCTCTTCAGGGATCTGAGATCGCCGGTTAGCGGGACCCGGACGGCCAGGCCGTCCGGATTGTAGACGACGACGCGATCGCCGAGAACCTGCGCAACGCCTTCCCCTTCGGCCGCGATGAAGATCGGCTTCGATCGAGAGGTCAGCTGATCCCCTTCCTGGACCGTCGCTCCCGGTTCGACCATCAGGCGCGCGCCGTACGGGATCTCGAGTTCAATCGCAACGCCGTCGTCGTCGACCAACTCGAAGCCACGCTCTTTCTCCTCCGACAGTCGGATCGTCCCACGGCGGTCGGCGATCACCCCTTCGACGTTGAACCGTTCGGTCAGCGCGTCTCCTTCGGAGATGCGGTCGCCGGATTCGACCTTCGGCCGCGCCACAGGAGGGAGGAGATACGAGCGATCCCCGTTCTCGGTGTCGATCACGAACAGCTCCTGCCCGCCTTTGGCCACGTCGACGAGGAAAGCCTCGCCAGCGCACGGGCTCGCGGCGTCGATCAGCGATCCGGCATCGATTTCGTCACCGACCTCGGCTCGGACCAGGCCGGCGGGGAGACGGGCCGATCGAAGATCCCCGGTCACCTCGACTTGATCCTCTCCCGACGAAGTCGTCGTGATGTCGGTGATGTACCCGTCGAGCGGGGAGAGGCCTGCTTCGCCGCTCTTGATCGTCTTCCGAGCCTCGAACAGCTCCTCGGCTCGCGGGAGCCCCTGCGTGATGTCCTCTCCGGCGACACCACCGGTGTGGAACGTTCGCATCGTCAGCTGAGTCCCGGGTTCGCCGACCGACTGTGCGGCGATAACGCCGACGGCGGTCCCAATCTCAACCGGCACGTGGTTGCTCATGTCGTAGCCGTAGCAGAGCTGGCAGATTCCGTTGGCCGTTTCACATGTCATCGCCGAGCGGATGACGACCCGAGGACGGACGCGCAGCGCCTTGATCCCCGCGCTCTTCACCGCCTCGATCTGACGCGGCGTGATCAGCTCGTCCGCCTTCATGATCACTCGCTGCGTCTTCGGATCGCGGATCTCCTCGACCGTCTTCGTCCCGATCGTCTTCTCCCGCTGTGCCGGACTCCGTAGCGGGATCTCACACTCGAGCCGACCGACGTGGGCCGCGATCTCCTGCGTGATCCATTGATTCGCCTCGACCAGAATCTCGCCGGTGCTGGGGTCGATGATCGGCTGCGCCGCGACACGGCCGTAGATCCGATCCTCGACCGTCTCCATCACTTCGGTTCGGCTGAAGCGCAGCGGGTCGATGTCGATGCCCTGCGTCGTCCCACAATCGAGCTCGAGGATGACAGTATCCGACGAAGCGTCGACAAGCCTCCGCGTGAGGTATCCGGAATCGGCCGTCTTCAAAGCCGTATCAGCCGCACCCTTCCGCCCGCCGTGCGTGGAGATGAAGTACTCCATCATGTCCAGCCCCTCGCGGAAGTTCGAGATGACCGGACGCTCGATGATGTCGCCGGACGGGCCGGCCATCGGGCCTCGCATCCCGCAGAGCTGCTTCACCTGATCCGGCCCCCCCCGCGCACCAGAGGTGACGATGCCGTAGACCGAGTTGAACCGGTGTTGTCGGAGGTTCTCCATCGTCGCGTCTTCGACGTCATCGACGGTCCGTCGCCAGATACGGATGACCGCACTCCGGCGCTCGTCCTCCGTCGCCAGGCCCATCCGGTACATCGTTTCGATTCGCTGAACCGCGGCGAGCGACTCGTGGACGATCTCTTCCTTCTCCCCCGGGATCAGACAGTCCGGGAGTGAGATCGTCAAGCCGGCCTGCGTGGCGTAGCGGAATCCGAGTTCCTTCAGGCGATCGAGGACCTCCGCAGCTTGCTCCCAGCCGAAGCGGTGGTAGCACTCCATCACCAACCGCTTGATCGTCCGGCGATCCATGACGATCCCGTAGTCGCGAATCTCCTCAGGGAGATTGAGGTTTAGCTCCGCGCGTCCGAGCGTCGTTCGGATCCGCTCTCCACCGATCCGGATGACGACCGGGCTGTGCAGCTCGATGACCCCTTCCTCGTAGGCCTTCCGGGCTTCGTCGATGTCGCGGAACGCCTTGCCGGCGCCGAGTCCGTCTTCGACTTCGAGCGTCAGGTAGTAGTACGCGTAGACAGGATCCTGCGTCGGAAGGCTGATCGGCTCCCCGTTCGACGGGGAGAGGATGTTACGCGGCGCGGACATCAGGCTTCGCGCCTCGCGGATCGCTTCCTCGGAGAGGGGCAGGTGGACGGCCATCTGATCGCCATCGAAGTCGGCGTTGTACGGCGGACAGACGAACGGATGGATGTGGATCGCTTCGCCGTCGACGAGGACCGGCTCGAACGCCTGCATCGAGAGCCGGTGCAGGGTCGGAGCCCGGTTGAGCAGGACCGGATGATCCTTGATCAGGCGATCGAGAATGTCCCAGACTTCCGGCATCTCGCCCATCATCGCCCGATTCTTGATCTCGTCGAAATCGGAGAACGTCGTCGTCTCCAGATGATGAAGGATGAACGGCTTGAACAGCTCGAGGGCCATCTTCTTCGGAAGACCGCACTGGTGCAGCTTCAAGGTCGGATCGACAACGATGACTGCTCGCCCGGAGTAGTCGACGCGGCGACCGAGGAGATTCCGCCGGAGTCGACCGTGCTTCCCGTGAATCCGCTCGGAGAGCGACTTGAGCGGCCGGTTGTCGCGACCGCGAATCGGGCTCTCCTTCTTCTCGTTGTGGATCAGCGCATCGACCGCTTCCTGGAGCATTCGGCGCTCGTTTCGGAGGATAACTTCCGGAGCCCCCATGTCGATCAGCTTCTTCAACCGGTTGTTCCGGTTGATGATCCGGCGATAGAGGTCGTTCAGGTCCGTCGTCGCAAACTTACCGCCCTCGAGTTGGATCATCGGCCTCAACTGGGGCGGAAGGACGGGGATCACTTCGAGGATCATGTCCTGCGCGTTGTTCCCCGAAGCCCGGAGTTGGTCGACGATCTCGAGGCGACGGATCAGACGTCGCTGATTCCCCGCGGCCGTCTCCCGGTGCAGCTGCTCCATCAACGAGCGATGGAGTTCATCGAAGTCGATCGCCTCGAGGAGCCCCTTGATTCCGGCCGCGCCGGTCTGCGCGATGAACCCCTCGGGATAGATCCGTTCGAAGGCTCGCTTCTCGAGGAACGATAGTCGGTCGCCAATATCGAGTGGAATCTTCGGATCCCTGATTCGCGTCACGAGAAAGACGAGGCTATCGAGGATCTCTTGATCGAGGATCACGCCTTGCACGGAGGCGCCGTAGCGGTCGACAAGCATCTCGAACCCCGTCTTCGAACAGAGCTCGTCGACGGGTCGTTCCGCGAGGACCGTCCCTTCTTCGATGTCGTCGCCCTCTTCGACCAGCAAATCGACATCCCCAACAAGCGGATACTCGACCGCGCCGACAACCACGGAAAGGACCTTCTCCCCGTTCGTCAGCAGACGATCCTCGATCGTCACGCGGCCGCCCTCCTCGGCAATGACTCGAGGGGCGTCCTCCACGTAGTAGGCCGGCTCGACCTCAAATGCGAACGTATGCGACAGGACTTCGACTTCCGATGTGTGGAGCGTTTCTCGCGGGCGAACCTCTTTGCAATCCGATGACGTAACGATGAACAGCGCCTGCTCGATCGGCTCCGTCTCGTAGTATGCGATCCTTTGTAACTCACGCTTCTTCATACCAAGAAGCCGACTGAGGAGGCTCGAGACCCCTTTAAGGAACCAGAAATGGACGACCGGACTCGCGAGCTGGATGTGCCCCATGTTGACACGACGGACCGACGAGTCGGTCACCAGGACGTGGCACTTCTCGCACGTGATCCCCTCGTACTTCTTCCCCTTGTACTTGCCGCACGCGCACTCGTAGTCGTTGTCTGGTCCGAAGATCTCTTCCGCGTACAGACCACCACGTTCGGCTCGGTGCGTCCGGTAGTTGATCGTCTCGGATTCGGTGATTTCGCCGTGAGACCAATTCAGGATGACGGATGGAGGAGCTAGCTGCAGCTTCACGCGTTGGATGTCATCGCCCGAGATCACTCATCTCACCCCATTCGGTGTAGCGGGTCTGATTCGCCAGATTCGGCGAGGGAGTCCGCAGTTTCCCTCAGCTCAGTGGCTTCGCGAGTATCAACGATGGGCGACCGTCTCTCGCCCGTGGACTTGGCCTTCGATGCCGCTTCCGTCTTTCCGCTCTTCATGCTCCTTCATTCCGCGCGTGCTCCGTGCGATTGCCGCTCGAACCATCAGCGTTCCCTTCGATCCATCCAGCTTGTCACAGAGATACAGAATTCCTCTCTGAACGGCTTGGTGTAGATCCGCGGGGGAATCCATCCAGCGGCCTTTCGTGCGTCTTCCGCAGCTCGTAGCCACAAAAAAAGACACACGAACCCCTTCCCCACTTTCTCGGGGTTTCGCCCAAATCTGCCTCCCTGGCGGCTAGCACTCCACACGCCCTGACGTACTGGCGCAGAAGTATAGCGCCCCACCACTCGATTTCAACCGACCGGCACTTCCTGTTCCGTCAAGGGAATCAGCTCGACGGTTTCGAGCTGCGCGATCTCCTCTGGCTCCTCAAACGGCCTCGCATTCAGCAGAAGCGTCTCGTCTTCGCTCTCGAGCCGATAGTAGATCGGGACCGTCTCCGTCCGCTCCGCGCCTGCCATTGTTGCGGTGATCCGCGCGGCAAGTCCGACGATCTCTTGCTGCTCCGCGCCCGTCTTTGCGCTCCAGTTCGCTCGCACGAGGGTCATCGGCCCATGCGGCGTCGCCGGATAGACTCTCAAGTCTTGAGGTAGGAAAAGGTTCTGTAGATCTCTCTTCTCCCGCTCGTCACGGGCGAGGACGACCTTCACGTCCGGCTGAATCTTGTAGTAGAGCGCGAAGTCGAGCAGCCGAAGCGCATTCAATGTGAACCCCGCCTCGCCGAACAGACTCGCGACACGATCACCGAATCCCGGAGTCATCAGCTTACAGCGGTGACACGCAGCGAGCGGGTCCGTCACCTCCAACCCATTCTCCTCGGCCAGCCTCAGGAGATGCGCACGGCCGCCCCGTGGGCTTCTCCACGCTCGGTTGTGATCGGCCCACTTGGGCAGCCCGCGTTTCCGCGATGCCCCAACACAGAGAGGGCGAAGGATGCGGTCGGCCACACCGAGGTCTTCGCCGATGGCCTTGATCTGTTTCTCTGTCAGGCGATTCGCCCCCGGGACTTCTCCGGACACGAGGTACTCAGCGCCGACACGCTCCATGTAACGCACCGCTTTGGCGAACAACATCGAACGGCAATTCCGGCAGCTCAGCGTAAGCGAGAACTCCCCGTCATCCGAAATCTCAACGAGTCTTCGGTATTCCTTCTTGATCGACTGGGTTCGGAAGATGGCGCGAGGCCACTCGGCCTTCACCAACTGGCGCAAGTCTTCGGAGTCCCACGAGAACGGAGACCGGAAATAGAGCAAGTATACACAATCGACATCCGGATGCTGCTCGACGATTCGCGTCGCTACCCGGCTCGCCAGGCTTCCGGAAAACAGCGATAAGACCTTCGCCACGCCCTTACCCTGCCCCTACTGCGTCTACCTCCGCGGTTCGATCAGCCCGAAGTTGCCGTCACGGCGATGATAGATGATCGCGACTTGATCACTTTCCGAGTCCACAAAGACAAGGAAGTCCTTCTCGATCGCGTCGAGTTGCAGCGCCGCTTCTTCGGGAGACATCGGTTTCTGGAAGTATGCCTCCGTGCGGATGATCTGCCCTCCGCTCGTTTCTCCCTCTTCGCTTCTCGCGGTCTCGGCCGCTCCCCCCCGATCCCTCACCTCATGGAGCTGATCTTTGAATTTCACCAGCTGTCGTCGGAGACGATCGATCGCTTTGTCGATCGACGCATACATATCCCCCGACTCCTCTCTCGCGCTGATGAGCTTGCGATTCGTCAAGTGCGCATGGAAGTCAGCAATCTGTCGTTCCTTCTCCACCGAGAGGACGACATCGACACTAACGATCCGATCGAAAAAGCGTTCGAGTGCTTCCGTCTTCTCGACGACGTAGCTTCGAAGCGCTTCACTCGGGCCAGTGTGCCGCTCCGCGATCTTGATCTTCACCGCTTCCTCCTTCCAAAGAGATTGTAGCAGAAACGGAGGGAATGGTCAATCGGACCAATGGTTGAAAACGCTGAACTCGTCTAGCTATCCGCGTTATCCGAGAGTCGCGAGCTGCTGGCGCAGCAACCGCGTCACAGAGTGCAACCCCGTGCCGCCGATGTCGGGTTGGTAGACCTCGAATTCCCTGTTGACGAAGGTTCGTAGCGTCCCCCGGTAGTGCACGCCGTCGGTTCTGCGCTCACGGCAGATCAGCCCCGCGTCGATCAGCTCACGCGGAGGTTCCTCCTCGATCATCTCCGGGGCACAGCTCGTCCAAGCCGAGATCTGATCGATGGAATACGACCCCGGGGCATGACCGATCAGAAACCCGAGAAGCCGCCGATGCGCGAGCTCGCAACGGCCGACCCTCGCCACAAGACGATCAACGTGCCGGAGAACGGCCGGGGGGAGTCCCTCTAGGGGTTCCTCTTCCGGCGATTCGATGATCACCTCGGCGGCAGGCGACGGATCCGCGACATCGAGAAGAACCGGTTTCGGCTCCTCGCGAACGACCACCGGTCGATAGGAACTCCGGGGAAGTGGCTCCACCTTCGGAGTTGCCACACTTGGAGGAAGAACGGGCACGACCGAAGGGAGCTCCAGTTTGATGTAGCCGAGCGTTCGCGCGACTTCCTCGAGTTCCGCGATCCGATCGTCTTTCGACGCAAGGGATTCTTCGAGGCGTGCGATCCGATCGCGCAGCTCGTCTTCGGCACTCTTCCGCCGTTTCCCGCTTCGCGCACGCTCAATCGCCTCGATGATCGATTCGCTCACCTTCTTCAGCTCCGGTGACTGCACCGACTCGAGCGACGGCGTGAACCCCGCGTGGAAGGTCTCCCGCTCGCGCACGTAGATCGGGAGGATTCGGTCTCCATTGACGTAGATGCAGTCTCCCGTCTCGAGCGAGTTGACGATCTCCTTCACTTCGTTCTTCCGCCACGGAAGGAGCTCACTGTAGACCCGCATGTCGACCTCGTGGACAACCCGATGCAGGAAGAGCATCCCCGCCTGACTGAGAACGTCCTTGTCGACCTTGGCGCTCCGCTGGGAGACAATGATCCCGCCAAGACCACGCTTTCGCCCGCGAAGGGCGATTCGCGCGATCATCTCCTTCAGCTCGTTCTTGACGCCCTGCGGAATGAACTCGTGCGCCTCTTCGATTCCAATGATGTACGGCCGACGAAGAGTTCCCGCCAGGTTCCAGAGGCTCGAGAGATACGCCTTGAGGAGTTCGGTCCTTTCATCGGAGAGGAACCCGCTCAAATCGAGCACCACCGGCACGTTCTCTTCCATGCTGACCTGGGCGATCTCCCCGGCGCAGTCGGCATCGATCTCGATCTCCACCCCGTCACCCGTCCCGACGACGAGCACCTCGTACTTCTCCTTCAGACCGAAGTACTCGCCTTCGATATCGACAATCGACATCGGATAGCGGTGACGGAGGAGCTCCTCGAAGATGACGCCTGCCGTGTTCGACTTTCCGGATCCGCGGATTCCGAGGATCGCAACGCACTGCCCGATGATCCCCTCGAGGTCGAGATGGAGATCGCGACTGATGTCGAGTGTCGTTGCCATCGGAATCCCTCTCCGCAAGACGTGATGGGTCGACGGTAGCCGGCGGGCTCGCGCGCCGCCAGGGCGAGTGTCCCGTTACGGGTTCTCGAACGTCTCGCCGACGCCCTCGTCGATCAGCTTCTTCGCTTCGGCGATTGCCTCCTCAGAAGTCGCGACCTGGCCGGCGAGGATCCGGTCGTGCAAAATGCCCAGGAGTTCCCCGAGCTGCGGGCCGGGCTTCAGGCCGAGCGCCATCAGCGCATGTCCGTCGATCATTTCACGCGCTCGCTGCAGACCACAGACTCGATCGATATGTTCTGTGACCTTGAGTGTTTCGGCGAGGATCGGTGCCCACCCAGAAGCCCGATGGGCACTCGCTTCGCAATCCGCGATGAGCACCTGAAGCAGCTGGAAGAAGAGCGAGAATCGGTCGCGCAAGCGCGGAGCCTTGCGATCCTCGCCTTCGCTGACAAACCGGACCTGCTTCCCGCGCCCCATCTCCGGAAAGTCGGCGATCCGCATGTGCTGACGAACGAAGTAGTGAAGCCGGAAGATCTCCGACCGACTGAGTCGGAGCCGCCGTCCGACCTCTTTGGCTTTCCGGGAGCCGATTGCGCAGTGTCCTCCCATATTCTCCCCACCACTTCGCTCGAGAGCGGCCGGCTTGCCGATGTCGTGGAGGACGACCGCCAGCTTGACGATCGGATCGCGAACGAACCGATCGGCCGCTTCGACAGCGGCCAGCGTGTGAACGAAGACGTCGCCCTCGGGATGGTATTCCTCCGGCTGCGGCACTCCCTTGCATGCGGTCAGCTCCGGGAGAATCGGTTCGAGAAGACCGAGTTCGTCCATCAGTCGGAGCCCCTTTGCCGCTCTTGGGGTGCGGAGAATCCGCACGAGCTCTTCTCCGATCCGCTCGTTGGAGATCGCCAAGATCCGCTCCGCATTGGCTGCGATCGCATCTGCCGTCTCCTCGGCGATCCGGCCATCGACCTGGCACGCGAACCGAACCGCACGGAGCATCCGCAGGTAGTCTTCCGCGAAACGCACCGCAGGGTCTCCGATCGCTCGGATGCACGATGAAACCAAGTCATCAACACCACCGACGAGATCGATCACAGTCCCGTCGGTTGTCGCGGCAAGCCCGTTGATCGTCAGATCTCGACGCGCGACGTCTCCCGCCAGATCGCGGACGAGTTCGACTCTCCCCGGCCGGCGCCCGTCGTACTCTCCCTCGGTACGATACGTCGCCACTTCGTACGACCGGCCATCCGGTCCGACAATCAGGAGAACTCCGAAGTCCTCACCCAGGCCGACGATCTGTCGGTCGGAGAAGACGGCGCGGATCTCTTCGGGGAGGGCCGACGTCGCGATGTCGACATCCTCTGGCGGGAAGACGACGGGACGTCCCATCCGAAGCTGAAGGCCATCTCGGACGACCCCGCCGATCAGCACCGCCTCGTGGCCGGACGCCTGGAGACGTTCGAGAATGACCCCCACGTACGGATGCGCGGAAATGACCTCTCCAACGTCGATTCGGTCCATTTCGATCATGGCACGATCGACTATACCGGCTCGCTTGTACCCATCGCAACCGCCGTTTGTCCTTGCTCCGTCTCCGCCCACGGGGACGATGACGAAGACAAGGGGGGAGTATGAAGAAACGCATCGTATGGGGTATGACCATCGCCGTCGGCTTGATCCTCATCGCCACGGCCTGCGCGTTCCTCGGGAATCTCAATCCGATCGCCAGCTTCACGGTGACTCCGAGCCAGGGAACAAGCCCACTGGACGTCGACTTCGACGCCTCCGCGTCCTTCGATCCGGACGGAACGATCGTCGAGTATCTGTGGGACTTCGGGGACGGACAGACCGCGTCGGAGACACTGCCAACAACCACCTACACCTACACTCTCGTGCAGAGCGACTCGGAGGTCTTCACCGTCATCCTCACGGTAACCGACGATCTCGGCGCGGAGGACACGGCAGCGAAGAACGTCACGGTCGATCCGTAGGGCACCGCACCCGAGAACTCGGCTCTCCGGAAGGGATTACGGGCCATCCACCGGCTTGCTGTAGGCCGCCGTCACCGCAACGTTCATCCAGGTGAGCAGAAGCGCCGTTCCGAGGATGCCCCCGACATGGAGGATCAGGTTCGGCGCGAATGCCACGAGAAGCGTGTCGAGTCCGATGGCACATCCGTAGAGCACCGCAAGAACGCCGAACAGCCCAAGCGTCGACCGCACGTCGGTCGTTCTCCGGAAGCTTTCTCTGAACGCGCCGGCGACCGAATGCTCTCCGAAGACGATCGCTTGCTTGTAGTAGATCAGCCGCATCCCGATGTAGATCCCGGGGATCAACAGCAGGAACCCTCCGGCGATCACGGCAGCCGCGACAACGATCTCACCGACGAAAAGCCGCGCGAAGGGAATGTGCAGCGAACGGACTGCGGTTCGCCAGTCGACGATCTCTCCGCCGAACGTTGAGGCAATCCCAGGGAGCAACAGCGCGTGGTAGACCGGCGAGAGGAGGAGAAGCCCACCCACGCCGAGAACCCAATACGGGTTCTGGATGTCCAGGAGTCCCACCTGAGTCCCCACCATGTGGAGAAGCCCAGCGTAGACAATGGAGGGCGCGAGCAATGATGGACGCTGGATTGGGAGCGCCAGCCACGCTCTATGCCGTTTCCAGATCCTCATCGTCCTCGCGGAGAAGCTCGTTGAGACGGAGCGATCGCTCGACCGCTTCGTCGACGACGAACTGAAGCTCCGGCGTGTGGCGAAGCGACAGCCGTTCAGCCAACTCGCTCCGATAGAAGCCCCGATCCCGTACCAAGGCGTCATGAAACGCTTCGCGCTCGGTTTCCGCGCCGGCAGCAACGTAGACCTTCGCGTGTCGTGCGTCAGGCGACAGTCGCACTTCCATCACCGTCGGGAAGGCGTCGCGAACGACGGGATCGCGACTCTCGAACTCGATGATCGCCGCAAGCTCCCGCTGGATCTCCTCTCGTAGCCTCGCCAGTCGTCTCTTGCTGCTCACAGGAACTCGATCCTCGATTCGGCCAACTCGAATCCATCCCCACGTTCGAACTCGATCCCGAGTCGCGCGAGGACCGATTCGGTGTAGCGGGGGTCGTTCGACAGATGCGCGACGCAGAGGGTCAGTCGCCGTAGATCGTCCTGGTCGTCCATCTCGCAGGCGGCGAACGCCGGGCCGCGACGCTGCACGTCCGCAAGGAGACGCTTGACGATCGACCGCTTCTCTTTGATCGAATCAATCGCGTAGAGACGGAACTTCAAGGTCGCCAATCCGACGTTCATCGCCGGCTAGCGGACGACCTCTTCCATCTCGAAGACCTCGAGGCGATCGCCGACCTCAACGCCGTCGAAGTCCCGAATTCGCAGCCCGCATTCCCGGCCGGCTTGAACTTCACGCACGTCGTCCTCGAAGCGGCGAAGGGACGCGATCTCTCCGACGTGGATCTCCTCATCGTTTCGCACCACGCGGACGTGCGCCCGGCGGGTGACTCGCCCATCAGCGACATAGCAGCCGGCGACAACCCCGCTCGGCACCTTGAACAGATCGCGCACTTCGACGATGCCGATCTGCGACTCGGTGAACTCGGGGGCGAGCCGACGCTTCAACGCGCCCTCGACTTCCTCCACCAAATCGTAGATCACGTCATAGGTGAAGACTGCAACCTTCGCCCGATCGGCGACCTTCGCCGCCTTCGCATCCGCCTTGACGCCGAACCCGACGATCAGGCACTCCTCGGCGACTGGCGATGCCAGGAGGATGTCGCTCTCGGAGATCACGCCGACTCCTGCATGGAGAATCTCGAGATCGACATCACCGACGTCGATCGCCTCGATCTCCCGCCGCGCCGCCTCGAGTGCACCGGTCGAACTCGCCTTCAGGACGAGGCGGAGCTTCGCCGTCTCCTCTGCCTGTGCGAAGAAGTCATCGAAACTTCGCGGCCGCTCGACGACCTGTTGCTTCTCCGCCCGCTCGCATTGCTGCGCGACCTTGCGCGCTTCCGACTGGCTTTTCGCCACCGCAATGGCGCTCCCGACCTCGGGAACGTCGCTGAATCCGAGAATCTCCGCCGCCATCCCGGGGGCCACTTCGCTGATGCGTTTCCCACCTTCATCGAGAAGCGCCTTGATTCGCCCGCAGGTCGAACCGGCGACGACCCAATCCTTCTCTCGCAGGGTGCCGTCTCGAACCACGGCGGATGCCACCGCGCCGCGACCGCTCGAGAGATGGCTCTCGATGATCACCGCTTCGACCGGGCCGTTCGGATCGGCCCGCAGATCCTCCATCTCGGAGACGAGAAGGATCATCTCGAGAAGCTCCTCGATGTTCTCCCCTTGGAGGGCCGAGATCTCGACCGTGATCGTGTCTCCCCCCCAGGTTTCGGCGGTCATCCCTCGCTGGGCGAGGTCGTTCATGACCTTGTCTACGTTGGCATTCGGTCGATCGATCTTGTTGATCGCCACGATCATTGGCACTCCGGCAGCGTGGATGTGATCGATCGCCTCGACCGTCTGAGCCATGATGCTGTCGTCGGCCGCGACGACGAGGATCGCAATGTCCGTCACATGCGCTCCTCGTGCACGCATTCCGGAAAATGCCTTGTGTCCCGGCGTGTCGATGAACGTGATCCGCTGCCCGTGCAGCTCGGCCTGATACGCGGCGATTCCCTGCGTGATCCCGCCCGCCTCTCTGCCGGCGAGGTGCGACTTGCGGATCGCATCGAGGAGGGTCGTCTTCCCGTGATCGATGTGGCCAAGAACGGAGACGATCGGCGGTCGCGGGACCCCATCCGTCCGGCGATCCCGCTTCTTCGGGGCTTCCGCCTTCGTCGCATCGACGGAGACAGCTTGCTCCGACGATCCGTCCGCCGCATCCGCGGGGAGTTCCTGATCCGGCGCTTCCCCCTCGTCTCGGTGAAGCTGGAGGATCAGGGTGTACTCTTCCTCGTCGACGGAGTTCGCCGCCTTCAGACCGGGCATCCCCATCTCGTCGAGCTTAGCAATCAGTTCCTTGCTTGATATACCGAGCTCTTTGGCAATCTCATAGATTCTCTTCTTGGCCAACCGTTGTCCTCGCTTCGTTTTTTCGGTCCAATGCAAACGCGGTCGAGACTATAAGGGATCGCTAGGATGCCGTCAAACGCCTTATTGGATCGGCGATTCCTCGCTACCGGCCGAACAGCCAGATCAGCAGAGTCACGAGGCCGAACCCGACCACAATCCAGACAATAACCCTCAGACTGAGGCCGCGGATCTGTCGTTTCTGTCCCGCCGAGAGGTTCGGATTCTTCGGGCGGAGAAGCGCCATCCGCTGAGACTTCTTGTAGGTCTTCACGTAGAGTGAGATCTTCTTCTGCCGCTTGTAGACGACCGCGAGGTTATGCATTGCGTTGACGTGTTTCGGTTCGACTTCGAGCGCCCGGTTGTAGGCGTACTCCGCGCGGCTCAGGTCGCCCCCGTCGAAGTAGACGTTCCCAAGACGGTAGTAGAGGGTCGCCTTGTCGATCCCGTACTGCAGCGCCTCGACGAGGAGCGAGATCGCTTCTTTGAACTCCTTCTGCTTTCGCAGCTCGTTCGCTCGCTCGATCGCTTCCTGAACGAAGGCAACCTGTTCTTCATGCGTCTGCAACGGCGCTGTACTCATCGAGCCACTTCCTCACCTTCTGAATGTCCTCCCACGTCTGGTACTTCGGACTCCCCTTGGCCCTCGACGGGTTGCGGAGAAGATAACTCGGGTGGTACATCGGGTAGAGCAGAATCCTGCCGCGCCACGCATAGAACGTTCCGTGGGATTTCGTGATCCCGGGCGCGTCGGGGAGGAGCCACTGCGTCGACGTGTTCCCGAGCGTCACGATCAGTGCCGGCTGGATCAGCGCAATCTGGGCTTCGAGATACGGAGAACAGACCTCCATCTCCGGTTTCGTCGGGACGCGATTCCCCGGCGGGCGACACTTGACGATGTTGGTGATGAAGACGCTCTCCCGCGCGATGTCGACCGAAGCGAGGACCTCATCGAGCTTCTGGCCGGCCGGCCCGACGAACGGCCGCCCCGTCTGATCCTCCACTTCCCCCGGCCCCTCGCCGACAAACAGGACGGTCGCATGCTCGTCTCCCTCGCCGAAGACGACATTCGACCTCGTTTCGTGAAGCGGGCAGCGCGTGCACGAGAGGACGCGGGGGCGAAGGGTCTCGATTGTCAGCCCAGCTTCAGACGAAGCGTTCATCGGAGATTCCCCATCCATCGGCTGCGCAAGAAGAAGTGCGACACGAAAGCGGGCAACGGGATTCGAACCCGCGACCCTCAGCTTGGGAAGCTGATGCTCTACCACTGAGCTATGCCCGCAGAGACCAATCCATTATAGCAGCGTCAAAACGGGCCAACAACGCTACATGCGGAGCGCTTCCAGCGCCGGAAGCTGCTTCCCGCGGAGGAACGCAAGACAGGCTCCGCCGCCGGTTGAGATGTACGACACACGATCGGCCCATCCGAACCGACCGATCGCTTCCCCCGTCTCTCCTCCCCCGATCACGCTGTAGACATCCGAATCGGCCACCACCTCGCCGATTTGGCGGGTGCCGGTCGAGAATCGTTCGATCTCGAACGCACCGAGCGGTCCGGCCCAGACGAGCGTTTGCGCCGCACGGATCCGATCGGCGAACCGTTCGATCGTTCTCGGACCGATGTCGAATCCCTGCCAGCCGGCCGGGATCGCGCGTGCATCGCTGATCCGGGTCTCCCCTTCTGCTGAGAGATCGGCGCCGATGACGAGATCCTCCGGGAGGTGGATCCGCGTCTTCTCGCGGTCGGCCGTGGCCCGAATGGAGCGGATCTCCTCGAACAGCTCCTCGTCGACCTCCGAATCCCCGACGCAGGCCCCTTCGGCAGCGAGCACCGTCAGCGCGACGCCTCCGCCGATCAAGATCTCATCGACTCGCGGAATTAGGTCGCGGAGCGCTCCGAGCTTGCTCCGCGCTTTCCTGCCCCCGATGATCGCCACGTAGGGGCGCTCCGGCCGCTCGACGGCCGACAAGGCGACGATCTCCCGTTTCATCAGGTAACCGGCGTATGCGGGAAGATGATCGGCAATCCCGACCGTCGAGGCGTGGGCGCGATGGACAGTGGCGAACGCGTCGTTGACGTAGATTTCGCCGAGCCGGGCCAGCTCCCGCGCGAACCCCGATTCGTTCGTCGTCTCCTCACGGTGGAAGCGGACGTTCTCCAGCAGGAAGACCTCTCCAGGATTCCCACTCCCGACGGTTGCCGTGACCGCCTCCCCGATGCAGTCGTCGAGCTGGCGGACCGGGCGATCGAGAAGCTCGGCCAGTCGGAGCGCGACCGGTGCGAGACGAAGCTCGTCGACGACATGCCCTTCGGGGCGCCCGAGGTGCGAGAGCAAGACGACCTTCGCGCCACCCTCGAGCAAGTGATGGAGCGTCGGCAGGGAGGCACGGATCCGCGTGTCATCGGCAACCCGCTTCCCCGACAGCGGCACATTGAAGTCGACCCGAACGACGACCGTTCTTCCTTCAACAGACGCCAGCTCGACTCCGCGCAGTTCCATCGACGCTTCCTCCCTCTCCGCTTCCCGCCCGAGACGCTAGCGCAATTGAATGCCCTTCTGTTGCGGATTATAATGCGATTCGATGAACAGTCAAAATCTCCTGATCTTTGCGATTGGAGCCTTCGTAGCACTCATCGTGACCGTCGCAACGATCGATCAATATCTACTCGACGAGCATCCCCCGACCGAGGTCGCGGGGCTGATCTGGAGGATCGAGAACGCCTTCTCCCGGATCACCGATCTGGAAGCCGTCCTCGAAATCACGAAGGCTCGCACGCCGAGCGATCCGATTCGGATGGTCGTCCGCTATCTCAGCGGTCCGATTCCGGCGCTCTCCGTCCGATACCTCCGGCCGGACAACCTCAAGGACGAGCGATTCGTCGTACAGAACGACCAACTCTCGCACTACCTCCCTCAGGAGAACCTCGTCGTGATCAAGCGATGGGTCGGCGTGCCGCTCGCGGTCGTCGGGCTAGGAAGCCTCGATCTATCAGACCTGAAAGCGGATTGGTCGGCCGGCCGGGTCCGCATCGAGGTCGTCCAGGATGTGCCCGGGTTCACGCTCGACCTGTTCCAATCGCCCGTCGCGCTCAATGCCACGTTCTCCTCGCAGCGGATTACCGATCTCCACTTCGCGTCCTCTCTCTCTTCATACGGCTGCCCGATCACGTTCTCGTTTTGCCCCAGCACGGAAACGAACGAGACCTACTCGATGGCAAGCTGGGGCCAATTCACGGGCCTCGGAACCAGTGGAGCGATCGGAGGAAGCTACATCCTCGAGGTCAGGGATGTCAGGTCGGACGAACTGATCCGGATGATCTGGGTCGAGCGAAGCACGTTTCTGATCCGGAAGATCGTCGTCTTCGAGGATGGCACGCGGGAGACAACCCTCTTCGTGGAGCGGGTCGAACTCGATCAGGGACTGACCGAAGAGGAGATCCTCAACCTCCCCACCCGCGGTGTCGAGACGATCCGGGGCTGACCAACTAATCCTCTTGCGTGTGGCGCAGCTCGTTCCGCTTCTTGAATTCGCTCAGGTCGAGATCCTCTTCGACGAACTCCTGGAACTCGTCCTCATCGGCGAACGGCGATTCGATCGCCGCCGTCTTGAAGACCTCGTCCGAGATGAAGACCGGACAGCCCGATCGGAGCGAAAGCGCAAGGGAGTCCGACGCGCGCGCATCGAACTCGAGGACTTCCTCGTGAACATCGCGGAGGAAGATCGATGCGAAGTACGTCCCGTCCTGGACCGACTTGATGACGACCTTCTCCACCCTCGCCTCCAATTCACCGATCATCTGGTTCATCAACACGTGCGTCAGCGGGCGAGGGAATTCCTCACTCTGGAGACCGAACGCAATCGAGATCGCCTCCGCGCCGCCGATCCAAATCGGGAGCGCCTTCCGAGTGACCAGATCTCTCAGAAGAACGACGGGTGTGTTGTCTGATGGGTCGACCAAGAGTGCCTTGATGACGACCTCGCGCATTGCGGTCCTCCTTCTCGAGAGAACCCCTCGGGTCCGCATTATAACGAGTGAAGAAAGGGCGGCCAACACCGGGTTGGTCTCCGGATTTCTGTGAGATACACTCACACACTGTAAGGCCGAAGGGAGGGGTTGTGTGCGGGATCATCGGATACATCGGAAGTGAGAAGGTCGTCCCATTGCTCGTCGAGGGGCTGAAGCGCCTGGAGTATCGGGGCTATGACTCGGCAGGGATCGCGGTTCTCGATCAGGAAACGCTCGTCCGTTTCCGTCGGGCCGGCAAGGTCCGCGAACTCGACGAGGAACTTCGCACCGAGACGATCGCTGCGACCATCGGGATTGGGCATACCCGTTGGGCGACTCACGGGAAGCCGTCCGAGGAGAACGCGCATCCTCATTTCGACTGCCACGGGAGGATCGCGGTGATCCACAACGGGATCATCGAGAACTATCTCCCGATTCGCGAGCGGCTGATCGCGGAAGGCCACCAATTCAGCTCCGAGACCGATACGGAGGTCCTCGCGCACCTGATCGAGTCCATCTTCGACGGGAATCTCCTCGCCGCGGTGACGGCGGCGGTTTCGCAGGTCGAGGGCGCCTTCGCTCTCGCCGTTCTCTGCGCCGACACGCCGGACAGGCTGGTCGTCGCAAGACGGGGAAGCCCCCTCGTCCTGGCGAGCGATACGACCGGCTCGTTCGTCTCATCGGACATCCCCGCCCTGCTCGGGCGGGCAGCGTCGGTCCAGTTCCTCGCCGACAACGAAGTCGGCGAACTCACCGCGGAAGGATTCCGCGTCTTCGATCTCGCCGGCAACCCGATCGAGCGTCCCCTCCATCGGGTGACGACCGATCTCGTCGCCATCCAAAAGGGCGGTCACAAGCACTTCATGCTCAAGGAGATCCACGAGCAGGCACGATCGGTCGGGGAGACGATCCGAGAGAAGGTCGGGCATGACGACCGCTTGATCCACCTCCCCCTCGTCGAGCAGCAGATCGGTGCGTTCGATCACATCTACCTGATCTCCTGCGGGACGGCCTTTCACGCCAGCCTGGTCGCCGAGTATCTCTGGGAGGAGATCCTCCCCGTTCCGATCCAGGCGATGATCGCCTCCGAGTTCCGCGTTCGCTCGTCTCATGTCTCCGAGCGAAGCCTCGTAATCGCCGTGTCGCAGTCCGGTGAGACGATCGACACGCTGATGGCCGTTCGGCACGCCAAGGAACGCAAAGCGAAGGTCATCGCCCTGGTGAACAACGAGCAGTCGGCGATCGATCGGATCGCGGATGCCAGCGTCTACACGCGAGCCGGCATCGAAATCGGAGTCGCCGCGACGAAGACGTTCACCGCGCAGATCGCGGCGCTCGGCCTCCTAGGGCTCGACCTCGCGCTGTCGCACTTCGATCTCTCTTCGGACGAGGTTCGGGTGGAGTTGGATCGCCTCGCACTCCTGCCCGGCCGGATCACCGAACTCCTTCAAGCGGAGGCGCAGATCCACGAACTCGCCGAGCGGATTCATCACGCACGCGACGTCTTGTATCTCGCCCGCGGCGCCCTCTTCCCGATCGCTCTCGAGGGGGCGCTGAAGCTGAAGGAGATCTCCTACATCCACGCCGAAGGCTACCCGGCCGGAGAGATGAAGCATGGGCCGATTGCGCTGATCGACGAGGGGACGCCGGTCGTCTTCCTCCTGTCTCGTGGGACGGCCTATGAAAAGGTGCTCGCCAACATCGAGGAAGTGAAGGCGCGAAACGGGTTCGTCATCGTCGTCACCGACGCACCCGAGGAACCGGCGCTCGACCGGCTTGCCGATTCCGTTCTGCCTGTTCCCGAGGTCGACGGGATCTCACGGCCGATCCTGTTCACCCTCCCGCTTCAGCTGCTCGCCTATCACGTCGCCATCTGGCGGGGAACGGACGTCGACCAGCCGAGGAATCTCGCCAAAACCGTGACGGTCGAATAGCCATCGTGACGGATGCGGCGGCTCGATCGGATCGCTTCCGTCGCATGCGGGAAGGCCCATCATGCTCCATTCTCCAGTCCTGCGGGGCTAGCCCGACCCCTCCAGCGTGCGGTACACGAGCTCCCCGCCGACGAACGTCATCTCTACGGTCCGATCGACGATCCGCGTAGGGTCGTCGATCGGATCCCTATCGAGGACGACGAGGTCGGCGAGCATCCCCGGTTCGATCCGTCCTTTGGCTTTTTCTTCGAACCCGAACCAGGCCCCTCCGGCGGTGTACCGAGCGATCGCCTCGCAGATCGTCAGCCGCTGGTCCGGATACGATGGATTGACCGCCCAGTGCAACCCGTACAGCGGGGAGATCGGCATCCCGTCGGAGCCGAACGCCAACGGGAGCCCCGAATCGACGATCCGCCGCAGCGGGTTGCTCCGGCGGTCTCGCTCCTCGCCGAGCCGTTCGACGTAGAGACTCCCGGGACCCGACCAGTTGCCGGTGAAGTTCGGCTGCATGCTGACGCCGAGGCCGAGCTTCGCGGTCCGTTCGATCTGACCATCGTTCGGCAGCTCGAAGTGCTCGATCCGATGCCGGTACTCGCGATCGGTCCCGACGGTCTCGTGCGCGTCGAGGACCTGCTCGATCGCACGATCGCCGATCGCGTGGATCACCGTCTGCCAGCCGGCGGATTCGGCCTCGCGGATCATCGAGACCATCTCGGCGGCCTCATGGTTCAGCTCACCCCGACCTCCACCGCAGAACGGCTCGGAGACCGCGGCGTTCTGAGCCCCAATCGAACCGTCGGCGAAGATTTTGATCCCGCCGAACCGGAGCCACGAATCGCCGTACCCAGTCGTCAGACCGACCGCTTCGACCTTGCCGAACGACGCGACGTCCGGGCAGATCGTCACGCGAAGACGCCGCTCCGCCCGCCGGTTCATCAGGTCCGGCACGTTCCGGAGTCGCGACATCGTGTGGACCGATGCGATGCCCAAGCGATGACAGAGGCGGGCCGCCGCGTCGAGGGCCTCGGCCCCTGCTTCCCGGTCGGGGAGGATCTGATCGAGCGTCGCAGTGACCGCTCCTTCACGGAGGAGACCCGCTTCGCGATCGACCAACCTGGTCGGCGCCGAAGCAGGAAGAAGCGCGAGGGCTCGCGCATTGGCGGTCAGCAGATGCCCATCGAGTCGGATCGCCAAAACGGGGTTGTCGGGCAACGCCCGATCGAGCTCGGCGCGGCTGAGGTAACGGCGTTCCGTCCAATCGCGCTCATCCCAGCCGTAGCCGACGACCCACTCTCCGGCCCCACGGATCCGAGCCGCCTCATGGAGCTCCTCGATCGTTTCTTCGCGGGTTCGGTTCGCCAGATCGATCCGCCATCCGCTCTCGACGAGTCCCGTGTGCATCAGGTGGATGTGCGCATCGATGAACGCGGGCAGGACTGCTCGGCCGCCCAGATCGTACTTCGGCGCATCGTCTCCGAAATGTGCGAGGATCGCCTCGCTCCGCCCGATCGCACCGATCCGGTCACCGGTGATCGCCAGCGAATCGGCTTCGGGGTGATCGTAGATCGTTCCGTTGAGAAGCAGGGTCGTCGCGCGTGTCATCTTGAGGATCTCCTTCCGTCTTCGCGTGCTGGCGCCCGGTCGGTCATCCGGCGTTCACTGTTCGATCGCCAGCCCCGAGGTGTTCGCACCCGGGAACCCGGCGATCTGCTCTCCCGTCGGCAGGCCGGTCGCCGGATCGATCTGGACGAGCGCATGCGCATCGCGCGCAACGAGCCAGAGGTATCCATCGTAGGCATCGAGCCCCGCAACCGGAAAGACCGAGACATCGACCGGGATCGGCACTCGATCGATCTCAAGCTGCACTCCCTCGAAGATGTCGATCGGCGGATCGATCTCGATCGCATAGAGCAGCCCCGTCTCACCCTCCAGATACCAAAGGCGGCCGGCTCCTTCGGTTCCCGCCTCCCAGCCGAGACCCTGCGGCGACTGCAGGAAGACCTCGTTGCCAACCTGTTGCGTCGCTCGGAAGTAGTTCGTCCCGAACGAATCGTGGACCTGCGCGGTCTCGGGATTCAGTCCGTAGATCCTCCGACTGAGCCCGTCGAGGTGCCAGAGCCTCCGAGGTTCTTTCGCTCCGAACGCAAGGTAGAGCGGATCCTGAGCCGGTGCCGTGGACTCATCCGAAACAGCGCCGGAGGTCGGGTCGATCCGAAGGAGACGCTGATTCCCTCCTCCGTAGCAGGCGACGTACAGCCACTTCTGCCCCGCCACCTCGGCCACCGCGATCCCCCTCGGCTCGGAGATGGGCGAAGCGATCTCCTTCAGAACCGCTCCATTCGGATCGAGCTTGTAGATCCGTGCGAGATTCTCGTCGCAGATCCAGAACGCGGGTTCGACGACGATCTCGACCGATGCCGTCGCTGTCTCTCCGGCCGCGTCGCGCACCGTCAGCGAGAGGGTGTACCGACCGGCGTGATCGTACGTGTACGTCCCACTCGACTCGAACGACTCCTCCCCCGTCCCGAACGTCCAGCGGTACGTGTCGATCCCTCCCGCACCGCTCGATTCGCCACCGGCAAACGAGATCGTCAGCGGGACAACCCCGGCCGACGGCGAAAGGTCGATCACGGCCTCGGGCCGCGCGAAGAACAGACAGCCACTCGTCGCCCCGAGGACCCCGAAGAGCGCCAGAATCATCATCACTCGCCACGCTTTCATGGTCCCTCCTCGGCTCCGAGTGTAGCGCTTTTCGCGACTCAGCGCGAAGCAGAACCGCGTTCAGCACGGAGGATCGGGCCGCTCGACGGCCCTTCCATGTTTCTTCCATCTTACTTTCTGCTTACCTCCATGGATTCCTCCGCACGCGCGGCTACGCTTAAGCCGTTCATTCATTCTCGGCAATGTGAAGCTATCGTCCCAGAAAGTTTCCACCGATGAAGGGAGGGGGTGAACTCCGTGCCGAAGAAAGAGATCCTGGACAAGCTCTCGATCTACATTCCCCAGAAGAAAATGGAGGAGAAGCCAGTCGAGCGGCTGATCAACCTCGGCGAGAAGCGCGATCGCTCGATCAACTACCTCGTCGTCGACGCCATCCTCCAGTATCTGGAGCGGGAAGAGACCAAGAGCTAAGCATCCAGTCTTCAACCGACCTCCTTCGCAGAACCGCGGAGGAACGATCGAAGGCGCCCGGCCGGCCGCCCGGTGGGGCGCTTTCCCTTTCCTTAAGCAGAGTCGACCTCACACCGAGCGGACGATCCGATAAGATAGCCAACGTCCGGAAGAGGAATCCCGGCAGACAGGGAGGTTGAGCAGATGAAGAGAATCGGGATCGGTGCGATCATCGCGGTGCTGTGCGCGAGCACATCGTTCGCCCAACCGAGCATCGACGCGCAGGGGATCGCAGACGGGAAGACCGTGCTTTGGTTCTCCGGCACCCAGGTCACCGTGAAGATCGTGAGCGGCTTCAGCATCGAGGGCTCACTCGAGCTCGAGGGCGAAACGATCCACTTCACCGCCGAGGGGAGTGCCTATGGTGAAGGGATCGGCGACTCATCGACGTTGATGATGGATGTCTGGCTGATCCTCGAAGCGACCGGTGTGACTGCAGACGGGACTCCGATCTCGATCCGCGGTGGCATGGCCGGAAGCAGTGAGGATGCCGATCTGACGGGCAACGTCCTCGGCTCGGCGACCGGACCGTTCTTCGCCGTCGTCACGCTCGGCGCTGAATCCTTCCGCGCGATCGGGTCGGGAGAGGGGAGCGCCTCCGGGGCATTCGTCGCCCCCGAAGTGCCGCAAACGATGCAGATCAACGGAGTCGCGACCTACCATCTGACCGGAGATCTCGTCGCGGACGATCAGCCGACCGACGAGGATGCTGCTCCCGACTATCTCGCGCACCTCCCCTGGGATCCGGAGTCATGGCCCGCCGAACTCCTCGCGCTCTTTCTCGACGTCCTCTGCGGAACGGGGAGCATTCCGACCGAACTCGCGGACGAGTCTCGCCCGGAAGAGACGCCCGCCGAAGCCCGAGACTAGGGAGACAGAACGCCCCCGCCGTTGAGAGATCGGCACCGTATAATCGCCGGCATGCGAAGCGTAAGCGAGATCGAGAAACGGCTGCTCGCCCGGGACAAGCCGAGCCGCTGGAGCGGGGCGGCGGTCCTGCCGGACTACGGTGGCTACTCGATCGCCGATCTTCCTTCCCTCGTCGAACGACTCTTCGGCCTCGAGGGGCGGGCGGCGCTGCTCGCCGACGTCGCCGACGGAACGCCGGACTTCGACCATGTCGTCCTGTTGATCCTCGATGGTCTCGGCTATCGGAAGACCGAGGCGCTGTTCGACCGCTTCCCCGACCTTACTCTCCGCTCGCTCAGTGAGAAGGGCCTCTTCTTCCCGCTGACGTCGGTCTTCCCCTCGACGACCGTCGCGTCCCTCGCCTCGATCGGGACGGGGCTGACGCCGCTTGAGCACGGATTGGTCGGGTATCGACTCTACCTCCGCGAGACCTCGGCGATCACCAACATGATCCGGTTCGCGATGGTCGGGAACGGCCGAAACGACGCCGCATTCGAGGCCGGCCTCGATCCCGAGACGATCCTCCCCGGCCCAACGCTCCACAAGCGACTCGCCAGCGCCGGGATCGATGTCCACACGTTGCTCCCGCAGCACATCGCGTCCAGCGGGCTCTCGCGGGCCCTCTACGTCGGGAGCACCAAGGTCCATCCGGCTGCCGGGTTCTCCGACATGCTCGTCACGGCGCGCCGGCTCCTCGCCGAGGCAAGAGAGAAGACCTTCCTCTCCCTCTATTGGCCCGGACTCGACACGATCGCCCACATCCGCGGGCCGGAGACCGACGCGTACACCGCCGAGCTCCGGGCCGTCGACGATGCGATCCGCCGCGAGCTGGTCGGACAGGCCGGCAAGACGCTCCTTCTGATCTCCGCCGACCACGGCTTCGTCCCGATGGAACCCGCCGACTACCTCCCGCTGAGCGACGTCGCGGACGTCGAGAAGGGACTCCTCCTCCCGCCGGTCGGCGAGCCGCGCGCATCGTATCTCTTCATCCGCGAGGGTTCGCGAGAGCGGGTGGCGGACACCCTTGGGCGGGAACTGGCCGACGGCCTCGTCTGCGTCGATTCGAGTACGCTCATCGAGGATCGGATCCTCGGCGGAGGAACGCCGCATCCGGCGACCCGAGCTCGGCTCGGGGATCTGACGATCGTCTCGACCGGAAGCGCCGGGATCGATCATCCGTACCCGGATGCGATGAGACTCCGGGGGATGCACGGCGGCCTGACCGAGGCCGAAATGCTCGTCCCGCTGATCGCGAGTCCGCTGTAGGAAAGGAGAACCGCATGGTCATCATCGGCAGAAGCCAGGAGATTGAAGCCCGCCTCTACGACGATGGAGAGAACGTCCGAAATGCCGAGAAGCGGATCCTCGTCGGGCCGAAGGAGGATGCCCCCAACTTCTCGATGCGGAAGTTCACGATTCAGCTCGGCGGCCACACGCCGTATCACACCCATCCCTGGGAGCACGAGGTCTACGTGTTGTCCGGAAGCGGCGTGGTGAAGCACGCCGACGGCTTCGAGAAACTCGGCCCAGGCGACTTCGCCTTCGTCCCCCCGAACGACGAGCACCAGTTCCGGAACGTCGGCGCCGAACCGTTCGAGTTCCTGTGCGTCGTCCCGCTCGAAGGGGAAGACGGATAGATGACCAAGCGCGTCGTCGTCTGCCTGAGCGGCGGCGTGGACAGCACCGTCGCGGCGCACCTCCTCGTCGAACAGGGGTACGAGGTCGCCGGGATCACGTTCTGGTTCTGGTCGTTCCCCGGAGCGCCGGACTACGCCAAGCAGACAAAATGCTGTTCCCTCGACTCGGCCGCGCAGGCGGCAGACGAAGTCGGCATCCCCCACGAGGAGATCGACGCGAGCGAACCGTTTCATCGCCTCGTCCTCGAGGACTTCGTCGCGAGATACCGAACGGGCGAGACGCCGAATCCCTGCGGTCGATGCAACCGGCACCTCCGCTTCGGGCTGGCGCTCGCCTACGCGGCCGAGAACGGATTCGACTTCGTCGCGACCGGGCATCACGTCCGGCTTCTCCGTCAGCCGGACGGGAGTTCGTCTCTCCACAAGGGGTGCGACCCGACGAAGGACCAGACCTACTTCCTCTACGGACTCCGCGCCGACGATCTCGACCGGCTCCTCTTCCCCGTCGGGGGGATGACGAAGGAGGATGTCTACGCCATCGCCCGTAAACGGGGGCTGACGTGCGCCGAGCTTCCGGAGAGCCAGGATCTCTGCTTCGCCGTCGCCGGAAGGACCACGTTCCTGTTCGACCGGGCCGATCTTCTTCCCGGACCGATCCTCGATGCTGACGGCGAGCGAATCGGAACACACGAGGGCCTGCCCCGCTACACGATCGGCCAGCGGAAGGGGCTCGGGATCCCGTCCGACCGGCCGCTCTACGTCGTCGACATCGACCCGGAGCGGAACGCGCTCGTCGTCGGCAGCGAGGACCGACTGCTTCGCGATGAGCTTCGCGCCGTCGACCCGAACTACCTGGCCGTCGAGCCGCCGCCGGACGGCTCCCACCTCGACGTCAAGATTCGTTACCGCTCGCCGGCCGTCGGCGCCGTGTTCCATGCGGAGCCGGACGGCGGATTCCGCCTCCGCTTCGACGAGCCGCGGCGCGCGATCACGCCGGGCCAGTTGGCTGTCCTCTACGCCGGCGATCGCCTCCTCGGCGGTGGGACCATTTCGTGATGGCTCCACATCTGTGCAGCCATCACGTACGAGTTCGCGCATAGCGCGAACTCGTGTGGGCGACGTGTGAACTTGATTCCACCGCGAACTGCGCAGTCATCACGCCCTGTATAATTCGATTCGGAGGGGTGGGTGAGCGGACGAAACCACCGGTCTTGAAAACCGGCAGGCCCACAAGGCCTCGCGGGTTCGAATCCCGCCCCCTCCGCTGCGCGCTCGCGAAGCGAGCGCGGACGAGTTGGGGCTACGCCCAAACTCGTGTTGTGTGACGTATGCGATTGGTCGTTGCGCCCTCTACGCTGTTGTCGCCGCAAACCCGTGCCGGTAGAATCCCGCCTTGGAGAGGTAGTCAAGCGGTCCAAGACACCGGTTTGCTAAACCGGCGAGGGGTTCACGCTCCTCCGCGGGTTCGAATCCCGCCCTCTCCGCAGCGCCCGTAGCTCAGTGGATTAGAGCGTTGGCCTCCGGCGCCAAAGGTCACAGGTTCGAATCCTGTCGGGCGTACAGAAGAGGCGGGCCTTTGGGGCTCGCCTCTTCTGTACGCCCCAGGATGAACCTGCCGAGTTTCACGCCAGTGAAACTCACGAGCTGTTCGGAAGCCGCAAGTAGGGCCGAACAGCCAAGGTTCTGAATCCTGTTCGGGGCATAGCTGCAGTCGGCGCGCAAGCCGCCTTCAGCTTGTCCTCGTCGGGCGTCACGTGGATCATGATGCGGCAGCAAGCCAAAGGGGCGCCATGAAGCGGAACTTCGATCTACTACGCGAGTTGCTGTTTCTCCTGGAGGAGAAGCCTGACATGTCTCCGTGGCTCTGGAAGGATCCGCCAAGCATCGAAGGACACGACGACAAGGAAGTGAAGTATCACCTCATCCTTCTGTACCAAGGAGGCCTGGTGGACGGTGAGCCAATGCGGAGCACCACGAGCGACCGGATCATCGACATGGGTGCTGTCTTCGCGCTGACTTGGGAGGGCCACGAATTCCTCGAGAAGATCCGATCCGATGACGTATGGGAGGGAGTGAAGCAAAAGGCTAGATCCATTGGAGGGAATCTCACGTTCCAAGCGCTCTCGCGCGTTGCGACATGGTTCGTAGAGCAGGCACTCCACGGCGAGCTTGGGGGAGGTGCCTGCTGGGCATTGCGGGGGTGAACGTGTATTCAAGCCAGCGACTAGGCAAGTCCGAACCGAGACAAGCTTTCGATGTACATCCCGGACAGGGCGAAGAAGCAACAGCCTGTGCAGCGGCTGATCAGACTGGGCGGGAAGCGCGACCGATCGGTCGGCTGCTTTGGCGGTAGAGGCGATCCTGCAGTACTTGGAGAGGGAGGGACTCAATGACTCTTGCTGACGATCTTCGCCGAATCCCAAACGGCGCTTCCTTCCACCGCATTGATCTCCATGTCCACTCCCACGGCGAATCACCTTGCGTAGAGGACCCTCAGATGACTCCTGCCGAGATCGCCAAGGCCGCGGACGACTTGGGTCTCGCGATGATCGCAATTACCGACCACAATCGAATAGGCAACGTGGAAGCGGCTCTCGAAGCAGCCGGAGAGCTGAGCGTACTGGTGCTCCCGGGGGTCGAACTCTCTACAATTCAGGGTCACTTGCTGGCCTACTTCCCCAGCTTGGATTCACTGAAGCGGTTTTACTACTCGCTCGAGTTCGATGCCGACTACAACGCCTGCAGGCAAAGCATTCCTCAGTGCTGTGATGCCGCAGCAGCCAACCATGGGTTCTGCATTGGAGCACATATCGATGCTTCCGGTGGTTTCGAACTAGAGGTCCAAGGGTACGGTGATCCAAAACGGGCGATAGCAGGTCATGAAGGGCTCGTAGCTCTCGAAGTCGCGAGCTTGAGCTCGCAGGATTGGTTCTCGGACAGCGATGAATCTGAGGCCAGGCGCACACTTCTGACACTTCGCAGACACGCACTAGACCGACCGGACTCCTACTGCTGGCCTGTAGTCGTCTTCTCTGATGCGCACACACTGACTGCGTTCAGGAGCGCTTCGAATACAGGCAAGGTCATGCGGGTGAAGATGGAGACCCCTTCCTTCGACTCCTTGAAGACCGCCTTCGCTGACCCTAGCTCGCGCTTGAGGATTGAGGAAGCAGTGCCCGAACGTGTCCCGCGTTTCGTCGGGATCCGTACCAGCGGCGGGTTCCTTGGAGAGAAGACGATCCGCTTCAGCAACAACCTCACCTGCATCATCGGAGGTCGGGGGACGGGGAAGTCAACTCTTCTGGAGTCTCTTCGGGTAGCTGCCGGTTACAGATCTGACTCGAAGCTGGTCGATAGTGAAGTGTGGCCGGACCTCATCGAGCTTCTCTATGAGGACGAGACCGGGGCTCAGCATGTTCTGACTCGTAGGAAGCTGTCCGGTCAGCTGGATCCAACCGGTGGTTCCGCACAAACCCGTCTAGAGATTCCGCTGGAGAGCTACGGGCAGGGAGAGACTGCATCAAGGATCCAGAACTGCCAGGAAGACCCCGGAATTCTTCTCTCTTTCCTTGATCCGTTCACAGGCGTTGAGAACCTCAATCGGGAAGACGATCGCTTGCGCGAGGAATTGACCAAGAACGAAGCTGATCTCAAGGATGTTGAGCTTCGCGTATCTCGGCTTCCGCAAGTAGTCGCGAAGCTCAATGACCTTCAAGCGAAGATGGACTCTCTGAAGCGGCAGGACATCGGAGAGCTGGTTCGTCTCGAGGAAGAGCTGTCCGGAGGGCGAACATTCAGAGAGCAAGTGATCAGTCGGCTCAACGATCTCTTCGCCACTATCGAGAAGAGCCTAGGCAATCGCGAACCAATAGACATCTTGATGGCCCTTGAGCCAGGAGAGGATTCGCTGGGGGCCGAACACCTGGCCTCCATCAAGGCGATCATAGAAGAGGTCGGGCAGCACTTGGATGCTGCGAAGGCCGACTGGACGAATGCCGCCGGCGATCACATCACTGCACTGAGAGCGATCATCGCAACCTGGAAGGGCACTGAGACTGAACTCGAATCTCGCATCGAGGACCGCAGGAAGGCGCTGATTGCCCAGGGTATCCAGCCCGACCTGAAGTCAATCCGGAAGATCACAGATGATCATGCAGAGACGCGTGCCCAACTTGAGGAGCTGCGGGCCGTAGCGAAACAGCAGAAGGAGCTGGAGCTTCGCCGAATGACTCTAGTCAAAGACAGACGGAGAACCAGGTCTAGGATCAGCAGTACAAGGTCCGCTTGGGCACGACAAGTGACGGGTCTCATGAAGGGCACTCTGCGGGACTACGTTATCAGCATCAAGTTCCAGGAGGGTGCGTTGTCTCCTGAGTGCGTTAGGTTCCTGACGGAGGCAATGCAGTGGCGGACAGTGAATTTCCGAAAGGCACAAGCTCTCACGAGGCACTTCTCTCCGTTCGACTTGATTGATGTTGGCAGAAGAGCGGATGTCGATCGCCTGCTGCAGGTCACCTATGAGGACGGTAGCATCGTGTTGGATCAGCCTGAAGCCTCTCGATTGGTGGCTTGCCTAGCCGACAAGCAGCACCGCAGGGCTCTGGAGGCAATGAGCTTCGAGGATCTTCCGAGAATCCAGGTCACCAAGTGGACTCATTCGGAGAACGGGGACCGCAACGCAGTCACGAGAGGGTTTGAGCGCTTGTCGCTTGGCCAGCAACAGGCTGTGCTCCTTGCCGTCCTGATGCTCTCCGAAAGCGGATCTCCGCTCATCGTCGACCAACCTGAGGACAACCTCGACAACGAGTTCATCTACAGGACTATCGTTGGGAACCTGAAGCGAACGAAGGAGCGCCGTCAGGTCATCATAGTGACCCACAACGCGAACATCGCTGTCCTCGGTGACTCAGAGCTGATTCTTCCTTTGAAGGCAACTAGCGAGAGAGCGGAGGTTCAGGGTGCAGGCTCAATTGACTCACGCAAGACTCGGGATGCAGCATGCGAAATCCTTGAAGGGAGCGCAGAGGCCTTCAAGCGTAGAGCCCGCATTTATGGATTCGAGTAGGACCCCTCCAGCAAGGTGCGCCCGATTCCAGACTGCCGTGTTCATAGGGTGTTGCGGATAGACTTGATGGGACGGGTTTGAACTCGCC
The DNA here is from genome assembly GCA_028278555.1 of Candidatus Bipolaricaulota bacterium. Lineage (GTDB taxonomy): Bacteria > Bipolaricaulota > Bipolaricaulia > UBA7950 > UBA9294 > JANQEA01. Next base: position 27,453 of record JANQEA010000083.1, on the reverse strand, counting down.
GTGACTTCTGGCACAAGAGATCGAATCCAAGGCACTAGCATGACTTGCGTGGAGATCCTTGGCTCCACTCAAATGCCGCTGGGCGCGCAAAGAGGATCAGGCTGCAGAGATCGCCGACGGACTGTTCAGAGGAGCGCTAGGAAGAAGCTGTGTATCGACACTCTCGCTGGCCATGTCGGATGTGCACAGGCAGAGTTCTTGAGCCACATATCACGTGGTATACTCCATCGTGTTGTCGTCTGAGTGGAGCAGCAGTAGGTCTCGGCATTCGAAAGGCGCAGCCCAGCTGCAGGAGGGAGAGAGCAATTCATGAAAGCACGTGGAAGGGAAGGCCGGATCATCCGATGCATCGTGGCAGTAGTCCTGGGAGTGGCGTTGGCTGGACTCTTAGGGGTTGCGGAGCCGGCAGACCTTCCGGTGACCACCCTCGGACTGCTCGAGTCGACAGTCTCCAGCTTCTCTCCAGATCTTGGCTATCTCGCCCTCTCCGAGAGGAGTGTCGTGTTCCTGGTGAGCACAGAGGACTGGGCCACGCTCTTCACTCTAGAATCTCACACGAGTCAGATTACGTCGATGGCGTTCTCACTCGATGGCGAGCTGCTCGCCACCGCTTCGGCAGACGCAACTGTCAGATTGTGGGACACTTCAACAGGCGAGGAGGCTCTTGAGCCAATCCATCATGAATCTCCGGTCTCCGTGCTGCAGTTCAGCTTGGATAGCCTCCTGCTCGTCTGCGGCGACCAGACTGGGTACCTGAGCGTCTGGGATCTGAGAACAGGAACGAGGATCTCGCACTGGCAGGCCCATATGGACGAAGTGCTATCCTTAGCCGTGAGCGCTGATTCCTCGGTTATCGCATCGGGTTCTACAGATGGCGTGCTGCGCCTCTGGAACACCAACGACTCAGCTGAACTCAGAAGTATCAACGCACACTCCTCGACTGTGAAGTCGCTCGCCTTCAGTCCAGATGGCAACTCGCTTGCATCGGCAGGCTGGAACGATGGCACTGTGAAGCTCTGGGATGTCTCCAGCGGGTGGGAGATTCGCGAGTTTGGTGAGCACGCCGGGGCCGTATCATCTGTCGCGTTCGGCCCAGATGGACGATCTATTGCCGCGGGCGTGTGGGAGTGGCATAGCTTTCGAGGCTCCGTTGGGAAGTCCGTCGTTGTCTGGGATGTTCTCAGTGGCACTAAGGTACTCGAGGCTGAGAGAGAAGACTTCTCAAGAGTAGTTACCGTAGCGTTCGCAAGTGATGGCTTGCATCTGGCGTGGATTGAGAGGGACTTGTTCGCCGGTATGGCCTCGTTGTCGCCAGCAGAGTACACCCACCTGGACCAGTTGAGGCTTGGGCACACCGATCCTGTTGGGGCTGTAGCTTTCAATCATGATGGAACTTTGCTGGCAACTGCGTCTGGGGACGGAATCAGCTACCCTGAGAACTCCCTAGCCCTTGTATGGGAGGTTGCCACGGGCAGAGAGATTCTGTCGATCAATCACCCAAGAACCGTGAGGGATGTAGCGTTTGATCCGACCGGACACTTCCTTGCCACATACGGCTCAGGTAGTGAAGTGCTGGCAATAATGGACATCGCGAAGCGAGAGTTCCATCAATCCATCGCAATTGACGAAGGCATTAGGGTGATTGAGTTTGGCCCTCGTGGCCAACTGATTGCCGCCGGTACCGGGGGCGGGGGAAGCAAGCACGAAGTCTTCGTTTGGGATGTTGCGTCAGGTGATGTAGTCAGGGTCTTCGAAGGCATCGACAGCTCTGTCCGCTCTCTTGGGTTCTCCGTAGATGGACGATTCCTGGCCGTAGGAACTGCGCGCGGAGAGATCAAGATTTACTTCATCGAGACAGGCTGGGTGAAGACCCTGCAGGGGCATGAGGACGATGTTCGCGCTGTCGCATTCTCTGCCGACGGAGCATCGGTGCTCTCAGCAGACGCCAATGACGTCATCGTCTGGGACATCTCGTCCGAGAAGGCGGTTTCCAGAACAAGCTTGGACACCCCGTATAGCAGCAGCACCTACACTTCAGCGTGCTTCAGCAAGGATCTGGAGCTTCTTGCGCTATGCTCCAAGCGCGGTCATGTGTACATCATTCGTGTTCGGGATTGCGTTCAGATCGACATGTTTGTGCACGGAGATAGTGTTCTAGCGGCTGCCTTCTCCCCAGATGGGACTCTACTTGCATCAGCAGGCGCTGACGCTACAGTGAAGCTTTGGCGTGTTGCTCAAGCAGCTGACTAGCTGCTTCCAGTGAGCGTATGGGCCAGGTCCACCATAGTGCAATGGCTTGGCTCAATTTCGGTACCGAAGCTGACGAGAAGTCGCTTCCTCAAGAGGAATGTAGGACAAGGGAAGCTGGAGGAGCCCAGAACCTAGAGATGGGCGGCTTACCGAAGCCTAGAGCCCTTGCATCTGAGTTCAGAACCCGTCCAGCAAGGTGTACAGAAGAGGCGGGCCCCTTGGGGCCCGCCTCTTCTGTACGCCCCAGGATGAACCTGCCGAGTTTCGCAAAGCGAAACTGACGTGCTGTTCGGGAACGTCCAAGCGACCCGAACAGCCAAGGTTCAGTAGCCTGCCGGGCATTAGGAAACGGGAGGGGTCAAGCCCCTCCCGCGTCTAGTTCTACCTCCAGATCTGTGACCACTCGCCCGTCTCTCGCCCGTCCTAGAAGAACCTAAATCCCACCCCGAGCTTCAGCCGCCAGGACCATGCCGTTGGATCGAGAATCGGCACGATCGCGGTTCCCTCGCTGAACAGGTAGATCCCCGGAAGCATGCGGACCCGCACCCCGATGGTCGACGCCATCAGCATCGACGTGCCGGCGTCCCCCATCTGCAGGTACGCACCGAATCCGAGATACGGCCGGACGAGCGGCGTTGCGAGCACGACCACGTAGCGTGCCTCCAGCCCGATCGTGTAGGATGCGCTCTGCACCGTAAACGAGCCCGTCTGCGTTCCTTGGTCGAAGACCGCACCGAGGGACAGCGCAATCGTGAAGCTGGGAGACACGTCCCACGTGACCGCGAACGATACGGAAGGTTCTGTCCCGAAACCGATTTCCACCCCCGAGGCCACCGCGACCGTCACGGACGAAATGACCACCGCAGCGACGATGAAGAGGATTCGCGTCGTCTTCATGCGTTGACTCACCTCATTCCCATCGAATCGTGTTCAGGACTACGGTACGCGGATGGCAACCTGACACAGCGTACCTCGGTGGTCAGAACGGGAAACGTTTGTCGAGGCCGAATGGGACGGCGGTACACTTACTCAGTGGGGATTTCGGGCGGCCGGCGGGCCTTCGCCGCCGTCTCGAACGCGTGGGCGTAGCGGATCAGCTTCGCCTCTTCCCATGGTCCGCCGAAGAACGAGAGGCCGACCGGAAGACCGGCAATCTGCCCTGCCGGCACGGTGATGTGCGAATAGCCGGCGACGGCGGCCGGAGACGAGCAGCTGCTGTGTCCGTAGTCCCCGAACACCTCGTCGATCAGCCAAGCCGGGCCTCCGGTCGGAGCGACGATCGCATCGAGGTTGTGCTTCTCCATCGTCGCATCGATCCCTTCGGTCCGCGCAAGACGCCGACACGTGTCGAGCGCCTCGATGTAGGTCGGATCGCCGAGCGTCCCCTTGGCCAGAGCCATCTCCATCAGCTCCTGGCCGAAATGAGGCATCACCCGGTCGGCGTGCGCCGCGTTGAACGCGATGACGTCCTCAAGGGATCGAACCGGAGCGTCCGGCCCGAGCGAGGCCAGGTACGCGTTCAGACCGTGCTTGAACTCGTAGAGAAGAACCTCCAGCTCCGCATCGCGCCACGTCCCGCTGGTCTCGACGTCCGCCGGATCGACGAGGCCCGCTCCGAGATCCCTCAGGAGATCGAGGCACTCGCTCATCAATCGGTCGACCTTCGGGTAGGCGCCGAGGAACGTCCTCGCGACGCCGATCCGCGCGCCGTGGAGCCCGTCGGCGTCGAAAGAACGAGCGTAGTCGATATCGTATCCATCGGGAATCTCACGGGTCGCCGAATCACGCGGATCCGTCCCGGCCAGGGCGGCGAGGAGGATCGCCGCGTCTTCGACCGTACGGCCCATCGGACCGGCGGTGTCCTGGCTGTGCGCGATCGGGATGATCCCCGCACGGCTGAGCAGCCCGAGCGTCGGTTTGATCCCGACGACCCCGCAGGTCTGCGCCGGACAGACGATCGAGCCATCGGTCTCGGTCCCGATGGAGACGGTGCACAGATCGGCGGCGACAGCGGCCGCCGAACCGGAGCTCGAGCCGCACGGGGTTCGTTTCGGATCGTTCGGGTTCCGCGTCTGCCCGCCTTGGCTGCTCCATCCGCTGAGGGAGCGCTTCCCTCGGAAGTTCGCCCACTCGCTCAGGTTGGCCTTCCCGAGGATGACGGCGCCGGCTGCCCGGAGCTTGGCGACGATGGACGCGTCTTCTGCAGGGATCGACCCGGCCAACGCGAGCGAGCCGGCGGTCGTCGTCATCCGGTCGGCCGTGTCGATGTTCCCCTTCAGGACAGCAGGGATCCCGTGGAGTCGACCGCGTGGGCCGCGCTCCGACCGTTCCCGATCGAGCCGCTCGGCGATCGCCAGCGCGTCCGGATTCAGCTCGAGGATCGACCGCAGCCGAGGACCGTTCCGGTCGATCGCCTCGATCCGTTCGAGAGAGTCGACGACGACTTGCTCCGCCGTGATCTCGCCGGCGTCCATCCTCCGCCCGAGTTCGCGAATCCCCATCTCACGATTCATCAGCCACTCCCTTTCCACTCGACCAGACGATGGCGCAGCCCCTTCCGCAGCTCGATCAGGATCGCCGGTCCGAGCCCGAACGCCAGGATGAGCCCCCACTCCGCGGCGCCGAGCCGACTGGCGTCGAACAGCGGGCGAAGGAACGGGATGTACAGAACGGCCAGGATCAGTCCGAAGGAGGCGAGGACAGCCGTCTGCATCCAGCGATTGGAGAAGAGACCGATCCGAATCAACGGAAGGCGTTCCGAACGCGCGGTATACGCACGGAGGAGTTCGGCGATCGCCAGCGTCGCGAAGGCAACGGTCGCAGCGATTGCCGGGCGGCCGCCGCGGAGCGCGATCCCGAAGGCGGCCAGGACAGCCGCGGTGAGCGCCCCGGAATGAAACAGGATCCGCCGCGCCATCTTCGCGCTGACGATCCGCTCACTGACGCCCCTTGGCGGGCGATCCATGATCCCGGCCTCCCCCTTCTCCATCGCCAAGGCGAGAGCCGGCGCGCCATCGGTCACGAGATTCAGCCAGAGGAGCTGGATCGCCGCCAGCGGCGCCGGCCACCCGAGGAGCGTCGCGATGAACAGAATGGCGATCTCGGCGAAGTTGCACGAGAGGAGATAGAAGACCGTCTTCCGAATGTTGGCATAGATCACGCGACCCTTCTCGACCGCGGCAACGATCGTCGCGTAGTTGTCGTCGGTGAGCACGATGTCCGCGGTCCCCTTGGCGACATCGGTTCCGGTGATCCCCATCGCAATCCCGACATCGGCCCGCTTCAGCGCGGGCGCGTCGTTCACCCCGTCTCCGGTCATCGCGACGATCTCGCCGTTCGCCTTCAGTGCCTCGACGATCCGGACCTTGTGATGCGGCGAGACGCGCGCGAAGACGTCTGCCTCTTCCACCGTGTGGCAAAGCTCTTCATCCTCCAGCCGATCGAGCTCGGCTCCGATCACCACGCGTCGCTCCGGGCGCAGAATGCCGATCTCCTCGGCGATCGCCCTCGCGGTCGTCGCGTGATCCCCGGTGATCATCACGCTCCTCAGCCCGGCACGGCGCGCGGTCTCCACGGCGTCGGCGACCTCGGGTCGCGGAGGATCGTGCAGTCCGATCAGCCCGAGGAACGTCAAGTCGGCTTCGATGTCGTCCGCCGCCGGTTCGCCTTCAATGTCGCCGATCCGGCGGTAGGCGACCGCAAGCACTCGGAGGCCCTGTCCTCCGAGTGTCCGATTCGCGTCGAGGATCTCTTCCCGGGCCGACTCGGGGAAATCGACCGGGCCTTCGTCCGACTCGAACCGAGAGCAGAGCGCGAGAACACCATCGGGGGAGCCCTTGATGAACGCGACGCAAGGAGAATCGGAGCCGGGGTCCGGGAACCGCTCGGACGCTCGGTGGATCGTCGTCATCCGCTTCCGATCGGAGTCGAACGGGATCTCGGCGACTCGCGCCGGGTACTCCGCCTTCGGATCGAGCCCCGCAGCAGCCGCCGCCAGAAGGAGGGCTCCTTCCGTCGGATCGCCGAGGAATCCGGGTTCCTCGTTTGCGTCCAGTTCGGCATCGTTGCAGAGGAGTCCCGCGAGGAGCGCGAAGCGGAGGACGGCATGCTCCGACGGATCGATCGGGCTCCCATCCTGTGTGACCGCAGCCTTCTGCTCAGCTTCCGACCGCGAGAACCCGTACTCACCCCCGGTCGTCCAGACCATCGCGGCGGTCATCCGATTCTGCGTCAGGGTTCCGGTCTTGTCCGTGCAGATGACCGTCGTCGATCCGAGCGTCTCCACGGACGGGAGGCGTCGGACCAACGCGTTGCGCTGGAGCATGTCTCGGGTTCCGAGCGCGAGGCTCATGGTGACCACGGCAGGAAGACCCTCCGGGACTGCGGCGACAGCGAGACTGACCGCAACGACGAACAGACCGCTGATCGCCATGCGAGCATGGGCGAAGTACGCCGCGAACTCCCCGCGGAAGAGGAGGGCCGCATCCGTGCTCCGGAGGATCCCGATCACGAAGACGAGCGCGCAGACGCCAAGGACTGCTACGCCCATGGTCCTGCCGAACGCATCCAGTCTCCGCTGGAGGGGCGTCGGCTCATCGGCCGTCTCGGCAATCTCGGCCGCGATTTCTCCGAGCTGTGTGTCGATCCCGGTCGCCGTGACGATGCCGATCCCACGACCGTAGGTCACGATCGTTCCGGCGTACGCACAGTTCAATCGATCGCCGATCGGCGCACCCGCGTCCAGAACGATGTCCGCTCGCTTCCTGCTCGGGACCGATTCCCCGGTCAGCGAGGATTCATCGACCCGCAGGTGGGTCGACTCGATCAGTCGTACGTCGGCGGGGACGATCGCTCCGGCATCGAGCAACACGATGTCACCCGGGACGATCTCCCGCGCAGCGACGGCGAGCTGTCGCCCATCACGCACGACACGCGCGTCCGGCGCGGACAACTCCCGCAGCGATTCGAGTGCCCGCTCGGCTCGAGCCTCCTGAAACGCACCGACCACGGCGTTGAGGAGAACGATCGCGAGGATGACCGCGGCTTCGACCCAATCGCCGAGAGCGATCGAGAGGGCGACTGCGGCGAGAAGGATCAAGACGATTGCCCCGCGCAGCTGAGAGAGCATCCGCTTCCAGAACGGGGTTCGCGGTTCTTGCGGAAGCTCGTTGAATCCGGAAGAACGGAGGCGATCCGCCGCCTGAGACGCCGTCAGGCCGCGATTCGGCTCGACTGCCAGTCGATCGGCGATCGCATCGACGGGTGCGGCATGGGGGACAAACTCGGATGCGTCGACAACTGAATGCTCAGCCATGGTCCTCCCGTCGTAGTGGGATGCAGCTCCTCATCCAAGGCTGCGGCAAACTACGCCAACCACAAGTGCAAGCGTCCTTCCGCTCAACTCAGCGAAAGGACGCTTGGCGAGCTTCATTCGTCGTGACTCGCTCTGGGGTCGTCACGGACCTAGCTTCGATTCTCCTCGCGATCCAAGAACTGAATGATGGCCTCGACCACGAGGTAATTCACCGAACGATCACGCTTCTCCCCCAGCTTCATCAGCCGTTCGACCGGCTTCTCCTCCATCTTCCTCTGTGGGATGTAGATGGACAGTTTGTCCATGATTCCCTTCCCCGCCATCGTTCTCACCTCCCAGGGTGTTGCTTGCAGATTACATCCAGAAACGCCGCCGATGCAAGGCCGAAGCCTCTCGAAGAAGGATGAAACGAGCGATCACGTTTGGTGTATAGTGGTCAACTGGTTCGGAGGTGATAGCTGTGAAGGGAAGATGGATCTCGATCGGTGGAGTGCTCCTCTTGGTGATGGTCCTCGCGTCATTCGTCGCGTTGCCGGCAAGCTCCACGCGCTTCAAGCTCGGGGAGAACATCCAGTTCCGCATTGAGGATTCGACCACATGGTTCTGGGGATGCTGCACATGCGAGGAGACTCTCGTTCTCGGCTGGCGAATCGTGAACAGCGCGGAGCAGGTCATCTACTCCGTCGTGCACGATGCTCCTGTCTCATCCGCCGTCTGGCAAGGGGCTTGGGCTCAGGTTGACGCGAGCGGTATCGCGGTTGTCGCAGGCCAGTACAAGTTGTACGTCGACACGTCGGTGGGAACGCTCTCTCGCTGCTTCTCGCTCTACGATCCGTGCAACAACTGCGGATGGTGCAACCCGTGCTCGACCTGTGTCTGTGAGGGTGTTTCGACAATCACCAGCTGCGCTTGCCGAACGACGCTCGTCTTCGTCAGCACGTGCCAGACCGGCTGCTTGTCCTTCCCACGACTCTTCTGGTGGGGTTGGGGCAGCAGCAGCTGTTCGGCCTGCCCATAGTGTAGGACGCACCGCACCGCCAGCGTAGTAGGTCGTGCTCCCCCTTCAGCGGATCCGGTGACCAATCAAGGAGGTTGATGTGATGAAGTCAGCGAAGCTACTGGTCATCGCCCTCGGGTTCGTTCTCGCGGTCGTCGTACCAGCGTGGACGCAAACACAAACGGAAACCCCGGTCCTCCCTGACCTTGTCGCCTTGGCGGAAGCCGCGGCTGCATCCGCAGCGGAAGCGGCCGCCGAGGCACAAGCGATTGCCGAGGAGGCACAAGGTCTGTTACTCGGACTCGATTTCGGAGCTTTGCTATCGATGGCAGAGTCCGCTGAAGCGACGGCCCAACATATCGCGGAATCGATCGCGAGTGCCGAGGCGGCCGCTCAAGCCTCCGCGTCGAGCCTGGCCATGTCCTGCGCAAGTGCGTCGGCTTCCGCCAGCGCGAATGTCCAGGCGATCGCCGCCGCTGCTGCCGAAGCCGAGGCTCAAGCTTCCGCATTCGCGCTCGCGTGCGCTGCCGCGGAGGCGCGAGCACAAGCAAGCGTTCGCGCTTGTGCCCAGGCCGCCGCTCGAGCCGAAGCGAGTGCCTCAGCCTTCGCCCTCGCATGCGCGGAGGCCGAGGCGAATGCTTCCGCTTCGGTCGTCGCCTGTGCTGCCGCTCGCGCTGAAGCGAGCGCTGCGATCGCTGAGATCGAAGAAGCGATTGCAGTTGCAGAGGCTGAAGCAATGGCGAGTGCCGCGGCCTGCGCCGCCGCCGGCGTCGAGGTCGATGCCTACGCCGAAGCCGTCGCGGAAGCTCTTGCTGAAGCGGTCGCGATCGCCGAAGCCCGCGTCGCTGCGGCGGCAGCAGCGTACGCCAGCGCAGAGGCTGAAGCCGAGGCGTCCGCTGAAGTCGCCGCAAGCGCATCGGCACGGGCCGAGGCTGTCGCCCAGGCGGCTTCACGGGCGTATGCCCACGCCAACTCGACCGCTGCGGCGTACTCCCAGGCTCAGGACATCGCTGAACTGGTCAGCGAGAGCATCCAGACGACCGTTCCGTGCGGAACCGTCGTGACCGAAGTGAGCGGCGTCGTCCAGGCAATCGCCACCGCCGTGGCCCAAGCCGATGCTGCCGCCGATGCGGCAGCGCAGGCGACCGCACTCGCGTCAGCGTCGGCGAGCGCGGAAGCGGAAGCGGCTGCATCTGCCTATGCTCGAGCTGAGGCCCGCGCCGAGGCCGCTGCCGTCGCCTATGCCGAAGCCGAAGCCGCTGCGTTCGCCGTGGCTGAAGCTCACGCGTTCGCCGTGGCCGAGGCCTCCGCCGCTGCGTTCGCGATCGCACGAGCGGCTGCGCAAGCAGAGGCTCAAGCCGAAGCGATCGCCACGGCGGCCGCCGAAGCGCGAGCGGCTGCGTTCGCCGCCGCGGAAGCGATCGGCGTGTCCTACAGCAGCGCGCAGGCCGAAGCGAGTGCCGTCGCGCGCGCGTGTGCACTCGCTGCCGCGAAGGCCAGTGCGATGGCAACGGCCATCGCGCGGTCGGAAGCAAGCGCCGAAGCGAGTGCCGAGGCGATCGCAGAATCCTGTGCCGTGGCTGCCGCCACGGCCGAAGCAATGGCGTCCGCGGTCTCCGTGGCGCGAGCAACAGCGTCCGCGAGTGCGGATGCTGCCGCCGACGCGTGCGCCGAGGCGAGTGCCTACGCCGATGCATGGGCGAGCGCCTATGCCGCCGCTGAAGCGCAAGCCCTGGCGAGCGCAAACGCCGCTGCCACAGCCTATGCCCGTGCGCAGAGCGCGGCTTCGGCCGCGTCGTCCGCGGTCGCAGAGGCCGTTGCATCTGCCGAAGCCTACGCAGAAGCCGCAGCGAGTGCGTCCGCCGAAGCGCAGGCTGCCGCGAGCGCGTGTGCCACAGCGGCAAGCTCGGCATCCGCTCAAGCCGCGGCCGATGCCGAGGCATCCGGAACCGGTGAAGCCTACGCCCAGGCCTTCGCTGCAGCGATCGCCACGAGCTCGGCCGACGCCTTCGCGTACGCCCAGGCTGCGGCGAGTGCCGCAGCCGAGGCGCAAGCCGCCGCACAGGCATGCGCGACCGCATACGCTGAAGCGGAAGCGGCTGCAGCCAGCGGTGCTTCGGCGGTCGGCACGGCCGTCGCCGAGGCCGAGGCAGCAGCTCGCGCGTGTGCTGTCGCTCAAGCATCCGCGGAAGCCGAGGCCGGCGCGAGTGCCTCTGCGATGGCCATCGCCGTCGCCGACGCCTATGCAGCTGCAACAGCTTCTGCTGAAGCCCTCGCTGTCGCTCAGGCGGAGGCATCCGCCGGTGTCGCGGCGATGGCCGGTGCGCTGGCTTCCGCCGAGGCGGAGGCGCATGCCGCTGCGCTCGCACAAGCACAGGCGGAGGCTCATGTCGCCGTAGGTGTCGAAGCGATCGCGCTGGCTCAGGCCGAAGCCGAAGCCGCCGCCTATGCCGCGGCTCTCGCCCTGGCCGCAGCCGAAGCACACGTTGCCGTCGGCGTCGAAGCAGCCGCAAGCGCATTCGCGGATGCCGCAGCCTATGCGTATGCCGCAGCCTCCGCCGAAGCTCAAGCGGAGGCCTACGCCTTCGCAGCGGCCCAGGCCTTTGCAGCAGCGGAGGCGAACGCCTACGCGTCGGCACAAGCGTGTGCCCTTGCAGCCGCATCGGCACAGGCGAACGCCTCGGCAGCAGCCGAGGCGACCGCACGGGCTGTCGTCGCCGCCCAGGCGACGGCCGAGGCCCTGTCGCAGGCGCTGACAATGGCGACTGCGGCTGCGGAGGCGGCAGCGACTGCACGCACGTCCGTCGCCGTCGTACCGGACATCCAGACGTCCGTCGAGGCATTCATCGATCCGGACTGTCTGATCCCGGTCTGCGAGGAGACCGATCCGCAGCGGTGTCCTCCGTGTGACTCGTGCTGCGATGAGGGGTCCGGGACGCCCACGCCTTCAGGCTGTGAGGAAGCTCAACTCTTGAAGTGGGAGTTCGCGCAGGTGCAAGTCGGTGCCTACACGAACTCGTCGCAGTCCTTCCCTTCGGAGATCGCAGCAGTCCTCGCCGGATATCCGATCGTCGACTACTTCGAAGTGGAGACCAACTTCCCCGAGTCGGCGATGTTCTCGCTCGATCTCGGCACGAACCGCGGTTCGCTCTCCGGAACCTTCCCGAGCGCTGGGCTCTACACCGTTCGGTATCTGTTCATCGATCGGCTGCAGTGTCCGGTCGTCGAGCTGATCGTCCTGGTCAGTGCGACAGGCGGTCGCCCGGAGACCTCGAGGGCATGCATCACTGTCCGAGCAGCGCACGAGACGCCCGGATTCCTCTTCTTCTCGGGGTCGATCACCGACATCGCAGCGGAGATCCTCGTCGACAACTCGCAGACCTACACGACCTCGTTCCAGCTCTGCGGAGAGACCGGACATCAGTACCTACTCCGGGCATTCCCGGAGATCACCGTCGACGATGAGTTGATCCCGTTCGATCGCTGGGAGCGATACGATCCGGGCTCCGATTCGTGGGCAGCGGTCTCGACGGAAATCGTCCTCCCGGTCGTCCTCCAGCAAGGGTTGACCGTTCGCGCGGTTTACCTGTCGGAGGGTCCGAGGATCACGGTCGAACCGACCACACCGTGCATCAGCGTCAGCGCGGTCCATCAGTACACGGTGATCGGAACGACAACCGCCTATTCGCAACCACAGACCGAGAACAATCCGATCTCCGTCACCGTCGTCGTCAATCGCTCCGAGGAGTACATGACGGCGTTCGAGCTGTGCGGCCGCGCGGGGACGCAGTTCCTGCTGCAGCCTCAGCAGGAGGCGTGGACCCGCGAGCAGCGACAGCTCAGGTTCTCTCACTGGGAGCGCTTCGATGCCCAGCAAGGGGTCTGGATCCCGTTCTCCGAAGCGGAGCTCCTGCTCGTCACGATCCAGCAGGGCGGGCAGATCCGAGCCGTCTATCGGGAGTCGACCGCGATGTACTAGTCATCAACGAGCTAGGGACTCGAAGTCCGCGGGGCGGGGAACCTTCCTCGCCCCGTTTTCTTGACGGCCTTTCGGCGGCCGGGTAGCCTACGAAGCGAGCGAAGGTGGCGGAATTGGCAGACGCGCTAGCCTTAGGAGCTAGTGCCTTCGGGCGTGCGGGTTCGAGTCCCGCCCTTCGCAGTTGAACGCGAAAAACCGGGTCTGTATAATGCGTGGGCTCTGCGGGAATAGCTCAGCGGTAGAGCACTGCCTTGCCAAGGCAGGGGTCGCGGGTTCAAATCCCGTTTCCCGCTCCAAGAGTCGCCGGGACGTCGAAAACGCCGGGATGGCGGAATAGGCAGACGCAAGGGACTTAAAATCCTTTGAGGGAGACCTCGTGCGGGTTCGACTCCCGCTCCCGGCAGAAGAGAGACAAAGATACCGCGGGGTGGAGCAATCTGGAAGCTCGTCGGGCTCATAACCCGGAGGTTGCCGGTTCGAATCCGGCCCCCGCAACCAGCAGGGCGGCGTAGCTCAACTGGCCAGAGCGCTCGGCTCATATCCGAGAGGTTCGGGGTTCGAGTCCCTGCGCCGCTAATTGCGGCTTTTTGTTTTGGGGGCGTAGCTCTAACCGGGAGAGCGCTGCGTTCGCAACGCAGAGGTTGGCGGTTCGAATCCGCTCGCCTCCACCAGAACGGATCGATTGGCAACCATGTTCTGCCCGACCGTCGCCGTCAGAATGAGACGAATGGCAGCGTTACCCGTCTCCCAATCCGCCTAGATACCACGGCAGACTGCACAGGTCCTTCACCTTGGCCTTCTCTTTCTCTGTTAGCTCACGAGAAACCCTCGGGAACGCAGCCCACAGAAGGTCTTTGAGCCCTTCTAGTGCACAATCTGAGTAGCGCCAACCTGCTCCGAGCTGATTGAGCGGGGTGAAGACCCACCTCAGAAAGACAGTAGGGATCATCACGTCAGCGATATCATCCCATGAGTCAACCCATCCGCGTTCAGATCGCGATTCTCGCAGGCTCCGATCACAATTCCCTTTGCAGCAGCAGTAGAAGTCCTCAACAGACGTCAGGGAGTTCCCCGTTTCTTGGTTGCGATGAGTCCACACAACGGTGATCCCACTAGGCTCGGGGGCAAGAAGGTCCTTGCCGCATGCCTTGCACCTGAGCACGCCTCTTTCTACGAGTAGATCGGCTGCACTCGGGTTTTCGCGTTCCCATCGCTTCATGGATTCCGGGAAGTAACGTCTAGCAAGACTGCAACCTGCAGGTGACGAAAGCAACTCAGCTTCGATTCGCTCTCGATCGTAGACTACAACCTCTGCATCCAAACCGTCGAGGCGTGCCCTAAGGGATGTGCTGGGTAGCGTTGAGTAGAAAGCCAGGAACCCAGCACATCCGTGCTGTTCAAGACGGTCTCGTATGTCTGATTCAGCATTGACACTCACAGAACTGCCTGAATGCGCTTGATGTTTGCAGCTCACAAGCCAGCGAATACGCGTTCTGCCAAGCCCTCCAACTCTCTCTTCTTCGGCAATGATGTCCCTACCGCCATCCGGACCCCGATCGGGGCCCGTGATGATCTTGAATCCTTTCATTTCGAGGAAGTCACGAACGAACAACTCGAAGCTGTCGCACTCCGAGTCAGTGTCGTTTCCCGCTGGTATCTCCAGGAAGCTGAGAGCCGGCACGTACGCACCTCCTTCGGGATCAATCCTACTAATGCTCAGGCTTTTAGGACAACACACGGGATGACTGAGGAGGCTCGTCTGTTTCCGCAGAGATTTCGGGCCAGCGGAACTGAACAACTGAGGACTGGCTACAACACGAGGCTGCTACCAGCCACATCAGCTCTCAGGGAACTACTCTAGAAAGAAACTTCGAACGACAACGTCCACTCGGTGAATCCCGTCGTGTCGACGGTGATCGTGCTCGACATCGAGACGGATGTGCCCAGGGCGAGGGTCACCCCCATCGTGCTCTGCGCCCAGTCGAAGAGCAGGCCTGTCGAGGTGCTGAAGAACGTGTCGACCATAAACGAGAAGCCACACCCGATCGGCGGCACATCGACGACGAGTGAGACAATCTCCCAGTACTCCTGCGGATAGTAGAGGTACCCTTCCGCATCGGCCTCGGCGAGTTCCTCCACGTAGAAGCCGAACTCGGGTGTCGTGATCACGTAGTCGGTCGTGTTCAGGTTCGAGACGCTCGTCAGCGTCGCCCCGGCGAAGGTGCACGAGAACGCGATCCCGTAGACGTCGACGCCGGTGATCGTCCCGGTTCCATCCCCGAGCAGATTCGTGTAGATGCTGAGGCATCCGTAATCCGATTCGATCGTTGGCGTGAAGACATAGCTCTTCGTCTGCAAGGTGTAGATGAAATCGAGCGTGATGCTGAGCGGAAGTCCGAACAATTGGACGAACGACAGCTCGAGCTCCTGACTCTCGAATCCGATCTTGTTGAACGTCGTGACGCTCATCAGCTCGATGCAGCAGAAGGCGGTCGCCGTGAAGGTGACCTCCTGGCCGGAGAAGCCAATCGGCGGCAGATCGATCGTCGGATCGGTGAGGAACGTCTTCTTCGCCAGGCTCGTCACCTGGGTCGTCGAGGCCGTGAACGTGATCTCGCTCAAGTCGGCCCCCATGAACGTCGCGCTCTCGAAGGTCAGCACGCCGCCGAAGATCTCCCCGTAGATGTCGAAGACCCATCCGTAGTTCGCCGGCTGCAGCAACGTCTCCCCGACGGCAGCACCGTAGATGGTGATGATGACCGGCGGGAACTGGACGCTGAGCATTCCCTGGGCATAGATGAAGGACCCGCTCTGAGGTTCGAACAGCATCTGGCCGAGGAACTGCAGCGGTCCGAGATCGACCGTCAGATCGAACTCCTGCCAGAGCCACCCGTCGAACAGGAAGTCGGACACGCTGGCGATCTCGAGGAAGCTCAGGCCGAGGCCAACGTCGAGCGTCGACTGGAACGCCGAGAACGGAGCGGCCTCCTGCGGGGAAAGCCCGATCTCCGCATGCCAGCTACCGGTGAATCCATCGCTTCCGAGCGCGCTCACGGCGAAGAGCAGAACTGCGACAACGACCAGCAGGTATCGACCGTTCACGATGCACTCCCCCTCGACAGGGCGCGCTCACGCGCTCCCCACGATTCAGACTCCATTGATGGCACACGTTCGTTCTGACGCATCGTTCAAGACCCTACTTCGGCGCCGCCGGCTGCCACACGGGGAACGACCGCGCCACAAGGGAAATGGATCACCTGGAGGCTCTGCGAACGTCCTTCGATTCCTCGACAGAGGCCGTGGAGGGGTTACCACCGATTGCCGGAAAGCCGCTCGGGGTGTAGACTCCGTCCCATGAGACGCTTCCTCATTCTCGGACACAATGCTCCGATCGATCCGGACTTCCATCTGAACGATCTCCCCGGCGGGGCGGGGCGGCTCGACGTCCTCTGCCGTGCCATCGGCGCGTCCCTCCTCCTCTCGCACGGGATCCGGCGTGATGTAGAGACAATCCTGTTGTTGCAGAATGCAGTGCGGGTTCGGATCGCTGGGGATCGAGTCAAGCGACTCAATCCGGATGAGCGGTCGACGGCAGCGCTGATCCGACGAGCGCTTGCCGCCGTCTCCTCGTTGCCCAGCAACGAGGAGACGATGAGTACACCGGGCATCTTCGTCTCGCGCTGCACGCTACAGGAGGCGATCGACGGGCTGATCGCACAGGGCGGAGCGCCGATCGTCCTCGACGAGCATGGCGAGGCGTTCGATTCGTTCGCGCTCCCCGAAGAGCCAGCGTTCATCCTCTCAGACCACACCGACTTCTCCGAGGAGGAAGAGGAACTCCTCGCCAGCTGGCCCCGCGTATCGCTCGGCTCGACGCGACTGCACACGAGCCAGGCGATCACGATTACGCACTACCTCCTCGATCGGCGAGCTGCGGACCTCCACGACGATCTCGTCCTCGCGCACAAGGTGTGGGGCGAACCACAGGCGCAGATGATCAAAGGGCTTCTCGCCGACTTCGAGATCCCCGTCAATCTGATGATGCACGCTCCGCCGTCGATCTATCCGATGGCCATCGACGGCCTCGCGGAGGTCCGGATCATGGTCCGCTCCCGCGATTTGGAACGGGCCCGCCAGATTGTCGCCGACTACTTCGAAGCGCCCTGCGAGGAGTAACGAAGATCGCAGCCGCCGGCTAGAATGGCCCATGCCCCGAGAGACTCGGTCCGAATCCACACAGGCTGCGCGCCGCATGCGCATGGTCGAGCACGACCTCCGGCGCCGGGGGATCCACGACGCCCGCGTGCTCGCCGCCATGCAGACCGTCCCGCGACATCGCTTCGTCCCGGCAGAGCTGGCCGATGAAGCGTATGCCGATTCGCCCCTTCCGATTGGCGAAGGTCAGACGATCTCGCAGCCGTACATCGTCGCGCTGATGACCGAGGCGCTTGCGCTCGAACCCGAGACCGCAGTGCTCGAGATCGGGACCGGCTCGGGCTACCAGACGGCAATCCTCGCAGAAGTCGGAGCCCGCGTCTGGACGATCGAGCGCTCGACAAGCCTCGCACAACGAGCGAAGTCACTGTTCGAGGAACTCGGCTACGATCGGATCGAAGCGCACGTCGGCGATGGAACCCTCGGGCTCCCCGACTGGGCACCGTTCGACCGAATCCTCGCCACTGGGAGCCTCCCCGAGGTTCCGGCCGGGCTCCTCAGTCAGCTGAAGCCCGGAGGCATCTTCATCGGCCCGGTCGGCTCGCGCTTCGGACAGCGGCTCGTCCGAATCGAGTATCATCCGCAACGCACGACCCGCGACGATCTTGGCTCGTGTCGGTTCGTCCCCCTGATCGGGGTCGACGGATGGAATCCGAGCGATGGCGCGTAGTGCGGACGACTGACGGAAGGGAGGATCGAGGATGGACTGGATCGATCTACGAAGCGATACGGTGACGCGCCCGACGGAGGGAATGCGTCAGGCGATCGCGTCGGCCGAGGTCGGAGACGACGTCTTCGGCGAGGACCCGACCGTCCTCCGCCTCGAGGAGCGAGTCTCCTCGCTCCTGGGTAAAGAGGCCGGACTCTTCGTTGCCAGCGGGACGATGGGGAACCTCGTCGCGCTCCTGACGCACGCCGGACGCGGAGACGAGGTCATCCTCGGGGATCGCTCGCACACGTTCCTCTACGAGGTCGGCGGCTGTGCCGGCCTCGGCGGGATTCACCCGCATACCCTGGAGAATCGGGACGACGGCACACTCGATCTGGCCGCGATCGAGGCGGCGATCCGTGATCCATCGAACGTCCACTTCCCGAAGACGAAGGTCATCTGCCTCGAGAACACGCACAACCGGTGCGGAGGGATCGCCCTCTCGCCCGAGTACTCCGACGCGGTCGCGGCACTCGCATCGCGGCACGGTCTGATCGTTCACCTCGACGGCGCGCGCCTGTTCAACGCCGCGGTCACATGCAGCGTCGAGCCAACCCGATTCACCCGGAGCGCCGATTCCGTCACGATCTGCCTCTCGAAGGGGCTCGGGACGCCGGTCGGCTCGGTTCTGTGCGGGACACGCTCGTTCATCGAGACGGCCCGCCGAATGCGGAAAGCCGTCGGGGGCGGGATGCGTCAAGTGGGGATTCTCGCCGCCGCCGGTCTTCACGCAATCGAGCATCACATCGATCGATTGGCCGACGACCACGCCAACGCGGCGAAGCTCGCCGCCGGGATCGACGCGCTGGACGGTCTCTCCTGCGAGCAGGTCGGCGAGGGCACATGGTCGAATCTCGTCTACTTCAGCGTCGACGGCCCGGCGCTCGGGCAGCCGGAGCTCGACGCCGAGGCGCTCTGCGGGCGGCTCAAGGAACGCGGCGTCCTCGCGCTCCCGCTCGGCGCAAAGAGTCCGAGAATCCGCATGGTGACACATCTCGACGTCTCCTCTTCCGATGTCGACACGGCGCTCGACGCCCTCCGGTCTTCTCTTCGCGGGACGTAGGTCCCCCCCCGCCTCGAAACAGGTCGTCTTCCGAGACCTTCGATGAGCTTCGTCGCCGGGAACCCGGCCCCTACCATCGTCATACCGGGTGGTGCGAGCGACGCTCCCAACGAGGGACGTTTCTCGTGCCCGGTTCATCGACCTTGACAAAGGGGGAACGATGAAGGGGCTAGCGACTGCGCTGTTGTTCATCGGGCTGATTCATCTCGCCGCGCACGCCGGACCATTGGAGATGTCCTTCGGCGGCGGGCCGTCAGCGATCTCGCTCGACGCGATCAATGAATCGATCGGCCTGTTCAACGCGCTGATCACGCATCTGAACGAGACATTCGCCGTCCATCCCGACGTCACCGGAAGCGTCGACCTGCTCCCTGCGATCGGCGGAGGGGTCTACCTCCAGGCGGCCGAGCGCTACTGGCTGACCGATTGGTTCGCCCTCGGCGGCCACGTCGGGTATTCGAGGGCATCAACAGCGACGACCGGGTTCTACGAAGGCGTGGGGGCCTCCGAGATCACTGTCGATCTGTCGTTTCATGCGGTCGGAGGCATTCTCGCAGCCGAAGCGACGTTCCTCGATTTCGGGTTTCGCCTCGGCGCATTCGGCGGCGTCGGATACTACTACACCATCCTCGACCGAAAGACACTCTTCGAGATTCCGACGGAATATCCGGACGTCATCGCCGGCGTTCCGCCGGATGCCGAGGGCCGCTACACCGGCGGCACGATCGGCTTCGAAGCCGGTCTATCGCTGACCTATCCGGTCGCATCCTGGTTCATGCTCGGCAGTCGCCTCACGTACCGCTCCGCGAGGATTCCTCAGCTTGCCGACTCGGCGGCCGTCGTTCTCGATCTGGATGGAGACGAGGTCGGCGAGCCGATCAGTCTGAGCGGACTCACGGTCCAACTGACCGTTTCGATCAACATCGATCTCTCCCTCGATGGGAGGAAGGAGTAAGATCATGAAGAGGGGGAAATGCACGCTGTGCTTGGCGGTGATCGGGCTCGCCGCTCTGTCGATCTCCGGCTGTTTGAAGCTGCAGCCGGCGCTGCCGCAGGCGCTGTTCACGGCATCGCTCGCCGAGCATCTCGTTCCGTTCACCGTCAGCTTCGATGCGACGTTGTCTTACACCCCGGACGGGGAGATCGTCTCGTACTTGTGGTCGTTCGGAGACGGAGGGGCCGACGAGGGCCCGGTCGCGGATCACACCTACAGTGAGGACGGGACGTATACCGTTCGACTGACCGTCATCGACAATGCCGGAGTCTCGTCGACACGAACGATGACCATCCATGCGATCAACCCTCCACCGGAGGCGGACTTCTCCTACACGCCGAAGAGCAACATGGAGGGCGTCGACTTCGTCTCGTGCAGCGAGACGATCACGTTCGACGCGTCCGACACGTGCAGCGACGACGGGGAGATCGTCGCCTACGAGTGGTACTTCGGCTACCGCGCCGCCAACGGCGATCCCGCGTCCGCGGAAGGGCCCGTCGTCACACACGAATTCCTCTACGCGGGGACCTACAGTGTTGCGCTGACCGTCACCGACAACGACGGCGGTCAGACGACCTACATCGAGCAAGTCGTCGTGAAGGGCGGTCCGCCGTGCTACACGGACGTGACCGGTGACGTGCCGTGGACGTGCGGGAGTGTGGACTGATCATGAAACGGACACTCCTCCTGCTCGTTCTGCTGGCGCCCCTGTTCCTCTCCGGCTGTGTGCTGAACACGATCATGAACGACTTCGTCAACAAGGCGCCGAGCGCGGTGATCGACGCCACGCCGAGAGAGGGAGCCGCACCCCTGGCCGTCGGCTTCGATGCGCAGTTCTCTCACGACGACGACGGAGCGATCGTCGAGTATCGATGGGACTTCGGCGACCCGGCAAGCATGGGGACCGAGATCGGCGACGCATGCAACCACACGTTCACCCAGCCCGGCACCTATCTCGTCAAGCTGACCGTGATCGATGACGAGGGTGCGGTCGATTCCCAGCAGATCGCGATCGTCGTCACGAACGCCGCTCCGGTCGCGCAGGCGTCGGTGAACAACGACAACCCACTGCCGGGGATCAAGGTGATCTTCAACGCGACCGCCTCGTATGACGCCCAGGACGAGATCGTCCGCTACGACTGGGACTTCGGTGACAACTCGACCGGGACCGGGCTGATCGTCGACCACACCTACAAGCAGGGGGGCTACTACGTCGTCACCCTCGTCGTTACCGATGCGGATGGCGCGACTGGCCTGACACACATCGGGATTAACGTCCAGCCAGGGCAGAGCGAGTGCACCGACGACGACGACACCTGCGGGACGGTCGATACCCCGTACGCGATCATCACGAGCAACTGGTCCTGTTCCGGAGCCCAGGTCGGCGAACCGATCCGATTCGACGGGACGGCGTCGCGTCCGGCCGTCGGGAAGATCATCAGCTATTTCTGGGATTTCGGAGACGGCACGACCGAATCCGGGCCGATCGTCACACACGCCTACGACCGCCAGAACACCTTCATCGTCACGCTCACGGTGATCGATGAAGGCGGCGGGGTCGGCACCGCGACAGGATCGATCAACGTCGATTCGACCTGTTACTGACGTTTCCGCCTGTCAATGGGCTGATGGCGGAGAGCGCATCGCACCCCTCGCCATCAGCCTACTCCTGCTCAGCAAACTCCACGAAGTAGGGCTGATCGATCACGTCGACATCGATGAAGTAGCCCTCGGCATCGAAGTAAGAGCAAACGAGAAGGACAGCGCGGCTTGTCGACACGTCGACGAGTCCCCACACGTCGTCCCCGACCGGGAAGACGTCTTCCAGATCGATGTAGACCGGGCGATGTGGGGGGATCTGGAGCTTGCGGGTGTACTGGAGCACCCCGGAAGCGTCGTACAGATAGAGATCCCCGAGCGTGATCCGATCGTTCGGATTCAGAATGGCCACGGTGGTGCGACGGTTGTTCGTGTTGGCGTAGTTCAAGCCATACCAGTAGGTCTCGATCGAGAGATCTCCGACACCGCCGAGTAGATCGCCGTAGTTCTCGACGAACAGCCAGTCCTCTCCGGTCCCAATCCATACCCCGACCTGAAGCAGAAGCTCGCTTTCGATCTGTGCCAATCCCCACGTCGAATCGCCTGTCTCATCGAGGAGGCCGTTGAGGAAGAGAGCCTTCGACTCGTATTCCGCCAGGCCGTGTGACGACTCGTGAATCAGGGAACCGCCCGAATCGTACACCCGCAGCATGAAGGCGTCCGTCAAGGCAAATTCGCTCGCGTTGGCAACGACGATAACGGTCGAAATCCCGGCAGCACAGTCGTAGTACGCCCAGTACGATCGCGCGGACGCACCCGCTCCGACAGAGACGATCAGCACGACGCAGATCCAGGCTGCAATCCAATTCCCGATTCTCTTCACGGTTCCGTCCTTTCCCTGCAAGCGTCCTGCCTATCCGTCGCGTGACGCGGTCTGAGCGACGGGCTGCTCCAGCGCGCGGCGCAAGTACTCCGCGGTGTGCGATTCCTCGACCTCGATGATCTGCTCGGGCGTGCCGGTAGCAACCACGCACCCGCCTCCGTCGCCTCCCTCCGGCCCGAGATCGATGATCCAGTCGGCCGTCTTCACGACGTCCAGGTTGTGCTCGATCACGACGACCGTGTTCCCCGAGTCGACGAGGCGATGAAGGACCTCAAGCAGCTTCCGGACGTCAGCGGCGTGAAGTCCCGTCGTCGGTTCGTCGAGGATGTAGAGCGTCTTCCCGGTCGACCGTCTCGACAGCTCCTTCGCCAGCTTGATCCGTTGCGCTTCTCCGCCGGAGAGCTCGGTCGCCGGCTGACCGAGCTGGATGTAGGTCAGCCCGACATCGTAGAGCGTCTGCAGCCTCCGCCGGATCCGCGGGACGTTCTCGAAGAAGGTCAGTGCCTCCTCAACGGGCATTGCCAGAACGTCGGCGATCGACATGTTCTTGTAGCGAACCTGGAGCGTCTCCCGGTTGTATCGCGTCCCCTTGCAGACCTCACAGGGGACGTATACGTCGGGAAGGAAGTGCATTTCGATCTTCTCCCGCCCTTGCCCCTGACAGGATTCGCAGCGACCACCCTTGACGTTGAAGCTGAATCGACCGCCGGCGTACCCGCGGAGCTTCGCGTCGGGCGTCCGGGCGAACAGGGCGCGGATGTCGTCGAAGAGCTTCGTGTAGGTCGCCGGATTCGATCGCGGCGTCCGCCCGATCGGCGACTGGTCGATCTCGATCACCTTGTCGATGTGTTCGATCCCCTCGATCGCCTCGTGTGGACCGGCCCGTCGAGCAGCCAGGTGCAGCTCGTGAGCGATGCCGCGATAGAGGACCTCATCGACGAGCGAGCTCTTCCCCGATCCGGAGACGCCGGTGACGCAGACGAATCGGCCCAAGGGGAACTCGACATCGATCTCGCGCAGGTTGTGGGTCGCCGCTCCGAGAACCTTGAGCGACTTTCCGTTCCCGTTGCGCCGGCGGTCCGGCACCGGAATCTGGAGATCGCCGGAGAGATACCGGCCGGTAATCGACTCGGGATGTCCGGAGACCTCGTCCGGCGGCCCGGCAACGACAACGTTCCCTCCATGGACGCCGGCACCCGGACCAAGGTCGAGGATGAAGTCGGACTCACGCATCGTCTCCTCGTCATGCTCGACGACGACGACCGTATTCCCGAGGTCACGCAGCCCTTTCAGCGTCTCGAGGAGGCGGCGGTTGTCCCTCTGGTGAAGCCCGATCGACGGCTCGTCGAGAACGTAGAGGACGCCGGTCAGCTGGCTGCCGATCTGGGTCGCCAGCCGGATCCGTTGCGCCTCGCCGCCGGCGAGCGTCCCCGCTTGGCGATCGAGCGTCAAGTAGTCGAGGCCGACGGCGACCATGAACCCGAGCCGCGCTTTGATCTCCTTGAGGATCTGGGTCGCGATCAGCTCCTCGCGGGATGAGAGGGACAGATTCCCGAAGAAGGTGAGCGCGCTCCGGATGGAGAGCGTCGTCACCTCGTGGATGTTCAGCCCATCGACCGTCACCGCCAGCACCTCCGGCTTCAGCCGGGCGCCGCCGCACTCGGGGCAGGGGAGCGTCGCCAGGTACTGCTCGAGCGTCTGCCTCCAGTAGTCGGAGCTCGTCTCGCGGTACCACCGCTCGAGGCTCGCGACGACACCGCGGAACGGCCGCTTCATCGTCCGCTCGTAGCCCGACGCCGACTTGTAGTGGAACGTGATCTCCTTGCCGCCGGTCCCATAGAGGATGACGTCGAGCTTCTTCTTCGGGATCTCGCCGAGCGGCTGCTCCGGAGCGATCTTCAGGTGCTTCGCCAACGCGGTCATCTGCGCCTCGTACCACTTGCTCGACGTGTTGGCGAACGGGATCAGTCCTCCGTTCATCACCCCGAGACGCGGATCGATGACCAGTTCCGGATCGATCTCCTTCCGATAGCCGAGTCCGCTACACTCCGGGCACGCGCCGAATGGACTGTTGAACGAGAACATCCGCGGAGAGAGTTCCTCGTAGCTCACACCGCACTGGATGCACGCGTAGTGCTCGCTGTAGAGGCGCTCCTCCCCGTCGGCTGTGATTAGGTTGACGAGTCCGCCACCGTGTTTAAGCGCCGTCTCGATTGAGTCGGCGATCCGCGACCGCTTCGCCGGGTCGACGACGACACGATCGACGACGATCTCGATCGTGTGCTTCTGCTGCTTCGCCAGCTCGATCTCCTCGTAGAGGGTTCTGACAACGCCGTCGACGCGGACGCGGGTGAATCCCTCCTGCCGGATCTCGTCGAACGTCTTCTTGTACTCACCCTTCCTCCCACGAACGACCGGCGAGAGGATCTGAACCTTTGTCCCCTTCGGCCAATCCATCACCGCGTCGATGATCTGCTCCGCCGATTGCTGGCTGATCGGCTCCCCGCACGTCGGACAGTGCGGATGGCCGATCCGCGCGTAGAGGAGGCGGAGGTAGTCGTAGATCTCGGTCACCGTCCCGACCGTCGACCGCGGGTTGTGACTCCGAGTCTTCTGATCGATCGAGATCGCCGGGGACAGCCCCTCGATGAAATCAACGTCCGGCTTATCCATCTGGCCGAGGAACTGGCGCGCGTAAGCGGAGAGCGATTCGACGTACCGACGCTGCCCCTCGGCATAGATCGTGTCGAACGCGAGCGAGCTCTTCCCGGAACCGGAGATTCCGGTGATGACGATCAGCTTGTCGCGCGGGAGGACAACGTCGATGTCCTTCAGGTTGTGTTCTCTGGCGCCCTTCACGTGGATGACGTTCATAGCCCCTTCTTCAGTTCCCGGATCTCATCGCGCAGGCTTGCGGCCAGCTCGAACTCGAGGCGGTCGGCCGCCTTCAGCATCTGCTTCTCGAGGTCCTTGACGAGCGTGACCAGCTCCTGCTTTGATTCCGGTTCAGGCCGCTCGCGGACCCGCTGTGGTTGCGGTCCGCCCGAGCGGAGCGCCTGAACGATGTCGGTGATTTCCCGCTCGACCGTCTGCGGCGTGATTCCGTGCTCCTCGTTGTACGCAATCTGAATCGAACGCCGTCGGTTCGTCTCGCCAACGGCGTGTCGGATCGAGTCGGTCAGCGTGTCGGCGTACATCAGGACCTTCCCTCGGACGTTCCGGGCCGCCCGACCGATCGTCTGGATCAGCGACGTTCCCGACCGGAGGAATCCCTCCTTGTCGGCATCGAGGATCGCGACGAGCGCGACTTCGGGAAGATCGAGTCCTTCGCGAAGGAGATTGATCCCGACGAGCACGTCGAAGTTCCCCAGCCGTAGGTCACGGAGAATGTCAATCCGATCGAGCGTGTCGATCTCCGAGTGCAGGTATCGCGCACGGACCCCCAACTCGACCAGGTACTCCGTCAGGTCTTCGGCCATTCGCTTCGTCAGCGTCGTCACGAGGACCCGCTCGTTCCGTCCGATGACCTCGCGGATCTCCGCGACCAGGTGATCGACCTGTCCCTTCACCGGATGGACCTGGACCTCCGGATCGACGAGGCCGGTCGGCCGGATCAGTTGCTCGACGATTCGGACGCTGTGCTCCTCTTCGTAGGGTCCCGGCGTCGCCGACATGTAAACGACCTGATTGATCCGCTCCTCGAACTCCGAGAACGTTAGAGGACGATTGTCGAGTGCCGAAGGGAGGCGGAAGCCGTAGTCGACAAGTGTCGTCTTCCGCGAGCGATCTCCGTGATACATCCCGCGAATCTGTGGAACCGTCTGGTGCGACTCGTCGATCACCAGAAGGAAGTCGCTCGGAAAGTAATCGATCAGGACCGACGGGGGCTGCCCAGTGCGACGTCCGTCGAGGTGGCGGGAGTAGTTCTCGATCCCGGTGCAGTAGCCCATCTCCTGCAGCATCTCGAGGTCGTATCTCGTCCGCTGCTCGAGCCGCTGCGCCTCGAGGAGTCGCCCCTCCTTCCGGAGCCGTTTCAGGCGTTCCTCCAACTCCTCGGCAATCTCGTCGATCGCCAGGCGTGTCCGCTCTTCCGGCGTGATGAAGTGCGACGCCGGGTAGACAATGACTTCGCCCTCCTCGCGGATCGGATGGCCGGTGATCGGATCGAGGATCGTGATTCGATCGATCTCGTCGCCGAAGAACTCGATCCGTACGACCTTCTCCTCGTACGCCGGGATGATCTCGACCGTGTCGCCGCGAGCGCGGAACGTCCCCCGTTCGAAGCCGATCTCGTTGCGGGTGTATTGGAGCTGCACCATCGCCCGCATCACGTCGTCGCGGTCTCGGTGTTCTCCGCGCTTCAGATCGATCGACATGTCGTAGTAGTTGACCGGCGACCCGAGGCCGTAGATGCAGGAGACCGAGGCGACGATGATCACATCCCGTCGCTCGAACAGCGCCGATGTCGCCGCGTGCCGGAGTCGATCGATCTCGTCGTTGATCGACGAGTCCTTCTCGATGTACGTATCGGTCTGCGGGAGGTAGGCCTCCGGCTGGTAGTAGTCGTAGTAGGAGACGAAGTAGTGAACCGCGTTGTCCGGGAAGAGCTCGCGGAACTCGCTGCAGAGCTGGGCCGTCAGCGTCTTGTTGTGGGCGATCACCAGCGTCGGTCGCTGAGCCTGCTGAATCACGTTGGCAATCGTGAACGTCTTCCCCGTCCCGGTCGCTCCCAACAGCGTCTGGTGACGATACCCCGCCTCAACTCCGTCGACCAACGACGTGATCGCATCCGGCTGATCGCCGCACGGAGACAAGTGATCAGAAATCTGGAATCCGGCCTTCTCACCGACCTTTGGCAGTCTCATCCTAGTGTAGGATGGTATCCGCTCGCGTGAGGGCGATCAACGAAGATGTGAAGCCAAGGCGCAAGTCTGTACGCTACCGCTCGATCCGAAAGCCGACGTAGCTTCCGGACGCGTTCTTCCACTCGACGTCGAGCCGTTCGACGACGGCGAACTCAGGACCCCGACGAAGCCACACGAGGAGACGTTCAAGATGCTCCTGCGAACCCTCCGCGATGACGCTCACGGTCCCTTCGGGGAGATTTCGGACGCATCCGGCGAGACCGAGCCGGGCCGCCTCGATCTGCGTGTTGTGTCGGAAGAAGACGCCCTGGACGAGCCCATGGACGGTCGCTTCGAGTCGCCGGTCGTTCGTCATCGGGATTCCCTGCTCCGTGATCTCGGTTCCCACGCAGTCTACCGCATGATCGGTGTCCCACGGCCACCCGGCAAGAAGGATGACAAAGAAAAGGGAGGGGCGCGTGGCCCCTCCCCATCGTTGCTCTTGTGAGGCGTCTAGGTTATTCGCTACCGACTTCCTCGACCGGAGCCTCTTCCTCGCCGAGCAGCCCGCCCAGCGAGAACTCCGCCGACAGCACCAGCGTGTTCCCAAGCGTCTCCTCCAGGATGTACGCCGCGTCAACGTACAGTCCGGCTACGTTGATCCCA
>JANQEA010000069.1 GCA_028278555.1 Candidatus Bipolaricaulota bacterium | reverse complement strand
ACGCTGGTGCTGTCGGCGGAATTCTCGCTGGGCGGCCTGCTCGGCGAGGAAGAGGCCCCGGTCGAGGAAGTCGGTAGCGAGTAAGGCGCGATGGCTGGCGCCATTGCGCTGGAAAAGGAGTAGCTCCTTGTTCTGGGATCGGCTACGAGCAGGACAAGACGAGGTGGGGCTTCGGAGTCCCGCTCCGCGTTCCTTCCCGGGACACAGAAGCTGTCCCGGAACGACCGAAAGAAGGAGCTTTCGTGGGCGGGAAAGGGCGGGGAGAATCGGCCGTCCACCCGCGTCGAAGGTCTCTTGTCCCATCCCTTGGCGACAGACGGCATATGAGGTAGTATTGCGGATCAGTTGACCTCCGAGATCGATCGGGGGAAAATGCTGTTGCACGCTGGCAACGCGTGCGCAATAGGAGGAGGAGTCATTGTGCGACTGCAGGGCACAATGAGCGAAGCTGTTAGGGGAGGAAGAGAAGAGGGGTGCAACGCGTTCATTTGCATCTTCGATTCAGCAAAGGAGGTACGACGTTGAAAGGGAAACTTGCAGCAACAAGTGTCGTAATGCTGCTGGTTGCGGCGCTGTTCAGCCTGGCTGCCTTTGCGTCGGACGCACAGATGTACTTCTCGTCCGACAAGAACGGGCAGAACCGGGTCACGAACATTCAGGAAGGTGACGAGATCTGGATTGTCGTCATCGACAACGACCAGAACATCGACTGCGACATCCGCGACAAGATGTCGCCGGATCTCAAGATCATGGATCCGAAGACCGGCGCATACATCGTCTGGGACGCGGACGCCGACTTCGATGCGCAGAACATCGGTGACGAGGACTACCTGGAGGAGACGGGCGCCGACACGGGCGTGTTCGTGTCGTGGCGGTCATTCCAGGTCGGGACGCGCGAGTCGTTCGCGGCCGCGACCCCCGAGCTGTTCACCCACGTCGTCGATCAGGTCGCCAACAATGCGACTGACGACTTCATGTGGGGTCACTACATGTACTCGGACACAGCCGGCGGCATGCCTGACGCGGACAACCGCGGCTGGTTCGCCCCGGGTCCGGTCTTCACCGGCGGCCTGATGGTTCCCGCCGCAGCGCCGGGCATTCCGGTTGTTCCGTCCGAGTGGGCGGGCGACGCGCAGGCCGATGAGTACCTGATCGGTCGGTTCGAGAACATGGACACCCTGATCGGGATGTACCAGGACCCGAACGATGCGACCGACGTGGCCGTCGCGATGATGAAGATCATCGATGTCGAGGCGACGATTTCTTGGGACCAAGAGGTCTACAAGGACGCGAACACCTCGGCGACGATCACCGTTGTCGACCCGGACGAGAACCTCAACTGCAACGAGGTCGAGGCCGTCCCGGTGTTCATCATCGTCAACCCCGGCTCGTGGAATCCCGTGGATGCCGATCCGGATCAGGATGTAGGCGGAGACAGCCCGACGAACTTCTGCATGCTGAAGGCGACGGGTGGCGTCGACCCGGATGGTGTCCAGACACCGGCAGCGATCCTCAACCAGCCGATCCGCTGGTACAACATCTACAACGCCGATACGGACGACCACCTCTACTACATCCAGTATGACCCCGGTCTGTTCGACACGGAGGATGCAAACGGGATCACGCCGGTGTTGTTCTACGCTTGGGAGACCGGGACGGATACAGGCGTCTTCCAGCTGAACATCAACCAGATCCTCGACGATCTGAAGTTCGATCAGCTGTTCGTCCGCGACGTGCTGGTCGCCTACTACCTCGATCCGAACGACGAGGACGACTTCAAGTTGGCGACGGCGTACATCGAGGAGCGGCAGCACTCGATCACCAGCTTCACCGACG
>JANQEA010000054.1 GCA_028278555.1 Candidatus Bipolaricaulota bacterium | reverse complement strand
CAGCGCCCTCCGCCCATCACGACGTCGCAGAACCTTGCCATCCGACGCCACCCGGACACAGGACGACATGAACGAGGACCCGAGGCTCTTCGAGGTGTTTCTGGATGTGCAACGCGGGTTGCCGAGGCAGGGGCCGGGCCGCGACGAGTGCACGCTCCGTGCGCTGTCGCTGTGCGACGGCCTGCCGGAGGGAGCCGAGGTGCTGGACGTCGGCTGCGGTCCGGGGATGCAGACCCTGGCCCTGAGCCAGGCGATCGATGGCCCGGTGACGGCCGTGGACCTCCATCGCGAGTACCTGAGGGAGCTCGAGGATCGCGCGGAACGGGCCGGGATCGCGGGCCGGCTCGCGATCCTCGCCGCGGACATGAGGGCCCTGCCCTTCCCGCCGGAGAGGTTCGACCTCGTCTGGTCCGAAGGCGCGGCGTACGTCATGGGCTTCGAGATGGCCCTGGTCGAGTGGAGGAGGCTGCTCAAGCCTGGGGGCTATCTCGCGGCGAGCGAGCTGGTGTGGCTCCGGCCCGACCCTCCCTCCGCGCTGGCCGGGTTCTTCGGGAGCGAGTACCCGGCCATGGCGGACGTGCAGGCGAATCGGGCCACGATTCGGGCCTGCGGCTACGACCTGGTGGGCCATTTCACCCTGCCCGACGCCGCCTGGTGGGAGCACTACTACACCCCGTTGGAGGTGAAGCTGCCGTCGCTCCGGGAGCGGTACAAAGGAGACGAGGCAGCACTTTCCGTCATCGCGCAGACCGAGCGTGAGATCGAGACGAGGCGGCGCTTCCCTGACTGGTACGGCTACGAGTTCTTCGTCGCCCGGCGGGCGGGATAGCGCCCGGGGCGTGCGAGAGGTGGCCCAGTTCGGCATCCACCGGAACGCCGGCGACCAGAAACCCGCGCCAGCGCTCCCCCCGGCGCGGCGGCTGCGTGTAGATTCACGGCGTCGTTGTGCCGTCCCGTGTCGAACGGCGGGGAGAGATCGTGCTCGACCTCGAAAGCCAGTACCTGCTGTTTCGCCATGCCAGTCCGACGGAGACCCATCCAGACGGAACATCGCTCTTCGAGGTCGGTGATTTCGGCGAGGTGATGTACGTCATCAAGTCGGGTCGCGTCGACCTCAGCATCGGCGACCAGCTGATCGAGAGCCTGGGAACGGGCCAGTCCTTCGGCGAGATGGCGATCATCGACGGGACACCGCGATCAGCGAACGCGGTGTGCGTCGGCGAAACCGAGCTCGTCCCGATCGGTGTCGATCGCTTCAAGTTCCTCGTCCAGGCCTCGCCCGAGTTCTCACTCGCTGTCATGAAGACGCTTGCCGATCGGCTGCGGGCCCGCACCCGCCATTTCGGATCCGGCGAGCCGCAATGACAAGGCTCGAACTTCCGAGCAACCTCGTCGAGTGCATGGGGGATTCGGAAGGCGAAGACGCGCTGCAGCTCTTCGCGATGCTGCAACATCCGGGACGAGACGAAGATCCGATCCTGCTCGCCGACCGCTTCCGCGCGATCGCCGGCCAGTTGACCGAGCTCCTGCGGCAGAGCGCCGAGCCGTATCGGGCGCTCCGCAACTTCGCTCGAATCGTCGAATCGGTGCAGGAAAGGCGGATCCCCTTCTACACGCGGCTCGTCGAGAATCCGGAGAACCTCCGGGTGCTGGGATACCTGGCGGGCTGGTCCGACTTCCTGTCGCGGCTCGTCTCGTCCGAGCCCGAGGTG
>JANQEA010000001.1 GCA_028278555.1 Candidatus Bipolaricaulota bacterium | reverse complement strand
ACCTGGCCTGCTTCGGGAAGGCTCCCCGCCAGGCAGAGCACGGAGACCTTTCCGTTCTCGAGTGTCCCCGGACCGAGCAAGAGGATGCCGGAGCCCGTTTGGGGGTCGAAGTGCAGACCGTCGAACGCTTCATGGAAGGCGCCGAACCCGATCGGGGAACCGAACCGCCTCTCCGTGACATAGGCCGCGGGAAGGGGAGCGCCCCTTTTCTCCTGTTGAGCTCGAAGCCGATCGAACGCGGCCTTCGCGTAGAGCCCGCCGTTGAACCGTGCGTTGATCTCCGCGAAGAAGTACATCGGCGCTCCCGAATCGGAGTCCCGATGCTCGCCGAAGTCGAACCCGACCCATCCGCTGACGCCGAGGTCCCGCTGGAGGTGCTCGGCCAGGCGTTCGGCGGCAACGAGGATCTCGTCTCGCTGCTCTGACCCGCTGGGATACTCGCTCCCCGCGAACTCCAGGTTCCCCACGAGGCGCTGTTCCGTCACACTGGCCACCGAGATCGATCCGTCGTCCGGATCGATCCAGACCGTGACGTTGGGTGCGCCCGTGAGATGGAGCCGCTCTTCGACCTGGTACGGGTCGTTCACCACACGGTCGGAGAGAGCGCGCAGGACGGGGTCGATCTCCGCTTCCTCTCCGACGAGGACCGTCGCCGAACCCAGGGCGCCCACGGCGCCCTTCACGACGACGCCTCCGGGGCTCGTTGCAAGGCGCGTTCGAATAGCCTCGCGCAGCCTCGACCAGTCCGGGGGCTGGTTTGCGCTTCCGACCCGAACGGACGCGCCGGGGGGTACGGGGATGCCCATCCCGACGGCCCGATCCCGAGCGGTGTCTTTTCGGTTGACGTCCGCATCCAGCTCGGAGGAGAGGCCGCAGGATCGGATGTTCCGGCGCGTGATTTCCTCGAGGTGGGCGTGGATGGTTCGCTCTTCGTCGTGCGAGCTGAACGTGTCCAGACCCACAGGACCTGCGCCGAGCAAGCCGGAGAGCTGCTCGAGAGCCTCGGAGTTCGCCAGCAGTCGCTCGGGGAGCGAGCGGTCTTCCGGGCCGGCCACCACCACGACCCGGTCGGGATCCACCCCGAAGCCCAGGTCGCCGTAGTAAGCGTAAAGCTCCTCGTCGAGTCGGGACGGCGCGACGAGCACGTCCTGCGGACGCGCGAGAAGCAGCGCCCGCTGTGACTCCTCCTCGCTGAGCTCGAGCCCCACGCGCCGGCTGATCGTGGCCACGGAGTGGAGGAGGATGCGACTGCCCGGAAACCGGTCCAGGATCTCTAGCACACTACTCTCGTAGATCGTCCTTCACTCCCTCCGCCAGGATGCGGAACCAGTGTGCGTACTCGGGGGCCGTCAATGCCGACCGCGGGACGCCCACGGTCTTGTTGGCATCGAAGAGTACGGCTTCGCCGTCGACCTCCACGAAATCGAATCTGCCGAAGTCCATGCCCAGGGCCTTTCGAATGCGCCGCAGCTTCTCGGGAACACCCACCTCCGTGACCTCGCTGACCCGGTCGTTGAACTTCACGCATGGGCTTCTCGACGCGAAGCGCTTCGTGAACTCCTGGGTCCCGAAGAAGTTCCAGTGTCGCAAGAAGTAGCGATCGCCTTCCTGCTCGGGAAGGAACTTCTCGACGATGAGATGTGGATTCCTCCACACGCCTTCGGGGACGTCCTGCACGCTCCCGAAGACCGGGTACCGGCGCGAATCGAGCCGCGTGACTCCTTCCCACCGGACGCGGCTCCGCTCCAGGCGCCGCCGTGCTCCGGTCCAGAGCCGCGCTGGGCTCGACGCCGCCGCCTTCTGCGCGGCGGCCTCCGGATACCCACCGAAGTTCGCGTCGGTCTTCACGATCACGGGGCCCTGGAAGTCGGCGTCCGGTCCGAGTCGGATCTCGCTGAACCGGGACTTCGAGATGTCCAGCGCGTTGCCGTTCAGGACGACCGGGTAGTCCTCCAAGCGCCGCGCGACGTCGGGGGCCACCACGGTCTGGTCCACGTGGAGCACGACGAGGTCGGCGTCCGGAAGACCCTCCCTGCTGCGACGGTTCACCACCGAGTAGCCCATACGCTCCCAGTGCGGGATGAGTCCATCGATCAGATAGACCCTGCCCTCCTTGGGCTGCTCTCTGACGACGAGAATGCGCTTCGAGTCGCCCATGCCGGTACGCGAGCTCTCCTTCGAGTGGCGGAGGCCCGGATTCTAGCCCGGACTATTCATGAAGCCCGTAGCGAGAACGCCGACAGCGATGGAGATTCGACGGCCCTCGTACCGGAGGCGGCCGAAGGCGTACCCGACGGTACGTCGAGGTCGCCGGAGGGAGAAGGTCGCGAAGATCCGTCGCTAGCGGCGTTCGCAGTAGGGCGCTCATGAAT
>JANQEA010000085.1 GCA_028278555.1 Candidatus Bipolaricaulota bacterium | reverse complement strand
CCCTGCACCACGAGCCGATGGATCGCACCCAGGTCGCCCTTGCTCGCGGCCCAGATCAACTGATCGACCTTCTCGGCTGCGGCCTCGATGCGTGATCGGCGCGGATCGTCCTTCTCGGAAACCCCGGTCAGGCTGTCGTAATTGTGAAAGTTGAACTCGCGTACCAGACCACGGCAGAACTCGAGACCCCGGACGCTATTGCCGTGGGAATCGAGACGCGGCGACCAGATGCACACGCCCATCACGTTCGGAATCACCACCATCAGCACACCGCTCACCCCGCTCTTCGCGGGCAGGCCGATCTCGAAGGCGAATTCCCCCGAAGAGTCGTACATGCCGCAAGAGGACATCAGCGTGAGGGCGTGACGCACGTTGCTCGTCTTCAGGACTCGCTCTCCGGTGGTGGGACAGACCCCGCCATTCGCGAGCGTTGCGGCCAGAACGGACATCATCTCGGCAGTCACCTCGATGGAGCAGGTCTGGAAGTAGAACTCCAGCGTCTCGAGCAGATCCGTATCCGGTGGGAAGGCGCGGTTCTCCCGCATGTAGTAGCCGAGGGCGAAGTTTCGATCCGCGGTCTTGCGCTCGGACTGATAGACCGGGTTGCTGAAACCCGGCCGTCGATCGCCACACAGCGACCGCCAGCGATCCATCACATAGTCGAAGCGTGCACCCGCATCGAGCTCGGGACGAATCAGCGCCGTCGACATGATGGCACCCGAGTTGATCATGGGATTGTGGGGCTTGCCGTCTTCGCCCAGAGCGAGCTCGTTGAAGTTGCGTCCGCTGGGCTCGCGTCCCATGTAGCGGTGTACGCCTTCCTCTCCGTGCTCCTCCAACGCCAGGCAATAGCTGATGGGCTTCGAAGACGACTGCACGCAGAATTCGGTCGCAGCGTCGCCGAATGACTCGCGCTGGCCGTCGATGGTGCAGATGGCGACTCCGAATTGGTCCGGATCGACCTGTGCGAGCTGCGGAATGTAGTCCGCGACGCTCCCCTCCCGGTTCGTCCGAGCCCGATCGTAGATCTCCCCTACGCGCGCGGTGAAGCGATGGAAGTCCGGAACGACGAGAGTGCCCTGAAGTGCCTGCTCGACGATCAGAATGTCGGGCCGCACGGCCTCGCAGAAGGCGTTGAAATCGAGCTCGTCGCGGAAACCGCAGCGTCCAAGAGCGCGCAGTGTGCCGCTGATGCGGGAGTCGTCTCGGCGCAGCCGTACGCGATCGAAGACGTTCAGCAGATCGCCGACATTGACGGTGCCGCGGTTCTCGGTGTCGAGGGAGCGAAACAACCGCACCTCCCTCGGGTCCGCCTCGGGGTCAGGGACGTTCGTTCGACGTGCAGAGCTCTCTTCGGCCATGGCGCCCTCCCAGTTTCGATTGCCGACCCGTCGGGCCAATGACAGGTCCATCGTCGTCTCGAGAGACAACTTCGTTCAGATCGAAGGGAAAGGCGTTACCGCGGCCATACGCTTTTCTTACCGCTGACCGGCGGCGGTATTCCTCTACGGGAACGGATGGTTACGCAAAGGCTCGCGCTCGCGGCGTCGTCGACGGCGGATCGGCGTATCGAGCCCGATTCTGCGTTCGAGGTCCGGGAGCTCCGGCCTCTGTCGAGCAGGGGTGCGAGGGGATCAGGCCCCATCCCGGGGCGGCTGAAGTCCCCCTCTCCCGTGTTGTGGGCGAAGCCGCCCTTGCGGGCCGCGTCCTCCACTACGTGCTTGGGGGAGATCGAGTGCGAGATGAAGCGTAGCCGGTCTCGTAGACGTCGAACTCGCCTC
>JANQEA010000060.1 GCA_028278555.1 Candidatus Bipolaricaulota bacterium | reverse complement strand
GAAGAAGTGGATCGTCGTCAGGAGCGCCGCTCCAATCAGCGCGAGGCTCAGGATGTCGGCGACCGAAACGCTCTCCAAGGCGGCACGGGTCTCGTCCTCCCGAGTCGGCGGAGCGAGCGGCTGAATCGTCTCGAAGAACTGGGGCATCTTCCCGAAGTACTCGACGGAAACCGAGAGGAACCAGCGAGTCACGGGCCACAGGACCTTGGGATCCAAACCTGGATAGCGGTAGTGAACCGGGCGTCGAGCTTGCTGTTGGCCCGAGAAGTACGCAGGCTTGCGTAGCTCGATCACACAGATGTTCGCCGGATAGCCTGCCGAACCCAGCTGGCTCGCTTCCACGAAGCGGATTCCGAGCTCGGTCGGCGCGCGCCGCTTGAGGTGCCGCACCCACTCGCTGTCTTCCCAGTAGACGATCCAAGATGCCTCGGGGGTCGCGCTGCTGGTGTCTTCCTCCTGTCCTTCATCGACCAGGCCACTCGATGCCGCGAGAAGCGCCACGATGACGAACAAGCCCAGCAGCATCAAGGCCGGTCCGTCGCGAAGCAAACGCGCCACGTCCTTCCGGACGAGCGCAAGCACGACGTAGTGCCGCAGCCTCACTTGTAGGTCTCCCCCGTGAGCTTGCGAAACACGTCCTCGAAGCGGAAGTCGAGCGAGTGCACGCGCAAGTTCGCGTCGGCACGGATTCGTGCAGCGAGCTCCGCCCGGGAACCGGAGTCATTGAGGTCGAAGAGCTCCCGAACCTGCCCCCGCCCGATGTCGCGCTCGACGCGCACCTTGCGTTCGGCGTGGCGCGTCATGAAGGCGATCGGTGTGTCGCTGTCGACGAGCTTGCCGCGCGACAGGATCGCGACGTGGTCACAGATCTCCTCCACTTCGGTCATGTTGTGCGTCGACATGAAGACCGTGGTCCCGTCTCCACGCAACTCCCTCAACAGCCGACGCACGACCCCCGTGGAGTGCGCGTCGAGGTTGGCGGTCGGTTCATCGCAGAACAGGACCTTGGGACGGTGCAGGATCTCGCGCGCGATCAACAGCTTTCTGCGCATTCCCTTCGAGTACCGCGAAACGGCAAGATTCGCGGCTTCCGAAAGCTCCAGACGACCAAGGGCTTCGTCGACCCGCTGCTTGGGGAGGCGGTACAACGCGGCGAAGATCCGCAGGTTCTCGCGCCCGCTGAGCTCCTCGAAGTGGTCCTCCGTGTCGGGCACGTACCCGCACAGCCTCTTGACCTTGTCGAGATTCGCTGGGATCGGATGGCCGGCGATTCTGACCGTTCCTGACGTTGGACGCAGCACGCCCGTCAGCACACGGATGGTGGTCGTCTTTCCGGCGCCATTGGGACCCAGGAACCCGAAGACCTGGCCGGGCTCGGTCTCGAGTGTCAGCCCGTCGACCGCGACGAAGTCGCCGAACTGCACGCGCAGTTGGTCGATGTGAATCATCGTTGAACCGCAGTGTTGGTCCCGGGACTAGCGCCTGGCCCCTTCACGGGGTGACGTGGCAAGTCCCTTGCTGATCGGGCGTCGAGTCGAGAACGGGGCCTTTTCGTCCCATCCGACGCGCGACGTCACGAGACTATCGTCGCGCGCCCACCGAGCGTAGCCCAGAGATCCCAGTACCGACCCGAAGCCAGGACGGCCGCGGCGCGTGTGCTCCGAGTGAACCCGGGAAGCATCGCGGTCGCAGTGCCAGAAGTCCCGAGTGTAACGCAACGGGGACAGCGAATGAGGCCTCGATCTCCACCAGTCCAGCGAAAGCCGACGCCGGCTCGGCAGCAGAGCGGAGGTCCATGCAGATGTCGAAAGTCACGTACTGCGCCGACGAGAAGAAGGCAACGAGGCGGCGCCAGGTCTGGGGCGCAGTGCGACAGGAGTGGAAGTGCGGATCGGCTGTACCGGCCGAGTCACAGGCCAGCAGGAGCTCTGGTCAGGACACCGAGGGCATCCGCACCACGGCCCACCCGCGTCCCATGCTCTCGCAGACGGTGACCGTCGCCGCCGAGATGGCGGTGGGCAGCGCCACCGACCTGGTGACGCCGCAGCGGCGCTAGCCAACGCTCGAGCGCAACGACAGATCAGTCTTCATCGTCGTCGTCGTCGTCATCATCATCGTCTTCATCGTCGTCGTCATCGTCATCATCGACGCAAAGCCTGAAGAGGCTGAGGTGGGCCAGCGCATCGGCCCGGTTCACGTTCCCGTCGCTGTTGAAGTCGGCGCCCGACTCGCCGGCCTTCACGGCGGCCCAGAAGAGCACGACGTCACGAAGATCGAGCTCGTGGTCCTCGTTGACGTCAGCGGCCGAACAGTCCGGAACCAGCAAGAACGCCCGCGTTTCACCGTCGAGGAGCCCAAAGCCCACGATATCGGCCTTGTCGTTGATTCCCTGGGCGGCGAGCAGTTCCCAGCCCGAGTCAGCCGGGATCAGGGCATTGAGATCGGTGAGCACGCCGAATTCCCACAGGAAAGCGGCACCGCCAAACGAGGGGAAGTTCTGGAAGGTCGACGCAAAGCCGACGATCTGCCCGGCCTTGTTGACATCGGTCGCGCGACTGTTGTTGAAACCGAGATCCCCGAGATCGGTGATCCTCCCTCGTCTCCACCGGAACGCGCGCTCTCTGAAGCGCGATTCCGGCACCTCCGACCGTCCCACCACGATCCCCCGATCTGAAATGGCGGCGGCTTCGCTGAACAGATTCCCGTCACCGAGTGACCC
>JANQEA010000047.1 GCA_028278555.1 Candidatus Bipolaricaulota bacterium | reverse complement strand
CGGGTCCGTACGCCTTGTTCAGGCGCACGATTCTCTACGGCCGCGCGCTCGCGTCGCTCGTGCCGGTGTTGCGCACGTGCGATCGATTCGAGCTGTCTGCCGACGCCGACTTGCGCAGTCGTCTGCTCAGAGTCGCGCTGCGGTCGGGCGACCCCATCTTCCCGGCGGCACCGGCTTCGCGCCGATACGACAGCAAGCTCGAGGAGCGGTTCGCGCTCGACTTCCGAAAGGTGGCAACCGACTACGACCTCGTCCGAGAGCCCGAACCGCTTCGCTCGGGCGACCACCTGATCTTCCCGGACTTCGCGATCTACCGCCGACGCAATCCGGCTCGGCGTTTCCTCATCGAGATCGTCGGGTTCTGGACACCTCGATACCTGAGGGAGAAGCTGGAACGCCTTCGCGTCGCAGGATGTTCTGACGTGATCCTGTGCATCGACGATTCGCTGAACTGCGCGGACGAGGACCTGTCGAACCCGCAGCTCGTCGTCCGCTTCAAGCGCCGAATCGACGCAGGGGCGGTACTCGCGATCGTCGCGAGAGAGCGCTCCGCCGGGGCAGCTCCCCATGATGACGCCGCCGGATGCTACCGGTGAACGGGAACGCGGAAACTGGGGGAGCGGGCTACGGACCCAGGATCGTGGGGAGGTCGCGCGCGCCATGGAGTACCCGCACGATCTGCACTGTGGTGTCGGCCGGGATGTAGAAGACGAACCAGCGCTCGAAGCCGGGGACGGGCCAGAGTCGCAGGCCGGCGAGGGCAGGGGAATCGAATGGGCGTGGAGCGCCAATCTCGGGGTTCTCCGAGAGGGTCTCGAAGGTGTCGAAGACGGCATCGATGAAGCGGAGAGCGGCAGCCGGCTCGCGCTCTCGAAGGTACTGAACGTGGTCGTCGAGGTCGCGGTCGGCGAGCGGCTGAATCCGGTAGGGGAGGCGGCTCATTCGGGTCGTTCATCGGACGACCGGTCCTCCACCCGCTTGCGCAGCTTCGCCTTGCGCTCGGCGATCCACTCGGCCGTGGCCTCGATCGGCTCGCCGGACTCGAGGCCCTCGAGCATCAGCCGCTCGAGCTTCGCTTGGGCGGCGTGATCGAGCTCCTGGCGGACCGCATGGCGAAGGTACTCGGCGATCGACCCGAAGCCGCCCTCGGCCATCCGCTTGCGGATCGTCTCGTTGAGCTCGTCCGAGACGGGCACGCTGAGGTGCTTCATGGGGGTCTCCCCTGTTTGCATTGGAGGATCATAGGCATCTACTAACTATTCGCAATAGTTAGTATCCACCGCGCCTCGACCGGGACCCTCCCGACTTCCGATCCGTGCCGGTCCCTGCCGATTCCTGCGAGTTCGTGCGAGTTCCTGCCGGTCGGTTGTGATCCACCAATAGGTAAATTGTCAGCGATTCCTATTGGTTACGGTCGATCGCAGAGGAGGCCTGTCACGCCAGAAGTTGCGGGTTCGAGTCCCGTCCGCCCCGCCATAAGTACCCGAGATCATGAAACACTTCTCGGGGACGATTGGCGGCATACGATCGAGCTCGAGGAAGTCCTTCCCACCGCGCCTATGGAGACGCTTCCGCGATGCACCGACGGTCGCGGTGAGGCGCCGCCGGGTATGTCGAGGTTCTGGCGGTCTCGGCGCCCGGGCCTCGGCGAGCGCTGCGAGGCGTTGCGCGCCTTCGGAGAATCGGCCCACGATCGGCCTGCGAGATCGATTGGCAGGCGCGAGGACAGACGGCGGTTTGACTTCACGGCTCGTAGAGGGCCACGAGTATCTGGACCACGCGTGAGAAGTCCCGATCCAAGGTGACGAGCTCTGTAGCGTGCTCC
Organism: Candidatus Bipolaricaulota bacterium; assembly: GCA_028278555.1. Classification (GTDB taxonomy): domain Bacteria; phylum Bipolaricaulota; class Bipolaricaulia; order UBA7950; family UBA9294; genus JANQEA01. The sequence goes on along the minus strand of JANQEA010000047.1, from coordinate 872 downwards.
ATGGCGCTCGCCGCGATCCAGAGGTCGTTGGTAGGGATGGGCTTTCCGGACGAGCGAAGGCTGGCGTAGATGACGGCATAGCGCGCCGCGGTGGCCTCGCCGATCGGGACGAGTCGGACCCTTGGGCTGGCGCGGAACCAGTCGAGCTCTTCGCGGTTGCGGCGCGCCTGGCGCCCGGCTGCGAACCCGCCGAGGAGTTCGCCCAGCGCGATCGTGGGCAGGAGGATCTCATCGGCCCTTCGAAGATGAGCGACGACGCCTGCGTGTCCCCGCTTGAACGCCGAGTAGCCCGACGTGTCGAGGGTTACCCGGCTCATTGCCAGAGCTTGGGATCCACCTGACGCTGGGCGTGGAGATCCTCGTCGAAGCGAGCCGCCTCCGACTTGGACCAGGTCCCGGCCAACTCGTCGAGGTCGTCGTACTCGACGGGCGCCGCCGATTCAGCCAAGCCCAATCGCTCGGTCAGCAGGGCCAGGACCGTCTTGTTGAGGCTCTGGCCGCGGCGGCTCGCCTCTCTCTCCAAGGCCGCCCGCAAGCGCGAGCTGATCGAGCGGATCGTGAGCTGGTCGGTTGCAGGCATGAAGTGAATCATGATGCATTCATTTAGTGATGTCAAGGACATCGCGAGACCCCGGATTCAACGGGATCCGAGCTCCAGCCCCACGAAGGCTCGCGTTTCTAGGGGCTTACGGCGAGAGGTGGTAGGTTCGAGTCCCGTCCGTCCCGCCAACGTGCTCGGTTCCGCTTGGGTTCTCGTGGGTCAGATCAAGCCTCGAGCACACTTCGAGCTCGCCGGCGCGTAGGGATCCCTCATCGGCGCGCGTCCTGACCGCCGGAAGCGGCGGGTGGGTGGATCCATCGAGTCGGTCCGA
>JANQEA010000023.1 GCA_028278555.1 Candidatus Bipolaricaulota bacterium | reverse complement strand
TGGATCGTGTCCTTCTTCCAGTCTGTGTCACCGACCAGTCGAGAGAACTTGCGCAACACCAGCCCATCGAGGTCCCTCAAGGTCCAGATCTCCCGCGGCACCGAGTTCTCGATCGTGACGATCCGCTCATCATCCGCGGTGTAGACGTAGGAGAGATCGATGTCGGGGTTCGTTCCCGCCGGATCGCTGTGGAGAACTAGCGTATCCAAAGCGTCATAGGAGTAGTCCGCAGTGCCCCACTCGGTCACGTTCCCGCGCGAGTCGTAGCTCACCGCACGGGTGAGGCCGAGCAGCCGGTTCGTGGCCGGGTCTGTGGCCAGCGACCTCGTGCCTGTCGAGCTCGTCGCCGAGACCCGGTTGCCGAACGCGTCGTACGTGCTCTGCTCGAACGCCTGGCCCTGCTGCGTTGTCCCCGACACCAGGCGGGAGACTCGATCGTAGACAAACGCATCGCTGCCCATCGCCTTGACGTTGCCCGCTCCGTCGTAGGAATAGTTGCTCGTGTCGAACTCCGAGCCGCCAGAGACGCCCATCGTGTGAATGCGGGCGGGTCTCCGCATCCCGTTCGGGTCGGGTTCCCAAACGTCCGTGACGTCGTCGTCGCCATGTTCGTGGACGATCGAAGCCAGCATCTCGTTCGGATGGTAGCTGATCAAAGAAGCGTACTCGGTGGTTACAGGGGGGACCGTCGCTGCAATGCGGGTCAAGAATCCTCGCTGATAGTCGTAGTCCACCGTTCTTGCCGGCTGGTTCGAGAGGTTGCCCGGTGTGCACTCCGCCGGGATCACGCAGGTCGGGTAGCTCGCTGTGTCGACATCGCCGAGCTCCGTCCAGGTGAAGGCCTGCTCGAACCAGGGAACGTTCGAGATTCTTGCGTCCGAGCGCTCGATCGTTCGCTTGGAGATTCGACCGTCGGGGCTGTTGTACTCGTAGATCTCTTTGATCTGGAGATCCGGAGTGCCGTTGAAGGCCGTTAGGTGGTTGTGCCGCGTCGCCGTGTGGAGCTTCCCTCGACGGCTTGTCACGGGGTCGTCCATCGGCCCGTAGGTGAACTCTTTGAGCTCGCGGTTGCTCCCACCTGTCTTTCGCACGTCGGTCAGCCGCTCGGCAGCGTCGTAAGTGAAGGTCAGGTCGCTCTTCGTAGGCGCCGCCCCGTCAACCTTCCGCGTTACGTGCCCACGAGCGTCATAGTCCGAGTAGGTCACCGGAGCCTCCTTCTCCGGGTGGGTCTCCGAAGTCAGGAAGCCTCGCTGGTCATAGTTGAAGGTCCGGACCTGGGAGACCGGTGAGCCGCCGACCGTAGCGTCCGTTGTGACGGTCGCGAGCCGATTGCCC
>JANQEA010000076.1 GCA_028278555.1 Candidatus Bipolaricaulota bacterium | reverse complement strand
CTCGGGCATCGGACGCCCTCGGCGAGCTCCGCGATTTCGGCTACGACGCCAACGGCAATCCCAACTACGAGGGGCTCACGATCGACGCCGCGGGCCAGTTCGAGCTCGTGGATTCGTCGTCCACAGCCTACGACCTCTCCGATCGCCGAATCCTCGAGATCGATGCCGGAGGCTTCTCGACCCGGTTCACCTACGATCCAGGCGGAAACCTGGTCTCCACTACCGGCCCGGACGGATACACCACCCACTTACGCCATGACCGACGCGGAACGGTGGTCTCCGCTTTGGACGAGGAGGGACGGGAGATCCGGACGGACGTGGACGTCCTCGGACGTCCGATCGCCATCACGGACCCGAACGGCAACGTGCGAACGCTCGTCTACTACGGCGCCAGCGAGGACGGACGGCTCCAGCAAGAGTGCGACGCGCTCGACCGCTGCACCCGCTTTGACTACGACGGCACCGGGAAGGTCACCACCCTGACCGATGCCGATGGCGGTACGACGCTCTCCACCTACGACGCGCTCGGCAGGCCGGTCCGCGTGGTGGGGCCGGTCTACACGGATCCCACCCACGGGTCCGTGCGCCCGGTCACGACCTACGAATACGACGCCCTCGGCAATCTGCTCGCCCTTCGCGCCGGCCGCACCGACACGAGCGGCACCAATCCCGCAGCGGACGTCCTCGCCGCGCAGCGGGTGAGTACCTACGACGACTGGAGCCGAGTGTTGACGGAGACGGATGCCCTCGGCCGGACGTGGACCTACACCCCGTCTGTCAGCGGGGACATCGTTCGTATCGAGGACCCGAAGGGGCAGATCCTCGAGCGCGACTACGGTCTGGGCGGAGTCCTCGACGAGCAACGGGCCTTCGCCTTTGCGGGGGACCCGAATCCCCACGTTATCACCTACGAGCACAACGCCCTGGGCCAGGCGGAGCAGATCACCGCCCCTGAGGTCACCTACCAGTTCAGCTACGACCCCGCGCACCGGCTGGCCCGCGCCACCGACTCACGCGGCGGTGCCTGGATCGAGTACAGCTGGAGCCCGGGCGGGCTGCTGGACGGCTTCCGCGACGACCAGGGGCGCGAGACCGATTTCCTCTACGACCCCACGGGACGTCTGACCTTCATCCTGGCGCCGGATGGCGAGGCCATCGGCTACCGTTTCGACGACGGAGGCCGTCTCGTGCGCCGCGACGCCGGCGGTGGCGTGAGCACGGAGTACCGATACTTCGCGGACGACTCACTCGACTCGCAGATCACGACCGGTCCCGGGGGTGTCCTCCACTCCCAGTCGTACACCTACGATGCGCTGGGGCGCCGGAATTCGATGTCCGAGACGCTGGGCGGCGCGAGTCGCAGCCAGACCTACGCGTACGACGCCCTCTCGCGCCTTCTGTCGGTCACGGAGGGGGCCAACACGGAGTCGTGGACCTACGACTCCCTCGGCAATCGCGTTACTTACACCCCCGTGACGGGGCCCGTGGAGGTCTACGTCCACGATGCCGCGAACCAGCTGCTGGAGATCCAGGAGCAGGGAACCGAGACCGTCACCCACCAGTTCCTCTACGACCCGAACGGAAACCAGCGCAAGCAGTGCATCGGCAGCGTCGTCGATCTCGGCACGGACTGCACCGGGGACGACGAGCTCGTCCTGACCTACGATCCGCTCGGTCGACTCGTCCAGGCCCAGCGGACAGGGCTTCCGCTCGAGAGCTACGCCTACGACCCCATGGGTCGGCGTATCCGAAAGGTGGTGGGGTCCATTTCCCGGCAGCTCCACTACGACGGCGACACGATCTACCAGGAGATCGAGACGGATTGGACGGCGCCGACCGCGCGCTTCGTGCACGGCCCGCGCTCGGACTCTCCCGTGCTGCGCTACGCGGGCGGGCAGACTCTCGCGTACCAGCAGGACGGCCTCGGCTCGGTCGTGGCCACGAATGATGCCGGAACCGGGAGCCTCGTCTCGACCCAGGGCTTCGACGCCTGGGGAAACCCGGCGGTCGCCCTCGGCACGGGCCCGCCGGTGCCGACCTACGGCTACACCGGACGCGAACCCGATGCTACCGGCCTCATCTACTACCGCGCCCGCTACTACGACCCCAGCGTCGGGCGATACACCCAGCGCGACCCCCTGGGCTTCGCTGATGGCGTGAATCTCTACGCCTACGTCGCCAACACCCCGACTAACGCGAACGATCCCTCCGGCGAGATCCTGAACTTCGTTGTCGGCGCGGGCGCCAACGTGATCCTCGGCGGCACCATCCGGGGGCTCACGGGCGGGGACATCTTCGACGCCAAGGCGATCGCGTTCGACCTCGCGGTGGGCGCAGCCACTTCGGGCCTCGGCACACTGGCCCAGGCCCGGAACGTGAAGCGGGCTGTCGACGCCCTGCGGACCCAGGGGAAGGTGGTGGGCGTGGCCCACAAGACGAAGACCTTCTTCCACGACACTCGGTCGAACCTCGAGGCCGTCAAGGCCATCAACGCGGGCGCCGACAGGGTATTCCTCAACCGGGCCGTGGGCACCGCGAACGGCCTGAAGGCGACGCCGCGCACGCCGCTGGCGACGCAACCCGACGTCGGCATCCTGAAGAATGGCCGGTTCTCCGCCATCGAGGTGGCCTCGAAAACGGACCGTGTCGTCGCGCTCTCGGCCCGGGCCCAGGCCGGCGTCAACGCCCTCCCGGAGGCCAATCGCGGGGTGGCAGCGGTAATCGGGAAGACCTCGATCAAGCTCCCGACTACCATTAATGGCGTGCGGACGATCGGAGCCTCGAACCTGCCGGCGACGTTCGGTCTGCCCCAGGCGCTAGTCTTGGACGTGGGCGTCCAGTCCGTCACCCAGGCTGCGCTGGGCAACGTCTCGGCGCCCTACAGCGGCGGCCAGCCCGAGCGCGCCACGTCGGGGTCAGCAAGCGAGTGACAGGTGGCCCATGAGCAGGGGCATCCCCGTCCCGTCTCCGTGCGATGCAGCGTAGCTGGATCCCGTGGCTGACGAAGCGGGGCCTCGCCCTCCACCGGATGCCCGGCCCGGAGCGCGAGGTGCCGGAGGCCGAGTACGAAGCGGCGTGTGGCGTCTTCGAGGCCATCGGCCGCTCGGTGGGCTATGTGAGCGTCGAGGCCGCTGGGTTCGAGGAGGGACCCGTGCCGCTCGCGGCATGGCAGAAGGCCGTCGCCGCGAAGGGCTTCCCGAGGACGCCGGACCTGGAGATGAGCTCCGTCTACATCCCGTGGGTGACGAGCCTTGTGGCGCTTCGGGTCGTGATCACCCATGACCTGATCTCATGCTCGCACGACGCCGCGTTCCGCGTGCCGTCGCCCGACCCCCTTCTCGAGCTGGCGCGCAGCATGCACAGAATCGAGGAGGTCGGCTACGGCTACATCGTCGAGCTCTCGTCTCGCAAGAGTCCGGATTTCTACGCTGCCGGGGTCCTAACCGAGGGCTACGACTGGGACTCCGAGGAGGCCGAGCAGGTCGGTCGCTGGATGCGCTACCGCGCGCTGATCTCGGACGGCACCGAGAAGCTCGCTGCCCGCCATCTCCGGGACGTCTACCCGCTGAGCCTGCTCGCCACGGACACGTGCGAGATGGCGGTCGGGGCGGCGAGTCTCCGCGCGTGGATCGCCGCGGAGCCCCACCGCGGGGAGCTGACGCCATTCTCCGGCTCGCTCTCGTGCTGGTCGGTCGAGCCCCGTCACGTCCCGCGCGTGCGGAGCGAGCTTGCGGAGCATGGGGTGCTCGTTGCGCTGAACCCGCGATTCTGATCCCGCGTGGTTCCGGTCCGGGTTCATGCTTTTCCGGAGTCGGGGAAAGTCGAAGGTGTTCCAACTTCGAGGGTCCGGGTTCAAGGCTGGAAC
>JANQEA010000075.1 GCA_028278555.1 Candidatus Bipolaricaulota bacterium | reverse complement strand
AGACGCGAGGGTTGGGGAGATAGGAGAAGACACGAAGGACAGGCGGTGTCACGGAAGCTCCCGGTCTATCGATTCGGCCCCGACGACGCCGCGGCGGCGACCGCGCGAAGGAACTCGATGGTCTCCATCTCGCGGTTGGTCGCCTCGCAGGGTGAGGTGCCGTAGCGGCGATTGGCCGAGAGCTTGACGATGCAGACGCCCCGCGAGGGGTCGACGAAGACGAACTGATTGTAGACCCCGATCGCCGAGAACTCCCCGCGGCTGCCTGCCGGGATCCACCACTGGTACCCGTAGCCGAGCGGAAGGACGTGTCCGCCGACCAGCACCCTTCCGACCTGCAGATGGTCGGCGCTAGGACGCACCGAAGCCTCGACCCACGGCTCCGGGACGAGCTGGCGTTCGCCGATCCGGCCGCGGAGCCGGTACAGCTCGCCGATCTTCGCGAAGTCTCGCGCGGTCAGGCACAGGCCTCCGAAGGCCATCTCCATCCCGCGGCTGTCGCGCAGCCAATAGCCCGGGCACTCCATCCCCAGGGGCGTGTACAGCTTCTCCTGCATGTACTCCGTCAGCGACCTGCCGGTCGCACCCACGAGCAGCATACCCAGTGCCTGGGTATCGGCGAAGTTGTACTGACAGACGGTGCCCGGCGTCGTCGCTCGCGTCATTCCCGAGACGAAGTCATCGAGCGAGCCGCCCGCCGCGATCGCATTCCCGATGCGAATCACGTCCGACTCGGGGTCGCTGTAGTCCTCGCTCCACCGCGCACCCGACGACATCTGCAGGACGTCACGAATCCGCACGCCCTGGTAGGCGGAGCCCTTCAGCGCGGGCGCGCAGCGATCCATGGAATCCTCGACGCTCCCGACGTGGCCCTCGGCCACGGCGACGCCGACGAGCGCCGAGACGAAGCTCTTGGCCACGGACCACGAGATCCAGCCGACGGTTCGCCCCCCGGTCAGGAAGTACTCCTCCAGGAGGATCTGCCCGTCCTTCGTGACCAGAAGCGCGACGGTATCCGTCGACGCCAGGAAGTCCGCGACGCTCCTCGCCGTGCCGTCGAAGGAGAACTCGATCGGCAGGGTGAGCTCGGACCCGCGTGGAAACGGCCGGGGCGCCTCGGGCTCCATCCGCCCCGTCGGAAACATCTCGATCAGCCGCGGGAACACGTCGTGCTGTGGCTTGCCCGAGTACAGGTCGAGCTGCGGTTGGTCGTTGGCGGACATGCACCCTCGACGCCTAGGACCCACCCGGGAGATCGATGATACCGAGTTGCCCGAAGGCCGTGAGGTAGTCGCTGAGACCGGATTGCTTGACGATCTTCCCGTTCTTGCACGCACAGATGGTGACGTCCCTGATCTCGAAGGACTTCCCCGTCGCGGCCATGCCACGAAGCGGTCCCTTGTGCGTGCCTCGAATCGTCAACACCACGACGATCTGGTC
>JANQEA010000057.1 GCA_028278555.1 Candidatus Bipolaricaulota bacterium | reverse complement strand
CGCCGAGGAAGACGAGCTCCTGGCGGCGATCGCCGAAGCGCGGATGCCACCGCTCGAGAAGCCACCGGCGCTGCGCGGGGCAGCTCGGCCACACGCCGTCCCCGTGGCTCGCCCACCACCGACCCGCCGGGAACAGGCGATGCACGGATCCCGCACAGGAGTAGCCGAAGCTCCGATCCGGCTCGCCGGCGAGCCAGACGTGGCCCTTGCCCCGTAGTAGCTCTCCCGGCGGATTCGCGAGCCAGTCGCGCAGGCGATTCGCATCGAAGGGACGCGCGCGACGATAGACGAAGAGGTCCGAGCCCCGCGGGGAATCGAGCTCACCCCGCAGGACCTCCAGCCATGGCGGGACGACACGAACGGAGCGAGCCGCCGATGCGTCACGCCGGGGGTGATCCGGACTGCTCTGGGCACCAGGCTCCTCCAGACCCAACGCAGCCTCGAGCCCCGTCGGGTCGAGGTTCGATCCATCGCGGCACGGGATGCGGACGGCTCCCGGATTGAGCACCGCGAGACAGCGGGCGAGTGGAGAAGGGACCGGAGCCGCTCCGACGAGCACGAGATGCGTCGCCGACTCGATCTGCCCGACCAGGATGTCTGCGACGGTGCGTCGGTCGAGATCGCTCCGACCCCAGCCGTGCAGCGAGAGCGGGGCAGCCGAGGCCAGATGATCGACCAGGTGATCGACGTCGACGAACGTCGAGACTCCCGCGATGTGCGCGGGGCGGCCGAAGCGATTCGGCAGGAAGTCGCACTCCTGCCAGCTCTCCACGACCAGGGAGGGCTCAGCGAAGGGCGGAAGCAGAACACCGATCCGGGTCGCATCTCCGACGACGACGTCGGCGAGCGCGTCCGGCGGTGCGACCGGCATCACGTCACACGCCCGCTCGAAGCCCCATCGCACCGCTACGGTCGGCAGACCCGCGAGCAGGTGCACGCCCAGAGAGCGATCGGGATGAACCCTCGCGGCGAGTCCCGCGCCGGGCAAGTTCGACACGCGCTTCGATTCATCACCCGTCACGCTCGACCGCCCGACCCAGAATGGAACGCGAGGACCGCTCTTCGGCGCAGCGCCGACCGACATGGCCGCGCGCCGATCTGCCGAACGAGCCCGAACCGATCCGTGGCTTGGCGCAGTGAATGTCCAGGGAACGGACAGGCGGCATCTCTCGTCAGGCGTGCTTGCATGATCGGCCGAGTCCCGAGAGACAGGACCTTCTGGCTTCAAGTGCCAGGGGGAGTGCCGGAGTTCCAACTCCTGGGAATTCACGCTGATTGGCATCTCCTGGGAACTCGAGGGATGCGGTCGGCACCACAGTACGGAGAAGCGAGGAAGCATGGAAAGAACCCGCTCCCTCGGTGTCCGATCCTTCGCGGACGGGATCGGCATCCTGGGCTCAGCGACCTGCGCCCTGCACTGCATCGCGGCTCCCGTCTTCCTCGTGGCTGGGACGACCCTTCCTGCCTCGTTCGCGACCGACGAGAGCTTTCACCGGATGCTGTTCTGGGCGATCCTCCCTGCATCCTTCCTGGCCTTCGGACTCGGATGCTGGCGGCACAAGGACCACCGGGTGCTCCTGCTGGGAGCTCTCGGCCTGTTCGGGCTTGCCTTTCCCATCGCGGCGCCTCACGACCTGATCGGCGAGATCGGCGAGCGATGGGTGACGGTCGGGTCAGCCGGGCTCCTGATCGCAGCCCACCTTCGCAACTTCAGGCGATGTCGCACCGAAGGTTGTGACCACGAAGCGGCCTCCGCCTAGGCCGACCGACCGAGCACGCCCGCCGGGTATCGAGCGCGCCTGACGGCAGCCATGCCCTCGCTGTCCCATCTGACGCTCGAGGCCAATCGATGCAGTCACGCGTAGGCGCGAGCGACGCCGGGGAGTCCGGAAGCGACCGTAAAGGACTGATATCGTGCAAGAATCCCGCCCCACTCTGACCGTCTCCGCGAGCTCTGGCGGAGCCGGTCGGATTCGAACCGACGAACGCTCTCGCGTTACCTGTTTTCAAGACAGGCGCCTTCGACCGCTCGGCCACGGCTCCACCCAGAACTATAGCCCGTCCGGGGCCCCTCCATCAGAACGGACGCGCGCTCGCACGCCCGCGAATCTGTCCCTCCGTTTCGAGCCATGCCTCGACCGTCTCGATGTCACAGAAGCACCGCGAAGAGACGGCGCTCGCAGCGCGGACCGTACTCGAGATCCGGCAGTCGATCACCCCGCCCGCTCGACGCCAGCGGGCGCGCCTGTAGAGAACCACGCCTGGGTCCGCAGGCAGAACCTCACGAGAGCCAGCATCAGCGGCACCTCGATGAGCACACCCACCACCGTCGCAAGAGCCGCACCCGACGACAAGCCGAAGAGCAGGACCGCCGTTGCGATAGCGACCTCGAAGTGGTTGCTCGCACCGATCAGCGCCGTCGGCGCGGCGTCCTCGTAGCGAAGACCGCTCGCCTTCGCGAGCCCATAGGCAAGTCCGAAGATGAAGAGCGTCTGGGTCGTGAGCGGTATGGCGATCCACAGGATGGTCAGCGGGTTGGCGAGGATCACATCCCCCTTGAACGAGAAGAGAAGCACCAGCGTCAGTAGCAGCGCGCCGATGGTCACGGGGGTGAGGAGATGAAGGAACTTCTCCCTGAACCAGTCCTCGCCGCGAGCCGCAATGATCCAACGACGGGAGAGGAATCCTGCGACCAGGGGAAGCGCAACATAGACCGAGATGGAAAGAAGGAGCGCCTGCCAGGGAACCGGGAGCCGGCCCACGCCGAGCAGGAAGCCGCCGAGCACACCGTACAGGACGAGCATGGTGAGGGAGTTGAGC
>JANQEA010000067.1 GCA_028278555.1 Candidatus Bipolaricaulota bacterium | reverse complement strand
AGATCGCCGTCGAGTCCGCGATGGGGCCCTCGTCCGTATCCATCACGGGAATCCGGCCGAGGGGGCTCTTCCTCTTGAAGTCCGCGGGCAGATCGCCGGTGGGAAAGTACCCGTCGTGCTCGTACTCGACGCCCTTCTCCTCGAGCGTCACTACCACCCGGCGGACCCACGGCGAGAGCATTGCACCGATGACCTTCAGCATTTCGACCTCCTTTTTGCGGGCGAGTTTGCGTCCGCGAGCACCATAGTCTAGAATCTGAACGGACGCAAATCACAGTCCGGGGAGCGAAGGGGCATGGATCGATACGCCTGCATCATCCAGGAAGGCCAGGCCGCGGATCGGGAGAGGGGTGCGCTCGAGGCGGGCCTGAAGCGGCTCGCTCGAGAGTTCTTCGGCGACGACCCCGCCGAAGTGGGAATCCGCTGGACGCGTCAGCCGAGGGGCTGGGCGTGGACCGCGGGGGAGCCCAGCACGTCGTCGATCGTGGTCCGCTCGGTTCCGGTCGGCTACGACGACGTCCAACGGGAGGCATTCCTCCGGGCCGTCTGCGATCTCTGGGTCGAGACCACCGGATGCTCCGTCAACGAAATCGTGGCGACGGCCTTCGACGGCCCGCTATCGCTCTAGCGAGGAGGTGTTCCCATGCCCCTGTATCGATGCGCGATTCGAGAGGGCCTGAGCAGCGAGGCGCAGCGCGCCCAGATCGCCAAGGAAGTCGTACGGATCCACTGCGGCGTCACGGGAGCTCCGGCCTCCTTCGTCCACGCCTTCTTCTCCGAGCGCGCGCCTTCGGAGCTTCCCGACGGACGGGCGGCCTTCGTCTTCGGGACGATCCGCTGGGGTCGGACCGACGAGCAGAAGGCCGAGATCGTCTCCCAGCTGCGGAGCAGCGTGGCGAAGGCGCTCGGATGCGCCGAGTCCGAGGTCGGCGCCGTGACCGTCGACATCCCGTCGAAGTGGAACATGGAGGGCGGCGCCCTGCTCCCCGAGCCCGGCGAAGAGGCCGCGTGGCTGGAGAAGCATCGGACCTAGC
>JANQEA010000079.1 GCA_028278555.1 Candidatus Bipolaricaulota bacterium | reverse complement strand
GGCGGCGAACGCACTCCTCAAGATCCTCGAAGAGCCGCCTCGCGACCTCGCGTTCGTCGTCCTGACCGAGCACCCGAGCGATCTCCTCCCGACGATCGTGTCGCGCTGCCGGATGATCCGGATTCCACCACCGTCCCGGGACACCATCGCTCGCAGGCTGACGGACACTGGATATACGGAAGACGAAGCCGCTTGGCTCGGCGGCGTTGCGCTCCGTGACGGCGAGCTCGAACGACTCCTCGCCGAACGAATCGACGTCCTCTCCGCGCGAGAGGAAGCAATGGCTGCGCTGCGCGGCGGTCCGATCCTCGATCTGATCGGCGCCGCACTCGGCGAGGATCCGATCCGCCGATACGGAGCCCTTCTCCTCCTCGTCGCCCGGATTGGCGCCCAAGACGCCGAAACACTGACCATCGGCGTCCGAACGCTTGCCCAGCAGGATCGCGAGGCCCTTGCCCGCTTCCTTCAAGAGCTCCTCTCCGCTTCGTTCGATCTCCTCCGATCGCCGTTCGATCCGGCTTCCGAGCGCCCCCCGATCCCGGAGATTCGAGAGCACGTCGGCCTGGCCCGTCTGCAGGCCCTCTGTCGGGCGATCGATGCCGCCTATCGTTCGATCGTCGTCTACGGACCGCCGGAGGCCGTTCTGTTATCGTTGATGCTGACCCCGGGAGGCGATGGCGATGGCGAGTGACCGCGTCGTGCTGATTCGGATCCGAAACCTCGATCGTGAAACGGCCTGCTTCAATGCCGGGTCCGTCCCGGTCGAACCCGGCCAAGCGTGCGTCGTCGATCACAACGGACTCCGCCTCGGCGTGATGCTCGACGAGCTCGAGGCCGGCGCCGGGCTGAGCGATCAGCTCGACCGCGTCGTCCGGATCGCCTCGCAGCGGGACATCGACACCCACCGTTACAATCAGGCCGACGCCGAGCGGATCCTCTTTTCGACACGCGAGGTCGTCGCGCGCCACAAGCTCCCGATGCACCTCGTCGCGGCCGAGTACACGCTCGACCGAAGGCAGCTCCGCATCTACTTCACGGCCCCCCATCGCGTCGATTTCAGGGCTCTGCTGCGCGATCTGGCCGGTCGCTACGGCACGCGAATCGAGCTCCGCCAGATGGGTGCGCGCGACGAGGCCCGGATCAAGGGCGGTCTCGGCCGATGCGGGCTCGAGATCTGCTGTCACCGGTTCCTGCACGAGCCGAATCCTGTCCCAATGGAGATGGCCTACGACCAGGAGCTTTTCGTGTCGCCGGAGCGGATCACCGGTTGTTGCGGACGGCTGATGTGCTGCCTCGCCTACGAGCACCAAACCTACAAGGAAGCGCTCGGTCGACTCCCCGGGCTCGGGGCTCAGGTCGCCTGGAAGGAGAAGAAAGGGAAGGTCATCTCCCACAACATCTTCCGGAACACGGTGACGATCCTGACCGACGATCGAGACCGGATCGAAGCCGACGGCGGAGAGGTCAGGGTCCTCCAGCCGGGGAAGCGCCGGAGGCGATGAGGCAAGCTCCCTCTCGTTCGAGCTGCGCCCACTCGGCCGCCGAGATCGACGCCTCAACACGAGCCGCCTCCGCGGTGTACTGAACGATCTGCGCTCTCCCGGTCGTCGTCAGCGGCGTCAACTTGTGGAGGATGTGAAGTGGGAAGGTGAACGCGACCGCTCGATCTTCCGGAAAGACGGCCGCCGCAATCCGCTCCACGAGCGAGTCGATGCCGATCCCCCGAAGGGCCGAGATCGCGATCCCCTCGATCTCCTCCGTCGGACCGTTCACGCAGAGATCGATCTTGTTCAGCACGTTCAGCGTTACCGGGCGTTCCTCCTGCTCGTGGAAGACCTCCTTCTCGAGAATCTCGAGGACGGTCCGATGATCCTCCGCATACGTCGGCTTCGACGCGTCGATGACGTGGATCAAGAGGTCCGCATGTTGCGCCGCTTCGAGCGTCGCCGCAAAGGCCGGCACAAGATGATGCGGTAGATCGCGGATGAAGCCAACGGTGTCGGCGAAGAGCGCGACACGTCCACGCGCGACCGTCCCGCGTCGGACCACGGCGTCGAGCGTCGCGAAGAGCTTGTCCTCGACGAACGAATCCGCATCGCACAAACGGTTGAGGAGCGTCGACTTCCCGCTGTTCGTATAGCCGACGAGCGCGACGCGGGGCAGATCGCTCTTCATCCGGAGCTTCCGCCGGACGCCCCGTTCGGCCGTCGCCTTCACGAGGCGCTTCTCAAGCGTGTGGATCCTTCGGTTGATCTTGTTCCGGTCGAGCTCGAGCTGCGTCTCACCCGGCCCGCGGGTTCCGACGCCGCCGGATGCCCGTCCGCCGACCCGCGTTAGCGCCGTACCCCATCCGCGAAGCCGGGGGAGCAGATAGCGGAGCTGAGCCAGCTCGACCTGCAGCCTCGCTTCCTTCGTCGCGGCACGCTGGGCGAAGATGTCGAGGATCAGCTGCGTCCGATCGATCACCTTCCGCCCGATTGCCTCTTCGAGGTTGCGAGCCTGGGCCGGCGTCAACTCGTCGTTGAAGATGATCGCGTCCGCATCGAGTTCGGCCGAGGAAGCTTTCACCTCGTCGACCTTCCCCCGACCGATGAACGTCGCCGGCTCCGGGCGCCGTCGATTCTGCACAACCGTCGCGAGCGTCGAGATCCCGGCGGTATCCGCCAGCGATTCGAGCTCGCGGAACGTCTCCTCCTCGGCCGGCCCATTGGTGATCCCAACGAGAATCGCCTGCTCGCTCCCGTAGACGCGGGCTCGCGTTCCGAGTCGATCCTCGACCAACGGTTCGTGGTTCCGATCAATCGCTGCGTCGCTCAATCCTCGCTCCCAGGTTCTCCAGCTTCCCCTCGAGGCACGAGTAGCCCCGGTCGATGTGCTCCAGTTCGGTCACGCAAGTGTAGCCCTCCGCCGCCAGACCGGCGAGGACGAGGGCTGCCCCCGCGCGGATGTCGGTCGCGGAGACCGCCGCACTTCGCAACGTCTCCACGCCCTCGATCGTCAGCGTCGTTCCGGTGCGGCTGAGCTGTGCTCCCATGGCACAGAGGGCATCGACGTAGGCGAACCGACTCTCGAAGATCCGCTCTTCGATCCGGCTCAGCCCGGGGATCGTCGAGAGATACGCGGCGAACTGAGGGTGCAGATCGGTCGGGAATCCCGGGTACGGGGCCGTCGCGATGCTGATCGGACGTGCTGTTCCCCCTGGCTCTACCGTGACGGCGTCTTCTTCCACGAGAATTCGTGTACCTGTCTCGCGAAGCGCTCCGAGGAATGCCTTCAATGCGTCGGATTCGACGCCGGAGACGGTCACTCGACCTTTGGTGATGGCGCCGGCGAGCAGGTAGGTGCCTGCCTCGTGTCGGTCGGGGATCACTGTGTGCTCGGCGGCGTGCAGACGCTCACGACCGACGATCCGCATCTCGCGCCCCGATACGCCGATCTCCGCCCCCATCTCCTGGAGCAGCCTCACGAGATCGAGCACTTCGGGCTCGATCGAAGCGTTCGTCAGGACGGTCTCGCCCGCCGCCAGAGATGCCGCCATCAGGATCTGTTCGGTCGCTCCGACGGACGGAAGCGGGAGATCGATTCGCGCACCGTGGAGGCGCTCCGCACGCGCGTGGACGATGCCCTCGCGCTCTTCGATCCTCGCACCGAGAGTACGCAGCGCCCGCAGGTGCAGGTCGATCGGGCGTGCTCCGAGCCTGCACCCACCGGGAAGCGGGACCACCGCTTCGCCGAGGCGGGCGACGAGAGGACCGAGGACGAGGAACGATGCGCGCATCTGCCGAACGGAATAAGGGTCCGCCTCCGACGAGAGTCCCGAGCCGGCTGCGATCGCCACGTGATCGCCGTGGCGGACGACGCGCTTCCCGAGCGCCCCGAGGGTGTAGAGGATCGTGCTGACGTCACGCAGTTGCGGGACGCGATGGAGGACGATCGGTTCGTCGGTCAGGAGGGCCGCGACACAGGCCGGAAGCGCGGCGTTCTTCGCTCCGTCGATCCGAACCGTCCCGGAAAGAGGGACACCGCCTTCGATCCGAAGGGACTCCATCGTCTACGGCAGATAGCGGAGCGGGTCGATCGGGAATTCGCCGTTGCGAACCTCGAAGTGGACGTGCGGGCCGGAGGAGATCCCCGTATTGCCGGAGAGGGCGATTTCCTGGCCCATCTCGACGTAGCGGCCGGATGAAACGATCGCGCTCGACAGATGGCCGTACATCGTGAAGAAGCCGTTGGCGTGCTCGATCACGAGGACGTTCCCGTATCCCGGCTGCTCGCCGTAGAAGTAGACTTCACCGCTGGCGGCGGCGTGCACGATCGTCCCTTCCGGGACGTCGATGTCGATTCCGTCATGATGATGACGATTCTCGAGCACCGGGTGGACACGCCATCCGAACGTCGAGACGACTTCGCCGGCCACCGGCCAGATGAACTGCGACGGAACCCCGTTCGATAGGCGGACGACATCGTCCCAGAACGTCGCCGTGACATCGGGGATCAGAATCCGATCACCGGCGAAGATCGTCGACGAGGACGACAGTCCGTTGGCCGACGTTAGGGTCTCGACCGGGATCGCATACGTCAGCGAGATATCGGTCAGCGTCTGTCCCGGCTGGATCGTGTGGACGACGCCGTCGTAAGAGGCGTAAAGGACGCGGCCAGGCTGGAGTTCCCCTTCGCCGAAGAGCCGGTTGCTCGTCAAGAGATTCGACACGGTGACACCAAGCTCCGCAGCGACGTCGGCGACGGTCTCGCCGTCCGAGACGGTGTGCCGGAGGATCCGGTCCTCGATCGCCGGCAGCGGCGTGGTCGTGTCGTCATCGGCGATCGGAAAGACGTCGAGTGGAATCTCGTCGGTCGTGGAGTCGTCCCGCACGACGACCGTATCGTCGTCGATGACGGTCAGCGGCTCGGTCTGGCGGGTGCAGCCGGAGCGGATGAGAATCGGAATCAGGATGATCGCAGCAACGAACAGGACCGCGATCGCGACGCGATCCTTCCGGATCGGTTTCTTCGCCTGATAGCGATCTCCGTAGCTAGTCACTGCTCATCAACTCAAGGAACTGGTCGTTGTCCTTGGTCGCCTCCATCTTCCCTTTGATGAACTCCATCGCCGCCTGTGGATCGTTCAGCTCCGACATCATCTTACGGAGGATCCATACTCGCTTCAATTCCTTCTCGCCGAGGAGGAGCTCCTCCTTGCGCGTCGCGCTCTGCTCGACGTCGATCGCGGGGAAGATCCGTTTGTTCGACATGTTTCGGTCGAGGATCAACTGCATGTTCCCGGTTCCCTTGAACTCCTCGAAGACGACCTGGTCAAGCTTGCTCCCGGTGTCGATCAGCGCCGTTGCGATAATCGTCAGGCTCCCGCCGTTCTCGATGTTCCGCGCCGCGCCGAAGAACTCCTTCGGCTTGTAGAGCGCCGTCGGATCCATCCCGCCCGAGAGGAGCTTCCCCGACGCCGGCATCGACAGGTTGTACGCCCGGCCGAGCCGAGTGACCGAATCCATCAGAACGACAACGTCCTGGCCGAGCTCGACGAGCCGCTTCGCGCGATCGGTGACCAACTCGGCGATCCGCGTGTGATGGCGCGGCTCCTGGTCGAAGGTCGCCGCAACGACTTCTCCGCTCGGAACCGACCGCTTGAAGTCGGTCACCTCCTCTGGCCGCTCATCGACGAGGAGGACGAACAGTTTGACGTCGGGATAGTTCGCGTTGATCCCGTTGGCGATCTGCTTCAGCAGCGTCGTCTTCCCGGCCATCGGCGGCGAGACGATCAGCCCACGCTGCCCTTTTCCGATCGGGCAGAAGAGATCGATAATCCGCGTTGCGATCTCTTCGGGATCGTGCTCCAGCCGGTACATCTCGTCCGGGTGAAGCGGGATCAGATCCCTGAACTGCGCCCGCCGGCGAGACTCGTCCGGATCGACCCCGTTCACGCTCTCGGCCTTCTGCAACGCGAAGTAACGCTCGTCGTTCTTCGGCGCGCGGATCATCCCGGTGATCAGATCGCCGTCACGAAGCGCGAATCGCTTGATCTGCGACGGGGAGACGTATGAGTCGGTCCTCCCAGGCAGACAGCTGTCACCGCGGAGAAACCCATACCCGTCCGGATGGAGCTCGAGAATCCCGTCGGTGAAGTGGAGCTCCTGCGCCCTCGCCAGATGGGCCATCACCTGTCGGAGGAGGTCATCCTTCCCCGCTTGCTTGTTGTTTTTCAGTTCGAGCTGCTGCGTGAGCTCGAGTAGCTCATCAATTGTCTTTGCGCGCAGTTCGCGTACTTCCATCATCGAAATCACCTCAGAACTGGATGCCCCTGAAGACGATCACCGCGGTGGCACCGAAGTAGAACAGCAACAGGGCGATCGAATCCACCCCGATTCCCAAGATCCGCCGCCGGGAACGCACTCCCAGCGATATCATCGCAACGACCGTCAGCATAGCGCCGCAGACCGCGACGACCGCCTGGTCGGACTCGCCGCCGGCCAACCCCGCGTAAATCGATCCGCGACGGAACGCCGCGTCGGCGAAGAAGACGGTCAGAATGTTGAACATGTTCGACCCGAACAGGTTCCCGACGATCATGTCGTACGCCCCGATCCGGAGCGCACCGATCGACGTTGCCAGTTCGGGAAGCGACGTCACGATCGCCACGAGGATCGCCCCCATGAACGAGGCTGACAGGCCAGACGTCAGAGAGATCTCCTTGCTTGCGCGGATCAGGAAGATCCCCGAGACGACGATCACCGCGGCGCAGATCGCAAACCCGATGATCGCGATCTTCAGCGATGGTCCCTCCTCCGTCGGGTCCTCCTCCACCGCTTCGTTTCGTTCCGCGTGGAAGAGAAGGAAGACGCCGGCGACGTAGCCGACGAGGATCAACCAGCTGACCGGGCTGATCCCGAGAAACGTCGCACTCGGGCCGATGACGATCCCCAGAATGCCGAAGAGCGTCAAGAGGACGGCCATCCCACCGCTGAGCGTGTGGTACCCTCGTGCCTTCAGCAGGAACGGCCCCCTGCCAAGGAGGAGGATGTCCATCACGGCGATGATGACGACGTTGAACAGATTGCTGCCGAACGCATTCCCGAGCGCGATATTCGGAACGCCGAAGCTCGCGCCCGAGACCGTCGTCGTCAACTCCGGAATCGACGTAAGCGTCGCCAGAAAGAGCAGACCGACCCAACCCTGGCCGATTCCGGTCCGCCGCCCGATCGCTTCGCCGTACGGAGCGAGCCGGATCCCGGCGCAGATGATGCCGAGCGCGGACAGAATGAACGTCAGCCAGTGAAGGATCATCCGAACGCTTCACCCCTTTTGAAGGAGCCTCTGATTCTCGTACTCGCGACTCGTCGAACCGGTTGTCCGATGCCGCGATCGTTCGATCTATCGAATCGGGCGGGCTTGTCCCGCCACGTCTAGAGCTTCTTGAACAGCCACTTCACCATGTCGCCGTACATCTTCAATCGATCGAGAATCCCTTTGCGCAGTCCGCGCTTCTCCTCTTTCAGGATATGGGTCACTCCCTCGAGCTTCACGTACTCCTTCCGCCAGCCTTCCTTCGACGCCAGCCGAGAGAGCGCGATTTCGATCCCGTAGTTCATCTCGGCCACGTTCTCCCGCGCTCGCTCCCACAGCCGCCGCGGAAGGACCCGCTGCCCGGACGCGTATGGATTGATCTTCTGCGCGAGATCCGTGTTCTTCCGGCCGTCCGAGAAGACGCCGACGGCCATGTCGAGTCGCTCGTCGTGATAGGCTCGGATCATCCGATCGACGTGATCCGTCGTCAGACCGACGAGGTCTGCATCGAGGAAGAGAAGCGTATCGTTCCTCGCTTCGTTCACGCCGGACGCGAGCGCCGCCGCCTTGCCCCGATTCTCGGGAAGAGTGACGACCCGGACCGGGAAGCCTCTCGCCTCCTCCGCCGTCTCGTCCTCCGACCCGTCGTCCACGACGATGACCTCGTCGACGAGCGAACTCGCTACGATCGGATCAAGAACAGCGCCGATTCGCCCAGCCTCGTTGTATGCGGGTACCACCACAGAAACTCGCATGGAAATGCAGGTGATGCTGACGAAGTTGGGTAATCGCCCCATCCCTTCACTGGCCCGGATTTTACTCCCTGTGGGGCGACAAGTCAATTCCAGTCTCGGGTCGCATCCTGTTGGGGAGGCTCGGCTCGACCTCCGTGCTCGAACCATCCGGCGACCTCTCGAACGAGGGTTGACTCATCCTCGAACCGGTCCGCCACCACAGGGAAGGACTCGATGAATCGCGCGCCGTAGCTACGCGAGAGGACCCGTTGATCGGTCAGAATGACGATCCCGTGGTCGTCCTTCGTCCGGATCAGCCGCCCGACGCCCTGGCGAAGCTTGAGGACCGCCTGCGGAAGCGACAGATCGCGAAACGGGTCGCGTCCCTCGCGGGCGATCCGATCGGCGAGCGCCGAGAGGATCGGATCGGTCGGTACGGCGAACGGAAGGCGGGTGATCACGAGGAACTCCATCTCCTCGCCCGGGAAGTCGACGCCCTCCCAGAAGCTCTCCGTCCCGAGGAGGATCGCAGCCCCAGGGTGAGACCGGAATCGCTCGATCAATTTGCTCCGAGGTCCGTCAACCCCCTGCGCGAACGTCGCAAGCTCCGCCGGAATCCGATCGCGGACGGCGCGGAGCATCCGGTAGGAGGTGAACAGGGCAAGCCCTTTCTTCTCCAGCCTCGCGGTCACCGTCGCGAGGAGCGACGCCAAGGCCTCCACGTAGGCGTCCGACTCACTGTCGATCGGTGGGAAGTACGCCGGCACGGCGACCTTCATCCGTTCCCGGAACGAGAACGGGCTCTCGACAACGGCCGTCCGGACGCGGAGAACGCCGTCGGTCAATCCGATCGACCGAGCGAGGTAGTCGAAGTCGCCGGCCATCGACAGGGTCGCCGACGTGAGGACGACCGATTCGATTCGTGGATAGAGGAGTCGCTGGAAGAACGGGGCCACGTCGAGCGGCGTCGCATGGAGCGCCGGGCCGTCAAACTCCCGCTCGAACCAATGGACGGTGTTCTCATCCGGAGGGACGGTGATCTCCTTCGCCACCTCGGCCAGACCCGAAACCCGATCAATGTGCCCCTCCAGCTCCTTGAGCGTCTCCTCTGCCTCGATCCGGCCGCCGATGCGGTCGAGAGCCATCTCCAGCTCCTCCAAAGCGAGCGTCGTCTCCCCGATCCGAGGCTCGAGCGCGGAGAGCGACGAGAAGGTCCCTCGCCGGTCATCCGGAAGCTTCCGATCGAGGCTCCGGAAGAGCGTCGCCGCTCTCCGGCGGACTGTCGCGACATGATCCGACGCCCGCCGAACGTCCTCGATCCCTGAAGGGAGGGTGAGTCGTCTCAGCCAGCCCGGACGCCGCCCCGACGGGGCAAGCTCATCGGCGACCCGGGCGACGATCCGTTCGGAGAGGCTCCGGGTGAACGCGGTCCGCGCCGTCGCCTCCAAGCTGTGTGCCTCATCGACGACCAGATGGGTGTACCGACCGAGGACGACGCCACCGACCGCCAGATCGCCGAGAAGGAGTGAGTGGTTGACGACAACGAGGTCCGCCTTCCGGGCTCGGCGCCGCGCGGCGATCGAGAAGCACTCGTCGAGGAAGGGACAGTAGGCGCCGACGCAGTGGGTCGCCACATCGCAGAGACGGTTCCACAGGGCGCGCGATCCGGAAGCGCCGAGGAACGCGCCGTTCTCGTCGATGTCGCCGGTCTCGCTCTCCAGCATCCAGCGCGCGAGCGGCGCGAGAAGGACGAGCCGATCTTCTTCGAGTCCCCCGACCATCTCGCCGATCACCGCCTGCCAACGCCGCAGACAGAGGTAGTTCTCCCGTCCTTTGAGCAGCGCCACGCTCAGCCCGGTGGCGAGCTGCTCGACGAGGAACGGCAGATCTTTCCCATAGAGCTGTTCCTGGAGCTGCTTCGTTCTCGTCGACACAATCACTCGCGCCGACGGCTCGGCGACAAGATGCAGGATCGCCGGGACCAAGTAGGCGAACGTCTTCCCGGTCCCTGGACCGGCTTCGACGAGGAGTGCCTCTCCCTCGCGGAACGCTTCCTGGACCGCCTCGGCCATCCGCAGTTGCCCGGAGCGCTCCTCGTAGGCAGGGAGTGCTCCGGCAATCGCTCCTCCGGAACCGAGGACTTCGGCAGCGTCCGTCCCCATCGGCTCAGCCTTCGCAGCTTCTCCCGTGACCTCCGGCTTCTCACCCAGGCCGCGCTCGGGGCGCGGGAGGAGGAGAATCCGATCGAACAGGACCGACAGTGGGGGGGGAACGAGCCGGGCGAGGAGCGCGACGAGCTCGCGATCGAGCCCGATCGCCTCCTCGAGCATCGCGACGAAGAGAGAAGCCGCAAGCCGTGCGGGACATGCGATCTCCAGTCCGTACCGAGCAGCGACTGTGCTCAGCCGGTGATCGGGAAGCGTCGGATGAAGGACGCGGGCGAACAGCCGAAGGTCGTACGCGTCATCGGGAACCCGATCGTCTTCGCCCTCCGGATAGACTGCGCAGGGAAGGTCGGTCCGCTCCTCGGCGGCGGAGTCGGATGAGACCAGACCCCCGTCGAGGAGGGAGCCGCCCTCCGCCGTGACGACACGGACACGGGACAGCCCGAGGTCCTGCCAGGGGAGATCGGCCGACACTAGAGGAAGTGCCTGAGAAGATCGATACGGCGGACGCGCCCGACGAGCCGTCCTTGGTCGTCGACGACCGGGACGTTCTTCACACCCTTGCGGATGATTAGGTCGGCCGCGCGGAGATCGTCGTCGTCCATCGTGACGCTGAGGACGTCCGATCGCATGTACTCTTCGATCGGATCGTCCGCAATCTGGGCGAGCTTGCTCGCCAGCTGGTTCATGTCCGGGATGAACGACGCGCTGTGGAGCATCTCGAAGTAACCTGGGAGGGCAGCGCGAATCAGATCCTTCTCCGAGATGAATCCGATCAGCATGCTCTCCTCATCGACGACTGGGACGTTCGGCATCTCGGCGTTGTCGAGGATGAAGATCAGCTCCCGGACAGGGATGTCCTTCTCCACCGCGGTCAGGTCTTTCGTCATGATCTCGCGGACCTTCATGCTCCCTCCTCGATCCTCTCCACCGAGACCTTCTTCATCTCTTCCTCGACCTTGGCGCGATCCTCGCAGATCTTCTTCTCACTCTCGGCGCTGGCGATTCCCGCGCCCATCCCGAACCGGAGCGACTCCTCCTCCGACGCCCCTTCGGAGAGCTGGTACAGGATCCCTGCAAGGAACGCGTCGTCCGCTCCGACGAGGTTCTTGAACTCCGAGGTCGGGACCTTCGCGTTGATCTCCCAGACAGCGTCAGGAGTGATCGCGATGTCGCCGGTGACGTGGTGGGAGATGACGACCATCTGCGCGCCGCAGGCGATCACGTGTTGCCCGGCCGCGATGATCGATTCGGTCGACTTCAGCGATGTGCCCTCGAGAAGGAGGTGTTCGCGCGTGTCCGGCTTCACCAAGTACGGGCAGGCAGGGAGCGCCTTCGTCAACGCGTCGCCTCCGGCGCTGACCACGACCCTCGCTCCGTTCTCTCGCGCGATCTCCGCCAGCTCGCCGTAGATCCCGTGATCGACCCCGGGCGGGATGCTCCCCGCAAGGACGACCCACGAGGCTCGCTTCACGATCCGGCGGTACTTCCGCATGAACCGCTCGAGCTCGGCTTCGGAGATCTGCGGACCGAGATCGTTGATCAGGTTCGGGCTGTGATCGCGCCCGCTCTCGAGGATGATCGAGTTGATCCGCGTCTCCTCGTGAATCCAGACGAAGTTCGTGGTGACGCCCTTGTTCTGGAGGTATCGGACGACGACGTGTCCGGTGTTTCCGCCGACGAATCCCATCGCGACGTTCTCCGTCCCGAACGCCGACAGGAATCGAGAGATGTTCACGCCCTTCCCACCGGCCGACGTCGAACTCCGCGTCGCGCGCGTCAGGAACTCCTCTTCCGTGATCTGGCAGACCTTCAGGCTGTCGACCCAGTAGACTTTGTCGACCGCCGGGTTCAGTGTGACCGTTACGATCATCGTCTTCCCTCGATCCCCTCGCGCACTGCGACCGCCCCAGAGAGTCCCGCGGCGGACACAGCCTCGACCCGGACCGTCTCCAGTTCGCCGATCGTCCCGCCGCGCGCGACGACTGTCCGATGGTCCTCCGCTCGGCCGACCGATCCGCCGCCCCGCGCTTCGGATTCGAGCAGAACCTCGACATCGCGACCGATGAATCGTTCATTCTCCTGCAGCGCGATCTCCCGCTGCCGCGCGAGGACACGCTCCAGTCGCTCGGCCTTCTCCGACTCGGATACATCATCCTCCACTCGAGCGCTCCTCGTCAATGGGCGTGGCGAGTACTTCGCGACGAAGATCGATCCGAACCGGACCTCCTCAATCAAGTTCATCGTCTCCTCGAAATCCGCGATCGACTCCCCCGGGTACCCGACGATCAGGTCGGTCGTCAGGTTGATCCCGTCGACCCTCTCACGGGCCGCGCGGACGATCTCGCGGTACCGGGCCGACGTGTAGCCGCGGTTCATCGACGCGAGGATCCGATCGCTCCCCGACTGCGCCGGAAGGTGGAGATGGTTGCAGAGGTTCGGCGTCGAGGCGATCGCATCGAGGACGTCGTCGGTCATGTCCCGCGGATGCGACGTCGTGAAACGGACCCGCGGAATCCCCGTCGCCGCGACACGCTCCAACAGGCCTTCGAACCGTCCGACATCCGGACGGTCGACCCCGTAGGCGTTCACGTTCTGGCCGAGGAGGAGGACTTCCTGCGCCCCGTCGGCGATCGCCTCCTCGGCCTCTCGGAGGATCGCCGCCGGATCGCGGCTCCGCATCGGACCGCGCGCGTACGGGACGATGCAGTACGAGCAGTAGTTCGAGCATCCTTCAGTGATCGTTACCATCGCGCTGACGGCACTCCGCCGCACGAGCGGGATCTCATCGATCGACGTCGGTTCTTCGCACGCGACGATGCGCGCAAACGTTTCCGCCACGCGGGCCACGAGATCCGGGATCGATCCGTGCCCGCCAGAGCCGAAGACGAAATCGATCGCCGGGAAACGTTCGAGGAGGGATTCGCCCCAAACCTGCCCGAGGCAGCCGCCGACGCCGAGCGTCACCGGGCGGACTCGCTTCTCCTCGACGACCGCCCCGATCCGCCCGAAGACCTTCTCCTCCGCCTTCTGACGGACCATGCACCCGTTGAAGAGGACCACGTCGGCCGCGTCGAGCCGGTCGACGATGTCGTAGCCGGCCCGGGCCATCACACCGGCGAGGCCCTCCGACTGATGGAGGTTCATCTGGCAGCCCCAAGTCTCGATGTAGACCCGCTTTCCCATGATCACGTCGGAGGGTACTCCATCCATGAGAGGCCGTCCATCGGCGTTAGGGACAGGTTTGCGGCCACTTTGTCCCGGGTGGTCCGCGCACCGGAACGTCCGGTACACTCGCAGCGACATGACCCTGCGCCGCTGCGATCGCTATCTGCTTCGGGAGATGGTCGGCCCGTTTGTGCTCGCGTTGGTCGGTCTTCTGCTCTTCTTGCTCTTGAACATCATCCTGTCACTCACACCGTTGATGGTCGATCGCGGCGTCGAGATGACGACCCTCCTCCGCCTCGTGATCCTCGAACTCCCGACGCTTTTCGTGCTCGCCGTTCCGATGGCCGCGCTTTTCGCTACGTTCCTCGGTCTTGGGAGGCTGATGCACGACCGCGAGATCATGGCGTTCGAGGCGATCGGGATTTCGCTCCGCCGAATCCTCGTCCCGTTGATCGTCGCTGCCACCGCCATCAGTGCCGTCGACTTCGTGATCAACAACTGGGCCGCGCCGGCCTCCGAACGAGAGTTCCAGCGGACGTATCTCGAGGTCGTCTTCCGCCAGACGATCCCACGAATCACACCGAACGCCATCTTCTCCGGTCCGAACAACCTCTTCTTCTACGTCCGCCGCTACGACGCCAACTCCCGAACCCTCCACGACGTCCTCATCTACGACACGGGGGGGGATCTCTTCCCCGCCGTCTCCGGATCCGAGACACAGGTCGCGCTGATCACCGCCGAAACGGGAGCATGGACGGAGCGAACGTGGGAACTCGAAGCCGGCCGGACCTACGGCTTCGACCCGGAGGGCCGCCTCGTCTACTCGGGCGGGTTCGAGGAGCTGTCGATCCCGGTCGATCAGAGCGTCGAGCAGATCCTAAGCCAGTCCCGCTCGCCCGATGAGATGGGAATCGGCGAGCTGCTCGCCCGCGTCGAACAGGCCTCGAAATCCGGTCAGCGCGCCGATCCGTACCTCCTCGAGATCCACCACAAGATCGCCCTCCCGCTGTCGACAATCGTCTTCGTCCTCCTCGGCGGCACGCTCTCGTTCACCTTCGGCGCACGCGGCCGCGCCGTCGGGATCATCGCCAGCCTCCTGCTGATCAGCGTCTTCACGGGCCTCCTCTGGTGGACCCAGGCCCTCGGCCAGCGAGGCGCGATGCATCCGGCCCTGGCCGCATGGCTTCCGAATCTCCTCTTCGGCGGTCTCGGGCTCGTCCTCTTCCTCCGGGTCGATCGGCTGGCGTCACGCGACCTGCTGAAGCGTCTCCGGCGTCTCATCCCGTTTCTCGCCCTTCTCGGACTCGTCTCGATCGCCGTTTGTGCAGACGAGATCCCACTCGATCTGAACGCCGACGAGCTGTTCATCTCCTCCGACCGAACCGAGATCCGCGCTACTGGATCCGTCGCGGCGACGTTCGAAGACCTGAGCCTCTCCGCCGATGCGCTCGAACTCCATCAGGCGCCGGATGGACTCTGGCTCTTCGAGGCGACCGGCGGCGTCCGCCTCGCGATCGAAGACGAATTCACGCTGACAGGCGATCGACTCTCCGCGGTCATCGAGATCACCGAGACCGGGACGCTGACCCGCTCCGTCGAAGCGGGTCAATTCCGTGGGGAGAGCCCGATTGAGAACTCGTCCGGAGAGAGCCATACCCTCTACTTCCGCGGCGAACTCGGGACCATCACGTTCGACGAAGCCGGCGAGGCCAGCCTGATCGAGGTCTATCGGGGCGAGGTGACGACCTGCGACTGCTGCGGCCTCCCGTTTCGGTCTCAGCCGTACACGCTCCGTGCGAATCGCCTCCAGCTCTACCCGGATCGCCTTCTCGTCGTCTACGGCCTGACCGCTCGGGTGGTAGGCGTCTCGTCGTTTTGGCTCCCGATCTACGTGCAGCCGCTCGAGGAGACGCTCGAGAGCCCTCTCTTCCCAGCGATCGGACGGAGCGGCGCACGCGGCTGGTTCCTCAAGTGGAACGTCCCGTTCTATCTGAACGAAGGCCTCTACGGCAGTCTCTTGTTCGACTACTATCACGCGTTCCGTGAGCTCGGCGTCGGGCTCGCCCTCCGCTACGCCCTCGGGCGGCACGAAGGGACCATCGACGCGTACTACTTCCCAGCGGTTGTCGGCGACCGGATCGTCAGCCTCTCCCTGAATCACTCGTTCGACCTCGGCGCGTCGTGGCGCGGAAGCGGGCAACTCGGCTACGAGTCCCGCGGCGAGAACGAGTCACTCTCGTTCGCCGCGAGCGCAGCCGGACGGTTCGATGACTGGCGCTTCTCCCTCTCGGCGACACGAAGCTGGAAGGAAGAGGGTAACGTGACGACCCAACGACTCCCGGAGATCTCGATCTCCCGGTATGCGGTTGACTTAGGCGTCCTCTCTCTGACCCCGCGGATCAGCGCCGGATGGATTCGCGAATGGACCGGAACAACGCTGACCGCCGAGGCCCTCCGACTGACCAGCGGCGTGTCCGCCACCGTGATCCCGTTTCGCACTATGGGGTTCACGGTCTCGCCATCGAGTGCTGTCACCTACACACGATACGATGGGATCGAGACGATCGATCGAACGGCGTTGACGTCCTCGATCCGCCTCGTCCGCGACGGACTGACGATCGCCTACACAGGCTCGATCGTCACATCCGAAAGCCCGTTCGACTTCGATCGGATCGAGGCGCGCCAGCACATCGGTTGGCAGATCGCCCGATCCGGGGGCGCATCCCTCCGGATCGAGAGCGGGTACGACCTGATGGCGATGGCGGCCGATCCCCTGTTGGCGACCGCCTCGTGGAACGGGAACCCATCGTGGTCGCTCGCCCTCACGTACGATGTCGAAGGCGCGGTCCTCGACGCGGTTGTCCTCCGTGGCGACGCGTCGATCGAGGCGATCGTTGCCTCGTGGAGAATCCCGTACGACCCGGCCGCCGCTCGATTCGAGCCGATCGAGATCGACGTCATCGTCGCAGGCACTCGAACGGGAACGGAGTTCTCGGCGGAAGCAATCCTCGAAGACGGCATGCTCGAATCGCTCGAGGCAGCGATCGAAATCCGAACCGAATCCGACTGGGGTGCATCCTACAGCGCGACGTACGAGGCGACACCCGCCCCGCGCATCGAGAACCCCCGTTACCGCTTGTTCAGGGACATCGGGGATTGTATCCAAGTCGGAATCGAGCGAGCCTCTGATCAGACGTGGGTTTACGCGTCGATCCTCGCCTTCCCGGAGGCGATCCTCCGGTATGGGACAGAGAGCGCGAGCCTCCAGGTCGGAGAGTAACGCGAACTCGAAGCCGCTTCGGCTCGGGGGTCGTAGAGTAGGAGGGGGAGATGCAGCCCGATCTTTCGGCGATCGTCTACGTCGCCATCGCGATCATCCTGTTGATCACGTTTTACAACGGGCATTGCGGCGGCGGCACATGCGGATAGCCCGTTCGATGCTCTGAGCACACGCCAGCAGCTCGGTCACTCGGAGTCCGAACCGCAGGATTCGGGCAGACCGAGCCACACGCGCCAACCGGGCTCGTGACGTTCGATCAGCGGTACCGGGTCCGATGTCCACCCCTTCAGTGTCGCGAGGAACCCTTCCGTCCCGAGCTGCTCGACCAGATACGTCATGAAACTCTCGCCGACCGTGTAGCGCGACGCTGCGCCGACGCCGTCAGCCAGGCAGTGCCCCTCAGCCCAGTCAATCACACCTCGGCGCTCCCATGGCGCATGCGGCAGGTTCTCGGCCTCAGCGGCCGTCATCTCGGCCATTCCTTCGCGGATGAATCCCGGCAAGAGCATCGCCAGGACGTCATGGCCACTGCACCACTCCCACTGGAACCAGTGAGCGAATTCGTGGATCAGCACGTCATCACCGGCGTACGACGCGCAAATCATCGTCCGATAACCCCGACCGACCTCGTGGATCCAATCCTCTGCATCCGGGTAGGTTCGAACCAGCGGTTGATCGAAGAACTGCGCCCCGAACGTCGCCGTCGTGCCGAGGGCATCGTGCATCCTCCACTCCCCGACGAACGGGATCACGACGAAGGGTGAGAGTCGAGCACCCGACCATTCCAGGCTCGGAACGACCGTTTCCCGTCCCGTCGCCTCATCGACGATCCGCACGTCGTAGGGCCCGTCGATGAGCAATCGTCCCGCGTATCGCACCGGGCACGGCCACTCGTCCTCGGGCTCGGGCAACTCGTATCCCCAGAAACCGAACGCTTCTTCGGCCGCCGCCTCCAGCCGTTCGACGAACCGCTCAGGCACCGTGAGATAGGTATTCAACTGCCCCGGCCAGATGACAACGCCGTACGCCCAGGACATGATCGAGTAGTCGGTGTTCTGGCTGGCCGCCCCGATGCTCAACGTAATCGCCAGGAGGAGTCCGAGAACCGCGATCCGTCGGCACCGTGATGCCGCATGCTTGGCCACCGTCATTCCGCTCCAATCCCACACTCCGGCGGCAGTCCGAGGGATTCGCGCCAATCCGGCTCGTGCAGCTCGACAAACTCGCCGGACATCTCCGCCCACGCGGGCAGGTTCGCCCAGAATCCACCGACGCCCCATTGCTCGATCAGGTAGGCGACGAAGCTCTCCCCGAGCACGTACATCGCCAGCGGAAAGAGGTCCTCCGTCAGACAGGACTCCGCCACCATGTCGAGGACGGTGCTCCCCCATCTGCCGCCGCTCCCCATGAATCGATCGCCGTCCGGCCGCGGGAACAGCCTTTCGCACACTTCCGCCATCCCCTCGAGCAGGTAGAGGGGCAGATCGCCGATCCAGACGGCGTCCGTCGTCAACGATTGATAGGTGAGCCAGTGCGTCAGCTCGTGCGCCAGCGTCGCCTCGCTCGTCGTCAAGTGAACGACGAGCAGGGCGGGGAGCCCGTAGAGCAGCTTCCTCGGTCCTGGCAGACCCGCCTGGCCGAAGCTGAACCAGCCCGCGTACTTGCTCCCTGTCAGCTGCCGGAACGTCTCCCGATCCGGGTAGACGACGACCACCAGCGGCCAGATCGGCTCACCTGACCAAGACGGTGCCGGGAGCTTCCAGAACGTTCGTTCCACGTAGTCGCGGATGCTCGTCGCGAAGAGACGCTCGGTGCTGCCCATCCACTGCTTCCACAACTGAGGTTCGGCCCAGCGCGGGTGAGGTTCGATCGGATCGAGTCCCCAGAACGCGAAGACGCGATCGAGCGTCCGATCGAGCCGGGTGATGAAGAACGACGGATCGGCCGGCTCCTCGCCGATCCATGCGATCGCGCCATACCGCCACGGAGTCAGGTGGTAGTACGGATACTTGTAGCCGAAGATCGACCAGCTGCACACGAAGACGAGAATGCAAGCAACCCAAACGGAGCGTGACATGTCAGAGGGAGTATATCCATCTGATGCCCATACCGATGTGCGGACCTTCGGCACCACGAACCTCCGGATTGCCTGCTCGCTGTAACCCTTTTCCCAACAGAGGATCCGTCATCGCGATCTCCACACCTTGCACAGGGACTGCGGATTGCGTATCATGCGGTATTCCACCACTTCACAACAACCGTCATTCATCAACGGAAGAGCAAGGCACACAGGTCGATCGCGTGAGACGCTCGCGCAACGTCCTGCTGCGATCCTGAGACGCACCGCCGCAGGCGGAGTGAACGTCGAGCACTGAACCACCACATCGAGCCGATCGGCCACTTACAGGCGAGAGGAGGACGTGTTGTCGAAACTACGGATCACCGTGCTGAAGAGGATGCACTTCCCCGACCTCCAGGCGAAGTACGCGAAGGAGGGGACGTTCAACATCTGCAGCGGATTCGAAGAGGGGCAGACGTTCGAGACGACGGAAGGGATGCCTGAGGGCTTCTGTTCCTGGGCGTGGGCCGACATCCAGCGCGACATCACCCTGGTGCGAAGCGGCGCCGAGATGCCTTGGATCGGTCCGAGGGACACGATGATCTCGTGTTGTACCGACGGATTCCGACCCGTCGTCTTTCGGATCGACCGGATCGAGGAACCGGACTCCTAGGGGGGATCATGGCAGCGATTCAGATCACCGTCCTGAAGCGGACCGTCAACTGCGAGATCTGCGAGGAGTACGGCGACGTCGGCTGGAAGTTGCAGGGCGGCTGTCAGCCGTGCGGGAAGTACGAGGACGGGCAGCAGTTCGTCTCGAAACGGGGGGAGATGCCGGACGGCTTCTGCTCCTGGGCGTGGGCCGACATCCAGCGCGACGTCACGATGCTCCGGCTCGGCGGCGCTCGCGACTGGCTGAAGCAGCCGGGGACCTGGCTCTCCGCGTGCACCGACGGGATGAAGCCGGTCATCTTCCTGCTCGAACGATTGCCAAACGGTCAAGGAGGGTCCCGATGAAGAAGGTTCGGATCACTGTCGTGCACACAGGCTTCAACCGAGATCTGGTCGATCGGTACATGACGCCCGAGAAGGCCAAGACCTTCGGCCCCTGCGGATACGAGATCGGCGAATCACATGTCGTCGGACAACCTGTTCAGTGCCCGGAGGGGATGTGCCCGTGGGCGTGGCACGACGTCGAGTCGTTCGTCCGGATCGCCGCGTTCGGCGGCAAAGCCGACGACTACGTGCCCGAGGGCGCGTGGATCCGCAGCTGCACGGACGCAATGCGACCGGTGACGTTCCTGATCGAGCCCTTGGGCGAAGACGACGAAGACTAGCAGAGGAGGCGGCATGCCCTGGCCGAAGGTGAAGATCACGGTCCTCGAGCGTGCGCTCTTCGAGGACATCTGCAACGACTACGGTTCCGAGGCGTTTCTGGCGCGAGG
The DNA here is from genome assembly GCA_028278555.1 of Candidatus Bipolaricaulota bacterium. Lineage (GTDB taxonomy): Bacteria > Bipolaricaulota > Bipolaricaulia > UBA7950 > UBA9294 > JANQEA01. Next base: position 238,568 of record JANQEA010000079.1, on the reverse strand, counting down.
CGGCTGCGCCCCGTGCGGCCGTTTCGAGGACGGTCAGGAGTTCCTCCTCGAGCGGGGCCTCGACAAACCGGAGGGGTTCTGCTCCTACGCGTGGGCCGACATCCGGCACGAGCTGATGGTCGTCCTCAACGGCGGGAACAGGCCCTACATCGGCCCCGAAGGAACGGCCATCGTCTGCTGCACGGACGCCATGAAGCCCGTGATCTTCAGGATCGAGCGTCTGGAGGCAGAGTGACGTGATCTGTCGGAGTTGCAAGCCAGTCCGGCAGCAGCGGCTCGACCACACCCGAAGTGTGGCGAGCCGGAAGCAGAAGCACAGCTTCTGCGACGCGCCGACGCCCGAAGCGGCGGCACGCGGTGTACTGGACGCAATGAAGCCCGTCATCTTCAAAATCGAACGACTGAAGTCCGAGTGACGTTGCAGCAGCAACTCCCAACGTGGTGTTGCTCAACCAGCGGCAGAAGCGAAGCTTCTGTCACGCGCCGATGCTAGAGGCATCGGCGCGCAAACCAGGAGGGGTAGAACATGGCGAAGGTCAAGATCACGGTTGTCAAGAAGGCATTTCACCAGGATCTGCTCGACGAGTACCTCCATCCGGACTCGAAGGAACGAGGCTTCGGGATTTGTTCCGCCTTCAAAGAAGGCGATGAGTTCATCGTCGGCGCGAGCTGCCCTGAGGGCTTCTGCGGTTGGGCGTGGGCCGACATCCAGCGCGACGTGATGGCCGTCCTCTTCGGCAACGGTTTCCCATGGGTTGCGCCGGAGAACACAGCGATCACCTGCTGCACCGATGGCTTCCGGCCGGTCACATTCAAGCTCGAGCGGGTCGAGGAGGAGTAGCATGTCAACTCAAGTGCTTCCCGGCGGCGCAGCAGCGGATTCGTCCTGCCCGAAGCAGGGCGGATCCGGGCAGAAGCGCTGCTTCTGCCACGAACTGGCGCCCGAAGCGACAGTTCGCACTGCACCGATGGCTTCCGGCCGGTCACGTTCAAGCTCGAACGGGTCGAGGACGAGAGCTAGGTCGGTCCGATGAAACGGATCCGGATCACCGTCGTCGAGCGAACGGCAAACGTTCCGCTCGTCGAGGCGTTCATGGGCGACGAGGTGAAGGCGAAGCGGCTCGCCGATCCGAAATGCGATCACTGCGAGGATGGTCAGGTCTTCATCGTCGACGACCTCGCCGCCATCCCGGAGGGATTCTGTGCTTCGGCCTGGTCGGACATCTACAAGCAAATCCTCGCGATGTGGGCCGGCGGCGACAAGCGCCCGTGGGTGAAGTACCCGGCGACGGCGATCGCCTGCTGTACGGATGCGTACCGGCCCGTCGTGTTCAAGCTTGAGAGAGTCAAAACAGAGTAGGAGTTCGAGGACGACACAAGATCATCCGGGCAGCAGCGGAGGCGCCGCGCCCGAAGCGCGATGCCTCTCGCGCCGACGCCCGAAGCGGCGGCGCGCGCTGCACAGACGCCTATCGTCCGGTCGTTTTCAAGCTCGAGCGGATGAAGGACGAGGAATGATTGAAAGGAGAACGGAATGGCCAAGGTGAAGCTGACGGTCGTGAAGCTCCCGGCACATGAGGACCTGATCGACAAGCACATCAAGAAGGAGCGCTATCCCGACGGGTTCGGCCCGTGCAAGCTTTGGACGCTCGGCCAGGAGTTCGTCATCGAAGACTGGCCGGCGAAGCCGGACGACTTCCCCTGCGACTGGGCGTGGACCGACATCCAACGCGACGTCGCGATGGTGATGTTCGGCGGCAATCCACCGTGGATGGCGAAGGAAGGAAGCGCGATCACCTGCTGCAGCGACGGATTCCGGCCAGTCTCCTTCCTCGTCGAGCGGATCGAAGAGGCGGAGGTCTAGATGTCGGGGATTCGGATCACAGTGCTGAAGCGGCTCGAGGTGCCGGACGTCGCCGCGACCTACGCGGCCGACGGGCATTGGGAGACGTGCTGGCTCCAGGAGGGGCAGACCTTCGAGATCGAAGGCGGCTCCGACTTTCCCAAGCCGGATGGATTCTGTTCGTGGGCCTGGCGCGACATCCAGCGAGACGTCACACTCCTCCGCTACGGCGGCGACGCGCCTTGGATGCGACGCCGCGGGACGATGATCTCCTCGTGCACCGACGGACGGAAGCCGGTCGTCTTCCTCATCGAGCGAATCGGGGAGCCCGACTCCCCCGAGCGGCAGGAACAGGAGAGGCTCCCGGATGCGCGGATCACCGCCGTCAAGCGATTCGCCAACGTCGATCTGATCCGTGACTACGCGACCGGAGGCGAGAATCCCGAGCGCCAGGCGCCATGCAACTTCTGCAAAGAAGGCGACACGTTCGTCTCCAAGGGGATGACGAAGCCGGAAGGGTTCTGCTCCTGGGCCTGGGCCGACATCCAGCGCGACGTCGTCTGGGCCTGCCTCGGCGGCGTCCAGGCGAAGCACAAGACGCCCGGAACGGCCATCGCCTGCTGCACGGACGGCCTCAATCCGGTCGTCTTCCACATCGAGCGGATCGAAGAGGAAGTCACGTGACGACGGCACAGCCGTCTGTCCGGGCAGCAGCGGAGGCGTCACACCGGAAGTGGGGCGCCTCCGAAGTAGAAGCGAAGCTTCTGCCACGCACTGGCGCCCGAAGCGCCAGTGCGCACTGCACGGACGGCCTCAATCCGGTCGTCTTCTTCATCGAGCGAGTCAATGACAAAGCGCTCGATGCTATCGAGCGAATCGAGGAGGATGCATGAGCAGCGTGCGCGTCACCGTGCTGAAGCGGACAGCGGACGTTGGCCTGATCGAGGAGTACATGGGCGACGAGGTGAAGGGATCCCGGCTCGCCAACCCGGCGTGCGAGAAGTTCGAGGACGGACAGGAGTTCGTCATCGACGATCTCGCCGCATCGCCGGAGGGCTTCTGCGTCTGGGCGTGGTCCGACCTGCACAAGGAGATCCTCACCCTTGCGTCCGGCGGCGACATGCGGCCGTGGGTGAAGTACCCGGGGACGGCCATCGCCTGCTGCACGGACGCGTTCCGGCCCGTCGTGTTCAAGCTGGAGAGAATCGAGGCAGAGTAGGAATGCACGCACGACACAAGATCATCCGGGCAGCAGCGGAGGCGCCGCACCCAAAGTAGGGCGCCTACGAAGCAGAAGCGCAGCTTCTGCGACGCGCCGGCGCCCGAAGCGTCGGCGCGCACTGTACTGGATGCGTTCCGACCGGTGGTATTCAAGCTCGAACGGATCGAAGAGTAGGCAAGCGGAAGGAGGCCCCATGCCCCGCGCTCGGATCACCGTGCTGAAGCGAGCGTTCCACGAAGATCTCACCGCCGAATACCTGGACGAATCGTTCTCGCCGCAGGGGAAGGCACCCTGCGAGGCGTTCGCCGACGGGCAGCAGTTCGACATCGATCGGCTCCCGCGGAAGCCGGAGGGCTTCCCCTGCGACGCCGCCTGGGTCGATCTGTACCGCGCCCTCTCCGTTGTCCTCTTCGGCGGCGGCGCACCGTGGATCAATCGCCCCGATTCGGTCGTCGCCTGCTGTAGCGACGGGCTTCGTCCCGTCAGCTTCCTCGTCGAGCGAATCGCGGATGGAAGGGACGATGCCTCATGACCGACTCAGCAACCCATCGGCTTCGCGTCGGACGGTACGAGTGCCTGGTGATCAAGGATGGCACGGCAGGCAACCCGGACCTGGGCGAGTTCATGAAGCCCGTGCCGGCCGAGCTGGCCGACTACGAGATGTTCATGGAGGGCGGGTTGATGTTGATCGACGCCCCCGATCGGAGGATCCTGATCGATGCGGGCAACGGGCCGACCCGAGGGCCGAGGACTCACGCAGCCGAAGCGGCGTTCGAAGCCGAGAGCGCTGCACCCGAGTCGATCGACACGGTCCTGTTGACGCACGGGGATCCGGATCACATCGCCGGCTTGCTCACCGCCGAAGGGGCGCTCGTCTATCCCGATGCGCGCTACGCGATGCACCGCGACCTGTGGGAGGCTTGGCACGCCCCGTCTGCCGGCGGTCTCTACTTCCCGAACCAGGCCGACGTCATCCGACGTCTCGTCGAGCTACTGAGCGACCGACTCGATGACACCGGCGCCCTCTTCGACACTGAATGCGAGGTCGCCCCGGGCCTGCGCGCCGTCCCGGCGCTCGGCCATCGCGCCGGCCACACCGCGTACTTGATCGAATCCGACGGTCAGAAGCTCCTTCACATCGGCGACGCCGCGTTCGATCCTGTTTTTCTGGAGTACGCCGGAATCCCGAACGTCCGCGACACGGATCCGGAACGCGCTCGGGACTCACGGCGCGCGCTGGTGGAGCGGGCGGTCGCGGAGGATGCAGTCGTCGTCGGATCGCACTTCCGCGTCGACAACGTCGGGAAGCTCCGCCGGATCGACCGGGACCGGTTCGAGTGGACTCCCGCGTGAAGCCATCAGAGGAGGAGAGACTGGACACCTCAGCGTACCGAATCCGTGTCGGGGCGTTCGACTGCCTGATCGTCAAGGACGGAAGCACCGGCCCTTCGCCGCTGTCGGTGATGATGGCCGATCCGCCGGCCGGGCTGGCCGGCACCCCCATCACTCTGCTCGCAGGCTTGATGGCGGTCGACACACCGGAGGGGCGTGTCCTGATTGACGGGGGGAACGGCACGCATCGCGGCGAGCGGACCCACGTCGCCGAAGAAGGGCTCGCCGCAGAGGAGATCGAGCCCGAGTCGGTCGACGCCATCCTGATCACCCACGGCGACTTCGACCACATCGGCGGGCTGGTCCGCGAGGACGGCGTCGTCGCCTACCCGAACGCGCGATACACCCTCCACCGGGAGCTGTGGAACTTCTGGCACGACGCCGAGGCGCAGGCCGAGTATCCCGAGGAGGCGCAAGCCCTCTGGCGGAAGATCCTTCCGCCCTTGATCCAATCCATCGAACAGCGCGGTACGCTGTTCGATGACGAATGCGAGGTTTCACCGAGCATTCGAGCGATCCCGGCGCTCGGACACCGCCACGGCCACACCCTCTATAGGTTCGAGTCCGAAGGGGCCAAGCTCCTCCATATCGGTGACGCCGCGGTCCACCCGCTCTTCCTCGAGTATCCGGACAGGCTGAACATCCGCCACGACACCGATCGGGAGATGGCCCGCGACAGCCGGCGGATGCTCGCCGCCCGCGCGGCGGCCGAGGGCGCGATGGTCGTCGGGACGCACTTCGAGCTGCCCGGCGTCGGGCGGCTGACCCCGATCGGCGAAGACCGGTACACTTGGGCGCCAGTGCACAGCTGAGGAGGCACGCAGATGCTGGAAAACGTTCATCGCTTCGTCCATGAGGATGTCGAGGGAGCGGTCATCCGGATCCTCGATGACGAGACCCTCTCGGCCAACGAGTTCCTCGCCGAGGAGCACCAGTTGGAGGAGGGCGCAGAGTACTCGTTCGCCTACACCTGCTGCTACCTTCGGTACCGGGGGAAGCACATCCTGATCGACGCCGGGTTCGATCCCGACACGACGCCCGGGGCGCTCGAATCGCTCGACGTCCCGCCGGAGGCGATCGACCTCGTCCTGATCACGCACACCGATCGCGACCACGTCGCCGGCCTGCTGATGCCGGACGGTTCGTTCACCTACCCGAACGCGCAGCACGTGGTCGGGCGCGACCTCTGGGAGTACCTCCGGGAACCGGAGACGCTCGATTCTCTCATCGAGGAGGTCCGGCCGTTCTTCCGGAAGTTCGTCAGGACGTTCGACGACCACATGGAACTCTGGGATGAGTCCACCGAGATCGTCGACGGGATCCGCCTGATTCCGAGCCCCGGCCATCGGGTCGGGCACGCGCTCTACGAGCTGGAGACTGACAGCACGCCGATCCTCCATACGGGAGACGCGTTCTTCCATCCGCTCTTCGCCGAGCATCCCGACTGGCCGAACGTCACCGATTCGATTCCCGATCAAGCCGTCGAGAGCCGAAAGGCCCTCGTCGCCCGCGCCGTCGAGACCGGCGCGTTGATCCTCAGCTCGCACAGCCCGTTCCCCGGGATCGGCCGGATCGAGCAGGACGGCGACGGCTACCGCTGGATGGAGGGGCTATGAGCAAGCTGCAAGAGCCATTGGAGGACAGAATCCACCTCTTCGCCCATGGAGGAGCTGAGGGCGCGCTCCTCAAGATCCTCGATGACGACCCGCACTCGCTGAACGATCTCCTCGACGACGACCACAAGCTCGACCAGGATCGGACGCTCCCGTTCTCGTACACCTGCTGCTATCTCCGCCACCGGGACCGACACGTGATGATCGACGGCGGAATCGATGGCGACGAGGTGACCGCCCAGCTGGCGATCCTCGACGTGGTGCCCGAGGACGTCGATCTCGTCCTGATCACCCACGTCGACCGGGATCACGTCGCCGGGCTGATCCTTCAGGTCGGAGACGGCGAGCTGACCTACCCGAACGCACGGTACGCGATCGACGCCGGCTTGTGGGCCGCGCTCCAGGAGGACGCGACCTACGAGGAACTCCCGAAGCACCTCCAGCGGCTGTTCAAGGCGCTCACGGCGCGGATCGCCGACCGGGTCATTCCTTGCGACGGGGAGACCGAGGTGGCAGAGGGGATCGTCTTCGTTCCGTGTCCCGGCCATCGGCCCGGCCACGCCGCGTACGAGCTGGCATCAGTAGCTGGCGCCGATGGCGCCTTGGGCGACACACCGATCCTCCACGTCGGGGACGCATTCATGCACCCGGTCTTCATGGAGCATCCCGACTGGCCGATGATCGGCGACAGCCTGCCGGATCAGGCCGTCGAGAGTCGGAAGCAGCTCCTCGGACGAATCGAGCGGACGAACCCGCTCCTGATCGCCACCCACTTCCCATGGCCGGGAATTGGTCCCGCACATTGCTCCTCAATACGATAGTGTCATGAAGGCTGATTCGTCGGGCGCGGGATACGCCGGAGACACCTATCATGAGAAGATCGCAGCTCTATCTGTCGACGCGCTCGGGATAAAGCATCTGCTGGAATCGGACGACGTAGCTCTGTCGGCGACAAACGCTGTGGATGGACTCGTTGGCCAGATGCTTATCGCTGAGAAGCTTCTTTCCGATTCTGATCCTCTGAGGATGTTTGGCCTCAGTCGCTACTTCGGCGATAGTGCGTATGTCTTCGGCAGTCCTTCGGATTCTCTCAAGGCGCAAATCGAGAAGCTCACCGCCTTGGCGGCAGTGATCCTCTGGATTGGTTTCTTCAGTACGCTCAAGGACGGGTTGAATTCTTACGTGCCGCGAGTCGGTATTGGCTGCGGGAATCTTCGGATTCGTGTGCTGGATGTCGACAGCCGCACTCATGACTTGCATATGGGCAGCTCAATGGTTGAAGCACATCAGATTGAGAGTGCCCAGCTCTGGGTCGGCGGCGCCCTCCCGACTGAGATCTGCGATGACAGCAATCGCTATTGGGTCGAGTACTCCCCGCCAACTGCGGCCGACTACGAGGGGCCACGGCTTTGCGCGGTGAACTGGTTCCAGACAGCCATTGACAACGCCGATCGATACCCATTGAACAAGCTCGTCGATGACATGTCGCACCATGCCAGCCAAGTACGGGACGAAAAGGCAGGGCTGAAATGGCACAACGCGTGCGAGTTTGCCAGGTTGATGCTGGAGCAGTCAACGCCATAGACTACAATCCACCATGCGCATCGGAATCGCTCAGACGAGTCCTGTCTTTGGAGAAGTCGATCGAAACATCGCGGAAGCTCTCGATCTGATCGGTCAGGAACGCGCAGACCTCTGGATCCTCCCTGAACTCTTCGCGACGGGATACCAGTTCGTCGACACAGCCGAAGTCCGGGAACTCGCGGAGCGAGTCCCTGGCGGTTCCACGACCGAGGCGCTCGTAGAACACGCCCATCGGCACGGGTGCCACATCGTGGCAGGTTTGCCGGAGCAAGACGGCGACCATCTCTACAACTCGGCCATCCTCGTCGGGCCGGATGGGTTCCTCGCCTGCTATCGGAAGGTCCACCTCTTCTGCGCCGAGAAGGAGCACTTCACGCCCGGTGACCGGTCGTTCCCGGTAATCGATCTCGGGATCGCGCGAATCGGGATGATGGTCTGCTTCGATCACCTCTTCCCCGAGTCGGCCCGGAGCCTCGCGCTTCAAGGTGCGGACATCATCTGTCACCCGGCGAACCTTGTTCTGCCTGACCTGGCGCAGCGGACGATGACGATCCGCGCGCTCGAGAACGGCGTCTTCACCGCGACCGCCAACCGGGTCGGGACCGAAGCACGAACGTCGGAATCGCTCACCTACACCGGTCAGAGCCAGATCATCGGCCCGGATGGAGAGGTGATCGGTCGTCTGTCGCAGACGGACGTCGGCGTCTTCGTGGCCGACATCGACGTCGAACGGGCCCGAAACAAGCGGATCACCGATTGGAACGACGTGCTCGGCGACCGTCGGCCGGACCAGTACAAGCTCTAGGAATCCATGATCGAACTCGGAACGACCCACACGATGTCCTGGACCGTCGAGGCGGAGCACCTCGCGAGCGCGTTCGGGAGCGGCCTGGTCGACGTCCTCGCCACGCCGGTCCTCGTCGGCTTCTGCGAGGAGTGCGCGCGGACGATGGTCGACGGGATCCTCCCGCCAGAGCAGAAGACGGTCGGCACGTCGATCGACCTCCAGCACCTCGCGGCGACGCCGCCGGGAATGCGCGTGACGGTGACCGCGACGCTCGTCGAGATCGATCGTCGGCGGCTCCGGTTCGAGGTGGAGGCGTGCGATGAGATCGAGCCGATCGGCCGGGCGACGCACGAACGGTTCATCATCGATGCCGATCGATTCGATTCACGCGTTCGTGAGAAAGCCGAGGAAGCCTCTTCACATTCGTCCGAGGACGCCAGCTGAAGCGCCGTCCCCTCGTGCGATCCGGCCGGCGCTGCCGACTTCTAGTGAATCCTGTCGCCTCACTGGATGCACATTTCGTCTTCACAAAGAACACACATCGAAACGGCATTCTGGATCTCGGCAGCAGAAATGCCGCTCTTCCGCTAAACCTCCTTGCGGATAGCCACCACACCGGCTGGGGAGAATCGAGGAAACCCTCGGAACTCTCCAGCCGAGCCCTTTGAGGGGCCATTTCGACGTCTTCTTTCTCTCGACGCGTGAGCTGATGTGGGTGCCGCACCAACTGCGTGTTCCGCGACCGAAGCGATCGAGAAACCGTGAGGAACTTGCACAGCGAGTTCCCGGGCTAGCCGCCGCCGACCGGAGGGAGGATCGACAGCCGATCCCCGTCAATCAGGATCGTCTCGAACCGCTGCCGGAACTGAACGTTCCCGCCATTGATCAGCGCGTTGATGTTTCGACGGACCTCGCCGTTCTCGTCGAAGAGCCGCCGCTCGATCGCCGGATACCGCCGCCCGAGCTCCGTCATCGCACTGTAGACGGTGGCGCCGTCCGGGAGTTCGAGTGTCCGGTAGTCGTCGTCGAGTTCGCGTTTGAACGAGAACCCGATCTCGACGGAGATCTTCATGTCATGCCCCCTGGCCCTGGGTCAGCTCCTTCGAGAAGCGGTTGTGGATCGGGATCAGATCGAGGATCGACTCGTCGACGAGCTGCCCGCCGCGGACGCGCCACTCGCCGTTGACCATCGCGAAGTCGACCCGATCGGCGGCGCAATGGACGATCGCCGCCAGCGGATCGGCATGCGCACCGGCGAACGCGATGTCGTTCAGATCGAACGCGATCAGATCGGCCGCCTTTCCGGGCTCGATCGATCCGATTTCGTCCTCGCGGTGGAGGACCTGCGCGCCGCCGACGGTCGCCATCCGGAGCGCCTCACGGGCGCTAAGCGCATCGGCGCCGTACTTGACGCGCTGGAGGAGCATCGCCTGCCGGACCTCGCGGATCATGTTCGACGTATCGTTGCTCGCCGACCCGTCGAGCGCAATCCCGATTTTGATCCCGGTGTCCTTCATCTCGGTCACCGGCGCGATCCCCGATCCGAGGGTCATGTTCGAGCTCGGGCAGTGCGCCATCCCGACCTTCGCCGCCGACAGCTTCGCGATGTCGGCCTCGTTGAGGACGACCATATGCGCGAACCAGACGTCCTCGCGAAGCCATCCGAGATCCTCCATCAGATCGACCGGCCGCAAGCCCGACGTCCGGAGGCAGAAGGTTTCTTCATCCTCGGTCTCGGCAAGGTGCGTGTGGAGGAGGACGCCGCTCTCCTCGGCGAGGATCACTGATTGGCGCATCAGGTCGGCCGTCACCGAGAACGGCGAGCACGGGGCGAGGGCAATCCGGAGCATCGCCAGCGGCTCCGGGTCGTGATAGGCCTCGATCATCCGCTGGCAGTCGCTCAGGATCTCGTCCTCGGTCTGGACGACCGAATCAGGCGGGAGGCCGCCGTCCTTCTTCGACAGCGACATCGATCCGCGGCACGGATGGAACCGGATCCCGGCCTGCTGCGCCCCTTCGATGTCGGCGGCGAGGATGTTCCCGCCGTCGCGGGGATAGAGGTAGCAGTGATCGGTCGTCGTCGTCGCGCCGGAGAGGAGCATCTCGCTGCAGGCGATCGTCGAGGCGACGCGCATCGCCTCCTCGCCGAGGCCCTTCCAGCGCTCGTAGAGGAAGACGAGCCAGTCGAAGAGCTTCGCCTCCGACGCGCCGGGGACGTTCCGGAAGAGCGCCTGGTAGAGGTGATGGTGCGTGTTGACCAAGCCGGGCAGCAGCACCTTCCCGGACCCGCGGACGGTCTCGTCGGCCTCGATTCCGGTCGGATCCTCGCCGACATCGACGATCCGGTTCCCCTCGACGAGGACGTAGCCGCCCTTCAGCTCGCGGCCGGCGGCGTCCATCGTCGCGACGAGATCGAAGTCGGCGAAGAGCGTTCGCGTGCTCATCCGGCCAGGTCGATCTTGTCGGCGTTCTCGATGAACGCGACGAGGAGTTGGATCGTCGCCTCGAGGTCGTCCGGATGGAGCGCTTCGACGACCGAATGGACGTAGCGGGTGGGGATCGACAGCGTGATCACCGCCGCGCCCTCCTGCGCCATCTGGAGCGCGCCGGCGTCGGTTCCTCCGCGAGGGAGGATTTCCATCTGATAAGGGATCCCGTTCTCCTCGGCGATCCGCCGCATCGCGCGGACGAGGGCCGGATGAGAGATCGACGCCGAGTCGCGGACCTTGATCGCGACGCCCTTCCCGAGCTGCGTCACACGATCCTTCGGCTCGACGCTCGGCGTGTCGGCGGCGATCGTCACGTCGAGAGCGATCCCGATCTGCGGCCGGGTCGCGAATCCGGCGACCTGCGCACCGCGCAAGCCGACCTCCTCCTGCGTCGTTCCGACGAAGTAGAGGTCGCAGGCCGGATTCTTCGCCCGCTTGATCGCTTCCATGCCGACGTAGACGCCGGCGCGATCGTCGAGCGCCTTGCACGAGACGAGGTCGCCGAGCTCGACGAAGTCCTGCCGGAGAGTCACCGAATCGCCGATCCGGACCGTCGCGGCGACCTTCTCGACCGGTAGGCCGACGTCGACGAACAGGTCGCGGACTTCGAGCGGCTTCTTCTTCTCCTCGTCCGTCAGGATGTGGACCGCCTTCCTCCCGATGCAGCCGACCAAATCGCCGGTCTCGGTATGGACGACGACCCGCTGCGCAACCAGGTTGATCGGATCGAATCCGCCGACCGGGTTGATCCGGAGGAAGCCCGTCTTCTCCTCGATGTGGCTGACAAAGAACCCGATCTCGTCCATGTGTCCGGCGAGGACGACGACCGGCCCTTCGCCCGACCGATGCGCGATCACGTTCCCCAACGCATCGGTCTCGATCGAATCGACATACCCCTCGAGATCCTCCTCGACGATCGTCCGGACCTTCGCCTCGTAGCCTGGAATCCCCGGCGCCTCGCACAGCCTCTTCAGTAGCTCCATCCGGCCTCCTTTGCGCCGAAGAGTGTAATCGGGGCGCCCCGAAGATCAATTCCTTGCCTGGTTGCACGTCGCGACGATACCATCGAGGCATGATCCCGATTCGCGACATGATCCGAAGCCGGCGATTCCCTGTCGTCACCGTCTCGCTGATCGTGATCAACCTGCTCGTCTTCCTCTACCAGGGCTATCTCGGCACGCAGGAGCCGCTCTGGGACGACTGGCAGGACGAGCGGATCGCCTGGCTCCAGGCCGAGCACGTCCCTCCGCCGATCTTCGACCTGTACTACGGCGCCTCGGAGCTTCAGAAGAACCTCCGATCGACGTCTCGGATCTCCGGGTCCGTCTGGACCTATCCGATCGGGCAGGACGACTGGTTCCTGATGCAGTACGCCCTCGTTCCGGCCGAGCTCCTCGGCGGGCAGGACCTCCCGCCGGCGATTCCGGTGCCGATCTGGCTGACGCTCATCTCGGCGATGTTCCTTCATGGGAGCATCCTCCACGTCCTCGGGAACATGCTCTACCTCTGGATCTTCGGCGACAACGTCGAAGACGCGATGGGCCCGGTGCGCTTTCTGATCTTCTATCTGCTCTGCGGCGCACTGGCGTCGCTGGCGCAGATCGCGATCGGGCCGGGGAGCTCCGTCCCGCTGGTCGGCGCGTCCGGAGCGATCGCCGGCGTCCTCGCCGCCTACTTCATGCTCTACCCGTACGCGAGGGTGTTGACGCTCATCCCGATCTTCTTCTTCCTCCGCTTGGTGGCTGTGCCCGCGGTCTTCCTGCTCGGGTTCTGGTTCATCCTCCAGGTGATCAGCGGAGCCGGCTCCCTCGGCAGCTCGAGCGGTGTCGCCTGGTTCGCGCACATCGGCGGCTTCATCGCCGGGCTGATCCTCGTCTTCCCGTTCCGGCGTCGCGGGATTCCGGTGACCCTCTGGCAGTCCCTCCGGCGGGGACGATTCCGCCGCTGATCAACCGGTCAGATGTCATGTTTATCGGCCACTAGAGAGCGCCGACCTCCTATGCTGGGTTTTCAATCGGGTTTGAGGCGTATTGCCCCTCTTCCACATCTCCTGCTATCCTGGAGGATCTCTGTCGCTGCCGTGGTGAGACAATGAGACGAGGCGGGAAGCCGAAGCCAGACACTCCGTACCAGGAACTGCGGATCTGGAGAACTGTTTTCGCCCTGGTCTTTGCAGTATTCGCGCCCTTTGCAGCTGTCCTCCTCTACGTCGAGTTTCGCAGGCTCTTCCTTCCAGTTGCCGCTGGTGGGGGCGGCTCGTACCCGGAGGTCTTGGCACTCGTCCTTGCAACTGCGGCCACAGTCACTTCTCTGATTGGGGTTGTCTCCACGAACGTGCGGATGTGGAAGCACGAAAGGCTCGAGAAGATCCAACGAGAACTCGAGATCGAACGCATGCAGCTCGAGATCGAGAAGATCCGCCGCGATCTAGGTCACAAGCAACTACCAAGTATTCAGGGAGGGGATTCGGACCTCACTTCCGACGAGTAGATTACCCCATCCACGTCTCTCCTGTTATCCTCATTCGTAGGAGGAAGAATGGATCCCGAGCATTGGTGGGCGGAGGAATTCAAGACACTCCGTACGGAATCGCTGGCAAGGTTCAGGCTGGCTCAGAACATCCTCAGTTTCGCAGTCGTGTTGATAGCAGGAACGAGTGCATTCATCACAAGTGCCGAGTTCGCAAAGTGGACGTCCGCAACACAGGTGATGGCGCTTGCAGCGATCTCGACAGCTTTCTCAAGCCTTTGCGCATCCTACTTCCGGCATGAGAGGTACGTAGCACTCTCAGCCACATACACCGAATCCCGGATCTACTCGAAGACTGAGGAGCGATACAGACAGCCCGTATTGGGCTGGGAACGGTTCCTCCATACGTCGCAGAAGGGGCGGCGGCTCTGGGCCAGTGCGATGCTGGGAATCTGGTCGGTTCCGGTGCTTCTCCCTGCGACAGGCTTCCTAGCCTATGCAATCCACAAGGCCATCATCTCCGGAGAGCAAACGTCTAGCGCTTCGATTGCGGTGAAAGCTGCTCTCGGAGTGGCGGCCGCTGGCTGGGTAGCCGCCGTCACCCTTTTCGCAGAGTGCGGTGCTCGTCGGAGTCGAAGCCCCCGCAAGGCCCGAAAGCTCAGGGGATGACCGCCCCCGGAGAGACGAAATCATTGATGAGGGCAATACCGCGGTGAGGGTAGAGTCAAGGGAGACATGAGCGCGAAAGACATCCTCGAAATGGCAAGCAATGCCGCAGTTGGCTTCTCAGCGCTTGTTGTTGCAGCTCTTGCGATCCTCGGCCTCAATGCGTGGAAGAAGCGAACCAAGTTCGAGGTTGCGCGGAAGATGCTTGGTCTCGCCAAGAAGTACTGCAGTGATGTCCAGCAGTCGCGTGATCCCTGGGGATTCAAGGCCGAATCCGATGATCGCCCGCGCCAGCAACACGAGACGCGCGAACAAGCGGCCGCGCTTGACGAGCGCTACGCAAGGATGAAGAGGTTGCAGCCATCGGCTGAAACGCTGAATGACTTGCTGCAGGCAAGTTGGGAAGCTGAGGCTGTCCTGAAACGGGATCTGGCCGAATACACACGCCCATTCATCGCGGTTCACAACAAGATCGTCGTTGCTATCGAGCAGCACTACGCCCATGACGAGGGCGCAGAACTCTCCCTCGATGAGTACAAGGAGATGATGACAACCATCTATGGGCCGCCGAACCCTGACGACTCCGTATCCCGCGCTCTTCAAGATGCGATTGAGAAGCTTCGGAAGCAGCTCAAGAGGTACGTCTAGGATGGCAGAACAAGCCGCGACAACGTCGAAGACGCGATGGGCCCGGTCCGCTTTCTGATCTTCTATTATCTGCTCTGCGGCGTCCTCGCCGCCTACTTCATGCTCTACCCGTACGCGAGAGTGCTGACGCTCATCCCGATCTTCTTCTTCCTCCGCTTGGTGGCTGTACCCGCGGTCTTCCTGCTCGGGTTCTGGTTCATCCTTCAGGTGATCAGCGGAGCCGGCTCCCTCGGCAGCTCAAGCGGCGTCGCCTGGTTCGCACACATCGGCGGCTTCATCGCCGGGTTGATCCTCGTCTTCCCGTTCCGGCGTCGCGGGGTTCCGGTGACCCTCTGGCAGTCCCTCCGGCGGGGACGATTCCGCCGCTGATCGACCGGTCAGATGTCCCTCCCAGCGGGGTCCCGAGCCTTCATTCCCCGTGGATCAGCTGGTATGATAGACCCAGTGTGCAGTTGGACCATCAAAGGAGTGATGAACCATGAAGCGGGGCGCCGCACTCTGTTGGATTGTTTTCGCGCTCGTTCTCATCCCCACGCTTGCCTTCGCGGGTGATCGAGTCGAGCACCGTGCCATCGTCATCGGCAACGACTACGAATTCACCCCGGAGAACGGGGTCTGTTCCGGTTCGGGCGATCTCGATGATCCCTACATCATCGAGAACTGGGTCATCGATGCCGGATACGACGAATACGGGATCCGGATCCACGGAACGACGCGGGCGTTCGTGATCCGGAACGTGGAGATCAGCGGAGCGGCCAAGTCGGCCGTCTACCTGAGCTACGTGCAGAACGCACGGATCGAGAACTGCGTCTTCGAGGGAAACTGGGCCGGCGTGACGCTCAATTTCTCCAAGCTGAACCGGATCTCCGGCTGCATCTTCTCCGACGAGACCGACGGGATTCACTTCTACTTCTCGACCGGGAACCAGATCCTCGGGAATTCGTTCGACAACACCGACACCGCGATCTGGCTCGACGCGTCGAACGAGAACGAGATCATCGGAAACCTGATCACGACGTCGTACATGGGCGTCTACCTGAATCTCGGCTCGACGATGAACTACATCGTCGGCAACGCGTTCGTCGACAACCTGCACCATGCGCACACGGACGATCCGAACGTCTGGGACAACGGCGCCACCGGGAACTACTGGGACGGATTCGCCGACCTCGATGTCGATGAGGACGGCATCTGGGATGCTGCGTACATGATCACGAGCGACGGCGACCAAGACAACTACCCGCTCGTCCTCCACCCGCTCGTCCCGGCGCCGGAGGAAGCCTCCTGCGACATCTAGATCACTCCTGAAGCTTTCGACCAACGATGCGAGCGGGCGCAATGCGCCCGCTCGTTCGCTTGATCGGCAACTCGCACTCTACAGCAGCGGCGCGAAGCGGTTCTCGTTCCAGTACTCCTCTTTGAGGGTCTCGTCCTGACGGAGGAGGAGCCGGTAGTGGGTGTTCTCCCACTCGGCCAACTCACGGAAGAACGCACCGACCGCAGCGTCTTCGGCCGCGTCGGCTTGTCGGGAGTAGAACTCGTAGGCGTTCTTCTCCAGCAGGATGCCGATCGAAAGGGCCGACATCTCGAGGTGCTTCCCACCGATCCGGCGGACGAAGTCCTCGGAGAAGATCCCCCCGGACGTCGGCTCCCCGTGCGCCGCCAATTCGGCCGATGGTTCCCAGGTACCGCCTTCGGCCAGTGCCTTGTAGCCGCTCTGAAGGGCCTCGTAGTGCTTCCGCTCCTCGTCCGCAAGGCGTGCGAACGTCTCGCGCGCACCTGGATCCTCCGATCGTTCGGCCGCCATCGAATAGAACGTGAACCCGTCGCGCTCCGCCTCCATCGCGTCGCGGAGGATCGCTTTCAGATCGGTCTCCGTCATCCATGCCTCCTTCTACGCTCAGAGACTACCCGAGTCCTCCAACGGCGCCAATCGATCCGGTTGACTTCGTTCGGTCCGTCCCTACACTGTGGCCCTGGAAAGGACGGCATGACCTCAGAACGCCTCTTTGATCAAGTCCGAGGGGAACTCCCCTATTCACTCGTCCACGTTCCGATCACCGACATCCGGGAGGGACAGCGGATCAACCAGTGCTTCCTCGTGAAGCGAAAGGCCCAGCGCTCGACGAGAACCGGGGATCCGTACCTCGAGATCCTCCTCGCCGATCGGACCGGCACCCTCTCCGCGCGCGCTTGGTCCGAGGCGACGCAGCGCTACGCGAGCCAATTCGACGAGGGCGAGTTCGTCTTCGTCGAGGGCCGATCGGAGACGTATCGCGGGAACCTCCAGCTGATCGTCGAGTCGATCCGTCGTTTGACGGAGGCCGAACAGGAGACCGGGCAGCCGCCCGGCTTCGACCCGGCGCTCCTCGTCCCTACGACCGAACGGGACGTCGATGAGATGTGGAACGTCCTCCTCGCCCTCGCCCGGACGGTCCAACCGGAGCCGCTCCGGCAGCTGACGCTCGATCTTCTCGCGGAGCACGAGACGAGGTTGAAGGAGTTCCCGGCTGCGTCGTCGAAGCACCACGCGTACCTCGGAGGGCTCCTCGAGCATACCCTCGAGGTCGCCGAAGGCGTCTCGACGTACGCGAAGGGGCATCCCGATCTCGGCATCGACCACGGTCTCGCCGTCGCCGGGGCGATCCTCCACGACATCGGGAAGCTCATCGAGTTCGAGAACCCGGTGGCCGTCAGCTACACGTTCAAGGGACAGCTCCTCGGGCACCTACTCCTCGGCCGGGACATGATCCGCGAGGCGGCTGCGAAGCAGGCGTGGCCGGATCCTCGTCTCCCGGATCTCCTCGAGCACATCCTCATCTCCCACCACGGCGAGCTCGAGTACGCCGCGGCGATGGTTCCGAAGACCTCCGAAGCGATCGCCGTCTACCACTTCGACAACCTGTCGGCGAAGCTGAACATGATTCGGATGCACATCGCCGCAGACAATCAGCCGGGCGATTTCACCGACTGGGAGCCGAATCTCGGGCGCCGGTTCTTCAAGGGGGATCTCCGCGGCGAGTAGCCTGTCCCCGGAAGAAGCCGCGGATTCCGATTGAAGCGATTCCCGAGGAACCTATAATCGGTCCTCATCACGCGTTTCGAAGGAGAGTCGCCATGCGAACGGACTACAGTGCGCAGTTGACAACGGCAGACGTCGGCCGATCGGTGACCCTGGCAGGTTGGGTCAATCGACGGCGCGATTTCGGCGGGATCACGTTTGTCGATCTGCGCGATAGCTCCGGCATCGTGCAGCTCTTCTTCCCGGGGGATGCGACCGAGCTCGCCGAGTCGCACACGCTCAACCGCGAAGACGTGATTCGCGTCGTCGGGACGGTCGCGCGGCGCTCGGACGAGAACGTCAACCCGGAGATGGTGACCGGCGAGATCGAGATCCGCGTCGAGGAGCTGACGATCCTCAACCGGTCTGTCACGCCGCCGTTCCTCGTCGAGGGCGACGGCTCGGACACAACCGAGGAGACGCGCCTCAAGTACCGATACGTCGACCTTCGCCGCGAATCGATGCAGCGGAACTTACAGCTCCGGCACCGGATCTTCAAGAGCATTCGGGACTACTTCTCCGACGAGGGATTCCTGGAGATCGAGACGCCCTTCCTGACCAAATCGACGCCGGAGGGCGCGCGCGACTTCCTCGTCCCAAGCCGGATGATGCCCGGTTCTTTCTACGCGCTGCCGCAGTCGCCACAGCTGTTCAAGCAGCTGTTCATGATCGGCGGGATCGACCGCTACTTTCAGCTCGTCCGCTGCTTCCGGGACGAGGACCTCCGCGCCGATCGCCAACTCGACTTCACGCAGCTCGACCTCGAGATCTCCTTCCCGTCCGACAAGGAAGACGTTCTCGCCTTCCTCGAGGGATCGATGGCCCGCGTCTTCAAGGAGACGCTCGCGCTCGATCTGGAGATCCCGTTCCCTCGATTGACGCACGCCGAAGCGATCGCCCGATACGGGATCGACAAGCCGGACCTCCGCTACGGAATGGAGATCCACGATGTCTCGGACGTCGTCTCCGGTTCCGGGTTCCGCGTCTTCGCCGACGCCGTCACCAACGGCGGCAAGGTGGCCGGGCTCCTCGCCAAGGGGTGCGCCGGCTACTCCCGATCGGCGCTCGATCAGCTGCAGGACGTCGCGGTCGCCGCTGGGGCGAAGGGGCTCGCTTGGTTGAAGGTCGAGGAGACGATCGCATCGCCGATCGCCAAGTTCCTGAGCGAAGATGAGCAGCGCGGAATCGTTGAGGCATTCGGCGCCGAGCAAGGGGACTTGATCCTCCTCCTCGCCGGGACCGGAATCGAACCGCCGCTCGGAGAGCTCCGCCGGACGATCGCAAAGCAGGAGAACCTCGCGACCGAAGGGTGGAACTTCCTCTGGGTGACCGACTTCCCGATGTTCGAGCTCGACGAGGCGGGCAAGCTGACCAGCTCGCATCACCCGTTCACGTCGCCACGTGCCGAGGACATCCCGACGCTCGAGTCGGCCCCACTCAACGCCCTATCGAACGCCTACGACCTCGTCTTGAACGGAATCGAACTCGGTAGCGGGAGCATCCGTATCCACGATCGACAGCTTCAGGAGCAAGTCTTCCGGCTTCTCAACATCTCTCCCGAGGAGGCGGAACTCCGCTTCGGGTTCTTCCTTCGGGCGCTCGAGTACGGGGCGCCGCCGCACGGCGGCTTCGCCCTCGGGATCGATCGACTGGTGATGCTGATGGCCGGCGAGCAATCGCTCCGCGACGTCATCGCCTTCCCGAAGACGACGACCGGCCTCTGCCCCCTCACTGAGGCGCCGATGCCGGTCGCGAAGGAGCAACTCGACGATCTCGGCATCGCGACTCGATGACCGATGAGCGACGACTTCGCGTTCTGATTCCGATCGTCGTCTGTGCGGCGATCCTCGGCGCGCTTCTCGTCCTCACCGCGAACCTCGACGACATCGCCCTCGCCCCCGGCCGGTCCTCGCCCGACGACGAGGCGGCCGCGGGGCCTTCGCAGACCGCGACACGCGTTTCCGGGTCGACCATGCGCCTGATCCGCCATCTCTTGTTCATCGCGTTCACAGCCTCGCTGGCGATCGTCCTCCTCGCAGCGCTGTTCACCCGTCTGCTGCGGAAGTGGCTCTACTTCACCATCGGACTCTTCGGGGCGCTGATCGTCTTCGACCTGTTCGCGTCGAAGCTCCCGTCCACTTCGACCTCCAACTCCTTCGATGACGACGGAGCCGCCGTCGCTACGGTCGGCGAGGCTGACCCCACCGACTGGGGGCGTGTCCTCCTTGCGGTCGGCCTCTCCGTTGCCGCGGGCGGGACCCTCGTGCTCGGCACGCACCTGGGGGTCTCATGGTGGCGCGCATCCCGAGATCGTCGAACCGATCCGGGGATCGTTTGGGAACTCGAACAGCTCGTCGATCGGGCGCTCGCCGGCTGCGAAGACACCGACCTCGTCCTCCGCTGCTACCACGAGATGGTCGCGCTGCTCAGCCGAGCCGAGCGGATCGAGCACGCGACGTTGACGGCGCGCGAATTCACTGATCGGTTGCGCGATCTCGGCCTTCAGTCCGATGCGGTCGATCGTCTGACCGAGCTTTTCGAGTTGGTTCGTTACGGGCACCGAGACAGCGAGCCGTTCTCCGGACAAGCGCTCACAAGCCTCGAGGAGGTGCGGCGAGAGAGCCCTCCATCGACCGACTAGACCGCCGAAAACCGGCCGTTGCGCCGACACTTCACCGGGCGTATCCTACCTCCTGTGGTGGATAGAGCGGCCGGCGAACACGCAACTCGAAAGGCGGTCTCCTGAGCGATGCCGGGGCGCGATCCGCGTACGATGAGACGAACGGCGCGCAACTTCTCCCTTCTTCTGCTTGCAGGCGGGTTGATCGCTCTCCTGCTGGTGCTCGGCCCGAACCTCGATCGGGTCGAACTCGCGCCGGGCAGACTGAACCCTGATCCACCGACAGGCGTCGCGACAACATCCCCGGGACTTGGGACAGGCGCAGCCGGCGCAGTCGGCTACGCCATCTTCCTCAGAGTTCTGTTCATCGCCGCCCTTGTCTGCCTCGCGATCATCGCCATCGGAGCGATCTTCAAGAAGTCCATGCGGATCTATCTCATCTCGTTTGTCGTCATTCTCGCGATGATCTGGGGGATCTACGAACTCGCGTCCAGAAGACCCTATCCCGAACCTCGCGAGCAAGAGCCCAGCGGACTCACGGGGCTGTTGCAGGAGACCCCTCAGGGCCCCGCTGCTGAGGACAGCATCGAGGAGCCGCCGCCAAGCTGGTCGTTTACCGCCATGGCGATCCTCCTCTCGATCGGCGTCGCCGTTCTCCTCACGATCGTCTGGGCGAAGTTCGCGCCTCGCTGGCGGCGCCGCGACGCGGATGATGGACCGACCGAACTTGACGAGCTCGTCGAGACCCTCGGCGCAGCGGCCGACGAAATCGAGCTCGGAAGCGATCCCCGTTCGGCCGTCCTCCGCTGCTACCGCGAGATGGTCCGGATCCTTTGCAGGAACCGACCGATCGATCATCTGCACATGACAGCGCGCGAGGTGGCCGATGCTCTCCATCGCGCCGGGTTCACGCTTGACCATGTCGATCGGCTGACGGAAATCTTCGAGTTGGTCCGCTACGGAAACCGGAGCGGCGAACCGCTCGCCGAGCGCGCGCTCGGCTGCCTGAATGCAATCCGGGAGGCGTACGCGACATGAACCGAGAGAAGCTCGCACGATTCGCCCGACCGATCGGCATCTCGATCGTCGCCGTCACCCTTACGCTTCTCCTCCTCTACAGCCGGCCGGTTCGGAGCGCAATCCTCGATCCGCTCGTCTGGCTGTTCAACGACATCCGCCGTTCGCTTTCCGCGCTCCCGCAGGCTCTCCTCTGGGGAGGCGGAATCCTGATCGGATGCTTCGTCCTGCTCGCGTCCTGGAAACGGATTCTCGGCAGCCTCAGGGAGCGCACAGAAGCCCCCCGCAGGCCGATCGTCCGGCCGCACAACGCGCTCGCGATCGAAGAGCTGGCACGCGCGCTCCACCGCTCGCCGAAGCGCCACGTCAGCCGGATGCGCGTCGTCCGCGAGCTATCGATTCTTGCCGTCCGCCTGATCGCCCAGAAACAGGGGATCACCCTCGATGAGGCGAGAAGCCTCCTCGGCGCCGGTGACTGGCCGGATGACTCCCGCGTCAAGCGTCTGTTCGGGCTGCGACGCGCCGGAAGGGGTGGCCTTCCGAAACAGCGATTCCTCGATGCCGTGAGACACACGTTGGCGTACCTCGAACGTTACCACCAGGAGGTCTAGATGCAGCTGCGCGAAGTCGGTGAGAAGGCAGACGGAATCATCGGTGAAGTCTCGAAGGCGATCGTCGGCAAGGACGGCGTGCTCCGTCGGGTGATGATCGGCATCCTCGCCGGCGGCCATATCCTGTTCGAAGACTACCCGGGGCTCGCCAAGACCCTGATCGCCCGGTGCTTCGCTCAGGTCCTCGGGATCGAGTTCCGGCGGATTCAGTTCACGCCCGATCTCCTCCCGAGCGACATCACCGGCTCGCACATCTTCGATCGCGAGCGGAGCGAATTTGTCCTCTCTCCGGGCCCGCTGTTCGCCAACATCGTCCTCAGCGATGAGATCAACCGCGCGACGCCGAAGACGCAGTCGGCGCTCCTCGAGGCGATGCAGGAAGGCCAGGTCTCGATCGCCGGAGATACGCAGAAACTCCCGCAGCCGTTCGTCGTGATCGCCACGCAGAACCCGATCGAGTACGAGGGGACGTTCCCCCTCCCCGAGGCACAGCTCGACCGTTTCATGCTCCGCCTCGGCGTCGGTTATCCGACGGCGGACGAAGAGGTGGAGATCCTGCAGCGACGCCTCGACCGGAAGCAGGACGACGTCGATCTGGCAACCCTTTCGTCCGGCGAAGAGCTCCTCGCGATGCGGAATGCCGTCGAGAATGTCCTCGTCGATCCGGACATCGAGCGTTACATCGTCTCCATCTCGGCGAACACGCGATCCCACCAGAGCGTTCTCGTCGGCGTCAGTCCCCGCGGTTCGCTGGCGCTAATCAAGGTCGCTCGAGCCAAGGCGGCGCTCGACGGGCGCGATTTCGTCATCCCCGACGACGTCAAGGAGCTCGCCTGCGACGCGCTGTCGCACCGGCTGATCCTCAGCCCCGAGCTCTGGTCGAAGCGCGTGACCGACCGCGACATCATCGCCAGCGTCGTGAAGGGTGTCGCGGTCCCGAAAGTCTCCTGATGATGCGGACGTCGCTTCTCTTCCCCCTCGCCCTCGGCTTCGCTCTCGTCGGTGCCGGGCTTCTCCTCCTCAGCGGCTCAGTCGTCGCGGCGGCCGTTCCGCTCCTTCTCTTTGTCATCATCCGTCTCCTCTCCTCGCCTCGGGTTGACATCTCCGATCTCCACTTCGACCGCACCCTCGACCGACTTCGTGCCGCCGAGGGAGAGGACATCGAGATCGAGCTCTCGATGACGAACGTGGGTCGAAGGCTCTCCCTGCTGTCGATCACCGACGGAACGCCGAGAGGCCTCGTCCCGACCGACGGCCATACGCAGTATCTCGGCCCCCTCCGATCACAGGAGACGAGAACGATCGCCTACACGGTTTGTGCCCGGCGCGGACTGCACACGTTCGACGCAATCCGCGTGCGCGCCTGGTCTCGTTGGGGACTCGCGACACGCGACGTTTCCGTGCATATCGAGACCGACGTCAAGATCCACCCTCGCATCGAGAAGCTCGATCCGATCACGATTCGGCCGCGCCAGACACGGGCGTTCGCCGGCCCGGTGAAGGCGAGCCGTGGGGGGCAGGGAATCGATTTCTTCGGGTGCCGTGCCTATACCCCGGGCGACGACGTCCGACGGATCAACTGGCGTGCCTACGCCCGTCAGGACTCCCTGATCGTCAACGAGTACGAACTGGAGCGGATCGCGGACATCAACATCATCCTCGATGCGAGGGCGAAGGCACACGCGCAACTCGACGGCGAGACGACGTTCGACCATTCGGTTCGCGCCGCCGCGAGCCTCGCCTCTCACTTCTTGGACCAGGGAAACAACGTCGGCCTTCTCGTCTACGGAGACTACGTCCACTGGGCCTTCCCCGGCATCGGTCGCCTTCAGGAAGAGCGAATCCTCGACGAACTCGCCGAGGCGAAGCTCGGCGACAAGGCGGTCTTCGAGGAGCTTCGCTTCATCCCGACACGCCTCTTCCCGCCCCGGTCGCAGCTCGTCCTCGTCAGTCCGCTCGTCGATGAAGACGACATCGAGATCGTCGCTCTCCTCGCCGATCGCGGCTACTCGATCCTTCTCGTCTGCCCGCATTCGCTCTCCATCGTCCAGGATCGACGGCTGACCGAGGACGATCCTTCCGTCGAGCTCGCCAGGCAGATCCTCGGCCTGAGACGGGATCTGTTCCTCGGGAGCCTCGCCGGCATCGGCACGAGCGTGATCGATTGGAGAATCGATCAACCGTTCCGCGTCGCGTGTCGGCAGATCCATCACTCGCGAGTTCGGAGGTACCGCCTATGAGGACCGCGGCTCTTTTCTGCTTCGGAATCGCCTCCACGGTCCTGGCTGTCGCGGGCTACATCCGCGGCCTCTCCGAGCTAGGGCTGGCGAGCTGCCTCCTCGCAGGTCTGCCCCTCCTGGCGATCGCATTCCAGCGCTCGTCCCTCGTGCACGCGTCCCTGGCTCTCTACGCGGCGATCACCGCCATCTTCGGCCTCTTCCGCATGCCGGCCCCGGTCTGTGCTGGCGCTCTGGCCGCAGCGTTGGTCGGTTGGGACATGTGGCTGCAGGCCCCGCACGTCGCAACGGCCCCCGCGGAGCTTCGAGCCCGCTTCGCCGTGGCGTATGGCCTCCGAGCGGCCGGCGTGGCCGCGATCGGGGTTCTCCTCGTCGGACTCGCCGGCACGGTCCGGCTCTCGCTGACGTTCGGCTGGGCGTTCGGACTCTCGTTCGTGGTGCTCGTTCTGGCAGCCTTCTTCCTTCGCAGTCTCGGCCGCTCGGCGAAGCCGAAACGCGATGCCCAAACCGAGCGCAAATGAGACGGGCGACGGGATCTCTCCCGCCGCCCGCTGAGGTAGCAACTCTAAGTTCTGGTCTATCTACTGCGGAAGACCGAGTTCTCCGCAGATCCCTCCGATGAACCGTCCGCCGTCCGCGTAGCCGCTGAACTCCCCGCTCAGCCCCTGGAGCGCCGTCGTGTAGGCCGGGTGGAGCCGATACGAGAAGGTCACCGCTTCGCCAGCGAGGAACTGGCTCCCCCAAAGCGCCTCCAGCTTCTTCGTCAGCGGATTCGGGTACGCGAACGCGCCGCCAGCATCGACGACCTCCACTTGCCAGCCCTGCGGCATGGCCTCCTGGAAACCGAGCGCCGAGCAGTCGGCCATCACGGTAATCGTGATCAGCACGAGGATCGTCCCGTCACTCTGCGGCATCAGCTCCCGTACCGCGAACGCAGGGAGCGTGCCGACCGTGATTCCCTTTCGCCGCGTGCTCGTCCGGCCACCGGCCGAGGTGACCGTGAGGACGACTTCGTAGTATCCTGATTCCGGGAAGGCGTAGGTCACCAACGCGTCCTGACCTTCCAGCTCCGGAGTTCCGTCTGCATCGAAATCCCACGTGTAGATGTCCCCGTCTCCGTTGAGGCAGGATTCGCAGACCTCGAAGTTGACGATCTCAGCGACGTCCGGGTTGTAGGTCGATGGATCGAAGTCGGCCTCGAAGGCGTACGCGACAGCCGCAAGGATCAGGATCGAAGCGATCGCCCCGAAAAGACCGATCCACTTCTTGTTCATTCCCCCTCCTTCTCACTCGGCGACGACCCGCTCGTCCCTCACTAGGGAAGCGGGTCGTGCACCGAACTCCCGGTCAACCAATAAGCGATCAAGTCCTGCATCATCGCCAGTCCGATCGTCATGTTCCCCGTGTTGGGGACCGCAGCTCCGGAGACCCAGAGCGAAACGGCGTATTGGATCTGATCGAAGGCGATCGTTTCACCCAAGTGTGGGTCGATCCTCTCTGTTTCGACGTCCCAGCGAGAGATGACCACGGGGACGGACAGAATCGACGTCGCCGTCACGCGATCATCGCCGAGAAGAACCTGCGAGAACCGCGGTGACGAGCTGCCAAGGGTTCCATTGATCGTCGCTTGAAGCATCTCCCCGACGGTCTCCGGCGCGGTCAGCGTGTAGCGGATCTCCCGCTGCGAGTTGACGCCGTCCGGAATGAACTTCTCAAGGAAGAGCCACTCCATCGTCAACCCGTTCTGCCGGAGCGTCGCTCCATCGTTCTCGACCGGGGTGAACGTCCACCCCTCCGGAATCGTCTCGCTGACGGCCAGACCATTCAGCGTCGTGTTCAGCGAGAAGTTGAGCGTCACGTGGACGACGCCCGCGGGAGTCGTCCAATCATCGGGCAGTCCGGTCTCGATCGTCCGGGACGACGTCACGGTCGCGATGACCTCAAGCGTCTTCTCGAAGGACATCTGAGCGCCCTCCGCGTCGACCACGGTCAGAATGACCACGTGTTCACCCGGCTCGTCAAACGTGTGTGCAACCTCCGATGTCTCGGTCGTCTGATCGACCATGCCGTCGCCATCGAAGTCCCACAGGTACCACTCAATCGAGTTGTCGAGGTCGTACGAGCCGCTCGCGTCGAGAAGAACTTCCACCCCAACGCGCGGCTGGTCCGCCATCATGATGTTCTCATCGATGTCCCTCACCTGATCGGGCCGGCGTGTGCTGAAGCTGGCGAACGGAGGGGTATTAGCGATCGCAACGTCGATCGCGTACGGATCCGACACTGTACCGTTCACGTCGGTGACGACAAGCTCGACTGTGTACGTTCCCTGCTCGGGGTACCGGTGTTCCGGATTCGGGCCGACGCCAAACGAGCCATCTCCGAAGTCCCACGCCCAGTAGCTGATCGCAACGTCCTCGTCCGGATGGATCGACGCGTCCTCGAACTGGACGGTATCGGACGTCGTTGGAGCGATCGGCAGGTAGTCGAACAGGGCGATCGGGGGTCTCGGCTCCGCGACGATCAGGTTCGCCACGGCAACGGCCGAAGCGGCGCCGCGATCGTCGATCACCGTCAAGCGGACGGTGTATTCCCCGGCTTCCGCGTACCGATGGACAGGGTTCCGATCGAGGCTGATCGTTTCGTCGCCGAAATCCCACTCCCAAGCGACGATCTCGCCGTCGCCATTCGTATCCTCGGAAAGATCGGCGAACTCGATCACGTCGATCGTTGTCGGTTCATCCGGCTCATACTCGAATCCGGCCATCGGCGGCCAGTTCGCGTCCGGGATCGGGATCGACCCGACGACACCCCGGAAGTCGGCGAACGTCAGCAGAGAATCGGCCGCACGAATCCAAGCGCCGTCCTCGTAGGCTTCGACCTGCATCTCGATCGTGATGGTCTGACCGATCCGCAGCTCGGCGATCCGCCAGATCACCGATGTCGTTCCATCGGTCAGCGTTTCGACCTGTGAAGCATTCGGAGTCGACGAGACGAACCGGAGCCCCTCGGGGAGCCGCTTCTCGACTCGAATCTCGGTCGCCGCCGTATCGATGTCGAAGTGCTCATCGATAGCGAGAAGTGCCTGCTCGGTCGGCCGACGGAAGAAAAGTCCCTCCGACTGGTCGGCGAACGCCTTGAGGAGGGTTTGGTTGATCAGGTTCCCGATTCCGACGGAGACAATCTGAATCCCGACCTCCGCCGCAACCTCACCCTCGATCGTCGGGTCGATGCCGGTGTTGCTCTGGCCGTCGGACAGGAGGATCTCAACCAGGATCGCATCCTCGCGCCCCGCTTGGAGCAGCTCGCGACGGGCCATCTGCATCGCCAGACCGAGCGCCGACTTGCCGCCGGCCGATAGATCGCCAACGGCCGTCTTGACCTCGGTCCGATCGGACGTGAGCGGCACGTCGAGGCGTGCCGTCGTCGCATACGAGACGAGTCCGATTCGGTCCGCGCCAGCAAATCGGTCGATCAGATCGAACGCGAACGACTTCGCGCTCGACAGGTCGGACGTCGAAGAGACGTCGATGATCAAGACGCAGTCGATCGGGTAGCGATCCGTCGGACCGAGACCCTCGATCTGGAGCGTGATGTCCGCGAAACTCGGCTCGCCGCCGTCACGCGTCACTTCTTGCTCTTCGCTCCACTCGATCGTCTGGCTTACGCCGATCGACTCTCCCGCTACGACCGCGCACGACAGAATCAGGATTGCTGCAGAGAAAAGGAGGGCGGCGAGAGGCCTCCCTCTCGCCGCGTAGCTGGTCGTTCTCATTTGTACCATCCCCTCAGACGGATTGCGCTACGTATGCAGCGACATCAACCGTCGCAGGTCGACGCCTCTGGATCGCACGGCCCATCAGGCACGCTTGGGAGCGGATCGCAGATGTTCGTGTTCGTCAACCAGTAGGCGATGATCTCTTTCAGCGTGTGGTAGTCGACCGTCTGATCGCACGTGCGCGGAACCACCTCGTCCTCGAGCCAGAAGGCGATTGCCCGCTGGACCTGCTGGAACGAGATCTTGTCCGACAGCGTGATGTCGAGCCGATCATTGACGACATCCCACCGAGAAATCGCGACGATCACCGATACGCAGTCGCTGACGTCGACCCCCGAATCTCCCGTCACCACCGTCTCCATGCACGGAAGCGCCGCATCGACCAGCCCGTACAGGTCGGTGCTGGTGGCGAAGCACGGATCGCTCGCAGCCATCTCGATCGCTTCCGTCTGCGGCACCTCGACCTGGTAGATGATCGTCTTCACGGTGCCGGCAGGGACCTTGCTCGGGAAGACCCACTCGACCGCCGAAGGTTTGTAGTAGAAGCCTCCGTTGTCGATTGGGATGACCTTCCACCCGGTCGGGAGATCCTCTTCCAACCCGACCCCATAGAGGTCCTGGTCGGCCCAGATCTCGACCTTGACGGTGAACGTGCTCCCCGCTTTGTCTCCGCCCGGCCCGTAGTAGTTCAGCAAGACGTTGTTGCACGGAACCGGTGTATTGATCGTCCGCACGGCCATGACGTTCGCTTGCGGGACGAGCGGAAGCGGCAGATCGACCGGCGTACAGGTGTACGCATAGGCCGACAGCTCCTTCATCATCCGCAGGTCGATCGTCGCGCCCTGCGTCCACGGCACGACCTCACCGTACTGCCACATCTCGAGCGCCCGTGCCAGCTGCTTCGGCTCGATCTTCTGCGACAGGCGAAGGTCGATCGTATCTTCGGTGTCGAATCCGATCCGCGGAACCAGATGGGCAATCGCCGTCTTGATGTTCAGCGCGTCGGTCACCTCGACCTTGGCATCCCCTTCGATCGGGATCTCCATGAACGGAGTCATCGCCTGGAAGGTTCCGCTGAGGGTGAAGCAGACCGGAAGCGTGGTCGCGATCAGCTTGTCGCTCTCCGGAACGGTCAGCTCATAGGAGATGACCTTCGTGGTCCCGGCTCGGATCTGATCGACGAAAACCCACTGCACCGTCGACCGCTTGAACGCAGCGCCGGCATTCTCCAGCGGCTTGATCTCCCAGCCGACCGGAAGGACCTCTTGCACGCCGACACCGGCGAGATCGACGTCCGGTTCGATCCGGATGACGACCAAGAACGTGCTCCCCGGAAGGGCCTGGACCGTCGAGATCGTCCTCGAAACGGACACTGCGAGGTCGTCGATGTCGAGCGTCAGCGACGTTCGCGCTACCGCGCCCTCATTATCGGTCGCTCGAAGCGTCACGGTCTTGAAACCGGACGACGCGAACGTATAGCTGACAACCGGATCGGTCGTCGCCTGGTCGAACAGGCCGTCGCCGTCGAAGTCCCACTCATAAGTCACGATCGAGCCATCCGAATCGAACGAGCTGGTCGCGTCGAACGTAACCGTTTCGTTGATGTGTGGCTCCATCGGCGAGATGAAGAACGCGACTTCAGGCGGCACGTTCGGCGTTCCCGCGACGATGATCGGATCGATCAGATTCAGCAGGATCTCGTCGGTTCCGATGCTCCCCGAAAGGAATTTCACCTGGGTGATCCCCGAAGTGAACTGCGGGAACATCGTCAGCTCGAACTCGAGGCCGAGCGGCCCGAGGACCATCCCGTCCCCGCGCGACTCATCCCACGTCCACGCGACGCTCCCGGTCGGAGGCGTCAGTGCCCACGTATCGCGGAAGTCGGTTCCATCGTCCTGTACGATGAAATCGGCGCCCGCGGGGACACCGGACAGCGTCATCGACGTCGAGCCCGCCGTGCCGGCTGCGCCCCCGACGATGACGAACAGGGACATCTGGCCGCTTGCGGTGTCCTGATAAAGGAACAGGATCGCCGTGTTCGGCTCTTCGTACCCTGTCGCCGCCTGCATGTTCGTCAGGTTGTAGAACTCGGCAGCGCCGCCGGGGTTCTCCAACGGCATGATCTGGACTCGCGTCTCCCCCTGACTGACAGTGTAAAAGCCCTCTCCTTGTCCCGCACCCGGTATCGGAATGAGGAGAACGACCGCTGCCAGAAGGAAGGAAAGGCCAAGACTGACCTTACGCACCTTCATTGCTACCTCCTTTGTTGACATGCTCATCTCTTATCGCTATCAAAACAGCAATCCATCCTCACTTTAGCAGATGCCCGCCTCTCAAGTCTGTAACACCGATTACGATGTCCCCAGCCTCCTTTCGTCGCTTCCAGTCGATCGTTCACAGTGCCACAGCGAGTTGGTAGAGAGCCGAGTCGATTGCCCCCTTCGCCGCCTCCACAGGATCGGCAGTCAACAGGGACAAGAGCGGATGATCCTCGTACGTCACCGTGGTCGAGAATTCAACGTCCCCCTGCGGACTAAACACGGTCGCAAACAGTCCGACCGTCGCTTCCTTCTCGATTCCCATCAGCAGCCCAAGCGGGCTGATCAGGATCTGCAATGAAGTGTTCAGAAACGACGTCGCGCCGAGGAGCAGAAGGGAACGCTCCGGCTTGTACGAGAGCTCCTTCTCCCAGCGGACGATCCGAAGGATGATGATATGATCGGCGCCGAGCGCCTGCGCCAGTTGCCGCATTCCCTCGACGGTGATGCTGTTTCCGATGTATGAGTTGGTGAGCCGCTGTGCGTACATCAGCTCGCCCTGCGTGCAGACGCCGGCACCGGTGATCACCGCGCAGCGCTGCGTCGCGTAGTTGCGGATCAGCTCGAGGTCCGCGGCCGGCACCGGCGCAGCGGCCTGCACGAAGACCGCCAGCTTCTGGCGCTGGCCGAATCCGCCGAAAGCGACCAACGCGACGGTGATCAGGACAACGACGATGGCCACGACCCCACGTAGACGGTTCATCATTCTCTTCCCCCCACCCGGATTCCTTGTTCCTGCTTCGGAATGGAGTCTAGCTCCGGGTCTGGGGAGCGGACAGGAAGGGTGTCGAAACCCTCTTCCGACTTTGTCTAGGGGATTGTGGACAGATGTCCGAAGTGAAGGGAAACCTGGTCTGAACTAGATCTCCAGCTCCTGAGGCTGTTGCGCGGAGTGGGGATGGGCCGGGCCTTCGTAGACCTTCAGCTTCCGGAGCATCCGTTTCCCAAGTTTGCTCTTCGGGAGCATCCGGCGGACCGCTTCGCGAACCGGCAGTGTCGGACGACGTTCGATCAATCGGCGATACGTCATCTCCTTCAGGCCGCCGATGTAGCCGCTGTGCCGCTGGTAGAGCTTCTTGTCCCACTTCTGGCCGGTCAGATCGATCTTCTCGGCGTTGACGACGATCACGTAGTCGCCGGTATCGACGTGTGGGGTGTAGATCGGCTTGTGCTTCCCCTGCAGGATGACGGCGATCTCCGACGCCATCCGGCCGAGCCGCTTGCCGTCCGCATTGACGACGAACCACTCCCGGGTCCAACTCCCGCCCATCTCCTCGTTCTTCGCCACGTATGTCCGTTGCATCCTGAAGCTCCTTGATGACCTACTATTGAGGCTGGGATTATATCGAGGGCGTTTCGACGTTTCAAAGCCCTCGATAGATCGTCGCTTCCGGTTCCGGCCCGACCGAGACGATCTCGACCGGCACACCGACTCCCTCCTCAATCGCGGCGACGTACGCCGCGGCAGCATCCGGGAGATCGCGGAGCGATTCCACCCCGTCGAACGATTCGCTCCAGCCGGACATCGCCTCGTAGATCGGCTCGCACTTCTCGAGAACGTCGCCGGAGAGCGGGTACCGATCGAGCGCTTCGCCCTCGACCTCGAACGCACGGCAGATCTTGATCTCGTCGAGACCGGTCAACACGTCGATCTTCGTCAATGCGATGTCGGTCACGCCGTTCAGCTCGACGGCGTATCGGAGCGCGACCAGATCGAGCCAGCCGCAACGGCGCGGACGTCCGGTCGTCACTCCGTATTCACCGCCCCGCTCCCGGAATCCGACACCGGTTTCGTCTTCCAGCTCAGTGGGGAACGGGCCCGCGCCGACCCGAGTCTGGTAGGCCTTGACGACACCGAGCCGCTGCGTGATCGCTGGCTCGGGGATACCGATCGAGTTTCCGAGCCCCGCGTAGGTCGTCGACGAGGACGTCACGTACGGATACGTCCCGTGATCGACGTCGAGGAGCGTCCCCTGTGCCCCCTCGAAGAGGACATTTCGCTTCTCCCGGAGGGCCTCCGCGATCGCTCCGGTGGCGTCGCCGATCGATCCGATAAACGGATCGGCAAGCGTCACGAGCTCCTCGGCGAGCGTCCCCGCGTCGAGTCGGCCGACCTCCTCGCTCGCAGGCCACTGACGCTTCAGCTGATCCAGCCGACGCTCGATCCGCGTTGCCAGAACGTCAGGGCGGCGGAGATCGCCGGCGCGGATGCCGACCTTCGCCGCCTTGTCGCGGTACGTCGGCGCGATCCCTCGCCGTGTCGTCCCGAAGTGCGCTCCGCTCCCCTCCAGCTCCTCGAGGAGTCGATGGTAGGGGAGGATGAGGTGCGCGTTCTCGGCGATCAGGAGTTCCGGCCTTCGCCCGACGTGCTCTGAGATCGCCTCGACCTCCTCGTGAAGGACCTCCATATCGATGACGGTTCCCCCGGCGAGGACGTTGACCGTGTTCGGATAGAAGACGCCGGCCGGGACCAGATGCGTCCCGAACTTCACGCCGCGATCGATCACGGTGTGCCCGGCGTTCGGACCGCCGTTGAACCGGACGACCATGCCGGCCTCACGCGCCAACAGATGGGTGATCTTTCCCTTCCCCTCATCGCCCCACTGCAATCCGAGCACTGCTGTCGCCACTTCGGCCTCCTATTTCTCCCCAACGATATAGGTCCGTGAAAGACCGATCGTCATTTCCTCACCATCAATCTCGAACGTTTGCCGATAATCAACGTTCGCTGGGATGCCTCCGGAAAGCATCACGGAGAGCGTTTCCTCGCAGATCTCCTCTCGGTGCTCCTCGATCGTTGCTTCAAGGGCCGCGCTACCCTCGTAGTACTGCTTGATCTGGTCGGTCACTTCGAATCCTGCCTCTTTGCGCCCTCCTTGCACTCGATGCATGTATTCTCGCAACTGCCCCCGCTTCCGGAGCATCTCGTCAATGGCCGTATTCAGCAGAATCTCGCAATCGGCTTCCGAGCCGCCAACCCAGTCCCCGGTCAAGGCGGACTCGAACGAAACGTCTTCGGCTCGGACCTCGACCTCCTCGCCATCGATCTCGGCCGTACACGATCCGCTCGCTAGGCACTCGCGGAGGTCGGTCGCCTCCTGCGCCTTGATCCAGTCCCCAACCGCCTGGCCCTTCGGGCCGAGGCGCGGTCCGATCGTCTTGAAGTTCGGTGCAGCGACCTCGCCGAAGTACGCATCCAGGGTCTCCGTTGCCTCGACCGACTCCACGTTCAGCTCGAATCCGATCAGTCCGGCGACATCCTCCGAGATCGGTCCGGCCTTCGGACTGCGGACCACGACACGCGACAAGGGTTGTCTGACCCGGATCCCAGCCTGATTCCTCGCCTGATGCCCGAGCGCGACGACGCGGCGCGCGTAGGCCATCTCCGCCTCGAGAGCCTCGTCGATACGTTCATCCACAGCTGATGGATATCGGCAGAGATGGACCGAGTCGGGATCGGTCTCCGGACGGAGGCTCCGGTAGATCGACTCGGTCAGGAACGGGACAAACGGCGCGAGAAGCTTCGACAGCTCGATCAGGGCGCGTCGGAGCGTGCAGTACGCGGCAATCTTGTCGTCTCCGAGCCCGCCGCGCCAGAAGCGACGCCGCGACAGGCGCACATACCAGTTCGACAGATCGTCGACGAACGTTTCCAGGGCGGCCGTCGCGCTGACGACGTCGTAGCCATCAAGCGCACCGACGACCGTCTTCGTCGTCGACGCAAGCCGCGAGTCGAGCCAGCGATCGAGCGCCGAGGCCGAGCCCTTCGGCGCAACATGCATCTCGGGATCGAATTCGTCGATCGACGCGTAGAGGGCGAAGAAATCGTAGGTGTTCCGGATCGTGTCGAGGAACCGGTAGAGCGGCTCCGCAACCCCCTTTTCCGAGAGCCTCCGCGTCTTCCACGGCGTGCTCGTCGAGAAGAGGTACCAGCGGATGCAGTCGGCGCCGAACTTGCCGATCAACTCCCATGGGTCGAGGACGTTCCCCTTGCTCTTGCTCATCTTCAGACCCTGCTCGTCGAGGCCGAGTCCGGTGCTGACGCAGTTCCGGAACGGCAACTCATCGTGAACGATCGTGCTCGTGGCAAGCAGCGTGTAGAACCATCCGCGGGTCTGTTCCATCGCCTCGCAGATGAAGTCGGCCGGGAACTGGTCGCGAAAGAGTTCCTCGTTCTCGAACGGGTAGTGCCACTGCGCGGTATGCATGCTCCCCGAGTCGAACCAGGTATCGATCACGTACGGGACACGCGTCGTTGTCTCGCCGCATTTGCCACAACGGAGGCTGACGTCGTCGATCCAGGGGCGGTGGAGTTCGACCGTCTTCGCCAGTTCCGGATCGGTCGCATGCTCGACGAGCTCCGCCCGGCTTCCGACAGACGTGACCTCCCCACATGTAGTGCAAACCCACAGATTGAGCGGCGTCCCCCAATAGCGATCGCGGGAGAGGGCCCAGTCCTTCAAGTTGGCGAGGAAGTCGCCGAGGCGCCCTTCCCCGACGTGGGCTGGGTACCAGTTGATCTTCGCGTTGTTCTCGATCATCCGATCCTTGACCGCCGTCGTCTGCACGTACCAGGAATCCATCGCGTAGTAGAGGAGCGGCGTGTCGCACCGCCAGCAAAACGGATACTCGTGCTCGTACGCCGTCGATCGGTAGAGGATCCCCCGCGCCGTCAGATCGTCGACGATCACCGGGTCGGCATCCTTGACGAACTCTCCGGCGCAAAGCTCGAAGGCATCCGTGAAGTGTCCCTCCAGATCGACCGGCTGGACGAACGGGAGACCGACCCGCTGGCCGAGCCGGTAGTCGTCCTCGCCGAACGCGCTGGCGACGTGAACGATGCCGGTTCCGTCCTCCATGTTGACGAAGTCGGCATCGTAGACGCGGTGTGCCGCGCGGTCCTCGGTCAGCCGGTACGGTGGTTCGTAGCGGAGACCGACGAGATCGCTTCCCGAGAACTCCCGCACAACACGGGCGTCATCCCCGACGAGGGCGTCGTCGACCAGGCTCCGGGCGAGGATCAGGCGTTCTCCGCCGGCCTCGATCTCGGCGTAGATCGCATCGGCCGCGATCGCCAACGCGAGATTCGCCGGAAGCGTCCACGGCGTCGTCGTCCAGGTCAGAAGCGACGTCTTCCCTTCGATCTCGACGTCGTAGGCGGCGTCTTCATCCGAGACGATCGGCATCCGGATCGTCACCGAAGGGTCTTCGACCGTCTGATACCCTTGCGCGACCTCGTGGCTGGAGAGGCCGGTCCCGCATCGCGGGCAATAGGGGAGCGTCTTGTGGCCTCGGTAGAGGAGGCCGCGGTCGAACATCGTCTTCAGCTCCCACCAGACCGTCTCGATGTAGCCGTCGGTGTAGGTGACGTAGGCGTTCTCGAGGTCGATCCAGAAGCCCATCCGCTCGATCATCCGCTCCCACTCGGCTTTGTACTTCCAGACGGACTCTTTGCACTTCTCGACGAACTTCTCGACGCCGTAGGCCTCGATCTCCGGCTTGCTGTCGACGCCGATCGCCTTCTCGACCTCGAGCTCGACCGGAAGCCCGTGCGTGTCCCACCCGCCCTTCCGGGCGACGTAGAAGCCCTGCATCGTCTTGTACCGGGGGAAGAGATCCTTGTAGACGCGGGGCATCAGATGCCCGAAGTGCGGCATGCCGTTCGCCGTCGGCGGCCCTTCGTAAAAGACGTATCGCGGACCATCCGACGTTGCGTCGAGCGTTCGGTCGAACGTCCCATGCTCGTTCCAGAAGGCGAGCACTCCTTCTTCTCTCGAAATCGGATCCTTCGTCAACTTCTCGTGCCGCTTCATCGCACCGTCTCCTTGCCAGCAAAACCCATCTCAATCTTCAAGGCAAACATCAGCATACTTGTTGGGAAGGCCGGGACGCCCCTAGCGGGGCTTCGGAATATAGATCAGAAGGGGTCGATACCGCTCTCTCAGACAGTTCATGGCCCGATCACGCGCCATCATAGCCCTCGGGAACGCGGGCGTCAAGAGACGTTCGGACACGATACGCACCTCGGCGAATCGCATCCGAACCACGTACGATGCGGCGACTTCGGTCGGCTAGATGCCTTCCCGATCGAGATACTGCAAGATCGCCTCGACGACGAGATAGTTGACGGAAC
The DNA here is from genome assembly GCA_028278555.1 of Candidatus Bipolaricaulota bacterium. Lineage (GTDB taxonomy): Bacteria > Bipolaricaulota > Bipolaricaulia > UBA7950 > UBA9294 > JANQEA01. The sequence continues at coordinate 202,083 of JANQEA010000079.1, read as the reverse complement.
GGTCTCGCTTCTCACCGAGCTTGACGAGGCGCTCGACGACCTTCTTCGCCTGCGCCTTCTCCGGGATGTAGAGCGAGATCGTGTGTGTCGGTTTGTCTGACGGCATGTTCCCTCCCCTCATTGTCGAATCGATTGTACCTTGTGCCGCCGGGTCTCAGCCATCGAACCTACAGTCTGCCGGGAGGAAGGTTTCGCCGTCCGGGGAAAGCGACAGTCGTCCCTTTTCCTCGTGGGACCAACGGGCGCTTTCCGCTACCCAACGTCCGTGGCGATGCGACGCGGCGCAATGTAGCCTCGTCCTATGAGGATTCGAAGCTGTCTGCTGCGTGCACGCTGGATCACCGTCGGAATCGCTTTCCTGGCCGCTCTTCTCGCCCTCTCCGGATGTCTTCCGCAGTCCGATCCGGTCGCGATTCTCGCCAGCCCGGTGATCAGCGGACCGGCTCCCCTAACGATCGGCTTCAACCTCTCCTACAGCCTCCATCCGAAGGATCAACCGATGACTTTCGAGCTCGACTTCGGCGACGGCTCGGACCCGGAAACCGGGACCGAATTCGGGATCATCATCCAGCACACCTACGAGGAGGCCGGCGTCTACGAGGCGGTTCTCACCGTCTCGGATGCCGAGGGACGCCAAGGGATCGACCGTCTGACGATCACCGCCAACGGTGACGGCCCACAGGAGGGGACCGACGTCGGGATGACCGCGCCCGATTTCACCGCGCCGACGACCGACGGAGGCGAGTTCACCCTCTCCGACACCCGCGGGCAGGTCGTCCTCCTCGATTTCTGGGGGGCGTGGTGCACGCCCTGCAAGAACAGCCTTCCTCATCTCGACGAGCTGGTGTCGACCTACGAAGAAGACGGCGTCATCGGCGTGTTGATCAGCACCGACACCGTCGAGCAGGATTCGATCGACTACCTCACGCAGAACGGCTATACGAACTTCGTCAGCGTCTGGGAGCCGGGCGGGCGGTACACGCCGATCGCGGAGCTCTACGGCGTGTTGAGCGGAGGAAACGTCGGGATTCCCCATACGTTCGTCCTCGATCGCCAAGGGGTCATCCGCTGGCGCGGGCATCCGCTCGGCCTCGCGCCGGAGATGATCGAAGCACTTCTGTAGCGCGCGGATCTAAGGGTTCGTGATCGACGTGCGCCAGTTCCTCATCCAGTAGACGACCAAAACCGATCCGAGCAGCCCGATCACGCTCCCAAACGGGAAGACCGCCCCAACGCCGAACGCATCCGAAACGGCACCGAACGCCATCGGACCGATCATCTGCCCCAACGCGAACGAGGAACCATGCAAGCCGGCGAGGGTCGCCATCCCATGCGTTCGCCCGAGTTCGGTTCGGATGGCGAGGACCGACGCCCTGGAAAGCGCCGACAAGGCCCCCATCGCGAACATCACCGCGACGATCTCCCACGTCGAGCGAATGAAGGGGACCAGAATCAGGAGGAGCGGGGCGCCGACGCTTCCGATCAGGACCTGCGGGAATCGCTTGAAGCGATCGGCGAGCAGCCCAAACGGAATCTGCAGCAGCCCGCCGGCGAAGAAGTAGGCCGACAAGATAGTGCCGATCTCCGCCTCGGACCACCCGATGATCGAGACGGCGAAGAGCGGGTAGAAGGCGCTGAACCCTTGGCGCCAGAACCCACGGGTCGCGAAGTACGCGACGATCCCCTTCACCGCTGGTCGTTTCAGGATCCGCGGGAGCGGAACGAGTTCCAGCTCAGTTTTCTCGGAGGTCCGCCGCACCCCGTGATCGGTCGGAACCGTTCGCCAGACGAAAAGGAGCGCTACGAAGCTCAGCCCGCCCATCACACCGAACGCAGCGTCGTACGACCAGAGCGCGCTCACCTGCCCCCCGAGGAGTGGTCCGAGCGCAACGCCGAAGAACATCGCCGCGTAGAGTAGGTTGATCGTTCGGCCTTCGCGTCCCTTCGGGGTGATGTCGCCGACGTACGCCTGGGCGATCGGCGTCACCATCACCGAAGCCGCCCCTTGAAGGAAACGAAAGGCCGCCAGCTCCCAGATGCTCCCGGCAAGGACGTAGAGAACGGAAAGCAACGAAAAGGCTCCGAGGCCGGTGAGCATGATCCGCTTCCGGCCGATCCGATCGGAAAGGCGCCCGATCCACGGACCGAGAAGCGCCCGTGAGATCGAGAACGATGCGAAGACAAACCCGATCGTAACTCCGCTCGCTCCGAATGTGTCGGCGTACAGCGGAAGGATCGGGATGATGATCCCGATCCCGAGCATCGCGACAGCGACGGCAATGAAGAGGCTGGCGAATGTGCGCCACATCGACCGCCTCACCCCCGATCGACGCCAGCTTACCCAGGGACATGCTCCGGCACCACTCATACCGCATGCGCATTCTTCGCCGGTTCACCAATCGGAAGAGCGCAACGTGCAATCGTCCGGTCTGGTTGTTGGGGTCGGGGCCGACCCGTAGTATCAGCCCCGTGGATCTCGGATCCAAAAGGAGGCTCCATGAAGGATCGCCTGGCTGCGATTGCGGCGGAACTCCCGGCGGACTATGCGGACATCCGCTTCGAGGAGAACCGAAAGGTGCGAATCCTCTACGAGGGGAAGAAGCTGAGCGAGGTGGCGATGACCGCGATGTCGGGCGGGCACGCGCGCGCCTACGCGAACGGAGGGAAGGCGATCTCGTCCTTCTCCGATCCGGAGCGTGCCGGTCCGATCGCCGAGTCGACCTGCAACTCTGCGGCGCTCGTCGGGACGCTCCGAGACAAGAAGCTCCGCCTCGCCGAGGCCCCAGTGATTGCCGACTCGTTCCTGCTGTCGCCGGCTCAGGACCCGCGCCGGATCTCCCTCAAGGAGAAGCTCGACTTGGCGACGCACTACAACGAGATGATCCTCGCCGAGCCGAACGTGATCACCTCGCAGACGTACTACGACGAGTTCGCTTCGCGACGCGTCTTCGTCAACAGCGAGGGCTCGGCGATCGAGTACGAACTCCTCAACTGTGGGATCGTCGGGTTCATCGTGGCCAAGAAAGGGAATGTCGTCCAGCGGGTCCGCTTCGCGTTCGGCGGCTGCGAGGATTTCGGGCGTCTCCTCGGCCGCGAGGACGATTTGAAGAAGCAGATCGTCAAGGCCTGCGAGCTCCTCGATGCCGAGCCGGTGAAGGCCGGCATCTTCCCGGTCATCCTCGACCCAAGCGAGGCCGGCGTCTTCATCCACGAAGCGTTCGGGCACCTCTCCGAGGGAGACGGCCTCCAGAACAACCCGGCGTTCCGGGATCGACTGAAGCTTCAGACTGACCTCGGTCGCCCGATTCTCAATGCGACCGACGACCCGACGCTCGAGGGGCGGCCGGGGCACTTCGTCGTCGACGACGAGGGCGTTCGGGGCGTCAAGACGCACCTGATCACCGAGGGCGTCCTCACAGGGCGGCTTCACTCCCGCGAGACAGCGGCCGAGTTCGACGAGCCGCTTTCGGGGAACATGCGGGCCGTTGACGCGCCATTCACCCCGTTGGTCCGAATGTCAAACGTCTTCATCGAACCGGGCGACTCGTCGTTCGATGAGATGATTTCGTCGATCGATCACGGGTACTACCTCGTCGGAAGCAAGGGCGGACAGACCTCGGGCGACCAGTTCACGTTCGGTGCCCAGTGGGGATTCCAAATCGACAATGGTCGCCTCGGCCCGATGGTCAGCGACATCAACATGTCCGGCGAGCTCTTCTCGACGCTCCAGGCCATCTCGATGGTCGGGGACGACCTTCGGTTCAACGAACGCGGCGGCTGTGGCAAGGGAACCCCAATGCAGACGAATCGGAAATCCGGAACCGGCGCACCGCACGTCAAGATCGACGCCGTGACGATCGGAGGTGTCTAGATGCACGCGCTGATTGAGCAGGCCAGGAAGACCGTCGACCAAGCCGAGCTCTACTGGCGGAGACGGCGCACACTCACCGTCGGCTATCAGAACTACGCCCTCCAGCAAGTCGAGGAGAACGACCTTTCCTCCGTCGCCCTCCGCGCCATCGACGACGGAAAGCTCGGAAACGCCTACGGGATCTTCCCGGACGTGAACGGGTTGATCGATGATGCGAAGGCGTCCGCCGGCTACGGCGACCGAGCGACGTTCTCGTTCGCTCCGGCGGCATCGTATCCGACCGTCGAGACCTATGACGAGCAGACCGCACAGCTCACGAGCCAGGACCTGATCGACGTCTGCGAGACGATCAAGGGCCGGATCCACAAGGCGCTCCCCGACATCCCGTTCGGCATTCGTTGCCAGGCCGAGACGTCGGACCTCCTCGTCGAATCGAGTGAGGGAGCCGCCGGAGAGAGTCGATCGACCGGCTTCGGGATCGTCTTCGGCGCGTCGTTTCGCGGCGTCGGAACGAGGATTCTCAAGGGAGAACGCTCGATCTCGCCGTTCGATGTCGGCGGATCCCTCATCGATGAGTTCATCGAGTGGTACCGATGGGGAGAAGACACCTCGACCCCGTCGACTGGACGGATGCCGGTGATCCTCGCCCCGGAGGCGGCGTTCCTGGTCCTCCTGCCGCTCCTGATGGGCGTCAGCGGCGACCTCGTGTCGAAGAAGACGTCGCCGCTCCTCGATCGGATCGGCGAGCCGATCTTCTCGGAGCGGCTCACCGTGATCGATGATCCGCTCGCCAGCGGAGATCCGAACGGGAGGCCGTTCGACGATGAGGGTGTCCCGTGCGCGGCGAAGCCGATCGTCGAGAAGGGCGTTTTGAAGGACTACATTCTCGATCTCCGATCGGCAGCGGCGCTCGATCGTTCGTCGAACGGGAACGGCTTCAAGCGCGCGCTCTTCGGCGGTGGAGCCGAGGCATCCCCAACGCCGTGGTTCGCCAACCCGCAGATCGAGGCCGGCGACGAAAGCTGGCGCGATCTCGTTTCCGGTCTGAAAGAGGGACTGCTGATCACGAGCGGGATGGGATTCCACTCCGGGAACTACCCGCAAGGCCAGTTCGCCGTTCAAGCCGTCGGATATCACATCATCGACGGAGCGGTCGTCGGACGCCTCGACAAGACGATGATCTCCGGCGACATCTACAAAGACCTTCAAAATGTACGCGCAGTCAGCCGCGAGTGCCGACCGGGCGTCGGCAGCCTTCTGTCGGCCGGCAAGGCGCCGTACATCCTTCTCGATTCACTTCAGGTGGCCGGCGCGTAGTCCGATACCGCGGTCGCGTTCGCCACGGAACGCGGCCGCGGCACGCTCTCTGTTGCGGCGTTTGTCGGACCATGCGCGAACGGGTATCTTCGTTCGCAACACCCTACACCGCTGGAGGAACATGTCCGCACTTCACGTCATCGAGCATCCCCTGATCCAGAGCAAGCTGACCCGCATGCGCAACACGCGGACCGACAACGAGGCGTTTCGCCGCCTCCTCGAAGAGTTGACCGCACTGATGGTCTACGAGATCACGCGCGACTACCCTCTCCGCGAGAAACGTGTCGATACCCCGCTCGAACCGACGACCGGGCGCGTCCTCGACGTCTCGATCGTTCTCGCTCCGATCCTCCGTGCGGGGACCGGGATGCTCGGCGGGGTCCTCAACCTGATCCCGATGGCCAAAGTCGGCCACATCGGGCTCTATCGCGATCCGGCGACGCTCGAGCCGGTCGAGTACTACTGCAAGCTCCCGCCGGAGCTGCCGGCCGCGCAGGTGATCCTCGTCGATCCGATGCTCGCCACTGCCGGGAGCGCGATCGCGGCGACGGACATCATCAAGCGAGAAGGCGGGAAGCGGATCCAGTTCCTCTGTTTGGTTGCGGCGCCGGAAGGGGTCGACGCCTATTCGGCCGCGCATCCGGACGTGCCCATCTACACCGCAGCGCTCGATCGCGAGCTGAACGAAAAAGGGTACATCCTCCCCGGTCTCGGCGACGCGGGCGACCGGATCTTCGGAACTTGAAGCCCTCGGCGCCTAGGGGAGAAGGAAGGGAAGCATGAGCGACGAGATCCGAATCGCCGAAACGCACGTCGTCGAGGAACCGGAGGCGCGCCTCCGGCTTTGGGCGATCTACCGTGGCGGGTTCGAGCGATTGAACCAACGGACGCCGATCCATCACGGCGGGTTCAGCGTCGCCCAGTTCGAAGCGATCCTGCAGGACAAGGACTTCGAGAAGTTCCTCGTCTACATCGCCGACGAGCTGGTCGGCGTTACCCTCCTGACCAACGTGCTGGAGAAGATCCCGTGGGTGAACGCGCCGTACTTCGAGCGGCGCTACCCGGAGCACTTCGCCGCGGGAAAGATCTACTACCTCCCGGCCGTCGTCATCGACCCGAAGCACCAGGACCTCCGACGGATCGGCGCCAAGCTCCTCCAGGAGGCGCTGACGACCCTCGGGCAGGACAGCGTCCTCGCCGTCGACTATTCGGAGACGCTCAGGCAGAGCCTCCCGGCGTTCGTCAGCCGCGGCCTTGGCATCACGTTCAAGGAAGAGATTCTCGACCGCCTCGTCTACCAGATCTTCTACTACGAGGAGCCGAGCTGAAGAACCAGGCTAGCGTCATCCGGCGACGTACGCTTCGATCAGTCCCGGGAGTTTACGGAAGTCGTCGATGACGTGATCGGCCGCCTCTCGCACGCGCTCGTCCTTCGGGTTCGCTGCGATCGCGAGGCCGACGATCTCCATCACCGGAAGATCGTTCAAATGGTCGCCGACGAAGCAGATCCGCGAAACCGGAACGTCGAGCTCCTCGGCAACCCGGCGCATGGCCACGTCCTTCTGCCATAGATCGACCCGCGTCTCGCTCCCGCCGGTGAACCGACCATCCTCCGTGACGAGGTGATTCGCACGCGCGAAATCGAACTCGAGATCGCGGGCCACCCAGTCGGCGACCAGATCGACACCGGAGGAGAGAATCCCGAGGACGTACCGTCCCCAGAGCGCGTCGATCGCGGCACGGACGCCTTCCGCGTACGGAGCGGGGAGAACCGAATCGGCAACGGTCGAAGTCGGGACATCGGTCAGGAGCTCCGCATCCCGCGCGACCCATTCGGCGTAGGCCTCCTTTCGAGGGAAGTACTCGCGGAGGAGGGCGCGGGAACGATCGGACACGCCGGCCGCAGCGGCGACCGCTCCCCAGCTCGACTCGAACTCGATCCCGTGGTAGCGGACGAGGGTCCCATCGAGGTCGAAGACGATCGCTTCGAGTCGAGGCACGCCCGCCCCTACTCGCCCGTCACCGGAAGGAGAAGGGTCGCCCCCTCGCCGATCGACAGATCCTCCAGCGCGCCGCTCGCGAGTTCGAGCGCGTACTGGAACGGGCCCGTCGCCGTATAGAGATCCTCGGAGAAGGCGGTCATCGTCGAGCTCCCGACGAGCTCTCCGGATGCATCGAAGAACGCGATGTCGAGGTCGAACGGAACGGTCACCATCGTGAAGCGAAGCTCCGCTTCCGCATCGAAGGCGAACAGGATCCCCGGAAAGCCGTCGAGAAGAGACGACGGGAATCCGCGGAAGCCGGTCCAACGCTGCGATCCGGCTTCGGCGATCAACGTCTCGATCTCGACAGTCGATCCGTCTCCTCGCTCGATTTGGATCGTCTTCGTCGGGAGTGTCCCGAGAACGCCGACCCGCAATTCGGCCGGTTCGAGCGACGCCATCGGCGAGTCATCGGTGATCGGCCCAAGCGCGAACGGCGAATCCCCGTATCCATCACCGTCCTCGTCGTCGATCGTCTCGCCCCCCCAGTAGTTGGCGCTCCACACCCCGTTCGTTCCGTAGTCGAAGATGAGCGTCGCCCCGTCTCGCTTGGCGTCGAGGAAGACGTTCTCGCGGAAGACGTTCGCGTCGGAGTCGAGGTTCGTCCGGAGGTGCTCGCCGTTGATCGAAAGAACGTTGGCGATCATCCGGTTTCCCCGTGCGATCGACTGTCCGAACGTTTCGGGGAAGAGGATTCCGCGCAGATGCTGTGTCACCAGGTTCCCGGCAATCTCGTTGTGCGAGCCCGAAACGAAGATCCCATAGCCGCCAGCGACGACAGTGTTGTCGGCAATCGTGTTCTCTGTCGCCTCGGCGGCGAGGGTGATGCCGATTTCGCACTCGGTCAGCGCGTTCTCGACGATCCAGTTCCCGGACGCCAAGTCGACGACGATCCCCTGCCTCCGATCTCCGTCGGCGCTCACCTTGCCGACGACGATGTTCCCCTCGACTCGGTTCTCCTGAGAGCCTCCGACCAGCCAGACCGCGGTGTAGCAGCCGAGGAATTCGTTCCCGACGATGCGATTCCGATCGGAGGCGATCAGCCGGATCCCTGTATCATCGACACCGAAGTAGTTGCCTCGGATCTCGTTCCCCGAGGAGAGCATCAGCTTGAGTCCGACAAGCCGGGCGTTCTTGATCAAGTTCGCTGTCACGAGAACCCGCTCCGTCCGATAGAACTCGATCGCATCATCGGTCATGACGTTGCTGTTTCTGCCGGCGACGTTCGCCGTCACCGCGGAGTCGGTGACGAACGCCAGGTGGAGTCCATCCCCATCGAGAAGCGAGTTCCCGATGATCGTCACGTCACGACTTGCAGCGACCGTCAGATGTCTCGTCTCGATCCCCTCGATCCGCGCGCCGTCGAGGCCGTGGTAATAGTGAATCGGACTGTTGTTCAGTTGATTCGTCTGCTCGATCGTGTGGCGATACTCGTCCGGCGATTCACCCGTGACGCGCAGGCCGCGGCCGTACACGTAGAGCACGTTGTTGCGAACCGTGACGTCGGTCGATGAGGCAATTTCGATGCCGTTCAGCGAGCTGCCGATCGTGCAGTTCTCGATGACTCCCCCGGAAGCGAAACCGATCCGGATCGCCGCGCCATCGAGCTCGCCCGCCCCGTCGATGATCAACCCTCGGAGGACGAACGGAGCGGTCACGTTCTCGATGTACACCCCGTACGAATCGCCGGGAGGCACGCCGATCTCCCATCCGGCGATCACGTACGGATCTTCCGGTGTACCGCTTCCCGATAGGACTCCGTTCTCTTCCGTGAAGTCCGCGTTCCCGAGGATCGTGATCGGCCCCCTCTGCGCCGCAAATCCTGCAATCGCGATCCCTGCCAAAGCGATCAAAACCCAAACGAAAATCCTTGCCGGTCTCATCTGAAGTGTCTCCTTTGCAGGCGATGCACCACCCGAAGTTCGTGTACATGCACCCTTGCACGCATTATACCGATGCCGAAACCCCGACAACAAGACAATACCCTGCCCATCAGTGATTGAGTATGCGGAAGCACCTTGAGCCGATGATGGGCGCCGTGTGGCATTCCGGTGAATCGTCCCGGTACGAGACCGTCCTCCGAAAACGTGTCAGACGTCCCCACCTGCGGCGCACCGTGGCAACGTGCCCATGCAGGCCTTGGCATACGCTGGACTCGAAATGAAACACGCCAAGACACTGGGCGGCCTGGCCGTCCTTCTCACCGCGCTGATCGTCGCCTTCTATCCATCCGACCCGACAGTTCAAGGAGATCCTTCACCAAGCATCCCGAGTGGACACGATCGCGTTGGCGTCTATCTCACGTCCTACGCGCTGACCAAGCGCGACGTCGTCGAGGATCTCTTCGCCGCTCGAAAAGCAGGGAAGATCGATGCCGTGGTGATCAACGTCAAGAATATGCATGGCGAGCTGACCTACGCCAGCGACGTTCCGCTCGCAACGGACATCGGTTCGTCGACCGGGCGCCTCGATCTACCGATCCTCGTTCGGGCTCTTCGCGAGCACGGATTCTACGTGATCGCGCGGCAGGTCCTCTTCTTCGATCCGCTCCTCGCGCGTCATCTCGGGATTCCCGAGGATTGGGTCCCCGTCGATCATCGGATCGCCGTCGACTACAACCTGGCGATCGCCGAGGAGGTCGCAACGCTCGGGTTCGACGAGATCCAGTTCGACTACATTCGGTACGCCGACGTCGGAGGTCTCGATCCATGCTATGAGGACCGGTATGCGGCCGTCGATCGCTTCCTCACCGAAGCCCGGCAGCAACTCCGGATCACCCTCTCCGCCGACGTGTTCGGACGCGTCCTTTGGCCCTGGAACGAACGTCGGATCGACCCGATCGGACAGTCGCTCGAGGAGATGAGCGTTCATCTCGATTACCTCTCTCCGATGGTCTACCCATCCCACTACGTCGAGCAGACCTACCGCGACGATCCGTATCTCGTCGTCAGCGATGCACTCCGCTCGGGGCTGGATCGCGTGGCGGCGTGCTACCGTCCGTTCCTACAGGCGTTCGATCTCGAGCTGCCCGCCGGGATGGATCTCGAGACGTACATCCGCGAGCAGATCCGAGCCGCCGAGGAGGCCGGAGCCGACGGATACCTCTTCTGGCATCCCGCCTGCGAGTACGACGCTCTTTACCAAGCGCTCGACGACTAGCATCGGTCCGAACCGATCGGATAGGATCCCCGCACCATCGCCCTCAGGAGGTCCTGTTGCCGGATCCGACGGAATCCGTCTCCTTCTCCATTCGTCATCGTGATCCCGCTTCTCTCGCGAGATCGGGAGACCTGACGACTGCGCACGGCATCGTGCAGACCCCGGCGTTCGTTGGTGTGGCAACGCGGGCGACGGTCAAGGCGATCGAGCCGCAGGGGCTCGCCGATCACGGACTTCAGATCCTGATCGCCAACACGTACCACCTGCACCTTCGGCCAGGCGAGGAGACCGTCGCTGCGCTCGGCGGCCTGCACGGCTTCTCCGGGTGGACCGGGCCGACGATGACCGATTCGGGCGGCTTCCAGGTCTTCAGCCTCGGCGCAGGGAAGGAACACGGCGTCGGCAAGGTCGCCTCGATCTTCCCCGGGAAGGACGCCCCTCCCACGAGCAAGCGTCGCGCTGAGGGCGGGCGCTCCCTCGTCCGCCTGACCGAGCTCGGCGCCGACTTCCGCTCGATCGTCGACGGCTCGCTCCGCACGTTCACCCCGGAGTCGGTCATCGCGATCGAGCGGAAGCTCGGCGCCGACATCATCCTTCCGCTCGACGAATGCACGTCGCCACTTCACGACTACGCGTACACGAAACGAGCGATGGAACGGACACACCGCTGGGCGCGACGTGGGCTCGCCGCGTTTCGACTTCTCGAAGGGGATCCGTCGTTCCCGAACCCCCATCAGGCGCTCTTCGGGATCGTCCAGGGCGGCGCGTATCGCGACCTCCGCGAGGAGAGCGCTCGCGTCATCGGCGGGATGGGTTTCGACGGCTTCGCCGTCGGCGGATCGCTCGGTCGATCGAAGGACGAGATGCTCCGCGTCCTCGATTGGACGGTTCCCCTCCTCCCCGAAGACCGGGCGCGGCACCTGCTGGGGATCGGCGAAATCGAGGATCTCTTTGCCGCGGTTCGGCGCGGCCTCGACACGTTCGATTGTGCTGCCCCAACCCGGCTCGCTCGCAACGGTAGCGTCTTCTTGAAGGGCGCACCGCGTCACCGGATCAACCTCCGGAACGCCCGATTCGCTCGCGATGAGCAGCCGATCGATCCGATGTGCGACTGCTTCACCTGCACGCATCACTCGCGCGCCTATCTGCGGCATCTCTGTCGCGCTGGCGAGGTCTCCTTCTACCGCCTTGCGACCCTTCACAATCTTCGCTTTCTCGTCCGTCTGATGGAAGGGATTCGAGCCTCGATTCGCGCCGGTTCGTTCGACGCGCTGTCCGCCGACTGGGCCGCAACGGCTCGCCCAACGGAAACGGGAGAGCCGTAGCGACTCTCCCGCATTCGTCGACAGACTTCCTCTTGCGGCTTGTCTCAGCGCTCCTTCACGAGATCACGGAAGAAGGCGCCGCATCGACCGACTCAACGCCGTGATGTCGAGGCTCGAGAAGTCGAGCGTCAGAGAGACCCGGTGCGTTCCGCCGATCGAGTGCGACACGAACGCGTAGTCGAGGAGGAATCCCTCGACATTCACACCGATGCCCGCGGTGATCGACACACCATCGCGGGAGATCACTCCAAGGCGGAGGGCAAACGTCGGGATCGGTTCGTAGATGATCCCGGCGTGCAGAGCTCCTCCGAGATGGACATCGATCGCGATGCAGAAGAGCTCAGCAATGCATGCCGAACCGCCGATCTGGATGTCCATCAGGTAGTTGTCGCTCTCCGTGTCGTAGTTGAGACCGCCGAACAGATTCACCGCCGTGATCCCGACGGCCATCTCCGAGACGGCAAGAGTGCCAAGGCTCAGGTCGGGGAAGACGGTTCGGAAGCCGAGATCGAACGAGAAGCCGTTCCCCGCGGTCTCCCCGATCGTCACCGTCAGAACCTTGATCCGCGCGCCGAGCGACATGTCGATCGCAAACTCCGGAAGGAACGGAAGAACGCTCGGATCGACGCCGACCCCGAAGATGAATCCGGTGTTCCGATACGCGAGCGCGTCCGTCTGGCTCCCCCCCGCATCGTAGCCCTGGATCCCGGTCGATCCGAGAAGGAGCGCGGCGATTCCCCAGTTCCGGAACGTCAATGCCAGCGCCGTGTAGTCCGCCTGCCCCAGGTACGACGCGTAGAATGAGCTGAAGCTGATCCCCGGAAGGGCTGAGAGTCCCGCCGGATTGTAGTAGAGCGTCTCCGCCCCGTAGGCCAGCGAGACGCCGGCGCCGGCGGCCCCGAGCAGGGCAACCCCCGGATCGATCTCGAAGACGGTCTCCGCCTGCTGCGCCCACCCCGGAGAACTCAGCCCCAGGCCGAGGAGGGCCACCATCACAACGATCTTGATCCGTTTCACAGTCCTTCCCTCCCTTTAGCGGACGATCAGCAGCCGGAAGACCTCGGAGCGATCCGCACCCGTCACCGTCACGACGCAGAAGTAGAGTCCGTTCGGCAGTGCCTCACCGTCGCCGGTCCGAAGATCCCACACGTACGTCGTACCGCCCGCAGCAAGCGCCTGCTCGAAGATGAGCCGCCCCATCAGGCTGTAGATCCGCAGGATCGGGTCTGTCGCCCCGTCCGGCAAGATGTACGTGAACGTCGCCTGCGTCTCCGCCGGGTTCGGATAGCCGAACAGGATCGTCCTCGCCGGGCCTGTGACGGTCACATCGACCGTCACCGCAACGCTCTCCGCGCCGCGCGCATCGACGGCGACGACGGAAACCGTGTACGTACCTGGCGCCGCGAAGGTGTGGGTCGCAGTCGCATCGTCCGTCTCTGCGGTCGTGCCGTCCCCGAAGTTCCACTCGTAGTGGTCCACGGCGTCGTCATCCGGATCCGTGTAGCCGGCCACGGTCAACGTCACTTCGTCGCCGGTGCTGACTCCCGTCGTCGGGTTGGGCGTCACGCCGGTCAGTGCCGGCGGTTCATTGCCGACGCTGATGTCGATCGTCGCCGTATCGGTCGCGCCCTGTGCATCGGTGACCGTCACCGTCACCGTGTAGGTGCCAGCCTCATCGTAGCTGTGTGTCGGGCCCGCGACCGTGCTCGTCGTCTCGTCACCGAAGTCCCATTCGTACCCGAAGGCTGTTCCGCCCGGTTGATCGGGATCGGTGACCGTCACGGCGAACACGACGTCCTGGTCGACCGCCGGGTTCTCCGGATCGGCCGTCAGCTCATCGATCGTCGGTTCCTCGTTCGGAGGCCCTTCGACCTCGATCGATTTCGTCACGGAACCGGACACGTCCCGCGAATCCCAGGCGGTCAACGTCACGTTGAACGTGCCGCCATTCGGATACGCGTGCGTCGGGTTCTGCTCCGTTGACGTCGCACCATCGCCGAAATTCCACCACCAACGGTCAATCGTGTCGCCCGCGTCCGGATCGGTCGCCGTGCCATTGAATTGGATCGTGTCCTCGTGGGTGAAGTCGGCCTTCGGTCCGACCGATGCGGCTCCGTTGGTCGCCTTCTCGAACGTGAAGTCGACAACCGGCCGGTTGTTCGTCTCGAGGACCCATTGGTTCCCCTCGGCCGTCTTGTCGAACGTCTCTCCATCCTCCGTGTGGATGACCCGTGTCTCAAGCTGGATCGTCCGGGTAGCGACCATGTCCTCCGGATCGGCGATCTGCAGGTAGATCAACAGGAAGACCTCGGCACCGTCCGCCGAGTCCTGCACGATGCTGTTGCTCTCGATGTCGACGTGGACGCCACCGGTTCGGAATCCGTTGAGGTCGCTCGATTCTCCGATCTTGACCTCGGTCCCGTCTTCCTCATCTTGGCGCCAGATCTCGATCTTGACGACGTCCGGATTTCCGCTCGCCGTCCCCTCGTTACGGACAACAACCGGATCGATCGTCACGTCGTCGTCGTCCTCGTCGCGATCCTCGAGCCGGATCTTCTGGGCGAGCAGCTTCTGCCCGGAGTACGCCGCGCCGCCGTTCGGAGGCGTCATGTTCTCGATGAACTCGAATCCCGGCTCGTAGAGGCCGATTTCATCGGGATAGTTCACGAAGTCGCTGACGAAAACAGGTCCGTCTGGCTGCTCCTCAACCACGAAGCGCACGGAAGGTTCGAGCGTGTGTCCGTCGTCCGGTACGCCGATCGTGTAGTAGATCTTGAAGACCTGCTCCTCGTTGTCTTCGATGTCGAAGCCCTTGTCCCCGGGAGCGATTTCGATATCGAGCTCGTGCGAGCGACCGGTTCTGAAGTTGTCGAGCTCCGCACCCGTAAGCGTCAGGAGCGTCTGCGCGCCGGCCTTCAGCTGGACTTGCGCGATCTCGTCGCCGTCGGCCGACCCGCGGTTCTGCAGCCAGAACCGGATCAGTCGAAGATCCTTGAGGTTCGAATCGTCATCGAATGCGCGGACCGTCTGAATGACGACATCACCGGTCGCGGCCGTCCCGGAGTCGAGGCTGTCGCTGTCGTCTTCCACCACCTCGAACCCTTGCTTGCGAATCGTCTGCGTCGTATCGGAAGCGATGCTCTGCTCATAGGCGACGAGTGCCCCGTCCGGTCCTTCTCCCATCTCCTGGACGTGAAGGGTCGTCTCTGTGCGAATCGTTCGCTTGTCCGTGACGCTCGTCTCGTCCTCGACGCGCATCTCGACTGTGACCGTGACCCCGCTGTTGTCCGGGATAACCGGAGGATTGTCTGCAGCCCCGCCCGGGCCCCAGAAGTCCTCGTATCGGAACGGCATCGGACTCGCCGGCGTCCATGCGGCCCAGTCGTTGCCGATCGCGACGTAGTCGTCTCCCCCGATCGTCAGAGTCACCCGGATATCCGCAATGTCTTCGGGCAGGGCTGTTCCGAGGTTCTCGACCTCCACGATCGTCGTCACCCCGTCACCGGCCCACTGGACGTCACTCCCGTTCGCATCGTTGTCGGTGAAGATGGAGGTCTGGACGATCGCTTCGTCGGTCGGGTTGAGGTAGGCCGCATCCGGCGAGCTGTCATCGAGTTCGTCGAACCCGCCGTTGCGAATCGTCTCGCCCGTCAGATCCGAGATCCATGTGCTGGTTCCCGGCGCGCCGCCGCTCGTGTAGTCGACGAGGGCTTGCAGGTCGACCGTCTCGCCGCCTTCAACGTTCGTGCCGACCACGATGAAGATCTTGACGGTGTGCGTCGTGTTGTCGAGGTGATAGCTGAGTGGGATCGTCACGCCATTGCTGCTCGTGATTCCGGCCAGATTGTCGGTTTCCCCGAGCACATCGCCGTCATCCTCCACGATGATCTTCTCGATGTCGCCATCCTCGGCCGTCCCCGTGTTTCGGATCGTGATCGACGCGAGTGTCACATCCTCCCCCGCTCCGCGCGTCACGCGAATCTCCATCACCATGATCGTATCGGTGGGATTCAGATTCCCCGCATCGATGTTCCGATCGGAGAAGCTGGGGAGCGCGAGGGTCGCCCACGATATCAACCCTACCAGCACCACGGCGAGCGCGATTCCTCGCCGATTCGTCCTGTTCATTCTTGGCCTCCTGTTCCGGCGTCGAACAAGGAATAGATGCATATCAAGACAGTCTCCTGAAGGCGAGTATAGGATCGCAGCGAAATTCAGATGGAGAGCCGCGTCCGCGCGATCTCGCGTCTCTGTCGCGGAATCAAGGGACGCGTGTCCGCGCGGCATTCTCCACTCGTCAGGGCGACTCGCACAGGCCCTGTTCAGCGGAGAGGAGCGCCATCCGAACCGCCTCGCGCGAAATCCGATAGCGGTCGAGGCGACCGTCCGAGAGGAAGTGAATCGCCCCGCGATGATCCGTGTCGTCGACCGAGTGGGTCAGGCGAAGAGCCTCCCGGAGCGGTGCGCCGGCGAGAACCGCCTCGCGAAGCGCAGCAGGAAGCTCGTATCCGGGGCCTAGCCCAAGCGAGGTTCTCCTGTCCCGATCGGCAACCGCACAGATCTGAACGCTCAGCCAACGTTCGGTTCCCGGACATCGGACGAGCCCGGCTTCGATGCCGACGCCGCAATCCGCATCGGTCGACTCGATGGCGGCCATCGCCCTCGACACGGCACCGCGCGCAACCTCCTCGCCAAAGGGTTGCTCCGGCAGGCCGGCCGGAGGCGCGATCGCGTGCGCGGTGATCTGTTCACCCGCATACCACTCGGTGAAAGTGTCTCGGACCGCTCGAAGCTTGGTCGGGTTGCTCGATGCGACGTAGACGATCATCGCGCCGATCCTATCGGCGCTTCCGGCCTTGCGCAACGTCAGGGGCTGGGCTAGTCTGTCCTCACGATGACTCACGCTGTCGCGACGAACCGCAGAGCCCGTCACGAGTACGACATCCTCGATACGATCGAGGCGGGGATCGTCCTCACCGGTACGGAGGTCAAGTCCCTCCGCGCCGGTCGCTGCTCGATTCAGGACGGGTTCGCCGTCGTCCGGCGCGGAGAGGCGGCGCTGAAGGGTGTTCACATCGCACCCTATCAGCAGGGCTCGATCCACAACGCCGATCCGCTCCGTGATCGGCGCCTCCTCCTCCATCGGCGGGAGATTCACCGTCTGACGACCCAGCTCCAGGAACGCGGCTACACACTCGTTCCGCTCCGCGTCTACTTCAAGCGCGGCTACGCGAAGGTCGAGCTCGGCCTCGCCAAGGGACGCGCGACGTACGACAAGCGGCGGAAGCTCCGCGAAGAGGACGAGAAGCGTCGGACCGACGAGGTGCTCAAGCGCTACTCGAGAGGCCAACAGGTCTGATAGCTAGCGAGTATTTGCCGCTTTGAGACCCAGACGAGAGAAACGCCAGCGTTTCTCGCACGCGATCCGAAGGATCGCGCGGATCGCGACTAACTCCGAAACAGGACAGCCTCTCGCTTGAACAGCCGGACGGCGGCGGCGATCAGAATCGCGCCGCAGACGACGTTCGCAATCAGCGTGTAGACCACGTTCGTTGTCACGAGGTCCCCGACGATGATCCCCTGCAGCGCGTAGAGGGCGTTGGCGACCGGGATGAAGTAGCGCGTCCCCTCGAACGTCACTCCGCCGGTCATCGACATCATCCCGACCAGAACGATCACCATGTAGATCGGGAGGAGATACGTGCTCGCCTCCTTCTGGCTCCGCGCGTAGGTCCCGACGATGATCACCAACGCAGCGAGGATCACGGCGAGCGGGACGAGGACGACGAGCATCCAGCCGAGCGCCGGCAGATCCAGGCGGAAGACGGCCGCACCGGAGACGCTCGCCGGGGTCAGTCCGCCGCCGAAGAAGCGGACGCCGATCAGCAGACCGACTGCCGAAAGGAGCGACGACGTCAGCGAGACCGTCAGGATGGTCAGGAACTTCCCGAGGACGATCTCGGTCCGCGAAAGCTGGCTGACGAGGAGCGTAGCGATCGTGCTTCGCTCCTTCTCCCCCGCGGTGATCTCCGCACCGAGCCCCATCGCGCCGGTCAAGATCGCGAGGACCATGAAGTACGGCAGGAGGCGGCTGAGGATCATCCGCCCGAGCGACTCGCCGGTCGCCACATCCTCGGTCCGGACGGTCAGCGGCGGGGTCAGCTCGTCGATGTCGTAGCCGAGCACGTCGAGCTTGTCGGCGACCACCCGCTGGAGATAGGCCTCGAGGAACCCGCGAACCTGCGATGCCGCGATCGGCGCGAACGGGTCGGCCTGGTCGTAGTAGAGCGTCACCTCGAGGCCGATCCCCTCGCCGCCCGATTCCTTCTCGACGAGCATCAGGACGTGCCCCTCGTCCCCTTTCAGACCGGCCAACCCTTCTTCGGTCGATCCGGCGGCGCGCCAATAGAGTGATTCGTTCTGCACGAGCTCGGCGCTGAACGTCTCATCGCCAGCGTGATCGACAACGAGGATCGTCGGAATCAGCGACTCGTACCGGACGCGCTCGGCCTCGTTGAACTGGCCGATCACCGAAAGGACGAGCGGATAGAAGATCAGCGGGAAGAAGACGGTCAGGAAGAGCGTCCGACGATCTCGGATCGCTCCGGTCAACTCCTTCGAGAAGAGCAGTCGGACGTTCTTCCACATCGCGCAGCCGCTAAGGCTCCCTCACTCCTCTCCGCCCGAGGACCCGGATTCGCCCTCGGCAGGCGCCGCTTCCTCGCTCTCGATCACGCCGGATTCCGTCTGCACGGTCGTCTCGGAGCCTGTCTCCACATCGACGACGGGCAGGACGACGGTCTCCTCCACGACCGGCGGTGCTTCTGCCTCCGTCATTCCCTCCGTATCGGCCGGTTCCTCCTCTTGGGGTTCCTCCATAACCGGTCGCTCTTCCGCTTCCGGCTCTACAGTGACCAGTGGAACGTCCGCAGGAGGCTCGCTCGCTGGCTCGACAGTGACGATCGGGGGGGGTGTCGACTCAACCGTGACGACCGGTTCGTCGCACTCGTCGATCGGCGGGGCGATCAGCGGCATCGGGTCGTAGACGCGGTAGTACGGGACGTCGCCGATCCCATCCCCGTCGTGGTCGGCGCCCTGATAGTCGCTCCAGTAGTTGCCCTGACAGTCGTCGAACCAGACGTTGACCCCGTATGGGTCGTAGGCGTTCTGCCCGTTCTCGAGGAACGTGTTCCCTGCGATCACGTTCCCTTGCGCCCGAGCGCCCATCACGACCCCGTAAAGGGAGTCGGCGATGACGTTTCGCCACAGCCTGTTCCCGGACGAGTTCAGCAGGTAAACGGCGGTATCGGAGAGCCCGATCCGAGACCGCTCGACCCGGCCGTTCCGGACCGTGTTCAAGTAGACACCGGCGAGACGCGCTCGCTCGACCGTGCAATCGCGGACGACGAAGAAGGCGGTCGTATGGTCGATGTAGATTCCATAGTCCGCTTGGGGCGCATCGATCTGCCAGCCTTCGATCACGTACGGATCCGCCGCGGTGCCTGATCCGGAGACAACGCCGTTCTCGATCGTGAATCCTTCGTCGCCGTAGATGTAGATCGGCTCGTGGTTCCCCAGTTCGAAGAAGCGTCCTCGTCCGACCTGCCCCCCCATCAGGACGACCGACAACACGACGAGCCCAACGGCCGCCGCCGTGAGAGCGACCTTCCTGGCCATCATTGCCTCCTTGCCTTCATTTCCTTGCGTTTGCGGCCCAGAATACCATGCCCGACCCGCCGGGGGAACCCCCGAGCGCGTTATCCCTGTCCCACAGCGGAGAAGAAGACCTCCTCAAGGTCGTTTCCTCCGAACCGCTCGGTCAACTCCTCGAGCGTTCCGAGGGCGTGAAGCCGACCGCGGTAGAGGATTCCGATCCGATCGCACAGCTTCTCCGCGACCCGCATGATGTGGGTCGAGAGGAGGATCGTCCGGCCCTGCTCGCGGAAGAGACCAATCGTTTCGACCACCGTCCGCGCCGCCATCACGTCGAGCCCGAACGTCGGCTCGTCGAGGATGAGCACCGGAGGATCGTGGAGGATGCTCCGAGCGAGGGATAGCTTCTGCTTCTCCCCGGTCGAGAACGTCCCGACCCGACGGTCGGCGAGCTCGGCCATGTCAAGCATCGCGAAGATCTCATCCGAACGACTCCGGATCTCCTCGGGCGAGAGGTCGTTGATCCGCCCGAAAAACCGGAGCGTCTCGCGTGCGGTGAACCGGTCGTAGAGTCCCGTCTCGGTCGCGAGGAAGCCGATCCGTTCGCGGACTTCGCCCGGGTGAGATCGCACGTCGAACCCGGCGATCGACGCCGTGCCCTCCGTCGGGGTGAGGATCGTCGCCAGCATCCGGAGCGTCGTCGTCTTTCCGGCTCCGTTCGGTCCGAGGAGTCCGAAGATCTGCCCGGCTGGGCACTCGAACGACACGTCGATTGCCGCGTGCACCGTCCCTCGGCGCGAGCGGAACGTCTTCGTCAGACCGTCGGATGCAACCAGGATCTCGCTCATATCGTCTCGTCTCCGACCATCGGCCGGAGGACCTCCGGGACGCGCACGCGCCCGTCAGCCATCTGATTGTTCTCCAGAATCGCCGCCATCAGACGTGAGGTCGCGAGGCCGGATCCGTTCAGCGTGTGGACGAACTCCGGCTTCGCCTTCGGCGCCAGGCGGTACCGGATGCTCCCACGACGCGCCTGGAACGCCTCGCAGTTGCTGCAGGAGGAAACCTCGTAGTACCGATTCTGACCGGGGAGATAGACCTCGAGATCGATCGTTTTGCTCGACTGCTGCGCCATGTCGCCGGTCGCGAGGAGGACGACTCGGTAGTGGAGGTCGAGCGCCTGCAATACCCCCTCCGCGTCAGCGATCAGCACCTCCAGCTCGTCGTACGACGACTCGGGCGCAGCGAACTTGAACATTTCCACCTTGTTGAACTGGTGAACGCGGATCAGTCCCCGCTCCTCCTCGCCGTAGCTCCCCGCCTCGCGGCGGAAGCACGGCGTGTAGGCGACGTAGTTCTTCGGCAGCTCCTCAACCGGAAGGATCTCGTCACGATGGAGATTGACGAGGAGGCTCTCCGCCGTCGGATTCAGGTACAGGTCGTCCTTCTCGATGTGGTAGACGTCCTCGGCGAACTTCGGCAGCTGCGACGAGACGTAGAAGCTCTTCGCGTTCGCGACGAACGGCGGCAGAATCGGCACGTACCCACGGTCCACGTGGCGGAAGAACATGTACTGGATCAGCGCCATCTCCAACCGGGCCGCGGCACCGACGTACATCGGGAATCGCGCCCCGGCGATCGCCGCGGCGCGGGGGAAATCGAGGATCCCCTTCTCCTCGGCCAGCTCGAGGTGGTGACGGATCGGGAAGTCCGGCTCCGGCTTCTCGCCGACCGTCTTGAGAATGGCGTTCGCTTCCTTTCCCCCGACCGGGACCGATTCGTGCGGAAGGTTCGGGAGGACTCCGATTCGATCCTCGATCTTCGTTTCGATCGCTCGGAGCTCGCCGTCGAGCGTCGAGATCCGATCGGAAATCTCCGTGAGCCGCGCGAGCAGATCGCCCGCCTCCTCGCCGGCCTGCTTCCGACGACCGACCTCCTGCGAGCCGCGGTTCCGCTCCGCCTTCAGCTCCTCGACTTCGGCGATCCGTTGCCGCCTCTCCTCATCGAGGGAGACGACGTCGCCGAGGTCGATTGACGGGTCGCGCGTCCGAAGGCGCGCTTCGATCGCGTCGCGATCCTCACGAATTCCGCGGATGTCGAGCATCATCGGCCTCCATTCCCCCGGAATACTAGGAGACGGAGTGGATCGCGGCAACAGCCTGCCACGTCAAGCCTGTTCAGATCGGGTGTTCCGCGACATCGGCCCGGATATACTATCCGCTCGCACGCCGGGCCGGGATCGACGGACCAGCCCAGGGGGGATCGGAGGAATGACGTCATGCGGCTGTTGATGTACTCGAAGGCGCTCTACGCGACGTGGCTCTACTACAGCGCCGACCGGATCCTCTTCGACGCCGGAGAAGGGGCAAGCTCGATTCTCGGCAACAAGGCGTTCGCCGTCCGGCACGTCTTCCTCTCCCATGGCCACGCCGATCACATCGCCGGCCTCGTCGGGCTGATCAACATCCGGAACAACGCGATGGGCGACCGCGAGAAGGAACTGACCGTCTTCTACCCGAAGGGGAACTACCTCGTCACCGAGATGATGAACTTCATCGCTCGAACGAACCGCCGGCTCAACTACACGCTCGAATGGGTTCCACTCGAGCCGGGCGATCGGATCGACCTTCTCGCCGGGCAGCTTCCGCGTTACGTCGAGGCCTTCCCGACGGTCCACGTCCACAACGAGGTCTCGCTCGGCTACAACGTTGTCGAGATCCGCCATCGCCTGAAGCCCGAACTCGCCGGTGCGCAGCAGGAGGAGATCATCGCCCGCGTCAAGGCGGACGGGAAAGACTCGATCACCGAGTACTACGATCAGAAGCTCTTCTCCTACGGCGGGGATTCGGTCGCAATCAAGCCGGCCTACGTCGCCGACACGGAGATCCTCTGCCACGACACGACCTTCCTCAACGAGGAAGACCGGAAGGAGTACAAGCACGCGACGCTGTCCGAGGCGATCGCCTGCGCTCGCGACGCGCGAGTGAAGAAGGAGCTTCTCTGCTTCCACATCTCGAGCCGCTACAAAGCCAAGCTCCGTGAGATCGAGGGAGCGAGCGGGCGATACGACGGACTCGACTTCAAGGTGACGCTCGTTCCGCCCGGTCGGATCTACTCGGTCGACTGAAAATCCGCTCCGTTGGAGGCGCGCTCCGCGATCCGGTACCATCCGCCGACTTCATCAGCGCGTCTCAGGAGGAACCATGGTCGAACGACGCTTTTCCCGGATCCAGACAGAGCTTCCCGGCCCCAAGTCGGCCGCCGTCTTCGCCACCAAAACGAAGTACGTCGCCGCCCCGCTCGAGACCTACGCCCCGTTCATCGTCAAACAGAGCGAAGGGGCGATCATCGAAGACCTCGATGGGAATCGGTTCATCGATTTCACCGGCGGCTGGGGATGTCTTGCCCTCGGACAGCGGAACGAACGCGTCGTCCGCGCGTTGCTCGATCAGATCGACGGATACCTCCATACCGATTTCACCGCCGTTCCGTACGCGCCGTTCATCGAACTCGCCGAAGTCCTTTGTGAGCACACGGCGATCGACGGAGATCTGAAGGCCGCGTTCTTCAACAGCGGCGCCGAAGCGGTGGAGAACGCCGTCAAGATCGCTCGGGCGTCCACGAAGCGGAAGGCGGTCCTCGTCTTCGAAAACGCGTTTCACGGGCGAACCCTTCTGGCCATGACGATGACCCACAAGGCGAAGCCGTACAAGTACGGCTTCGGACCGTTCGCCCCCGACGTATACCGACTCCCCTACCCGTACGAGTACCGGAAGAACGTCACTGCCGACGACATCGAGCAGGCGCTCCTTTCGCTCGTCGACCCTTCCGAGGTCGCGGTGATGGTCGTCGAGCCGATGATCGGCGAGGGCGGCTTCCTCGTTCCGCCCGTTTGGTTCCTCCCCGCGCTCCGCAACCTCGCCGACAAGTACGGCTTCGTCCTCGCGTTCGACGAGGTTCAATCGGGGATCGGCCGGACCGGCAAGTTCTTCGCGTTCGAACACTTCGACGTACAGCCGGACCTCGTCTGCGTTGCCAAGTCGCTCGGATCGGGGCTCCCGCTTTCCGGCATCGTCGGGAAGGCATCGATCATGGACGCGCCGATTGCCAGCGCGATCGGGGGTACCTACGCCGGCAATCCGCTCGCCTGCCGCGCGGCAATCGAGGTGATCCGCGGGATCGACGAGGAGAACCTGCTCGAACGCGCGACCCAGATCGGGGATCGGCTGAAGGTCCGCTTCGCGGAGCTGGCCGAGCGCTTCGACGCGATCGGCGACATCCGCGGACTCGGCGCGATGGTCGGGATCGAACTCGTCCGGGACCGTGGGACGAAGGAACCGGCGAAGGAGCTGACCGGTCGGATCGCCGCAGAAGCGCTCCGAAACGGAGCCATCTTCCCGACCGCCGGCCTTCTCGGCAACGTCCTTCGTGTCCTCGTCTCCCTCGTCATCACCGACGAGCAGATCGACGAGGGGATGAGCATCCTCGCCGAAGCCTTCGAGAAGCACGCCGGTTAACCGCGTGAGCGAGTGCATCCGATGGCTCGATTCTCCGGTTCCAGTGGAACCTGTGGCCGTTCTTCGGATATCGATTGCGAGGGCTGGAATCACGAGAGTGACCAAGAGAAGAGGATTTCACGGTTGGCGAAGCGGCAAAGCCTGGCGCCTTCTGCGGTACAGACTTGGCAATCCGTACCCTCATCGCTATACTGGGCGCCAGATTCTCTAAACCCAAGGGGGTAGACGTGAACAAGGCAGAGCTGGTCGAGAAGCTGGCAAAGAAGACGGGGCTGACGAAGAAGGACGCCCGAGCGGCGCTGGACGGTGTGGTCGACGTGGTGACGGCTGCGCTGGCGAAGAATGAACCGGTCATCATCACTGGGTTTGGGAAGTTCGAAACCCGGAAGCGAAAGGCCACGACCCGCATGAACCCGCAGACCGGGCAGCGGATCAAGACGCCGGCGAAGACGGTTCCTGCATTCAAGGCGGGAAAGAACCTGAAGGAACTCGTCGCCAAGAAGGCGAAGTAGGGTCTGGTCTAGAGAATCGACCTAGCTACTCGACCGAGTAGCCTTCGTGATGTCTGAGGGAAGGCCGACGGCCTTCCCTCTCTCTTTTCGGCGCGATCACGTCAGGTCATCCGTGTGCTCGATTCGCCGGGTTTTTCTATACTCCTCCCCATGGATCTCCTCGCCGATCTCAACCCGAGACAGCACGCTTCCGTCACCTTCGTGGACGGACCTCTTCTGATCGTCGCCGGTGTCGGAACTGGAAAGACAACGGTGATCACCCGCCGGATCGCGTGGCTGATCGCGGAGAAGCGTGCCCTCCCGGCTGAGATCCTCGCCCTGACGTTCACTGAGAGGGCCGCAGCCGAGATGGAGGAGCGGGTCGACGTCCTCGTTCCGTACGGCTACGTCGACGCCCAAATCGGGACCTTCCACGCGTTCTGCGACCGCGTTCTACGGGAAAACGCCGTTCTCCTCGGCCTCTCACCCGACTACCGGATCCTGACCGAGCCGGAGCAAGCGATCTTCCTCAAGGACCACCTCTTCGACCTCCCGCTCGACCGCTACCGGCCGCTCGGCAATCCGATGCGCCACCTCCGGGCCCTCCTTACCCTCTTCTCCCGCGCCAAGGACGAGGACGTCACCCCGGCCGAGTACCGAGATCACGCGGACGAGCTTCTGGAGCAAGCCAAGGGAGTCGACGCGGGGACGGACGCGGAAACCGATGACGTCAGTCTGCTGATCGAAGAGGCGGCCGCGCAGGATGAGCTCGCGGCCGCGTACGCAGCGTATCAGGATCTCCTCGCCGAACATGGATTCGTCGACTTCGGGGACCTGATCGCGCTGACGCTCCGGCTCTTCCGCGAACACCCGACGGTCCTCGCGCGCTACCGCGAGCGGTACGCCTACATCCTCGTCGATGAGTTCCAGGACACGAACTACGCGCAGTTCGAGCTGCTGAAGCTCCTCGCCAGCCATCGGAACCTGACCGTCTGCGGGGACGACGACCAGTCGATCTACAAGTTCCGTGGCGCGGCGATCAGCAACATCCTCGGGTTCCAGGCCGAGTATCCCGATGCCGAGCTGATCGTCATCGAGGAGAACTACCGCTCGACCCAAGCGATCCTCGACTCGGCCTATCGCCTGATCCAGCACAACAACCCGGATCGCCTCGAGGTCCGCGCTCAAATCAGTAAGCGACTCCGCGCCGCCGGGTCGAAGGGTCACCCTCCGCATCAGTTCCACTTCGAGACCCTCGACGAGGAGTGCGACTTCGTCGCCGAGACAATCGTGCGCCGTCGGACGGACGAGAACCGGCGCCTGAGCGACTTTGCCATCCTCGTCCGAAGCAACGCGCAGGCTGATTCGTTCCTCCGCGCGCTCAGTCTCCTCCAGATCCCCTGGCGCTTCTCCGGAAGCCGCGGCCTCTACGATCAGGAGGAGGTCCGCTCGGCCATCGCGTTCCTCCGCGTCCTCTCCGATCCACGAGACACGATGTCGCTCCACCATCTGGCCGGCGCGCCACCGTACGACGTTCCGGCCGAGGCGCTCGCCGCAGCGACCGGCTTCGCGCGTCGCCAAAACAAAGGGCTCCTCCAAGCCCTCCGGATCGCCTCCAAGACGCCCGGTTTCCTCGATATCTCAGAGGCAGCTCGGGAGCGGATCGCCACCCTTCTCGCCGACCTCGACGCGCTCTTCCCCCGTTCGACCCAAGAACGGACCGGAGATCTCCTCTATCGTTACCTCTCAACCCAGACCGGAACGATCGAGCGGCTGTCGAACTCGGATTCGCCTCGCGACGCGCAACGGATTCAAAATCTGGCGAAGCTCTTCTCGATCGTCGAACGCTTCTCACGTGTCACCCGGTACGACCGTGTCGCGTGGTTCATCGATTACCTCGATGCGTTGATCGAAGCGGGGGACAATCCGGCCGTCGGCGATGCCTCCCTCGACGCCGACGCGGTGAACGTGCTCACGATCCACCAAGCAAAGGGACTCGAGTTCCCGATCGTCTTCCTCGTCGGCCTCGTCTCCGGCCGCTTTCCGTCCTCGCATCGGCGCGATCCGATCCCGCTCCCCGACGAACTCGTCAAGGATCTTGCCTCCGGCTCGGACTTCCACCGGCAGGAGGAACGCCGTCTCTTTTATGTCGGGATGACCCGCGCCAAGGAGGACCTCTACCTGACCAGCGGGCAGGACTACGGCGGCAAGCGCCCCCGGAAGCCGAGCCTGTTCGTTTCCGAGGCGCTCGACCTCGATGCATCGAAGCTCGCGATCGAGCGTCGGTCACCGTTGTCGCACATTACGCGACACGCCGGCAGCGAGCGTCAGCAAACGGAAGACTCCGGTCCGCTGGAGCTCTTCTCCCGAGGCGAGGAGATCCTCTCCTTGAGCCACCGGAAGATCGACGACTACCTCACCTGCCCGTTGAAGTACCGGTACGTCCACGTCCTCCGGGTTCCGATCCGCCAGCACCACACCGTCATCTACGGGAACGCCATCCATCAGGCGATCCGGTCGTATCACCTGAGCCGGCTCGCCGGCCGGGAGATCTCCCTCGCCGAGCTGCGCGAGGTCTTCAAGCGGAATTGGCAGTCGGAAGGGTTCCTCACCCCCGAGCACGAGGAACTCCGCCTCCAGGAGGGTGGGAAGGCACTCGAGGCCTTCCTCGAGTACGAGCAACGGGAGGCGAACATCCCGACGTACGTCGAGCGTCGCTTCTCGCAGGTTCTCGGCGGGATCCGTCTCGTCGGGGTCTTCGATCGCCTCGATATCCCTGAAGACGCGTCGGCCGGGACAATCATCGACTACAAGACATCGGACGTCCGGACGGAGGAGCAGGCGACGAAGCGGGCAAAGGAGAGCCTCCAGCTCGCCCTCTACGCGCTCGCCTACCAACGAATCTTCGGCCCATCCCCCGCCTCGGTCGAGCTCCGCTTCCTCACGCCGGGAGTCGTCATCGGGCGAACCGCACCGTCTGAGAAGATGATCGAGCGGGGCGTCGAACAGATGGAGCGGGCCGCCGCGGGGATTCGCGCCGGAGCCTTCCCGGGCGAGCCGAAGTACCGGGCCTGCCAGTACTGCGCCTACGCCGCGATCTGCCCGGAGCGGCGAAACGACTGAGAACGACAGACAGAGCTTACGTCGATTCCGCGAGTACGATGCCTGAATCGACGATGTGATCGGCCCAGAGCGATTCGATGTCGTAGAATTCCCGCGCGTCCTTCTCGAGGATGTGCACCACGATGTCCCCGTAGTCGAGGACGACCCATTTCCGCTCCGAGACGCCCTCGCTCCGGGTCGGCTTGACCGGGAGACCCTGCCGGAGCGCGTTGATCAGCGCCTTGGCGTGGACCGGATTGTCGGCACCGGCAACGACGAAGTAGCTCGTCGGGATCGAGACGTCGGACAGATCGATCAGAACGACGTCCTCGCCCTTCCGATCCTCGATCAGGCGGATCGCTTCGCGGATCATGCTCCGATCGTCGGTCATTCGAGCGCCATCCCGATCCCGGCGATCAGCAGCAGATCGGTCCCAACGGGAACGTAGTCACGGAGCGCCGCGTAGCTCGATTCGAACGTCTCCGGAAAGACGATTCGGATCTCGTTCGGCGGGAGGGCGTCCCGGAGGACCCATGCCTTCGCTTCGTCGGTCAGCACGACGATGTAGCTCGGCGAGTACTCGAACGAGTCGGCATTGCCGATTCGGGTGATCGCAAATCCGCGGGCCCTCAGATACGCGGCCGTCCGGCTCGCCATCTCTCGAATCCCATTCCCGTTGAAGACGGCCACGTTCACCTCATCGGGCGTCAGCAGGTCGAGTCCCTTGAGCGACGACGCGACGACCCGCTCCGTTTCGACAATCCGCGGTTCGACAATCGATCCTTCCTCGATCACGGCCGTCTCCGTCGGGAGGGCGATCATCCGCACCTTCCCTGCAGGGACATCGTGCAGAACCCGCGCGACCTCGAAGAGATCCTCGAGCGTGCAGTTCGTCTCGAGCGCGGGATAGGCTGCACGGATCGTCGATCGGAGTTCGCCGAGCGGCTGACTTCGCGCACCCTGATCGAGGAGGGCCTCCAAGAGCGCACGCTGGCGAGCCAGGAGCCCGGAATCTCCAGGCAAGCTCGGCGAAACGGCGAACGCGACCGCTTCGGGGCCGTCCATCCTCCGCTCGCCGGAGCGGATCTCGACCCGAAGTGGAGGATCGACCGAGCCGTCCGTATACAGTGCCGGGTCGGTGAGCGCAACGGTGATCCCGCCAAGCCGGTCGATCCAGTCCGAGAGGAGCGTGTTTTCGATCGAGACGAAGAACGGGACGGGGACTCCGAGCAGATCGGCGACTGTCGCGGCGACCTCCGACGGGCCGGACACGGCGAAGACCTCCGACGCCGGGCCAACACGGCCATCGGGGGCCTTGACGCGAACCTCCGCCGGGATCGAGAAGAAGACGAGATCCTCGCTCGCTAGGCTGAGCAGCGTCAGCCCGTCGGCCGAGCCAGCACCGTCGTGCCCGACGAGAAGGAGATTCGTCCGCTCTCCCTGGGCGAGGATCGATCCGACATGTCGTTGCGTCTGCATATACCAGGCAACGGCTCCCGCCGCGACGACGAGCGCGACGGCCGCAATGACAAGAACCTGCTTACGGACTGGACTTCCCCTCATGATGCCCCCTCCGAGGAGGACGCTAACACACGGTTCGACAATTGTCAACTGGACTCCACGTGTTCTCGCATCGCGAATCGGGACGCCCGGTTGATCGCGGGTCGCGGCGGAGTATTCTTGGCGCATGAACGAGAAACTCACGGATTTGGAACTCGATCCGTACGTCGCCCTCGCTGACTGTGCCCTCCGCGCCTACGTGGTCGACGGACGCGTCATCGACCCACCCTCCGAACTCTCGGCCGGAATGGAACGCGCCGCGGGGGCGTTCGTCTCGATCAAGAAGCGCGGGGCACTCCGTGGCTGCATCGGGACGTTCATGCCGACAGAGCCGTCGGTCGCTGCGGAGGTGATCGCCAACGCAATCAAAGCGGCGACTGCCGATCCGCGCTTCCCGCCGATCGCGCCGGACGAACTCGAGGACCTCGAGCTGTCGGTCGACATCCTCAGCGAGCCGGAGCCGTGCAGCGAATCCGACCTCGATCCGTCACGCTACGGCGTGATCGTCGCATCCGGCTTCCGAAGAGGTCTTCTCCTTCCCGATCTGGCGGGAGTCGAAACCGTCGCCGAGCAAGTCGACATCGCCCTCCGGAAGGCGGGGATCGGTCCGGATGAGCCGTACGAGCTGGAGCGCTTCACCGTCGAGCGCCATCGTTAGTATGTCGGATCGACAGACCACGATCGTCACCTTCGGCTGTCGCGCCAACCAATACGAGTCTGCGATGATGGAGCGTCTTCTTCATGCCGATCCGGATCGACCGGACGAGGCCGAGGTCTTCATCCTCAATGCCTGCACGGTGACCGGCCTCGCCGAGCGGAAGGCCCGCCAAACGGCGCGCCGCCTCAGGCGAGAGCACCCCGACAGCACGATCGTCGTGGTCGGCTGCCTCGCCGACGCGGTCAAGAAGGGCTTGACGAGCTTCGACGATGCCGATCTCCTCGCGGGGAACGCGTGGAAGCCTCGGATTACCGAAGTCGTCGACCGGGCTCGCGCCGGAGCCCGCGGCACGCTTCCCCCCTCCGAGCCAGCCCCGCTCTCCGACGAACGGAGCGGAGGGCGCGAGGAGCGCGTCCGGGCGCATCTCAAGATCCAAGACGGCTGCTCGCGGGCGTGCACCTACTGCCGCGCGACGCAGGTCCGCGGCGCGCCGCGGAGCAAGCCGATCGCCGTGGCCGTTGCTGAGGCTACGGACCTCGTCGACCGAGGCTTCCCGGAGATTGTGCTGACCGGGATCGATCTGGCGCAGTACGTCCCTCACGACGGTTCTCTTGCCGACATCGTCGAGAGAATCCTGTCAATCGCCGGCCTCCTTCGACTTCGAATCGCGTCGATCAACCCATCCGGACTGACGCCAGCGCTGATCGATGCCTTTGCGAGCGACGATCGCGCCTGTCCTCACTTCCACGTGCCGCTCCAGAGCGGCGACGACCGGATTCTGCAGTTGATGGCTCGGAGCTATTCGGTCGCCAACTACAGCAACCGGATCGCGACCGTTCGCGAGCGGATTCCCGACGCCACGTTCGGGACCGACGTGATCGTCGGCTTCCCCGGAGAAGGCGGCGCGGCGTTTGCCAACACGTGCGAAGTCGTCGAGGGAATCGGTTTCACCAACCTTCACGCGTTCCGCTTCTCCCCCCGTCCGGGGACGGTCGCCGCGGATCTCGCCGATCCGGTCCCCGAGAGGATCGCCCGTCTGCGCGCCGACACGCTCGTACGGCGTTGGTACCGTAACCTTGCTCCCCGTCTTGACAAGCGGATCGGCACGACACAACATGTCCTCGTCGAAGACCGCCGGGGAGACGAATGGCGCGGGTACACGAGCGACTACCTCTACGTCTGTTTCACCTCAGACGAAGCGCTCCCTGTCGGTTCCATCCGTCCGGTTCGGATCGTCGCCGCACGCGATGAGCACTTGGAGGGCCAACTCGATGAGTGAACCAGCACACGCCGAGCTGACGCTGCGCGACAACGCAGAGGCGACCGCGTTGCTCGGCCAATACAACAAGAACCTGAAGGAGATCCAGACCGCGTTCGATGCACAGATCCTCGCCCGCGGCGAGACGATCCGGATCGAAGGCGAGCCGGACGAGGTCGAGCGGGTCCGCAGCCTGTTCGAGAAGCTGCTCGACCTGATCCAAGGGCGACACACGCCGTCGCTCGCCGACGTGCGATACCTGACCGCCCAGATCAAGGCGGGCGTCGGAGTCGACGGCGTCCTCTCGGACATCGTCCGGATCACTCATTGGGGTGAGGAGATTCGCGCCAAGACGGTCGGACAGCATCGCTACGTTACGGCGGTTCGCGAGAACGACATCACCTTCTCCATCGGTCCGGCGGGGACCGGCAAGACGTACCTCGCCGTGGCAATGGCGATCGACTTCCTCAAACGGGAACACGTGAAGCGAATCATCCTCACCCGGCCGGCGGTCGAGGCGGGCGAGGAGCTCGGCTTCCTCCCCGGGGACATCCAGGCGAAGGTCAGCCCGTATCTCCGCCCGCTCTACGACGCCATCTTCGACATGATCCCGGTCAGCGAGTTCGAGAAGCTAATCGAGCACGGGCGGATCGAGATGGCTCCGCTCGCGTTCATGCGTGGCCGGACGCTGAACAACTGCTTCGTCATCCTCGACGAGGCGCAGAACACAACGTCGACCCAGATGAAGATGTTCCTCACCCGGCTTGGGTTCCACTCCAAGGCGATCATCACCGGCGACGTCACGCAGGTCGATCTCGAGGAACAGGTCTCCGGCCTGATCACCGTCCAACGGATCCTCGGCGGGATTCAGGGAATCGAGTTCGTCCGCCTCGACAAGGCGGACGTTGTTCGCCATCCATTGGTCGCGAGAATCATCGAGGCCTACGAGCGAAACGACCGCCCAGAGACCCCGCCCTCCGAGGAGTCCTAGCCCCCTCATCGGCCGATTCGATCGGCCCGCTCTGCTGGTCTCTCTTCTGTAGTTGTGCTACCCTGATCCGACCTCGGTTGGGGTCCGTCGATCGACGAGCGGAAGGGGGATTCATGAGGCGCCGGACCGAAGGGCTGATCGCGATCGCGATGATCCTCCTCGTCCCGCTCGTCGGCACCGCTCCGCCGACCCCCGCCGGGCCCGTCGTCCTCAACGAGATCGCGTGGGCCGGCGCCGCGTGGGATCCGACCGCCGAGTGGATCGAGCTGTTCAACCTCACGCCCGAACCGATCGATCTTAGTGGCTGGCGGATCGTCTCCTCGGACGGCTCGCCGGAGATTGCCCTCCATGGCACGATCCCACCTCACGTCGCTGGGGACCCGACGGCCGGGTTCTTCCTTCTCGAGCGTGGCACCGACGAATCCGTTCCAACCCACGATGCCGATCAGATCTACCACGGCGCCTTGACCGATCGCGGAGAGACCCTCTATCTCTACGATCCGGCCGAGAACCTCGTCGACAGCGCGAACAGCACGAGCACCGACTCGTCTCCTTGGCCTGCCGGAACCGACGGACGAGGGTCACCGCCATACGCCTCGATGGAGCGAATCGACTACCGCCTCCAGGATCTCCCGGAGAACTGGACGGCTTCAAGCGGAGAATCTGTCGGAAGCAACGATCCGACAGTCCGAGGGACGCCGGCGAGAGAGAACGCCGCGTTCAACCTCCCGCCGACGCCGTCGTTCGAGATCACCCCGCGTTACCCGACCCCCGGCAAGCCGATCGTATTCGATGCCTCCGCCTCGTCCGACGCGAACGACCGGATCGCCTCGTACCGATGGAGTTTCGGCGACGGCACTGAAAGCGAAGGCCCGACGCCGAGCCACGCCTACGCTGTCTCAGGGGACTACGCGGTCGCCCTCACCCTGACCGACGAGAAGGGCGGCCGTTCGACGCTCGAACGCCTCGTCCGCGTGCAGGTGACATCCCCCCCCCTCGCCGACTTCAGCATCGTCGTCCTGACGCCCGTGGAGATTCCTCGTGCCGGAGGACCGCTACGGTTCCAGGACGAGTCGAGCGACGCGGACGGCCCAATCGTGGCTTGGATGTGGGATTTCGGCGACGGCACGACTTCGGCCGATCCGCGGGTCCTGCACACCTTCGACCGCGGCGGCGAGTATGTGATTTCTCTCCGTGTCGCCGACGATCAGGGAGAGGAGGCGCTCCAGACACGATCGCTCCGAATCGCAAGTCGCGTTCCGACCGCCGTCTTCGAACACTCCGTCGAACGACCGAACGCCGGCGAGCCGACCCGGTTCGATGCCTCTCCGTCGGCCGATCCGGACGGCTCGATCGCGGCCTATCGGTGGGACTTCGACGGTGACGGTGTCATCGATCGGGAGTCCGACACGCCGATCGTCGAGCACGCGTTCGCCTCCGGCGGCGAGTTCGACGTGATTCTCTCGGTGATCGACGACAGCGGAGAGACATCGCCACCGTACTCGGAGTCGATCGACGTCAATACCCCGCCGATCGCCGAGTTCCAGCTGTCCGCCTTCGAGGTCGACGAACTCGAACCGATCCGTTTCACCGACCGGTCGTACGACGAGGACGGGTCCATCGTCGAACGACGCTGGGGTTTCGGGGATGGGACGGGATCTCCCGAGGTCAGTCCGGAGCATGTGTATGAGAATGACGGAGCGTACGCGGCCTCGCTGACCGTGACCGACGACAACGGGGCACGGCACACGACGTTCGCCGAGGTCACGATCGTGAATCTCCCACCAACCGCGAGGCTGTCGACCGACACGGTGTCCAGGCCGACCGGCGAGCGGTTCCGGCTCGATGCGTCCGAGTCGGTCGACCCGAGCCCGAGCGGCTCGATCGCCCGATACGAGTGGGATCTCGACGGGGACGGGACGTTCGAGGAGATGACGACCGCACCGACGCTGTCGCATGCCTATCCCGACAACGGCACACATACCGTGCGAGTCCGCGTCACTGACGATGACGGGGCCGTCGCGGTGTCGGATCCGCTGGCCCTCACCGTCACCAATCGCCCCCCACGCGTCGAGCGGATCGAGTGGACGCCGGAATCGCCAACCGATGCCGAGGAGGTCGGCTTCACCGCGAAGGTCAGCGACCCGGACGGAGAGGTCGAGCGCTGGATCTGGGATCTCGGCGACGCAGGCACCGCCATCGGTGCCACGCCGACAGCGCGCTTCCCGGACGACGGACGATTCACCATCACCCTCACCGTCGAGGACGACGACGGAACGCGGTCCGACCCGCACACCATCGAAATCGTCGTCGGCAATGCTCCGCCCGACGCAGCGTTCCTCGTTGCGCGGATCGATGGACGATGCGTCCGTTTCGACGCCAGCGAGTCGATCGATCCGAGCCCGACGGGATCGATCCTTCACGTCGCCTGGGATTTCGGCGACGGGACAAGCTGCCCCGGTATCGCGGGCGGGTGCGGTGAAAGAAGCCGATGGTCGCCCGATCATTGCTATTCGTCCCCGGGGCAGTATATCGTTACCCTCATCGTGATCGACGACCAGGGCGCCCTCGCCCGCACCGAGAAGATCATCCTCATCCTGGAATAGAAAGGACCGGAATGTTCCGCATCCGCGAAGCGACCCGCGACGACAATGAAGCGTTGCTCCATCTCGAATCCCAAAGCCCGCAGGGGACGGGGATCTCCATCCTGATCGATCGAGACGACTACTTCTACCGGTCCAGTCTCCACGATCGGAGCAAGGTCTTGATCGCGGAGGAGGGCGGGATGCTCGTCGGGATCATGGCCTTCGCGATCAAGGAGATCCTTGTCGACGAACAGCCGATTCGGGCTGCCTACTTCTACGATCTACGCGGCGAAGAGACGTATCGGCGGAGCATGAAACGCGGGCTCTTCCGCTTGTGGAAGGCTTGCCTCGCCGAGATGGAAGGCGAGGGCGCGGCGTTCATCTACGGACACGTCAAGTCGGACAACAACGACTCGATGCGGATTGCGACGAAGATGAAGGCGCAGATCGCAGCGACCTTCAACATCCTCTCTCTCCCCAGCCTCCCCGGAGATGCCGGCGTACTCGACGATCATCTCGGCAACCTCGACACCGAGATTACACGACTCGATCAGCACATCGGAATCCGTTCGCTCCGCCCTTGCGACTTCGGCGTTGCCTACCATCGGGGCGCGGAGTTCGGCTACCTTCGGGGGATCTTCCGGATGGAGGAAGGAGGCTCCTCAGCCCAAGTCAGCGCGTGGGATCTATCGAAGATCTACCGCGGCCGTGTCCTGCACATGCCCCTATCACTTCGCACACTGGGCGTCTTCCTCAACCCGCTTGCCACGTTCCTTCCGGTCCCGCGGATCCCGAAGACCGGAGAGCAGCTGACCTACATGCAGTTGTTCGATCCGATCTGCGAGGGACCGGACGGCGTCCGACTGCTGAAGCGACTGATTCAGCGACTCCGACGGAAAGCGCTCGCCGACGGAATCGATATCCTGACCCTCTTCGCCTACCAGGACGATCCGCTCCTCCCTCATCTACCGCGATTCACACCACAGAAGGTGATGCATTACCACACGATGGTCCGCCCCTGCGGATCGGACGAGATTCCGAACCGTCCGTTCTACTTGGATATCCGGGATATCTAGCCGCCGTCAGACCGCGAGGCGATAGCCGAATCCCCGCGACGTCAGGACGAGCTGTGGTCTCTTCGGATCCTGCTCGAGCTTCCGGCGAAGAAGGTAGACGTACTTCTGCACGTCCTGGCCGGTCGCGTACGGGCTGCCAGGCCAGAGTTCGGTCAGGATTTCGCGCGTCGTGAAGACGCGGCCGGGTGATGAGGCGAGCAACTTCAACAAGCAGTATTCCTTCGGCGACAGCGAGACGGTCCGGTCCTCGAGTCGGACTTCCTTGCGTACATCGTCGATGATCAGATCGAGGGCGCCGATCCCCGGCTGCGTTCGGCGGAGAACGGCCTCGATTCGGGCGAGGACCTCCTCGAGGTGAAACGGCTTGGAAATGAAATCATCCGCTCCCTCGCGAAGCCCGCGAACGCGGTCGTCGGCACGGCTGAGGGCCGTCACCATGATGATCGGGACCGAGCTCTTCCGGCGGATCTCCGCGAGCAGCTCCCAGCCGGCTGTTTTCGACTCGGGAAGGATCACGTCGAGAAGGATCAGATCCGGCATCCATTCCGATAGGAGATTCTGCGCATCTGCCTTGCTCGCGACGGTGCGAACGCGATAGCCCTCCTCCACGAGGGCCTCTTCCAATAGCGCAGCGATCCGCGCTTCGTCCTCACAGACCAGGATGTTCGCCGATCCCATATTCACCACACAGCACACTCGCTTCCCGGCCCGGCGAACTTCGTTCCACCGAGCGGCTCTCTAGGAGGGTTCGTCTTGATTTTCCTGCGTCTCACGTTCGCGACGCAAGAACGTCGGCACGTCGAGATTCTTATCGACGGTGATCCGCTCGCGTTGGGTCTGATATCGGCGTTCCCGGCCGATCATGTCGGCCTCTTGGAAGTCCGCGGCGATCACCGTAATCTGAATTCCGTTCTCGAAATCCGGCTGAACGACGGCCCCGAAGACGAGATCGCACTCGGTCGCCGCGGCCTTTCGGATGTGGTCAGCGGCAGCCGTCACTTCCCCGAGCGTCAGATCCTCGCCGCCGGTGACGTTCATGATCATCTTCCGCGCGCCGCGGATCGAATCTCCCTCGAGCAACGGGTTCGTGCTCGCCAGTTTGGCCGCGCTGACCGCCCGCTGGTCTCCGCTCGCCTGCCCCATCCCCATCATCGCATCCCCCGCGTCGGCGAGGACGCTTCGAATGTCGGCGAAATCGAGATTGATCAACCCACGGATCGTGATCAGATCGGAAATTCCGCGCACACCCTCATGGAGGATCTCGTCAGCTAGCTCGAACGCCTTCGTCATCGGCAGACCGCGCGCGTTCGTCTCGAGGAGTCGATCGTTCGAGATGACGATCAGCACGTCGGATGCCCGGCGGAGCTCCTCCAGACCGGCCTCGGCGTGGGCCATTCTCACGGTCCCCTCGAACGAGAACGGTCTCGTCACGACGCCGACGGTCAGCGCATCGACTTCCTTCGCGATCTCGGCGATCACCGGCGCAGCGCCACTCCCGGTTCCGCCGCCGAGCCCGGCCGTGATGAAGACGAGATCCATGTCGCGAACGAGATTGGCGATCTCCCAACGCGATTCGGTCGCCGCGCGGCGGCCCTTGTCCAGATCCGCGCCGGTTCCGCGCCCACCGGTGATGTCCATCCCCAACTGGAGCGTCTCCCCGATCGGCGCCGCATCGAGGACCTGCCGATCGGTATCGACGGCCACCAGCCGAACCCCTTGCAGGCGCTCTTCGCGCATCCGCACGACGGCGTTCACACCGCCGTCACCGACCCCGAGGACAAGGATTCGGGCACTGGCACCGTGCTGGGGTTCCTGTTGACGTGCCTGCTCGACGAGCGGCGGCTCGCCGATCACCACCTCGTGAGGGCCGAGCGTCTTCGTGACAGCCTCTTGGAGCTTCCCCAGCTTCCGCAGGCAATACTCCTTCTTGAACTCACTGTCGACCGACACGAACAGCTGGTCGTCATCAAGCGACACACTCGACGTCTCAGTCGGCAGACAAGCACGGAGGATGCGATCGTCGATCGCGCTCAGCACGTCGCGCCATCGATCGCGAAGGCCTCCGTCCGCTCCTTGTCCTGCATTCAGGTCCGACATGGCATCGCTCCCTCCGCCATTCTGTGCGGGAATCTCGGACATGTCAACAGCAATCGAGCCGATTCACCCACACGCAGCCCGCTTGTCGGCAGCAACGCCTTCTTCTACCATCCGGACGTGAACCTCGAAGCGGTGTGGGATGTTCTCAAGTGGGTGCTGGTCGTCCTTGTCGCTGGCTTCATCGGACAGTTCGGCAAGTCCTTTGCCCTTCGGCTGATCGAACGAAAACGCCGGAAGAAGGCCCTCTCGGATTCTCCCAGCCCGCCGCCCGCGCCGGATGTCGAGATCGAAAAGGAACGGCTCGAATCGTTGGCGAAGATCGAGAAAAAACGGGCGAAGGCCGCGGTCAAGCGTGCGAAGAAGGCCGACTCGAACTGAGTCGTTCGCCGAGACTCGGCGACGGTAATGACTCGACGGTCTAGCTCTCGTCCTTGGCGTGCGAGACGATTTCCATCCCGTTGTAGTACCCACAGTGCGGGCAGGCACGGTGCGGCCGCTTCGTCTCGTGGCAATGCGGGCACTCGCTCGCCGCAATCGAGGCCATCTTTCGCCAGTGATTGCGCCGGGCTCGCCCCTTCGCTCGGGATGTTCGATACTTCGGGACCGCCATGTTTCCTCCTGCGTTCGGGGGTGGTTCATGCCCGCGCCCCGTCGGGATCCGCAGTTTAGCCGACCGAATCGGGCGCCGCAACCTCGATCACGAGGGTCACCGGACCCTCGTTGATCAGCTCGACAGCCATCTTCGCCCCGAACCGCCCGGTCGCAATCTTGATGCCCTCGGAGCGGATCGCGTCGACAAACCCATCGAAGAGCGGCTCGGCGATCTCGGGGGGGGCGGCTCCGACGAAACTCGGTCGACGTCCTTTCCTTGTATCCCCGTACAGCGTGAACTGCGACACCGCGAGGATTTCTCCCTCGACGTCGCGCAACGACCGGTTCATCTTCCCTGCGTCGTCCTCGAAAATCCGCAGGTCGACGATCTTGCGCGCCGTCCGCTGAAGATCGACGGCACGATCCGACGGGGCAATTCCGACCAAGAGAAGGAGTCCTCGCCCGATCTGAGCGATCCGCTCCCCGTCGACGGCGACCGAGGCACGGCGGACGCGCTGCAGAACAACCCGCATCGATCAGACCTCTTCCTGCAGTCGTTCAGCGAAGCCGAGAAGCCGGTCCATCGCGTCTTCGCTCAGCGTCGCGGCTCGGGAGAGGAGAACGAGCTCCTTCCGTTCGCGCGTCGCCTGCGCCTGGATGCTCTGATGGAAGGCCTGCTCGACGAGACGCGGGGCGCGAACGTTCGCTGGCCGATCAACGTAGTTGACTCTCCAGCGGGGAATCCGATTCAGATGGCCGAGTGCGACCTCGATCAGCCGCTTGATGTGCGGTTCACGCGTTTCGAACACACGGTTGATGTAGTTCGCGACGCGCTGATTGTCGGTGAAGAAGATCGCCGATTCCGCATCGAGCGTCGCGACGTGCCGGGCCGCTTCGATCAACGCACGGTACTCGGCGACTTCGGTCGTCGCGCGACCGACCAGCCGCGAGATCTCCTCGATCACGTTCCCATCCGGGTCGGTGATCGCAATCCCGATCCCCGCCTCGCCCGGCTCACCCTTGGCCGCTCCGTCGACGTATGCAAAGAGCTTCTTCATTCGTGTGGGTCCACCAGGATTCGAACCTGGGACCGACCGGTTATGAGCCGGTTGCTCTAACCACTGAGCTATGGACCCGTCTCCGGGTTCGAGGATAGGCCGGGATCTCGACGCCTGTCAAGGGATCTGCGCACCGAGACGGACATCATTCGGGCTGGTTCGCTTTGGCTTCCGCTCCGAGATCGAACCCACAGGCTCGAAGCGCTCGAAGGAGTTCGTTCGGATCCTTCCCCCACTGCCCCAGCTTTCGAGAGATGTGCTCGGTCCACGAGTAGCTGTCGTAGGTGAATTCCTCCTCTCGCCCCTCCTCCAGCCGGATCATCGCGTTTCGAGATCGGTAGTAGTCCTGTGCGAGGTAGCCGGCATCCATGACATCCATCGCGCCCTCGATCGAGGCGCGGTCGAATGCGGGATATCGATCTTCGAAGAGGGCAAAGTCGATCGGATAGCGCGGTCGGGCCGGGGGATCCTCCGCCGGATACCCCATCGCAAGCTGCACGAGCGGGAAGACCCGCGGCGGCAATCCGTACGCCTCGACGATTCGGTCTGCGTAGTACGGAGTAGCTCCGAGGAAGCAGCTGCCGAGTCCGACCGACTCGGCCGCCTGAACCATGTTCTGCGCCATGTACGCCGCATCCTGAATCCCGAGCAGGAGCGCCGACAGATCGCACATCGCCCGCTCCCATCCACGAGCCTCCATGATCCGCTCCATCCGATGGAGATCGACACAGAGCGTGAACAACAGCGGCGCGTGGAACGGATTCGCCTCCCGATTCCGCTTGAGGAGGACGCTCCCCAACTGCGCGGCGAACGGCGCCTGCTGGCCGGCCCGAACGATCGCATCGACCGTCTCTTGTGTCGGGTCCTCGGCCGTGAACTCCCGGATCGACTTCCGGCGGAGCATCCCTTCCAGAATCGCGTTCGTCTCCACAGCGCCTCCCATTCCTCGCTTCCCGAGACCTACGGGGCGGGGCGGATGTCGATCTCCCCCACGCCGAGCATGATCGTCAGATCTCCCGACCCGGAGCCGAGCACCGTTTCGACCCGGCCGCCGAGCCCGCCGGCTTCGAGCGCCTCCAGTTCGGGGAACGGGCCGATCGAGATCTCGCCGATCCCGGCGATCGCCGTAGTCGCATACGACGCGTCGACCGGAAGGAGGATCTCGATGTCGCCTGTTCCCAGATTGACCTCGACCATCTCCGCTTCGACGCCGGAGATGCG
Organism: Candidatus Bipolaricaulota bacterium; assembly: GCA_028278555.1. Classification (GTDB taxonomy): domain Bacteria; phylum Bipolaricaulota; class Bipolaricaulia; order UBA7950; family UBA9294; genus JANQEA01. The sequence continues at coordinate 161,511 of JANQEA010000079.1, read as the reverse complement.
AACGTCGCCGGCCCCGGATTGGAGGAGCAGCGAAGGACCGTCGATCCCTTCGATCTCGATCTCGCCGATACCGAGATCGATCGACGCCGCGGCCGATACGCCGTTCAGCCGGATACTACCAGCGGCTTGCTCCAGACTGAGCTCGACACCGGGCGGAACCGCGACCGTGTAGTCGATCTCCCAGTAGCCGGTCCGAGGCCCCGTCGAGCGGATCGTCAGTCCGCATCGGGTCGGCTCAATCAGGATCGAAACCCGGTCGAGAATCGCCTGCGTGTGAGCCCGCTTCACAGCGCCGATCCGGACACTCGATCCCTCTCCGCCGTACGTTTCGACGGTGATCGAACCGAGCGCGTTTTCGATCTCGACGCACGGCCCGGCAAGTGAGACGGTCTGGTCGACTGTCTCCTCGAGCGCCGGACGATCGGCAATCGGCCCGAAGACCGGCCGACCGATCACGCCCCACGTCGCCGAGAGGCCGACGACCGGACCGCTCATCCGTGGGAACACCCCTTCCATTTCCGGATCGCCCCAATCGAACGACAGAAGCGACAGCATGTATCCGAGGTTCAGCTCGAACCCGAAGTAGTGGAGTGGCTGAACCTGGAGGCTGACGTACGGTTCGATCGTGAAGAACGCGCTCTGCCTGCTCAGGATCGACGGTCCAGGCTCGATGCCCTGCAGGCCGAATCGCCCTCCGGCCGCGCTGGCACCCCCGGCGCTTCCGGAGAGGGTCAGCGACGTCCCGCCGCCGCCGAGCACGACCCCGAGCGACAGCAGCGACCGGTCATCCCCGCCGATCACCCGGCCGATTTCGACGCCGCCGAATCCAACCGACAGCTCAGCGTACTTGGTGCCCGACACCGTCATTGCGGCTCCACTCCATCCGATCGCACCGAGCGAGAGCCCCGGGAGGGATCCCCCGCGAATCCAGCCACCGGTGAAAAGGAATGCGTCGCCGACGCTGACGTACCCGTTGTCGAACAGGTACGCATCGACGGCGGAGAAATCAGGGAAGGCGAGTCCGAGAGACGAGCCGCCGAGCCCGAACCAGAGCCGCTCTCCGTTCGCTTCTTCCGCGAGCGTCAGCCCGGCCATCCCGAGCAGACAGGACAATCCGATGATGCCGATAGCTTTCCAATTCATGCCCCCTCCTCTGGAACACACGAGTCCCCCTTCGTACCAGATTCGGCTCGTTCCGGCAAGGCACCTCGGCTGAGCTTCCGGCGAACCGCGTTGAACTTCCTGGATCGAAAGCCATACTTACTTGCGGATCCTACGACAGGATTGGGCCGGCAAAGGAGGCCGAATGCAAAAGCTACTAGAACAGATCGTGGCCGGGGCGAGCGGCTGGGTCGAGCTTCGCTATCAGTCGCGAAGCACAAAGCGGATCACCGTTCGCAACGGCAAACTCGAGGAATCGTCGAGCGTGCTCCTCGCCGGACTCGGTGTCCGGGCGCTCGTCGACGGCGTCTTCGGATTCGCCAGCACGAGTGACGTCTCCGAGAAAGGAATCCTGGCAGCGATCGACGCGGCGCAAGGTGCAGCACGAACATCGGCCCCTTCGAAGAAGGAGCGGATCAGGGGGCTCGCCGATGCCCCGATGGCGACCGGCACGTTCGCCGTCGCAACCGACGATCCGTTGGACGGCCACACGCTGGAGGAGAAGCTCGGGCTCGTCATCAAGCTCGACGAGAGGATCCGGTCCGCCGCGGAGGAGATCGTGTCGAGCATGGCCTCCTACGGGGAGATCCAAGATGAGAAGATTATCGTCACGTCCGACGGCGCGTCGGCCCACGTCTTCGACTCGAAGCCGGAGCTTCGGGCGCTCGCCGTCGCAGGGAGAAACGGCGATCAGACCATGGGAATGGAGAGTTCCGGCATCACCGGCGGGTGGTCCGATCTTCTCGGCATCACTCCGCCGGAGAAACTCGCTGACGACGCGGTCCGCCTCGCCGTCGATCAGCTGACCGCATCGCACGCGGAGGGGAAGTCGACCGTCGTCGTCCTCGATCCGGGCCTCGTCGGGGTTCTATGCCACGAGGCGATCGGCCACACCGTTGAGGCGGACATCGTCCTTGGCGGCGCGATCACGTCCGACAAGATCGGTCAGGCCGTCGCCTCCGAGTTGGTCACCCTCTGTGACAGCGGAGTGAGCGAGTACCTTCCCCACGCGGTCGGGATCCTTCCGGTCGACGACGAGGGGGTTCTCACCCAGAAGACCGTGATCATCGAGAAGGGCGTCCTCCGCTCGTTCCTCCACAACCGCGAGACGGCGGCTCACTATGGCGTCGCTCCGACCGGAAACGCGCGGGCGTTCGTCTACAGCGACGATCCGCTCATCCGAATGCGGAACACCTACATCGAGTCGGGAGAAACATCCCTCGAGGAGATGATCGCCGGGGTCAAGGAGGGCTACTACCTTCGCGAACTCGGGATGAGCGGACAGGCCGATTCGAACGCCGAGTTCATGTTCGGCGTCCGCGAGGCTCGCAAGATCGTCGACGGGAAGATCGGCGAGCTGGTCCGCGGCGCGACGATCTCAGGAAACGCATTCGACGTGCTCAAGTCGGTCGATGCCGTCGGAAACGACTTCGCGTGGGAGAACGGCGCCGGCGCTTGCGGCAAGGGACAGGCAGCTAAGGTCGACGCCGGTGGGCCGCACCTGCGCTGCACGATGACGATTGGAGGGCGACAGGCATGAGCAACGACAGGCTTCTCGATCGCTGCCAGGAGGCGCTCGATCTCGCTCGGAAGCACGGCGCGGATCAGGCGGAGGTCTTCGGGGAAGCGACGCGAACGATCACGTCGACCGTGGAGAAGGATGACCTGCAAATCTCCAAGAGCACGCAGGAGACGAGGATCGGCCTCCGCGCCTTCATCGGATCGCAGGTCGGCTTCGCCAGCACGAACGATCTAATGCAGCTGGAGAAGGCGGCGGCCGACGCCGTCACGCTGGCCAAGGCCTCGCCCGGAGATCCGCACAATGTTCTCCCGGAACCGGCGGACTCACCCTCGGTCGAAGGGTTGCACGACCCAGCGGCCGATGCGTTCTCGACCGCAGATGCCGTTCAGCAGGCAATCCGGATGCTCGAGGCGGCGAAGTCGGTCGACCCCCGCGTGATCGTCGGTGAGGGCGAGTTCGAAGCCGAGACCCGCCGTCGGGTCCTCGTCAACTCGCGGGGCATCGAAGCCGAGGAACTCGGCAGTCTCTTCACCTACGGCGTCCTCACCACCGCACGAGACGGTGACGCCGTCTCCAACATGGCCTTCCGGTTCGACGCAACCCGAAACGTCGGCGACATCGATGTCGAACCACCGGCCCGGCAATCGAGCCGCGATGCGCTCGGCTCCCTCGGGGCAAAGCCTGGAGAGAGCTTCAAGGGGCAGGTCCTCCTCGATCCGTACGCAATCATCAGTCTATTCGCGCCGCTTCAGTTCCAGCTGAACGCCAGGAACGTCCTTCGCGGGATGTCGCGCTGGAAGGAGGCGCTCGGCGAGTCCGTCGCCACGTCGGAGTTCACCCTCGTCGACGACGGGCTCCTTGCCGGCGGCGTGGCGACCGCCTCGTTCGACCGAGAGGGAACACCACACCGACGGCTCCCCCTGATCGAGGGAGGCGTCCTCCGTTCGTTCATGCACGACGCCTACACGGCGCATGCGATGAACGCGACGAACACGGGGCACGCGGCCGGATCGGCCGGTCGGCCTCCGGCGATCGGACCGACGAACTTCACGATCCTCCCGGGGGAGGTCGCGAAGCAGGATCTGATCTCCGAAATCAAGCGCGGACTCCTCGTCACTCGCTTCTCGGGGAACGCCGATCCGGTCTCCGGCGACTTCTCCGGCGTCGCCAAGGCCGCCCACCTGATCGTCGATGGGAAGATCGACCGCGCCGTCTCCGGCACGATGATCGCCGGGAACGTCTTCGAAGCACTGAAGAATCTGTCGGGGATCTCCCGAGAGACGGAGCGGCTCTTCAACTACACGTTCCCCTCGCTCCGGCTCGAGGACGTTTCGATCACCGCCGAATAGCCGGAAGATTCGCACCCAAGTGAAGGGGCGGGCACCGAGTCACGGTGCCCGCCCTCCACCTTGCGAGTTCAGACTTTCTCGACGCGTTACAACGCGACCGCCGGCTCTCCTTCTTCGGCCGGCATGGCCTCGTCACCGGCCGGAGCCGGGACCGTGACTCCGGTTTCGATCAAAGCGAGGTCGTCCGCTCGGAGCGCGAGGCCGTCCGCGCTGCCGCGTACGATGAGAATCACCGTTGTCCCTTCGTAGAGATAGGCAAGACCGTAGCTTTCCCGAGCATCGATCGCCGGGCCGGTCATCCGAACCGCCCTCTCGGACGCGCCAGCGGCGGGAAGCTCCTCGACGAGGCCTCCCGTCTCATCGGAGCCGACGATTCCCAACGCCACGAGGAGCGCCGTCTCCGGGATCGGCTCCTCCACAACGCCGACCGTCACCTCGACCGTCGCCGCAGGATCGGTGAGGACAACGACCGTCTCCGTCTCCTCGAGGTCCCAGCCCTTCGGAACCTCCAGGCCGAATCGTCCGTCCGGATCGACATAGGCGACGCTCGACGGCTCAAGGATCGAGATCGGAAGCGGCTGCTCGATCCCTCGATCCCAGTAGACCATCGCGTACGCTACGATGATGATCGCGACCCATATTGATGCCAGGAAAACCGCGTTCTTCATCCCACAACCTCCCTTCCGCCCCTCGCACCCTTCGCGCCTGCCAGATTCGGCTTCGGCGCCATCGCTCCGAACCATTCTAGCTCTGATGGGAGCCGAAACCAATCGCGCTCCCCGCGAACTTGCAGCAAGCCCGCATGTCAACATACACTCGATGCATGACTCGCTATGTGGTACTCGCGATCGCCCTCTGCGCCTGTTGCGCCGCCTCTCTGGCCGTGCGGGCCGAGGGCGCCGCGTGGATCCTCTCGATCGACGGCGAGATCAACTCGGGAACGGTGACGTACTTGCGACGGGGACTCCAAGAGGCGGCCGAGGCCGGAGCCGGCATCGTCGTCCTCGTCCTTGCGACACCCGGCGGCTACCTCGACGCGGCGGTCGAATCGCGGGGGATCCTCCTCGATGCGATCGTGCCGACGGCCGCGTACATCTCACGCGAAGCGTTCTCTGCCGGGGCAGCGATTGCGATCGCCTGCGAAACGATCCTTTTTGCTCCGGGCGGCGTCATGGGCGCGGCGACGCCGGTAACGTTCATCGGCGAGAGCATGCGCGAGGCCCCGGAGAAGGTGATCAGCGCGACGAGGTCGCTCTTCCGCGCCACGGCCGAGATCCGCGGGCGCCCGCCGGAGGTCGCCGAGGCGATGGTCGACCGCGACGTCTCGATCCCCGGGCTGATCGACGCCGGGAAGCTGTTGACGCTCTCCGCCAGGGACGCGGCCGTTTGGGGCTACTCCGACGGCGAAGTCGAGTCGATCGAGACGTGGCTCGCCGAGCGGGGATACGACACGACCGTCGAGTTTCAGGTTCGCTGGGTCGACGACCTGGTCGAGGTGCTGACGTCACCGATCGCCGTCGGCCTCCTGATCACCGCCGGCCTCCTTGGGTTGATCGTCGAGATGCTCGTCCCGGGGTTCGGCATCCCCGGGCTGATCGGGATCGTCTGCCTCGGTGCCTTCTTCTGGACCCACTTCCTCGTCGGGCTCGCAGGCTGGGAGTCGGTTGCGTTCCTCTTCGGAGGGATCGTCGCCGTCGGTCTCGAGATCTTCGCGTTCACCGCCGTCGACTTCGGGTTGACGGGCCTGCTCGGCTTGGTCTTGATCGGACTCGGATTCTATACCGCGATGGTCGGCCCATTCGCAGGACGAGGACAGGCGATCCAGGCGATCGCGATCGTCACCGCCGGGCTGATCGTCAGTGTCGTCGTCGCGATCGTCCTCCTCGCCCGCCTCCCGAAGACGCGCCTTCGGCTCGGCGGGATCATCCTGTCGACCGCGGTCACCGGCAGGTCTCATGAGAAGGAGGAGGCGGACGTCGCCGCCAGCGACTGGGTCGGCCGACGCGGCGTCGCGGCGACCGATCTACGCCCCGTCGGAGGCGGGCTGTTCGATGAGGAACGGATCGATGTCGTCTGCGAGGAGGGCTTTCTCGCCAAGGGAACGCCGATCGTCGTGATTCGGGACGAGGTCTATCGGAAGGTCGTTCGACGCACGGAGAAGGAGGAGGGTTGAGCATGGTCGGCTACATCATTCTCGCCGTCGCGGCACTGTTGGTTCTCTGGTTGTTCTTCTACTTCGTTCCGATGGGACTCTGGATCTCGGCCCTCGCCGCCGGCGTTCCGATCGGGCCGATGACGCTGATCGGAATGCGGCTGCGGAAGGTCAATCCGCATCGAGTGATCCTCCCGATGATCGCCGCATGGAAGGCCGGACTGAAGCTCGCGATCTCGGACCTCGAAGCGCACTACCTCGCCGGCGGAAACGTCGAGCGGGTCGCGCGCGCGTTGATCAGCGCCGACAAGGCGAACATTGCGCTCGACTTCCAACGGGCAGCGGCAATCGACCTCGCCGGCCGCGATGTCCTCGACGCCGTCGCCATGTCGGTCAACCCGCGCGTCATTGAGACGCCGAAGGTCGGCGCCGTCGCCGCGAACGGAATCCAACTCTTCGCCATCGCCAAGGTCACGGTCCGCGCCAACATCGACCGGCTCGTCGGCGGCGCGACCGAAGAGACGATCGTCGCCCGCGTCGGCGAGGGGATCGTCTCGGCGATCGGGTCAGCGACATCGCACAAGGAGGTCCTCGAGAACCCGGACAAGATCTCGACTCTCGTCCTCGAGAAGGGCCTCGACGCCGGAACGGCGTTCGAGCTCCTCTCGATCGACATTGCCGACGTCGACGTCGGGAAGAACATCGGCGCGCAGTTGCAGACCGATCAGGCGGAAGCCGATCTGAAGGTCGCCCGCGCCAAGGCCGAGGAACGGCGCGCGATGGCGGTGGCGAGGGAGCAGGAGATGAGCGCGCTCGTCCAGGAGCGGCGTGCGGCGGTCGTCGAGGCCGAGGCCGAGATTCCGCGGGCGATGGCCGAAGCGTTTCGTGAGGGAAACCTCGGGATCATGGACTACTACCGGATGAAGAACGTCCAGGCCGACACGAAGATGCGCGAAGGGTTCGCCTCCGATGATCAGGCACCAACACGCGGTCCCTCGGAGGAAGCGTAGATGGGCGAATCCCAGACGCCGCTCGATCGGCTCCGAACACTCGTGAAGGAGGACCCGCGCTCGGCAATCCTCCTCCACGAGCTTCTCGGTCCGCCGCCCGGGCTTCGCGAACCCGGACGGGCGTCCGGCTGACGTCCATCCTTGCATTTGGCACACACCGGACGCCTCCTTAGAATAGGCATCCGGTGAGAATGGTGAAGAGGATTCCCGATGTCTTGACCCTGTCGCGCGGCTTGATTGCCGCGGCGATCGTCGCGCTCGGTTTCGCCGAGCGATCCCAGCTCCTCGCGGGGAGCGCGCTGCCGGCCGTTCTTCTTCTCACCATGCTCGGATGGACGACCGACATCCTCGACGGACGCCTCGCCCGCAGGTACAACAAGCCGCCGACTTGGGTCGGCGAGAAGGAATTCGCCTTCGACATGGTGATGGTCTTCTCCGGCCTCTGCTATCTCGTCCTCTCCCGATTCATCCCCTTTGTCCCGGCGATCATCTACGTGATGGTCGCGGCGGCGTTCATCGCCTACTTCCGTTCGAAGATGATCACGATGTCGTTCGCGACGCCGGCCGTCGCCCTCCCGTTGATCGTCGCCTACTTCGAGGCGCCCCATGCGTTGATCTGGTACGTCGTCTGGATCGTCGCGGCCCTCATCTTCGACTGGCGACGGTTCACGGGGGTCGTGCGGGAGTTCCTCCACAACGCGAAGAACCTCTCGCGACGCTAGAAGAGCCGATCCGGTGATTCCTTGCCGAGGTACGCAAGCCCACGTTCCGTGGCGATCCGCCCCTGTGGTGTTCGTTGAATCAGCCCCTCCTGGAGGAGGAACGGCTCGACGATGTCGGTGATCGTGTCGCGCTCTTCCGACAGCGCCGCGGCGAGCGTATCGAGGCCGACCGGCCCGCCGGCGAACTTGTCGACCAGCGTCGCGAGGACGGCGCGGTCGAGCTCGTCGAGGCCGTGCTCGTCGATCCGGAGCATGTCGAGCGACCGCCGTGCGATCTCAGCGTCGATCGTTCCTTCCCCCTCGACTTCGGCGTAGTCGCGCGTCCGCCGGAGGAGACGATTGGCGATCCGTGGAGTCCCGCGAGCCCGCTTGGCAAGCTCTTCCGCTCCGCCACCCGTCACCTCGATCCCGAGAATCCGGCCGGCGCGGATGACGACCGTTTTCAGGTCGTCGACAGAGTAGAAGCCAACGCGGAACTTGACCTCGAACCGATCGCGCATCGGGGCGGAGATCAGCCCGGCCCTTGTCGTCGCACCGACAAGGGTGAACGGGGGCAGGTCGATCCGGAGCGACTGCGCGTTCGGTCCCTCGCCGAGGATGATGTCGATCTTGTAGTCCTCCATCGCCGGATAGAGGATCTCCTCGACGTTTCGCCGGAGCCGGTGGATCTCGTCGATGAAGAAGACATCGTGCGGTTGCAGGTTCGTCAGGATCGCCGCCAGATCGCCTGCCTTCTCGATCGCCGGACCGGAGCTGATCCGGATGTCGACACCCATCTCCGCTGCGATGATCTGCGCCAGCGTCGTCTTGCCGAGTCCGGGTGGACCGTGCAGCAGAACGTGATCGAGTGATTCGCCCCGCTGCTTCGCCGCGGCGATGTAGATGCGGAGCTTCTCCTTGATCTCTTGCTGGTTGATGTACTCGCCGAGTGACGCAGGTCGAAGGTTGAGGAGGTTCGCGTCCTCCTCGAGCCTTGCTCCGGCGATCCGTTCCGACCTCATATCGGGGGCATTGTACAGGCCGACTTCGTCCTCCTCCAATCCTGGACTCGCTTTTCCTGTCTCGGGCCACGGCGATCGTGTACCATCCGCGACGTGACGACCATGACAGACGGAAGCGTAGTCAGCATCGGCACGTTCGACGGGGTCCACCTCGGTCATCAGGCGATCCTTACCGAGGTCCGGCGTCAGGCCGACGAAGAGAAACTCGCGGCGATTGCATACGCGTTCGCCCGTCCGCCGCGCTTCCAGCTTCAGGAGAGTCCGGATCGGTTTCTCCTCCTCCCCGAATCGGTCAAGTCGAGCATCCTGGCGCGAACCGTCGATCGCGTCATTCAAGCGGACTTCTTCGAGGTTCGGGAGTTCCCTCCAGAGGGATTCGCCGAGACGATCCTCGCCGAGCAGCTTCGCGCGAAATCGGTCGTCGTCGGACCTTCGTTTCGGTTCGGCGCCGGCCGAGCCGGAGAACCGGAGATCCTCCGAGCGCTTGGCGAGCGATACGGATTCTCCGTCACCCTCGTCCCCCCGGTCCTCGTCGACGGGGACCCGGTCAACAGCACACGGATTCGCTTCCTCCTCGCTTCGGGGGACGTCGGGAAGGCCGCCGCCCTTCTCGGACACCCTCCGCTTCTGATCGGGGACGTGGTCCGCGGAGATCGGATCGGGCACAGGCTCGGGTATCCGACGGCGAACCTCGCGGTCGACCAACACGTTCTCCTCCCCGCCCACGGCGTCTACGTCGCGTACGCGTTCCTCGGCCCTCCACAGGAGGCAGCAGCGCGTCCGGCCCTCTTTTACGTCGGCACGCGCCCGACGGTCACGTCCGAGAAGACCGAGATTCGGTGTGAGGTGCACCTCCTGGACACGGCGCCAGACAATTCCTACGGCGAACGGATCGAGGTCCATCTTCTCGACCATCTCCGCGGGGATCTGGCGCTCACATCGCTCGCCGATCTGCAGGATCAGATTTCCCGAGACGAGGTTCACGCCCGCGAGCTTCTTGCCGATTTCCCGCCGTCGTCCGCCCTAATCGCCGGTTGAAAAGGGCACTTCGCTCACCTACCATCTGCATGGCATGTTGGCGCTAGGAGTCGACACATCCGAGCCGCTCGGCGGCATCGCCCTCTACGACGGACGGGAGGTCGCCGACGAGTTCTCGATGGATCGCCCCCTCCAACATGCCGAGCGTCTCTTCTCGCTGATCGACGAAGCGCTTCGCGAGAACGGCGCGAGGCGAGCCGATGTCGGCATGGTCTGCATCAACCGAGGGCCCGGGTCATTCACCGGGTTGCGGATCGGACTTGCAGGCGCCAAAGGGTTCTGCCAGGCGACCGGAGCATCGCTCGTCGGCATTGCCGGTACGGATGGGTATCGCGCACGGGTAACGGATGCGAAGCGCGTCTGCGTCATCGTCGCGAGCCGGCGCGATCTGCACTACGTGCAGTTCTTCACCGGATCGCGTTCCCTCGCGCCGATGCGACTGGTCCGCGAAGCGGAGCTGTTGGAGGCCTTGCGCAGCGAGGAGAGAACGGTGACCCTTGTCGGGAGTGGCGCACCGTCGATCGGCGAAGCGCTGCTGGGGCATCCGATGGTACGAATCGCCCCGGAGGAAGCGAATCGCCCCTCACCGCTGGCGATCGCGAAGTTGGGATGGAATGAGGAACCGGCCGACCGACTCTACGAGGTCGAGCCGCTATACGTAGAGCCCCTCCTCGCCTGAGGAGGAGCACGTCGAGGTGAACGAAGATGTCGAGAGTCTGTGAAGTCTGCGGCAAGAGACCAGCCGCCGGGAATACCGTCAGTCATTCGAACCGCCACACCCGACGCGTACGCGCCCCGAACATCCAGCGGGTGCACGCCGTCGTCGGCGGGAAGAAGCAGTGGATCCGAGCCTGCACCCGATGCATCAAGTCGGGGCGGGTCGTCAAGGCGGCGTAATCGGACGCGCCACGCGAAACGGAGCGAGATCCCCCATGCCTGAGAACGTCGTGAACTCCGCCCCGAAGGAGGAGCCCGCGCTAGTCGAGGGGGAGATCGTCGGCGTCGAGACGTCCCGGATTCGTGTCCGGCTCGACTCGGGGACGATCGGGTTCATGCCGCTCGGCGAAGGGGAGCCCGAGAAGATCGACGTCGGCCGTCGCGCGACGTTTCGCATCGACGCCACGGATCCTGGTGGATCTCCGTCCCTCTCGTTCGCCGAAGCCGACGTCTCCCCCACCGGAAACGAACCGTTCGATCGGGATGTCGTCCGATTGCACAACGCATTGGCAAATCACCATCCATCTAACTCCGTTCGGCCGATCGAACGCGAGCGCCTGACACTCGGCGAAGAACAGATCCAGAGCTGGATCGGGCGCGTCGAGACGGGCCTCGGCCGGCTCCGCAAGAACCGCGCGAAGCGAGTGAACGAGGAATTCTACGACGGCTCGTAGAGGGAGGTCCTGATGCCGAGAGGAACGGTCGTGATCGATGCCGAGCGGTGCAAAGGATGCGGCCTTTGCATCGCCGCGTGTCCCCAGAAGGTCCTCGCGTTTTCCGGCACGCTGAACAAGAGCGGCTACAACGTCGCTCACATGGAGCGTCCCGAGGCCTGCATCGGATGCGCATTCTGCGCGATGACGTGCCCCGATATCGCGATCGAGGTCTACCGGGAGAAGGTCCCGACCTAAGGAGGGGGAATGGGTGAACGACTGCTCTTGAGAGGGAACGAGGTGATCGCCGAGGCCGCGATCCGCGCCGGTTGCGAATGCTATTTCGCGTATCCGATCACGCCGCAGGCTGAGCTGCTCGAGCACATGGCGAGGCACATGCCCCGCCTCGGCCGAACGTTCGTTCAGGCCGAGAGCGAGATCGGCGCGATCAGCATGGTCTACGGCGCAGCGTCGACCGGCGTCCGCACGATGACTTCCTCCTCTTCGCCCGGGATCAGCCTGAAGCAGGAGGGGATCTCGTATCTCGCCGGCTCGAATCTCCCGGCAGTGATCGTCAATGTCGTCCGCGGCGGCCCCGGCCTCGGGAACATCGCTCCGTCGCAGTGCGACTACTTCCAGGCGACGAAAGGCGGCGGACACGGCGACTATCGGATGATCGTCCTCGGACCGTCGACCGTCCCCGAAGCGGGAGAGCTGACGATCCTCGCGTTCGACCTCGCCGACAAGTACCGGATTCCGGTGATGATCCTCGCCGACGGCCTGCTCGGCCAGATGATGGAGCCGGTCGAGCTTCCGGAACCGGTCGATCTCGAGTCGCTACCGGCGAAGGACTGGGCGGCAACTGGCGCTGAAGGACGCGATCCGAACATCATTCTCAGCTTCGATCTCGGGCCGGAGAACCTGAAGCAGATGAACCTCGTCCTCCAGGAGAAGTACCGAGAGATCGTGAACAACGAGGTCCGGTACGAGGAGAGCGACTCACAGGACGCCGACATCGTCATCGCCGCGCACGGAACGATCGCGCGGATCGCCAAGAGCGTCGTTCGGATGGCGCGCGCCGAGGGAATCAAGCTCGGGCTCTTCCGACCGATCACCCTTTGGCCGTACCCGTACGAACCGCTCCGCGCGCTTGCCGACCGTGTCGACACGGTTCTGACCGTCGAGATGAGCGCTGGACAGATGTGGGAGGACGTCCGGCTCGCCGTTGCGGAACGGGCGAAGACGCCGTTCTACGGGGAGATGGGCGGCGTCGTCCCAACGCCGCTCACGATCCTGAACGAGGTGAGAAAGCATGCCAACTGACATCGCCAACATGGTCAAGGTGTTCGAGCGGCCCGCGAGCCTCACCGGTGCTCGATTCACGTACTGCCCCGGTTGCAGTCATGGAGTCATCACGCGGATCATCGGCCAGACGCTTGACGAGCTGGGCATCGCCGAACGGACGATCGGCCTCGCTCCGGTCGGCTGCTCGGTCTTCGCCTACCTCTGGTACAAGTGCGACGCTCTTCAGGTCGCCCACGGCCGGGCGAGTGCCGTCGCAACGGGTGTCAAGCGGGCGCGTCCGGAATCCATCGTCTTCTCCTATCAGGGAGACGGTGATTTCGCAAGCATCGGAACAGCCGAGTCGATCCACGCCGCCAACCGCGGGGAGAACATCACCGTCATCTTCGTCAACAACCAGATCTACGGGATGACCGGCGGCGAACTCGCGCCGACGACGCTCGTCGATCAGAAGACGTCGACCACGCCGGACGGTCGCGATCCGACCCTGTTCGGCTACCCGATCCGCTTTTCTGAGGTGATCGCACAGCTCGACGCGCCGGCCTACATTACGCGTCAGGCGCTCTACGACACGAAGCGGATCAATGACACGACGGCTGCAATCAAGAAGGCGTTCGAGTATCAGGTGGAGGGAAAGGGGTACTCGCTCGTCGAGATCCTGTCTACCTGCCCGACGAACTGGCGGATGACGCCGCTTCAGTCGAACGAACACGTGGAGAACGTGGTGACCGAGGTCTTCCCACTCGGAGACCTCATCGACAGGGGGTAGGATGGAGCGCTCAGTCATTATCGCAGGCTTCGGCGGCCAAGGAGTGATCCTTGCTGGCAAGATCCTCGCCCAAGCGGGAATGGACGACGGACTCGAGGTGACGTGGCTCCCGTCGTACGGCCCGGAGATGCGCGGCGGCACGGCGAACTGCACCGTCGTCCTCTCCGACGAGCCGGTCGGTTCCCCGATCGTCGATCAACCGACGGGGCTGATCGCGATGAACCGACCGTCACTCGACAAGTTCGAGGCGATGCTCGCGACCGACGGCGTGGTCGTCGTCAACAGTTCGCTCGTCGACCGGACCGCCGATCGAGACGACGTCCGCGCGACCTACCTCCCGTTCAACGACCTCGCAGCATCGGCAGGGAATCCTCGTACGATCAATATGGTCGCCCTCGGTGCCTACCTGAAGGCGTCCGGCGTCGTCCCGCTCGAGACCGCGAAGCGTGCGATGTCGCGGATGCTCGAGGAGTCCGGGAAGTCGAAGCTGATCGACGTCAACTGCAAGGCGATCGAGGAGGGGTACAACGCCGCCTGAACCGATCCGCATCGTCGACCACGAGGACGTCTTTCATGGACGTCTGCTCGACCTCTACGTCGATCGGATCGAGTTGAACGACGGCACCGAGACGACGCGGGAAGTCGTCGTCCACCCCGGCGCAACGGCGATCGTTCCCATCTTGCCCAACAGCGATATCCTCCTCGTCAGGCAGTATCGACACGCTGTGTCGACCGACCTGTGGGAGATTCCTGCCGGGAAGATCGATCCGGGCGAAGACCCACTCTCCTGCGCCCGGCGCGAGCTGCGCGAGGAGACTGGGCACTCCGCGGAGACATGGGTCGAACTGGCAACGTTCTTCACGACGCCCGGCTTCTCCAACGAGCGGATCACGCTGTTCCGCGCGCTGGGTCTTCGACCTGTGAAGGGATTCCACCCGGGCGAGATCGATGCCTGTCGCCCGTTCCCGCAGACGGCGCTCGCCGAGATGATCGCATCGCGACAGATCGACGACGGGAAGACCCTCATCGGCCTTCTCCTCTCCGGAGTTCTTCCGCCGGAGCTTGGATCGGAGTAGTGCCGCCTCAGCGTAGCCGTACCCCTATTCGAACAGATCGACGAGATAGAGGAGACCCTCATCGACCGGTCGCATCTCCGCGAGAGCGTCGCCGAGCGGAACCGGGACAATCTGTGTTCCGTGGATCGCGGTCATCACGTCGAACTCGCCCTCCAACGCGAATTCGATCGACGCGGCGCCGAACCGGGTCGCGAGGATTCGATCGAACGGCGACGGGCTCCCGCCGCGTTGCAGGTAGGCCAGATTGGTGACCCGCACCGGGATTTGCATCCGTTTGGAGAGCTGGTTGGCGACGTACTGACCGACGCCTCCGAGCCGCACATGGCCGAACGCGTCGACTTCGGCCTCTTCGACGACCTGCCCTTCGGTCCCCTCCGGCTCGGCCCCTTCGGCGATGATGACGATGCTGAATCGTTTCTTCAGGTGCTCCCTCCGCTTGATCTTCCGGAAAATCGAATCGACATTGAAGCGCTGTTCCGGAATCAGGATCACGTCAGCGCCGCCGGCGACCCCGCCCATCAGGCTCAACCACCCGGCATCCCGCCCCATCACCTCGAGGATCAGCACGCGGTGGTGCGAGGCGGCCGTCGTGTGAAGCCGATCGAGCGCGTCGGTGATCGCCTCCAACGCGGAGGAGAATCCGAGCGTGTAGTCGGTCATCGCGATGTCATTGTCGATCGTCTGAGGGATCCCGATCGCCTTCACGCCGTGCTCGCCGAGTCGATGCGCGACGCCGAGCGTATCATCGCCGCCGATCGCAATCAGGAAGTCGACCGCGTTCACGGAGAGCGTCTCGATGACCTTCTGCGGGCCGTCGTCGATCCGGAAAGGGTTCGTCCGGGAGCTTCGGAGGATCGTCCCTCCGACATGCAGGATCCCCGATACGTCGATCGGGGTCAGCGGACGGACCAGATTTTCGACCGCGCCCTTCCATCCTTCTTCGAACCCGACGATGTCGACCCCATGCTTGCAACCGAAGCGGACGATCGATCGGAGCGCCGCATTGATCCCCGGGGAATCCCCGCCGCCGGTCAACACCCCGGCTCTCATTGTTGGTCCTCCCTTGCTTCCCACAGCGTCTTCCCGCTGCTTCCGGCCTGCTCGATCAGGGCGTGTGCAATCTCGCGAACCCGTGCCTGGATCTCCGCGCCGACGGCCCGCGGATCGAACGCCTTCTTGTTCGGGCTCCAATCACCCCTCGCGAACAGGTTGCCCACGTCATCCTCGACACCCTCCGGCGGGAGGATGTCCGTCGCGTGTTCGGCGAAGAACTCAGTCGCCGTCCGGCCGTAGACGTACTGATAGTGCGTGTCCTTGTTCAGCTTGCAGATTCCGTAGCCGATCATCTCCTGAACCTGCTCGGGGAGGAGGCCCGAGGTCCCGTGGAGGACGAGCGGTGCGTCGAGACCTGCGGCCGCGAGGCGGTCACGAATCTTCGCCGCGAGATCGACGCGAAGCTCGAGGTCGCGCCCCTTGGAGACGCCGTGCTGCGTGCCCACGGAGATCGCGAGAAGGTCCGCGGCGGTCCGTTCGACGAACTCGACCGCCTCGTCCGGGTCGGTGTAGAGGGCCTCGTCCGACGAGATCTCGTCCTCGACGCCCTTGATCTTCCCGAGCTCGGCCTCGATCAGGATCCCCGTACCGGCGGCCGCCTCCGCGACTGCACGGCTGAGTCGGATGTTCTCCTCGAACGCTTCCTGCGACGCGTCAATCATGATCGACGAGACGAGCCTGTCCTCAATCGCCTCTTCGATCAGCTCCATCTCGCCCCGCGTGAAATGGTCGAGGTTGATGAAGACGCAGATCGGGTACGGGGCAGCGAGTTCACGGATTAGTGCAGAGAGCCCTCTCAGTCCGGCCCGCTTGTCCCCGCCGCCGGCGAACTTGGCTGCGCCCGGGCTGATCTGGACGAGAAGATCGGAACGAGCCTCCGTAGATGCCTCGAGAAGACCGATCAAAATGTTCGGCTCGGCGACGTTGTTCGCCATGAACGCGAAGCGTTCGGCCTGAGCTCTGCGGTACGCCTCGCGAAGTCTATCTCCCCCACAGAATGGCACGGCCGTCCCCTCCTTCGACCGGGATGCCCATCCACATGTGCTCCCTGTGCATCCTTCCCTCCGCTGAGTCCTTCGCGATCCACGAAACCGACTCGAACGCACCTGACGGTACATCGCCCATTCCGTGTCCGATTTCGTCCAGGCTACTCTATCGGCTTCCCTCGGCTCGCTCAAGAAATCTGCGCTCCGTCATCCATGCCGGCATCCCCCGCAAACGACGGAATCGATCCGAGTCCCTCCGAGCCGCGACAGAGCGCATCACCGAGGCTCCTGAGGGCCTCATCCACCAGCGGGGACAACCCCTCGCCGAACGACAGATCGGCCGGTTCGATTCCCAGGATGACGGTCTCGGACGCTGCGGTGGAGATCCGATCGAGGAAAAACGAGAGCGGCAGGCCGTGGGTCGAGACGAGCATCCGATCGACCGAGGGAGGTGGGAGTCGGCGGACCGTCCCCGGAGGGAGTCCCATCCGCGCGGCATCGGCGATCACCAGCAGGTCGGGGCGCTCGCGCGAGACGATCCCGGCGGCGTTCTCGAGCGATGTCCCGCAGTCAATCGCCACCCAGTCGGTTCCGCCAAGTCGTTCGGCGAGGATCGGTCCGGCACCGTCGTCGCGCGACAGGCGGTTCCCGACCCCGAGGAGCATTCGCTTCATTCGCCGCTTACGGACGCGTCTCGATAGCGGCCGACCGTTCGATAGCGCTCGTACCGCTCCTCCAGCAGCTTCGCCGGCTTCAGCTTCGCCAGCTCCGCCAGCTGTCCGGTGATCGCGTCCCGAAGCGCAGCGGCCGTCTGGTCGAAGTCCTTGTGCGCTCCGCCGAGCGGCTCGGGGATCACTCCGTCGATCAGCCCAAGATCGTGCAGATGCTCGGCGGTCAGGTTGAGCGCCTCCGCCGCCTCCTTCATCCGCTCTTTGTCCTTCCAGAGGATCACGGCAGCGCTTTCCGGACTGATGACGGTGTAGACAGCGTTCTCGAGCATCAGGACACGATCGGCGAGTCCGATCGCCAGCGCACCGCCCGACCCTCCCTCGCCGATGACGACGGCAACGATCGGAACCCCGAGACCCGACATCGCTGACAAGTTCTCGGCGATCGCCCCGCCGATGTTCGACTCCTCCGACTCGAGGCCCGGATAGGCCCCCGGGGTGTCGATCAGCGTAATCACAGGAAAACCGAAGCGCTCCGCCATCCGCATGGCGCGGAGTGCTTTTCGATACCCCTGCGGGCGCGTCATCCCGAAGAACCGTTCCTTGTTCTCCTCGGTCGATCGTCCCTTCTGCTGTCCGAGGACGACGACCGAGCGCCCGTCGAGTCGGGCGAGCCCGGCAACGAGAGATCGATCGTCGCTGTCGATCCGATCGCCGTGGAGCTCGTAGAAGTCGGTGAAGACCGCGCCGATGTAATCGAGCGCATAGGGACGCTTCGGGTGCCGGGCAAGCTTCACCCGCTCCCAGTCGGTCAAGTTCGCGTACAGCTCGACGCGAAGCTCCTCGAGCTTCGTCTCGAGCTTCTCGATCTCCTTCGACAGATCGATCCCATCGGCCGCGTCGAGATGCCGCAACTCCTCGATCTTCGCTTCGAGCAGGTCGAGCGTCCGTTCGTCGCTCATCGGGCCTCCACGAAGAATCCAAGTAGGGAGGAGAGCTCCTCCCGCATCCCGTCACGGCCGACCACACGGTCGATCGCGCCATGCTTGAACGCGAACGCGTCCGACTGGAAGTCCTCCGGCAGCTCCTGGCTCATCGCATTCTGGATGACCCGCCGTCCGGCGAAGCCGATCAGAGCGCCGCGCTCGGCGATGATCACGTCGCCGAGGCTGGCAATCGACGCCTGCACGCCACCGGAGGTCGGATAGGTCATCACCGAGATGAAAGGTAGGCCCGCTCCGGCGAGTCGTGCGCGGACAGCCGCCGTCTTCGCCATCTGCAGCAGGGAGAAGAGTCCCTCCTGGAGGCGCGCTCCTCCGGATGACGAGACGAGGACGAACGGGCATTCCGCCTCGATCGCCGTCTCGATTCCGTGACAGATCTGCTCGCCGACGACCGATCCCATGCTCCCACCGATGAACCGGAAGTCCATCACGCCGATCACGATCGGGAACCCCTCGATCGTTCCGCGGCCGATCAGGATGGCGTCACCGAGGCCCGTCTTCCTCTGTGTTTCTTCGACCCGTTCCGGATACGTCTTCCGATCGGAGAACTCGAGCGGATCGTCAGCGACGATCGGAAGGGTGATGTCCTCGAAGCTCCCTTCGTCGATCAGCAGCCCGATCCGCTCGATCGAGGTGAGAAAGAAGTACTCGCCGCAGCTCGGGCAGATGTTGTTGTTCTCGCGAACGCGGCGCTTGAAGACGAGCTCGCCACAGGATTTGCACTTCATCCATAGGGACTCGTCCGGCTCTCGATCGAGATCGACTCGTAGGTAGTCCTTCTCTCTAAAGATCGGCATCGGATCACCTCACCGTTCGCTTCCGGAATGGGGAGAACCTCGGTCGCTTCGTCGCCTCGCCCTCCTTCGCAGCGGCGCTCCTCAGGCTATCCGGCAGGACCGAGCCGCTCGAGACGACCATCGACAGCGCGTCCTCGACCGGCATGTCGATATAGGTGACGAGCCGCTCGGGGATGATCAGCATGTAGCCGGAGAGTGGATTCGGCGCCGTCGGCGCGTAGACCAACAGGCACTCCTCTCCGGTGATGTCGCGGATGACGCCCAGTTCCTCGTTCGTCACCAGCCCGAGGACGTTGATCCCTTCCTTCGGGTACTCGAACATGACGACCTTCTTGAACGAGGTCGTCGACTCCCGATTGAGGAGCGCGCTGGTGAACTGCTTCAGCGTTCCGTACATCTTCCGGACGCCCGGGAACGAGAAGAAGATCCGCTCGAAGTAGTAGTGAAGCGTCCGACCGATGACGCTCCGCGTGATCACCCCAATGACGAAGACGAGCAGGATCGTGATGATGATCCCGAGTCCCGGGATCCAACGACCGAGAACCCGTTCGATCACCATCCCAAACGCCGTATTCCTCCCGACCTGACCGTCGATCAGGTTGTAGAGGGCCCAGACGATGAAGATCGTCGCTCCGACGGGGAGGATCGCCAGCAGTCCGCTGACAAACGTCGTCCGTAGCCAAAGGAGGAATCGTTTCATCGTGCCTCGCCTGATGCGTGTGGGTTTCGCGTCTGACCGGATTATAGAGGATTCCGCGTATGATAGAGGATCATGCGACGATTCGCATCGCGGGCGGCGCGCGCCGGCCTGATCGTTCTTCTCCTCCTCGCGGCGGTCTACGTCGGGCTCGTCGGCCTCCGCGCTCTCTACCCGATCGCGTACACCGAGCAGATCAGCGCCCTCGCGCACGAGTACACGCTCGATCCGGCGTTTGTCGCCGCCGTCGTCCGCTGCGAGAGCCGGTTCGATGCGTCGGCCGTTTCTCCAGTCGGGGCCGTCGGCCTGATGCAGATTATGCCGGAGACGGGAGCCTGGATTGCCGAGCAGCTCGGCATCTCCGACTTCAAGCTCAGCTGGCTCGAACAGCCGGGCTTGAACCTGCGATTCGGCACCTGGTACCTGCGCAGCCTGCTCGATCGATTCGGGAATCGGTCCGACGCGCTCCGGGCGTACAACGCCGGCCCGGCGAACGCCGAGCGATGGCTCGCCGATGACTCCGACGTCTTCCCGGAGACGGAGGTGTACGTCGAGCGGGTGACGCGGAGCGCCCCCATCTATCGCTTCTGGTTTCGGCACCCCTGGCTACTCCGTATCGCCCCATCCCTCCTGCTTTAGCGTTGCATCGAGAGGCTCGTTCGGCTAGACTTCGGCGCACCTTCGAACGTCATCGTTTCAGCAATAGGAGGTACCACGTGTCAGAGGGGATTCGTTGGGTCGAGAAAGACCCGACCAAGGAGAACGTCTACTGGCCGGCCGAGTCGCTGAAAGAGCGCGCGTGGGTCGCCGATGAGGCGATCTACGAGCAGGCCGCGGCCGATCCGATCGCGTTCTGGACCGATCGCGCCGAGGAACTGCACTGGTTCAAGCGATGGGACAAGGCCTATGACTACGCGCCGCACGCCTACAAGTGGTTCGTCGGCGCAAAGACGAATCTGTCCTACAACTCGCTCGATCGTCACATCGAGGCTGGGAAGGGCGACGACATCGCCCTGATCTGGGAGCCGGAACCGATCGAGGAAGAGGCTCTGAAGCTGACCTACTCGCAGCTACACGAGCGCGTCAGCCGATTCGCGAACGTCCTGAAGGGACTCGGCGTCGAAAAGGGGGATCGGGTCGGGATCTACCTGCCGATGATCCCCGAAGCCGTCGTCGCGATGCAGGCGTGCGCCCGGATCGGCGCGCCGCACTCCGTCGTCTTCTCCGCGTTCAGTCCTGAGTCCCTACGGGACCGGATGGTCGACGCCGGCGCGAAGGTCCTCGTCACCGCCGATGGCTACTATCGCCGCGGCAAGGCGATCAACCTGAAGAAGAACGCCGACCTCGGCGTCGAGAACTCCCCGATCGAGACCGTCGTCGTCGTCCAGCGACTCGACGGAAGTGCCCCGATGACTGAGGGCCGCGACCGCTGGTACCACGAGCTGATGGCCGACGCAAGTGCCGACTGCCCGGCTGAGGAGATGGACGCCGAAGACCTCTCGTTCCTCCTCTACACCTCGGGGACGACCGGGAAGCCGAAGGGGATCATGCACACAACCGGCGGGTACGCCGTCCAGGCCTACACCACCGCGAAATGGAACTATGACCTCCACGACGGCGATGTCTTCTGGTGTACCGCCGACGTCGGCTGGATCACGGGGCACACCTACATCAACTACGGACCGCTGATGAACGGCATCGCCACCCTTGTCTACGAGGGCTCGCCCGACGCGCCGGACAACGGACGGTTCTGGGCGATCATCGAGAAGCACAAGGTGACGCAGCTCTACACCGCACCGACCGCCATCCGGATGTTCGTGAAGTGGGGCGACGAGTGGCCGAACAAGTACGACCTCTCCTCGCTCCGACTCCTCGGAACGGTCGGAGAGCCGATCAACGTCGACGCGTGGAATTGGTATTTCGAGGTGATCGGCGGCGGCCGCTGCCCGATCATCGATACGTGGTGGCAGACCGAGACCGGCGCGAACATGGTCAACAGCCTTCCGGGGATCGGCCCGTTCATGCCGACCATCGCCGGCCGCCCCTTCCCAGGAATCGGCGGCGACATCCTCGACTCAACCGGACAGCCGCTTGCCCCCGGCGAGGGCGGATACTTGGCGATCTACAACCCGTTCCCTCCGGCGCTGACGCGCGGGATCTACGGCGATATGGATCGGTTCAAGGCGCAGTACTTCGCCGAGTACGGCCCGGAGCGCTACTTCACCAGCGACGGCGCCCGGAAGGATGAGATGGGCAACATCCGGATCACCGGCCGCGTCGACGACGTGATGAACGTCGCCGGCCATCGGTTGGCGACCGCCGAAGTCGAAAGCGCCCTCGCACAGAACGACAAGGTGAGCGAGGTCGCGGTCGTCTCGCGTCCGCACGACGTGAAGGGCGAGGTCCCGATCGCGTTCGTCCTTCTTCGCGGCGGCATCCAGCCGTCCGAGGAGATCCGCAAGGAGCTGATGGCGACGGTTAACCAGGTGATCGGCCCGACCGGCCGGCCGGATCGGATCATCTTCGCCGCCGACGTCCCGAAGACGCGAAGCGGGAAGATCATGCGCCGCGTCCTGAAGGCGCTCGTCCGGCGCGAGCCGGTCGGTGACCTGACGACGCTGCAGAACCCCGAGTCAGTCGAGGTACTGAAGGAGCAGGTCGAGCAGGACGCATAAGTCGGTTCGATTTCGAGCCTGTGAGAGCATCCGGCGGGGGCGACGCTCCCGCCGGTTTCTTCTGGGTTGAGCACGCTGTTCGCGCAGCGCAAGCAAAGAAAGACGGGGCACGGCAACCGCCGCGCCCCGTACTCAAGATCGATCTCGGCGGATCGAGTCCTACTCGCCGGCTGTCTCGTGGACCTTCTCCGGCATGTGGACCTTCCGCATGAACTCCATTGTGTCGTGCGGCGTCTTGCCGTCGAGCTTCGACACGAAGTAGATCGTGAGGAAGGCAGCCGGAACGGTGATGATCGAGGGGTTCTTCAACGTGTGCACGTTCAGAAGGTTCGTCGCGATCATCACGGCCGAGCCGACCATCCCGACGATCATTCCTGCGAGCGCGCCCTTCTCGGTCGTTCCCTTCCACCAGACGCCCATCATCAGGACGGGGAAGAAGGTCGACGCCGCGATCGCAAACGCGAGACCAACGAGGAACGCGACGTTGTAGCCACGGAAGACGAGACCGGTCAGGATCGCGATGATCCCAACACCGACCGACGTCAGCTTGGCAACGACGACCTGACGTTTGTCCGACGCGCCCGGAACGAGCATCGTGAAGAGGTCGTGGGCGATCGCACCGGTCGACGCGATGACCAATCCGGCGACAGTCGACAGGATCGCCGCGAACGCGCCGGCGATGACGACACCGATCATCCCCTCGCCGCCGACATGCTGCGCCAACAGCGGAAGGACGAGGTTCGTCGTCGTCGGCTGATCCCCGATCAGGGAACGGGCCGCCAATCCGACGACCGGTGTCATCATGTAGAACGTCCCGATGATCAGGAGCGTCCAGACCGTCGTCCACCGGGCCGACCGGCCGGACGGATTGGTGTAGAAGCGGATCAGGATGTGCGGCAGACCGGCCGTTCCGAGCACAAGGCCGAAGATCAACGCGAAGGAGTTCTTGAAGTCAAGCCACCTTCCCGGCTCCGTGTACTCGGCGACCGTCCCCAACAGCGTGCTGTAGTTGAAGTCGAAACGCCCGAGCGCAAGCGTCATGACGACGAACATCGCCGTCCAGAGGAGCACGCACTGGATGATCTGGTTGTAGGTCGTCGCGCGCATCCCGCCAAGGACGACATAGAGCGTAATCAGCGCCCCGGCGATCACGACCGCGAAGACGTAGTCCCATCCAAGGAGCAGGCCCAGTAACTCACCCGCCCCAACCATCTGCGGAATGATGTAGAAGAGCGAGACCATCAGCGTGCCAACCATCGCAGCGATGCGAAGCGGCCGCGAGTGGAACCGCCCCGCGACGAAGTCGGCGATCGTGTACGCGCCGAACCGACGGATCGGGCTCGCCAGGAAGAGCAACAGAACAAGCCAACCAGCGAAGAACCCGGCCGCGTACCAGATCCCGTCGTAGCCGTAGGCCCAGACGAGACCCGCCACACCGAGGAACGACGCCGCGCTCATGTAGTCGCCCGAAAGGGCGAGCGCATTCTGGATCGCGTTGATCCCGCGGCCGGCGACGTAGAACTCGGACGTGCTCCGAGTGAACTTCCGCGACAGGAAGGCGACCGTCACGCTGATCGCGACGATGACTCCGACGAGTGCAGTTGCGATAGGCTGTTGCATGCTAGTGCGCCTCCTCTTCGCGATCCGTCCGGATGACGTAGTAGATCGTGATGATCCATGCCACGATGTAGATCAGGAGGACCGAGTACGCGTACGTCACCGACATTTCGCCGAATAGCTTCCTGAACATGAAGCCACCGGCGAACTGATTGAGGATCGGGAGAATCAGCGTCACGAGCAGGAAGAGGATCCCCAACGAGAAGCTCTTCCGAAACTCGCGAGCGACGTACTGCTCCGTCTCCTTCGCCTTGTTGCTGCTCATACCTCACCTCGCACCGGCCTTCCGCCCAGCCAACGGAATGACCGCTACCGGTGCGGGCGCTTGCGTGGAAACGCGCGGCCTGCTGACCGCCGAGGACGGAAACACAACGAGCGGAGCCTCCCCCGCCCAGCATCCCCCCTCAGTCAGTCGATTTTCCGGATAGGCTAGCCCACGGGAGTCCTGTCGTCAAGGCAGGATTCGGCGCACTCCACGGGGTTTCGATGAGGTCAGCCGACGATCCGTCGGGCGGTCCGCTCAGTGGCTGGCTTCCGGCAGATGGGCTACCCTCTCCGATCGAAAGGAGAGACATGGCGAAAGACCCTCACGCGCTCGTCTGGCTCGATCTCGAGACGACCGGAATCGACGATCGGACCGGCACGATCCTCGAGATCGCAACGATCGTCACCGACAAGGATCTGACCGTCGTCGAGGAGGGACCGAACCTCGTGATCCACCAGCCAGACAGCGTTCTCACGAAGATGGATCCGTGGTGCATCGAGCAGCACGGCGCCTCCGGGCTGACCGAGGCTTCGAGGAGATCCCGAATCTCGATGAGCGACGCAGAGGAGGCGACCCTCGACTTCGTCCGTGCGCGCTGCCTGCGCGGACGTGCCCCGCTCTGCGGGAACTCGATCGGGTTCGATCGCCGGTTCATCCTCCACCATATGCCGCGGTTCAACGCCTATCTCAGCTATCGGAACGTCGACGTCAGCACGCTGAAGGAGCTCGTCGAGCGGTGGTATCCGGGTGGCGTCAAGAAAGTCGAGAAGGAATCGACGCACCGCGCCCTCGACGACATTCGCGAATCGATCGAAGAGCTGAAACGCTATCGGAATGCCGTGTTCAAGGAACCGGCATGAGCCTCGTCGCCTGGGACGATATAGCATCCGCGAGAACAAGGATCTCTCCTCACGCACATCGAACGCCGATCCTGACGTCTTCGTCGCTCGACCATCTTTGTGACGCGCAGATCCACTTCAAGTGCGAGAACTTCCAGAAGACCGGATCGTTCAAGTTTCGCGGTGCCTTCAATGCCGTCACGTGCCTCGATCCGGAGGCGCGTGCCCGTGGCGTCTACGCCAGCTCAAGCGGCAACTTCGGACAGGCCCTCGCGCTCGCCGCGTCAATCCACGGGATCCCGGCACACGTCGTCATGCCCGAGAACTCCAACCCGCTGAAGGTCGCCGCGACGAAGGGCTACGGCGCACGCATCATCCCTTGTCCTCCGACCCATCGCGGGCGAACGGAGGTTGCGACACGGATCGGCGAGGAGACCGGCGCGGCGTTGGTCCATTCGCACGACGACCTTCGCGTCATCGCCGGCCAGGGAACGGCGGCTGCCGAGTTGATCGAGGAGGCAAGTGATCTCGATCTCCTCCTCGCGCCGGTCGGCGGGGGCGGGCTCTCATCGGGGACGCTGATCGCCGCCCGACATCTGTCGCCGAAGACCAAGGTCATCGGCTGCGAGCCAGCCGGGGCCGACGACGCGTACCGTTCGCTTCAGGAGGGGAGACGGATCACACAGTTCACCCCGAGCACGATCGCCGATGGCCTGAGAACCCCGCTCGGGGAGAATACGTTCGCCATTCTGAAGGATGGAATTGACGACATCGTCATCGTCGAGGAGCATGAGATCCTCGACGCGATGCGGATCGTCTGGGAGCGAATGAAGATCGTCATCGAACCATCGAGCGCCGTCGCCGTCGCCCCGCTCGTCGGCGGGAAGATCGACGCTGCGGGGAAGCGCGTCGGCGTCATCCTGAGCGGAGGGAACGTCGACTTTTCGGTCTTCTTCGACGACCTCGACTCGCGAATCGCCGCTTGATGCTCGCTCGGGCAGCGACTATAACGGTCCCATGCCCAAGGAAGCGTGGCGCGAGTCGCTCCGCCCGCGTATCGAGGCGGCGCAGTCAGAGTTGTCGACACAGGATCCCGACGATCTCGCACGAAGGTGCGGGCTAACCCACACGGACGGTCGCCTCGAACTGAACCTCCTCTCTCGGACCTATACGATCGGCTGGCCCGGACTGACGATCGCCGACATCGACGGATCCTCCTGTCCGGAGGAGACAGCAATCCTTCTCCTCGACTACCTCCGACGGGGCGACGGATCGGAGCCGATCGGCGAGTGGGTCGGATTCCAGGAGCTCCCGGACGGGATGTTCTATCGCCAGGCATTCCAGGGTTACTCTGGCGATCAGCTCGTTCGCAACCTCGGGGCCGACATCGCGAGATTCCGATCGGCGGCCGAGACACTCGATGGCGCGCCGCTTCCGATGGGCGACGCCGGCTACGCGTTCCGCGTCCTACCGCACGTTCCGATCGGGATCGTCTGGTGGGCCGGCGACGACGAATTCCCGGCCAACGCGACGGTCCTCTTCGATCGGATCGCCGGGACGTATCTGCCGACGGATGGCCTAGCGATCCTCGGGCGAATGCTCTGCCGTGCGCTCGCCAAAGCAGGAGGCGCGGAATGAAGCTGGCCGTCGCAGGGAAAGGGGGAGTCGGCAAGACGACGCTCGTCGCGCTCCTCGCGCGGGAAGCCGTCGCCCAGGGCTATCGGGTTCTCGTCGTCGATGCCGATTCGGATCCGAACCTGGCGACGACGCTCGGCATCGATGAATCGGTCGTCACCCTCGCCGACGATGAGGAGCTCGTTACCGATCGTGTCGGGAGCGGAGGTTTCGTCCGCCTCAACCCAACCGTAGACGACATTCCGCCACGCTACACGGTCGAGCGACACGGCGTCCGGCTCCTCGTCCTCGGCGGGATCCGCGGCGGTGGGACCGGTTGCGCCTGTCCGGCGAACACGCTGCTGATGGCGCTCCTTGCCCATCTTCTCGTCCGGGAAGACGACGTCGTGCTCCTCGACATGGAAGCTGGAATCGAGCACCTCGGTCGAGGAACCGTCCGAAACGTCGACGGCTTGATTCTCGTCGTCGAGTCGGATCGGAAGACGCTCGAGACCGGCGAGCGGACGATCGGGCTTGCCCGCGAGCTCGGGATCCAGCGGATCGTCGCCGTCGCCAATCGGGTCCGCGACAACGAGGACTCTCAGCGGATTCGCGACGCCCTCCCGAGCGATATCGAGGTTGCCGGGTCGATCCCCTACCTCGACGAGCTGCGGCTCGCCGCGCGAAGCGGCGGGCTTCCCGAGGGGTTCAGCCACCCCTCGATCGTCGAGCTCTGGGTCCGGCTCGAGCGTTCGCTCGCCCCCGCGAGCCCATAGCCATTCCCGAGAACCGATCTGACTTTCCTCGATTTCCTGAGATCGCTTGCTCGGCGTCACGTCTCGTGGTATTCTGATTTCACGAGCGACATAAAAACGGACACTCCTCGGTACAACGTATGCATCGCCTACGCTCGCGTCTTCATGTGAAGGCATTGTTGATCCGCTCCGAGGAGGTGGACGGATGTCGAGAATCATCGCCACGGCGGCGATCCGCGGGGCACACGGCTACATGGAGCAGGCTCGTTCACAGCTCCATCAGGCCGTCGAAACGTACGGCCCCGACAAGAAAGTCGAGTTTCCCGACACGGCCTATTTCCTTCCGCTGACGCTGGCGCTCACCGGACAGGAAGTCGACAGTCTCGCGAAGGCCCAGGCCGCCCTCGACCGGGCGGCTTCTCTCTTGCCGCCGATCCCTGATGAGACACGCTGGCTACCCTACCTCGGGCACACGCTCGACGCGGGCGTCGCCACACTCATCGCCGAGGAGATCATCGAGGTCCTCAAGTACGTCAACGGCGAGGAGCCGGAGGAACCCTGGCTCGGGTTCACCGGCGACGCGACGCTTCGGCTGCAGGGGATCAAGCTCGTCGACGGACGGATGCCTGGTTTCGCCGCCTGCGTCGGAGCCCTTCCGACAAACGAGGAGGCGGTCGAACTCGCCCGCTCGCTCCAGGAGCGGTCAATCCTCGTCTTCATGGCATCGAACAGCGACGGGAAGTCGATGGCCGAGCAGCTCGCCGAAGAGGGCGTCGAGATGAACTGGGACACGTTCCTCGTCCCCTATGGGAAGGACACGTCATCCGCCGTCCTCGCGCTCAACTTCGCCGCACGGGCGGCGATGACGTTCGGCGGAGTGAAGCCGGGCGATTTCGACGCGGCGCGACAGATCCTGATGTACAACAAGGAACGCGTCTTCGCGTTCGTCCTCGCACTCGGGTCGGATTACGGTCCTTCGAGCAATGGGCATGCGAAACAGCTCCTGACCGATGAGAAGTACGCGACCGCCGCCGGAGCGATCAACTTCGGCTTCCCGGTCATCTCCGACGTCGAGATCCCGCAGATCCTCCCGCGGGGCGTCTGCACCTACGAGCATGTCGTCTCCGGCATTCCGCGGGATCAGATCGTCACCAAGGCGGTCGAGGTCCGCGGCCTGAAGCTGAAGATGAGCGAGATCCCGATCCCGGTCCCGTATGGAGCCGGATTCGAGGGAGAGCGCGTCCGCAAGGAGCAGATGCAGATCCAGTTCGGTGGCAAGTACACCGAATCGTTCGAGCTCGTCCGCGGCCGCCCGATGGACGCGATCCAGGATGGCTCGATCGAGCTGATCGGGCCGGACATCGACGAGGTCGAGGTCGGGGGCGCCCTCCCGCTCGGCGTCGTTGTCGAAGTCGCCGGACGCAGTTTCAAAGAAGACTTCGAGACGGTCATCGAGCGCCGAATCCACGAGTTCGCGTCGTGGGCATACGGCGTCTTCCACATGGGACAGCGAGCGATCGTCTGGGTCCGGATCAGCAAGGACGCCTACGAGAAGGGCTTCCGGATGAAGCACTACGGCGAGATGCTGATCGCCAAGCTCCGCGAGGAATTCAGCGCAATCATCGACAAGATCCAGGTGAAGATCTACACCGACGAGCAGGCGCTCCAAGAGCCGCTCGAAGAGGCCCGGACCGTCTATCGTCAGCGGGACGATCGGATCAAGGGAATGATCGACGAGGACGCCGACACATTCTACTCGTGTGTCTTGTGCCAGTCGTACGCGCCGGATCACGTCTGCGTCGTCACGCCGGAGCGCCTCGGACTCTGTGGCGCCTACACGTGGCTTGACTGCGCGGCGAGTTTCGAGATGAACCAGCACGGTCCGAACCAACCGATCAAGAAGGGAACGACGATCGACGATCGGCTCGGGCAGTGGCAAGGTGTGAACGAGTACCTCGAGGTCGCATCGAACGGGAATCTCGAACGGTTCAACGCCTACTCGATGATGGAAGACCCGATGACGAGCTGCGGCTGCTTCGAGTGCATCACGGCGATCCTCCCGGAGACGAACGGCGTCATGATCGTCAACCGCGAGTACGAGGGGATGACGCCGATCGGGATGAGCTTCTCGACGATGGCCGGCCAGATCGGCGGCGGCGTTCAGACGCCCGGCTTCATCGGGATGGGGAAGCTCTACGTGACGAGCAAGAAGTTCATCTCCGCCGAGGGAGGCATCGAACGCGTCGTCTGGATGCCGAAGGTCCTCAAGGAGGAAATCCGCGACCGGCTCGAGGAGCGATTCGCCGAGCTCGGCAAGTCGGATCTGCTCGACAAGATCGCCACCGAGGACGACGCCACGTCGAGCGAAGAGCTCGTCGCGTATCTGGAGAAGATCGGCCATCCGGTTCTTTCGATGGAACCGATGATGTAAAGGAGGGACGGGGAGAGCGATGGCGAAGGTAACCGGTATCGACATCTACAAGTTGCTCCCGAAGACGAACTGCGGCGACTGCAACTTCCCGACCTGCATGGCGTTTGCGATGCAGGTCGCCGCGAAGAAGGCGGCGCTCGATCAGTGTCCGCACGTGTCGGCCGAAGCGCAGTCCGCGCTCGGCGATGCGCAGGCGCCCCCGATGCTGACCGTGACGATCGGCGCCGGGGAGCACGAACTCGCCGTCGGCGGGGAGACGGTCCTCTTCCGGCACGAGGAGAAGTTCCACCATCCGACCGGTGTCGCGATACGGATCTCCGCAGGAGCCGATGACGCCGAGATCGACGCACGCCTCGACGCGATCGCGAAGCTTCACTTCACCCGCGTCGGCGAGGAGATCGGCGTCAACCTCGTCGCGATCGACGGCGAGGGTGTTGATGCAGCACGCTTCGGCTCGGTCGTCGAGAAGGTGCACGGGAAGACGGATCTCCCACTCATCCTCCTCTCTGCGGATGCAGGCAACCTCGAGGCGGCACTGAACGGCGCCGCGGCGAGCCATCCGCTGATCGGCCCGGCGACGGACGCCAACTGGGAGGCGATCGCCGAGATCGCTGGCGAGAAGAAGCTCCCGATCCTCGTCCGCGCCGACTCGCTCGAGAAGCTCGGCGAGCTGGCCGAAGGGCTGAAGGGGAAGGGGATCGAGAATCTCGTCCTCCAGCCGGACGCCGAGGATCTCATCGGAACCCTGACGCAGCTGACGCTTCTCCGACGCTTGTCATTGGAGAAGGTCTTCCGCCCGCTCGGCTATCCAACCCTGGCTGTCGCCGCGGGCAGCTCGAGCGAAGCCGACTCGGTCGCCGCAGGCGCAGCCGTCTGTCGGTACGCGGGGATCGTCATCACCGACGAGACGGATCCGGAGCGAATCCTCCCGATCCTGACGGTCCGGCAGAATGTTTACACGGACCCGACCGTCCCGAACGCGATCGAGGCGAAGCTCTACGAGATCGGAAGCCCCGGCCCGGACGCACCGGTCATCCTGACGACGAACTTCGCCCTGACCTACTTCACCGTCGCCGGCGAAGTTGAGAACAGCAAGGTCTCGGCCTACATCACCGTCGTCGACACCGAGGGACTCGGGGTTCTGAACGCCTACGCCGACGACAAGTTCACCGCGGAGAGCGTCGTCAAGACGGTGCAGGCGCAGGGCGCGATGGACAAGGTGAACCACAACAAGCTGATCATCCCGGGCCTCGTCGCTGTCCTCAGGATGGAGATCCAAGAGGAATCCGGCTGGGAGGTCATCGTCGGTCCGGAGGACGCGGCCGGTATTCCCACCTTCCTACGAACGGAGTGGTCCGCCTAGTGCAATCGATGCCGGCAGTGCGAGTCACCTTCCATCCGGATGGGACCGCTGTGGACGTGGAGTCCGGCTCCACGCTTCTGGACGCGGCCCGGAAGGCCGGCGTGATGATCGCGTCGATCTGCGGGGGTGATGGGATCTGCGGTCGCTGCCGTGTTCAGGTCCGCTCCGGAACGGTCGACGCCGCGCCGACCGCGCTTCTCACTCGGGACGAGATTCAGGACGGCTACGTCCTCGCCTGCCAGACGCGCGTCTCGGAAGGGGTCGAGGTCGGCGTCCCGGCGGAGGCGCGCGGCGACGGAGCACAGATCCTGATCGACGAAGACGCGCGCCGATTCCGCGCCCTCGCGCCGGCCCTCGGCGGCGTACAGGAGTATCCCTACGATCCGATCGTCCGGAAGCTGTACGTCGATCTCCCACCGCCAACACTTCACGACCACCTCGGCTGTCAGGAACGCCTCTATCGCGAGATCCGACGCCACGTCGAGCCTGCGGCGATGCAGATGGGCCTCAAGGTCCTTCAGACACTCCCGAGGCAGCATCGTGACAGCGAGTGGAAGGTGACGGCGACCCTCGGGAATCGAGGTGAGACGACCGAGGTGATTCAGGTTGAGGAAGGTGACCGTTCCGGTGCATGCTACGGGATCGTCGTCGATATCGGAACGTCGACCGTAGTCGTCCATCTCGTAGATCTGACCGACTCGAAGACGCTCGACGCGGAGGCGTGCTACAACTCGCAGATGCCCTACGGAGCGGAGGTGACCCGGCGGATCATCCACGCCGAGCGTCAGGGCGCCGAGGCGCTCCGCGACGCCGTCGTCGGCGACATCAACGATCTCGTCAGCGCGATCGTCGCCCGGACCGACGTCGAGTTGCACGATATCGCCGCCTGCTTCGCCTCCGGGAACACGACGATGCTTCACTTCCTTCTCGGTCTCGACACGGCGAGCATCCGGAAGTCGCCCTACGTGCCAACGACGACCTGTCCGCCACCGGTCCGGGCGGCCGAGGTTGGCATCCGGATCAACCCGCGCGGACTCCTCTACGCGATGCCGTCGATCGGAAGCTGGGTCGGTGGAGACATCACCGCGGGCATCCTCGCCACGGGACTCGCCGACACCGACCGGCTGACGATGCTGATCGACGTCGGGACGAACGGCGAGATCGTCCTCGGGAACAACGACTGGATGCTCTCGTGCGCCACATCGGCCGGACCAGCGTTCGAAGGAAGCGGTGTCAAGTGCGGGATGCGCGCTTCGAGCGGCGCGATCGAACGCGTCACGTTTGACGACGATGGCATCCATCTGGAGACGATCGGGGACGCCAAGCCGCTCGGGATTTGTGGCTCAGGCCTGATCGACGCCATCGCTGGACTCTTCGAGACCGGGCACATCGACCGCTCGGGGCAGCTCCTCCCCGAGAGATCCGGCCGGATCCGCGAGATGGATGGGCTCCTCGAATTCGTCCTCGTCCCGGCCGAGGAGGCCGCCGAGGAAGAGGCGATCGTGATCACCCAGGCCGACATCGAGAATCTCCTCCGTGCGAAGGCCGCGATCTACGCCGGCGCCAAGATCCTCCTCGAATCGACCGAGCATTCTTTCGCCGACATCGATCAGCTTCTGATCGCAGGCGGTTTCGGGAACTACCTCGATGGGCGCAAGGCGGTCCTCCTCGGCATGATCCCCGATATCCCGACCGAGAGGATCCACTTCGTCGGGAACACGTCCCTCAACGGCGCGAAGATGGCCCTCCTCTCGCGGGCCGCGTTCGAGCGAAGTCGGGAGATCGCCCGAAGCGCCACGTACTACGACCTGATCACCTACCCCCACTACTACGAGGAATTCATGTCGGCGAAGTTCCTCCCACACACCGACCTGGAACTCTTCCCGACGGTGGGTGAGTCGATCGCCGCCTCGACGGCAGAAAGGAGCGGAGCGAACCGATGAGCCTGACGATCGCCGTCGCAGGAAAGGGAGGAACAGGGAAGACGACCCTCTCTTCCCTGATGATCCGATCCCTCTGCACACGCGGATTGACGCCTCTTCTCGCCGTCGACGCCGACCCGAACGCGAACCTCGGCGAGGCGATCGGTCTCAGCGCCGATCTGTCGATCGGCCGCCTCCAGGCGGAGACGCTGAAGCAGATCCACGATCTCCCGGCCGGTGTCCCGCTCAGCCGCCACCTGGAGTACGAGCTGCACCAGTCGATCGTCGAGGGGGAAGGGGTCGACCTGCTCGTCATGGGTCACGGCGAGGGCCCCGGCTGCTATTGCGCTGTCAACCACATCCTGAGGCGATACCTCGAATCGCTCCGCTCGGCGTACAGGTGCACGATCCTCGACAACGAGGCCGGGATGGAGCACCTGTCGCGGAGGGTCTCGCACGGAATCGATCTTCTGCTCGTCGTCAGCGACGGCAGCCCGACCGCTCTTCGTGCCGCCACGCGGATCGCGCGGATGGCCGACGACCTCGAGCTGGAGATCCGCCGACGCGCCCTCGTCCTGACCAACCTGCGGGGCGAGCTGACCGATCGTGCCAATGCGGAGCTCGAGGCGACCGGTCTGGAGGTCGTCGGACGGATCCCGTTCGACGAGGCGATCGCCGAAATGAATCTCTCCGGCGGGTCGATCCACGACCTGCCCCCGGAGTCCGTTTCTCTAACCAAGGTATCCGACATGCTCGAAAGGCTGCTGGCAAAGGAGGAAGCCGCGTGACCGTTGAGATCCCTGATGTCAAGAAGAACTGGCCACACACGATCAACGCTGTGACGATCGGCGCCACGTCCGCCGAAGGCGGCACGCGGACGTCGACCGTCACGATCGGCGGCGAGACGACGCTCCCCTTCTATCACTTCGAGGGGACGATGCCGAACAAGCCTGTCGTGGCGATGGAGGTCTGGGACATCCCAGCCGAGGACTGGCCCGACACGGTCCGCGAACCGTTCGCCGACGTCCTCGCCGATCCCGGCGCCTGGGCGAAGGCCTGTGTCGAGACGTTCGGCGCCGAGCTGATCTGCCTCCGCCTGAAGGGGTGCGACCCGAACGGCGCCGATCGCTCACCGGATGAGGCCGCCGCTGCGGCAAAGCAGGTCGCGGAGGCTGTCGGCGTCCCGCTGATCGTCTGGGGTTGCGGAAACGACGACAAGGACAACGAGGTCTTCCCGGTCGTCGCCGAGGCCCTCTCCGGCGAGAACTGCCTCCTCGGGACGATCACCGAGGACAACTACAAGACGCTGACCGCTCTCGGAACGGC
The DNA here is from genome assembly GCA_028278555.1 of Candidatus Bipolaricaulota bacterium. Taxonomy (GTDB): domain Bacteria; phylum Bipolaricaulota; class Bipolaricaulia; order UBA7950; family UBA9294; genus JANQEA01. The sequence goes on along the minus strand of JANQEA010000079.1, from coordinate 127,027 downwards.
GTACGGGCACAAGCTGATCGCCGAGTCGCCAGTCGACATCAACATGGCAAAGCAGGTGAACATCCTCGCCCTCGACGTCGGCTTCCCATCGGAGAACATCGTCATCTACCCGAGCACCGGCGCACTCGGCTACGGCCTCGAGTACGTCTACTCGATCATGGAGCGCCTTCGAATCGCCGGACTGAAAGGAGACAAGGTCGTTGCGATGCCGATGCTCTGCGATATCGGCATCGAGGTCTGGTCGATCAAGGAGGCGAAAGCACCGGAGGACGAGGTCCCCGGTTGGGGTGACGTGAAGGCGCGGGGGCCGATGTGGGAGGCGTCGACGGCGACCGCCTATCTCCTCGCCGGCGCCGACGTCCTGATCATGCGCCATCCCGAGGCCGTTCGGATCACGAAGGAGACGATCTCGCGATTGATGGGAGGTGGCGCATGATCCTGATCGGAGAGCGGATCAACGCCGGGTTCAAGGACATCGCCAACGCGATCAAGACGAAGGACCCGACCGCGGTCGAGAAGTGGGCTGTGGCGCAGACCGAAGCCGGCGCGACCTATCTCGACGTCAACATCGGCGCCGCGTCGCGCGATCCGGCCGACATGGCTTGGCTCGTCGAGGCGACCCAGAAGGCCGTGCCGACACCGATCTCCGTCGACTCGACGAAGATCGAGGCGATCGAGGCCGGTCTCGAGGCGCTCGACGGCCGCCAGTGCTTGGTCAACTCGACGACCGCCGATCCGGGGAAGCTCGAGAAGGTCATCCCGCTGGCGGTGAAGCACAACGCGATGCTCCTCGGCCTCGCGATGGACGACCGTGGGAGTCCGCAGAACGTCGAACGCCGAGTCGAGAACGGTGCGATGGTCTTCATGGCGGCGATGGAAGCTGGGATCCCACCGGAGCGGATCATCCTCGATCCGATCCTGATGCCGATCAAGTTCATGCAGGAGCAGGTCCCGAACGTGCTTGAGGCGATCGAGCAATTCACGCATCTGTCCGACCCGCCGCCGCACATCTCGGTCGGCCTGTCGAACATCGGCAACAAGGTCGCCGAGCGAGGACGCGTCATCCGCACGTTCCTCGTCATGGCGATGGCGAAGGGGCTCGATGCGGCGATCTGCGACGTCTGCGATGAGGAGACGATCGCCGCGGTCGCCACAGCCGAGTTGATGCTGAACAAGGAGATCTACTCGGACTCGTACATCCGGGCGTTCCGGATCAAGGCGGGGGGCGTCGCTTAGCACTCGGAGTTCATAGAAAGGAGACGAGATGGCCGGTGTGGCTGGTTCCGAAGCAACGACGATCAGCGCCGCGGAGTTGACCGAGAGGCTCGCTCCGATTCTGGCCGAGTACGCCGGGAAGGACGGTGCGGTCATCTCGCTGTTGCAGGACGTGCAGGAGGAGTTCGGCTTCCTCGAACCGAGCGCGATGACCGACGTCGCCGATGCGCTCGACCTGCCCGTCTCGCATCTCTACGGCGTCGCCTCCTTCTACTCCCAGTTCTACTTTGAGCCGCGCGGGAAGAACGTCGTCAAGGTCTGCACCGGGACCGCCTGCCACATTCGCGGGGCCCCCGCGATTCAGGCCCGCCTCGAGGAGCAACTCGGGATCGGGCCGGGCGAGACGACCGCTGACCTGAAGTTCACACTCGAGACGGTCAACTGCGTCGGCTGCTGCGCGCTCGCGCCGGTCGTCTCGATCAACGATCGGGTTCTCAACCGCCGCGAGCAACGGAAGCTGAAGGGGTGGATTCAGACGGAGCGCGCCGAGGAACCCACGTCGCAAGAGGGGGCGTCATGAAGCGACTGCGGAGCGTCGCGGCGCTCGAGAAGCTGAGGAAGTCCCTGGAGAAAGAGCGAACGACGGGGACCGAGGTTCGCGTCTGCTGCGGGACCGGATGCCGGGCCGCCGGGGCCGATGAGGTTCGTCAAGCGTTCGTCGACGAGATCGAGCAAGTCGGCCTCGACGCGACCGTGACGACGTCCGGATGCCAGGGCCTCTGCCAGCGTGGACCGCTCGTCGCGGTCGAGTCGCAGGGGCTCTTCCACCTCGGCGTCGATCCGTCGGACGTCGGACCGATCGTCGATCTGACTCTGCAGCGGGGTCGCCCGATCGACCGGCTCCTTCACCATACGACAGAGGGTGAAGCGATCCCGTGGCGGGACGATCTCCCGTTCTACCAGAAGCAGGAGCGGGTGATCCTTCGAAACTGCGGGCGGATCGAGCCAACGGACATCCAGGACGCGATCCGAGCCGGTGCCTACGCCGGTCTCTCGAAGGTGCTCAGAGGGATGGTGCCGGAAGCCGTCATCGAGGAGATCAAGGCCTCCGGACTCCGTGGCCGCGGGGGTGCCGGCTTCCCGACGGGACGGAAGTGGGAAGGGTGCCGAGCGCAGCCGGACGGCCCGAAGTACGTGATCTGCAACGGCGATGAAGGAGACCCGGGCGCGTTCATGGATCGGTCGGTCCTCGAAGGCGATCCACATTCGGTGATCGAGGGGATGATCATCGCCGCCTACGCGATTGGCGATGTCTCCGAGGGCTTCATCTATGTTCGGGCCGAGTATCCGCTCGCCGTCGAGAATCTGACGATCGCGATCGCCCAGGCTGAGGAAATCGGCCTTCTCGGGAAGAAGATCCTCGGAAGCGGACTGAACTTCCGGATCTCGATCAAGAAGGGCGCCGGAGCGTTCGTCTGCGGCGAATCGACCGCGCTGATGTACTCGATCGAGGGGAGCCGCGGCATGCCGCGGCAGACGCCACCGCGATCAGTCGAGCGGGGGCTCTGGGCACGTCCTACGGTTCTCAACAACGTCAAGACATTCGCCCTCGTCCCCGTGATCCTGAGCCACGGCGCCGACTGGTTCTCGAAGATCGGAACGGAAGGGTCGAAGGGAACCCAGGTCTTCGCCTTGACCGGCAAGATCCGGAACACGGGCCTGGTCGAGGTCCCGATGGGGATCACAATCAACGAGCTCGTCTACGAAATCGGCGGAGGCACGATGGATGACATCCCCTGCAAGGCGGTCCAGATCGGAGGACCGTCCGGCGGGTGCATCCCGAAGGATCTCTTTGACACGCCGATCGACTTCGACTCCTTGCAGGACGTCGGCGCCATGATGGGCTCCGGCGGTCTCGTCGTGATGGACGAGACCGACTGCATGGTCTCGATCGCCCGCTACTTCCTCGCGTTTACGCAACAGGAGTCCTGCGGAAAGTGCACGCCCTGCAGAGTCGGGACGTATCGAATGCTCGAGATCATGGATCGGATCGTCGAAGGCCAAGGGGAGCCGGAGGACCTCGAGCGACTGCAGGAACTCGGAGAATGGATCCAGGAGACCGCCCTCTGCGCCCTCGGGAAGTCGGCCCCGAATCCGATCCTGACGACGATCCGCCACTTCCGCGACGAGTACGAGGCGCACGTGATCGAGAAGCGATGCCCGGCCGGTGTCTGCTACTCGCCCGGCCGCTACCGAATCGTCGAGGCGGAGTGCCTCCTCTGCGGCCTCTGCCAGGACGTCTGCGAAGATGACGCCGTCCGCGAAAGCCGCGCGCAGTACCGGATCGACCCCGAACTCTGCATCGGCTGCGGGAAGTGCAAGGCGATCTGTCCGGCGGAGGCGATCGTGATCGAAGCGGAGGAGCTTGAGGAGGCAGAAGCGGAGGTGACCGTATGAGCACGGCGACGGAAGTCATCTGCGCGCCCCAGCAGGCGCTCGAGGCGCTGCGCGCGTTTGCGGCCGACGGAATGTGCGGCCGGTGCATCCCCTGCCCGATCGCGACGCGACAATCGATCGCGATGCTCGAGCGGATCACCAGCGGGGAAGGCGAAGCGGTCGACCTCGACCGACTGACGCGCGTCTCGACCGAGCTGATCGATGCTGCGCGTTGTCCGAAGGGTGAGGAAGCGGCGAAGAAGCTCGGCGAGGCGCTCGCAAGCCCGGAGTTCGCACGGCATGTCGAGGGGATCTGCGGGAGCGGTGCGTGCGCTGCCCTGACGCGCTACCGCGTGATCCCGGAGCGATGCACGATGTGCGGCGCTTGCCAAGAAGCCTGTCCGCGCGATGCGATCGAAGGCGATCCATTCATCGCCTGGCGCGGAGACAACAAACCCTACGTCATTCGACTGGAGAAGTGCGACGGCTGCGCGAAGTGCGTGGCCGCTTGCCCGGCGGACGCAATCGAGCGGGTCACCTAAGGAGCGACGATGGCGAAAGAGATCACCCTACACATCGACGGACAGCCCGTCACCGTCCCCGAGGGGACGAAGATCCTTCAGGCAGCGGAGTCGATCGGGATCGAGATCCCGCGCCTCTGCTACTTCGAAGGCCTACCCGCGAGCGGGAGTTGCCGACTCTGTCTCGTCGAGATCGAGGGGCAGTCGAGGCTCGCCGTCTCTTGCACGCAGCGCGTCAAGGAGGGAATGGCCGTGCTGACGGCCTCCGATCGGGTCCTTCGATCGAGGCGATTCATCCTCGAGCTGATCTGGTCGACGCACGATGGCGACTGCACGACATGCGAGAAGGCCGGTGCCTGCGACCTGCAACGCTACACCTACGACCTCGACGTCGACAAGGAGAAATACGGGCTCTACGCGCCGGACGAGATCCCCTCCGATCTGGGCGACCCGCTCCTCGAGCGGAATCTCCGCCTCTGCATCCTCTGCGGTCGGTGCATCCGCGCCTGCCGGGAGAAGAGCCAAGGGATCCTCGACTTCATGGAGCGCGGGATGTCGACGATCGTCACCACGTCGCTCAATAGGCCGCTCGCCGAGTCCGGCTGTGACTTCTGCGGGAGCTGCATCGAGGTCTGCCCGGTCGGATGCCTCGTCGAGCGCGACCGGAAGCTCCGCGGACGCGAGTGGGAGTTCGAATCCGTCGAGACGCTCTGCGGACACTGCAACCTCGGGTGCACCCAGGTCATCGATCTGGCACACGGCGAGATCGTACGAACGCGCCCCGGGGCCGATGGCTACCTCTGCGTCCGCGGCAAGTTCGGATGGGACTACCTCTCAAGCGACGACCGATTGACCGCGCCGCTTGTCCGGAACGGAGACAGCCTTCAGGAGACGACGTGGGCCGAGGCCCTCGCCCGGGCGGCGGAGGGGCTCGCCGGTGCGGGGAGCGTCGCCGGGCTCGTCGGACCAAACGTGACGAACGAGACGGTGAAGGCGTTTGGCGAACTATTGGCTACCTCGTTCGGCTCACAGGACGTCGGGTTCACTGGGGGCGGCGTGCCGTTCGGAGCCCTCTCGACGTTCGGAGGCCTCAAGGCACTCGCCGGCGTCGGAGACGTCGAGAAGGCGAAGAAGATCCTGGCAATCGGCCCTTCGCTCGCCGAGGGGTTCCCGCGAGCGCGCCTCGCGATCAAGCGCGCCGTCGACGCGGGTGCGAAGCTGATCGTCGTCGATCCGAACGAATCGGAGCTGGCGGCCATTGCCACGCTCCATCTGAAGCCGAAGGCCGGGGCGGAAGCCGCTCTCCTGACCGCGATCGGCAAGGCTCTTGTCGACGGAGACCTCCACAACGCCGAAGCGGAAGGCGTTGCGGAGGCCATACCCGCGATCCGTGAGCTGGGAGTTCCCGATGCAGGCGTGAGCCCTGAGGCGATCGCCGAGGCGGCGAAGCTCTTCGCGAAGGGGAAGGGCGTGGTCGTCAGTTCCGCCCTCACCTGCGACGTTCTCAGCCGGAGCGCGGGGCTTCTGATGCTGACCGGACGGAAGAAGGGCGCCCTCCTACCGCTTCATCCGTCGGCAAATCCGTGGGCCGGGGTTCTCCTCAGCGCCGGGGCATCCGGGGATGGCGCCAAGGGCATCTACGCCCTAGGAACCGATCCGGTCGCGGCCGGCGAGCCCCCGAACGCCGACTTCCTCGTCGTCCAGGATCTCTTCCTGACGAAAACAGCAGAGATGGCGGATGTCGTCCTCCCGCTCCGCGCCTTCGCCGAGGAGGAAGGAACGGTCGTCGGAGCCGGTGGGAAGCTGATCGCCGTGAATGCCGCCGCGCCGTCCGACCTCCCCGCGAACTGGCAAATCCTCGCGGATCTGGCGGACGCAGCGGGGAAGCCGCTCCCGTACAAGTCGATCCGTGACGTTCGAGCGGCGGCCAAGGAGACGATCTCCGCGGTCAAAGGCTCGCTTGCCTTCCCGTCGATGAACGGAGCAGGGGATTCGGAAGAACTGCGCCCCTACGAGCGGTTCGAGTTGCCGGAGCCGTCCTGGGTCGCTCGATCACAGATTCGCAGAGGTGGGTCTGCGGCAGGGGTTTCGGAAGCGAAGGAGGAGGTGGCCGCATGACGATGGAGACGACGGGAGCCGGTACCACACGAACGACGGACGTCGAACAGATCACCTCCGTATTCGATCGCTCGTCCGAGCACAAGCCGTGCCCCTTCGGCGCAGGGGGCACGTGCTGTCGGTACTGCTACATGGGCCCATGCCGCGTAACGGAAGGACGCGAGGAGCGCGGCGTCGGCGTCTGCGGCGCGACGCCAGCGTCGATCGCGGCGAAGAACTTCAGCCGGATGGCGGCGGCCGGAACGTCGGCCCACTCCGACCATGGACGCGAAGTCGCCCAGCTCTTCCTTGCGACGGCGAAGGGCGAGGCGCCCGGCTACGAGATCCGCGACGAGCGGAAGCTCCGAGCGCTTGCGGACACGCTCGGCATCGACGACACAGGCGATCCGAACGCGATCGCGATCCAGGTCGGGGAACAGCTCCTCGCCGACTTCGGCCGGCAGGAAGGGGAGTTGTCGTTCATCAAGCGTGCACCGGCCAAGCGCCAGCAGGTCTGGAAGGACTGGGGTGTGACGCCGCGTGGCGTCGACCGCGAGGTCGTCGAGATGATGCACCGGACGAGCGTCGGCGTCGATCAGGACCACGTCAATCTGATCCGGCAGGCTTCGCGAACCTCACTTGCCGATGGATGGGGCGGATCGATGATCGCGACCGAACTCCAGGACATCCTGTTCGGTACGCCGGTCCCGCTCAGGACGAAGGTCGACCTCGGCGTCCTTCGGGAGGATCAGGTCAACATCGTCATCCATGGTCACGAACCGGCTCTGCCGGAAGTGATGGTCCATGCAGCACAAGACGAGGAGATCCTTGCCCTCGCACGGGAGAAGGGCGCAACCGGGATCAACCTCTCCGGGATCTGCTGCACGGCGAACGAAATCCTGATGCGCCACGGTGTGCCGATCACCGGGAGTTTCCTCCAGCAGGAGCTGGCGATCATGACCGGCGCCGTCGATCTGATGGCCGTTGACGTGCAGTGCGTCATGCCGTCGCTCCCCGATGTCGCCAAGTGCTTCCACACCCAGATTGTCACGACGTCCGAGAAGGCGCAGATCCCCGGGGCGATCCCGATGATCTATGAGCACGGGAACGCGCCGGAGCTCGCCAAGGCGATCATCCTGAAGGCGATCGAGTCGTTCGGGAACCGCGGACCGGTCGATATCCCGAGGAACTCGATCGACATCATTGCCGGGTTCAGCCACGAGACGATCAACTACATGCTCGGCGGCAGCTATCGCGCATCGTATCGTCCTCTGAACGATGCCGTGATCGATGGGAAGATCCGCGGTGTCGTCGGCGTCGTCGGCTGCAACAACCCGAAGATCGGGACCGGTTACGCGCACACGACGCTGATGCGGGACCTGATCGCCCACAACGTGCTGGTCCTGACGACCGGCTGCGGCGCCATCTGCGCCGGGAAGGACGAGCTCCTGACGCCGGAGGCGGCCGAGCTCGCCGGATCAGGCCTTCGCGAGATCTGCGAAGCGGTTGGCATCCCGCCGGTCCTTCACATGGGGTCGTGCGTCGACAACTCCCGGCTGCTGATCGCGGCGACCGAGATGGTGAAGGAAGGCGGACTCGGCGACGATCTCTCCGACGTCCCGGCGGCCGGCTGTGCGCCGGAATGGATGAGCGAGAAAGCGATCGCGATCGGGCAGTACTTCGTCGCAAGCGGCGTGCCGGTCGGGTTCGGCGTCGGCTTCCCCACAACCGGAAGCGAGGTCCTCTCCGACTACCTGTTCGAAGGAATCGAAGCCGAGTGCGGCGGCAAGTGGATCGTCGAGCCGGATCCGCTCGAGATGTCGCGAATCCTGATCGAACAGATCGACTTGAAGCGCGCGGCACTGAAACTGAGAGAGCCGGCCAAGGCGGCGGTCTAGGGCACGAAGACGACCGGGTAGGAACCGGAAGGAGGCGCGTGTGGCTGGGAAAGTCCCATCCGATCTTGCGATTGCACAGGCGGCGAAGCCGAAGCCGATCACTCAGATCGCTTCGGACCTCGGCATCCTCGAAGACGAACTCGATCCCCACGGAAAGCTGAAGGCGAAGGTCAAGCTCTCGATCCTCGATCGACTCGCCGATCGCCCGAACGGGAAGTACATCGACGTCACGGCGATCACGCCAACCCCGCTCGGCGAAGGGAAGTCGACGACGATGGTCGGGCTGACCCAGGCTCTCGGCACGGTGCTCGGAAAGAACGTCATCTGCTGCATCCGGCAGCCGAGCATGGGACCGACGTTCAACATCAAGGGAGGTGCCGCCGGGGGCGGCTACTCGCAGGTCGTCCCGATGGAGGACTTCAACCTTCACATGACCGGCGATATCCACGCCATCAGCGTCTCTCACAACCTCGTCGCTGCTGCGCTCGACACGCGGCTCTTCCACGAATCCCGCCAGTCCGACGAAGCACTCGCCAAGCGCGGGGTCAAGCGGCTCGACATCGACCCGGAGACGATCACGTGGCGCCGCGTCGTCGACATCTGCGACCGCTCCCTCCGTGAGATTCAGGTCGGCTTCAACGACGACAAGCTGAAGGATGGCTCGCCGAACCCGATTTTCCCGCGGAAGACCGGCTTCGACATCACCGTCGCCTCGGAGATCATGGCGATCCTCGCCCTCGCGACATCCCTGAAGGACATGCGCGAGCGGTTCGGGAAGATGGTCGTCGGTATGAACCGGAAGGGCGACCCGGTCAACGCCGAGGACCTCGGCGTCGCCGGTGCTGTCGCCGTCCTGATGAAGGAAGCCCTGATGCCGACGCTGATGCAGACGCTCGAGGGGCAACCGTCGTTCGTCCATGCCGGCCCGTTCGCCAACATCGCCCACGGGAACAGCTCGATCATCGCCGACAAGATCGCCGTCAAGCTCGGCGACTACGTCGTCACCGAGTCGGGATTCGGCGCCGACATCGGGATGGAGAAGTTCTTCGACATCAAGTGCCGCTACTCGGGACTGATCCCGAACGCGGTCGTCCTCGTCGCCACCGTCCGGGCGCTGAAGATGCACGGAGGCGGACCGGCGGTGACCCCCGGCGCGCCGCTCGCGCCGGAGTACACGGAGGAGAACCTCGAGCTCCTCGAGAAGGGCCTGTGCAATCTCGGGGCGCACATCAAGAACGCGCTCAAGTTCGGTATCCCGGTCGTCGTCGCCGTCAACGCGTTCAAGGACGACACGCCGGCCGAGCTCGAGATGATCCGCGAATACGCGGTCGGGCAGGGCGCCGAGGACTCGGTCGTCACGACCCACTGGGCCGACGGCGGACAGGGCGCCGGGAAGCTCGCCGAGGCGGTCGTCGCTGCATGCGAGAAGCCGTCGAACTTCGACTTCCTCTACCCGCTCGATTGGTCGATCAAGGAGAAGATCGAGAAGATCTCGACCGACATATACGGCGCCGACGGCGTGTCGTACGAGCCGCTCGCCGAGAAGCAGATCGCCGACTACGAGCGGGCCGGGTTCGGAAACCTTCCGATCTGCATGGCGAAGACACACCTGTCCCTCTCGCACGATCCGAAGCTGAAGGGCGCGCCGACCGGGTTCACCATCCCGGTCCGCGAGGTCCGAGCCTCCGTCGGGGCCGGGTTCATCTACCCGCTGATCGGGACGATGAGCACGATGCCCGGGCTCGCCACCTACCCGGCATTCATGAAGATCGACCTCGACGAGAATGGAGAGATCACCGGTCTCTTCTAGACAACGGAGGAAGGAAGGCGCGGTGTCGGATCTTCTGCCGATCGAACTGCGCGAGGAGTGCGCTCCTCTCGCCGGGCATCCGGAGCATCTGATCCACGTGCTCCGGCGCGTACAGGAGACCGTCGGATTCATTTCGCCCGACTCGGAGGCGTTTGTGTCCGACCTTCTCGGGGTGACGCTCTCACGCGTCCATGGGGTGGTGACCTTCTACCACCTCTTCTACACCGAGCCGAGAGGACGACACACGGTCCGCCTCTGCCGGGGAACCGCCTGTCACGTCGGCGGCGCCGGAGGGATCCAGTCGGCGCTCGAGGAACACCTCGGGATCAAGCCGGGGGAGACGACCGAGGATCTCGCTGTCACCCTCGAGACCGTCGCCTGCCTCGGGGCTTGCGCCCTGGCTCCGGTGATGGTCGTCGATGAAGGCTACCACGGGAAGCTGACGGCCGCGGAGGCGGTTGCGATCGTCGATCGGACGCTCTCAGGGGAAGCGGAGGCGGGATGAGCGTGAAGATCACGTCCCGTGAAATGCTGGATGAGCTCAAGCAAGCGAACCTCGCCCGGCTCGACGCGTTCGAGCACCGGATTACGGTCTGTAATGGGACTGGATGCCGAGCCTGCGGGGGCGTCGAGGTGAAGGAGGCGCTGGCCGCGGCGATCGATCAGCGCGGGCTCAGCGACCGGATCGACGTCATGCCGACCGGCTGTCAGGGCTACTGCCAGCGCGGACCGCTCGTTGTCGTGGAGCCCGAGGGCACCCTCTATCCGACCATCTCGCCGGAGGATGCCGAGCGGATCGTCCAGGCGATCGAACAGGGCGGACTGGTCGACGAACTCCTCCTCGAGGATCCGATCACGAAAGAACGGGTCGCGAAGCGCGACGGCATCCGCTTCTACAAGGGCCAGGAGCGGATCGCGTTCGCCCTGAACGGGAAGATCGACCCGACATCGATCGGGGACTACATCGCCTACGATGGCTATCAGGCGCTGGCCAAAGCCCTCCTTGAGATGACGCCGGAGAAGATCATCGACGAGATGACCCGCTCCGGGCTCCGAGGGCGTGGCGGCGCCGGTTTCCCAACGGGCCGAAAGTGGGCCGGATGCCGGAAGCAGGAGGCCGTGCCGAAGTACGTCATCTGCAACGGAGACGAGGGGGATCCGGGCGCGTTCATGGATCGATCCCTGATCGAGGCGACGCCGCACGCGATCCTCGAGGGAATGCTGATCGCCTGTCACGCCGTCGGGTCTTCGGAGGCGCACGTCTACGTTCGCGCCGAGTATCCGCTCGCCGTCGAGCACATCCGCAAGGCAATCGACGACGCGCGCGAGCTCGGTCTCATCGGAGAGAACGTCCTCGGAACCGACTTCTCCGTTGACGTCCACGTGATGGAAGGCGCGGGCGCGTTCGTCTGCGGGGAGTCGACGGCCCTGATGTACTCGATCGAGGGGAGGCGCGGGATGCCGCGCCTCACTCCTCCTCGCTCCGTCGAGCACGGCCTCTGGGGGAAGCCGACCGTGCTCAACAACGTCGAGACGTTCGCCAACGTGCCGGCGATCATTCTCCGCGGCGCTGAGTGGTTCGCCGGAATCGGGACGGAGACGAGCACAGGGACCAAGGTCTTCTCCCTGACCGGCAAGGTCGAGAACAACGGGCTCGTTGAGGTTCCGATGGGAACGACGATCCGACAGATCGTCTTCGACATCGGTGGCGGCATCCCGGACGGACGATCGTTCAAGGCGGTCCAGACCGGAGGGCCGTCGGGCGGGTGTCTCCCCGAGTCGCTCCTCGACCTTCCGGTCGACTACGAGTCGCTCAGCGAACACGACGCGACAATGGGCTCCGGCGGCATCATCGTCCTCGACGACACGTCCTGCATGGTCGACGTCGCCCGCTTCTTCCTCGACTTCACTGCCAGCGAATCCTGTGGGAAGTGCGCGCCGTGTCGTCTCGGCGTTCCGGCGATGCTCGAGATCCTCACTCGGATCACGGAGGGAGAGGGCGTCCCGGAGGATATCGAGCAGCTCCGAGAGCTGGCCTCTGTCATCTGCTCGACCGCCCTCTGCGGCCTCGGGCAAACAGCGCCGAATCCCGTCCTCTCGACATTGCACTACTTCGAGGACGAGTATCGCGCCCACATCGAGGAGGGCATCTGTCCTGCCGGCTCCTGCAAGGCGCTCGTCGGCGCGTACGCCATCGACCCGGACGCCTGCAAGGCGTGCGGGAAGTGCGCGACCGCGTGCCCGACCGGAGCGGCGAGCGGAACGCTCGGACAGCCTCCATACACGATCGATCTCGCGACGTGCGTGAAATGCGGTGCGTGCTTCGAGGCCTGCCCATTCGACGCCGTCATCCGAACCGCGAAGGGGGTGTCGGCATGAGCGAGCGCGTGAGCTTCGCGATCGACGGAAGGACTCTTGAAGCCGAGCCCGGGGCGAACGTCCTCGAGGTCGCGCACTCGAATGGGATCGAGATCCCGGGCCTCTGCTATCACCCGAGGCTCTCCGTCACCGGGAGCTGTCGGCTCTGCGACGTGAAGGTCGAGGGACGCCGGAAGTGGATCCCGGCCTGCCAGCTCGAGGCGGAGGAGGGACTCTCGATCACGGCGTTCGACGAGGAGCTCGAGTCCGCCCGGCGGACGCTGATCGAGCTTCTGCTTGCCGACCACAACTGCGACTGCCTCGTCTGCGAGTCGTCCGGACGATGCGAACTGCAGGATCTTGCCTATCGATATGGACTCGACGAACGGACGCGGCGATTCAGAGCGCCCGTTCGAGAGATCCCTCCCGAAGACGCGTCATCGCCGGTCCTCGTCTATGACGCGTCGAAGTGCATCGCCTGCGAGCGCTGCATCAAAGCGTGCGACGAGATTCAGGGGAAGGAGATCCTGAGCTACGCCCATCGCGGCCTGCAGACGGTCGTCACCGCCGGCCCGACCGACTGGGGCGGCTCCGATTGCGACGGGTGCGGCGAGTGCGTTCAGCTCTGCCCGACCGGCGCGATCCGCGAGAAGCTCGACGTCCGACCGGCGAGGACGTGGGAGCTGGAGTCGACGCAAACGACGTGCTCGTATTGCGGCGTCGGCTGTCGTCTCGATCTCTGGACGCACGACGGCCGGATCGTCAACGTCACCGGTTCGGATGCGATCCCGAACTACGGCTCGACCTGCGTCAAGGGACGATTCGGGCACAACTACATCCAGGCGGACGATCGGCTGACGACACCGCTGATCAAGCGCGACGGCGCGTTCGTCGAGGCGACCTGGGACGAAGCGCTCGATCTGGTCGCGTCGCGCCTGTCGGGGATCAAGGCCGAGCACGGACCGGGCGCGATCGGCGGTCTCTCCTCGGCGACGTGCACGAACGAGGAGAACTACCTCTTCCAGAAGCTGATCAGAGCCGGAATCGGAACGAACAACGTCGATCACTGCGCTCGTCTCTGTCATGCGTCGACCGTCGCCGGCCTCGCCGCCGCGTTCGGGTCGGGCGCGATGACCAACTCGATCGCCGAGCTCGAGTTTGCGGAGTGCATCCTCGTCACCGGCTCGAACACCACCGAGACGCATCCGGTCATTGCATCGCTGATCAAGCGGGCTGTCCACTACCACGGCGCCAAGCTGATCGTCATCGATCCGCGTCGGATCGACCTGGTCCGCCACGCGGACCTATGGCTCCGGCAGCGGGGCGGGACGGACGTCGCATGGCTCTACGGGATGATGCACGTCATTCTGCAGGAGGGTCTGCAGGACGATGCCTTCATCGCCGACCGGACCGAGCGGTTCGACGAACTCCGACCGATGATCGAGGCGTTCACCCTCGATCGCGCGGCCGAGATCAGCGGCATCCCGGCGCAGAAGCTCGCCGAGGCGGCCCGCCTCTATGCATCTGCTGACAAAGCCTCGATCGTCTACTCGATGGGGATCACCCAGCACACCCACGGGACCGACAACGTCCTTTCTCTCGCCAACCTGGCGATGCTGACCGGCTCGATCGGGAAGGAATCCTCTGGAGTCAACCCGCTCCGGGGGCAGAACAACGTGCAGGGGGCTTGCGACCTCGGCGCCCTACCGAACGTCTACCCCGGCTACCAGAAGGTCGACGATCCCGACGTTCGGGCGAAGTTCGAGTCGGCTTGGGGGAGGGATCTCTCTCCAAGTGTCGGCCTGACGATCGTCGAGATGATGCATGCGGCGGCCGAAGGGAAGCTCAAGGGAATGCTGATCATGGGCGAGAACCCGATGATCTCCGACCCGAACCTGAACCATGTCGAGGAAGCGCTGAAGGCGCTCGACTTCCTCGTCGTCCAGGACATCTTCCTGACGGAGACGGCCCAGCTCGCCGATGTCGTTCTGCCGGCCGCCTCTTTCGCCGAGACGATAGGAACCTTCACCAACACCGAACGCCGTGTGTTGATGGTCCATCCGGCCGTCGAGCCGCCCGGCGAAGCGCGACACGACTGGAAGATCCTCTGCGAGCTTGCGTCGAGGCTCGGCCTGCCGATGGCCTTCGAGAACGCGGAGGCGATCATGGACGAGATCGCCTCCGTCTCGCCGATCTACGGCGGGATCCACCACCACCGACTCGAGCCGGACGGCCTCCAATGGCCCTGCGCGGACGACGACCATCCGGGGACCGTCTTCCTTCATGAGGGCCAGTTCCGCCGCGGGCTCGGGAAGTTCCATCCGGTCGAATACCGGGCCTCCGAGGAGCTGCCGGACGACGAGTACCCGATCGTCCTCTCGACCGGCCGGATCCTCGAGCACTTCCATACCGGCTCGATGAGCCGCCGCTCCGACGCGCTGAATGCCTACGTCAGCGAGGCCTACGCCGAGATCCATCCAGCCGATCTGGAGAAGATCGGCGTCACGGAGGGCGAGCAGGTCCGCGTGATCACGCGGCGCGGCGAGATCGTCACCAAGGCGGTCGCGAACGGACGCGTCGGCGAAGGGGCGATCTTTATCCCGTTCCACTTCGTCGAGGCGGCGGCGAATCGCCTGACGAACGACGCCCTCGACCCGAAGGCGAAGATCCCCGAGTTGAAGGTGGCCGCCTGCCGTCTGGAGCGGGTATCGTAGCCTCCGAGAAGCGGGAGGCCGCGATGCCGATCACCGAGAACGCGCCGATCCAGCGATACGAGTCTGGCACCGTCGAGTCCGTCGATGACACACTCGTGACGGAAAACCACGTTGCTGTTGCAGTCAACGAGATCGAACTGATCCGGACGACCTGCTCCCCCGGACGGATGCGCGAATGGGTGCTCGGCTATCTCTTCTCCGAGGGGCGAATCGCGTCGCCGGAGGATGTCGAGGAGATCCGGGAGGCCGACGGACGGTTCGCCGTCACGCTGGTAGACTCAGCCCCGACCGAACCCCTGGCGATCACACGCGTCGAGAGCGGTCTGATCGTCGGTCCCGAGACGCTCCTCGCCGCCGCCCGCACGGCCATCGACCGCGCGGAGACCTTCCGACAGACCGGCGGCACCCACGTCATGGCCCTCGTAGATAGCGAGCACGCGAAGATCGCGAACGAACCCGACTTCCCAGCCAGCCACGAACGCGAAGCGTTCGTGCTCGCCGGGTGCGAAGACATCAGCCGGACCTGTGCTCTCGAGAAGGTGATCGGGCTCGCGCTCGAAGCGTGCGCTGACTTCGGACGATCGGTCGCCTTCCTCTCGTCGCGCGTCCCGTCGCGGCTACTCGTCAAGCTCGCCCGGTGCGGCATCCCGATCATCGCCGCCGTCTCGGCCCCGACGATCGATGCCGTTCGCCTCGCCGAAGAGCTGAACGTCTGTCTCTGCGGCTTCGTCCGCGGGGATCGGCTGAACGTCTACGCCCACGGCTGGAGGGTCGGGCTGTGAAGCGCGAACCGGCAACCCTGATCATCCTCGCCGGCGGCGAGTCGAAGCGGATGGGCTTCCCGAAGCATCGGTTGACCGTCGACGGAGAGCGTGTCATCGACCGGCTGCACCGGCGCCTCGGGCCGCTCTTCGTCGAGACGATCGTCGTCGGCCGCGACATCGAGGACCTCCCGCCTGATGTTCAAGTCACGGAGGACCACTACACCGTCCGGAGTCCCCTCGTCGGGATCCACGCCGGACTCTCCGCTTCAACAACCGACCTTTGCTTCGTCGTCGCCTGCGATATGCCGTACGTCGAGCCTGCTCTTGCCGAATTCCTGCTCAACCAAGCCGAGGGTTTCGGCGCCGTCGTCCCCGTCGTCCGTGGCTACTACGAGCCTTTGTGCTCTGCGTATCGGAAGACCTGCCTCGAATCGATCGAACGACTGATCACAGGTGACGTTCTCAAGGTTTCCGAGATCTATGAACACGTCATTGTGTCGGAGATCGCAGAAAGACGGATCCGCGAACACGATTGCGATCTGCACTCGTTCGCGAATCAAAACACGACCACCGGCAAAGCCAAGGCTACGGTTCGGCCTCACCAACCTGCAGGCTTCAGCACAACGTAACACGAGGCCGAAGGCGCCCCCCCCGCTCTGTTGTCCTGAAGCGCCGCCTTCCCGTGTCTTTCTTCCTGCACGGCCAATCAAACATGCACATCCTCATATTTCCTCTGAATTGACGATTGCTGTTCATTTGTGCTATTGTCGTCACTTGCCGCCATAAGGACGGTGGGCGCGAACCCGGGGTCCGTGCTCCGAAAAGAACACGGCATGAAAGGAGTGTGCCATGGCAATTGGCGATGAGCTTGCAAGCCTGGATTTCGAGGCGATGATAGGAGGCCCGCTGAGCGCCGTCGTGAGAGCTCAAGCCGACGCAGCGGTCACCTCAGTGGACTTCATCAAGGCCGTCGGCTTCGATGATGACGACAAGCCGGCGATGATCACGTTTGAGTACGACAAGCCCGTCGAAACGGAACAGCCCGACGGAACGGTCTCAGTAGAGGTCAAGCCGTTCAAGCTCACAGTCCCCTTCCTCACCATGCTACCGATCCCCTTCATCCGAGTCGACGAGACGACGATCAACTTCAACGCGAAGATCACCTCGGTACAGTCAAGGAAGTCAACGACCGAGCACGGCCTGAACACTGAACTCACGGCCAAGGCTGGTTGGTTCTTCGGATCGGCCAAGCTGAAGGTGAACTACTCGTACAAGAGAAGCACCACGGCCAAGCAGAAGATCGAGAGAACTTACTCGCTGGCCGTCCACGTTCGGGCCGTTCAGGACGAACTCCCTGCCGGGACTGAGCGGCTGCTCGGCATTCTGGAGAACGCAATCGAGGAGGTTCCGGCATAGGGCAGGAGGTGGATGTCGTGGCCGAATCGAATCCTCTCGGCGAGATCCTCGGTGCAATCCTCGCCGCGGTGGAGCAAGCACGTCGCATCGCAGACGAGGAGACTCTTGCAATTGCCGACTACTACCGCCAGAATCCCCTTCTCGCCGGGATGAGCATCCCGAGAGTCCGCGTGCCACAGCTGGACGTCGAGATCCCTGTCGTAATCGAGGAGTTCGAGGATCGCCAGGTCGGGGAGATCGCGGATCACGAAACCATCCCGGAGAAAGTCGCACGTGCCGTAGCCGACGCTGCCGCAAACGAGGACGATCGGAATCCTAAAGGGCTTGCTGAGGAATTCGTGGACGTGTTCGCCCTGCGGCTCCGAAGCGATTTCATACACCTCAGGCCACGACAGCCGTCCGCGGCAGCCGACATCACCGCGCGATGTGCTAGCGAAGTCCTCACTGAGATCGTGAAGCGACCCAGTCGCCCCCGCTTCAATCCTGACCAGTTTCGCCGCATCTTGCGGATCGTCAAGGCCGTTGCCCTCGAAAGCGCCGTCGCCAGGCCTTCGTTGCCTCCGCAGTTCCGCGTGACCGTCCTAACGTCGCGCGTGAAGGATCAGGCTGATCCTTCAACCATCACGCGCATTCGGCTGAGCGTACGTGAGGACGGCGTCGAATGGACATCGGTCGAGCGCCCTGACGGCACGACCCGGGACCACCTCGTTCCGGAGTAGCAATGACAGAAGGTTCTCAATGCTGGCGCTGACGCGCGAATCCTTGACCTCCCACCTAATGGCTTTGCCAAGTGTTGTCGATCGATACGTGAGTGGCGACGCAGCGTTTGCCGATCATGTGCTCAGCTGGCTCGCTGACCTCCAGCGGACACTCACGCAGCTTCGAAGCCCTCTTGTGTCGCTGGTCGCGACCGGCAGAAGTTCGATCGTAGCAGTCGAGGATGGCGCAAATCCCGTAGGCGCTACTGGCGGGCGGGTCAGTCGTCGAAAAACACAACGAGCAGCTGCTTCGATGATCCTGGACAAGGTCGATGACGCCATACGGGCAAAGGTCGCCGAGATCGACGCTCGCCTCGACGTCGGCCGCGAACGAATCGCGCAGATGCTCGCCGTCGGGCACTCGCAGATCAACTTGGAACGCCCAGAGGGCGACGTACCGCCCGCGTGGTACAACACCCTCTGGGCACAGCTAGGGCAAATCGAAGCTGCGCGAGATGCACACGTGTTCATCAGCTCTTCGTACTCCGCTTCTGACCGCAGGTATCTGCTGGAAGATCTTCTGGATCGAATGAGTGACTGAGCAGTTCTGCGCGCATCCTGACTTGGAAGATGAGCTTCACGCTAGGCTTGGCCGGAAGTCCTTTCCTCCCCGATGCTTTAGCTGATCAGAAGGATGTTATCGAGCAACTGGTCAGCCGCATCAATGTCTCCGCCCCGACGATCGACGCCGTCCGCCTCGCCGAAGAGCTGAACGTCTGGCCGCTGCGGCTTCGTTCGCGGGGATCGGCTGAATGTCTACGCGAATGGATGGAGGGTCGGACTATGAACCGCGAACCGGCAACGCTGATCATCCTCGCCGGCGGCGAGTCGAAGCGGATGGGCTTCCCGAAGCATCGCCTGACCGTCGATGGAGAGCTCGTCATCAATCGGCTTCACCGGCGCCTCGGTCCGCTCTTCGTCGAAGCAATCGTCGTCGGCCGCGACATCGAGGATCTGCCGCCGAACGTCCGAGTCAGCGAGGACCACTACACTCTCCGGAGTCCCCTCGTCGGGATCCACGCCGGTCTCTCCGCCTCGACGACCGACCTTTGCTTCGTCGTCGCCTGTGACATGCCGTACATCGAGCCTCCACTCGTCGAGTTCCTGCTCAGCCAATCCGACGGCTTCGACGTCGTCGTCCCCATCGTCCGCGGCCACTACGAGCCGCTCTGTGCGATCTATCGGAGAGGCTGTCTCCCGGCCATCGAGCAGCACATTGGGAATGGAGTCCTGAAGGTCTCGAAGTTGTACGGACTTGTCGATGTGCGCGAGGTTTCCGAGAAATATGTGTTGGAGCATGACCTGGTGCTCACATCGTTTGCGAATCTGAATGTGCTGAATCACGCAGAAGGGGGACTGCTGCCAGGTACGACATGCTTTACTCATTGACCAACTCGTAGACCGGGCCGTTGGCAGAGGGCTCTGCTAGCTCGAATCCGCCAGGCTCCACCGCACGGACAGCCACGTGGCAGCAAGTCGCGGACCTAGCCAAGGGGAAGTCTGAGCAGCAGCTGGCTACTCCCGCCAAGCAGCGAATGCCCCAATTCAGTATCGCAGGCTTGCAGCCTCCGCCGCCTACATCCTCCTAGAGCTGCACAGATCTCTTTGGATACCTAGTTTGGGGTTCGTCGCACCACGAGAGCCGACTTTCCCAGCTGCGGCAGCACAAAGAAGTTGACCAGAAGACGCCCCCAAGAATACTATGGCTCAGACGACTTGGAGGTGCGTAGAACTATACGGGTCGTTTCTGTTGTAGTAGCCTATCGTGGATGGAGGAATGGATGCCTAGCCGGATTTGTGACGTCTGCGGCCAGGAGAAGCCTCTGGCCGGTGGGAAGACTTGCCCTACGGGGCATTTCATCTGCAAGGATTGCTACTGGAAGACTGCAGGAGTCTTGACAAGCCCGACGAAGCAGTGCCCTATCTGCAAGAAGCCACTTCGCTAGATCGGAGGGCAGCACGGCTCGATGTGGAGGAAGCTCTGGGATCAAGCGTGGCCTTCACGTCAGGCATCGAGAGAGACGCTGGTCTGCTGTGAGAGAGGGCTAGTACATGTGACAAACGAGAACGAGGTCACCCGCCGCGAGCAGAGCGACGTTGAGTCAGCTCCTTCCGATTCGTGTCCTAAGGTTGCCCCGAACGATGATGAGCAAGAGAATGTACTGGCTCTTCTGTGCAAGATTCTCGATGAGCTAACAGAGAAGGCTCGAAGAGACTCAGCCAAGGATATTCTCATCTCACGGGTGGTGGAGCGTCTGGACGAGCTAGAGCGGGACTTCCTGTTCCGCGAGTTCAGACAGCCGATTTTCCAGGACCTGATGTTGCTCTGTGATAGGGCTGCCACGCTGTCTGCTCAGTTCGAGGATGACGCGGCGGCAACAACAGCTCTCGAGAGCATCGAGAGAGAGCTGCTGGAGATCCTAAGGCGCCAGGGCGTGACACCCATCGAAGTATCTGGCACGGCCTTCAACCCAAACCTCCAAGAGGCCTTGGCGGTCGAAAGCACCGATAACCCTGCGATGGAAAGTGCGGTACTTGAGGTGAGGAGGCGCGGCTTCGCTTTCCGAGGAACAGTAATCAGACCACAAGGTGTGATGGTCGCGAAGCACATCAAGGAGGTAGCTGAGGATGAATAGAGCTTTCGGTATCGATCTCGGGACCACGCATTCAGCAATGGCGGTAGTGGATGAGACCGGCAGACCGCGGATTGTTCCGAACAGATCAGGCAAGGCGGTAACGCCATCCTACGTTCTGTTTCGTGACAAAAACGAAGTCGTTGTAGGTGACGCAGCGAAGCAGGCTGCCCAGCTGAAGGTCGACGACGTTGCTCAGTTCGTGAAGCGGAGAATGCACGAGCCAGACTGGGATTTCGAGGATAGCAGAGGCGCAAGGCACTCTGTGGAAGAGATCTCCGCTCTTGTGCTCAAGAAGCTCAAGCAAGACTGCGAGAGTTCGCTGGGCGAGACCGTCAAGAGCGTTGTGATCACTGTCCCCGCCTACTTCGGCGATCTTGAGAGGAACCGAACCAAGATGGCCGGTGAGATCGCCGGACTCAATGTCCTCCGCCTCATCAATGAACCAACTGCCGCTGCGATTGCTCATGGAATCGGAGAGTTGGGCCGAGACTCGCTCACGCTTGTCTATGACCTCGGCGGAGGGACATTCGATGTGACGCTTCTCTCCGTTTCAGGAACAGAGATTGAAGTCGTGGCGACCGATGGAAATCGAAGGTTGGGGGGTGTCGACTTCGACGAGTCTCTATGCGATCTCTTCTTCCGAACATTCGAGGAAGAGCATGGTGTGGATCCCAGTGCAGACCCGGTCGTGTATCAGGATTTCTTCTCGCGCGCCGAGGCCGCGAAGATTGCCCTGTCTGATGACTCGCTCGCATACGTAGCCCTGTCCGCAGCAGGAAAGACCACGCAGCTGGAACTCGAGAGATCAACGTTTGAGGACCTGATACGCCCTCGCCTGCAGCTGACAATGGAGCTGGCCGAGGAAGTGCTCGAGGCCGGTCGGGCCAGGCTAGAGAAAGGGATCTCTTGGAGAGACGTCGGAGCTGTCCTCCTCGTGGGAGGCTCCACGCGAATCCCCCTTGTAGCCGAAATGGTGAACGACCTAACTGGCTGCGAGATTGTAGCTGGGATCAACCCTGACGAAGTTGTGGCCATTGGTGCTGCGATTGTGGCGGCACAGGAAACTGGAGAACAGATTGTCGACAAGAACCTGGAGTTGCTCCCGGCAGTCAAATTCACAGACGTAACCGCGCATTCTCTGGGAGTTGTCGCACTCGACACGGACAGAAACGAGCTGTACAACTCGATCATCGTTCCGAAGAACACACCAGTCCCCTTCGAGATGACCGGCAAGTACACAACCGTTGAAGACAACCAAACGTCTGTTCAGTGCACTGTACTGGAAGGGGAAGATAGGGAACCTGAGTACTGCACGAAGCTCGGAGAGGGCGAACTAAAGGGCATACCACAGATGGGCCGAGGCGAGCCGGACATCGAAGCGACGTTTCGATTCGACAGCGAGGGCATTGTCCACTTCTCAGCGCGAGAGGTTACTTCGGGTGCAAATGTGGAGTTCGACGTGGAGATTCCAGGATTGCTGACCAAGCCAGAAAGGCAGGCGGCAATTAGACGCGTAGAGGAATACGACGTCAACTAGGAGCAGGTGACGTGTTGAGGCTCGCGCCAGTCTGAATCCAACAGTTATAGGGCTAGAGCCAAGGCCGGGAACGGGGAGGAACATGGCTCGGTACCGAGACTTCTACCGCGAGATACCGGAGATCGATCCGGGGTTGCAGAGAGACGAGAGTCTGCGTCGGCTGAAGGAGGCTCTCCGGAAGTGGAGGAAGCGACAAGGAACTGGCGCGAGAAACGTTGAGAACTCAATCCTTGAGGCGATCTCGGTGTTCGCCAGCCCAGAGAGATACGCGGAGTTCCGAGAGGAGTGGGAATCCAAGGAATCCTACCGTGAACCGAACCGCGAAGACCAGTTTCGATCACTCATTCTCGGAGCAGCCGGAGACGGCGAGATTTCGCAGGTCGAGTACCGCTGGTTGCTGGAGGAGGCCCAAGGATTGGGCATCGACGAGAGCGAAGCGCGGAATCTCATCACCACAGTCGCCGGGGAGGTTCATGCAACCATTGTGACAGCCTCCATTGCACCAGGAGCCGTCGAAACCGCCAGATTCCGAGTCCCACTGGCCGCTGCAGCTGCGGTCGATGGTGCCCTACTCGGGGCCTTTCTCGGGATGCTGGGTCGGCCGGCTTCCGTGCTCGCGTTCATTGCCATGCCCGCCGCAATTGGCCTGGCAGTATGGCGATGGGCGGTCGAGCGATCAGGCGGGCTTCCCGACTCCTCCGAGTTGAAGAAGCTGGTGGGAGCAATCGGAGGGTGGTGGATGGCCGCATTGTACTTCGCAGTAGCTGTCGGGCTTCTGATCGGTCTGTGGATGCTATGCTGGAGGGTGCCGATCGCGGGAGCCCTGTTCTGCGGGCTGATCGGGGCTGGAGTTTCGGCCTTGCTGTGTGCTGAACCTGTGCTGGCCTTCCAGACATGGAATCGGATGAAGAAGTCCAGCAAAGCTCTCCTCGACTGGCGACGCCACGTCATTCCGAGTCTGGCGTTTGGGGCGATCCTTCTCCTCCTGCTTGTTGTGCTCTCAGCGATCATCGGCATGGGATGGACAATCTTGGTTGTGGCAGTGATCGGGGCTGCATTGGCTGTCATAGACCACTACCTCGCAAAGCTGCGGGTCTAAAATAAGCGAGGCAACGGCTACGGCACGCTGTGTAGTAGAAGAGTCCGCTGTTTGGAAGGGGGCGCCACGGATCTACTAGCAAGGGTGCTGTTGCTTGGTATCCGAGTCGGAGGACACTTCATTGTCTTTGCCGTCCAAGTGTGTTGGTACGCGCGGCTCGGGCGTGCAGCTCGGCAGCCTATTGGCGATGCCATGGGGCACTTCGGGCGAGCCACGGTTGATGCAATCTCCGACACGTTCAGCAAGAAACGAAGCTAGGTAGGGGAGGCTGGATTCGGAGATGTGGCAAGCCCCAGCGGACCTGCGACTTGGTTGCCCGGCCGGAGAGGGAAGCCTACGGGCTGATGTACGCACGGATGTTAGCTCTGCTGCTGGGCCAGATTCGGGGGTACAAATCAATTCCTCAAGCACGAACTTCGACCCTAGGCCGGACCTAGAGGGCAGGCTTGTGCCCTCCAGATCTCGCATCGCAATTCCCCTCTCGGCGGGAGTATGTGACAGTCTGGAACCACAGCTTCACTCGGGGCACTCCTGGATCTCAGAGTTGCCGTCCATGACTCTGTAGTAGCCTGACGCCGAAGCCTCCCTCTGGTTGGCACCGCTATCGACGCACACTTCCTGAGCGCCATTTCCCTCAGATTCGGCAGCGAGGTCTGTCTCCTGAATCCCAGTTTCTGTAGGTTCGGCAGTTGAGATTGGCTCCTGGTCTCCGGAGTCGCCGTCCATGACTCTGTAGTAGCGTGACTCCTGAACCTCACTCCGGTCAGCACTACTGTCGACGCTCGTTTCCTGACTGCCATTCTCGTTGGATTCGGAAGGTGGGACCGTCTGCAGAGTCACTTCCACGGCTCTCTCACCTTCCGGCACTTCGTCTACTTCTGCCGCTTGTGTGGCTTCCTCGACTTCGGGTGCCTCGGCCACTTCCGTTGACTGTTCGACTTCCTCCGACTCAGGTGCTTCGGCGGTTTCCTCGGCTTCGGGTGCCTCGGCTACTTCCATAGTCTGCTCGACTTCCTCGGTCTCAGGCGCCTCGGCTGCTTCTGTCTCTTGTTCGACTTCCTCGGCTATTGGCACTTCGGCTACTTCTGTCTCTTGTGCAAGTTCCTCGGTTTCGGGCGCTGCAGCTGCTTCCTTAGCTTCGGCTGTTTCCTCGACTTCGGAGACTTCAGCTACCTCTGCAGGCTGATCGGCTTGGCTGCCTCCACATCCCCACAGGGAAAGGCCGACCGCGATAAGACTGATCACAAGCAGTGCTCTAACGAGACTCGAACGCATGGTTCCTCCCAACCGAGCAAGTCACGACTTGCCCCATGCTATGCGGACTGGGCACTCCGGCCAAGCGCGCATTGGCCATTCGTGTCCATCTCGTTCAGGGAGACTCCTACTCAGGCTTGGAGATGGGGCACTCTTCCGCAAGGGACGACCGTGCCAGACCAAAGGGGACGAGCGCAACCGGCCTGTGGTCTTCGACGATCCACTCCGCCATGCCCTGACCGATAGCTTGGGATGAGGTCACCGCGTTGTGGGCAACCGCCACGAACACGTTCTCTCGACCGTGGATCACATCCAGGATCGGAAGACCATCCCGCGGCATCGGCCGCAGTCCTGCGAATGTCCGGAGCAAGCGCGCGGTTCTCAGCACCGGAGCCTTCGCGATGGCTTCGCCGGCGATGGTGCTCAAGACGGGGAGCGTCGTCCGTTGATCGAAGCCGGCTTCCTCAGTCGACACCCCGAGGAGCACGTTACCCTCAGGACACTGTGTGATCCCCGGACTGACCACGTGCTGGAAGAGTCTCGGCAGTGCTTCGGTAACGAGGATCTGCCCGCGGACTGGGCGGACTGGAATCTCTACGCCCAGAGGGTGGACAAGTGCGGGCGTGTGGACCCCAGCAGCCACCACCAGGGTGGATGCACGATAGATGCCGTCAGGCGTTACGACGGCCACCGAACGCCGGTCGCAGTCAATGTGCTCGGCGAGCGTGTGGAAGTAGAAGGTGCTCCCGCCAGTCCCGGCCTTGGCCACGAGGGTGGACAACGTCGCGAACGGATCGAGCTGTCCGTCCGTCGGGCAGAACGCGGCTCCGACGATGCGAGTTGAATCGATCTCAGGTTCCAGTCGACGAGCGTCCTCAGGCGGCAAGATCTCCACCGGGATCCCGGCATCTCGGTTGCGGCGAGCGATCTCCTCGGCCCGTCGCAGTGCCTCGGCATCTTGAAGAAGCGAAAGCCGTCCACGCGGCTGGTAGCGAATTGTGTTCCTTGTCTCATCCGCGAGCCGAGCGAGAAGCTTCTTGCCAGCTTCTTCGAACAGCGCGTATTCGACGGGAGACGCCATCGCCGCTCCGACGATGGCTGCATTCGCCCCACTCGCGCCGGCCGCGAGGTGAGCGCGCTCGATCACGCCAACGTCGATCTTGCGCAACGAGAGGTGATAGGCAATCGACGCCCCGACAATCCCCGCACCGACGATCAATACATCGTGCGTTCTTCGGCTCACGCCTCGCCCCCTCGGCTCGATCCTGCACAATTCTCGTCGGCGTCCGGTCCCAGGTCGCTCAGCGACCCCAGATCGATCGGGGTAGCAGGAAACTGAGCAGTAAACGGGACGATCTCCAGCTCGGGAATGTCGCCTTCGCGGCTGAGCAGATCTGCGATCATCGGTCCACAGCAGCGGCCCTGACAACGACCCATCCCGGCCCGAGTCATCCTCTTGACCTCATCGAGTGTGCGGCATCCTGCACGGATTGCCTCGCTGATCTCCGCCCGTGTGGCCTCTTCGCACCGACAGATGACGAGAGACTCGTGCGCCTCAGACATGGTCCGTTCCTGCGAGCCCAACAGCCCGAACGTGCATTCCCGCCCCTTTCGGCACCACTACAGTCAAGACGCGCGTTCGATCCTGTAATTCGGCTTCATGGACTTGAACGACGTATCCGGTCCCGATCGGCTGCCCCGCACGATCGAAGAGCGTGACAGCCTCTCCGACCGAGGGAATGGGGAGGATCTCGTGAGGCAGGGTGAGTCGATCTCCATCGGGACCAGAGCCATCGAGAAGAACAATCGCGAGTCCCGGACATGCGGCCACGCAAAGACCGCACCCGACGCACAGATCGGCATCGAGGCTCGGCACGTTCGAGGCGGGGTGCCCCACCTGGATCGCACCGTGTGGGCAGGAGAGCTCGCACGGATTGCACGGAATCTCCTCGAAACACTCGAGGATCGCGACGGGGCGTCGCTCCCAGTGGCTGTCGGGAGGGACCCCTGGACAGCGGTCGAGATCTTGCTCGGTCGGCACACCGGTACGGCGGAGCCCACCAGCGGACGAAGGTCGCGCTCTCCGGTGCATCATGAGGCACCAGCCCAAACGGCTCGCTTCGCGGTGTCGCGGGCTTGACAGAACGGTCCGGTTCGGAGCTCATCGAGCACGCCGATTGCCTTTGCCCGAGCAGTCTCGAACGCTCCCTTGGCAAGCCTGTCCAGGAAATGGGCCGCCCCGAGCCCGGCAAGCCGCCCTTCCTCCATCGCCACGGCGGCTTCCTCCACGCCGGCAGCATCGCCGGCCACGAACCAACCGGGGATAGTCGTCCGCAGTTCGCGATCGTGCAGGGCAAGCCAGCCGCCAAGCGCGGAGGAGAAATCCAACCTGCAGCCAAGCTGCTGGAGGAGCTCCGTCCTCGGCGCGAGGCCCACGGCCAGACAGACGGCATCCACGCCCACCGTCTCTTCAATGGACGAGCCGCCTTCGCCTCTCAGAAGACTCACCTCGTTGACGGAGCCGGATCCGCGCACGGCGGCGACAGAGGTATTCGCTAGGATCGGGATTCCAAGCCGCCGGACCTTGCTCGCATGTACTGCCCACCCACCGATCTCCGGCTGAGATTCGACGATCGCAACGACTCGGATCCCGGCTTGATGAAGCTGATAGGCGACGATCAGACCGACGTTGCCGGCGCCGACCACCAGTACGCGTTCCCCAATCGCCACGCGGTGCTGGTTCACGAACGTCTGGGCTGCACCAGCAGTCATGACACCCGGGAGTGTCCAGCCGGGAAACGCTGCCCCGCGCTCTGAGGCTCCAACCGCGACCACACCACACGCCGGGTCCGCAATCGACAGTTCATCCTGCGTGTCGGCGAGGACGATTCCCTCCGAGAACGCCCCAATGGCGCGCACGCCGGGAAGGAAGCGAACTCCCCGCTCCAGGGCCCGCCGGACTAGCTGGTCCGCAAGAACATAGCCTCTGGTCCCCGCACCATGTTCGGTCGTGCCGAAGAACTTGTGGATCTGTTTGGTCAGCTGGCCGCCTGGGATAGGATTGTCGTCGACGAGCAAGACATCAGTCCCACAGGCAGCAAGCTCGGATGCGGCAACCAGACCGGCAGGGCCGGCCCCCACGACGAGCGCTTCACAGCGAAGGCGCCGCATCGACCGCCTCCCCTGTCTCTACTTGCATCCCCCGTCTGACAGGCGTGGTGCAGCTGGGCACATTCGGGTGGCCATCGACCGTGACGAGACAGTCCGAGCAGTGCCCGATGCCACAGAACAGGCTCCGCGGGCGTGATCGCTTCGGGGTTCTCCCCGTGACGCGGATGCCGTGAGCCCAAAGGGTCGCAAGGATCGGCTCACCTTCTCTGGCGATGAGCGTGTGCCCATCAACCAAGATGGGGAACTCCCGAACGGAGTCAAGCGGTCCGAGAATCGGGTGATCGCGAATCCGCCGGTCCATCTGTTCGGAGTGACAGCCCGTCTCAACTTCCATGAGCTAACTGCGCCAAGTACCGACGGATCCGCTCCAACCCCTCCGCCAGGCGATCTCGTGCGGTGGCAAAGGAGATACGGATCGATGCGTCATCACCGAAGAAGCTCCCGGGCACAACCGCCACGTGGGCGGAGCGCAAGAGATCCTCGGCAAGCGCTGTCGAGTCAATACCAAGGCCCGAAATGTCCGGGAATGCGTAGAAGGTCCCTTCGATGTCTCCGAGAAGGACACCGTCGAGCGAGCCAAGCCGCTCGATCACCAGATCGCGCCTTGCCTGGTACTCGGCGACCATCTGAGCCACGGCTGCTTCCGACTCGTAGAGCGCCGCGATTCCGGCTTGCTGGACGAACGCGGTCGCGCAGCGTCCCGAGGCGTGATGGAGATCGGCCAACACTCTGATGAGCTTCTCGTTCGCGACAGCGTAGCCGAGACGCCACCCGGTCATCGCGTACGTCTTGGAGAAGCTGTTCACTAGAATCGTTCGGTCTTGGATTGCACGAGAGAAGGATGCGATTGAATGATGCCGCCGGCCGTCGAAGACCATCCTCTCGTAGACCTCGTCGGAGATGATGTAGCAGTCGAACTCCTCTGCCATACGTGCAACGAATTCAAGGTCTTCACGTGTCCACACCGTGCCTGATGGATTTTGAGGGGTGTTGATGAGGATCGCTTTGGTCTTCGTGCTCAGGGCCGCGCGAAGCCGATCCCGATCCAGCTCGTGACGCTTAGGATCTCGCACGAGATCGACGGCGATGAATCGCCCACCAGTGGACTCGATCACGTCGCGATACGGGCCAAAGTAAGGGGATATGCCAACGACATGGTCTCCCGCCTCGACCGTGGCTTGGAGAGCCAAGTACAGGGCGAGTTTCGCTCCGTTGGTGATCACCAGCTCCTCTCGCCGCACGTCCGCCAGGCCATTCTCGGAGGTCAGCTTCTGGCGAATGGCATCCTTCAACTCCGGGACACCCTCCGCCGAAACGTACTTGGTGCAGCCGGCTCGGAGTGCGCCCTCGACGGCCTCGACGACCTTGGTCGGCGTCGGGAAGTCGGGCTCCCCTTGGTGAAGGAAGACCACATCGATGCCGTTGTTCACCATGGCCACGCCTGCGCGCTTCATATCTCGAATGGGGGAATCGCGAAAGACCGTCGCCCTCTTCGCCAGTCGCTTCATCGGATGGCCTCCTTGAGCGGGTCACGCAGACAGCAGAGTCACTGACTCTACTCGGCATCCCGTCTCTCGGTGCTACATCTCCTCGACCGTCAGCGCGCGTCGGTCCACACGGAAGATCCTAGGATTGTCGGCCTTGGCATACGTCTCTCGGCTCAGCCACAGGATCGGATTGAGCTTCTTCATCTGAAGCGTTTCGTCAAAGACCTCCTCGTCGTAGTGAACAGCGACGATGTGTCCAGCGAACCAAGTGGAATCCCCCACGCTGTGCTCGCTTTCGACCCGACACTCGTACGCAGCGTATACGCCGTTCAGCACCGGCGCGCTGACGACAAGTGGATCGGAGGTCTCGATGTCGAACTCGGAGAACTTGTCCACGTCACGTCCGCTCTTGCTGCCACATGCAGCGATGGTGGTCACCCAGTCAAATGGAAGCCAGTTGACCACGAACTCCCCAGATCCCCTGATCAACTCGCACGTGTGCTTGTTCGATCCGATCCCGACGCCGTACATCGGAGGCTTGAACGCAAACCACGCATGGCGGCTGACCGCTATGCAGTTTCGCTTGCCCTCATGCGCTGACGTGACCACGCTCGCATTCGATGGATAGTGAAATGGGAACCCCTTGGCCTCTTCCGTCTTGATGCGTTTCATTTCAGAACCTCCTTGGTCATCTCGAGCGAGTGACTGCCCGGTGCTTGTCCGCAGTGGAAGCTCGGGTTTCACAGCCAACCGGAGTCGGCTGCCGCTAGCTAGCGACGTCCGACAGCTGCCACCGCTCGAAGGTGTTCTCCGAGTCGGAGACGTCCAAGTGCTCCAGCTCAGCTCGCAATCTCATGGCGGCAAGCGCCGCGAACATCGTGTTTGTAAGCACGTGAGACGGGGCATATCCACCGGCTATCAAGCGCTGAGACGAGTCGTGGGCGGGCCCACCGTACATCTCAATGGTGTACACGTACTTCTCGATCTCGTCGATCTCGATCTTGGCCATGTAACCCGAAGTGACCAGGTACTCTGCTATGCCTCGCAGCGCCTTCAGTGGATCCTCGAGATCCAAGGCCCTCTTCTTCTGAATCTCGCTGAAGAGCAGCTCTCCGAAGCGATTGAGGATCATCTCCGCGCTCTCCTTGCCGCAGCGCTCAGACATCGCTCTGCAGATCGAGTAGACGAAGGCGTTGAAGAACTCGCCCTGTACTGTCTTGCTCTCCTTGCCCATTAATGGCCTCCTCTCTCAGACCCATCCGCTTGGAAGCGGTGGGTGTGCGCAGGATCACTCACGCGCTATACGGGGATCGCGAGATCCTCGGACCCGCGTTTGGTCTGCGTGGCTTCCGGGAAGTACTTCTCCACCATCTCAACGGTGATGGTCGCAGCGGTCGCCATCCGCATGCCGTCCGCTTCCGAAGTGAGGCTCCCGTGGGCTCCGATCGCGGAGTTCCCGGTCTTCAGGTGAATCGGCGCGGCAATGCGAACCATCTCCGGCGCCTCGTACACTCGGATGAAGCCTCCGGATGCAGGAGGATTATCCGTATGGACGTCGAGCGGAACGTCCACCGCCTGACGAAGAGCAGCAATCATTGGCAGTTGGAGATCGCGTACCGGGTTGATCGAGTCAGCCCCGTTCTTCACCAACACGCGAAGGGCCGCCGGGTTCGCATGTCCGCAATGCGCTGACACTTTGAAGTGCAGCTCGCTGGGAAGCTCCCCAGCCTGACGCATTTCGTTGAGAACCCACAGAAGGCCTTCGTCGTAGACAAGGATCCCTCGAATGCCGAGATCCACGACCCGCTTCACGTCCTCGATCGCTCGGACGATCTGCTCCATCCCTCGAAGGCGGTATCCGATTCGAATCCCCTGCGAGGTCTGCACCGTCGCTCCGGTATCGTACGGAGCCCGCGGCCCAACGGAGAGATTCACCTCGAGCCCCCAGTCCCTGGCGATGCTCCGGTACTCGTTGATCTCACTCGCGGTATGGCGAAAGGCACCGTACGTCTCATCGACGCGATTGATCACGACGCCGTTCTTGTCCGCCGTCTCAACCAGCGCACGCATCGCCTTGGCCGTGTTGATCGTGGGAACTTCGATTCGGTAGCTGGCTCCGTCTGCGAACCGCTTTTCCGACGACGGCAGGTCGAATGCATCTCCGCTCGGAAGCCCCAGCTTCACCAGGAAGTCTCTCGTCTTGTCGAACATCATCACACCCCGTTTGTGTAGTGGCACATCTCAACATGCGTCACGCGGACGCTTCGCCCGGCCTGCGGACTCCTCTACCTCGAGATCAGCCCCCCTCCGATGAGAATCACCGAACTTGATCTGCCTTACGGCAGGAATGATTCGACCTCCTGCATGGCGAGTCTCCGGAGCGTCTCCTTGGTCGGTCCCTTGTCGTCCCAACCCCGCAAGGTGTAGTACTCGTCGATTTGCTGCTGTAGAACATCATCAGGGATTGCTTGCCCATCACAGGAGCCCTTGGAGATGGCTTGCTTGAGACGCGACGGCAGGTCGTCATCGGCTCGGGTTGCCCCTTCTCTGGCAACATGGATCTTCAGGAGATTCCAGTTCCGTGCCCCGATGTCGACGAGCCCCTGCTTGTCAATCTCAAGTCCTACGACCGCCTGGATTGCCTCTCTCAGCATGGGTAACGAGATCTCGTAGCCAGCGTCGCGTATGGGGAACACACAGGTGATCGCCGAGTTGAGGAATGATCGGATGTTCTCATACGTCACGGTGACCGCCGGCTTCCCATCCCAGGAGAGCCGATCCATCGACTCGGAAACCCCGTAGGAAGGCAGCGGGCAATCCGCCTCGAGTTCCGTGTCGTGCATCGCCTCCATGTGCTCGGCGCCGCGCGGGCTGACCGCGTATTGGAGCCCGATCGCCTTCTTACCTCGAGGTTCGTGGAGCGGAACCTCTTGACCTTTCACGTGAACAGCGAAGTCAATCCCGTACTTGGCGGACGCATGTTCGATGCCATCCGCGAGGACGTCGCCAATCCCTTCGCGATTGCCGATCTTGTCAACCATGTCGACCAAGCCGGATGCGTCCCCCCACGAGAGTCCTTCGTCGAGAATGCCCACCTCGCATGCTTCCATGACCATCGCGATGAGGTTTCCCACGCTGATCGTATCGAGTCCATAGTCGTTGCACTTCTGATTGGCCAGAGCAATAGCGTCGAGATTGTCTACGAGGCAGAGCGGTCCGAAGGCGGCGACCGTCTCGTACTCAGGCCCGCCGAATCCCGGAGTGACCTTCTCCCCACGAAACTCCGTCTCGACGACTCTCTTGCAGCGGATCGGGCACCCAGTACACGTGTCGGGCTCGGTAAGGATCGTTTCGCGCAACACCTCTGCGCTGATTTTTTCTGCGCTGTCGAACCAGCCCTCCTTGAAATTCCGTGTCGGGAGGATTCCACGCTCGTTGTTTCCAAGGATCCCAGTGCATGTGCCAAGCTCATGCATCCGTTTCGTCCCAGGGTTCTCCGACAGCGAGACGACAAGCCGTTTCGTGATCTCCCGAAGCTTCTCCGCGTCCCGAATGGGCTTCGGGACGTTCCCTACAACGACTACCGCTTTCAGGAGTTTCGATCCCATCACAGCTCCGAAGCCCGGGCGGCCCGCTGCACGATTTCGGTCATTGATCACGGCAGCACATCGCACCAACCGCTCGCCCGCCGGTCCGATGCAGGAAACCTTGGCTTCCCTCCCGTGCAGGGCAACCAATCTGTCTACGGTCTCTCCAACTCCCAGCCCCCAGAGTTCCGAGGCTTCATGGAGTTCGGCCTTCCCGTCAACAAGGGTCAGATAGCACGGCACTTCGGACTGCTCGCGAAAAAGGATGCCGTCGTATGCGGAGTTGCCAAGAGCATGCGGGAAGTATCCACCAACATAGGACCCGCTGACGCTCCCCGTCTTAGGCGACTTCGCCATCACGACATTGCGGGATGCTCCGGGGAATCCGGTCCCAGCAAGCGGGCCTGTCCCGAACACTAAAACGTTGTCCGGCCCAAGCGGATCAGCGCCTCTCGGGAGTTCGGACAGAAGTATGCGAGCGCCGATTCCTCGCCCCCCCATGTACATGCGAGTCCAGTCCTCGGGAATCCGATAATCCTGGATCGTTCTGGCACTGAGGTCAACATCTAGGTATCGCCCAAAGGTCATGTGCGTTCCTCCTCCCAAAACGTTGTGCTCATGTTGATGGCGGCTCAAAGAGCATGCGGCTGAACGATTCAACGAACGTCTCCAGCGCTTGGCTTCCGCCGAACGAATGCTTCCGTTGCCCGTGAAACTCACAGAGGTCGACCCGCACACAGACTAACTCCTCGGCGGTCGAGATCGCACCTTCAATCTCGATCGCATGCGATCGCGGCTGGGGGGCGGATAGCTGCTTCCTTGCCCAGAATGTCGAGCCGCACAAATGCTGGTTGATGCCTCCGGTGTCGGGCCGAGTGAGAAGATAGGATCGATCCGTCTCCGAGAAAACGAATCCCGCACTCTCCAATCCTTCCCGCAGCCTCTTCATCGCGCCCTCGACGTTGCCGGCCACGAACGCCTTCAACTCCATACCGTTCTCCTTTCGCCCTCGGGTTCGAGCCTGAGGCTGTCCTTCGCTGCGGTCATAGCCTTCGCCTTAGTCGCGGATTCGCCCAATCCTGCGCAGCATCCCCAAGCAGGTTCACTGAAAGCACGATGATCGCTATAGCAGCGCCAGGGAAGATCGTCAGCCACGGGGCGATCTCCATGTAGGCTCTACCTGCGCTCAGCATCGCCCCCCATGAAGGTGTCGGAGGTTGCACCCCAAGCCCGAGGAAGCTCAGCGTCGCCTCGACAAGGATGGCGATCGGGAGCAGCAGACTGGCCTGAACGACTAGAGGCCCCACGATGTTCGGGAGGATGTATCGGAGCAACACTCTGCGGTTGGGCACGCCAATGGCGCGGGCTGACTCCACATACACTTCGTTCTTCGCAGAGAGTGTGCCCGCCCGCGCCAGCCGTGCCATCCGCGGCGAGTAGATGATTCCCATCGTGATGACGAGGCTGATCACCGATGGCCCGAGTAGAGTGATCAAAACCAGTGCGAACAGGATCGATGGGAATGAAAGCATAACGTCGACGAGCCGCATGAGAACGGCATCGACCATCCCACCGTAGAAGCCTGACACGACTCCGATCGTTACACCTACCGTCGAAGCGATCAGCACAGCCACCAAGCCGATATAGACGGACACCCCGGCGCCGTAGATCAGGCGACTGAATACATCTCGTCCGAAATTGTCCGTTCCGAGAAGATGGCTCCAGTTGGGTGGCTGCAAACGCTCCCGCAGACTCATATCCTCGTAGCCGTACGGCGCAATGATTCCGGGGAATGTGGCAGCGAGCACGATCAGCACTACGATTGCCGCGGCAACGGTTGACAGCGGGTCGAAGAAGCGCCGAACGTCACGAAGCCAAAGCCGAATCCGCGACACGTCACGGTCGGGGACTCTTCCTTCGTACCGTGTTCGTCTACTCATACCGAATCCTTGGATCGATGATCGCGTAAGACAGATCCACCATCAGGTTCGCGATCATGTAGCCGAGGCTTATCACAAGCACCGTGGCCATGACAACAGGGTAGTCTCGATTGTTGACTCCATCGATGAGAAAGCGGCTCACCCCAGGAATGGAGAAGACCGTTTCCACTGCCACGGACCCAGCAAGCATCAACCCGAATTGAACACCGATCACGGTCAGGATCGGTATCATCGCATTCTTGAAAGCGTGAGCTGTCAGTACGGTGAACTCGCGCAGCCCTTTGGATCTTGCTGTCCGGATGTAGTCTTGGCTCAGTGCTTCGAGCGTAGAGGCACGAGTGATCCTCATCGTGCTAGCGGCCATCGCTGTGCCCAACGTGATGGCGGGTGCGGCCAGGGCGCGAAGATACGGCCCCAGGCCCTCGCTGATACTGACAAAACCTCCGGACGGGATCCAGCGAAGAGAGAGCGCAAACGCGAGGATCAGCATCAAGCCGACCCAGAAATTTGGCAGCGAGATCCCAATCAGGGCGATCACCCGCGCACCTCGATCGAACCATGTGTTCCGCTTGGCCGCGGAAACCAACCCGGCGGGAAGCGCGATGAGGATCGAGGTGAAGAAGGCGAGCAATGCAAGCTGAAACGTCACGGGAAGCCTGCGAGCTAACTCATACGTGATGGACTCGTTGCTCCGCCAGGACACACCGAGATCACCCCGAAGGGCACTTCCGATCCAACGGAAATACTGGACATACACCGGATCGTTGAGTCCCATCCGCTCCCGCAGGACAGTGACCTCCTCGAATCCATAGTATTCGCCGAGCAGGATGACAGCCGCGTCTCCGGGGATCGCGCGAAGCGCCCCGAATACGATGAGGCTCATCAGGAAGAGGGTGATCCCAGTCTGGAGGATGCGGCGCACCAGATACGAGAACGTCATGGAAGTGAGCCCTCTCGGCGTCGATCGGCTGCTTCACCCGAACGGGATTCCGCCCGCTGATGCTTCCATGGATGCGGGCGAAATCCCATCGGTTCCTTTCCGATACGGCTCTCTCAGCTAGTCCTCAAGCCAGACAACGCCGAAGTACTGTACGTAGCCCGGATTGAACTCCCAGCCCTTCAGTTTGTCACTGACCCCCCAGTGCGTATACCCATTGAACAGTGGGAACACTGGCATGGTCGTGCACAAGTACTCCTGAGCCTCGATCAGGATGGTGTTGCGTTCCTCCTGTGTCGCTGCAGCCTTGCTCTGGAGCAGGAAGTCCTCCAAGATCGGGTCGTCGTACTTGTTGAAGTTCCGCTTGGAGGCGATTCCGTAGGTGTTGGCAACGAAGGAATGGGAGTTTGTCAGACCTCCGATTCCCGCTCCGACCAGATCGAAGTCCTGCTCGGCCCTGCGGGCTTGCACAATCCCAAGCTCCAGCAGCTCAAGCTCGACCGTAACGCCGAACTGCTTCGCTTGCTCTCGAACAATCTGCGCATAGTCCACGTAGATTTGGATGTCGCCGAATGTCAGAAGCTTCGTTGTGAAACCGTCGGGATATCCGGCCTCTGCGAGTAAGGCCTTGGCGCCTTCTACATCTCCATCCGGGTAGCAGGCATTGGGGTTGTGGCCCGCGAGCGTCGACGGAATCACGCCTCCGAGCAAAGCCTCTCCATAGCCAGCAAGGACGACGTCAACAATCTCCTGCTTGTTGAGGCCCATGTAGAACGCCTGGCGAACACGTGGATCATCCCACGGCTCCCGGTTGATGTTCGGGCTCATGATTCGGAGGTTGATGCCTGCACCACCGACTGCCTTCACTCCTTGCGCGCTCTCGAGCGCGTCGATCATCTGCCACGGGACCCGGTCGATGAAGTGCACCTCTCCCATCCGAAGCGCTACCAGACGAGCCGTGTCATCCTGGATGATGCGGTACTCGATTCGATCCAGATACGGGAGTCCCTCTTCAAAGTACTCCGGGTTCCTCGCGAGGACAGTCTTCACATCGACTCGACGCTCAGCTAGATAGAACGGGCCCGTCCCAACGACAACCTCATTGAGATTCCCATTGGCCTCAACGACGGCCTTCGGCACCATCGCGATGCTCGGAGCCGCCAAATTGTCGAGCAAGTCGGCGTCGGGCATCGACAAGGTAACCGCCACCGTGTAGTCGTCGACGATCCCAACCTGCAGGTTGGGATCAAATGCGCCAGCGTGGGTCGAACCGCTCTCCGGGTCGATCAGTCGTTCGAGTGAGAACTTGACATCCGCCGCGGTGAATAGGTCGCCGTTGTGGAACCGCACGCCTTCGCGCAGATGGAATGTCCACGTCAGCCCATCCTCACTGACCTCCCAGCTCTCGGCTAGGTCGGGCTGGACTTCCCAGGCCGGATTCGTCTTCAGCAACCCATTGTAGACGTTCCGAGCGATCATCTCAGCATGGGCCTGCTGACTGGTGAAGTGCGGATCCAGCTGAGTGACCTCGTCAGACAAACCAACACGCAGCGTTCCCCCATAAACCTGAGCAACAGCAGCAACTCCCAGCGACATCAGCATCAGGCCGCTCAGGGCAGCGCAAGCTATTGCCTTCCGTATGCTCTGCCTCATCGGACTACCTCCTCCGTGATCCACTTCGTGTCTCACCCCCTCCTTCCTGATCTGGGCTGTGTTTCCGATGAACCACCTGCCTTCCCCTGATCTAGTGGAGGGATGGTTTAGTCTTTGAGATCCGTCGCGATACTGAACAGCCCGTTTCCCTCGTTAGTCGCCATCGTCTTCTTGATGAAGCCAACAACACCCGACACCGGCGCTCTG
This sequence comes from Candidatus Bipolaricaulota bacterium, assembly GCA_028278555.1. Classification (GTDB taxonomy): domain Bacteria; phylum Bipolaricaulota; class Bipolaricaulia; order UBA7950; family UBA9294; genus JANQEA01. The sequence goes on along the minus strand of JANQEA010000079.1, from coordinate 89,532 downwards.
ATGAGGTCACGCTCATGGCCGAAGTAGTCCGTGACCTCGCCCAGGACTTGGTCCTTCTCAATCGGCTGTCCCACGCGGGCCTTGGGGTAGAAGAAGCCCGACCGGGGAGATTGAACTCGCGAATAGCGCACTCGGCGCCGTGCAGGCTGATCGATGAGCGGCAATCCCGCGAGAATCCCCATGCGCCGCAGAACATTGGTGATCCCCCGGTAGTGGATGCGGATCGCATGCTCGTCTAGATCACCCGACCCCGCCTCAGCGAGGATAGAGGGTATTCCTGCAGATGCACTCACGTTGACTGGAGAGCCTGGGTCTCTGTGCGGTGTAGCCGCGATGACCTCGATGCAATACATGTCGGCCAGATCCCACTCCGTCCATGGTCTCTGACCCGACACACCAGGACCAGGCTGGTGCTCCGGGACGTAGACGTGGGGGATGATGACCTCCAGGGCGTCCGCACCATGGAGTTCGAGAACTGCATCTGCGTGCTGCAGTAGTTTCGAACTGATTGCGTATGCCACTCTCTCAAGCGCGGTTCCGTCCGGAGAACCGGGAAAGAGCCGCGCAAGATTCTGACCATCTGGAGGCGAACCATTGTGCGAGCGCGCGTGGAAGGCAGCCCGATTCGCGACAGGGACAATGGCGACAAGTCCTTTGAGTTTAGTCGGATCCAGATCGCACGCGACACGTCGGGGCCCCTCGATGCTGTTGTGCTCCCCGCCATGAATACCGCCGATGACAACGGCGATTGGGCCTGGCTCGCTCCCACGAGTCAAGACAACCGGAACATCGAAGTCAGGGGAGAAACCCTCTACACGCAAGAATCCCTGCCACTTCGTGCCTGGGGGCACACTACATCCGATGCCGCCCAGCAGAACCTCAATCCGATCGTTATCCATGCTGATTGTCCTCCCTGTCTCCGGGTCTTGGCACACGAAGCGAACACGCCAACTCAACCACGAATCCGCACCTGACCAAACGAGATTGCCACGCTGTCAGAAGGAATCTCGCACGCAATCCTTCGAGGCCTCCTCCTTCCCACCACTAGCCTTCTGGCGCTGCCATCGTTCCATGCGCCACGGCGGTCGCCTCGGCTTCATGCAAAGCTTCGATCGTTCTTGCCTCCGCACTCAGGAGGTGTTCGGTGACAGCGCTGACTGCCGCCGCCTCGTTCTCTTCCAGGAGAGCATCGATAATCGCCAGATGCTGAATGAGGATGGATCGGAGCGTCTTGATGTCCTGACTGTGAAGACCGAGGATTGCCAGCGATCGCATTCGCAGTGAGTAATTGCCCACCATTGCCAGAACCCGGCCGGACAGGCTGTCAGCGAGCGTAGTTACCATCAGCTCCTGCAACTGGAGGTCGATCTCCTGGCACGCTGCATACTGGCGCGTTTCGATGGACGCTGTGTCTCTTGGCAACACCGCCAAGATCTCCGAAGCTGCATCCTTGATTGCGGTCAGGCTCTCAGCAATCTCAGGATGGGTATGAAGCCTCTCGGCAATACACTTCACTGCATACGGCTCTAGCAGCTTGCGAACCTCGTACGCTTGGTGAATGTCATCGAGTTCGATGGTCGAAACGATTGCAGTCCGGTTCGGCGCTCGCTCGACCAAACCTTCCACACTCAGACGTGCCAGTGCTTCCCGGACTGGCGTCTGGCTGACCCCCAGGATGCGAGCCAGTTCGTCAATCGATAGCGATTCTCCTGGGAGGAGCTCGTTCCTCACAATCGAGTTCTTGATGGCCTGGTAGGCCTTCTCTTGGACCGTCTCCGAGACGAGCTGTCGAATCATATCGCCGATATCCTATATGATATCGGCTTGATGCGCAAGCGCCCTCCGAGACCCAAGCTGCTGGGAGAATCACTAGGGCGATGTATCCGAGACCGTGAAGCGGAGGATCAGAGACTACACATCGCAGGACACCTGAGTCAGGACATCTGGCGGCGGTGCTCTCGTACCCTCCACCACACCAAGACCACGAAGCCGACAGCGCCTACCGAAGCCATCGCGAAGAACATGCCGCTGAAACCGACTGTAGGCACCAAAGCCCCCGCGATGATCGGGCCGAACAGACCCCCGAGTCCTCGCGAAGTCTCAAACAGACCAAGCATCTGCCCTTGCCGGTGGGGCGGAGTGCGATCGCCGATGAAGGCGGTCGAGCCCACGTGGAGGGCGCTGAACGACAGACCATGTGCAAGATACGAGATCGCCATCCCGTAGCCACTGGTCAGGACAGCGAATAAGCAGGGAGTGACGGCTGAGACCGCGAACCCGAAGATGAAGATGCGAGGTCGTCCGATGCGGTCGGCAAGCCAGCCGAAGGCAACGAGCGCGAAGATCTGCATGAACGTGTTGAGTGAACTCACGACCCCCATCAGGCCCGGAGTGATCCCGATCGACGCCATGTAGACATACAACAGCGAAATCGTCCCAAAAACCGCCATCTGCCGAAGCCCTGCCGCCAAATACAGGGCGCCCAGGCCGTCGGCCCAGATCTGTCTCCAAGACCACGTGTGTCCGACGTGCTCCCTAGAGTGGCTTCCGTCTGATAGCCGTCGGAGTGCGAGGACACCAATCAGCGGAAGCGCGGCAATGAACGCGAAGGAGAATCGAAAGCCCAGCTGCTCGAGGAGGAAACCTATGCTGATCAACCCGAGCGCTCGCCCTGCCGCGCTGGCCGAATAGATGTAGGAGACGTTCTTCCCTCTCCTTCGAACAGTACTAGCGCCCGACACAATCGCAACAGCGACTGTGGTGAAGCCCGCAAGGAGCAGCCGCTGTAGGAAGCTACTCCCCAGAGCAACGAAGCTAGGCGGCAGTGCAACGAGAACGCCCGCTACCAGTGTCAGAGCAAGTGCTAGGAAGACAAGCAGGCGCCCGCGATGCATTCGATCCGAGATCGTTCCCCACACGAGACCGCCGACAAGAATCCCGGCAGCGTTTAGGCTGCTCAGCGAACCAATCAGGAGAGTTGAAGCACCTCGGGAGACAAGGAACAGCTGCAGAACCAGGCTGGTGGCACCCAGCGCCATAGACATCACAAAGGTAGATCCTGCGAGCGGTACAGCGCGCTGCCGCCCGGAGGGTCTTTTCTCAACTATCGGCTCCACAATGGCCAGGAGAGTAGCACGCGCAGGGAGGCCAGCCAAGGCAAGCGCCGATTCGGAGCCCTTGCTCGCACCTCTGTCCACAACTACCATCTTCGCTCGTCATGGCAGATCCTGTAAATCCTCCAGCACGCACACCGTGGAAGCGGACGGCCCTTCTGTTCGTCGGGCACTTCCTGAATGATGGGTTCGCCCACTTCTACGCGCCGCTGCTTCCACTGTTGATCGATCGGCTCGATCTGTCGCTCGCGCTCGCCGGTGCGCTCGGAACGATCCGTATCGTCACGAACTCGCTCCTCCAACCGGGGCTCGGGCACTTGGTCGATCGCGTGCAGAGGCCATGGTTGGTCGTATTGGGACCTTTCGTGAGCGTCCTCGCGATGTCGTTCATCGGCCGGGTTGGCAACTTCCCACAGCTCTTGGCGATCATGGTCGCCTCCGGGATCGGGATCGCGCTCTTCCACCCGGCGGCGGCGGCACTGGTCGGGGCCGGTCGCCCGAAGCGACACGGCTTGCTGATGGCACTCTTCTCCTCGGGCGGAACGCTCGGCGGAGCGGTCGCCCCCATCGTGATCGTCGGGTTCGTCGAGCGGTTCTCTCTCCTGCAAACGCCGTGGCTGATGCTTCCGGGTCTGTTGCTCGTCGCGGCGTTCGCGCTCCCTCTCCAGCGAGAGCTCCCCCCGAAGGGACAAGCGAGCGCCGGACGCACGAGGCTTCGCGAGCTTCCGTCTCGGTTGGTTCTCCTCTGGTCCGTGATCGTCCTGTCTTCCACCTGCTCGACGGCGTTCGCGACGTTCCTCGCGGTCCTCGTGACCGAACGCGGCGGTTCCCCGTTCGCGGGCGCCGCAGCGATCAGTATCTTCCTGCTGACCGGCGCGGCGGCCGGATTCCTCGCCGGGAACCTGTCGGATCGGTTCGGGCGGAAACGTGTGATCCTGACGGCCCTCGTCCTGACGACGCCGTTCTACATCCTCTTCCTCTACGGTCCTGCCTCCGTCGCTCTCGTCTTCATCGCCGCGGCCGGCCTCTTCGGTCTGTCATCGATCCCGGTCGGCGTCGTCGCTGCGCAGGAGTGCCTGCCGGGGCGAACCGGACTCGTCTCCGGCCTCGTCATGGGGGCCGCGTGGGGGGTCGGCGGTCTGGCGCTGACGCCGATCGGCTGGCTCGCCGACCGGTTCGGACTGATCTCGGTGATGACTTTCGTCGCGTTCCTCCCGCTCGCTGCCGCCGCCCTGATCACCGCCTATCGCGAGGAGCTTCCGAAGCCCGAGAGCGCCTGATTCCTTCAGTCAGCGCACTTCCCTCTCGATTCCCTGCAGTCCGGCTGTTCGTGCTATGATCGGCGCACACCAACGATGAGGGGGAGCGCATGCTCGAGCTTCTGAAGAAGGTCCGGCTGTTCTGCGAACTCGACGAAGAGGCGCTCGGAGCGCTGGAGTCGGCCCTCGAGCCGGCAACGTTCGCAGTCGGGGAGGATCTCTGCTGCGAGGGCGAGACCGGCGATCGGATGTTCCTGATCGAGTCCGGCGACGTCGCGGTCTTGAAAGCGGTCGAGGACGAGGAACCGATCGAGGTAACGATCCTCAAGGCCGGCGACGTCGCGGGCGAGATGGGACTCTTCGGCCAGAAGACGCGCTCGGCGACACTCAGAGCCACGAGCAAGGTGAAGGCCTGGACGCTCGGCTACGAAGCGTTCGAGCAACTCCTCGCCGACAACCAGTGCGTCGCCAAGGGGCTCCTCTCCTACATGTCGGGGCACCTGGCCCGCGAGACGTCGACGGTCGCGCGCCTGCTCGCGCGCGACGTCGAGCACGGCCTCCGCGTCGCGTTCTACCACGCCAGCCCGTATCGGAACCGGCTCTATACCGAGAAGAACCGGTACGACTACGCGATGCACTTCTTCACGCCTCGCCTCGAGCTCGACACCGTCCCGCTGGCGACCAACTTCCCGGTGACCGTCATCAGCGCGAACGACTGCGCCGACGAGGACGTAATCAGGGGATTGAGCGCCGTCGGAGTCGAGATGATTGCGATGCGGTGCGCCGGATACAACAACGTCGATCTCGAAGCGTGCGAGCGGTTCGGGATCTCGGTCGCACGGGTTCCAGCCTACTCGCCGTACGCCGTAGCGGAGCACGCGGTCGCCCTGATGATGGCGCTCAATCGGAAGACGCATCGCGCCCACGTCCGGGTCCGAGACGGCAACTTCTCCCTGAGCGGGCTGGTCGGGTTCGACATGCACGGCCGGACAGCCGGCGTCGTCGGAACAGGGAAGATCGGCGCTTGCCTCCTGAGCGTCCTCCACGGGTTCGGCTGCGAGCTCCTCGCGTACAGCCGGACGGCAAAGCAGGATCTGATCGACGCCTACGGCGTTCGCTTCGTCGATCTCGATGAGCTGCTAGCGCAATCCGACGTGATCAGCATCCACGCGCCGTTGACGCCGGAGACCTATCACATGATCGACGCGACCGCGATCGAGACGATGAAGACTGGCGTCATGCTGATCAACACGGCCCGCGGCGGGCTGATCGATACTGAGGCGCTGATCGACGGACTGAAGAGCGGGAAGATCGGCTACGCCGGCCTCGACGTCTACGAGGAGGAGGCCGAGTACTTCTACAAAGACCACTCGGACAGCGTGATCGCCGACGACACGCTCGCGCGCCTGACAACGTTCGGCAATGTGATGGTCACCGGGCACCAGGGTTCGCTGACCGACGTCGCGCAGGCGAACATGGCTGACACGACGATCGAGAATATCCGCGAGTTCGAGCTCGGCAAGCGCGGCCGCGAGCTGACCAACGCGGTCGCACCGAAGGGGTCGTAGAAAGAACACGGGGCCTCCGACTCAGAGGCCCCGTATCGACGATTCCCTCGTTCGCTAGAAGAAGATCAGCACGCCGATCGACACCCAAGCGACGCCGACGGTGTCGAGCGTCGCGCCGACGTCGAAGTAGATATCTCGGGTCAGCCGGAAGAGGAATCCTCCACCGACGTGCGGGATGATGAACGCATCGGTCCCGAGCTGCGCGTAGGGGAGCATGAACGGCACGGCGTCGAGGCGCGTCTCCTCGAGGAGCGTCTCGTAGTCGCCGATCCCGTCTTCCACGAGCCGCTCGGCGATCCGTTCGACGCGCGAGACGGATGGTGGGAAATAGAACCGCCCGACCGCACCGAGGAGGATCGCGTTGATCCCGATCGTGAAGCGTGGGATTTCGAACCCATTCTTCACCGAGTACCCGAGCTGCAAGCCAGAGTCGATTCCGAGCGTGAACGAACCGGAGCGCTCTTCGTAGACGCCGATGACCGACTCGATCAGATTCGGTCCGACGGAGACCGACACGACAACCGGGGCCTCCTCTTCCTCTTCCATCGCCGGCGACTCAAATCGGATCTCGACGATGCTATCGACGCTGATCGACTGAACATCGCCGCCCTCCGTCTGCAGACCGAAGACGTCGCTGATCCCGCCGAGCGTCCCGACGATGATGTTCCCGTCGAACGTCTCAACGGTCACTTCGCGCCGTTCCCCGAACCGGATGTGCTTCATGTTCTCCCGCTGCACGGTGAAGACATCGCCGGTTTCCGACGTAACGCTGACCGTCGCAGGGAGGCCCGTTTCGATCACTCCGGTCAGCACCGAACCGCCGGACGTAATGATCGTCTCCGCTCCGGATACACCGAAAGCCAAGCCGATGACGGCAATAAGCATCGCTGCCGCGACTGTGTTCCTACGCATGGTTCCCTCCGTCCCTTGCTCTCCTGAATTGGCGTTCCATGATACCCTAAGGCCTCGCCCGAAACCCGTACCCTGCCTGGCTCGGAATGGCTCGAAAGGTGACGTCTCGTCTAGGCCGCGCCGACCGGTCGATCGGCATCCTCGTCGGCGATCCGCTTCTGTCCGGAGACGGCGTGCTCCTGCATGTCCCGATACAGATCGAACGCCCGTTTCTCGAGGATCCGGATAATCCGCATGTTGCCTGGAAGGAACTCCGCGACGACCCGCCCGACCCCCCACGCATGGGCCAGCCGGAGGCAGCAATCGGTGAACGCGCTCCCAAGCCCCTTGCTTTGCCACGGATCGGAGACGAGAACGGCATATTCCGCTGCCTCGTGCGATGGGTCGGTGAGAAGCTGTGCGACGCCGATCAGCGAGCTCGTTCCATTGACGGAGACCTCGGCGACGACCGTCAGCTCGGTCTGCAGATCTGGGCAGCAGAGCCGTCCGGCCAGTTCGTCGAGCGGTTCGCTGACGACGCGCTCGTACCGGGAGTAGAGGCTCTTCGGGGTGCATGCCACGAGCATCGCCGCGCAGGCCGCGACATCCTCGGGTTCGATCAACCGGAAGCAGACCTGCGTTCCGTCCTGCAAACGACAATGGCCGTTCCGCTCGCAGACGATCCGCAATGCGCCCAAGACCCCGCGCGGCTTCACCGATGCCGAAAGAGACGAGTCACTGTCGACGTGCCCCATGGTTCCAATATAGGAGAAAACGCTCTGCAGGTCTAGTCCTCAGGCCATTTCGGGTTGCCGAAGCCCCTCTGTTGTATGATCGTTCGAACCAGGGGAGTCGGCGCAGATTCGGAGGTCGGATGGACGACACCATCGCAGCGGCGCAGCTCGCGTACCACGCGCACACGGCACGACTCGGACGCCGCCGCCTGGCGCTGCGGACCGGCCTGACAGAGATGGCCGTCCGGATCGAACTCGAGAGACTGAGAGATCGCGGTTTCGTCGAGCTGGCGCGAACCGGCGTCGTGCTCACCGAAGCGGGAGAGAGACATTTCCGGCCCCTTTTCGCGGCGATCCGGTCCGTTACACGCGCCGATCTCTCCTCGCTCCGGATCGGCGATGTTCATCTCGCCGCGCACGTCGCGGCGGATTCGGGCGACCCGATCTGGGAACTCCGCGATGCGGCGATCCGCGAGGGTACGACGGGGCTTCTTGTCCTTCGATACGCCGAGGACGGCTGGGTGTTCGCGCACGACGGAGAGCCGGTCCGCCAGCGCAACCCCGCGGACGCCGAGACGCTTGCCAATGAATTCCCGCAGTCGGCTGAAGGCGATATGCTGATCATCGCGGCCGCATCGGATCTGCGGTGTGCAGGACTCGGCCTCTGGCGGGTGCTCCTCCGGATCTCGAACACGTAGCCCCTTGCCGCTCCCACCGGAGAGGGCTAAGATGGAGGACCACGGTGGGATAGAGCATCCCACAAGCGAAAAGGCGGTCACCATGAGAAGAATCCGACTTGTCACCGGCCTCGCGGCCGTCCTCTGCCTGAGCATTGCCTGCTTCGCTCAAGCGTATCCGGTCACGGTCGTCGACGACCGCATTCAGGAGATCACGATCGATCAGCTCCCTAAGCGGATCGTCACCGTCGGTTCGCTCTACACGCAGATCGTCATCGACCTCGGAGCGCTCGATCGCCTCGTCGCCGTCGGAGAGTCGCCGGACAACCCAGACGAGGTCATCGGACTGCCGACCGTCGGCCTTTCGTCTGCTCCCAGTGTCGAGGTGATCCTCGGATTCGAGCCGGATCTCGTCCTCGGAGCGACCGACTATGGCGGCGAGCGCCCCGCCCTGGAGGCCGCCGGTGTCACGGTCCTCACAACCCCTTGGTTGACGAGTGTCGCATCGATCTTCGAGACGATCCGGACCCTCGCCACGGCCCTCGGGGTGAGCGACGAGGGCGAGCGCTTGATCGGGGAGATCGCGATGGCCATTGTCGAGCTGGAGGGAACGGTACTCGGCAAGGCACCGGTCTCCGCAGCGTTCCTCTACGCGTCTTCGCCGGATAACCCTCCCTACGCAGCCGGCTCGGACGCGATCGAGCACGAGCTGATCCTCCGCGCCGGGGGAACGAACATTTTCGGAGACCTTGTGTGGACGCCTCCGGTCAGCTTCGAGGAGATCATCGCGCGCGACCCGGAGGTCATCTTCACCGCGCCGTCGCAGATCGAGAACATCAGCGGCAACCCGTTCCTTCAGAGCGTCTCGGCAGTCGTGCACGGCCGAGTCTTTGGAATCCGAGCGAGCCTCGTCGCGTCGACACGCGTTGCCGAAGCGCTCCGGGCGATCATCGCCGGGCTTCACGGGATCGAGCCGTAGGATGGGCATACGTGGCCGACGAGCCTCTGGTTGGATCCTGTGCGGGCTCGTCGGCCTTGTCCTGATCTCTATCTTTCTCGGGATCGTCGTCGGCCCGGTGACGATCCCGTTGCGGCATGTGTACGGGGCGATACTCGGAAGCGAGGATTCAGACGTCTCGGAGGTCCACCGGGTCATCATTCGACAAGTCCGTCTGCCGCGCGTTCTCCTCGGCCTCCTCGTCGGCTCGGCGCTAGCCGTCTCCGGGGCCGCGATGCAGGGTCTCTTCCGGAACCCGCTCGCCAGCCCCTACGTCCTCGGGATTGCCAGCGGCGCGTCGACCGGCGCGGCCGTCGCAATCCTGTTCGCTTCGGGTTCCCTCCTCTTCCTCCCGCTCGGCGCGTTCGTCGGTGCAACCGCGGCGGTCCTGATCGTCTACGGTCTGGCGCGCGGGCGAGATCGGAGGACGTCGATCTTCACGCTGATCCTCGCCGGCGTCGCCGTCGGCGCGCTCTTCTCCGCGGTGACGAGCTTCCTGATCTACCTGAGCTCCGGCGGCGAGAAGCTCTCGGACGTCCTCTTCTGGATCATGGGCGGACTCGGACGATCGACGTGGACGTCGCTCGCGATTCTCACGCCGATCGCAGCCGTCGGGATCGGAGGCGTCTTCTTCTTCGCGCGGGATCTGAACGCGCTCTCCCTCGGGGAGGAGGGGGCGTTCCACGTCGGCGTCAATCCGACCACCCTCTACCGCTGGCTCCTCGGACTGACCACGCTCCTGACGGCCGCGGCCGTCGCGATGGCCGGGACGATCGGGTTCATTGGACTCGTCATTCCTCACATCATGCGTCTTCTCATCGGTCCGGATCATCGCCGCCTGATCCCCGTCTCGGCACTCGCCGGAGGCTGCTTCCTCGTCTGGTCCGACATGGCCGCTCGGACGGTCTTCGCGCCGGCCGAACTCCCCGTCGGCGTGATTACCGCGCTCCTCGGCGCACCGTTCTTCCTCTATCTCCTCAAGAGGAAAGGGGCGAACCTCTGATGCGCATCACGATCGAGCAGGTCTGCTTCGCATACGACGGCGCGACGTCGGTCCTGAAGGGTGTCAATCTCGCCGTCGAACGCGGTGGTTCGGTCGCCCTCGCCGGGCCGAACGGCTCGGGGAAGAGCACGCTCCTCAGGATCGTCTCGGGAGTCCTCCGACCGTCGAGCGGTCGCGTTCGCCTTGACGGATCCTCCATGGATGAGTACTCGGCCCGCCGCCTCGCCCGGCATCTTGCCATGGTTGAGCAGGAGCGTCCGATGGGGTTCGACTTCACCGTCCGCGAAGTGGTCGCGATGGGGCGGATTCCACATCGCGGTCGATTCGCTCGGGAGACGGTCAAGGATCGCAGAGCGATCCAGCGGGCGATGGAGCTGGCCGACATCGAGGCGCTTGCCGACCGCTCGATCCGCGCGATCTCCGGCGGCGAGCGACAGCGCGTCTACCTCGGGATGGCCTTCGCACAGGAGCCGGATGTCCTCCTTCTCGACGAGCCGACGACCCATCTCGACCTCCACCACCAGGTTCGCTTCATGTCGATCGTTCGGGAACGGACCGGAGAAGGGATGAGCGTGCTGATCGCGATCCACGATCTGACGCTCGCGGCTCAAGCGACCGATCGGATCGCCCTGATGCTCGAGGGTCATATCGCTGCCTCCGGAGAGCCGAGCGGTGTTCTCACGCCGAAGAACGTCCGGTCCGTCTTCGGAGTGGAGGCGGTCGTCGGAGAGCACCCGGACCTCGGGACGATCTACGTTCTGCCTTCACTGACGTCGAGAGACGCCTGATCCGGCCTCCGCCCTATTCGGGAAACGGAATCTGTTCGACGTACAACTCGCTGAACCGGGGATCGGCGGAGAGTTCGACATACTCGATCGATCGGGCGAGCGTTTCCGCTTGGTCCATCAACCCGGGGTCGAGGAGGACGCGGGCGGCCCCTTGCCCGGCAGTGTTGCCGACGACGTCGATCCGTGACGGATCAATCGCCGGAAGGAGGCCTGTCGCGACGAGGTGCTCTCCACAGAGCCGCTCCGAGAAGGCTCCGGCGATCAGCACGCGGTCGATCTCGTCGGGCCGGAGAGCCGCCTGCTGGAGGAGGATCTCGATGCCAGTGCGGATCGCCGCCTTCGCCAGCTGGAACTCGCGGACGTCGGCTTGGTGGAGACAGACCGCCGGCTCGCCCGTCAGACGGAATCGCCGTTCCTTCCCGGCTCCCTCGAATCGCTCCGACAGCGGCGCACCCGGATCACAGAATCGCCCGGATGCTTCGATGCCGGCGGCCTTGTACAACTCGGCGACCGCGGCGACGAGCCCGGTCCCGCAAAGCCCCGCCGGCGCTCCGCCCCCGATCACGTCGCACGCGATCCCGTCATCCGAGATTCGGACCGCTTCGATCGCGCCGTTGTACGCCGGCATCCCCTGCACGATCGCCGCCCCCTCGAATGCCGGTCCGGCGGCTGTCGAGCAGGCGATCAGTCGTCGATCGATCGCGGCGACGATCTCGCCGTTCGTCCCCACATCGAGGAAGAGCGTCCTTCCGCTCGAGACATCCAGTCCGGTCGCGAGGATCCCCCCGACGATGTCGGCCCCGACGTAGCCCGAGACGCCCGGGAGGGTCTCGACGGGGGTCCGAGGTGGGATTTCGAGCCCCAGATCTCCAGCTGGGCGCCGAACGGAATCCCTGAAGGCGGGTCTGTACGGACTGATGCCGATCCCGGCCGGATCAACCCGCAGGAGGAGATGGAGCATCGTTGGATTCCCCACAATGGTGACGCGTTCGATCGAATCGAGTGCAATCTTCGCCTCGGCCGAGAGCCGATCGACCAACCCGTTCAGCCCTTCCACGACGGCCGCCTGGAGCTCGTTCAGGCCGGCATCCTTCGAGCGTCGCACGTGCGCGATTCGCGAAATCACGTCGGCGCCGAACCGGCGTTGCGGATTCCTCGTCGCCACCAGCCCTCGGAGTTCTCCCGTCGCCAGATCGAAACAGCCGATCGAGAGCGTCGTCGTGCCAACGTCGATCGCGAGCCCAAGAGCTTTCGCTCGCCCCTCGCTCGGCTCGGCTCCACAGGCGAGAGCCTCATCTCCAGCGCGCTCCTTCGAGCGAAGATCCCCGACACGCTCAGGAACCTCGATTCGCGCAGCGTCGGACAGCTCGTGAGCACAGGCGAGGCGCCACCCATCGGCAATCGCATCCGGCTCGATCAGCGTCCGATCGCTTGTCGAGGGCTCCGGCGACCGGTCGACGAAGCGGATCCGACACTCCCCACACGTCTCATGGCCCCCGCAGGAGCTGCCAACCGACAAGCCGTTCTCCTGCAGTACACGGAGGAATGTGGATCCGATCGGCCCGCGGATGGAGACCCCCGACGGATGGAGGGTGATCTCGCCCGTCCTGTCGCCCGGAAGTCCGCGCTCTGCAGATGTGTCCACCGGCGATTTCCTCCCGATCGTCTAGGCTGCGGCGTTCGCGCGGTAGTGCTTGATATAGTCCATGCAGTACTCGTCGCGCCCGAGAAGGGCGCGTGCGGCGCAGATCGCCTCCGCGATTCCCACGTCCGTCGGGTCGAGAATCGCACCGGCGAGGCCCGCCGACACGAGCATCGGGAGGTAGGTCCGATTGAGTAGACGCCGATCCGGAAGCCCGAACGAGATGTTGCTGACGGCGACGAGCGGCTTGACCGAGAGTTCTTCCACCACACGCCGGATCGCGCCGAGGACTTCGCGCCCCTGCACCGCCGAGCTGGCGATCGACATACAGATCAGGTCGACGTAGAGTCGTTCACGCGGGATGCCCGCTTCCTCGCACTTCGCGATCAGAGCTGCCGTCTCCTTCACACGATCGTCGGCGGTCATCGGCATCCCCGCCTCTCCCATCGCCAGACCGATGACCTCGCAGCCGCACTCGGCCGCCACGTCGATCAGAGATCGCTTCGCCGGTTCGTTGCTGATCGAGTTCATCAGCGGGGCACCGGAGCAGGCGACGATCGCCCGCTCCATCACCGCAGGATCGGACGTATCGATCCCAAGGCGCACCTCGGGACCGAGCTCGTCCTCGACGACGCCGATCAGCCAGAGGAGATCCTCGAGCTCGCGGTCGACCGATTCGCCGGCGTTCAGGTCGATCACGTCGGCCCCGGCCTCCTGCTGTCGTCTGGCCAGCCCGCGGATGTGCTCTTCGTCGCGATCGGCGATCGCTCGTCCGACGGACTTCCTCGTCGAGTTGATCAGCTCACCGACGATCAGAAACATGTGCGCCTCCTATGCTCTGGGGGATGCTATCCCAACTAGCGTTCCTTCGCCTCGAGAAGCGCTCCAGCGACGGTCGCCGCACTCGGCGCGTCCGGCGCGAAGCCGTCCGCACCGATGCTCTTCGCGAACTCCTCGGTGATCGGGGCACCGCCGATGAGGATCTTCGGCATCTTCGCCAGCTCCGAGTTGCGGATCGCCTCGACGACGTCCGGCATGTTGACCATCGTTGTCGTCAGCAGAGCGGACATCGCGAGGATGTCCGGGGCGTTCTCCCTGGCGGCGTCGACGAAACGCTCGGCGGTGACCTCCACGCCCAGATCGATCACCTCAAAGCCTGCTCCCTCGAGCATCATCCCAACGAGGTTCTTCCCGATGTCGTGCAGGTCGCCCTCGACGGTCCCGAGGACGACGCGCCCTCGCGCCTCGATTCCGGCCTCGGCGAGGAGTGGACGAAGATGGACCATCCCCGCCTTCATCGCCTCGGCCGAGATCAGCATCTCGGGAATGTAGCGAACTCCCGACTCATACTCCGCTCCGACCACGTCCATCGCCGGGATCATCGCGTCATTCAAGATCGAAGCCGGTCCGACGCCCTCATCGAGAGCCTTCCGAACGAGCTCCGACGTGTTGTCAAGATCCCCTTCCAGCACCGCCTGTCGAATCTGCTCTAGCATCTCTCACTCCCCGTCGACCCTCTTCTTCCTCGCCCGCATCGATCGGGCAGGGTCCATTCTCTCAGCCTGCCGACTCCCATAGGTCTAGCAAGTCCAGCCTCTCGAGCGCGCCATCGGAGGGAATCCCCGTCTCGAGATCCCAATCGTGGAGTCGGTAGTACTCCCTGACCATCCCGATCAGAACCTCTCTCGGCAGACGATACTCCGAGCCGGAGCGATCGCGCATCGTCTCCCGCACGATCCGCCACGGCGCGTATTCCTCAGGCTTCTCTTCCCAACCGAGATGGAGATTGATCAGTCGTTCCAACGTGACGATCCGCTGTCCGGCCCGCATGATGCTCTCGCCGTCCGCTTCGAACCCCGTCAGCGCGGAGAAGAGCCGCCCCATCCGTTCCGGCGTCATCCCGTACGACGCCGTGGTCGTGAAGGCGCAGAGGCCGAGGGCATCGGAGGCCGCGTAGATGTCCTCGTGCCACCGGACGATCTCCGGCCGCTTGTCGACAATGTCGCCCCGGGCGTATCGTCGGCTGCCGGTGATCCGCTCGATCAGCGCCTTCGCCTCCGGCGTGTTTCCCCGCTCGGCGAGGCATTCCGTGTGCAGGTGATCCGGCCCCCGTGGGTTCACCGCGAACGCCAGCGCGTAGGCAAGCGTCGTTCGCGTTTCGACGCGGCTCTGCTCCAGACCGCGCGTCTCGACGGCCCACCGCCAAGACTCCCCGCCGACCTCCGCCGCCGCGCTCCGGAGTCCGTCGGCCAGGAGGCTCCCGATCCCCTCACGTCGGGCGATCATCTCCGGCAGGCGAACCAGCGCCTCCTCCGATCCGAATCGGAGATCGAGGCCATCGGCGAGTGACAACGGGATCAGTCCGCGCTCCGACGTCTCCATCGCCCACTGGATGACCGCTCCGGCCGAGATCGTGTCGAGTCCGAGATCGTTGCACAGCTCGTTCGCCCGCTGGACCGCGCCGATCGACGATACGCCCGTCCCGGTTCCGAGCGCGCTGACCGACTCGTACTCGGGGCCGCCGGAATGGACGCCGGCGTATGCACCGTTCGGAATCGCCACGTGCCGATGACAGTTGTAAAGGCAGGCGCCGCACCCGGCCTTACCTGTGAGAATCCCGGATTCGTTCCAGAACTCACTCGTCAGCTCGTCGATCGGGTCGACCCAGCCGCTGCGGAAGTTCTCGGCGGGGAGGGCCCCGAGTTCGTTCTTGATGCTGATCCCCGCCGCCGTGCCGAAGTCGAAATAGCTCCGGGCCATCGTGTCGGCGTACAGAGCGTCGCGCGTCTCCACGACTGTCTCTTGGAAAGCGCCGGGATCGACGCAGTCCCTCGATCCGCGCGGCCGCGCGATCGCAATCGCTTTCATCTTCTTGCTCCCCATCACGGCACCGACGCCGCCACGACCGGCCGCGTTGTAGCAGGAGGTCATGATCGAAGCGAAGGCGACCCGGTGCTCGCCGGCCGGGCCGATACAGGTCACGTTCGTCCCTTCCCCGTGCTCCGTGCAAAGGAGACGCGTCGTCTCGCGGACGGTCGCCCCCCAGAGCCGGTCCGCGGAACGGAGTTCGACGTTTGGTCCATCGACCCACAGATAGACGGGCTCCGCTGCCGCGCCATGGAAGAGGAGATGGTCGACCCCGTTCAGCTTGCAGACGAGGGCGAAGTGGCCGCCGATGTTCGACTTGAAGTACTGCTTCGTCGCCGGGCTGACGCATGTCACCGTCGCCCGTCCCGACATCGGCGCAGTGGTTCCGGCCAGCGTGCCGGTCGAGAAGATGAGCGCGCTCGCCGGCGCGAGGGCACCCGGCGCGCTTTCGACGCGATCCCAAAGAAGACGAGCGGCGACGCCACGTCCGCCGAGGAACGCCGGGATCATCCCGTCCGCCAGCGTTCGCCGGACAACAGTGCCTGCCGAGAGGTCGATCTCCAGCAGGCTCTCCTCGTAGCGAGGGGGCGGTGTCATCCGCGCTCCACCGTCTGGATCGCCTGAGGAAGCCGACAGACCTGGACGCACTCCGGCTCTCCTCCGCACAGATCGCAGATGAACGGCTCGGAGATCCCCTCCGAGAAGTGCACGCCGTCGTAGGGGCAGGCGGCCTCACACGATCGGCATCCGGTGCACGTCTCGACCGCCACGGAGATCGCGCCGGTTTCCGGAGCGATGGAAAGCGCGCCGACCGGGCAGGACGCGATACACGGATGCTCGTCGCATTGGATGCAGACCCGCGGAGTGAAGTCGGCCTGCTCTTCGTTCCGATCCACACGGATCCGAGACAGGTGCAGACCGAACTGCTGACCGTGCGCGAACGAGCACGTCAGGACGCAGCTCTCACACCCCGTGCACCGATCCGGCTCCACTTGAAGTCGATTCACCGTGATCCCTCCTTTGGATCAACCACTCTGCCCCTCACTCGCATTGAATCCTGCAATCAGTTTCTCCGTGGGCGTGAACGGAACGTCGAGGCCGAATCGGCGCGGGGAGAAGGCCGCACGCCCCGACTCCGAATCGAGCGTCTCGCGGACCCGCGCATGACAGGGACGACCGAGGATGGCCACATTGCACCCCACCTCGAGCTCACGCGACAGAAGTCCTTCCCCGGTCTCCGGATCGAGGAGGTAGAGGTGATCGGGGAAGATGGAGATCAACCGACCGTCGATCCAGCCGGCCATCACCTCGTTCTTGATTCGGAGCGTCATCGTCTTCCCCTCGAACGGTCCAGCTCCCCGAATCTCCGCCTCCGAGTGGAAGAACCCGCCCTTTGTCCGCTCGTCGATGCGGTCCGTCCGACCGATCAGGTGAACGCTGGCTCCGAGCGCTTCGCTCATCCCCTCGATGATGTCAGCAACGCGAACCCGAAGTCTCCGAAGCGCTCCGCCCACGTGGATCGCTTCCGTGACGGTTTCCGGAACGATGGCGCGGCGCATCTCCACTCCACGCATCGGGAAGTGGCAGTTGGCAACGAGGCCCCCGCACCGAGCGACAACGAACCGGCCAACCTCGTCGGGGTAGTGAAGATCACCGCGCTCGACGACCACCGATCCGCCGAGCTCGTCGAACAGGGTCATCGGCATCAGATCGACCCCGTGCGCGGCGAAGCTGCTCATCTGTGTCTCCGGCGCTGCACGTCCGATTCCATCTCCATCGACGGCCGGGATCCCGAGCCGGGCCGCGCAGGAGAGGATGGCAATGGTGTTCCCGCCGCCGAGTTCAAAAGGGACCAGGTAGTTGGCCTTTCGGCCGAGGAACCGTTCCATCGCGCGGACGGCCTCCTCCAACTCGTAGACGTCCTCCCAGTGATCGATCGTCGAATCCCACGACGATTGAACCGCCATGTGCCCCATGAATCCGCCGCTGAGGACAAGCGCATCGTCCTCAACCTGCTCGGGCTCAATCAGCGTGTAGGCGCGATCGCGCGCCGCGTCCGCTTCGACCTGCGCGGCGCCTCGGCGCGGATCCCCACCCCCGCCGGTGCCGAGAATCCGCACACCGAGAAGGAGATCGGCCAGCTCGTCCGGCTGGAGCGTCCGCGCGTTTGAATGCGCAATCATGGAAGGCGATCCCTCGATCCCGGGTCGCCGGAGCCGCCGAGGGCGGCCGAGATCTCGCTCGCTACCGTCGTCAGGCGTTCTGCGATCCGCCCTTGGTCCGCGAATTGGCGCTTCAGGCCCGTCACGCTGATCGCCGCAGCGATCGATTCGCTGACGCCGAAGATCGGTGACGCAATACAGAAGACGCCGAGCTCGTTCTCCTCGTTGTCGACCGCGTACCCCCGCTCCCGGATGGCATCGAGTTCCCTCCGGAGCGTTTTCATATCGGTGATCGTCGACTCCGTCCTCCGAGTCAGCGTCAGCCCGGCGAGGAGCTCGTCGACGACCGCTGGCTCTTCGAACGCGAGGAAGACCTTCCCAAGCGATGTGCAGTAGAGCGGCGCACGCGAGCCGATCCGCGAGATGATCGGAAGGCTCCGCTGCGTCTCGATCTTGTCGAGATAGAGAATCTGATCGACATCACGGATCGCCAGATGAGCGGTCAGCGACAGCCCGTTCGACAGCGCCAGAAGATGAGGGCGAGCGATGTCACGAACGTTGAGGCTCACGAGGATCGAACCTGAGAGTTCGAGCACGCGGCAGCCGGCGACGAATCCACGGTTCTGCGGATCGGGTTGAATGTAGCGCCGTTCGAGGAGGACATTCAGGTAGCGATAGACCGTGCTCCGATCGAGTCCGGTCAACTCCATCAACCGATGGATCGAAACCGGCTCCCCGGCCTCGACGATGTACTCGAGGATCTCGAATCCGCGATCGAGCGTCTTCATCCGAACTCACCTTGCATACTGGCTCTATTCTCCATGCTCCTATCGATCGATCCGCTTCCCTCCATGCTGCAGCAGGCCTTCGACCTCTTCGAGCGTCGTCCAGTTCAGATCGCCCGGATTCGTCTGCGCAAGGGCCGAGGCCGCAATCGCCAAGTCGAGGGCGCGCTGGACGTCATCCTTCGCCAGGTATCCGTAGAGGAACCCTCCGGTGAACGCGTCGCCGCCGCCGACCCGGTCGACAAGCTCGAGGTCGTACTCCGGCCCCGAGTAGAGCCGCGCCCCGTCGTAGGCGATTCCGGTCCAGCGGTTTCGCCAGATCGATGTATTCTCCCGGAGCGTGATCGCAGCGGCACGGAGACCGAAGCGCTCCACCAACTCCATCGCCACTGACTCGTAGCTCTCCCCGCGAATCCCGAAGACCCGCTCTGCATCTTCTTCCGTCGTGAGGAGCAGGTCGACATCCTCCATCAGCGGCGTCAGCAGCTCGCACGCCTCCTCCTGGCTCCAGAGCCGACGCCTGTAGTTCAGGTCAAAGCTGATCAGGCAGCCTGCAGCTCGCGCGGCGCGGACGGCCGATGAGACCTCGACGGCCGCTGCCGGACTCAGGGCAGGCGTGATCCCGCTTGTGTGAAAGCAGCGGACTCCGTTCAAGAGGGACGGCCAGTCGATCTCCTCCGGCTCGATCCGACTGATGGCGGAGTGCGCACGATCGTAGATGACTCGGCTCGATCGCGGACTCGCCCCCAGCTCGAGGTAGTAGGTCCCGACCCGGCCGTCCTCACTCCAGACGATCGAAGATGTATCGACCCCGTGCTCACGCGCCTTGTTCTCGACAAGCCTGCCAAGCGAGGTCGCCGGCAGGCGCGTGACGAAACCCGCCTTCAGGCCGAGTCGGCGGCAGGTGACTGCGGTGTTCAGCTCGCTTCCTCCGACGTGAAGGTCGAGCGACGACGCCTGCTCGAACCGCGCGAACCCTTTCGTCGACAGGCGAAGCATTGCCTCTCCGAACGTCAGAAGATCGAGACCTCTCGCCATGCTTCAGACCACCTCCGCTCTCTCCCCGATCCGTTCCACCAGATCGGCAGCTCGTCGAAACACCTCGTCGTAGTCCCCGGTTCGAAGCGATTCGCGATCGATGAGCGCTCCGCCAAGACAGACCGCATACGCACCGGCATCGAGGAAATCCGCAGCGTTCGACAGATCGACGCCGCCGGTCGGGACCAAGCGCAGGTGGGGCAGCGGTGCGAGGAGTGCCGTGAGAAACTGCGGGCCGAGGGTCGACGCTGGGAAGATCTTCACCAGATCTGCACCCGCCTCCCAGGCCTTCTGAGCCTCGGTCGGCGTGAACGCGCCGGCGACAACCGCTACATCCGCGTCTCGGGCGGCATTGATGATGCCAACGTCGAAGACCGGTGACACGATGAATTGTGCGCCGGCGTTCGCCGCGTCGCGTGCCATGTCCGCATCCAGGACGCTTCCGGCCCCAAGCGCCAACGAAGGGCGCCTCTCCCGGAGATCGGCGAGCCGCTCCAGCGCGCCGGGTGTCGTCATCGTGATCTCCAGGATGCTCAACCCCACCTCCAACAGGCCGTCAACGAGGTCGAGGAGGTTCGACATTCCATCGCCGCGGATGACCGGAATGATCCTCTCCCCCCCGATTCGCTCCACGGCCAGCCGTTCGCTGCTCATCCGTCTCGCCCCTTTCCAGTTTCGGCGTTCACGATCGCTCGAATCGACTCGATGAGCGGTCCCATTTCCTCTTCGCGCGCCTGAGATCCCATGTTTCCGATACGGAAGGCTCGGCCGCGATACTCGCCGATCCCTCTCGCGATGAGGATCCTGTGGTCCGACCTGAGCCGATCGACCACGTCGTCCGCCGGGACGTCGGCGCTTCCAAGGAGGGCGAGGACGGTCGGCGATGCGTCCGCCTCGGAGAAGACCGGGAGGAAGCCGAGCTCTCCGAGCTGTGCGCGAACGGTCGACGCCATCGCTCGATGCCGCTCGACCCGGGCCTCCAATCCCTCCGCGAGGATCCGTTCGACCCCCGTCCGCAGCGCGCGAAACACCGGGACGGCCATGGTGATCGGATACGGATGCCAGTCGGCCCAGCGATCGGCGAAGTCGTCCCACACATGGAGATTCAGATACCAACCGCGTGTCTGCTTGCCCGCGATCTGCTCCCACGCCCGTTCGCCGACGGCGACGAGCCCGAGCCCGGGTGGACCTTCGAGGCACTTCTGCGACGCGCAGACACAGACATCGACTTGCCACGCATCCATCTCGAGTTCGATCCCGCCGAGCGAGGAGATCGCATCGACCAGGCAGAGCGCACCGTACTCCCGGCAGAGCGGACCGATGTCGCGGATCGGATTGAGGAGGCCGCTCGACGATTCACTGTGGACAACGGCTACGGCGTCGAACGGCTCCCCACCGCTCAGCGCCTCTTGAACCGCAGCGGGATCGATCGGCCGGTCCGTCGGAAGGCGGAGGACCTCCGTCTTCTCGTGCTGGCTCTCCGCGATCGCGGTGATCCGCTCGCCGAAGAAGCCGTTCGAGACGACGAGCATCCGCTCGTCGACGCCGACGGAACTCCCGATCGCCGCCTCGAGACCGGCACTTCCGCTCCCCGGAATCGCGAAGATCGGTCCGGTCGTCCGGTAGACGAGACGGAGAAGCTCCAGCGTCTCGTTGTAGAAGTCCGTCCACTCCCGACCGTAGTGCGGGACGATCGGCCGCGAGAGCTCCGCCAGAACCTCCGGAGCGAGCTGGATTGGCCCGGGGATCATCAGTCGATAGCCGTCGAGGGTCATCGTCTTCCTTTCGCGAAGTCTTCGAGCTCGAGGTTCGAGAGCGTCTCGGGTGATGGAACGCCGGTCTCCACATTCCATCCGTGCAGCGCGTAGTACTCGCGGACCATCCGCTGCATCCGCTCGACATCGAGGATCGGCTCGGGGATCGGCAGCGCCTCCTGCCGTTCATTCATCAGACGCCACGGGGCGTACTCGGTCGGTTCCTCCCGCCAGCCGAGGCGAAAGTTGATCAGCCGTTCGAGCGTGATGATCCGTCGCCCAGCCTCCATCAGCGCCGCAGCGTCGGTCTCGATCCCGGTCATCGCCGCAAACAGGCGTGCACAGCGCTCCGGAGACGCGCCGTACGCCGCGGTCGTGACAAACGCGCACAGGCCGAGCGAATCCGACACGGCGTAGATATCCTCGTGATACCGAACGATCTCGGGGCGTTTCTCCGGGAGATCCGGCCGAGCGTACGCCGCGTCTCCGGTGATCTGCGCAACCAGATCCTTCATCTCCGGCGTCATCCCGAACTCGGCCAGACACTCGGTGTGGAGGTGATCCGGACCGCGCGGGTTCATCGCGAACGCCAGTGCATAGCCCATTGCACCACGGGTCTCGACCCGGCTCTGCTCGAGGCCTCGGGTATGGATCGCCCACTTCCAGGAATCCCGACCGATCCGATTCGCCGCCCGCTTGACCCCATCGGCGAGGATATCCCCGATCCCCTCGCGATGAGCGATCATCGTCGGGAGGACGGTGACCGCCTCTTCGCTTGCGAAACGCAGATCGAGCCCGCCAATGAGATCCTCATGGATCAGCCCTTTCTCGAACGTCTCCATCGCCCACTGGATGGCGCCGCCGGCGGAGATCGTGTCCATTCCGAGGTCATTGCAGAGCTCATTCGCCCGCTGCAGGGCGCCGACGGATGTGATGGCGGGGCCCGTTCCCAAAGCGCTCACCGTCTCGTACTCAGGCCCCGCCGTGTACGTCCCCGCGAAGGGGCCGTCTTCAATACGGATGAATCGATGGCACGAATAGATGCAGGATGCACAGCCGATCCGGCCCTTGAGGAGTCCCTGCTCGTTCCAATACTGGCTCGTCAGCTGTTCGATGTCGTCGATCCCGCCTCGGCGGAAGTTGTACGACGGAAGCGTCTTCAGCTCGTTCATCAGACCGACGGAGGCCGCTGTCCCGTAGTCGAAGTAGCTCGCGGCCATCGTATCCGCATAGAGCGCATCCCGGACTTCGCGCTGTGCCGCCTCGAAGCCACCGACATCGACCGGGGCGATCGTCCCGGCCGGCCGCGCGACGGCGATCGCCTTCAGCCGCTTGCTCCCCATCACCGCCCCGCCGCCGCCTCGGCCGGCGGCGTTGTAGACCGACGACATGACCGCGGCGTAGACGACGAGATTCTCCCCGGCCGGCCCGATGCAGGCGACGTTGATCGCGTCCCCGTGCAACGCCTCCAGCGCACTCGTCGTCTCTCGGACGGTCAGCCCCCATAGCTCGGTCGCGTCGCGGACTTCGATCCGATCGCCGTCGATCCACAGATAGGCCGGCTGCTCCGCTGCACCACGGATGGTCAGCAGGTCGATCCCGCTCAGCTTGCAGTGGAGACCAAAGTGTCCGCCGACGTTCGTCTTGCAGTACAGATTCGTCGCCGGACTGACGAAGGTGATGTTCGAGCGGCCGGTCATCGGGACGTTCGAGCCGGTCAGCGTCCCCATCGAGAAGATCAGCGGGACAGCAGGGCTGAACGGATCGGTCGGGCCGGTGACGGCGTCGGCGAGGAGGGCCGCCGCCAACCCGCGGCCTCCGAGGAAGCGCCGGATGTCAGCCGCACCGATCTCGGAGACGGTGCACGCGCCCGTCGTCAGATCGACATCGACAACCCGCTGTCGATACTCAGTCGCTGTCGCCGTCATTCTGCTCTCCTCCCGCCTTTCGGCCGAACTCGCTCGGAGCCGTCTACGTCGACTCGGGCGTCTCCATGATCCAAACGCACTCGGGTTCTCCGCGGAGGAGCCGTCCTCCGAACGAGAACCGAATCTCCGGGTTGAATCCGTTGACGAATCCCTGATCGCCGACACAGAACATCCGGTCGAGCGCCGCCCTTCGCTCCGGCGGAATATCGTCGAACAGATCGAAGGTGTTCTGGATGATGCATTGCCTCCCGTGGAAAGCGAGCCGCTTCCCGTCCCACTCACTCTCCATCGAACCGTAGAGCGCTTCCCAGACCTCCTTGAGTGTGGCGAGATCGTTCTCCCCCCAGATCTCTGCCATCCGCTTGCCGAAGCGATTCCCGGCGACCTCCATCGCCTTGGTTCCGATCTCCTTGGCAACCTCCGGGCCGTATCGCTCCTCGATCCCCTCCCACATCGTCAGGAAGACCATCGCCTCCCAGCGATAGCCCGTCCCCATCGGCGTGAAGTCACTCCGCTTCGCCTCCGTCATCGCTTCCCCTTCCTCCCTACTCTCCGCGGATGAACATCGCGCGGAGGCACTCGTTCCCTTTCTTGTCGAACGCCGTGTCGATCGCCTCCACAAACTCCTCCGGAGCGAACCGATGCGTCACGACGAAGTCGTGGCTCGCCTGCCCACTCGCCAGCAGGTCGAGCGCGATCTCGTAGTCGGGCTTCATCCCGGTGATCGAGTAGCTATTCGACGAGAGGATGTCCACACTCTCGAACAGCATCGTCAGCAGATCGATGGGGCGCTCTCCATCGAAGATGCCGGTCATGATGATGCTCCCCCCTCTCCGACACATCCGGACGGCTTCGTTGATAACGTCCGTTTTCCCGCCGACGCCCTCGTAGACCTGATCGACGCCCTTCCCGTCGGTGAACCGGAGAACCTCCTCGACCGGATCGACGCCCGACTCGAGGAGGACGACGTGACTCGCCCCGGCCTTCTTCGCCGCCTCCGCCTGGAACGGATACTTCGCCGTCGCGATGATCGTCGCGATCCCCCAGGCTTTGAGACACTGGATGATGTCGATCCCGATCACCCCGCTGCCCAGGACCGCCGTCTTCATCCCCGGCATCGGCTTCCCGATGCCGAGGGCGTGAACCCCGACCGCGAGGACATCGAGGAGGGCGGCGTCCTCGAACGACACTCCATCAGGCATCTTGTACGCCTTGCTCTCATGGACGATCGAGTACTCTCCATAGCCACCGGGGAGCATCTCGACCAGCGGGATCCCGACGTGCGTCAGATGGTGATCGCAGAGTTCGTAGTGCCCAGCCTGACACGGCGCGCACGGCGGCGTCCGCCCGAGCTCGCGGCAGCCGTGGAGCGGCTCGACCGCCACGCGGTCGCCCACTTCAAGCCCGCCGACGCTTTCGCCGATTGCAACGACGACGCCGGCGTTCTCGTGGCCGAGGACCGCCGGAAGATTCCGATCCGGGATCAGATGCCGCGTCTGCCCGCCCAGGTAATGGAGATCGGAGCCGCAGATCCCCGCCGCCCGATTCCGCACCAGTACCCAGCCCGGCCGAAGCTCCGGCACGGGGAACTCCTTCAGTTCGAGACCGCCCGGCCACTGGCCGCCGTCCCACACGATCGCCTGCATCGTCTCAGTCATTCGTCCCTCCTGCAGATTGCATCTCGTTCGCCTGCCGCGAAGCATCTCTCCGGCATCCGATCATTCGTCTCCTCCGGTTCCATGCCCGTCCGAAAACAGATGGCACCAGATCGTCGCCTCCCCGACCTGCCAGGGAATCGGTTCCTCAACGCTGCAAATTGGCATGCACTCCGGGCATCGGGGATGGAACCGGCATCCCGACGGCGGGGCTGTCGGACTCGGGATCTCCCCGTGGAGCGGCGCTTCGAGATCGCGAGTCTCCGGATCCGGCCTCAGGACGGATCCGATCAGCGCCTTTGAGTACGGGTGCTGAGGTCCGGAAAGAATCAGCGGTGCCGGTCCGGACTCGACCGGCTTCCCGAGGTACATCACGAGAAGCTGATCGCAGAGCTGCCGGACAACCGCCAGATCGTGCGTGATCAGCGCGTAGGTGAGCCCGAGATCCTTCCGGAGCGCCACGAGCATTCCGATGATCTGCGCCTGGAGCGAGAGGTCGAGGGCCGATGTCGGCTCGTCGAGGATCAGGACGTCCGGTCTCGGCGCAAGGGCTCTCGCCACGGCGATCCGCTGCTGCTGCCCGCCGCTGAATTGATGCGGCAGTTTCTTGCTGTCCGAAGGCTGAATCCCGACCTGGCGGAGAAGCTCGACGGCCATCGACCGCATCTCGCGGCGCTTGGCAACGCGGAGATGGAGAAGCGACTCGCGGATGATCCGTTCAGCAGAGAACTTCGGGTTCAACGAGCCGCCCGGATCCTGGAAGACCATCTGCACCCGCTTTCGCAGCTGCCGGATCCCCGCTCGCGTGGAGATGCTCTTCCCTTCGAGGCAAACATCGCCGGCGGTCGGCTTGTAGAGCCGGACGAGACATCGTGCGATCGTCGTCTTCCCCGAGCCGCTCTCTCCGACGATCCCGAGCGACCGATCCGGCTCGATGCTGAAGCTGATCCCGTCGACGGCATGGACCGTCTTCGAGAGGAACGGCACGTCCCCCTTGACCTGGAAGTGCTTCACCAGGTTGACAGCCTCAAGCAACGGCGACATCGGCGACCTCCTTGCTGAAGAGATGGCAGGCTGCCTGCTGACCCTCCGCGACATCGAAGAGTGGCGGGACGGTCGCGGAGCAGATCGGCATCGTGTGCGAACAACGCGGGTGGAACGGACAACCACTCGGGAGATTCAGCGGTTCCGGGACGGCCCCGGGGATCGGCCTCAGCTGAGTTCGCGCATCGACTTGGGGAATCGAATGGAGCAGCGCGATCGTGTACGGGTGCTGAGGTCTCCCGAAGAGCGCATCGATTCCTGCGCTCTCCATCACACGTCCGCCATACATGACGACGACCCGATCGCAGATGTTCGCAACGACGCCAAGATCATGGGTGATCAGCATCTGAGAAGCGGAGGTCCGCTCCCTCAACTCCCGGAGAAGGTGCAGCAGCTGCTTCTGCACCGTGACGTCGAGCCCTGTCGTCGGCTCGTCGAGAATCAGCACACGCGGCTCGCAGATCAGCGCCATCACCGTCATCACGCGCTGACACATTCCGCCGGAGAGCTGGTGCGGGTACCGACTCATCAGCCGCTCGGCGTCAGCGATGTTCACCTCTTCGAGGAGCGCGATCGCGCGGTCGGTCGCTTCCTTGAGCGTCGAGTCGTTGTGCGTCATGTGAACGCGCGCAAGCTGACGGCCGATCTTCATCACAGGGTTGAGAGCGCGCATCGGGTTCTGGAAGCACATCGTAATCTCATCGCCCCGCAGACGGAGCCATTCGTCCGGCGTGATCCGCGTTAGGTCGCGACCGGAGAAGAGGATCTCGCCACCGGCGACGTACCCGGGAGGCTCAATCAGTCCCATCATCGAGAGGGCGGTCACCGACTTCCCGGAGCCCGATTCCCCAACGATCCCGAGCGTCTCGTCGGCGTAGACGGAGAACGTGACCCCATTCACGGCGCGGACGACGCCGTAGTACGTGAAGAAGCGGACGTTCAGGTCTCGGATCTCGATCACGGCGTTCGTCATCGTCTCATCCTCGGATCGATGATGTCGCGGAGCCCGTCGGCCAGGAGGTTGAACCCGAGGACCGCCAGGAAGAGGGCCAGTCCGGGAAAGACGCTGATCCACCACCGGCCGGCGAGAAGCTGGCTCGTCCCCTCGCTGATCATCGTCCCCCACTCGGCCTGCGGGGGTCGTACGCCGAGCCCGAGGTAGCTAAGTCCGGCTGCGTCGAGCATCGCATAGCTGACGTTCAGCGCCGCGGTGACAACCAGCGTCCCCAGGCTGTTGGGGATGAGATAGGCGGTGATGATCTTCCACCACGGAACTCCGCTCGTCCGGGCGGCATCGACGTAGGCCATCTCGCGGAGCGAGAGGACGCGGCTCCGGATCATCCGCGCGAAGCTCGGCACCATGATGACGGTGATGACGATGATCAGATTCCGAACGCCCGGCCCGAGTGCGGCGACCAGCGCCATCGCCAGGATGAACTGCGGGAAGGACTTGATCATATCCATGATCCTCATCAGCACAGCGTCGACGGCCTTCCCGAAGTAGGCGGCGAGGGATCCGATCGCCGTGCCGATCACGAACGCCAGGCCGATCGACCCGAGCGCGATCAACAAGTCGACCCGAGCCGCGGAGAGAACTCGCGTGAAGACATCCCGCCCGTACTTGTCGGTCCCGAAGAAGTGGGACGAAGACGGCGCTTGGAATCGCTCCGGCGCGTTCGTCTTGTCCGGCGAGTAGGGGAGCGCGAGCGGCCCGAAGAAGGCGCTCAGAAAGAGCGCAACCACGATGATCAGGCCGAGCAGGGATGCCGGATTCAACCGGAAGACGAGATACGCGAACCCGAATCGCCGTTTCGTAATCTCGGCGAAGCGGTTCGCCTGCCTCGTCAATCGCTCGATCGCTACCGGCGTGTTCTCCGTTCGTCGTCGCATGGTCAGTATCGGATCCTCGGATCGATGATGGCGTACAGGACATCGACGATGGTGTAGATGGCGACGTAGAGGACGGCGGTCAACATGACGAACGCTTGGACCGGCGCGTAGTCGAGGTTGAAGATCGCCTCGACCGAGTACCGCCCCATTCCAGGCCAGGAGAAGATCTGCTCGACCAGGACCTCGCCTCCGAGCGAGTAGCCGTAGTATCCGCCGATCAGCGTGATCACCGGGAGGAGTGCGTTCTTCAGAGCATCCCGGAAGAGGATGACGGGGCGACGGAGGCCGGACGCCTTCGCCGAGCGGATGTAGTCTTCCTTCAGGACATCGAGCATGCTCGACCGGGTGATCCGGATGATCGGAGACGTCATTGCGATGATCAGGGTCAGCGACGGAAGCGCCAGCTGCGACAGGCTCGAGGCGAGCGCCGGTCCGTTCAACGTCAGGATCGAATCGAGAATGTAGAAGCCGGTGACATGCTCCGGCGGTCGAACCGAGAACCCAATCCGGCCGATCGGTGGCGGCGCGATCTTCAGCAGGAAGTAGAAGACGAAGATGGCGACCAAACCGGACCAGAAGACGGGAATCGAGATCCCCCCGACCGAGATCCCTCTCAGCAGCTGGTCCAGGCGGGACCCTTGTCGTATCGCGGCGACCACGCCCAATGGAATCCCGATCAGGATCGCGACGAACAGGGAGAAGGTGACCAACTCAAAGGATGCGGGGAAGTGCTCCCAGAGCTCGACGAGCACCGGACGCCCCGTCCGCCACGACTTGCCAAAGTCGCCATGGAAGATGTCGTTCACGTACGCGAAGTACTGCTCCCAGATCGGGCGATCGAGCTTCATGTGCTTCTCGAGACGCTCGATGTCCTCCGGCGAAGCAAGCGGACCCGCGGCCATGATCGCTGCGTTTCCGGGAAGGAGACGCGCGGTCGTGAACGTGATCACGGAGACGCCGATCAGCACGGGAATCAGCTGGAGGAGTCTCCGAATCACGAAGAAGGTAAGCCGCATCGAGCACCTCGTTGGACGCAGAGGGGGCGGACGGGGCCGCCCCCTCTGCCCTGTCTAGACTTGGGCTACTCCGCGCTCATCACGTCGTAGCGAACGAGGAAGTTCGTCCAGTAGACGTAGCCCGTCACGTTGTCTCGTATGGTGATCTGGCGATTCGGATGGTACAGGAGGATGATCGGGACTTCGCCCGCGATCAGTTCCTGCATCGCGTTCACCAGGCCTTCCTGCACGACCGGATCCGTCTCGGCCTTCGCGGCGTCGAGCATCGCATCGAACGTCGCGTTCGTGTAGCGGCCGTAGTTGCAGCAGCCGCTCGAGCTGTGATAGCCGTAGCTCAGCTGATAGACCGGGTTGTTGACGTACGGAATCCAGAACAGCAGGGCCATCTCGTAGTCCTGCGACCCGCGCATCTCGGAGAAGCGCGTCGACGCGACCTTGTCGATGATGACGTTGATCCCGACGTCGTCGAGGGCATCCTTGAGATAGATGGCCACAGCCTCTTCGTCGGGATTGTCGAGCCGATAGCTCAGCGTCAGCGTGATGTCGCCAGGGCCGTATCCGGCCTGAGCGAGCAGCTCGCGCGCCTTGTCCGGGTTGTAGTCGTACGGATAGACGTCCTTGTGGAATGCGGTGAGTGTCGGGACCGGGCTGGTCGCACGAGACGCGAAGCCGTACATGACGTTCTCGATCAGATCGTCGTACGGGACCGCGTAGGCGATCGCGCGGCGGACGAGGGTGTTGTAGAGGGGCTCTCTCGTCGTCTGCAGGCAGAAGTACTGCGAGCCCGCGGTCGGGATCGAGAAGACATTGACGCCCGGCGCGTCCATCAGCTGAGAGCTGACCTGCTCCGCCGAAATGAAGTAAGCCATATCGACGTCGCCGCTCTTCAGCAGGAGAACGCGGTTCGCCTCTTCCGGAACGACCTTGTAGATGATCCGATCGGTCGTCGGAACGCCGCCCCAGTACCCTTCGTAGGCCTTCAGGATGACTTCCGAACCCGGGACATAGCTCTCCAACGTGTAGGGTCCCGTCGGAACGATGTTCAGGTTCAGGTAGTCGTGGCCGTATGGATCGTCATCCGTCACGTGCTTCTTCAGCTCGGTTGCGTCGACGATCGACATCGTGCTGAGGAATGCCCAGCCGGGAAGGAAGATCGCGTTCGGCGCATCGAGGATGAACTTGATGGTGTAGTCGTCGACGACGACCATGTTGTCGAGCGTCGATAGCCCCATGACGTTCAGGATCCAGCGGCTCGCCGTCGGGATCTCCCACTTCCGCTCGATCGAGTAGCGGACGTCTTCCGAGGTGAACTCGTTCCCCGAAGGGAAGATGACGCCCTTGCGGAGATGGAAGACGACGACCTTGCCGTTCTCCTCAAGCTCCCAGGACTCGGCAAGCATTCCCTTCAACCTCGTCGAGTCGATCATCTCGACGCCATATGGGCTCTCGTCAGCCGGAATCGTCTCGAACGTCAACAGACGATCGTAGGTGTTCCAGTTGATCTCGTTGGCGAGGAAGAAGATCGCGGTGTGCGGATCCCATCCCTCGAGCTCTGCCCCGACTGCGACGGTGAAATCTCCCGCCAAAGCCAGCGGGGCGCACAGCGCCAACCCCACCAGCATGCTGAGTAGAACAACCAAACTACGCTTCATGTGTCTCCCCCTTGTGACTCCCTAGGGTGTCGGCCAACCGGCCGAAATGCCATTGATCTAGTGAAGAGACTCCCCACTCTCGCCTTGAACGGAGGCCACCTCCTTTCCCGATGGTTCAGTTTGCTCTTCAAATCCTGGGTACGACCCCGCTCCTCGCACCGCCTCCACCATGGCAACGATGTTCCCAGGCGGAACATCGGCCTGGACACAGTGAGCGGGGGCAACGACGTACCCTCCTCGTTCTCCCAAGATGTCGATAAGAAGCCCGACGTGCTCGACGATCTCCGTCGGGGAGGCATCGCAGAGGATCGATTGGATGTCGACGCCGCCGTGGAAGGTGATGTCGTCTCCGAACTCGGCCTTCAACCCACGCGGTTCCATCCCGGCGGCCTTCGGCTGCACCGGATTGAGGAGATCGACGCCGATGTCGATCAGATCACCGATCAGCGGAACGATGGCACCACAGCTATGAAGGAGGATCCGCGTCTCCGGGCTTCGACTCTTGATATGTGCGATCAGCTCCGCGATTCGCGGACGGACCATCGTCCGGAAGTGTCCCGGCGAGATCATCAGTGCGCGCTGGGTTCCGAGATCCTCGGTCAGCAATGCAACGTCCAGGAGTCCATGCAACTCGTCGCAGATCGCTCCCCAGAACTCCTTTTGGACGTCGAGGAGCCGATCCATGACTGCCTCCGCCACGCCCTTCCCGCGCGCGATGTCGAGGTACGCGTTCTGGAATCCTCGCAGCCAGAAGAGCATCTCGAAGATACCTGCGAAACAGGATGCACCGACGACGTATCCTTCCTCTCGAATCGCCTCCGCCTCGGCACGCAATCCAGCGACCCGCTCCACAGGGTTCTCGGGGGCGGTCAAGCTGGCCAGGCAAGCACCCGCCGAGTCGCAATCGGCAAGCGGCGACTCGATGATGTCGTAGTAAAGGCCGTTGGCGGAGCGCTTCCGGACAATCCCCCACTCATCGCGGTAGGTCGTCGGAGTTCCATCCTCCGCCGGAGCGTCCGGCGACTGCATCGGCCCTCGAATGCTGACGAGCCGTAGATCGCCGCAGATCGACTCGTGCAACCCCGGGTTCGGATAGACCGTCTGGAGCATTACTGACCAGAAGGATGGCTCGCCAACCGGAATGCCAAGGTGAGTGCAGAGGTTGTCATGGGCGACGCGAGAGAAGCCGGTGACCCCGTAGCCGAGATCCCAACTGACCCCGTGCCCTGGGATTCTGTCGACCGCAGCGAGGAAGCGGTCGCGCGGCGTTGCACGTCCAGAGGCTTCGGACCCTGCGTTCACGACGCGAATCCCTCCACCAGCTCTTCGATCGGGGTGAAGTCGAACGACTCGCCGTACCGCGTCGACGAGAACGCGGCCCGCCCCGATTCGCTCCGGATTGCCTCTCGGACGACCTGAGCGCACGGAGCGCCGAGCACGCAGACCTCACATCCCTCGACCAGGTCGATCGACATGACGCCCTCCCCAGTCGCCGGATCGAGGAGGTAGACGAGATCCGGGAAGATCACGAGCGGCTCGCCGGACCGCTTGGCACACATCACCTCATTCTTGATCACGAGCTCAAGCGCGCGCCCTTCGTCCTCGCCGGCTCCCGCGAGTTCGACAACGGCGACGTAGAATCCCTGCTGCGCGATCTCGGTTCGCACCGTCACGCGACCGCGCAGCAGCGGCACGCCTCCGACGAATCGGCTGACCGCATCGAGCGGATCGTCGGACGGTCCGAGGTCGCGAATGAACCGCCCCAGTTCGAGGGCCTGCGTGATCGAGCCTGCAACGACAGTTCGCTTCAGTTCGGCACCGCTCATCCCGAAGTGCGCGTTGGCAAGGAACCCCTGCTTCCGCCCGGAGACGCACCGTCCGACGGCATCGGCGAGGAAGAGATCGCCGTCGCGGACGAGGACAATCGTTCCGTCTCCCCCGACAAGCGGCATCGGGGTCAACGAGATCCCATGACCGAGGAAGCTGCACATGTGCGTTTCGGGGGCTGCGCGCCCGACTCCATCTCCGTCGATGACGGGGATCCCGAGGCGCGCTGCGCAGGACATGACCACCGGCGTGTTTCCTCCGCCGAGTTCGAAGGGGACAAGATAGTCGACGGTCCGATCGTGCTCAGCTTCGAGAATGTGGATCGCGCGTTCGAGCTCGAAGTCGGTTTCCCAGCCCTCGAGAACCCGGTTCAGCCCGTGGTCGTCGGCGACCGATCCGAGATACCCACCGCTCAGGATGAACGCATCGTCCGAGATCGACGCCGGATCGGCGAGCCGATACGTCCGCCCGGCTGCGCGATCGGCATCGAAGACGCTCCGTCCCCAGCCCTTCGGGTCGCCTCCTCCTCCGGTCCCCATGATGCCGAGGCCGATCAGTAGGGCATCCAGATCTGCGGGGTTGTCCAGCGTGCGGATCGTCATCGCTTGGTCATCCTCTCTTCAGGGGTTGTCCGACGCCGGGACGCGCCGAGGTTCAGCGGAGGGAAGTGGACGAATCGATAGAAGGGATCAGGCTCATCGGTATGTCTCGTCGCAGTTCGCAGGAGCTGAGCGGACATCGCATCCCTTCATTCACTGTCGCGTTATATGCGACACTTGATGCATATAATGCCACGATGTACAGTATAGCCAGCGACCGAAAACCCGTCAACAGACTCGACAAGGAGGCCGATGTGGCACCGTACGATCCGAACGAGATGAGGCCGGAGTGGATGGTCCCAAGCGGCGTTTTCGTCGTCACCTTGAGCTCGGGGGAGCGGATCAACGGGTACGCTGCGGGCTGGGTCGTTCGCGTCTCCGAGGTGCCGGTCATCCTCCAGGTGGCCGTCTGGGAGGAGAACTACTCCTACAAGCTGGCCCAGGATGCCGCCCACTTCGCCGTTCACATCCTCGAAGAAGGACAGCAGGACGTCGCGCGGCACTTCGGCCAGACGTGCGGTCGGCAACTCGACAAGCTGGAAGGCTTCGACACCCGATCCGGCATCTCCGGGCTCCCGATCCTCGAAGACTGCCTCGCGCACCTCGAGTGCGAAGTCATCTTCCGTCGCGTCTTTGGTGATCACATCGTTCTCATCGGGAAGGTCGTCGACTCGGCGATCCATCGTGACGGAGTGGCGTTGATTCACGATTACGCCGACTACCACGACGCGCCGGGCGTCTACGAGAAGACCGACTGCGATTGAAGCCGCGGCACGCTTCCAGCCGGCGGCCTACCCTCCTCCGTACGCGTGAAGGACGAACAGACGATCCCCGTCTTCGAGCCGTGTTTCCAGGCCAGCGATCGACCGAACCGGACGGCCATTGAGGAGGAGGTTGACAGCCGGGCGCACGTCGCCATTCTCAGTCAGGAGATGCTCCGCGACAGCCGGATACGCGCCGCACAGATCTTCGACGGCGTCGCGGACGATCGATCCCTCAGACAGTTCGGAGATGAAGCGTTCCTTCCTGACCACCCGGGCCGCTTCCCCGTAGAGACGGACCTCGACGCGAATCGCGCGGTTCTCGCTCGATCCGCCCGACCGTCTCATCCGTCGAGGGCGAACTCGAGATCGAGTTCGCGGAGCGTCTGAGGAGCCGGAGCGCCCCGCTCGCGATCCCATCCGTGCAGATCGTAGTACGCGTCGAGCATCCGATCGAGCTTCGCACGGCTGACGATCGGATCCTCGACGCCGGTGAGATCGTGATTCGGCTCGTTCATGATCCGCCACGGCAGCGTGTCGTCGGCGCGCGTCAGTCCCTCACGCAGGTTGATCGCCCGCTCGAGGGTCATCATCCTGCGCCCTGCAGTCATGATCTCCTCGGACGACATTGGGACCCCGGTCGCGGTGGCAAACAGCTTGGCGAGAAGGCCTTCGTCGATTCCGTAGGCGCAGGTCGTCGTGAACGCACAGAGACCGAGGGCGTCAGTAACCGCATAGATGTCCTCGTGCCAGCGGACGATCTCGCCCCGCTTGTCGACGATATCGGAGACGGCGTAGCGCTCGTCCCCGGTGATCCGCTGGATCACTTCGCGCGCCTGGGGGGTCGCCCCGAATTCCGCGATCGTCTCGGTGTGTAGATGATCCGGGCCTCGCGGGTTGACCGCGAACGCGAGCGCGTACCCGAGCGCGCTCTGCATCGCGACCCCCGACGGCGACATCCCCTTCGCCTGGACGGCCCATTGCCACGAGTCGCCCCCGACCCGCTGGCTCGCGGCTAGCGTCTCGTCGGCGAGCAGATCGCCGATTCCTTGTCGGTGGGCGATCCGCCCGGTCAACCCGAGGAGAGCTTCCTCGCTCCCCCAGACCGGCTCGATGCCGTCAGCCTGTTCCGAGGAGATCAGGCCGCGCTCGTAGGTCTCCATCAGCCAAGCGATCGACGAACCGGTCGAGATCGCGTCCAGTCCGAGATCGTTGCACAACTCGTTGAACCGGAAGACGGCTTCGACGTTGCCGACGCCGCAGTTCGGTCCGCCGCGGGTGACGGTGGCCAGCTGCGGCCCGCCGGACGCCGTCCCGCCATACGGCCCGTCTCCGACCTCGGTGAACCGGTGGCAGTGGATCGAGCAAGCGCTGCAGCCGCGGCGCCGCTTCAGATAGCCCGCCTCCTCCCACGACCGCCCGCCGAGAGACTCTGCCTCCTCGTCTTCGATGTGAGCGACCTGCCAGTTCTTCGACGGCAGCCGGCGGATGTCGTTGAAGACCGTGACGTCCCCGGCCGTCCCGTAGTGATAGAGGTTGTTCGCCATTGGATCCTCGAGCAGATTCGCCCGTGCCCGATCGGAGGCGAGGTGAAATCCTTCCGGATCCATCACGCCGATCGACCCTCGGCCCGGCCGGGCGACGACCGCTTTCAATCCCTTGCTCCCCATCACGGCGCCGGCTCCGCCGCGCGACGCCGAGTGATAGACGGAGAGCATGACGTTGGCATAGCGAACACGGTGTTCCCCGGCCGGACCGATACACGCAGTCTCGATCGAATCCTCGCAGTCCTCCTGGAGCCGCCGATGCGTCTCGCGGACACCCGCCCCCCAGAGCTCGGACGCATCGCGGATTTCCGTGCTGCCGGGCTCGATCCATAGGACGACCGGCGCCTCGCTGACGCCGCGGACCGCGATGTGATCGACTCCGGCAAAACGGAGCGCCGCCCCGAAACGCCCCCCGGCCCCGGTCTTCAGATAGAAGCCGGTCAACGGACTCCGACAGAGGATCGTCGCGCGCCCGGCGGTCGGAGCGGCCGTCCCGAGAAGCGCCCCGGCACTGAAGATGAGCGGGTTGTCCGGTCCGAGCGGGTCGACGCCCGGCTTCAGGTCGCGCCAGAGGAGCCAGTCGCCGATTCCCCGTCCCCCGAGGAATCGCCGGACGACCATCTCCGGGACGATCTCATGCCACATCTTTCGGTAACTCAGATCGACGTGAAGGACGACCTGTTCGTTCGCGCAGCGCATCGGACCTCCTAGCCGTCCGGGCAGATGGAGCGGATCGCCTCGGGGAGGCGGCAGACGTCGACGCAAGCCGGCGCACCGCCGCAGAGGTCGCAGATCCGCGGTCGCCGGCTCTCTTCGTCGAAGCCGATCCCACCGTACGGACAGGCGCCCACACAGATCCGACAGCCTGTACATGCCGCCTCGTCGAGAGCGATCGTATTCGTCCCCTGATCTCGTGAGAGCGCATTGACAGGACAGGCGACGATGCACCGCGCTTCGGCACACTGAATGCAGACGCGCGGCGTGTACTCAGCCGAAATCGGATCCGCATCGACGCGAATTCTCGCGCCGGACAGGCTGAACGTACCCTCGTGAACGAACGCGCACGTCAGCACACAGCTGTTGCATCCGGTGCACCGCGCCGCATCGACCTCCAAGCGCCCACCGCTCATCCCGGGATCCCTGCTCCTTTCATCGGCCGCCCGTTCACCGCCCGAGCGCCTTCGCCATGTCGACGAGACCCTTGTGGACAACCTTCCCACGCTCGGTGATCGGATCGTCATCGAGCCAAACCGACGAGTTCAGGCAGATCCCGTCCATATGAGAGGGGGCAGGAATCCCGGCGGGAACTGCAGTCGGTCCGACGTTTCCAATTCCCCACTGGGTCGAGCCCCAGATCCGCTCGTCCTCGGCGATCACCCCGGTCAGCTGTGCGTTCGGGAGGAATCCGTAGCAGACGTGGGCGAGCTTCAGCATCTGCGGGTGTTCCCACCCTTTCAGCCACGTCTCCATCGCCTTCGCCTCGCGCCCTCCCTCGAAGCCGACGATCTCGCCCTGCTCGATCGCCAAGAGGATCGGCTCGCTCAGGATGTTCGCTCCGGGAACCTTCGAGATCGACGCGTCGAATGCGATCGTTCCGCGAATCGTCTCGAAGTCGGGTGCCCAGCCGATTTGGCCGGGGATCATGTGCGAGCCGGGGGCGCTGCAGTCACCCGTCTCCGTGTTGAATGGATGATCCCGATGGTTCGAGAAGAGGACGTCCGTCCCCGCCGGATTCGTGATCCGGATCTGCTTCGCCGCCTGGGTCATCGCCGCCACGCGTTCGAGGAACGGGCCGAGGACGGAGAAATCGGTCCTCGCGATTGCGCGGGTCATAAACGCAGCCCGCATCCCGAGCAGACAGACATGGCGAAGCTTCTCGTTCGTCTCGAACGCCACGTCGTAGGGCGTTGAGTAGAAGATCCCCATCCGGTTCAGCTCGACCCACGCATCGACTGAGGACAGGAGCGCGGTGAGCGCCTCGACCGGCCAGACCGTCTCCCCCGCCTTTCCGCCCGCTTCCGGGGTGGCCGTCAGTGCGATGATCGGACGGCCGCCGGCCGCCATCGCTGCACTCGCTACGGCCTGGGCCATCCGGAAATCGCCCTCCGTGTCGACCGTCACGAGACACGTCTCGTCCGGCTGCAGCCTGAGCATCTCGAAGATCAGCTTGTGTGCTCCGGCACCGAGTTCGAACTCCTGAAACACGTCATGCCTCCTTCTTCGCCGCGAACGCCTTCAGCTCGGCAAGGGCCGCCCGGCGGCGCAAGACGATTCGATCGAAGATCCGCGGCATGTCGGCGAGCAGGCCGCGGGATTGCTCCGCCGCGTCCTCGTAGAAGCGGCAGATCGACTCCTCGGCAACGGCAGCCTGTGCGACCGCCTCCTCCACATCCTCCGGAAGCGCGCTCGGATCGGCTGCAGGGTAGTCCGTCGGTTCGAGCTCGAAACAGAACCCGCCCTCGATCGCATCGGTGATCACGCCGTAGTACGCGCGCTGCACGTCGGCGATGCACTTGGCCGAACCGGCGGCGAAGGGCGCGAGAACGTCCCGGACCTCCGGCCAGCGTTCGCCAATCGCCCCGTAGAACGCGCCAAGTCGGGTTTCCAGCTCCCGCGCAAAACTGATCCCCTCCGATGCCGTGCGAAGTGTCATCGCCGTGTCCTCAGAACCATCGCTGGATGACCACCTTGCTCTCGGTGAAGAACCGGATCGCATCGGCTCCCTGTGTGTGCAGCACGCCGAAGAACGAATCCTTCATTCCGCCGAACGGGAAGAACGCCATCGGGGCCGTGATCCCGATGTTGATCCCCACGTTTCCGCTCTCGACGTTGTAGGCGAACTCGCGCGCGGCGCGTCCGTCCTGAGTGAAGATCGAGTGACCGTTCCCGTACGGATTTCGATTGGTGATCCGCAGGGCCTCATCCAGGTCGGCCGCCCGCATCACGCTCATCACCGGACCGAAGATCTCCTCCGCTCCGATCGTCGATCCCGGATCGACGCCCTCGAAGATCGTCGGTCCAAGGAAGCAGGTATCTGGGTAGTCGCCGACAAGCGCCGGCTCGCGCCCGTCGAGGAGGAGCTTCGCGCCTTCACGGATGCCCGCGTCGATGTACCGAACGACGTTCGCCTTCTTCCCTGCATCACGAAGCGGCCCCATCTGGACCGACTCGTCGAGCCCGTATCCGAGCCGAATTCGTGATGTCCGATCGACGACGCGTCCGACGAAGTCCTTGTAGAAGCGATCGTCCCCGACGACGACGCAGTTCGCCGCAGCAAGGCACCGTTGCCCTGCGTTCCCGAAGAAAGACGTCATCATCGCGGCGATCGTCCGGTCGATATCGCAGTCGGGCATCACCGTCAGGAAGTTCTTCGCCCCGCACTGCGCGATCACCCGCTTCCCGGTCTCCCCGCACCGCTTGTAGATCACGTCCCGACCGATCGGCGTCGAGCCGACGAACGTGATCCCCACGACATCCGGATGGTCGAGCAGGGCACTCGCCGATGACGCGCCGCCGTGAACGACGTTCCAGACGCCGGGCGGGAACCCGGCCTCTTCGACGAGCTCCGCGACGAGGTCTTGGCTGAGCGGGACTTCGTCCGACGGCTTCACAACGACGCAGTTCCCCGTCGCCACCGCATACGGAGCCGACCAGAGAGGGATCATCCACGGGAAGTTGAACGGTGCGATGACTCCGTAGACCCCAAGCGGTGTCGGAGCGAGCCACTCGTCGATCCCGCTCGCGACATCCTGGGCGTAGGCGCCCTGCATCAGCGAGGGAACTCCGCATGACACTTCGACGTTCTCGATCCCGCGTCGAGATTCCCCGCGCGATTCGTCGATCGTTTTTCCGTGCTCCTGCGTCTGGATTCGGCTCGCTCGCTCGAACGCCTCCTCCATCAGCTCCTTCAGTCGGAAGAGGAGGCGGGCACGCGCCACCGGCGGCGTCTGTCGCCATGCGGGGAACGCCTCGGTCGCAGCCTGCACCGCCCGGCCGACTTCCTCATCCGTCGACTGCGGCGCGTGGGCGATCGTCCCCCCGGTCGCCGGGTTGACCACCTCGCGATGCTCTCCGGATGACTCGACCCATTCGCCGCCAATGTAGTTCCGAATGTGCTTCGGTTCCTGGATCGGCGCTTCCAAGATGGCCATGCTCCGCTCCTTTCGGACCCGAGCGAGTCGAACGATCAAACCTCCCCGGTCTCGACGTAGCGGATGATCTCCGCCGCGGTCATCCCCTCCAGTCCGAGGTCGCTCAGATCGAGCCCCAGATCCCAGTAGTCCTTCCCGAGCATGACACCGCAGACCTCGATCATCCCCCGGGTCGCCGGCATCCCGAGTCCGAGCTGATCGGCCAGTCGAACCATCGGGACGAACGCGTAGCCGATGTCCTCGTCGAGGACCCGATCGAGCGCGGCCATCGGCGAGTAGCGATCAGCGTGGGGCGACTTGCGGAAGGCGTCCGCGAGGTCCCGGCCGGTGTATCCATAGGCGTTCTCGGCCCACTCGGGTCCCGTCTCGATCGGAGCGCAGCCGAGCCCCTCGGCGAGAGGAGCGCGCTCTCGATCGAACGCAGCGGAGAGGCGTGAGAATTGCTCCGTCGCTTCGGTGTAGAACTTGCAGCCTTGGAATCGATCGAAGACGTATCCCATGATCGGCAACGTCAGCTGCACGTGGATGCACGGATTCCCGCCAGAGGAGATGTTCGTCCAGAGCACGTTCGGAACGCCCCGGTACTCGCGGTAGGCCTTGGACAGAATCGAGAAGGCCCGCTCCGTCCGGATCCCCGGAAACGCGGCGACCGTCATCACGCGCTTCGCATTGAAGATCTTCGTCTCGTGTGGGCCGACGCGCTTGCTCAGGTACGGCATGATGTTCGTCTCACACAGGGTGACGCCCTCGGCCAGTCCGGCCGCCGCAAGACGACGCTGGAAGCGAAGACTTCCCCAGTAGCCCGTGTTGAACAACACGTACTGCCCCGGTCGGAGATAGGGCAACAGCTCCTCGAAGAAGACGTCGTGATGGAGCGCGGGGCAGGTGATCATCAGCACTTCCGCCTCCGCCGATGCTTCGCGGGCGTCGGTCGTCGTCCGCACGAGCGGCGCGAAC
Organism: Candidatus Bipolaricaulota bacterium; assembly: GCA_028278555.1. GTDB lineage: Bacteria > Bipolaricaulota > Bipolaricaulia > UBA7950 > UBA9294 > JANQEA01. The sequence continues at coordinate 49,226 of JANQEA010000079.1, read as the reverse complement.
CCGGTCTTTCTTGCGGTCGATCGCGAGTCCGGCGTCAGCTCGATCCCCCCGCGCGCGGCGATCCCCTCGATCTCCGCGCCGAACGCCGGAAGCTCGTAAAGCGTCACCGGGAGTCCCTTCAGCGCCAGATCGGCGGCAATCGCCGTCCCCGCCGCGCCGACACCGCAAACCGTTATACCGCCCTGTTTCACTTCGGCGAACCTCCTTGGTGAGATGCTCCGACGGATGTCGGCTGGGCCGGGATTTCGGCCCGAGAGGGAGATCCTGCATAGCCTCTCTCCTCCGAGATCCGACCCGCAGTCGAGAGGACGAGCTGGCGGATCCTCCGATGCTCTTCCGGATCGATCAGCTCCGAGCTGAGCCCGGTCAGACTGATCGCGGCAATCGCGCGCCCGGATTGGTCGAAGATCGGCGCGGCGAAGCAGCAGATGTGCTCTTCGTTCTCCCCGTGGTCGACAGCGTAGCCTCGCTCCGACGATTCCCGCAGCTCTCCTTTCAGCTGATCGCGGTCGACGACCGTCGCCGGCGTCCGCCTCTCCATTGAACACTCGGCCAGCACCCGCTCTCGCTCTGCCGACGGGAGATGGGCGAGCAGGATCTTCCCTGAAGCGGTGCTGTGGACCGGAGCGCGGGTTCCGATCCGCGACCGCATCGGGAGCGTGTTCGGACCCTCGACCTTGTCGATGTACAACAGCTCAGATCCTTCGAGCACGCTCAGGTGAATCGTCTTCGCCGTTTCTCGGCTCAGCTTGAGAAGATGCTCGTGTGCCGCCTCGCGAAGCGGCATCCGCTGCAGGAGTCGGCCACCGAGTTCGAGGATCTTGTGCCCAATCCTGAAGCGGCCTCGCTCGTCACGACGTACGTACTGGGTGTCCTGCAGAACGCGCAGGTAGTGGTAGACGTTGGTCTTGTGGACGCCGACGATCTCGGCCAGTTCCTGTGCTGTGTGGCCGTCCGGCGAGGAGGCAAGCGCCTCGAGAATCGTCAGCCCCTTCTGAAGTGGACTCCCCTTCGCCACGCCCATGATAGCGATAATCACTACTTCCTATGCGATTATCACTACTCTATCTGAGAGAGCAGCAGATGTCAACTCGCGCCACGCCCAGAACCGGAATCGCGAGATGTGCGCAGCGAGGGCTAGTCGAGGTTCTCCGCCAGACGCCTGCCGAGATCGGACGCCTGATCGAGCAGCTTCTCGTTGCTCAGGACGGAGCCCGCCTCCCAAGCGGAGCCGTGAATCATTCCGACGACGTCGGCGCCGATATACCGGAAGGCATCCTGGAAGGCACGGAGCGCATTGACCGCACCCGAGGAGAAGGCGTCCGAGCCGCCGTAGACGAGGATCACCCCGATCCGCTTCGTCCCGAGGACGTTCCCGCTCGGTCCGTCGAGCGCGTCGCATCGATCGATGAACAGCTTCGTCTGCGCCGAAACGTTCCACCAGTAGATCGGGCTGGCAATCACCACGGCATCGGCGGCGCGGATCTTCGAATAGATCTCCACCATGTCGTCTTCGATGATGCAGTCCGCGTCATCGTCATCCTTGCACGCACCGCACGCTGTGCACGGGCGGATGTCTAGATCGTGCAAGCGGACGACCTCGACCGACGCTCCCAGCGTCTCGGCCCCGGACTTCAGCCGATCGACCAGGATCGTGGTGTTCCCTTCCGGCCGAGGGCTCCCGACCAGGACGACGATACGCTGCTCTCCCATGGCGACTCCTCCTTCGCTGTCGTGCGAGCCGACATCCTAGGCCGACCCTGAACGTTCTTCCATCGCGCGCCTCGCACTCGCAGACTCAGTAGCAAGACCGTGCGAAGCCTACGGGTGCATGCGCTCGAACCAGATCCGGAGTTCCGCGAGTCGGATGGCGGCAGCAATCGGGTTGACCACCCGAACACGAGGATCCTCGCCGTCTATCAGCCGCGCCTCGAGCCTCGGAGCGAACTCGGCCAGCTCGGTGCAGCCGAGGACCAACCCGTCGACACGATCGGCAAGCTCCTCAGCCCATGCAGCGACGGCGTCGAAAGCACGGTCGGCGTCTCCGGGGATCTCGACAGCCGGAATCTCGATCGAGCGGACGTCGATCAACCGACCCTCGAGATTCCAGCGCGCCGCGTTCGTTTGGATCCTCTCCGCGGTCTCCTGCTCACTGGTGATCACGGCGAACCGCGAGAAACGTCCGTGCGCAAACCAGAGACCGGCCTGACCGACTCCGAGGATGACGCCCTTCAGCTCGCGTGAGAGAGCCTCGAGCCCCGGGTCGCTGAAGCAATCGATGATCTGCGCGTCAGCGCCGGCCTCTTCCTGCAGACGCGCATTCTCGAGGAGGAAGCCGGGCAGACGCTTGTCAGTTACCCTTTCCTGCTGCTCCGGCGTCAGGTCGATCCCAACGACGTCCGTCTCTTTGCTGGCGTGTTTCGCGTAGCGCTCAACCGCCAGCTCGCGCCACCAGTCGGGCAGGCGGACTGGGATCAGGACATTGACGATCATACGCATAGGGCTTCCTCCGTCTTCACTCGGGGTTCGCTGCGTGAGGCTCTTCGAGATTTCGATAGGCGACCCAGTCGTCGACTCCTTCTGCGACGTGCGCCGTTCCGGCATGGAGCAGGTTTGCCAGGTAGGCGACGCGGCGGCCGGTCGCCCGGGCGTTCCGCATCCCGATCGGATCGCTCCGAACCGTGTCGAGGCCGTCGACGCGCTGCCAAGCACTCCCCCCGATGTAGTCGACACCGGTGCACGCACAGCCCATCACCATCAGCCAGTGGAGGAGGGAACCGATCGTATGCTCGACCCCTCCGTGACGGTGGTAGCCGACGGCAATCGCCGCCGCCGCAGTCCGAGATAGATCGGGCGGGGGCGTGGGGAAATCCTCGACCCAGATCCCCTTCAGGAGAGACGTACATCGCTCGAACAGTGCGCGGAGGAGCGCCGTCTCGCCGAAGAAGTAGACCGGCGATCCGATGATCAGTCCATCGGGGATCGGGTTGAGGACCTCGTCGATCGTCGTCGCCCAGTCGTCTTGTTTGATGCACGGTCGCGCTTGCGTGGCACAAACCTGACAGTCGACGCACGGCTCGATCTTCCGTCCGGCGAGGCTGACATAGACCGCTTCGACATCAACCGGCGCTTCCGCGGCCGCCGTCAGCGCCTCCCGGACGAGGATCTCCGTATTCCCGTGTCGAGGGCTCCCAGACAAACCGACGATCCGCATCATGCCCATCTCCCTTCCTTCCGACTCGGCCTGGTTGCCATCACCTATCCTCCTCCGATCGGCCGCGTGATGAGGAGAAGATCTCCCTCGTGAAGGCGACGCTCGGACGGGGTCAGCAGGTCGACGTTCCGACCGTTGAGGAACGCAACGAGATGCTCGCGGACCAACGGCTGTCCGCCGGCCTCCGCCTCCACGTCGGCACGGCTGAGCAGCATCCTCAGAGCCTCGTCGACCGACGCCTCGACGGGGACCTCGAGATCGAGATCCCGCCCCCCGAATCGCGCCGCAAGCTCGCCGAGGAGTCGAACCGCGATCCGGATCCGGGTCTCGTCCATCACGCCGCGCCCTCCGTTGTGACCAAGCGCCGTCCGGCCCCTTCATCGAGGCCGACCCGCTTCCAAATGGCGAGCATCGCTTTGATCTGCTCGTCCGACAGCGGATCGGGACGGTGCGCCGCGAGCATCGATTCGACCCGATCGTGCGCAGAGCCGAGGAGGTCCTCCGGTTCTCGTCCGTCGCCCTGTACCCACAGATCGGAAAGGAGGAGCTCGTTCCGGAAGTTCGTTGCGGTGTGCTGCGTCGTCAAGAACGTCCCGCCCGGACCGACATCCTCGATGACAGGAAGGGCGAGGGTTTCGTCGTCGACGCGGATCCCCTCGAGGAACCGCCGAACGATCCGACACATCTCGGCATCGATCACCATCTGCTCGTAGCTGACCACAAGCCCGGACGCGAGGATCCCGGAGGCGGCGTCGTGGATGACCTCGGCGCCGGCAAGGGCCGCTGCGAGCGTCGTGAGCCCCTTCTCGATCCCCGATTGGAAGCCAACCTCGCTCGAATCGGTCACCCCACCCGTCCCGTAGCCGAACGGGATCCCGCAGCGTTCGCACAGCTGCGCCGTCGCCCCGTTGAGGAGCGCCAGCTCGCTCGCGCCGAGGCGTTGGCGCGACGTCCGCGGATCCATCGGACTGGTGAACGAGCCCCACGCGACCGGCGCATCAGCCTCGATCGCCCGAGCGAGAACCGTCGCCGCCAGATGCTCGGCCGTCTGCACAACAAGCGATCCGGCCAGCGTCACCGGCGACATCACGCCGGCGACCGCACCGCTCACGAGCAAGAACGGGATCCGGCGCTTCGCCGCTTCGCCGAGCAAGACCGTCGCTTCGGCCGGATACCGGAGCGGCGAGACCGAACAGCAGCCGAGGGAGAAGACATGCGGGATCTCCGACGGTCGGTCGCCACCGGCGATCCGTCCGAGTTCGATGACCTCGTCCGCGAAACGCGCCGAGTAGACGCTGATGTGCGCGTGCTTCGAGGTGTTCGCGAGGACGATCGCCGCCAGCGCAACATCGAGGAGGTCCTGCGGCAGGTCGGACGGGGAGACCTGGTTCTGACAGAAGCCGACTTGCTCGAGACCGTCCGCGAGCCGCGTCAGGCGCCGCAGGTCGTCGGCCGTCGCCTCGCGGAGTCCCACACCCTCGGATCCGAGGACGTGCGTCGTACCGAACCCGTTCGTCGTGACGAAGCGCCGACGGCCAAGCTCGATCGAGCGATCGCTGGCTCGAGCGCCGAGGACGACTCGTCCCGGACCGATGGCAAGAGACGCATCGACCAGCTCTTCAGGAATCCGAACGCGTTCGCCGTCGACCTTCGCTCCCGCAGCGCGAAGTGTCTCTCGCGCTGCGGCATCCTCGAAGACGATCCCGACGGACGAAAGGGTCCGGAGGGCACCGTCGTGGATTCGGTCGACCTCGTCGTCCGATAGGATCTTGAGCCTGCCGAACAGCTTCTCATCCCGCATGGCGTTCCCCCAGTGTCGCGTCGGCTCGTGGCGATGACGGCCATTATACGGGGGACGTCAAGTTGGGCGTTTCGGCGTCGCGTTCCTTGCGACTCGGTGATGCGGCTACCCTCCGATCGGGTAGCCGCCGAACTCCTCCACCGCGTCGACCATCGCCAGGATGTTCTCCGGTGGAACGTCGTCCATGACGGTGTGCACCGACGAGACGAGATAGCCGCCGCCGGGGCCGAGGATCTCGATGACGCGTTTGACCTCCTGGCGGACGTCCTCCGGCGTCCCGTTCGGCAGGATGTGGCTCGTGTCGATCCCGCCGCAAAGGATGATCCTCTTGCCGAACCGCTCCTTCAATGTCTTCAAGTCGGCCATCTTGCCGGCCGAGGTCTGAATCGGATTCAGGATGTCGACCCCGATCTCGATGAAGTCCTCGATCAGCGGGAAGACGTCACCGTCGGTGTGGAAGAGGATCTTGGCGTCGGTGTGATCCTTGATCAGTCGAATGAAGTCGGCATGGACCGGCTTGAGCATCTCGCGGTACATCTCCGGGGAGATCAGGAGGCTCTGCTGTGTGCCGAGGTCGTCGCCGATCTTGATGATATCGATGTTCTCGCCGATGGCGAGGAGGAAGTTCCGCATCAGCACTTGGCACAGATCCCCGAGCTTCCGGAGGAGAGCGGCAGCGAAGTCCGGGCGAGAGGCCATGTTCAGGAGGAACCGATCCATCCCCTGCATCGCGAACGCCCGCTCGAACGGGAAGAGGAGCCACGGGGTGGCCATGATTGCATACTCGTCCGCTTCTCGGAGACGTCGTGCCTCCTCGCCGACGTGGGCGACCCGGCTCGGATCGTCCATGTCCGGCCAAGGGTACGCGTCGATCTCCTCGACCGTCGTCGCTGCGGCAAGCGGGTGGACTCCGGGGAACCAGACCCCGGGCTGCACCTCCCTCTGCCCGGATCCCCACGAGTCGATGAACGGCGAGTGCGGCTCGCGCTGTCGATTCCGTCCGAGGATCGATGCCGGCTCGCGATCGAGGACGCCGCGGACGTCACTGTGGAGCCGTCGGAGCGTCTCCTCGTCGACGGCGGCCGTCCCGAGCTCCGGCCAGTCGTAGATATAGGCATCCGGTGCTTCGACGCCGATCAGCCGTTTCAACGCCCGGTACGGGCGCATCTTGATCCCCGTCGCGTTGCTCACCCCGAGGATGATCGGAACGCGATCCGGCTCTTCGTGATGGATCGCCGCAAGGACCCGCTCGCGCGATGTCATCCCCATGCTCCGCCTCCCTGTGCTCACGACCAGCGGCGGATCCTGAAGGGATCCGCCGCCGCCCGACACTGCGCCCTGCCTACAGCCCTGCCGCCTCCAACACCTTCGGGACCCGCTTCTCCCAACCGAGCGGCATGATGTGAACCCCTTGGCAGAGATCCTTGATCTCCCGGATCAGCCGGGCGGCGATCCCGACGCTCGTCGACGGGCGATCCTCGGTGTTCGCCATCTCGTCGATCAGCGCATCCGGGACGTGAACGCCGGCGACGTTCTTGTTCATGAATCGCGCCATCCCGGGCGATTTCAGCAGGATGATTCCGGCCATCACCGGCACGCCGAACCCCTTCGCCACCTTCATGAAGGTGGCGAAAGCTTCGGCGTCGAAGACGGCCTGCGTCTGGAAGAACGTTGCTCCGGCGGCGATCTTCTTCTCCATCTTGATCAGCTGCGGCTCGATCGGATCGGCTCCGGGGGTGACGACGGCCCCAAGGCAGAAGTCGGGGCTCCCCTCGAGCTCGTTGTCGCCCATGTCGACTCCGCCGTTCAGCCCCTTCGCCGCGGCGAGGAGCGAGACCGAGTCGAGATCGAAGACCGGCATTGCGTCCGGAAAGTCGCCGAGACTGACGTGATCCCCGGTGAGGCAGAGGACGTTCTCGATCCCGAGCGCCCATGCCGAAAGGAGATCGGACTGAAGCGCAATCCGGTTTCGATCGCGGCACGTCACCTGGAAGACCGGCTCGATCCCGCGTTCCTTCAGCATCTGCGACGCGGCGAGCGAGCCGAGCCGCATGACCGATGACTGCTGGTCGGTGATGTTGATCGCGGAGACGCGCGGCTTGAGGAGTTCCGCGTTCTCGATCATCTCCCCGAGGTCGATCCCCTTCGGTGGGGCGACCTCGGAGGTGATCACGAACTGGCCTGCGTTGAACAGATCGCTCAGTTTCATGAGGTCACGCCCTCCGTCGTCTTCATGTCCACGGCCCACTTGCGGGTTCCTCGCAGATCCACCGGCGGCTGCATCTTCGCGTAGTCCTTCACCTGAAGCGGTGCACGTCGGAGCAGATTCGTCCGTCCCTGTCGCTCGAGGCGCTCGTAGATGACCTCCCACGCGCAGCGTCGTGCCTCCGGCTCGACTTCGCAGCTGCCGTCCTTCGCGCCGCCGCACGGGCCGTTCACCAGTCGTTTCGCGCAGGCCGTCAGCGGGCAGATCCCGGCGGTCACGTCGAGGAAGCACTGCCCGCACTCGGCGCACCGCTCCTCACCCTGCCACTCTCCGCGGATGCCGCCGAGCGAGACCGTGTTGCACGCCGGGTGGACGGCCTGATCGAGGACCGTCGCCGTCGCCTGGATCCCGATCCCGCATGTCGAGACGACGACCGAGTCAGCCTCGTCGAGCGCAGTCGCGAACGGGCGGAGGCCGGTCCGGATCAACGCCTTCTGGCAGAGGAAGTCGATCACCTTCGTTCCGGTCACCGTGATGCCGCGCCCCTCCAGCTCGGCTTTCAGCTCCCGGATTTCCGGTTCGCCCCCCGTCCCGGAGGCGGCGGCGCACCCGTCGCAGCCAAGCAGGAAGACGGTGCGCTCACCTCCGATGAACTCCATGATTTCTTCGATCGGTTTTCTCTCCGATACGAGCATCTATATCCTCCTCAGGTCCTGACTGAGCTCCTGTCGGACAACCTCGATCACGCGAGGGATCGATTGCTGGACAACCGGTGAGAGATCGAGCCCCCAGTCGATCGCCTCCGGCTCGACGCCGATAATCACGACCTCGGGTGTGGAGCGCGAGATCCTCCGGAGCGTCTGCAGAAAGCCGACGTCATGGCACGCCTGCCGCTTCTCGCCGACGTCGAGGCCGACGTCATCGGAGAAGCGATAGACCGTTCCCGGCGCTCTTCCGCCCTCCGTCGCGTCGACGACGATCAGCCTGTCGAACCGGTCGAGATCGAACGCGACGTCCGGATCGGTCCCCGCGTCGATCACCTCGACCCCCTCAGGAAGCGTCTCGTCGGCCAGGGCTCGGGCGACGTGAACGCCGATGCCCTCATCCCGCATTAGGCTGTTCCCAACCCCGACGATCGCTGTTCTCATCGTTCCTCCTAGCCGACCACGAATCGGCCGAGCGATCGTCCGCGGGGAGTGACCAGATGAACCGCGCAAGCGAGGCACGGGTCGAACGAACGGACGATCCGAACGATCTCGAACGGGTTCTCCTCGTCTCGGATCGGCGTTCCGACGATCGCCTGTTCGATCGGTCCCGGGTTGCCCTTCTCGTCTTTCGGCGACGCGTTCCACGTCGTCGGGACGACGCACTGGTAGTGATCGATCACGCCACCTTTCAGCCGGACCCAGTGGCCGAGCGCGCCGCGCGGCGCGGACGTCAGGCCAGCGCCCTCTCCCTCGTCGGGGATGTCGTAGGGCGCGTAGACCGGCCCGCCGGGGACGAGATCGAGGATCCACTCGGCCATCGCATCGGCGACGATCTTGCACTCGACGGCGCGCGCTGCGTGCCGCCCAAGAACCGAGTTCAAGGCGGATGCCGGGAGGTCGAGCGCTCCGAGAACCGTGTCGATCAGCCCGACAACCATGCCGTCTCCGCGCGCGTAGCTGAGGAGCATCCGGGCGAGCGGCCCGCCTTCGTGAACCCGCCCGTCGTACCGGGGCGCCTTCAGCCACGAGTAGCCGGCCTCCTTCGTCGCGTTCGGCTCCGTCTTTCCGGTCGCAGGATGGAGTCCGTCGGAGCCATCCTCGTACCAGGAGTGGGCGATCGATTCGGTGATCTTCGCCACGTCGAGATCATGCGGCTGCAGATCCATCGAGATCGTGCCGGCATCGAAGAAGCGGCCGCTCGCGCTCGGGAACCCGCCGTAGTCGAGGAAGTTGCCCGACCCGGCGCCGATCTCGGCGTAGTCAGAGTAGACGCGCGCGACCTCGAGCACGTCGGGCAGATAGACGTGATCGATGAAATGCCGGAGCTCATTCAGACGCCAGAGGAACGCCGCGATCAGGTCGACCTCAGCCGTCTGGGTCACCCCGCCGGGGACGATCCCGACGTTGTGAGGCATCTTCCCGCCGAACATCGCGAGGAGCTCGTGCGCCTTTCGGCGGATCTCGAACGCCTGGACGTAGTGAGCCGCAAGGGTCCGCGACACGTCGGCCGGGAAGCGATAGTCCCCTTCGTAGCGAGGGACGAATGGGCCAAGCTCGCCACGGCCGAGGAACTCCTTCGCCGCGAGGAGTCCGGGGTCGGTTCCCTCGTAATCGGCGACCGCCGTGACGTCGACGTAGTCGAGCGCCGCCAGGTGATAGAAGTGCAGGACGTGCGACTGGATGTAGTTGCAGCCGAAGATCAGGTTCCGGATGACCCGTCCGTCCGTCGGAATACGGTCGGCGATCCCGAACGCCTCGTCGAGAGCGAACGTCGACGCCGTTGCATGGGCGGTCGGGCAGACGCCGCAGATCCGCTGCGTGATCCGCGGAGCATCCCGCGGGTCACGTCCCTGGAGGATCAGTTCGATGCCACGGAAGAGCGTCCCGGTGCTCCGCGCCTCCTTGACAACCCCGTCGTCGACGGTCGCCTCGATCTTCAGGTGCCCTTCGATCCGAGTGACAGGATCGATGACGATCGTTCGCATGGTCAGGACTCCTTCCTCGGCACCAGAAGGGCCTCTTCCGGGAGCCGTTCGTAGAACGGTGAGATCAAGTCCGGGAATTCCGGCTCGACGCACCCGTTGCACGGGGCGCCGCTGCCGATCACCCAGTTCGTCCCGTTGTTCCATCGGCGCAATGGGCAATCGGCATGGGTGATCGTCCCTTTGCAGCCGAGCTCGTACAGACACCCCTCGTCGCTCAGATGCGCAGCAAACTTCCCCTCATCGAAGTACGCTCTGCGCGGGCAATTCTCGTGGATGAGTTGGCCGTAGAAGCGGGTCGGGCGTCCGAGTTCATCGACGTCGACCGCTTCGAGTCCCCCGACGAGGACCGTCGCGATCGTTCCGATGAACCAGTCCGGGTGCGGCGGACAGCCGGGAATGTTGATCAACGGCGTGTCGATCCCCTCTTGTTCGAAGAGCCGGCCGACGCTGATGCATCCGCCCGGGTTCGGTCCGGCGGCGAAGATTCCGCCGAACGAGGCGCACGTCCCGAGCCCGACGACAGCCATCGCGTTCTTGGCCAACGCGATCGCTCGGTCGACCATCGGCTCCTCTCCGAGCGTCCCGTAGATGCCGCCGTCCTTCGTCGGGATCGATCCCTCGACGACGAGCACGTACGTTCCCGGCTCGCCCTTGGCCGCTGCATCGAGGACCTCGATGACCGGCTCTCCGGATCCGGCCATCACCGTGGCCTGGAACCGGAGGTTGATGTGGCGTCCTGGAATCACCTCGCTCAGGAGGAGGTCCGTGATCTTCGGCGAAGCCGAGTTCAACACGGACACGGAACAGCCGCTGCACGTGGCAGTCTGGATCCAGACCACCGGGATTTCTCGAGTTGCTGCCATTGTCTCACCCTCCCTCGAGGCGGTTTCGCCGCGCGGTTCTCGTGTGGAAAGAGCTACAAATCACTATAGGGAAACTCGGTGGGGATGTGAAATCCGGAGCGTCGGGGCAGAACTAAGGAGACGAGAGGAATCCTAGGGCCGTGTCCGATGACGAGCAGGAAGTGACGAGTTACCGCTGAGATCATGCGCAAGACCGAGAAGAGGGTGCGCCTCTTCTCGGCCCTGATGAATTCGCAGCCAGAGTCTCGTCTAGGGGGTGATCGGTTCGGTCTGAACCCCCCACTCGAATTCGTCGTACTGCGACCAGAGGAAGTACGCGTGGACCAGATCGACTTCGGGCTCGACGCCCATCGGATCGACCGAGGTCGTCACCGCTGCACCCTCATCCGGCATGCAGTCGGTCGGCCCGAGGAAGTCGCCGAGGACCGAGCTCAGGTTGGTGATCCCGTCGTCGCCACCAAGATCGGCAATCTCGATCGTTAGCGTCAGGACATCCCCGGTGACATCCGGCTCGGCGTCGCCGACATCGACGAGCGTCGTCGCCGAGATGATGTCATAGTTCCCCGCTGCGTTTCGCTCGAACAGCGAGATGAACAGGTCGGTGCCGATCGCGGAGATCGGAGCGCATGGGCAGTACATCGCGTTCGCCGACGCGAATCCGGTCGCATCCGACTCGTCGAGGTCGAAATCGATGAAGCCGGTCAGCTCGCCGGGTACCGCAATCGCCCCGGCAGCCGGGATGTCCGGCGGGGTCGTCGAATCGAACACCACCGTGATCGTCAGTTCCGTCGGGGTTCTCGCCGTCGAGATGCTCAAGACATCGTAGGTCGCCGGACCGAACGTGTCGCCCTCCGCGTCGACGATCTCCGCCAGCACCGGCGGAACGAGCGTGACGACCGCAGATCCGGTGATCGTCGTGACGCCCGTGTAGGTGGCGGTAATCGTCGCTGCAGCTACCTCCGTGATCGTCGCTGGAGCCGTGTAGACGCCCGCGGCCGAAATCGCCCCCGGCCCGGAGTCGACCGCCCACGTAACGACGATCGGGTTGGCCAGCTCATCGGTCGCCGTGAAGGCAACGGTCTCCCCCGGTTCGACGAGGGCCGACAGCGGGGTGACGAGCAGTGTCTGAACACGCATGCAGCCAGCCAGCAATACCAAGCCCAGAACCAGAACTGATCCGATCAGATTCGTCCTTTTCATCGCACTCTCCTCTGGCTTGGTCTCAGATGACCCGCCGATTCACGAGCAAACCGAGAGTAGCTCCGGCATCTCGCTGACCGGGGGATCGACGGGAACCGGACAGGGGAAATCGGTTCCCTGTTCGGTCCCCATGTAGGCCTTGACGAGGACCCGTATGCACTCGGACATCCGGCCGTCATGGAGCGTGCGGTGCATCGATCCTCGAACGTATACTCGCCCCATGCATCGCTATGCGGAACAGGGAAAGCTGATCACGCAGATCGGATCGCTTCCGTTCGCCGACGTCGAACGGGCGGTCGCCTACAGCCTGAAACACGACATCCCGTTTCTCCCGGAGCTGACGGCGCTTGGCGACGCGATGCTCCAGTACATCCGCGAACCGGGCCAACTGAGCTGTCTGGAGGCATTCAAGGCGCATCGGTTCGAGACCGTCAAGGTCCAATGCATCGGGCCGGCGACCCTCCTCTGCTCCGGCTTCGAGGAGGACGACGCGATCTCACGCATCTACAACCACATCGAGGCAATCCTCGATGGCCTCGTCGCCGACGAGATCCTCCTCTTCCTCGACGAGCCTGGGCTCTGCTGCGTCGGATTCGACTACGAACGCCTCTGGTCGCCGCTGTTCGAGTCCTTCCCCGTCGTCCGCGGAGTGCATCTCTGCTGCAACATGCAGTGGGACCACCTGTTCGCCGCGCCGATCGACATCATCAGTTTCGACGCGTCGGCATACGACATCACCAAGTACTACGATGCCTCTCGCAGGGAGACGAGGATCGCTTGGGGGATCGAACAGCTCGCGGACGCCGCCGACTTCCAGCCGGGCGACCTGATCACCCTCCCCTGCGGGATGCCGCACATGACCTTCACCGAGGAGCAGGCCGAGGAGCGGTTCGCGATTCTGCGGGGCGCGGCAGCGAACCTCGCTGGCACGGACTAATTCGGGAACGGCAAGGCTCCATCGCGATTGCCTGGTTTCGATCCACCTATTAGAATTCTCTACCAACAGTGATGTTGGGTTGACATGTGTATCCGCACGACTCAGGCTCATGCTGTCGATCTGTTCACGTCCGATGAGCCGGGAACCGCATGTCAAACAACCGTGACCATGGAGGAGGTAGCGGGGATGTGCCGTTCACTGGCGGTCGTTGCTCTGCTCATCGTGGCTGTACTCGCGTCGTCGGCAATCGGGGTTTCGGAGTGGGAACGGACCGGCGGTCCTCCCGGCGGGGCCATCGATGATATCGAGATCGTCCCTTCGAATCCCTCGATCCTCTACGCCGCAGGGTCTCGGGAAGGGCTGTACAAGACCATCGACGGAGGAGACGAGTGGACGATCCTTCCCTTCCCCACTCCTGCCACCGCCATGGCGGTGAACCTGATCGTCGACCCGACAACTCCAACAACCTTGTACCTTGACTACAGCGGCCTCTCGAAGAGCACCGACGGCGGGACAACGTGGCAGGAGATCAACGACACATACGGTGATATCGCATGGACTCACGCCTTCGCGATGGATCCTCTGAATCCCAGCTCGCTTTACCGAGCTGGCAGAACCTACGATCACGCGAGATGCGTCGTCTACAAGACCACAGACGCTGGCGCAACGTGGACAGACATCACTTCGGATCTACCATCTCCCGCCAACGGCGACGTCGATGCCCTGGTAGCGCTCGGCACCGGGAAGCTCCTCATCGGCATCAACGACTGGCAGTGGAGCACATGGAACGAAGGTAGGGTCTACTACTCGAGCAACGATGGCCTGAGCTGGAGTCGTGTGGACTATGGTAGCCCGCACGGCGAGCGGTCGATCAAGAGCATCTTCGTCAACCCGTTCAATCTCCAGGAGATCTGGATCAGCGAGGGCCCACGCTTCAACGAAGGGATCACGCAGCCGGCCATCTTCAAATCCGTCAATGGGAGCACAAGCTGGTCCTCTGTGACGGTCTCCGGCTTGCCTTTCGACGACACTCAGATTCGGGTCATCGGCTCGACTTCAGATGGCAAGACGTTTGTCGCAGGGGGCAGCAATCTTGCCCGCACAGACAACGGCGGCGTATCGTTCGTGGACATCACCCCCCCGGCCGATGAGATGGATTTCGCCGACTTTGCCGACATCGCTGCTCACCCCGCAAACTCGAACGTCCTGTACCTCCCACTCAGAGGCTCCGGCATCGCACACTCCGACGATTGCGGCAGCTCTTGGGCACACAAGAACAACGGTCTGTCTGTCACCAGCATGAATCTGATTGCTATCGACCCCGATCGCCCATGGACGTTCTACGCGTCGTCCGGGTATGGCCAGGGTATCTTCCGAACCGACGACTACGGAGACACGTGGCACTCGATCAGCTCCGACATCCACCATCCCTGGGGCGATCAGTTGAACGTCGACCCGCATGACTCGGACACGGTTTGGTACGTCGCCGATGTGCCCTACATCTTCAAGAGCACGAACCGCGGCGATTCGTGGACGCCCGTGAATCCAAGCAGCGACGGAAACCGGCACGCTCAGAAAGGGACTTTCAACTTCAACTCGATCTACGCAATCGGCCAGTCCTCCGATCCCGACACCATCTACTTCCTCGACAGTGGGTTTGGCATCTTCAAGGGCGAGGGACCGTCGGGCGGCAACTGGTCCTGGACGTTCCTCCACCAATCGGAGGTCGACTACTCCTACAGCCTCGCCGTTCACCCGATGAACGCCAATATCGCCTACAGTGGGTACATCCCGAAGCCGTTCCAGGACTTCGCGATGGTCCGACGGACGACCGACGGCGGAGACTCGTGGGATACGTCTCTGAACGTCTTCGGTTCGAGCGGGATCACCAGCGTCGCGATCGATCCGAGCAGCCCGAGCACGCTCTACGCCGGGAGCACCGGCACGCGCGGCGAGGTCTACCGGAGCACGAACAGCGGCAATTCGTGGACGGTCCTGAACGACCACTTCATCATGCTAACCGTTTGGGGACAGCCGCAGCTGATCGTCGATCCATCCAACCCGGAGACGGCCTACGCCGCGACGTGGCTCGGCGGCACGTGGAAGACGACGAATGCCGGCAACGATTGGGATCTGCTCGGCGAGGCGCCGGTCTCGTCGACGGCGCTCTGCCTCGATGCTCCGGGGAGCAACACCGTCTACTCGGCCGACCGGACGGCACCGAAGGTTTGGAAGTCGACGACCGGCGGATCGGGCTGGACCGAGGTGGCGGATTTCTCCTCGAGTGGCGGGTTCCTCCTCAACCGCGTCGTGGCCGACGGGACAACGGTCTACGCCGCAACGTTCGGGCCGGGGATCCATGGCGGGCGGTTGTACAAGTCGACCGACGGTGGGACGAACTGGTCTGACATCACCGGGATCCTGCCTCGGAGCGTCCTCGACTTGGCGATCAACCCAAGCGATCCGAACACGCTGTATGTGACGACCCATATCTACGGAGCGTACAAGTCGACGAACGGCGGGACGACATGGGTCGAGATGGCCGGCTTCCCCGACATCGGAGGCTATGACATCGAGGTCGATCCGGTAACGCCGTCGACCCTCTACGCCTGCGGACTGGGAGGCTCAGTGCCTGCCTGGTGTATGAAGCCGAGCGGCTATACGTTTACCGACACCGCCGGCGTCTACAAGTCGACCGACTCCGGGGCGACGTGGACCCAGATGCTGGCCACGAGCAACGAGTGCCGTGCCGTCCGGCTCCATCCGTCGAATCACCTCGTCGTCTTCGCCGCGGCGATGGACGATGGGCTGCAGGTGTCGACCGACGGCGGTGCGACGTGGATGCCCTACAACACCGGCCTTGACACCCAAGTCCTGACATCCTGCGCCGTCGCCGGGGAGAGGATCTACGTCGGAACACAGGGATGCGGTGTTTACGCGGGGGATATCGATACCAACGACTGGTCGATCACCTGGCAGCCGTCGCGAAGCAACAAGCCGGTGCCGTTCGTCTACAGCCTGGAGATCCGGGTCGACCCGAGCGACTCGAGCCGGATCTTCGTCGGGGCAAACCCCGGAGGCCTCTATCGGTCCGACGACAACGGCGGGACCTTCTACGACAAGAACTTCCTCACCCCAAGCGTCATCGTCGATGATCCGTACCGTCAGGGCTATTACACATTCGCGATCAATCCGAGCGACCCGGAAGAGGTCTGGCTCGGAACTTGGGGGAAGGGAATCTTCAAGTCCTACGACGGGATGGATTTCGACATCACCGCCAACGGAACGACGATGGAGATGTATGGCAAGCACGTCACGCAGATCGCAATTGACTCGATCGGTACCGTCTACGTCGCGACTGAGGAAGGCGTCTACAGAACCTCCGACGGCGGCGATTCGTGGGAGGCGATCAACACGGGCCTCGAGTCGACCGACGTGCGGTCCCTCTACATCGGACCAAGCGGCGATATGTACGCGGGAACGCGGGGCTACGGCCTGTACAAATGGAGCGGAAGCAGCTGGGTGGCTCAGAACTGGAGAGTTTGGGGAGTGTTTTGGCCGATCTGGGACGACCGCCCGCTCTACCAGTACACGACCCTCCTGTTCCACCCGACCGATCCCCTCCGAATGCTGATCGGGACATTCCCGGCAGGGATCTACAAATCCACCGACGGCGGATCCACGTGGAGGGAGAGGAACGTCGGCTGGACGTTCGATGGTGTCTTCAGCCTTGTCACTCACCCGGATGATCCGGAGATCGTCTACGCCGGAACGTACAACGGGATGAACCGGTCGAGCGATTTCGGCGAGCATTGGGCGATGTGGGATGAAGGAATGCCGCCGGAGCAGTGGGTCTTCTCGATCGCGTTCGATCCGAGAGACGCCGACGTGATGTACGCCTGTTCGAAGAACGGGGAGAACGAAGGAACGGGACGCGAAGGGTTCCGCGGCACGGTGATGAAGTCGACGAATGGCGGGGAATCCTGGTTCGAGATCACGACGGGGTTGGACACCGAAAACGAGTTCTATACGATCATCGTCGATCCGGCCGAACCCGATACGTTGTACCTGGCTTCTCGACACGACGGCGTCCATATCAGTACTGATGCAGGCGGATCGTGGATCCCATGGAACGAAGGGCTGGGCGGTCTCGATCCGGCAACGAACGGGAACAACGTGACCGACACGATGGCTCTGTCTGCAGACGGATCGACTCTCTACTTGGGAACGCATGGCGCCGGTGTCTTCCGTCGCGTGCTGCGTGGACAGGAGACGCCGCCGACCACCGGGACACCCGCTACCTTCCGCGTCGGTTATAGCGGCCACATGTACGCCGATGGCACCGTCTACTCGGCATCGATCCAGAGTTCGTTCGGGGACATTGCTGAGTGGGTCTCTCTGAGCGGTCCTGCTCAGTCCGGGACTGTCGTTATGCTCGATTCGAGCATTCCGGGTGGGTACAAGCCCACATCTGAGGCATGCTCCGAGCGGGTCGCCGGCGTGGTTTCGACCGAACCGGGAGTGGTGTTAGGGAAGGACGGCGCACTCGAGCAGCAGGCCCTGCTTGCTCTTGCCGGCATCGTGCCCGTTCGCGTCACGAACGAGGGCGGGCCCATCCTACCCGGAGACCTTCTCGTCACATCCTCTACCTCAGGCCACGCGATGCGCTGGTCCGGCTCAGGTCCTTGCCCTTGTGCGCTGGTCGGGAAAGCGCTCGAGCCGATGACCGGAGAGTCCGGCATGATCCTCGTGCTACTGATGGCGCCGTAGTCGTCGACCTACTCCCACTCGATCGTCGCCGGCGGCTTGCTGGTGATGTCGTAGACGACGCGTCCGACCTCGGGGATCTCCCGGGTGATCCGGCGTGCCGCGTCGTCGAGGACCTCGTGTGAGAGACGGGCCCAGTCGGCGGTCATCGCGTCGACGCTCGTGACCGCGCGAAGAGCGACGACGTGCCCGTAGCGTCGCTCATCCCCGGCGACACCGACCGATTGGATCGGCGTCAGCACAGCGAGCGCCTGCCACGCATCGTGGTACGCACCATGCTCCCGGAGGACCTCGAGGAAGATGGCGTCCGACTTGCGGACGATCTCAATGCGCTCGCTCGTGACCTCTCCGAGGATCCGGACTGCGAGGCCTGGGCCGGGGAACGGATGCCGAAGCCGGATCGCGTCCGGAAGGCCGAGGAGGCGCGCGACCTCCCGAACCTCGTCCTTGAACAGCATGCGAAACGGCTCGAGGAGCTCGAACCCGAGCTCCTCGGGAAGCCCCCCGACGTTGTGATGGCTCTTGATGTTCGCCGCCCCTTCTCCGCCGGCCGACTCGATCACGTCCGGGTAGAGCGTCCCCTGCGCAAGGAACCGGAATGGGCCGTGCCGTTGGGCTTCCTCCCGGAAGACCGCGACGAACTCGCGCCCGATCGCCTTCCGCTTCGCCTCCGGATCGACGATCCCGGCCAGTGCGCTCAAGAAGCGCTCTCCCGCATCGACCGTCAGGAGGTTGACGCCGAGGGCGCGAAGCCCGTCCTCGACCTCGGCACGTTCTCCGGCTCGGAGGAGACCGTGATCGACGAAGACGGCGAGATGGTCGACTCCCGCTCGAGCGAGCAGGAGCGCGAGCGCCGAGGAGTCGACGCCTCCGGAGACGCCGAGAAGGACGCGATCGCCACCGACACGTGCCCTTGCATCCTCGGTGATCCGTTCGAGGTTCCGCTCCGGCGTCCAATCCCGAGGGACGCCGGACGCGTCGAGGAAGTTGGAGAGGATCCGTGCCCCGTCCGGTGTGTGGACGACCTCCGGATGGAATTGGACGCCGAGCCGTCTCCCGTCCGGTGAGGCAACCGCCACGTTCGGATTCGTCGCCGTCGCAGCGATGCTCGACCATCCCTCGGGGAGCTCGGTGACGGCGTCCGCGTGGCTCATCCAGATGGCCACCGGCGGCTCCAACCCCTCGAAGAGCGGGCCGTCGGCGTGCGCGAGCCGATCCGAGCCGTAGGAACGCTCGCCGGCATCGATGACCCGTCCGCCGAAGCGCTCCGCCAGCAAGTGCATCCCGTAGCAGACGCCGAGGATCGGAACCTCGAGGCCGTAGAGCGCATCATCCGGTTTCGGAGCACCGGCTTCGAAGACGGATCGGGGGCCGCCGGAAAGGACGACCGCCGTTGGCGCCGCTTCGCGAATCCTCTCGATCGGGGCAGTCCCGGGAAGGACGACCGAGAAGGCATTCAGCTCGCGCATCCGGCGGGCGATCAGCCGTGTGTACTGCGAACCGAAGTCCAGGATCACAACGCTCATGCTCGTTCCCCGAGTTTGATATGGTCCAAATGCCCCGAAGTGCAGCCGCACTTCGGTTCGAGCGACCCGAAATCGAGGATCGCAACGCTCATCGGCCTCGACGCCCGATCGTCACTTGTACTTCTCCTCGCTCCCCTTGTACGCGAATCCGGCCCGCTCTTCGGTCCGGTCGGTCGCCGGAGGCGGCGCCGGAGAGAGCGCGGAGATCTCGGCGTAGACGTCGTCGTCGAGCGCGAGATCGGCAGCGCGGAGCGACGGCTCCAGCTGCTCGACATCACGCGCCCCGATGATCGGCGTGGTCACCGCCGGATGGCGCGCCACCCATGCAACGGCGAGCGTCACCGGATGAATCCCCCGCGCCTCCGCATAGGCGACGAATCGATCGGCCGTCTCATAGCAGCGATCGTCACCATAGCGGGCCCGATACATGTCGTTCTCGACGAGACGCCCGCGATCCGGGCGCTTTCCGACCCCGTACTTCCCGGTCAGGAGCCCACCGCCGAGCGGGCTGTAGGTGATCACGCCGAGCTGCTCCGAATGAGCGAGCGGAAGGATCTCGACCTCCGCCTGACGCTTGGCGAGGTTGTACATCGGCTGGACACAGACGAAGACGGGGAGATCGAGCTTCGCAGCAACTCCAAGCCCCATCGCGATCTGCCAGGCCGCCCAATTGCTCACCCCGACATGGAGGACCTTCCCGTCACGGACGAGGAGGTCGAGCGCACGGAGTGTCTCGTCGATCGGCGTCTCCGGATCGAAGGTGTGGACGAACAGGATCTCGACTCGGTCGGTGCCGAGCCGTTTCAAGCTCGCTTCGACCGAAGACCGAACGTGCCGTCGCGACAGCCCCCGCTCGTTCGGATCGGTTCCCATCGGGAACCCGACCTTCGTCGTCAGGACGATCCGATCGCGCTCGTGGGCGATCAGCCTCCCGAGGATTTCCTCCGACCGGCCGGCGGAGTAGACGTTCGCACAGTCGAAGACGTTGATCCCCGCCTCGCGGCAGCGACGGTACATCGCCGCCGAGGTCTCGTCATCGGCGATGTCGCCGAACGACATCGTCCCGAAGCAGAGGCTCGAGACCCGGATGCCGGTCCGTCCGAGAAGCCGGTACTCCATCGACCATCGCCTCCCTCTACTTTTGCCTACTCGCGCACGAAGACCGTCTGCCCGTCGATCAGGACGCGCTGGACGCGCCCGTGCGCAACGTCGAGCGGATGGGCAGACAGGATCAAGATGTCTGCATCCTTTCCCGGCTCGAGACTGCCAACGCGATCGTCGATTCCGAGGATCTCGGCCGGCGTCAGCGTGATCGCACGAAGCGCGTCTTCGTCGGTCATCCCTTCGTTGACGGCGATCGCCGCGTCGAGCCGCAGGTATCGAACGGCCGACATCTGGTCGGTTTGGATCGCAACCTTCACTCCGGCGTTGGCGAGCGCCCCGGCGTTCTTCGGAGTCATCTCGCGAAGTTCGACCTTCGCACGCGAGAAGAGGATCGGCCCGGGAATGCAGGGGATCATCTTCTTCGCCAGGATGTCCGCGACCTTGTACCCCTCGGTTGCGTGAATCAGTACGAGATCGAGCTCGAACTCCTCGGCGATCCGGACAGCCGTCATGATGTCGTCGGCGCGATGGGCATGGATGTGCGCCGGGATCTCGCGGCGGATCACCTGCGCGAGGGCATCGAGCTTCAGATCGATTTCGAACGGCTCCGGCTCAGCGGCTCCCTCGGCACCGGCGTGAAAGTCGGCGACCTTCGTCTCGTGGCGGGCACTCTTCTCGAGGTACCCCTGCGCCTTCGTCAGCCACTCCCGGAGCTTCCCCGCGTTCCCCATCCGCGTCGACGGGGTCTTCTTCTGCTCGCCGTAGACGCGCTTCGGGTTCTCGCCAAGCGCCATCTTCATCCCGACTGGGAACGCAACGAGCATCTCCTCGACCGTCCGGCCGGCCGTCTTGATCACGGCCGTCTGCCCGCCGATCAGGTTCCCGCTGCCGGGGCCGGTGTTGATCGTCGTGACGCCCGCTTCGCGGAGATCCTTGAATGCTATGTCCTCCGGATGGATCGCGTCGATCGCTCGGAGATGCGGGGTGATCGGGTCGGTCATCTCGTTCCCGTCCGAGTGAGCCCACCCGACCCCGTCGTTGAACACGCCGGTATGACAATGGGCATCGATCATCCCCGGCATGACAACCTGCCCTGTCGCGTCGATCACCTCGGCGTCTGCCGGGATCTCGAGACCCGCGCCTACACCCGCGATCTTCCCGTCCTCGATCAGGACGACGCCGCCCTCGACCGTCTCCGTCGGAGTCAACACCGTACCGCCACGAATCGCGATCACTCGATCTCATCCCCTTCCGTCTTTGCGCTGCAAGCTCATCCGATGCGAGTTTCGGCACCCAAGCGGCGAAACTCGCCCGCGTCGAGCTCCGCCAAACCGGACAGGTCCGCTGCACTTCATCGTGCTACTTCGCCCACACGAGTTTGTCCGCGGATGCGGAGAAACTCGTCCGTGTCGGGCGGAGCCCGACACGCAGAGTATATCGACCCCGCAATCCCTTCAGAGGAGCTCGGCGAGCGGCGCCCCGAGGATCGACTTCGGGATCCTCGCCCGCGCGGTCTTGTTCGGGTCGACGAGCTGGCTGATCTCGATGTCGACGGCGAGGCTGGCGAGCATGCAGGCATCCTCCGCGGGAAGCTCTCGTGCTTTCCCGAGCAGTTTCACGGCCTGTCGGGTCGCTTCCTCGAGCGCCTCGTCGATCGTCGGGAGCGAAACGAGGATCAGGAACGCGTCGTCCGTCTCGACGATCGGCCACTCCGGCTGGCGACCTGCGATCGAAGCGACCTCGACGGTTACCCGCGCGTCGACCTCACAGGCGGAGACGCAGACCTCCCCGTCGCCCTGGACTGCGTGGACGTCGCCGAGCGCGAGAAGCGCCCCGGGTTGCGCGACCGGGAAGTAGACGATTCGCCCTGCAACGATCTCCTTTGTGTCCATGTTCCCGCCGTGTTTGTGCGCCGTCCCCGTCGCGTAGTGCCCTTCCTCCGGCGCTACACCGATCACACCGATCATCGGCCGGATCGGAAGCCTCAGGTCATCGAAGAGGACGAACCCGTCCTCGATCGGGAGGATCCGCGTCGCGTGCTTCTTCATCTCGTTCCCGAGGACGCCGAGACCCGGGCCGGTGACGATCGCTCCGGAGTCGGCCGGCTCGATCGAATGGATGCAGACAACCAGCGTGTCGCCGGGATTCACGCCGTCAACGTAGCCCGGACCGGTCGCCAGATTGATCCGCGTGAAGTCGAGATCGGCGAGGATGTCGTCCGGCGAACGAACCTGCCCCCCGAGGGCGTCCTGCGTCTCGAAGAGGAGCGTCGAGCCGAGTTCCGTCCGCACTGCCGGTTTCATCTGGCTGTTGAATGCGTAGATCTGGCAATCGATCGGGATCGTCTTCATCGCGCCCTCGTCACCAGACCATCGGGACGAATCCATCGCGGATCGCCCGGGAGATCGGTTCGCCGACGTACTCGATCTCGCAGCCGAGGTCAGCAAGGAGATCGCTGACCGAGTACTGGTCCGAGCAGAACTTGCACGCGACCGGTGTCGTCCCCTCGTCGACGATCGTTCGGACCATCTCCTGCAACTTCGGATCGGTCGCGATCTGCGTCTCCGACGGTCCGAACAGATACAGCTTCGTCTCCTTCATCCACCCGTGCTTGGCGGTGTTCCGCGCGTACATCAGTCCCATCTCGAGAACGTGCGGATCCCCGCTCGCCAACACGATCGCCAGCCGATCGCTCACGGTCGATCACCCCTCCGATTCGGATTCCGTTCGCTGCCGAGTATACGCATCACACGTCGGAACGGAGTCTGTTCACGGCATCCCCAAACGGGCCACAGAAGTCCTCCATTCCTCTGGGTGATGTTTGCATCTTGCGGACCCTCAGCGGATGCTGGTTCGGGATTCCCAAGGGAAGGAAGAGATCATGAGTCACGAGAGCCAATTCTGTCACGAGCGAGGGCTCCCGTTTCTCGAGGCTCAGTCGCTGACCAAGACGTATCGCGTCGGGGGCTCGACGGTCCACGCGCTCCGTGACGTCGACTTCACCGCCGCGCAGGGCGACTTCGTCGTCATCAACGGACCCTCGGGGAGCGGGAAGACGACGTTCCTCAACCTGATCTCGGCAATCGATCGACCGACCGAGGGCGACGTTCTGATCGAGGGGGCCTCGACCGCCGCCCTCTCCGAACGGCAGCTCGCCCAGCTTCGGAAGGACAAGATCGGGTTGATCTTTCAGACGTTCAACCTGATCCCGGTGCTCACGGCCGCCGAAAACGCCGAGTACCCGCTTCTGCTGCAGAAGCTGTCACGTGCGGAGCGTTCCGATCGCGTCCAGAGCATCCTCGCCGAAGTGGGGTTGGAGGATCTCGCACGTCGCCGCCCAAACGAACTCTCCGGAGGGCAGCGGCAGAGGATCGCGATCGCTCGCGCCCTGATCACTCAGCCGAAGCTCGTCCTCGCCGATGAGCCGACCGCCAATCTCGACTCCGAGACCGGTGCCCAGGTGATGGCACTGATGCGGACGCTGAACGAGGAGCACTGCGTTGTCTTCATCGTGGTGACGCACGACCCGGCAGTCGCCGGCTATGCCCGGCGGCGGATCCGGATCCACGACGGGCACTTGATGGAGGGAGGCACGGATGACCTGGTGGATTCCGCTCCGAAGTCTCCTTCGTAACCGGCGGCGGACGATCCTCTCGGTCGCGATCATCGGCCTGGGAACGGCCATTTCGCTCTTCGTCTACGGGTTTCTCGAGGACTCCCGGACGCAGATTCAGGCAACGACCGTCGGAGAGTACGGGAACCTCCAAATCGCCTCTCCGGTCCTGTGGAACGACACGGCGGATGGATACGACTATCTGATCGCCCCGGAGACGGAGGCTGAGATTCTCGAACTCCTCGCCGAGCACGCCGGGATCACAGGGGTGACGACGCAGGTTCAGTTCCCCGGGCTTCTCGCTGCAGGCAATCAGACGCAGGTCGTCCGGATCACCGCCCAGGTTCCGGGGAACCCAACGCTGAACGCCGATGGTCTGATCGTCGAGGGTCGCCCCCTCGATCCGTCCGACGTCGCATCGATCCTGATCGGTCGGTCGCTCGCCGGGCGGCTCGGGGTTGGCGTCGGCGACGCCGTCACCCTCACTCTGACGACTGTCGCCGGGGCGTTCAACGCGACACCGCTCCAGATTGTCGGCATCTATCGATTCACGTCCGAGCAGGTCGAACTGCAGACGCTCTTCATGCCGCAGACGTTCGCCAAACTCCTGCTCAACACGGCCGGCGTCGATCGGCTGATCATCGGCCTGAGCGACATCGCCGACACCGATCGTGCCGCAACAGCGATCGATCGCCAGCTGGCCGACGCAGGCCTCGCCCTCGAGGTACGAACCTGGTACGAGCTCTCGCCGATCTATCGGCAGCTCGCCGGGTTCTTCGATATCCTGTTCGGGTTCCTCACGCTCGCGGTCTTCGTTCTTGTCTTCTTCATCATCCTCCAGGTGCTTACCCTCGCGTTTCTCGAGCGGACCCGCGAAATCGGAACCATCCGAGCCCTCGGGACGACCCGCGGCCAGGTCTTCGGCCAGTTGCTGATCGAGAGCGGATGGCTCGCCCTGATCGGAAGCCTCGCCGGCGTCGCAGCCGGGTTCTTGCTCGGCCTCGGCTTCAACGGACTCGGGATCGAATGGCGCCCGCCGGGGACCGTCGAGTCAAGCCTCCTTGCCGTACGGCTCACTTGGATGACAGCCGTTCCGCCGTTCGTGGTCAGCCTGATCGCGACGCTTCTGTCGGCGCTCTTCCCGGCGATTCAGACATCCGGACTCCGCGTCGTCGACGCGTTGAGGGTGGAATAGGGGGACCCGAATGCAGATCAAGACCGCCTTGCGAAACGTCTTCCGAAACCGGCGACGAACCCTGTTCAGCCTCACCGTAATCGTCGTCGGATTCGCCGTCCTCGCCTCCGTCCTCGGATTCATCGAAGAAGCGCTCCGCTCGACCCAGGTCTCACTGGCGAGCGAATCCGGCGCCGTCCAGGTCGCCGCCGAGGGTCTCTTCGAGAACACGACCGACGGATTCGAGTACTTGATCGATCCCGTCCGCCTCGATCGGGTCTTGAGCGAAGTCTCCGCCCTTCCGGGGGTCGTCGGAGTCTCGTGGCAGCTGAACTTCGCCGGGCTCGTCGGCGATGAGTCGGGGAGCACACTGATCATCGGCCGGGGCGTCGTCCCATGCAGCGACGTTCAGGACTACGAGTGCATCGTGACGATCGGCGACCCGCTCGGTGAATCGTCGGATCGGCAGGTTGTCCTCGGCCGCGCGCTGGCTCGGAAGCTGAACGTCGGCCCGGGAGACCGGATCAACATCGCCACCGGGACCGTCTCCGGCAACTTCAACGCGGCGACCGTCGATGTCATCGGCGAGGTTACGTACGCCTTCGAGGAGCTGGAAGGACAGCTCGGTCTCTTCCCGATCTCCTTCGTTCAGCGTTTGCTGAAGACCGACGGTGTCGAGCGGATCCTGATCGGGCTCGAGGATCTCGGCGAGGCCGCCGCCTTCGCCGCGGCGCTTCAGGCGCGGCTGACAGACGCGGACATCCCGCTCGTCACGCGGACGTGGGAGGAGCTGAACCCGTCCTACGAATCGATCTCATCGTTCTACGGTGCCTTCTCCGGCCTGGCGATGATCGGCGTCGCGATCCTCGTCTTCTTCAGTGTCCTCGAGGTGCTGACGATTTCGTTCCTCGAGCGATCGCGGGAGGTCGGAACGTTGAGAGCGTTCGGAACGCCGAGAGGGCGGGTCTTCCGCTCGTTCCTTCTGGAGGCCGGATTCCTCGGACTGATCGGCGCGGTGGCCGGTGCGCTGATCAGCGTCGCGCTGATCCTCCTCTTCAATGGGATCGGATTCACGTGGACGCCTCCGGGAGCCGCCATTCCGCAGGCAATCCGGCTCGGCCTGAGCACCGAGGTCGTGCTGATGCCCGTCCTGACCGTCCTCCTCTCGACCCTGCTCAGCGCGCTCTTCCCCTCGTGGCGGAACGCGCGGATCGAGATCGTCGACGCGCTGAGGAGTGTCTGATGAACCCACGAAAGGAGATCCCATGAAACGCGCACTGATCGCTCTCACCGTCCTCGTGGCGCTTGCCGCCGCTCCTGCGCTCGCGCAGGAGCCGACCGACGCCGAACTCCTCGCCGCGCTCGATGCGGCCCGATTCACTGACGACGACATCACCACCCTTACCATCCGGATCGTCTCCGAGACGCCGGACGAGACCCGCGAAGCGCAGTTGTCTCTCTCCTTCTTCGAGTCGGAGGACGGATCGTTCGCGCGGATCGAGTTCGCCGAACCCGAAGAACTCGCGGGGCAGATCTTCCTCTCGACCCCGGACGCGACCTTCTTCTTCGGCCCGGAACTCGACTTCCCGATCAAGACAAGCGCCACCACCGAGGTCTTCGGCGATTCGGCCGTCGCGCAGACGAGCGGGATCCGTTTCGCCGACTCGTACGTCGTCGAGGAACGCCGGTCGGTCAGCGACGAGCCCGGGACCGAGCGATGGGAGATCGATCTCGTCGCGATCGACTTCACCGTCGCCTTCCAGGCGGTGACCGTCACCGTCGATCCGGAATCCCTCCGACCGCTCTCGGCGATCCTCTATGCCGTCAGCGGCCTCCCCTTCTACGAGGTCTTCTACGAGGACTACGAGGAACGCGAGGGGGGAGACGTCTACGTCAGGACCCAGCGGATCGTCAACCGGCTGTTGCTCGGACGGATCACGACCTCCGTGATCCTCGAGATCGGCACGGAGACGCTCGACCCATCCCTCTTCGACCCCGACGCCCTCGGACCGCCGTAGCGTCGGCCTTCCTTCTGACGATCGACTCGAGTAGTATCAACGGCTGCGGCCTGATGGCCGCAACGCCTTGGCTTCGATAGAGGGGGGACCGGTGCCGGACTACAGCTCTCGATTGGGAACCGAGCGGGTATCCACGCTCCTCACGCGCCTCGCCGCGCCGGCGACGGCCGCCCTTCTCGTCAACGCGGCGTACAACCTCGCCGACACTGCCGCCCTCGGGTACTGGGTCGGTTCCGAGGCGGTCGCCGGGCTCGCCGTCTCCTTCTCGGTTCAGATCTTCCTGATGGCGATCGCGCAGACGATCGGAATCGGGGGCGCCTCGATCATCTCCCGGAGTCTCGGCGCCGGCGATCGGGACCGTGCCGAGCTCGGCCTCGGCAACGCCGTCTCCCTCTCGCTTGGGCTGAGCGCGATCGTCGCGATCGCCTGCCTCGTCTTGATCCGATCGGCTGCCCACGTTCTCGGAGCGACCCCGGAGGCCCTCCCTCATGTCGTCGATTACCTGACAGTCATCCTGATCGGCAGCCCGTTCTTCGTCTTCTCGATGACCGGCAACTTCCTTGTACGTGCCGAGGGGGACGCGCGGACGGCGATGATCGCAATGGCAGCCGGTTCAGGGCTCAACATCGTTCTGGATCTGGCGTTCATCGGCTACTACTCGATGGGGACACGCGGAGCCGCCCTCGCCACGATCATCGCCCAGGGGATCGCCGCGATCTACATCGGCCTCCATTATCGGCGCGGGAAGAGTGAACTCCGGATCCGGTTGCGAGATCTCAAGCCACGCTGGGAGCTTGCCGTCGAGATGTTCCGGATCGGATCCGGCTCGTTCGCGCGGATGGTCGCGGGGAGTTTCGCGGTCGTCTTCCTCAACCGGTCGCTCGGATTCTACGGCGGCACGCCGGCGATCGCCGCGTACGGCGTGATCAACCGGCTGTTCATGGTTCTCTTCCTCCCGATGTTCGGGGTGATCCAGGGGATGATGCCGATCGTCGGGTACAGCTACGGCGCCGGACTGATGCCGCGGGCGCGGGAGGCGGTCCGCCTTTCGATCTGGATCACGACCGCCTTCTCGGTCCTTGTCTCCGCGCTGCTCTTGTTGTTCCCGCACGGATTCATGCGGATCTTCCTCCGGGACCCGGAGGTCGTCGCACTCGGCGCGCGGGCGATCCGGATCATCGTCATCGCGCTGCCGACCGTCGGGTTTCAGATCGTCGCCGGGGGGATGTACCAGGCCCTCGGCCACGCGCTCCCGGCGTTCATTCTCGCCGTCCTCCGTCAGGTCATCCTCCTGATCCCGCTCGTCTTCATCCTCCCTCGGTTCATCGGTCTGCCCGGCATCTGGACGGCGTTCCCGATCGCCGACGGACTCGCCGCCGTAGTCACCGCCGTGCTGATGGCCCGATTGCTCAAGGCGTTCCGGGCCGGGATCGACCCCCGAGCCGTCGACTCGTCAAACAGCTGACAGACGCGCCCCCCAGACGGCGGACACTCGCACCCACCTGCTTGGTGGCGAGTGGAGGGACCGGACGGGACAGGCGGCGTCTCACGGGCCCCGAATCTCCGTGATAGAGTTGTGCGGCCATCGAAAGGGGGGCCGATGACTCCAAAGAAGCATGCCGTTGTCTACGTGTTACTCGGTGTGATCTGTCTGATTCCACTCACTGGGCTGGCGCAAGACGCGCAGCCCGCCATCCCCGAGCCGGTGCAGGAGGCGACCGAGACCGCCGTCAACCAAGCGCTCACCTACATCGATAGCGTCGCCACGTATCTCGGACAGGGCGTCCTGTACATCCTCAATCTGATCACCAACGACCGCGTCTCGACCGATCTGGAGAAGCCAATCGGCTATCTCGCCTTCATCACCCTCATCCTGCTGCTCTTCGGGCTTCTCGACTTCGCCCGGCGGATCATCTGGATCGGGATCATCGTCGGCTGGGTGCTGCTGATCGTCCGGATCATCCTCGACGCGCTGAACCTCTGAGTCGCACAATAACCGATTCGCTCGGCGGCTCCGTACGAGGCGGAGCCGCCGTTTCATTTGCGCCCGATGCAATCCTCACGTCTCCTTCACGCGCCCGCGCGAACCTGCTACGGTAGGAAACCCAAGGAGGGATCATGCGAGCGATCTGGAACGGCCACGTCATTGCCGAGAGCGATCGGACGGTTGTCATCGAGAACAACCATTACTTCCCACCCGAGTCGGTGAACCGGAAGTTCCTCCAGGAGAGCAGACATCGATCGACCTGCCCCTGGAAGGGCGAGGCGCACTACTACAACGTGGTCGCCGAAGGCAAGAAGAGCCGGAACGCCGCCTGGTTCTATCCGGAACCGAAGGAGGCGGCCGCAGAGGTCAGGGATCACCTCGCCTTCTGGAAGGACGTCGAGGTCGTCGAGTAATCCCCCCTACCTTGCTCCCTGGCGTCTCACTTTCCGCATGATTTCGGCTGTAAGCTGGAGTGCAAGACCGACCAGTAGGAGTCCGAACCCTAGCCAGCTTTGCCATGAGGTCTGCCACCGTACTGGAGTCAGGTTCATCGGAAAACCGTACATGCCCAGAAGCCCTGTCCCGGAGATTGCGAAGACAAGCCCACTAATCCCTAGCATCTCTACCTCCGTTCTTGACGCATGCGCACGCCGTACTTCTCGCGGAAGATCCCCCAGACACCGAGAAGAATCAGCGTCATCCCGCCGAGAATCGGCGGGGTGATCGGCTCGCGAAGAATCGCCCAGCCGAGGAGGACGGCGATCGCGGGATTGACGTATGCGAACGTCATCACCACGTTGATCGGGAGGAGCCGCAGCGAGCGGATGTAGGACGTGAATGCCAGGATCGATCCGGCAACAATCAGATAGGCGAGGGCGCCCCAGGCTTCGACCGTCGGCCCCGGAAGCGGCTCGCGAGTGAGGAAGAAGAGGACCGCGAATCCGATCCCTCCGAACAGGTGGAGGTACGCAGCGCTGACCAGCGGCGTCACCCCGACCGGCCTGCGAAGTTGAAGAACAGATCCAATCGCCCACGAGATCGGGGCGATCAGCAACGCGAGGATCGTCAGCACGTCCACACCACCGGCACCGGCTAGCCTCGGCAGGGTCAGCAGACCCAGACCCGCGAACCCGACGAGAAGCGACAGCCCGAGCCGCCAGGAAGGGCGACGACGATCGAGGATCGCTTCGATCGTCGCCGTCCAGATCGGCAAGGCGCCGACCAGGAGAGCTGCGTAGCTCGAATCGGCGCGCTGCTCGCCCCAGTTGACGAGTCCATTCGCGCCGGGCCACATCAGAAGCCCCGCAATCGCCAGCGTCACCCACTCCCCTCTCGATAGGCGGACACGCATCCGCCGGACAACCGCCCAGCCGAGGAGGAACGAGCCGGCAACAAGGACGCGAATCGCTCCGAGGGCGAACGGCGGAAAGCCAGCCCCCTCCCGGACGGCCAATCGGATCGCGAGGTAGGTGCTCCCCCAGACCAGATAAACTATTCCCAGGTGCGCGAAACCCTTCACCGGAAGGGGCGGCCGTTCGATCGAACTCGACACGGATCCTCCTTCCCGAGGGAAGTGCCCCGAAGCCGAAGCTACGCGAGCGGAACGTCGAGTGGCTCGCCGGGCATCGCTGTCCCGGACGCATCGTCCACTCGGACCGGGACGCCGGAACGAGCACCGGCCTGGACCTCGAACCGGACCCGCAGGCGGTCGACTTCGACCGATACAAGCACGTCACGCCAACGGACGGCGAACCGGATCCGGTCGATCCCATCCGGGAGGCGGGGCGCCACAGACAGGCACTCCGCGGTCAAACGGAGCCCGGCGAACCGCTCGAGCGTGTGGCGGACGGTTCCCGCCATAACCGCAGTATGGATCCCTTCGGGTGTCGTCCCCCCCTGCACGTCATCGACGTCGCTGCGGAGCGCCTCGATGAAGTGGGCCCAGCTCGCCTCCCGATCGAGCTCGTCGAGGATCGCCGCGAAGACGATGTGACTGAGCGTCGACCCGTGGGAGGTTCGCCGCCGGTAGTACTCGATCGTCTCGCGCATCTTCGCCTCGGTCAGCTCGTAACCGGTTCTGGCAAGGAGTGATGCAAGCTCGTCGCGATCGAAGACGTAGAAGAGCATACACAGATCGGCCTGCTTCGAGAGCTTGTACCAATCCGGGGAATCCCCCTCCGCCTTCAGAATCCGATCGAGCCGCCCGATGCTCCCGTACTTCGCGCGGTAGGCTTCCCAATCGAGTTCCTCCAGCCCTCCGTACCCCTCGAACTGCTCGATTAGACCGTTGTCGAGAACGGGGATCGTCATCCGGGCGACGATGGCGCACCAGCGCTCCGTCTCAGCGGACGTCAGTCCGATCGTCTCGACGACCTCGGTTCGATCCGTTTCGTCGAGCAGGTCGATCGCGGCCAGAGCCCGATCGATGCACCAGGCGGCGAGGATGTTCGTGTACGCGTTGTTCCGGAGCCCGCCCTCGGATGCTCCCGGATAGCTCTCGTGGAACTCGTCCGGGCCCATCACACCGGCGATGCCGAATCGGCCGTCCACTGCTTCTCCGGCCATACTCGCCCAGAATCGCGCGATCTCGAGAAGGGTCTCCGCCCCACCCCGCGCGAGGAAACCGCGATCGTCGGTCGTCCGCACGTAATCCCAGACGTTCTTGGCGATCGCCCCGTTCACGTGCCGTTGGAGGTGACTGTGATCCGGATCCCACGCACCCGACCGGGGATTCAGGTGGATGATCTGCGTCTCCTCGCGACCGTTCGATCCGCTCTGCCAGGGATACATCGCGCCGTCACGGCCGTCGGCAGCCGCGTTCGCTTTCGCGGCGCGGAGCCGGTTCACGCGGTAGAGAAGGAGCGACCGGGCCAGACCCGGATCCCGGTGGAGGTAGAACGGGAGGACGTACATCTCGTCCCAGAAGATGTGCCCGCGATACGCCTCGCCATGAAGGCCGCGCGCCGGGACGCTCGCATCGAGGCCGATCGAATGCGGCGACGCCGTCTGGAGGAGATGGAACGTGTGAAGCCGGAGGATCAGTTGGATCGAGTGCGGTTCGAGATCGGCCTCCGGCGAGACGTCGACCTCGACGTCGTATCGCCCCCATAGCGCGTTCCATGCGCTCCGGTGCGTAGCGAGCAGTCTTTCGAAGTCCGGTGCGCGCCGCACGGCGAGCATCCCGTCCTCGACGAGATCGCCGACCGCCGGATCGCGCGACGTGTGGAGGGCGACGACCTTCTCAACCCGGATCGGGCACTCGGCCTCCGCCTCCAGCCCGAGGATCTGCCAGACCGCATCACCCTGCGGATCGATCTCCCCATCCGGGGCGGCCAGCCGATCCCGAACCCAGATCTTCGTCCTCGCCGCGAGCGCCACCTCCAGCCGCGATTGCACCGTCGTCGCATGGAGGTGGATCAGTCCGTTGTCCGTTCCGCCGATTCCGAGGACCTCGACGTGATCCCCGCGAAGCTCCCGGTATCGAGCGACGCCCCAGTTCGTCACCCCACCGTCGAGCCCGGAGCGAATCTCTATCGGTCCGCTCCAGTTGAGTGGGACAAGATCCAACGCGATCGCGGCGAGATGCGGGTCCGCCATGTGCACGATCCGCTGCTCCACAAGCCGTGTCTCGCGCCCCTCGGTATCGCGGACGGTGAGCTCCCGATGGAGGATGCCGCCCCGAAGGTCGAGTTCCTGTCGGTAGCCGACGATCTCGTGATCCCCTTCGCCGAGCCAGACGCATCCGGCCGGGCGGAAGGAGAGTGGTAGCCAATTCGGGAAGTTGACCAGGTCCTCGTTCACCACGTCGCGGCCGGCCACGACGCTCGTCAATCGATTGTACCCTCCGGCGAGGTACGTGCCTGGGTAGTGGATGTCGTCGGCACGCGACTCCGACGCCGCGCCGCGGGTCGCGAACCGGCCGTTTCCGAGAGCGCAGAGGGCTTCGCGGAGTCCTTCCGCCTCCGGGTCGAATCCCTTGTAGACGAGCCGCCAACCGTCGGTCATTCGCCCGTCCCTTCCTCCCATCCGAGCAGCCGCTCGAAGAACGCATAGACCTCCCACGGCGCCTGGAGCCAATACGCCGCCTTTGTCGGCCTCGGCGCTTCGGAGACGAGGATCCCGATCCCCCGATCCTGGAGAACCGCGAACGCGTCTTCGTCGGTGACGTCATCCCCGATGTAGAACGGGACCACGTCCGGCGCATCCAGCTCGAGCGCATCGAGGAAGAAGAGAAGCGCTTTCCCCTTGTCCCAATCGATGTCCGGCCGGATCTCGAAGACCTTCTTCCCGTGAGCCTTCTTCAGCCGGGTGTCGGTTCGAACCGCTTCGTCGACGATCGCCTCGATCGTCGGCACCGACGCCTCCTCGACAAGCCGGTAGTGGATCGCGACCGAGAACCGCTTCGCCTCTACCAAGGCGCCGTCGATTCTCGCCAGCTTCGAGGTGATGTCGCCGATGACCCGCTCGATCACCGGTTCGATCCAATCGGCGACCGCATGACCGATCGACGAGCCACTCGGTCCGACGATGTCGAAGCCGTGGCTTCCGGCGTACGCGAGATCCGGCAGGCCGACAAGGCGCTCGACGTCCTCGCGGCCTCGCCCGCTGATGATTGCCGTCGGGTAGCGCGCCGCGATCCGATTGAGGATCGCGCGCCGCGCGTCGGTCAGGATGGCCAGCTCCGGCTTCGCGACGATCGGCGTCAGGGTCCCGTCGTAGTCGAGGAAAAGGGCGGGGCGCTTCCCGACCAGCCGCTCGCCCAAGGTCGCCCATTCCTGAAGCGCTGAAGGCCGCCGGTCGGCCCGATCCTCGAACCACGCCTCGATCAGATCGAGCGACCGCTCATCGAAGGACTCGATCACCAGATCGGCTCCGTGCTCCCGAAGAGCCGCAGCCGCTCCGACCCGATCGATCCCGATCACAAGGCCGAACGCCCCGGCACGCCCCGCCGCAACGCCGGAGATCGCATCCTCGACGACAACCGTCCGTTCCGGCGTCGCCCCGACCCGCCGCGCCGCTTCGAGGAAGATGTCCGGATCCGGCTTCCCCTTCAGACCGATCTCCTCCGAGACTACGCCGTCGACGCGTGCCTCGAACAGATCGCTCAGCCCGGCCCGTTCGAGGATCGGGCCGCAGTTCTTGCTCGAGGATGCGACGGCGACGCGGATGCCCTCGTCGAGCAACTGCCGGATGAACGCAACCGTCCGATCGTCGACCTCGGCCCCCTTCTCCTCGAGGATCGCGCGGAAGTAGCCGTTCTTCCGATTTCCGAGCCCCCATGCAGTCGGCTCGTCCGGCCCATCCTCCGGCGTTCCGGTCGGAAGCTCGATACCCCGCGACGCGAGGAAGCTCTTCACCCCCTCGATCCTCGGCTTCCCATCGACGTAGGTGTGGTAGTCGGACTCCAGCTCGAAAGGGACGAATGGCTCGCCGCGCTCGGCCGCGCGACCGTCGAGGAACTCATCGAACAGCTGCTTCCACGCCGCCGCGTGAACCGATGCCGTTAGCGTCACGACCCCGTCGAGATCGAAGATCACCGCATCGATGCCCGCCGAACGGTCCCCGCCTGTTCGCATACTCCATCCTCCTCGGACCGCTCGCCCGGCCCGGCCCCGATCATACCGATCCGCACTCGTGGGCGCAGCGCCTCGTGCCAGGTCGAAGATCCATCGCCCTGCCACCTTCCGCGTGCGCTAGGCACCGCCGCCCGCGTCTCGCAGCACACGGGCCGCCTCTTCAGGCCGAACCGTGTTGATGTGCACGCCGGTTCCCCACTCGACGCCTCCCAACCTCCCTGTCCGTGGCAGGAGTTCAAGCCGCCAGTGATAGGCATGCACCCATGTCTCACCATCGGAGTTCGACAGCGGATTCGGGACCGTCTGGAGAACGAGCGTGTACGGAACGTCGCCATGGAGACTCCGGAGCCGGGCCAACGCCCGGTTCAGTGTCTTGGCCAAGCCATGGCGCGACGTGTCGTCGATCGACCCGAAATCGGCCTGATGCTGCAGCGGATAGATCGCGACCTCGAACGGAACTCGAGCATCGTACGGGACCACGGTTGCGAAGCCGTCGCCTTCATCGACCACGCGTCGGCCGTCGTGGAGTTCTTCCTCCAGCGTATCGCAGAAGATACATCGGCCCTCCGACTCTAGAAAGGCCGATGCCATGCGCAATTCACTCCGGATCGCCTCAGGAACGATCGGCATCGCGAGGATCTGCGAATGCGAATGGAACAGCGACGCTCCCGCATCGCGCCCGTGATTCTTGAAGACCAGCACGTAGCGGTGCTCCGGATTCTCTATCAATGCGCGGAGCCGGAGGATGATCGCCTCGAAGACCCTCTCGATCTCGCTCGCCGAGAGATCCGCAAGCTGCCTCCGATGGTCGGGTGTCTCGATGACCACCTCATGTGCGCCGTTCCCCTCTCGACAGCCGGACAACCCTGTGGAGGAGCGCCTCTCCCCGTCCTTGCAGTCCGCCAGCGCGGGAAACCTGTTCGGCACCACGCGGACCGCCCACGTGTCGTCCGGCCCAGGGAGGCGGCAGATCTCACGCGGAGTCATCGACTCGTTTCCTGGGCAGAACGGGCACCGATCGGATCCGACTTCGTCTCCGCCGTGCTCAGCGGTCTCAGTGACCATCGGCCGGCCGCCTCGCTCGGGTGCGATGATGACCCACTCCCTGCGAAACCCGCTTCGGCGCAGCTCCGTCATCTCCGCCCTCCCTCCCTTTCGAGTTGACTCCGACCGCAGCGATGACCGATCGGTGGACCTGGACATCGCTTCTGCACGATGGAACCCGATTCGGCGTCTCGGACTTGACAAGTCGGGACGCGTTTCGATAGTATTTCGAAAGTGAATGACTGTCAAACACAAGGAAAATGCTAGTTGATGAAAGGCGACACCTGATAGCGGAGTCGGTCATCGCTCGTGGAGCGGCCACCGTCGCCGATTTGAGCGAAGAGTTTGGCGTCTCTCAAGTCACCATCCGAACCGACCTCGAGGCCCTCGAGCGGGCCGGTACGCTGACGCGGAATCGCGGCGGCGCGGTGGCAAACCGGGTCTCTCGATTCACTCCGGCGTTCCAGCAGCAGACGAGCCTCAATCGCGAAGCAAAGCAATCGATCGCGGCAAAGGCGGCGGAGCTCATCCTCGACGGTGATCGGGTGTTGCTCGATGCAGGGAGCACGACCCTTTACCTGGCGGATCATCTCTGCACCCGCCAGATGACGATCGCGGTCAACTCCGTCTACTCGATGAACAAGCTCGTCGACGCACCGAACGTCGAGCTGATCCTCGTCGGCGGCACGCTTTTCAAGCCCGCGCTCAGCTACACCGGGGAGCTTGCCGAGGGGTTTCTCGACCGCCTTCACTTCGACAAGGCCGTTCTCGGCGTCAACGGTTTGACCGCACGCGGGATCTCCGTCAACAACCCGCAGGAAGCGGGGATCAAGCGGAAGATGATCGAGCAGTCCGAGTGCGTCATCGTCCTCGCCGATTCGTCCAAGGTCGGACGGGACAGCCTCGTTCGGATCGACGGACTCGCCCGGGTCGACATTCTGGTCACCGAATCGGAGATTCCAGCGGCGGCCATGAAGCGCTTGGCGCGCGCCCATCCGAAACTGGAGGTGGTCGTTGCCTAGCCACCGGTTCGCGATGATCACACCGCACGGGGATCCGCTCGGCCGGATCGGCGAGCCGGACATCGGCGGTCAGTGCATCTACATCCGCGAGCTGTCGTCCCACCTGGCGAAGGCCGATCACGAAGTTCGCATCTACACGAGGGATCGTGATGAGGGGAAGCCAGTCCGCGAGGAGTTCGCAGCGAACGCGACGGTGATCCGCGTTCGCTGCGGCCCGGCCCAGTTCATCCCGAAGGAAGAGCTCCTTCCCCACCTCCCCGAGTTCGCCGAGCGCGTCCGTGCTGAACTCGATGGCGGCGAGATCCTCCACTCGCACTACTGGGACGGCGGCCACGTCGCTGGCGTACTCCGACACCAGGGAGACCATCGCTGGCTTCATACGACGCATTCGATCGGCAAGCTGAAGCAAGCGGCTCTGCCTGATGGTGCGCAGTATCGCTACGACGAGCGGATCGGAATCGAAACGGAGGTCTACAGAGGCTGCGACCGCGTCATCGCCCTGACGGAGACGGAGAAGGAGCAGATCCACAGGCTCTACGATGTACCCGTCGAGAGGATCGCCGTGATCCCGCCCGGCGTGAACGAGGCTGTCTTCGCCCCGCTGCCCGACCGGAGTGCAGCTCGGAAGGAACTCGGGCTCCCCAACGATGCAGTGATCGTCTTCACCCTCGGACGGCTCGACGAGCGGAAGGGCTTCGACCTGTTTCTCGAGGCTGCCGGCGCACTCGTCCAGCGCAACCATCTACCTCGGACGCTCTGTGTTCTCAGCGCCGGGGACGGTGCCGCCGAGGAAGAGGAAGAGCGCCGGAAGCTGGAGCGGATCGCCGAGCAACGCAAACTCGGCGACTGCCTCCGATGGCTCCCCGTCCTTCCCGAGGCGGATCTACCGCGATACTACGGCGCGGCAGACCTATTCGTCCTTCCGTCTCGGTACGAGCCGTTCGGGATCGTGATGCTCGAGGCGATGGCCTGCGGCATTCCAGTCATCGCGACCGACAAGGGGGGGCCGGCGACCGTGATCGAGCCGGGGGACTCCGGGCTCCTGGTCGACACAACCGACATCGACGCCTTCGCCGACGCGCTCGAACTCCTCATCCGCGACCCGGCCAAGCGGCGAGACTTCGGAGAGCGAGGACGGAAGATCGTCGAGGAGGGCTACAGTTGGGAGGTCATCGCAGGGCGGCATCTCGCCGTCTACGAAGCACCAGCAAGAGGTGAGCCGGATGCGCGGTGACCGATTGCTGATCGAACCTCACCATCGGGAAGCGGCGGAGACGCTCGCCACGCGCCTCAAGCCTCGGTGGCTCAGCCGGCCGTCGCCGTTGGTCGTCGCCATCGCCGGGGAATCCGGAAGCGGGAAGAGCGAGTTGACGGCGGCACTCGCCGATGCACTCCGTGGCCACGACGTCTCGTCCCTCATCATCCAGCAGGACGACTATTTCGTCTATCCGCCGAAGACCAACGATCGGAAGCGTCGGTCGGACATCGCATGGGTCGGCCCCCAAGAGGTCAGACTCTATCTCCTCGACGCTCACCTTGCACAGCTAGCCAAAGGAGCCGATTCGGTCGACAAACCGCTCGTCTTCTATGACGAAGACCGAATCGGTGAAGAAACCTTGCGACCTCAGGGCGCGGACATACTGATCGCCGAGGGGACGTACACGTCGCTGCTCGTCAGTGTCGACGTGCGTGTCTTCATCGATCGGACGGTCCGCGAAACACGAACCGCGCGGATCGAGCGTGCTCGTGAGGCTCAGGATGCGTTCCTCGAGCGCGTCCTGGCGATCGAGCACGAAGTGATATCGACGCACAGGGATCTCGCCGATTACCTGATCACATCGGACTACTCCGTCGAGGAGCTGGTCCCCGAGTCATAGCGAATCATCGGAGGGACGCCGGCAGATGCACAGGGAATGGATGCTCAGGGAATGCGAAGCGATCGGCCGGACGGCCGATCGTCCGGCTTCTCTCCGTCTGCGATTCCTGTCGAAGAACTCCTCGGGAGGTGGTACGCGCAGGAGTACATCTTGGCCAGCTGTTGAGAACCACCCTTGAAACATGACCAAGGAGGAAAGACATGCGTAAGCTACTGATTTCCCTTCTCGTGCTAGCGCTCGTCGGTGTGGCGGCGTTTGCGCAGAAGGTGGTCAACGTGATGCACGGCTGGCCAGGCGCACAGGCGCCGGCCTTCCAGATGATCGTGGACGCCTTTGAGGCGGAGAACCCGGACATCGATGTCGTGGTCGAGATCGTCGGTCGCGACCGCCCAACCATCCTGGCAACGAAACTGGCGGGCGGAAATCCCCCAGATCTCACACCCCATCCGTGGATCGGCACGATGCGGCAGTGGGCCGACCAGGGGGTCATCGTCGACCTGACCGATCTCGTCGACACCTCGGAGATCAACCCGGCGCTCGTTCCGATCGGGGAGTACAAGGGCGGCCTCTACGGCTTGTTCATCTTCCCGAACGTGAAGAGCCTGATCTGGTACAACCCGAAGCAGTTCGCAGCCAACGGCTACGAGATCCCGAACACATGGTACGAGCTCCTCGCGTTGAGCGAGCAGATCCTCGCCGATGGCGGGGCACCGTTCTCGATCGGGATCGAATCCGGCCCAGCGAGCGGCTGGCCTGGGACCGACTGGATCGAGGACATCGTCCTGAGAACGGCCGGAGCCGAGGTCTACGACAAGTGGGTCAACCACGAAATCCCGTGGACTGATCCGCGAATCAAGCTGGCGTTCGAGACCTTCGGAAGCCTGTTTGACAAGGGCTACGTCCTCGGTGGGCCGATCGGCGCGCTGACGACCAACTTCGGTGACGCCGCCGATCCGCTGTTCCTCGATCCGCCGGCCGCCTTCATGCACCACCAGGCAACGTTCATCCAGGGCTTCTTCAACGATCACTTCGACGGTCTCGTCGCCGGGGAGGACTACGACATCTTCCCGCTGCCGACGATCACCCCGAAGGCGACGCCGGACGGCAGCATCCCGCTGCTCGTCTCCGGCGACGTCGTGACGGTCTTCAACAAGCGCCCCGAAGTCATCAAGTTCGCGCAGTTCCTCACCTCGGAGACGGCGGCGAACATCTGGAGCTCGGAACTCGGCGAGCTCTCGGCTCACGTCAACGCCGATCCGGAGGACTTCGAGAGCCCGATTACGCGAAAGGCACAGGAGATGCTGTTGAACGCGACGGTATCGCGCTATGACGGCTCCGACTTGATGCCCGGCGAGATCGGGACCGGCGCCTTCTGGAGCGGTGTCCTCGATTACATCAGCGGCATCGATCTCGATACGGTCCTCGCGGCCATCGAGGCGGCCGCCCAAGACGCCTACTAGCAGGCCTAACTGCGGAACCGGGGGCAGATGCCCCCGGTTCCATCCTCTGCTCTCGGAAGGAGGTGCGGTTCCATGGGTGATCACAGGGCGAGACCGGGAAGGCTCAAGCGAATCGCCCATTCCGTCGGCCTGAAACTCATCCGAGATCCCGCGGGTGCTGTCGTCCGCTTTCTTGAACGAGGTGCCCCTGGGAGGCTCTTGCTTCGACTCATTCGTAGCCTGGTCCGCTGGTTCCGATCCGTCCGATGGCGATCATGGAGTTTTGTCGCGCCGGCGCTCCTTCTGATCGGGTTCTTCCTCGTCTATCCGACCGTTGTCACGATCGCACGCTCGTTCTTCGGGCGCGGGATCGACCTGTTTGGGCCCAACGTCGAGTTCGTCGGACTGACCAACTGGAAGTACGTCTTCACCAGCCCGATCATGCTGACCGCCCTCCGGAACAACGCCCTCTGGGCCGTCCTGTTCACCGGATGCACCGTCGGCTTCGGACTCGTTCTCGCGGTGATGCTCGATCGAGTCAAGTACGAGAAGTTCGTCAAGTCGATCATCTTCATCCCCGCCGCCATCTCGGGGGTCGGCGTAGCCGTCATCTGGAAGTTCGTCTACGCGTTTCGCCCGGCGCACATCGACCAGATCGGAATCCTCAATGCGATCGTCGTCGCACTCGGCGGCCAACCGGTCGGTTGGCTCCTTGAGCGGCCTTGGGTGAACAACATCTTGCTGATCGTCGTCGGCATCTGGATGTGGACCGGGTTCTGCATGGTCATCCTCTCGGCCGCCTACAAGAACATCCCGAAGCCACTCCTCGAAGCAGCTCGGATCGATGGAGCCAATGAGTGGCGTGTCTTCCGAAACATCATTCTCCCCCTCCTTGCGCCGACCGCAGCGGTCGTCGCAACGACCATGGTCGTTCAGGTGCTCAAGATCTTCGACATCATCTACGTCAT
This sequence comes from Candidatus Bipolaricaulota bacterium, assembly GCA_028278555.1. GTDB lineage: Bacteria > Bipolaricaulota > Bipolaricaulia > UBA7950 > UBA9294 > JANQEA01. Next base: position 8,198 of record JANQEA010000079.1, on the reverse strand, counting down.
GACGAACGGGAACTTCGACACCGAGGTCATCGCCAACCGGATGTACAAGGAAGCCTTCCTGTTCAACAACTACGGGCGATCGAGCGCGATCGCCGTCGTCCTCCTCATCCTCGTCGTGCCGTTCATGATCATGAACATCCGGCGCTTTGCGAAGCAGGAAGGGGGCCGATAATGAACCGGAGGAAGCTGATCGCCAAGACGCCGCTTCATGTGACGATCCTCGTCTTCGCCGCAATCTGGATCATCCCGACGCTCGGCCTGCTGATCACGTCGTTCCGCGATCCGACCAACATCGCCGGGACTGGCTGGTGGACCGTCTTTCCGAAGCTGTTCTCCGGAGGGCAGTACTCTCTCGAGAACTACATCGGCGTCCTCAGCGGTCAAAGCCTTGGCCAATCGTTCCTGAACAGCCTGATCATCAGTGTCCCGGCGACGGCCATCTCGACGTTCATTGCGTCCTTCGCCGCCTTCGGGTTTGCGTGGATGCGGTTCAACGGGCGGAAGGTTCTGTTCATGCTCGTCGTCGGTCTGATGGTCATCCCGCTTCAGATGACGTTCATCCCGGTCCTGCCGATCTACAAGAAGCTTCAGCTGGCCGGAACGTTCCCCGGCATCTGGCTCGCGCACACGGCCTACGGTCTCCCGCTCACGACCTACCTGGTTCACAACTTCATGGCCGGGATCCCCAAGGACCTGTTCGATTCGGCGTCGATCGACGGGGCGTCGCCGTTCATGACCTTCTGGCGGATCGTGATCCCGATCTCCGTCCCCGCGCTCGCGTCGGTCTTCATCTTCCAGTTCCTCTGGATCTGGAATGACTTGCTCGTCGCGCTGATCTACCTGAGCGCCAGACCGAACGTCGCACCGCTGACGTTGTCGATCGCCAATCTGGTCACCAACCGTGGCCAGGACTGGGAGCTGCTGACGGCCGCGGCGTTTGTCTCAATGGCGCTCCCGCTCGTCGTCTTCTTCTCGCTCCAGCGATACTTCGTTCGCGGGATCCTCGCTGGGTCGGTGAAGGGTTAGTTCGTACAATGCACAGGAAGAGAACGCGATCAAGGAGGAGGCATGGCTGAAGTCACACTCGAGAACGTCACGAAGCGATTCGGCGACTTCACCGCAGTCAAAGAACTGACGATGGAGATCGAGGACGGGAAGTTCACCGTCCTCGTCGGTCCGTCCGGCTGCGGGAAGACGACGACGCTCAGAATGGTCGCCGGGCTCGAGGAGATCACCGAGGGCGACATCAAGATCGGGGAACGCGTCGTCAACCGCGTCCCTCCGAAGGACCGCGACATCGCAATGGTCTTCCAGAACTACGCGCTCTACCCCCACATGGACGTCTTCAACAACATGGCGTTCGGTCTGAAGCTTCGAAAGACGCCGAAGGCGCAGATCCGAGAGCGCGTCCATGAAGCGGCCGACCTTCTCGGCATCACCGACAAGCTGAAGAGCAAACCACGAGAGCTGTCCGGCGGGCAGCGCCAGCGTGTCGCCGTCGGACGGGCGATCGTCCGGAATCCGAAGGTCTTCCTCTTCGATGAGCCGCTGTCGAATCTCGACGCCAAGCTCCGCGTTCAGATGAGAACCGAGCTGGAGCAGCTCCATCACAAGCTGCAGACGACGACGATCTACGTGACGCACGATCAGGTCGAGGCGATGACGCTCGGAGACCGGATCGCCGTGATGAAGGACGGCGTCGTCCAGCAGTACGCGCCGCCGCAGGAGACCTACGACCACCCGAACAACCAGTTCGTCGCGGGATTCATCGGAAGCCCGGCGATGAATCTCCTCCCCGCGCAGGCGGCGAGCGAGAACGGGCGGACCGTCCTCTCCAGCGCCGGCTTCCGGATCGCTCTTCCCGAAGCCCGATCGAAGCAGACGCTCCCGTCGAGCGTCGTCCTCGGCGTCCGTCCGGAGGACCTCGACGGTCCGGCGCCCGATGCCGAAGGAACGATCACGCTGACGGTCTCGGTCACCGAGCAGCTCGGACACTCGCTCCTCGTCTACGGGAACCTCGACGAGACGCAGATCGTCGCCAGCCTCGACCCTCACCGCCGGGTCGAGATCGACTCGACGATCCATCTGACCGTCAACCTCGACACGCTCCACGTCTTCGATCCGGAATCGCAGGAGACGCTGCTGTAGAGGACAGCGAACCGCCCGTGAAGGTTCGACGCACTGTGCACGTGCTGGGTCTGGGCTGAACCATGAACGACCGAGCGAGCGACGGAGAGCCCTCCGAGCGTGGTTCAACGATCCTCGTCGGAGACGTCGGTGGGACGAAGACGGCCCTCGCCCTCGACTCGAAGTTCGCCTCATCGGAGAGCCCGATCGTCGAGAAGGTCTATCGGAACTCCGAGTTCGCCGACTTCGAAGCGATTGTCGAGGCCTTCCTCACAGAGACGGGCGCCGACGCCACGGTCGCGTGCTTCGCCGTCGCCGGACCGGTCTTCGGTTCGGTTGTCCGGATGACGAACCGCCCGTGGGCGGTCGACAGCCCGCGAATCGCCAAGCGGTTTGGTTTCGGTCGCGTTGATCTGCTCAACGACACGGCGGCGATCGCGTTGTCGATCCCCCGACTCCCCCCACTCGATCTCCTCACCCTCCATCCGGGGAGCCCAGACCCCGACGGAGCCATCGTGGTGATCGCTCCCGGAACCGGCCTCGGCGAAGCGTATCTCACGCCACAGGATGGCGTGTATGCCGTGCATGCTTCGGAAGGTGGCCATGCCGGCTTCGCCCCGTCCGACGATCTCCAGTCGGAGCTGATGGCGTTCCTCCGTGCGGGGCATGAGCATGTGAGCATCGAGCGGATCGCGTCCGGACAGGGAATTCCTCTTCTCTATCGCTTCCTGCGGGATGTCCGAGGCCTCGAAGAGCCGGCCGAGCTTCGCTCGGTGCTTGCGTCCTCCGACGATCCGACGCCGATCATCGTCGCGACCGCCATCGAATCCAGGACCCTCCTCTGCACCGAGACGCTCCGGCTGTATGCGTCGATCCTCGGGTCCGAAGCCGGCGATGCGGCGCTCAGACTCCTCGCGACCGGCGGCATCTACCTGGGCGGCGGGCTCCCGCCCCGCATCCTGCCCTTCCTGCAGGACGAACGATTCCTCGCGGCGATCCACGCGAAGGGGCGGTTCGAGCCAGCGCTCAAGCGGATACCGGTCCACGTCATCCTCGACTCCCGTGCCGCGCTTCGCGGAGCAGCGGAGTGGTCTCGGAGATCCAGCAACGACCCCGCGGCGGCCTGACGGATTCATGCGTCTTGTGATATCGTCGAGAGGTTCGGACCGATACTCGCGAGGAGGAGAGGAGGAGCCCGGGATGGTCCGCTTGGTCAACGCCCCCGATCGATACGGGGAGCTTCTCGTCGGATTCGAGTCCGCCTCGATCCTCCCGCGCATCTGGGCCCACGACTTCCGTGTCTGGAAGCCGGACCCCGCCGAGATCACGAATCGCCTGTCGTGGCTCCATCTGCCGTTCGCAATGACCCGCGAGATCGATCGCCTCGAATCGTTCGCTCGAGATGCGGTGACCGATGGATTCACGCACGCACTCCTGCTCGGGATGGGCGGCTCCAGCCTCGCCCCGGAGACGTACGCAATGACGTTCGGCACTACACCCGGACACCTCGAGCCGACGGTCCTCGACTCGACCCACCCGGACGCCATCGCGGAGGTCGAGAGGAAGCTCGATCCGGCGAAGACGCTCTTCCTCGTCGCGACGAAGTCCGGGACGACGACGGAGACGCTCTCCCTCTTCCGCTACTTCTATCGGCGAACGTCGGAGGGCGAGGATACGGACGGAGTCGGCGATCGCTTCGTCGCGATCACAGATCCCGGCAGTCCGCTCGTCGACCTCGCGACAGGTCACGGCTTTCGATCGATCTTCCTCAACGACCCGAACCTCGGAGGCCGGTACTCCGCGCTGTCGCACTACGGGCTCGTCCCCGCCGCCCTCCTCGGCATCGACCTCGTCTCGCTCCTTGAGCGTGCGCAGGCGACGGCGATCGGATGCGCGCAACACGTGAGCCCGTCCGAGAATCCAGCGGCCCGGCTCGGCGCGATCCTCGGAGCAGCGGCGTCGAGCGGGAGAGATAAGCTGACGCTCCTTCTCTCTCCGAGTCTCGCGAGCTTCGGCAGCTGGGTCGAACAGCTGATCGCCGAGAGCACCGGGAAGGACGGCACGGGGATCCTCCCGATCGTCGGCGAGCCGATCGCCGCCCCGGATGCCTACGGAGACGACCGGCTGTTCGTCTCGATGACGATCTCCGGCGAGGGCTCCGACGAAGCAGCGCTCCGGGCTCTCGAAGGAGCGGGCCACCCGGTCGCCCACATCCACGTTGAGGATCCCCTCGACTTCGGCGGCCAGTTCTTCCTCTGGGAGTTGGCAACGGCAATCGCGGCCCACGCTCTCGGGGTAAACCCATTCGACCAGCCGAACGTCGAATCGGCGAAGGTCCTCGCACGCGAGCTCGTCGCCGACTATCGGCAGACCGGCAGGCTCCCAGCAAACGAGCCGCCCCCGCTCACCGCCGACAGCCTCACGACGTTCCTCCGCAACACCCGGCCCGGCGACTACGTCGCGATCCAAGCCTACGCCCCCCCGGACGGACAGCTGAACCGTGCTTTGTCCGAGCTGCGGACAATCCTTCGCACTCGCTTCGGCATCGCAACGACATCCGGGTACGGCCCTCGATTCCTCCACTCGACCGGCCAGCTTCATAAGGGAGACCGCGGAAACGGACACTTCGTCCAGCTCGTCGTGCCACCCGAAGCCGATCTCTCCATTCCTGACAGTGCAGATGACTCGGCATCGGCGCTCACCTTCGGGACCCTGATCGCCGCGCAGGCCGGCGGCGACCGCCGGGCACTCCTCGAGGCCGGACGCCGGGTCGCGACCTATATCCTTCCACCGGATCCGACGGACTCGATCCGACGGGTCGCGCAACACCTCGCCCAAGAAGGAGGCAATCGGTGACCAGTGATGAGCTGAAGCGGCAAGCCGCGTGGCGCGCAGTCGGATTCGTCACGGACGGGATGGTCCTCGGACTCGGCCATGGCTCGACGAGCGCCTTCGCCGTCGAGCGGATCGCCGAACGGCGTCGCGACGGGAGCCTTCCGGGAATCGTCTGCATCCCGTGCTCGAAGGAGGTCGCACAGCATGCGGAGGGCCTCGGTCTACCCCTGACGACGCTCGACGCTCACCCGGCGATCGATCTGACGATCGACGGCGCCGACGAGGTTGACCCGGCGATGGACCTGATCAAGGGCGGAGGCGGCGCCCTCCTTCGCGAGAAGATCGTCGCAGACGCCAGCGAGAGAGAGATCATCATCGTCGATGCCTCGAAGATGTCGGCCCGGCTTGGAACACGATTTGCGCTGCCAGTCGAGGTCGTCCCGTTCGGATGGCGCGTCGAAGCGGAAGCCCTCGAATCCCTCGGCGCCCATGTCCTCCGCCGTGGCGGCGACGATCCGTTCCTCACGGACCAAAGGAACTACGTCCTCGACTGCGACTTCGGCCCGATCGAGTCTCCGGCCGAGCTGGCGACCCGCCTCGATGCCCGCCCCGGAGTCGTCGCTCACGGGCTGTTCGTCAGTCTTGCCACCGATCTCGTCGTCGCGTCGGAGACGGGCACCCAGCATTTCGTCCGCGGCTCCGACCTGTCGGAGGTCATCCGCCGATGAGCGGGCTTCCGCCAGGCAGCGAACTGGAGACGGCGACCGATCGAACTCCTCCCTCCACCGTCGTGATCTTCGGGGCGTCGGGCGACTTGACGCAGCGGAAGCTCGCCCCCGCACTGCACAGCCTCGCCTGCGCCGGCCGGCTTTCTCCCGAAACGAGCATCCTTGGCATCGGTCGAAGCGACATCACGAACGACGCATTCCGCGCGCGCCTGTTCGAAGGCGTACAGGCCTACGCTCGGCTGAAGCCGGACCCGAGGCTCTGCAACCTCTGGTCGCAATTCGAAACGCGCTTCTCCTACATCCGCATGCCAAATCTCGATACTGCCGGCTTCGCCGGACTGACGGAGAGGCTCCGTTCGGAGCGTTCGGTGGACGGTCAGGGGAACGTCCTCTTCTATCTGGCTGTCCCACCAGCAGCAGCCTCGGCCATCCTCCGATCCCTCGGCCATGCGGGATTGGCCAAGTCGGATCGCGGCTTCCGCCGTATCGTCTTCGAGAAGCCCTTCGGTTCCGATCTGAGCAGCGCACGGGAACTCAACCAGGCCGCGCATGCCGTCTTCGACGAAACTCAGATCTTCCGGATCGACCACTACCTCGGGAAGGAGACGGTCCAGAACATCCTCGCGCTCCGCTTTGCCAACGCGATCTTCGAACCGCTATGGAACCGGGATTACGTCGACCATGTCCAGATCACCGTCGCCGAGTCGATCGGTGTCGAGCATCGGGCCGCCTACTATGATCGTGCCGGCGTCCTTCGCGACATCGTCCAGAATCACCTCCTCCAGCTGCTGACGCTGGTCGCAATGGAGCCGCCCGGTTCGGCCTCGGCCAAGGCGCTCCGGGATGAAAAGGCGAAGGTTCTCGATGCCGTCCGCTCGATCGACGGGAAGGACTTCGTCCTCGGGCAGTACGCCGGCTATCGCGACCAACCGAACGTCGCCGCCGGGTCTTCGACCCCGACCTACGCCGCGGTTCGCCTGCTGATCGACAACTGGCGATGGCGCGATGTCCCGTTCTATCTCCGCTCGGGGAAGCGTTTGGCCGAGAAGAAGACCGAGATCCGCCTCCAATTCAAAGACGTGCCTCACCGGCTCTTCTCCGAGGAACGGGGCCCAGCTCCGAATCGCCTGTCGCTACAGATCCAGCCTGACGAAGGGGTTCATCTACGATTCGAGGCGAAGGTTCCGGGAAGCGGAATGGAGACACATCCCGTCGACATGGTCTATCACTACGAAGACGATTTCGGAGCGACCGGGCTCCCGGATGCCTACGAGCGACTCTTGCTCGACGCGCTCACCGGAGATCCGTCGCTCTTCATCCGATCCGACGAGATCGAGCTGGCCTGGGGGTTGATCGATCCGCTTCTTCGCGCGTCCCTCTCCCCGTCGCCCTACTCGGTCGGATCGTGGGGTCCCGAGGACGCCGGCCGGCTGTTCGACGCGCCGGGGCGAGTGTGGCTGAATGACTGATCGAGCCGACTGCCGCCGATGAAGCTCGTCCGGTTCGAGACGCCCGACGATCTCTACGAGCACGCCGCCGGCCGGGTCATCCGGATCGGCTCCGAAGCGGTCGCCGCACGAGATCGGTTTCTCGTCGCCCTCTCCGGAGGGGAGACGCCGCGCCTGCTCTACGAACGCCTCGCGACACGCGCCCACGAGCTCGACTGGTCGTCCGTTCACGTCTTCTGGTCGGATGAACGCTGCGTCCCTCCGACGGACGCTCGAAGCAACTACGCGATGGCACGCACGACCCTTCTCGACCACGTTCCGATTCCGGCCGATCGGATCCACCGGATCGAAGGAGAGAAGCCGCCGCGCGACGCGGCCGACGCCTACGAAGCCGAGCTGCGGCGCATCCTCGCCGAAGACGGACGCTTCGACTTGGTGATCCTCGGGATCGGGTCGGACGGACACACCGCGTCCCTCTTCCCTGGGCATCAGAGTCTCGCCGAGCAGAACCGCTGGGCTGTCCCGGCTCACGCGCCGGTCGATCCGGCATGGCGCGTGACGCTGACCCTCCTCCCGATCAACGCCGCGCGGCATGTCCTCTTCCTCGTCACGGGAGCGGAGAAGGCCGAGGCCGTTCGGCAGCTCGACGCCGACAAGTCGATTCCGGCCGCGCTCGTTCGCCCTGCGAACGGTACGCTGACGGTCCTCCTCGATCGCGCAGCCGCGTCGGCCCTCCCGGAGTAGCTCATCGTTTCGTGTACGGCGCCGCGCCGAAATGGGAAGCGGCCCGCGCTTGTCTCAAGCACGGGCCGCACGCCGATTGGCTCCTCCCAGGCAGAGTCGCTATCTCACCAACGGACGGACCCACCGAACGACAGCTCCAGCGTCGGGTCGCCGAACTCCCCCGATCGCCACACCATCGCCAGCCGTCCACTCACCGTCTCGCTCAACCCCACGTCCACCGACATCGTCGTCATCCCCCAGCCGAAGATCACGTCCGATGTCGCGCTGAAGTACGTCGCCGTTCGCCACGTCCCACTCATCCCACAACATCCCATCA
>JANQEA010000013.1 GCA_028278555.1 Candidatus Bipolaricaulota bacterium | reverse complement strand
CTTCGCAGCGACGAAGAACATCTCGTCGGTCACCTCCCTCGCCCCCGACACCACGACACCCAGACCCACACCGGGAAAGATATAGGCGTTGTTGCCCTGCCCCGGCACGAGCGTCCGGCCCTCGAAGGGGACGGGGTCGAAGGGGCTCCCGCTGGCGAAGATGGCGCGGCCGCCCGTCCACCGGTAGGCATCTTCGGCCGTGCACTCGGACTTCGAGGTCGGATTCGACAGCGCGAAGATGATCGGCCGCTCGTTGACCTCGGCCAGCGTCTGGCAGATCTCCCGGGTGAACCGTCCCGGCTGCCCCGAGACCCCGATGATGCCGGTCGGACGCAGCGCCTGGACGACCTCGTGGAAGTGCTCGATCGGCGCGTGATCGTGCGCATACGGCTTCTTGTGCTCGGCGAGATCCGCGCGGCTGGACTCGACCAGGCCCTTCGAATCGACGAACCAGCAGCGCCTGCTCGCCTCGTCCCGGCTCAGGCCTTCGTCCACCAACGCCGCCACGATCAGGTCGGCGATTCCCGCCCCTGCCTCACCGGCGCCGAGGAAGACCAGGCGCTGGTCCGCGAGGTCGCGCCGGACGATCCGCATCGCGGAGTACAGCCCCGCCAGCGTCACCGCGCCCGTCCCCTGGATGTCGTCGTTGAACGTGCACACCTGCGAGCGGTACTTGCTCAGCAGACGAAAGGCGTTCGAGTTGGCGAAGTCCTCGAACTGGATGACAGCCCGCGGGAAGACCTTCTGCACGGCCTGCACGAACTCCTCGATGAAGTCGTCGTACTCGTCACCGCGCAACCTCTCCTTGCGCAAGCCGAGGTACAGCGGATCGTCGAGCAGCTCCTGGTTCTCGGTGCCGACATCGATCGTGATCGGCAGGCAGTGTGAGGGATGCACGCCGGCGCACGCCGTGTACAGCGCGAGCTTGCCGATCGGAATGCCCATGCCGTTCGCTCCCAGGTCACCGAGTCCGAGGATGCGCTCGCCATCCGTCACGACGATGACGCGAACGTCCTCGACGGGCCAGTTCTCGAGCACCGCGTCGACCATGCCGCGGTCGCGATCCGAGATGTAGAGCCCGCGCGCGCGGCGGAAGATGTGCCCGTACCGCTGACAAGCCTTGCCCACCGTCGGCGTGTAGATGATCGGCATCATCTCTTCGAGATGGTCCATCACGACGCGGAAGAAGAGGGTCTCGTTGCGATCGTGCAGCCCGGTCATGAAGACGAACTTCTCGAGCGCCGTCGGCTTCAGGTTGTAGTTCTCCATCACGCGCGCGACCTGATCGTCCTGGCTGTCGACCCGCCTGGGCAGGAGCCCGCGAAGCCCGAGCGCGTCCCGCTCCGCGGCGGTGAACGCCGTTCCCTTGTTCCAGTGCGGATCGTGCAGGAGGTCCTGACCGGTCGGAATCTCCGATCCCACGTTCGCACTGTGCCTCTTCCTGGTGCTTGACATTGGACTCGAGCCCTCCCGATCCCCCGTCCGCCCGTTCGGATCCGGGCGCCGGCGGGTGCAGCACAATCATGGCGGAGCGGATGGGCGAAACAAGCCGTCTGCGGAATCCGGGTCGAGGAGCCTTGTCCTTCCAGTCGCGTGAGGGCATGATCCCCCGGAAGAAGAGAGGGGAGGGCAGCCACCCGACGCCTCCCCTCGACCGGAACCGCCGCGAACGTCGACCTCGCGCGCGGCTGGGAGCGACGGGGGCGTCCGATGTGCGGAATCGTGGCGATCGTCGGGCACCGCTTCCAGGACGAAGCGCTCGAGCGGAGCCTGGACGTCCTCCACCACCGCGGCCCCGACGGCTCGGGAACCTACGTCGATCCGCAGCGGCTCGTCGGGCTCGGCCACGCGCGCCTCGCCGTCGTCGGCCTCGGGTCGGGCGATCAGCCGTTGTTCGGGTCGAACGGCGACACGGTGCTCGTGTGCAACGGCGAGATCTACGATCACGAGAGCATCCGATCGAGACTCGAGGGGTCGGGGCACCGGTTCGCCACCGAGAGCGACTCCGAGGTCATCCTCCATCTCTACCGCGAGCACGGGCTCGACTTCGTGCATCGCCTGCGCGGCGAGTTCGCCTTCGTGCTCTACGACCGCGCCGAACGTCGGCTCGTCGCAGTCCGCGATCGCTTCGGGATCAAGCCCCTCTTCTACCACGAGCGCGGCGGGCGGTACCTGTTCGGCTCCGAGGCCAAGGCGCTGTTCGCCACCGGTCTCCTCGAGCCCCGCATCGACGTCGTCGCGGTCCGGAACTACATGAGCCGGGTGATGGAGGACACGATCTTCCAGGGAGTCCGGGCCCTGCCGCCCGGGTCGATGCTCCGGGTGGACGTCGACACCGGCGCGAGCCGAATGGTGCGCTACTGGGACCTCCCGGTGGAAGGCGACGGGCCCCAGCCAGGGCACGGGGATGCGACGTACTACGAACGCCTGCTGCGTCACCAGGTGGACGAGGCGGTGCGCCTGCGACTGCGGGCGGACGTATCGGTCGGTGTGTACCTCAGCGGCGGAATCGACTCCGCGATCATCGCCGAGAGCGCGGCCCGGCAGGCGCCCGCCGCCCTCGAGGCGTTCACGATCGGATTCCCCGACGCTCCCGAGCTCGACGAATCCGCCCTGGCACGGCTCTCCGCGGATCATCTG
>JANQEA010000081.1 GCA_028278555.1 Candidatus Bipolaricaulota bacterium | reverse complement strand
ATCCGGGAGGGGTCGGCCGCTCAACGGCCGCTCAAGGCGGCGTTCGTCTGCCGCTTCACGCTTTCCAGAATGCGCGCTCTCCTGCGCATTGCTTCTTGTGCCTCTGCGGAGCGGCCGCTGCTTTCGAGGAGCCCCTGATAGAGCGTCAATACCTCGATCAAGCCGACGTCGGGTGCCGCGTCCTCTGAACCATCCAGCGCGGCCCCGATCAGGCGAATCGCTTCCGTCTCCTGCCCAAGCTCTACCTGGGCTTGAGCGAGCTTCAGTAGAGCCGAGTGCGCGAGGCGGCGCCGGTAGTCTGAATCGGACTGGAGATCGGGCGACAGAATCACGAACGCCTCTCGGAAAGCCCTCTCCGCCGCCGTCAGGTTCCCAGTCCTCAGGTGCACGAGCCCGGCGGACTGCAGAAGATCAGCCGCGTCCTTCAATCGCACATGAGCTGCGTCCTCCAACAACCTTGTTGCTTCGTCTCCACGACCGGCTTCTTCGAGAGCAACTGACAGTGCTTTCGCGGCACCGGCGTACGCAGCGGTGCCTGCGTCCCCCTCGCCGAACTGGGTCAACGCTTCACTCAGAGCATTGTCGCTGGCCTCTTCATTCTGCAGTCGACGGTACACATCGGCCAAGGCCCGCCACGTCGTCGTTCGTTCCAGCGGACTCGCATCCTCGGCACCGAGCGCCTTCCAGTAGAGGCCTTCTGCGTCGCTCAGTTGCCCGCGAAGGACCAAGTCGTCCGCTCTTCTGTGGAGCTCCGCCCACGGGCAAACGGGAATCGACAAAGGAAGAACGCGGCTCGGCGTGCAGACAGATCCGCCTGTGTCCGAAATCTCACAATCAGCACTCTCCATTTCCTTTTCGACCAGCATCCGAATGGATTCATCGATCTGCTCCGCGCAATCTACGTACGCAGCCGCGCGCTTGGGCTCGCCCTTTCGGCCGAGCAACGCAGCGTAGCTTCTCAGAGTCGCAGCCCGAGTTGCAGCCCCTCGACGCTCCGACGCAGCTGCTGTTTCCGAGAGAATCTGTTCGAAGAGAGCTGTCGCCCGATCCTCGTCTCCGATGAGTACGTACGCTTCTCCCAACTCTTGCAGCGCCAGGGCCGCCGATGAGGAGCGTTGACCGGAGACGGATCGACGGACTTCGTAAACATGTCGGCGCGACACCAACGCGCCTTCATAATCTCGAAGGGCCTCCTGTGAGCGCGCAAGCCCTCGATAGTCCTCGGTATCGTCCAGTTCCGCGCCGCCTGTACCAACGGCCAAGATGTCGATCCGCCGTATCCAGAAGTCTATCGCCTTTCGGTGCTCACCTAACGATGCTGACGCCAGCGCAAGGGGTCTGAGAGTCTCTGCTACTCGCAGGCTCATCGGCCCGTCGAGCGCCTCGGCCGTTCGGAGTGCACTGTTCCAGTGTTCGACCGCTTCCCTCGCCAATCCCTCGGCGAAGAAGTCATTCCCTCGATCCATCTGCATGCTCCAGACATCTTCCAAAGGAGCTCTGGCATCAACGCTGCCCGGCAACAGCAACACCGCGAGAAGGGCGGAGCCAATTCGGACCTGCATCGCCTATCCCCCGCCTCCCGATCCCATGGGTACGGGCCCTGGATCCGGAGGACCCAAGGAGATTACTGCCGAGCCATCGCTGCCTACAAGACTCTTGATCACGCCCCGGAACTGGGACGGAATGGGCACCTATCCCGTCTCGGAGCCAGGGTCGCCAAAGTTGAACACCGGCAACCCGGCGGCACCGTGGGCGCGGGCGTCTCTGGTTGCGGGTGCTGGCCGGAGCCGGGGCGGGCTGGTGGGAGCGTGCCGGATTGGCCAGGGGATCGTGGCCGCGAACGTTGGGCTTCCTGGGGTGCAAGCGTCGTCAGCGCTGTTCTGGAAGCTCCGTCTACAAACTGTCGCGAAGCCAATAGACCCCGTCGCGTCTCAGCGTGAAGTGAAGGGATTCTTCGTTGGCACCGAGATCTTCGCCAACCACGTAAGAGGCAACGACCAGCTCCTCGGGACTCGCATCATCTCCGCAGACCACCCAGCTAAACTCGAAGCCCTTCCCGGATGCAGCAATCTCATCGTACGAGCCAAAGGGTCTCGGGCGGCTGGAACTCGCGCCTCTCGCTGGGCGAGGTACAAGCTGAACTCCGGGCGAGTCTGCCAACTGGACCGTAGCGTTCGGCAAGTAGCTCTTCGGGTCGATGCTAATTCGAAGTGCATAGCCGTCCCGTTTGAGGGAATACTCCACAGGAATCGTCGAGCCGGACCGGCTGCGCCAGGTTGAAGCAATTCGGCGACGTCCGCAGGACGGACTCGTGGATCGCCTCGAAGTCCTCCTTGCTGCCGTTCCCGGCGATGCGCACCGTGTAGCGGATCGCGTCGTAGCCCGGCTTCACGCTCGGATCGAGACCGCGGAACCCGCGCAGGTCGAGTTCGCCCTCCGTCTCGATCGATAGCGATTCGAGCTCCGCTCCGCGTACCGAGGCGCCCAGCTGCGGCCAACAGCGCGGTTCATTGGGGTTCGGTAGCCTTCTGGCATTGACTTGGGGTGCCTCAGCGACCTCCGCCGCACTGTTGGCCGCAGCTGGGCGCCCGGTCCGTCGGACGGCGGGGGCGATGCGGGCGCTCGCCCGGTTCTGTGCATTGGTGATCGCGGCAATCGCGGTAGTTCAGTGGTGGCAGCTTGCCGACCGCGCCCATCACGTCGTTCGCATGTATCGGAAGTTCGGGGAG
>JANQEA010000080.1 GCA_028278555.1 Candidatus Bipolaricaulota bacterium | reverse complement strand
GGCCCTCGGACCGGAGGCGGCCGAAGGCGTACTCGACAGTACGTCGAGGTCGGCGGAGGGAGAAGGTCGCGAAGATCCGTCGCTAGCGGCGTTCGCAGTAGGGCGCTCATGAATAGTTCGGGCTAGGCTGCGGACGGCGCGGAGCGGCGTTCGCGGGCATCCACGGAACGATCTTGGAGCTGGGGTGAGCGATGTGTGGAAGCGTGGGAATCCACTCGCTCGAGGATGGACGCGCGATCGATCGGGCTTCTCGCCGCCGCTCTCCGTCTGGTTCCGAGAGGAGTCGCGGCCATACGTGGAGGACACGCTCTCGGCGCGCGCTCTCGCGCGGAGCGGTGTCTTCGATCCCTCCGCGCTGCGCGCGATCCTCGACGATCACTTCGCGTTGCGCGCGAACTACGACAACCAGATCTGGGCCCTCCTCGTCTTCGTCACCTGGCAGCGCCAATACCTGGAGAGCTCGGCCGGCTGCAGCGCGCGGTCGTGGGGTTGATCGCGTGCCTGTCGGATACCACCATTCACGGCCGCCACGTCGCCGCTTCCCTCGAGGATCGATCCATGATCTCGATGCTCAAGCGTATCGCCGCGCGTCTTCCCTTCCGCTGGCAGCAGTCGCTCAAGCGCATGCGCTTCGCCCGACAGATTCGCCGCGGCACCTTCGCGAGCAGAGAGGCCGAGTACGCGCTGCTCGACGGCATGATTTCAGAGGGAGACTGGGTGCTCGACATCGGCGCGAACGTCGGGCACTACACGGCCCGCATGTCGGAGCTCGCAGGGCCGAACGGTCGCGTGATCGCCTTCGAGCCTGTTCCCGACACGATGGAGCTCCTCGCCGCGAATGTGGCCGTCCTCCCGACGCGAAACGTCAGCCTCGTGAATGCCGCCGCTTCGGATCGACCCGCCCTGGCCGGGATGTCCATCCCCTGCTTCGAGACCGGGCTGGACAATTTCTACATGGCGCACCTGACCGAGGGGGGTACCGACGTCGGAGTGCTCTGCCTCAGGGTCGACACTCTGCAGCTGCCGGGCACGATTAGCCTGGTGAAGATCGACGCCGAGGGGCACGAGCGCGCGGTGCTCGGCGGGATGGAGGAGACCCTCCGGCGCGATCTTCCGACGCTCATCATCGAAGGGGATTCGGCGGAGGTGGAGCAGTTCCTCGCCGGAATCGGCTATGCCTTCGAGACGCTTCCCGGCTCTCCGAACCGGATCTACCGCCAGCCGAAGGGCGTGGAGGGCGAACGCGGCTGAGTCCCGGGAGCGGCGGGGAGTGCTTCCCAGGAGAGGCGCTCCCCGCCGGTCCCCTCGTCAGTCCACGAGCTCCGGCCGGCCCGGCTGACCGAGGGACTCGTTCGGCGGTGGTGCCGGATCGTCCGGCGGACTCGTCGGCGGAGGGGGCGGGGGCTCGTTGCTGCACCCGCCGGGTCGCGCGGTCGCCACGACGAGATCGTCGATCCAGAGCCTCTGGGCGACCGGCGAGCCGTCCCCGATGTAGGGCGACAGGGAAAACTGGTTGAAGGCGAGATCCGGGTTCTCGCCCGTGCGGAAGAGGATCTGATCGGAGCTGATCAGCGTCTCGCCGTCGTGTACCCAGCGGATCTTGCCGTTCGGCACTCCGACGCCGTTCTCGACGGTGTTCATCTCCATGTAGACCTCGACGAGGTGCCAGCTGTCCTTGTCGTAGGGCGCGGGACCGTCGCCGAACGCCTGCACGTCGCTCCACCAGCTGCGCTGGCTGTACCAGTAGTCGCCGGCGTCGTAGCAGGTCTGGCGATCGAGTTCGCCCGCGATCCCGTTGCAGGTCGCCACGGATCGCGCCTCGCTGAAGGCATACGCGTCGAAGTCGCCGTTGCAGCCGACGACCTGACCGTTGCCGCGTCGAATGCAGGCGGGGTCGACGTTCTTGCTGTCCTGGAGACTCAGGACGGCATGACCCTGGGTGACCTCGGCATAGGTCGTGAGGAAGGTGTTGGCGAGGCCAGAGTAGTCGCCGTCCAGATTGCTCAGGAAGTGGAAGATATGCGGGTGAAAGGGCTTGCCGGAGCCCACCCAGTTGTCGCTGAATTTCAGGTAGGCGCGCAGGTAGATCGACTCCGTGTCGGCGAATTTGTGCCGCGCGGGCCGACCGCCCGAGCAGCCCGTCGCCCCGTTGCCGAAGGAGCATTCGAAGGACGATGCGCTGCCCGGGACGTGCTCGGAGGTGCTGATGACGGCGTCGGGACGCACGTCGTACCAGCCGCGCGAGGCGAAGTCGTTGTCGTCGAAGCGCTCCTCGAAGAGCGTCGTTCCGCAGCTCGGGAGGTCCCCGTTGGCCGTATCGGGCGGCGGCGGATCGGGATCGGGGTCGGGGTCGGGATCGGGATCGGG
>JANQEA010000078.1 GCA_028278555.1 Candidatus Bipolaricaulota bacterium | reverse complement strand
AGGCGAAACGTTGGATTTCGAGACCGAGCCTTCGATCAGTCTCGACGTGATCGCGACGGACGCTGGTGGACTCAGCTTCACCGAAACGTTCCTCATCACCGTCAACAATCTCGCCGAGGCGCCGAGCGATATCGCGCTCAGCAATGGCACGGTCAATGAGAACAGCGCCATCGAGACGGTGGTCGGCATCTTCAGTGTGGTCGATCCCGAGGGCGACAGCACCCTGTCGCTGACCGATGACGCGGGCGGTCTGTTTGAGATCTTCGGCAACGAACTGCGCGTCGCCGGTCATTTGGACGCGGAAACGGCGGCCAGCCACACGGTCACGGTGCTCGCCACCGATCAGGGCGGCGGCACCTATGCAGAGGCCTTCCTCATCACCGTCAACAATGTCAGCGACACGCCGCCAGTCGCGCTCGCACAGTCGCTCGCGACAAACGAAGGCGCTGTCATGCTTGGCAAGCTCCAAGCAACGGACGCGGATGGCGATCCCGTCGATTTCGCACTCGTGGGGGGCTCCGAAGTCGGCGGGGTCATCAACCTCGATACCGACACCGGCAACTTCTCCTTTGCGCTGGCCGAGGATTTCTCCGGCATTACCTCGTTCCAGTTCGTGGCGAGCGACGGCACAGACACCTCGGAGCCCGAGACGGTCACCATCGACGTGGCGCCGGTCGCGGATGTGCCGGCGCTGGAGGTGGAGCTCACCTCCGAGGTCGACATCAAAATCGATGTGGCGCTGAGTGATACCGACGGCTCGGAGACGATCAGCCGCGTCGTGCTGTCGGACTTCCCCGAGGGCGCTGAATTCTCGCTCGGTGCGCTCGATGAAGACCCGACCAGTCCGACCTTCGACGCGTGGGTGATCGACGATCTGATTGATGTCGCCGCGTTGGCGTCGGGCCCGCTGACCATGACCCCGCCGGTCGATTATGATGGCAGCTTCACGCTGACGGTCGAAGCCGTGGTGACCGATATGGCCACGCTCTCGGACAGCGGCGTGACGTTAGACACGGTCTCCGCCACCCGGAACCTCGACATCACCGTCACCCCGGCCAATCGCGCGCCGGTCGCGGCGGATGACGCCGTCACAGGCGACGAGGATACCGAGATCACGGGCAACGTCCTGGACGACAACGGCGCCGGCGCCGACAGCGATCCGGATGGCGATCCCCTGTTCGTCGATGCGTACAGCGTCGGATTTCCGGGTGGCGGTAGCTTTTCCATCGACACGGAGGGCAACTTCACCTTCATGCCGACCGAGAATTTCAGCGGCACCGAGTCAGTTACTTACACGCTTAGAGATGGTTTCGAGAGCGACACCGGCACGATCACCTTTACGGTCAATGCCGTGGCGGACACACCATCTCTGGCATTGGAAGACAGCACCGAAGCAACCACAGCCGACGAGGACGCCGACCTCGCGCTGCCGATCAGCGGTCTTGCCTTCCTCGATGGGTCGGAAACCGGGACGGTAACAGTAAGCGGCATGCCGGCCAGCTTCAGGCTGACCCAAGGTACCGACAACGGCGACGGCACCTGGACGCTGACGGAGAGCGAAGCCAACAGCGCTAACATTGTCCCGGCGGCGGACTGGAACGGCTCGTTTGAGCTGTCGGTCACGGCGACGGCGACAGAGCCCTCGAACGGCGATACGGCCTCCGTAACGGATACGGTCGCGATGATCTTCAACCCGGTGAACGACGAACCGGAAGGCGAGGTCATGATCGCCGGCACGGCCGCCGTCGACGAGACCCTGGCGGCCGACATTTCCGCACTTTCAGACGCGGACGGGTTCGATCCGGAGATCGTGTCCTACCACTGGGAATCCTCTTCGGATGGCACGATCTTCGCCGGTATTGCCGGCGAGACCGCCTCTGAACTCCTCCTTAGCGAAACATTGGTGGGACAACAGGTCCGGGTCGTAGTGACCTACCAGGACAGCGGCGGCACGACGGAGACGGTCGAAAGCGCAGCCACGACGGTCAGCACCATTGGCTTGAGTGGAACGCTCAATCCTGGAGTCATTAGTCTCGACCTCAACGATTCGGGTTACGACACCACGATCGGGGCAGACGGCGTCGAGGTCTTCT
>JANQEA010000073.1 GCA_028278555.1 Candidatus Bipolaricaulota bacterium | reverse complement strand
CCCTAGAAGGCCGGCCGGAAAGTCACAATCACTGTCGAATCCGGCGCGTATTGGTGTTATTCGAGAGCTGTGAAGGGGAACACATGCTCGGACGCCAGTCGCCTCAGGGGGAGCTCTTCCGATCCGACAACCTGTTTGCGGATTACGTCGGTCGCGATTCGTTCTACGGATTTCTCAGCGAGCATCGCCATGAGTTGTTCCGAGACGAGGAATTTGCGGGTCTCTACAAGGAGGGGTGGGGTCGTCCGGGAGTCCCTCCGTCTCAGCTTTGCTTAGCCCTCCTGCTCCAGGCTCGTGAGGGCGTCTCGGACGAGGCCGCGATCGAGAAGACGGCTTACGATCTTCGCTGGAAAGTGGCTTTGGGTCTGGGAGTCGAAGAGAAGCTGTGCGCGAAGTCGACGCTCCAGTGCTTTCGCGCGAAGCTGATTCTTCATGAGGCTTACGAGCAGATCTTCCAGCAGAGCATCGATGCCTGCCGCAAGCGCGGGATCCTGAAGAAGAAGAAACTTGAGCTAGCGATCGATACGACCCCGGTGTTTGGCCGAGGTGCGGTGAAGGACACGTTCAATCTCATCTCTGATCAGATTCGTCGCGTGATCGAGGCGGCGGTGAAGCTCAAGGGTCATGATCGTGAAGCCGTCATTTCGGAGAGCGGCTTGGAGAGGCATTTTTCGAAGAGCTTCAAGGGGGAGTTCGATATCGATTGGAATGATCCTGAGGAGAAGAGATCGGTTGTGTCGGAACTGGTGAGCGACGCGAGGTCCGCGCTAGAGATCGCGAAGTCGTCATTAAGAGGATTTGCAAAGGGTGCAGAGCGATCTCGAGAATTGCGAGAAGCCTGCGATTTACTGGCAGATTTGCTACTTCAGGACATCGACGACGATCCCGATGGCAATGGGCCCGACATTCGACGAGGCACGAGTCGGGACCGGATCATCTCCACGACAGACCCGGAAATGCGCCACGGACGGAAGTCCGACAGCCAAACGATCCAGGGATACAAGTCATCGGTCGTGGTGGATACCACTTCTCGGGTGATCCTCAGCACCGACGTTCGAAGTGCGAACGTGGGGGACAATGAATGCGCTACGGAGCTTGTTTCTGAGGGCTCGCAGCGAGCGGAACTTCCCGTGTCTCGAGTCATCGGCGACACGGCATACGGAGGACTGAAGACACGAGATTCGTTCGCGGAACTCGGAATCGAGCTCGTTGCAAAAGTGCCTCCGGGAAGCAAGGCGAAACGAGGCAGTTTCACCGTCGAAGACTTCAAGATCGACATGGAGAGGGGTGTGGCTCGTTGTCCAGCGGGTAAGTACTCGTGCTCGAGTCACCACAATGCTGAGAGACAAAGAGTGCAGTTTCGTTTCTCGCAGAAGGACTGCAAACACTGTCCGTTGCGATCCTCGTGCACCCGCAGTGAGAAACGAGCAAAGACCGTTACCGTCGTAGCAGACTACGACCTGTTGCGAGCACTTCGCCGGAAGCAGAGAACGAAACGATTCAAACGGATCTACCGAAGACGATGCGTAGCCGAGCATCGGATTGGCCGACTCGTTCAGTTGGGAATCCGGCAGTCACGCTACCTGGGAATCAAGAAGACCGCGTTTCAGGTCGCCATGGCAGCAACGGTTGCGAACCTGGACCTGGCCATCGGACGTCAAGCGACGACGCATCGCTCTCGACGCCGTCTCAGCACGTCCTTGCGGCTCTTGGACTACGAAACCCATCGAGACCGGTCGGGGTGGACCGGGCCCTCCTCAGCGCTCGCTGCCTAAGCTCGGCCGCTGAGAAGAGCCCTTTCCGGCCGGCCTTCTAG
>JANQEA010000011.1 GCA_028278555.1 Candidatus Bipolaricaulota bacterium | reverse complement strand
CAAAGCGACCGGGCATAGGAACGCCTACTTCCCGCTGTTTATCCCCATGGGCTTCATCGAGAAAGAAGCCGAACACGTGGAGGGATTCGCACCGGAACTGGCCGTGGTAACTCACGGTGGCGGAAAGGAGCTGGAAGAGCCGCTGGTCGTGCGCCCCACCTCCGAGACCGTGATCGGCCATGCGTTTTCCGACTGGATCCAGTCCTATCGCGACCTGCCCCTGCTGATCAATCAGTGGGCCAATGTCGTACGTTGGGAGAAGCGTCCTCGCCTGTTCTTGCGGACGAGCGAGTTCCTCTGGCAGGAGGGCCACACCGCCCACCAAACTGAGGACGAAGCCCGCGAGCACACGCTTCGCATGCTCGACGTCTACGCCGACATGGCGATCAACGAGTGCGCGATCCCAGTGGTCAAGGGCCGCAAGTCCGATCAGGAGAAGTTCGCCGGCGCCGCCGAGTCGTACACCATCGAAGGGATGATGGGGAACGCGTGGGCGCTGCAGTCGGGGACCTCTCACTTCTTGGGCCAGAACTTCGCCAAGGTGTTCGACATCCAGTACCTCGACGAAGACAACGAGCAGCAGTACGCCTGGACCACCTCGTGGGGCGTCTCCACGCGGATGGTCGGCGGCGTCATCATGGCCCACGGTGATGACAAGGGCCTGAGGCTACCTCCTCGCGTAGCGCCCATTCAGGTAGTCATCACGCCGATCTTCAAGACGCCCGAGGAACAGACGCTGATCCACAGCTTCTGCAGCAGCGTCACCGACCAGCTGACCGCTGCCGGAATTCGCTTCCACGTCGACGAGCGCGAAGGCCTGAGTCCGGGCTTCAAGTTCAACGACTGGGAGATGCGCGGCGTGCCGATCCGGATCGAAGCCGGTCCTCGCGATTGCGAGAACCACTCGGTCATGGTCGCGCGGCGCGACATCCCCGGGAAGGAAGGCAAGCAGGTCGTTCCCGTCCAGCTGCTGGCGACGACGATCAGCGAGCTTCTCGAGGAGATCCAGGCGAGCATGCTGAAGCAGGCGACCGAGTTCCGGGACGCCCGGCTTCACGAAGCCGCGACCTACGACGAACTCAAAGCGATCGTTAGTGAAGGCTGGGCCCTCATCTGGCACTGCGGCACGCCCGAGTGCGAAGACCGCATCAAAGAAGAGACCAAGGCTTCTAGTCGGTGTTATCCGCTCGACAAGAACGACGAGTGGAACCCGGCCGGAGAGAAATGCGCCGTATGCGGCGAAGCCGCATTCGGTCGCGCCTACTTCTCGCGAGCCTACTAGCGTAGGCTCGCTCCTAGTGCCGGCGCGAAGAGAAGCCACTCGGCTTCTCTCACGTACTCGACGCAAGGAGAGTACAAAGCGTACATGAGGCAGGAGCGTACTAGATGAGGAGGCGGGGCTCGATGCCCCGCCTTCCTCGTTTCACCGGTTCCACCAAGAGGGCGGGATGCCACGAACGGCTTGAGCTTCAGCTCTCCGACATCGCGTGCTCGTCCCCCCACATTTCGTAGCCTGTAGCCCGGAATGACCCGTTCCTCATTGTCAGCGTCTGCTTGAAGGCGACGTTCAACTCGCCATCTGATGTGATCGTGTACTCTTCCTCTGGATCCTGCTCTACGTGGGGCTGCTGATCGGGCTGCTCGAGCGGAGGGGAGTCGAACCCGACAAGATGCCCCAGCACCTTAACTCGCAATGGGCGCATGGCTCTTCGTGGCTTGCTTCTAGCAATCTCCCTCAGCTCGGTCTGGTCCATCCCAAGCATCAGACCAATCGCGACTGATAAGGCCTCTTGCGCGATTGGCAAGGCTTCTTGAAGCTCCTCAAGGAACTCCCGTCGCAGCTTCTTCCCTCCGTGGAACAGCTTGGCGCGCAGTGTTCTGAGCCTGCTGTAGGTCCTCTTCCCGCCTTCGACAAACTGCTCGAAGACCAATGCGACGCTGGCCATTTGATTGGGGCGCCCGAGGCTCTCCTCGCACTCCGGGCACGCCCTGATCTCATGCTTGCACTTTGAGCAGGTCGGCCACAGCTCCTCCTGCTTGAGTGACAGGATGTCCGCCAGCGCGGATGCCGCGGACTCAAGGCCTACCCAGTACGCGATGAACTGGCCCACGGTATCCAGCTCAATGAGCCCCCTCCGCAGCCACTGCAGTGCCTGCGAGATCCGCCACTTGTTCTCCTCAGTAGCTATGTCATAGAGACCATATGCGGCATTCAGACGATCCGGGCTGATCGGCTTCAGATCCCCTAGCGGAACCCTCGTCTTCTGATGGATCCAGACAACATCCGCATCCGCTGGCGCTTCCGGGATTTCGTGGCTTGACACAACTAGCGCCGGATTGCAGGATGCCATGGTCACGTACGAGATCAGGTTGACGAGACCCTCCGCAAGATTCTGAGCCTTCGGAATGGCCTCATCGAGGCTGCTGGCTGGAACATCCAAGTCGAGACCCAGTCCTTCGTGAACAAGAACGCCCTCCTCATCCCGAATCTGGTCATAGAGGACCAGCCTCGCATCGTCGGCAGTCCAGTTGAAAGCCCAGATTGGTCGGGCACCCGCGGCGTATTGGTCCCGACTCGCTGCTATCGATGCGAGTGTCTTGACATAGAGCCGAACGAAGTACCTCATCACCGTCTCTCACCTCTGGATCCACTGCATTGCACTGCCTCCATGGCTCCTCATCTCGTGATCTTCTTGTGGCCCTGATCTCTGGAGGCTAGTACGCCAAGGGAATGGAGCTACTCCTCTTGCAGGAGCTTCCTCAGAATCGCGATCCCCAGTGCTACAACCCCTCCCGCAACTGCGACGCCTGCAATGACTTGCCCACTCACCTTGTTGTCGTAGGCAACGTACTTCGCGAAGTGCTCGCAGTTGTTTCTGAACATGTCATATTCGGGAGTCTTCAACCCTTCCATGATCCTGGCTCTTGCCCCAGCTGCATCCGCAATGCGGTCCGTGATCTCCCATGGCACGTCGCCGCCCATGTGCTCGAAGCGAATCCTGGGCGGTGTCTGATGAATGACGGTCGGTCCATTGCGTGTGTCAATCTCGGGAACTCCCAGAGTGTTCCCAATATCTATGATCCCGTAGTGCGTCACTGGATAGCCCTTCAGCTTCAGGCCAGTCTGACGCGCCAGGTACGGCCCGTCAGCAACCCCCTCGTAGGACATGCTCCCTCCTCCGTCTCAGCCCTTCTTGTCCCAGCCTACGACAATCCCGTTCTCTACTGTGATTCGAAGCGCGTAGCGATTCGTCCCGGTTCGGTTGTACTTCCAGACTTCCTTGGTCTTCGTCTTCAGCACCTTGTTGTCTACTGCCACTGGACGGCCCAGGGAATCCAAGAGCTGCTCCTGAGTCTCACCCTGCCAGATGATCTTCCGCATGAGTCTGTCGACGACAGCTTCGTCCCTGTACTTCTCTAGAAGCCTCTTCCGCTTCAGCGCCCGCGCTCCCCAGACGGCTGCGATGATCCCAGCTATGACAAGCAGGCCTACGACAGCTTCCACGTGTATCTCCTTCCTGTAGCGAGATGATGCCTCCTTATCGTACCCTTGTCTGTGTTTGCCAGACAAGCGCGATGCGGTGATCAGGAAGCCTTCTGCAGGCTCTTGAGCTCTCCCCTCGCCCCGAAGCCTCGACTGCGATTCTCCCGCGGAAGTGCACGAGCTATGGCACAACCACAATCTGCGGGCAGGGCGAGGGCCGGCCTCCCGTGTCCGACTGGATCAAGGCGCCCCTGTGCCCCTGGCCTGGGTGGACCTGATCCTGTGGATACGTAAGATGACTGAAGTGTGTGGAGCCCGGTGCTAGGCGCGAGTCAGGTGTACAGACTGGAACATGGCTGAGAACGAGCAAACAACCAGAGAGAAGCTCGGAGACAAACTGGCAGATAGTCTAATGGGGCTGGCCAATCTGCTGCTCCTTGCGCTCGTGGTCGGCCAGGTCTTCTCTTCTCAGCCTTTTAGCTTGCTGTGGGCCTTCGTTGGGGCTTCAGCGTGGATCATCCTCTACGTTGTCGCATCGCTGCTACTGTACTTGCTGAGGTGAGTGACATGGATCGGACTGGGCCTTTGCTCTTGATGCTTGGCATGGTAGTCGGAGCATCTGTCATAGCTGTGTCAGTCTTTGCCGTTGTCCGATTCCGGAGGCAGGCCCGAGTGACCTCGCGCCCGCCTGCGGCGGCAAGTTCGCTGAGGAGCGAGCAAAGCCGCGAAGTGCCAATGATCCGATCTTCCCTCCCGGCAAACCTCCTAGCCGATGCAGTGATGCTCATCATCGGCGCTGTGGTGCTCGCTCAGGTACTGCCACTCCTAGTCCTAGGCTTGAGTTCATTCGGAAGCCTTCTGTTGCTGGAAGTAACAAGCCTGTCCCTGTTCGGAGCTATCCTGGCAATCGCAGAAGCGCGAATGGGTGAGAGCTCGATCCGAAGAAGCTGAGAACCCGAACGCAGGAAGGACGTGCGTGATGGCTGCAATTCAGGTGTTTCTTGGAGCCGCAATGGCAGCAAGTATGTTCTTGGCGATCGTCTTCTTGCTGGCGAAGTGGAATCTGGAATCGAGAAGCGATGTTGAACGCGACATCGAAGCGCGCGTTGCTAAGAGAATCGCTCACGCTGTGAGTGAGAGCCTTGAGCTTCCTACAGAGGAGCGGTCGCGCGTTGAGCAAGCTGTGGAAGCGCAAAGCAGCCGTTCCAGCACATTCACACTTCAGATCCGCATCTGCAGGCATCTCCAAGTTGTGTTCTGGCTCCTAGGAAGCATGTTCGGTTTGGCGCTTACGCTGATGTCCCTACTGACAGCCTGAACCAGGCCTGCCCTCTGTGAAAATCCACGCTCCCCGACCGCGCTTCCTTCATGGCGCCCGCGACCTCACCCCAGCCTCAACTCCCAAGCCTCCCGGAGGCACACTTGAGCCATCACAAAACCAGCAGCCCGCGGGTGGCGCAGGCTGACCAGGATTCGACCCCGGACCAAGGAGGCGGGATGCGCCTGCAGAAGCACTTGCTAGGCAAATCCGATTGCTTGTACTCGTGTTTGCTATTCCTGTATACTGCCGAATCGAAGAAGTCTGGGACCACGAGGGGGTGAGGGGGATACGTGGACAGGCGTCCGATGGGGTCGTGATCCGCATTCCCTTTCAGCATGAGAGATAGGGTATCTCTGTCTGGGCCGCAGCCGCATCATCTTGACAGCTTGAGTGCCTCGCAAGTGGCACAAGGTTGTGATGAGATGAAGCTGCGTGTGACCATGAACTCGATCTGGAGCCTGCTGATCCTGCTTGGCTTGGCCGCGTTCTTGGCTGGTGCGTTCCGCGTCCTCCCAATGTCCATCTCTCTGTACATCGTATCGGGGGTGAGCTTGGCGCTGTTCATCTCATTGCTGATAGCCGACCTGCATCCGGCGATCCGGAATCCTGTCGGCATGCCTTGGCTATCTGTGTTCCGGCTATTCGGAAGACATAAGGTGGAATTCGGGGGACACATACCCTAACTGCCAGATCGCGCAGACCTCCGTCTCTTATTTGTCTTATCTGATCATCTATGACAGACTCATCCTATGCCTCGAATCGCCCGAGTTGTGGTCCCCGACTGCCCTCACCACGTCACTCAACGCGGTGTCCGCCGGATGGATGTGTTCATGTCAGACGGCGATCGACACGCGTACCTCAAGCTCCTGGCTGAGCAAAGTCAGACCCATGGCGTCAGCTACCTCGCCTGGTGTCTGATGACGAACCACATCCATCTAGTCGCTGTTCCGTCTGGTCCCAACAGCCTCGCCAAGGGCATTGGCGAAGCACACAAGCGCTACACGAGAATGATCAACTCCCGCGAGGGTTGGCGAGGGTACCTATTCCAGGGCCGCTTCTTCTCTTGTCCCATTGAGCCGTCGCACTTGATCGCCGTGGTGAGATACGTGCTGCGGAATCCCGTCCGAGCCGGCTTGGCTGAACATGCCTGGGACTACCAGTGGTCGAGCGCCAAGTGGCTTGTCGGATCTGCGGTTTCCGACCCTCTGATGAGGAGCCTCGGACCTCTCGCTGAGGTTGACGAATGGAAGACGATCCTCGCATCTGCAAACGAGAATCTCTCATCAATCCGCCAACACACTAGAACCGGACGACCTCTCGGAGGTGAGGCGTTTGTCGAACACGTCGAGGGCGTGCTTGGCCGCAGGCTCAAGAAGCGGAAGCCCGGCCCCACAAGAAGGAGTTGAGGTATGTGTCCCCCGAACTACCCCAACCCGAGCCCGTAGGATGAGGCCGGCCGGGTCTAGGAGGTTCGCATGAGCTACTACACAGTCATCAATAATTGCATGGACGGGTGGGGCCAGCATTCAGTATTTGGCCACATCAGGGAAGCCCCTCGAGTGACGTGCAATATCGGTGGAGTGCTCGCCGTTCCTCCTGGTTGAGATGGTACGGCCTGCTAGTCAGGAACCCACGTTCCGTGCTCCTCGACCCACTTGAGAGCAAAGCGTCTTGCATCTCCCATCGAGTGGCTGAGTCCCGTGGGAGAGCGCGCGAACTTGTAGGCAGCCTTGAAGGAGTCGAAGTCGTAGTCCGAGCATTTGGATACCCATTGAAGTGCGAACTGCCTCGCATCATGCATCGAATAGCTGAAGCCCGATGAAGAACGAGCGAACTCGTAGACAGCCTTGAACAAATCGAAGTCGCGATCCGAGTACTCGGACACCCACCGGAGTGCGAACTGCTTCGCGTCATTCATTGAGTAGTTGAACCCGGCCGAAGAACGCGCGAAGCGATACACTGATTGGAAGTTCGTTCGAGACTCCTCATCTGATGCGGTCGCAGATCCTCCCAAGCCTCCGCTGCCCTCCTCGAATGTTGGGCGGGGTCCCAGCGGTGGCTTAGCGTATAGCGGCGCATCATGAAGATGCCGCAGAAGAATCTCGATGCTGGACGCGAATTGGCTCTCGTCTCGGAAGTCCACGTAGTATTTCGACTTCAGATACGCTGGCAGAGCCTCTGCACTCTTCCCATCCCGCAGAATAGGAATGTACTTCCCATCATCAGTCCCTGTATAGATGTCACCGGTGACAATGCGCTTCTCGTAGCCTACGCCACCCTCGCCCGCATTGGCCTTCGCCGCGAACGAGGGCGTGCAAACCAGTAGAACGAAATCGGTCGCGGAAACCGCGCTTTCCATGAACTTGGGGAGATCCATCCCCGGCTTTGCATCCCAGACATCAAGCATAACTTCCACGCCGTTCGTCTGAAGCTCCGTAGCAAGGCGCAGAACCCACTCCTTGTGCTGCGCGCTGTCCCAAGAATAGCTAATGAAGATACTAGGCATTCGAATCGCATGGATGCTACTTCTGCCTCTCCCACGAATCAACGTTTGTGAGAAGGCAGATCTTTCATTCCGCTGTGGTTCCTCCCTGTCCTTACGAGAAGCGCGACCCTAGACTGCCCACTAATCGCTCTGCGCTTCCTTTCTGGTATCCTCCCACTCGGATAGAGCTCTGAGGTCGGTGATACCAATGAGCTACTACACAGTCGTCAACTGCATGGACGGACGGGTCCAGCGTCCTGCCCTCGACTATCTCACGGAGCGCTTCGGCGCTGACTACATCGACTCGATCACCGAGTCGGGTGCCAACGGGGTTCTTGCCCGTCGCGAGGATCCAGCGCTCGTCGATTCGATCCTCCGGAAGGTCACCCTCTCGATCAAGAAGCATCAGACGATCGGCATCGCCGTCGCCGGCCATCACGACTGCGCCGGGAACCCCGGCGACAAGGAGCATCAGAACCGAGACACCACCGAGGCCATCCGCTTCCTCCACGAACGCTTCCCCGACACCCCGCTCATCGGCCTCTGGATCGACGAGCAGTGGACCTGCGAGGAGATCAACGTCTGAAGGGCGCCGCCCGGCGGGGTAGAATCCGCGTGGGCCGATACGCGAGGGCGTGTCGGCAGATCGCAAGAGGGGGAGCGGTACGCGGATGACACTCGACAAGCTCGAGCTGGTATGCGTCGGCTGCAGAGCCGTGTACGCGCCGCCCCGCCTCCACTGCGACCATTGCTCGGGACTCCTGCGATCGCAGTACGCCGAGCAGACCTTCGATCCCGCCGATCGGACCGGCCTGTTCGCCTTCCAGGACTGGCTTCCGCCGGCAGCATGTGCGGACATCCCCGCTGGCGCTGTCGTCTACACCTCGCAGGGACTGGCCGAACGCCTGCAGATGGAGAACCTCGCGATTGCCTTCAGCGGATACGCACCGAAGCTAGGCGCCCTCAACCCAACCGGGACCTTCAAGGACTTTGAAGCGACCCCGAGCATCCTCTACTACCGCGAACGCGGCGTCGAGTCTCTTATCCTCGCCTCCGCCGGGAACACGGCCAGAGCGTTTGCGTATGCTGCGGTCCAGCTCGACTTCCACGTGATCATCGTCGTCCCCGAGAGGGCGCTCGAACGGCTCTGGATCCCGTGTGAAGCGACCGAGGCCGTCCGTCTGATCGTGCTCGACGGGTGTGACGACTACGCCACGGCGATCCGAGCGGCCGGGCACATCGGCGACGTCCTCGGCATTCCGAACGAGGGTGGCGCTCGCAACGTTGCCCGAAGAGACGGAATGTCCACGGCCATGCTCGAGTACGCCAAGCAGACGGGGGCGCTTCCCGGCCACTACGTGCAGGCGATCGGAAGCGGCACGGGTGCGATCGCCTCCTGGGAGGCCGCGCAGCGGCTTCTCGCAGCAGGTGTCGGGACAGAGCTTCCGAGACTTCACCTCTCACAAAACGCGCCATTCACGCCCATCCACGACGCCTGGGCACGAGGGATCCGGATCGATCCGGATCGCGATCCGGAGGATCAGCAGCGCCGGATCGACGAGATCGACGCTCTGGTTCTCGCCAATCGCATGCCCCCTTACGACGTGGCGGGCGGCGTTCGAGATGCGCTCAGCTCAACCGACGGACACACCTACGCCATCACCAATGACGAGGCTCGTGCAGCGGGCGCGCTCTTCGAAGAGACCGAGCACATTCCCATCGGCCCTGCCGCATCCGTCGCGACCGCGAGCCTGATTCAGGCGCTCCAGGACGGCCGGATCGCCCTCGACGATCCCGTGCTCCTCCACATCACCGGGAACGGAGAAGCGCTCCTCCGGCGAGATTTCGATCTCCACCAAATCGAGCCGACATGGAGGGTTCGGCCCGAGGACCTCACCGAGGCGACGATCGAGACGGCACGCGATCGGCTCGTTCGATCGCCCTAGAGAGGCTATCACAGCGCCTGTTTGGCTTAGAGTTTTCTCCTTCGGCGTCTCTTTCGTACAATGTGGCCCGACCGCGACTCCTCCGGGCGCGGCCTTGTCATTCCAGCTGGTGGAGGGGATCCGTGGATCACAAATCACAGCAAGACCAGACAACGCCGAAACGGCTCCTGAGTGAGGATTGGATCTCGGTTCTCATCGGCCTTGCGCTTGTAGCACTCGTCGCTCTGATCGGCCTGGCGTCCATCCCGTGGCCGCTCTTCGGGGTGTTCACGTGAGCGGGACGGGCGCGACGGCTCGCCGCCTCGGCTGGATCGTCGGCCTCCTCCTGATCGCGGCCGCGGCCATCCTGATTGCGGAACTCGACAGCGGCATCTCAGCCTGGTTCAAGAGCCGGGGCATCGGCAAGAACCCGCTCGAATACCCCCTCATCGCCGTCGCGCTCGGTCTCCTCGTGAACGGCATTCTCCGCGCCTCCAAGACGCATTCAGCTCTTCAGCCGGCCATGCGGACCGAACTCTTCCTCAAGATCGGGCTCGTTCTGATGGGCGCGCGGCTCGACATCACCCAGATCCTGAGCCAGGGTGCGGGCGGCCTGATCCAAGCGCTCATCATGGTGACGAGCGTCTTCTTCTTCACCTGGTGGTTGGGCACGAAGCTTCGAGTCAACGAGCAGCTCAAGGCCGTGATGGCGTCGGCCGTCTCAATCTGCGGCGTCTCCGCCGCCATCGCCGCCGCGGGGGCCGTGGTCGCCAAGAAGAAGGAGATCACCTACGTCACCGCCCTCGTTATCTTCACGGCCATCCCGCTGATGGTCGCGATGCCATGGATCGCCCAGGCCTTGGGGCTTCCGGCCGACATCGCCGGTGCATGGTTCGGCGGCAACATCGACACGACAGCCGCCGTGGTCGGAGCGGGGACGATCCACGGGGAGAGCGCCCAGGCCGTCGCCACCGTGGTGAAGATGTCGCAGAACGCGCTGATTGGCGTCGCCGCGTTCCTGCTCGCCCTCTACTTCGTCGTCCGCGTCGAGAAGAAGCCCGACGAGAAGCCGAGCGCGTCGATCATCTGGCACCGCTTCCCGAAGTTCGTCCTCGGCTTCATCCTCGTCTCCGTCCTTGCTTCGTTCGGGCTGTTCAGCAAGGAGATTGTCGGAGCCCTCAAGACGCTCTCGAAGTGGGCGTTCGCGATGGCCTTCTTCTCGATCGGCCTCGAACTCTCCGTCCGGGAACTCGGCAAGATGGGCTGGCGCCCCTTGGTCGTCTACGGCGGAGCCACCCTCTTCAACACCGCCCTCGCCCTCGGCATCGCCTGGGTCGTCTTCGGCGCGCTGGGGTTCTAGAATAGGGTGCACATGAGCTACTACACAGCCATCAACTGCATGGATGGGCGAGTCCAACGCCCGGCCCTCGACTATCTGACCGAGCGCTTCGGCGCCGACTACATCGACACGATCACCGAGTCGGGCGCCAACGGGGTGCTCGCCCGCCGCGAGGACCCCGCGCTCGTCGAGTCGATCCTCCGGAAGGTCACCCTCTCCATCGAGAAGCATCGCACGATTGGCATCGCGGTTGCCGGTCACTATGACTGCGCCGGGAATCCGGGCGACAAGAACCACCAGAACCGAGACACGGCCGCAGCCGCCCGCTTCCTCCGCGAGCAGTTCCCCGATACTCCCATCATCGGACTTTGGATCGACGACCAGTGGACCTGCGAGGAGATCGAGGTCTGAGCTGCACCTGCGCGGACTAGCGACCCAAGAACCGGTCGATGCCCGAGAGCAGCATCTGAACGGCGACGGTCATGAGGATCATGCCCATCAGACGCTCGAGGGCGATCAGCCCGCGAGGACGCAACCAACGACGCAGCGACTCCGATCCGACGAGGATGATCGTCGAGAGAAGCCATGCGCCGCCGATGGCGATCGCCAATCCGGGTAGCCGATCAGGGTACTGCGAGGCGAACAGCACGACGGTGACCAGGGCCGTCGGTCCAGCAATCAGGGGAATAGCAATGGGGACGAAGAACGGCTCGTCCCCGGACTCGTTCCCGAGGATCCCCCGATCCCGCTGCGGGAAGATCATGCGCAACGCAATGACGAGAAGGACGATCCCCCCGGCGATTCCCATCGCTGATTCCGAGATGCCGAAGACGCCGAGGATGTACTGTCCTGCGACCAGAAAGGCCATCAGCAGTCCCAGTGCGAACAGGGACTCTCGCAACAGGACAAGGCGGCGCCTCTTTCGCTCGAGCGGCTCCAGGAGCACGAGAACGAGGGGCACGTTGCCCAACGGATCCATGACCAGGAAGGCCGTCAGCATCACGGATAGGATCGACACGGTCTCACCTCAGCGCGAGTCTAGCCATTCCGAATCGCTCCTTCCAGAACGCAATCGGGCATAGCCATTGATCTTGGCCTTCCGACCACTCATCCCGACGAGCCTACGTGGGGGATTCTTCAGGGCATGATTGAGTGACAAACGCTCCACCCTCGATTTTGTACCCCTTGCGTCGAATGACCCCATGCCGTGTTCGTCGAATCAGAGCTGAGCCCCGCGGCCCGAGATGGCAGTGGCAGAGAAGTGGGAAACAGGCTCCATGCGATCTAGTCGTTCTGCTCTTCGGCGTGTCGCCGAAGCGCGCGAAGGTAGCGACGCTCTCTTCCTGGGTCACGACGTGTTTTCACGATCTTGGCCACCGCGTGGGTGATGAGAGCTCCGGCGCCGCTGTACATGAACCCAGTCCAGGGATGGAAGAGGATGTCGGGTATGCCGTATCGGAGCCAGGACTGGGCAAAGCCAACGGGGATACCTATGAGGGCGGCTCGGAGTGCAAGCTGAGTCGGTCGCAGTCTGGCCCCTCCCTTTCTCCTCATGCGCAGGTACCCGTACGCCGCTCCTGTGAAACCTGCAGTCCCTATGGTCAGCACAAGCACCGAGAACGCGCTGCCGACAGCGCTCTGGAGAAGGAGTCGATCGATCGCGAGGAGGCCCGCTGCAACAAGCAGAGCGCCGGCGAGTGGCAACATTCGGATTCCCCCCTTCTTCCTGAGGATAACAGAATAGTTCAGCTGCGAAATGGCAGCAACCCCTGCTCCCATTCACCGAAGCTGCGGCACCTCTCTCGGAACCTTGGTCTCCTCATGAATCGTGCATTTCTTCGAGCACACTCTCCAAGGCTTAGGCCTAACGCGATTCGGGACCCCGTTGAGCTGAGCGTGCCGGTTCAGGAGTCAGGCCTTCATTGCACACTCGCAATTCGCTAGACTCCCCGAACCATGACCAAGAACCTAGACCCGACCGAGGCGATCCGGAAGGCAGCCGCAGATCTCCCTGACGTCGCGAAGGGCACGTCCTGCAATCAGAGTTCGTTCAAGGCCGGAAAAGGCAGCTTCCTGTTCATCGGTCCCGGTCTGAAAGGCCAGGGATTCAAGGCGATGTTCAAGTTGAAGGATTCGATGCCGCAGGCTCTCGATCTGGCCGAGAAGGAGCCGAAGCGCTTCGAGGTCGGGAAGACCGGTTGGGTCACCGCCCGGTTCACCGCCGAGGAACCGCTGCCCGAGAAGATCTGGAGCAAGTGGCTGCAGGAGTCGTATGCTCTGACGGTCGGAGCGCGGAAGTAGTCTCAAGCGACCAAAGACCTCGAGCAAAATCGGATGGAGTGAGAGACACGGAGGATACGTCATGACGTGGAATCGGCAGCGGACGTACGCAGCGCTTGTCGGTCTCGGGATATGGGTTCTCCTAATACGGACGATTCTGATGATCTCGCAAGGCTGGCTCGCGAAGTTCGTCCCGTGGGTCGCCGGACTGCTCGTGCTCGAGTTCCTGTTGAACGTCGGTGTCTTCCTCACGGCCGTTTGGTGGTGGATCGGCGCGACTGAGCGGCGCGCGATTCTGCCGCTCCGTCTGACCGCAGCAACGATCGTCGTCCATGCTGTGCGCGTCGCCATCTACGTTCTCAGCCAGACCGGCCCCTGGCACGACTTCGACGTGAGGCCGATCTACCGGGCCGAGTCCGTCGCGGAGTGGCATTGGGTTGTCTTTGCTGCCGTTCTCGCGACGCTGGGCCTCGTCGGTCTCGCTTTGGTCTGGCGATACCGGAGAACTCATCGCCGCTCGGCCGTCGTGGCTACCGATCGACAGCCTTGATCGGCTAGGCAATTGGGCGACACTCGAAGCATGTCGCTGGCACTGCATGTGACCGACACTCACCCGACCCGAATGGGGTCCCTTGAGATCACACACCTGGGGCACGCTTCGCTCCTGCTCACCGTCGGCGATAGGCACTTCTATGTCGACCCGTACGCCCGCTTCGCTGACTACGCAACACTGCCGGATGCGGATGCCATTCTCATTACGCACGGGCACCACGACCATCTCGACCCCAAGGCGATCGCGGCCGTCCGCACCGAGGAAACGCGCATTCTCTGTCCGGCATCTTGCGTCGAGAGGATCGAGCAGAGCACGGCTCTCCGGAACGGCGAGTCGATTCATCTTCACGGCGTCGGTGTCCAGGCGATCCCGGCCTACAGCGTAGCCAAGGGGCGAAGCGGCAAGGGCCTCCTCCACAAACCGGGCGACGGCAACAGCTACATCCTGGAGGTTGGCGGCGTGCGTGTGCTCATCGCCGGCGATACCCACAGCACGCCGGAGCTGAAGGCCCAGCAAGACATCGATATCGCCTTCCTGCCGCTTCGCACCCCATTCACCCTCTCGGCGGCGGAACTCTCGGAGGTCACCCTCGAGATCAAGCCGAAGGTTCTCTACCCGTATCACCTCGATCCGACACTGCTGCCCGAGCTTCTCGAGCGCCTGGCCGGAGTGGAGGGGATCGACCTGCGGATTCGACCGAGATCAGGACTCAGTTCGGATCTGCCGCAGAGTGAACCGCCAGGATGAACTCCCACCGGGGGCTTCCGACCTCTTGCCCGGTCAGTCTGCCCGATTCATACAGACCTGCCAGAAGCAGGAAGCGTTGAACCACCCGGTTCTGCAGGGCAACCTACTCTCAGTCCAAGTTCGCAGTCAGGGAGGGCATCTCGTGAAGTTCCTCATCTGTGCAGACGTGGAGGGAGCCTCGGGCGTCGGCAGCAATGCGATGCTGAGCGGCGACGAGTTTCAGCAGGTTCGAGAGTTGATCACGGGCGATGTCAACGCCTGTACGCGCGGCATTCGCCGTTCCATACCTGATGCAGAGATCGACCTCTTCGACGCACACGGCCTCGGAGGGAACATCCTGGAGGAAGAACTCGACCCGGGCATTCGTCTCCTCGGCGGAGGCTGGGTCGACACGCTGTTCCCATGGGTCTCCGCAGGGAAGCTGCACGACTATGACGGGCTGTTTCTCGTTGGACAGCATGCGGCCAACGGAACGAAGGATGGGTTCCTCAGCCACACGAACAGCGAGTTCACCGCCCTCCGCGTGAACGGCCATGACAGCGGGGAGGCGGAGCAACTCGCTTGGCTCGCCGGCGCGTACGGCGTCCCCACGCTTCTCGTCGTCGGTGACGACGCCACGAAGAGAGAGGTCGACGCGCTTCTGCCCGGCATGCAATCCGTCGTCGTGAAGAAGTCCGTCGATCGGAAGACAGCCGAGTGTCGACCGGTGGACAAGGTGAGGGCCGAGATCGAGACGGCAGCCGCCGGTGCCGCAGCCGATGCATCGAGCACGCAGCCGTGCACGGTGGACGAGCCGGTTGAAATCGTCATCTTCTTCGCTCATCCGGAAGCAGCCTCCGTCGCGAAAACCTTCCAGGGCGTGTCCGTCGAAGGAGATGGCGTCGTCCGATTCGAGCGGGACACGTACGTTGACGCATGGTTCCAGTACCAGACGACGGCCCGCCTCTGCGCGGAACTCTCCATCTACAAGGAGGCGTTCCAGCGGCTGCACAAGGAGCTCGATGGAGCAGCAGAGTTCGCGGCCAGGCTCAACGAGGAGTTTCGCGCCCTCCCAGAGAAGGATGGCTCACCGATTCCTGACGTACGCTACTAGCTGCCAGGCGTTCCGCAGAGTGGCGAGTGGATGCGAGGCCGATGGCTTCCCTGCCGCGAAGCCGTTCGATGTGCTTCTTCGGGCCCTTGATCCCGAATCCGGCTGACTCGCAGACCTCGGCCCCGCAGCAAGCGCTCCCCTCTAGGTGCGTGCCTTCTCTTCTGCCCCGGCAATCCGCGACTCGAACCCTCGAACGTAGACGCCATCGGGGACGGCCTTCGCTCGTTCCGTGGAAAGGGCTTTGCGGTAGGATCCCAGTGCCTCGGCTTGATCTCCCAGCTTCTCCAAGGCCGCTCCTCTGTAATGGTGGATCAGCGAGTGTGTCGAATTCCGTTCCAGGAACCAATCGACAATCCTCAGAGCCTCCTCAGGTTGGTCGGCCTTCAAGCGATACTGCGCGGATAGGAGCACGACCGAGGCCGAGGGTTCCACGCTGAATCCCCAGTCCTCCGCTAGCCTTGCGTACCGAGACTGCAGATCCTCAAGCGAGAAACCCTCACCCTCGACAAGCGGCCGATAGCCGGGGAAGAGGGCCCTGAGGCCCTGGCTGAGCCCAGGGGGAATCCCCAGCGTGTGTCCTACGCCTTCGAACATCAGATGCGTAACAGAGAGGTTCTCCTTGGGATTCTCTTCGAGCTGCGTAAGAAGCTTCTGGGTCGAATCGTAGACCCAGCCATCGACTTCATCAGCGCCGAGCGTGATCACCATTCGCTTCGGCCGGTCGAACGTCGCCCGGCCGAACCGCTTGACGACCAGCTCATCGTCCCACCAGATGGCAGGCCCGATGCACAGATACGCATCGAAGAGTTCCGGCACGGCAATCGCCGCGTAGAGAGCACAGAGGCCGCCAAAGGACCAGCCGATAACGGTTCGGCCGGATGTCGCCAGGCGGTACTCGCTTTCAAGCAGAGGGAAGAGTTCGTCCCGAAGGAACGCCAAGAATCGGTCGGCTTGGCCCGCCGTTGGGAAGACGATCTCCTCACCAGGATCGGGCGTAGGAACATAGTCAGGATCTCGATCGATGTTCTCGATGCCCACGACAATCATCTTCGGAATCTCAAAGCCCATCGCCGGGTGCTCCGAAAGGAAGCGAACCTGAGCTCTCGCGGGCTCGAACAGCCACTCACCGTCGAGCACGAGGAGAAGCGGGTAGGCGTGCTGTGTCCTCTCGTAGTCGCTTGGAACCTGGACGTAGATCCGTCTGTCCTGCTCCAAAACCGCTGATCGAATGAGCAACGTCTCCGCCGGATTGGGTGTTCCTGCTGTCCTCTTCAGAAGCTCTGCCAAGGTGGACTCCTCCGTTGCGATCTTGTCGATATCCCTCCCGGGGCCACACATCTCCTGCCATCGAGGATAGGTGTTGCCCGAGAGGATTCCGGTTCACGGGCTGCGAGGGTCGCGCAGGTCGATGGTGATAGGGTCGCCATCGCGAAGATCGTAGGCATCTCAAAGCTTCACGTCGGTTGCGATTTCGACAAGGGTCAGCGGATGACGGCCCTCGCCCGACGCGTTCTTGTCCGTTCGCAGGATGAACGCCTTTCGCCCGAAGACTTCGCACGGCAAGGTGGAGACGCCGACGTTGCCGCCGTACTCCTCGCTTTCGAGCCGGAGGCAACCGGCTGGAAGCGCAAACGGCTCGCGGAGTTCGACGTTCAGCGTGCCCGGATAGAGGTCCATCCCGGTCTTCCGTCGATAGTGGTCACTCAGCCTCTCGATCCACCAGCCGAAGTCCCGATTCCGCTGACAACGCGCCCAACCAGCCTGTTCTGCACCGAAGCCCTCCCCAGCCCAACCGCTTTGCGGCCCCTATCCCAGGCGAGGTGCAGGAGAGCCCGAGCAAACGCCGGTTCCACACCCGCAGTGTAGCCACGCGGGCAATTCGCCTTCACGCCAGCTGCTGAGGCCTCCACCATCGAAACCGCCTCGCGCCGACTCCTCATACCCATCTCGATTCCCGGAATCCCTCCCCGGATATCCCCTTGGGAACTGATCACCACGCAACCGCCCCACAGCAGTACTTCAAGACGCTGTCGAAGAGCGAGTCGTCACGCCGATGGCTGAAGCGGAACGCAAACTCGCCCACGTAGGCGATCAAGTACTTCGAGGAGACGCGATGATACACACCGAGAACAGCTCGCTTGAACAGGCTGCCGGCGCTCTCGGCTCCGCTGCATTCGACGCACCCTGTCACATACGTCAGTGGCCGGATCCGACGAGGCCAAGGAGCATCGCTGCGGACAGCCGCCGGTGCGAAGCGTGACGGCTCGACAATGCTGAGCCCGGCCCCGAGTCGCAGCGTATCTCTCACAAGTGGTACGAGTTCCTGCGCCGTCAGGTCGCCGACAACGATGGGTCGCCCCCCCTCGAGAACACTCTGCACCAGCAATGAGTTGGGCATCAGCAATCCGCGGCCCGTCTTCCCCCAAGCTGGCCGTCGATCCCTCCGGTCGCGACGCGAGCTCAGGAGCACACAGAGCCTTTCTTCCAAGCTGCCGTGAAGCATGCCCAAGCGAATCTGCGTTCCCATCCGCCACGCTGTCTTGTACGTGACGCCCAAGGTTCGCTGCAGCTGCTTCGCGCTGATGCCGCGCTTGCTCGAACAGACCAGCCAGATCGCGATGAACCACTTGTGCAAGGGCGTGCGCGTGCCGTGGAAGATCGTCTGCGATGTCAGCGTGAACTGATACCGACAGCTCTTGCACTCCCACTTGGCGAGGCTGGGTGTGTAGTAGGGGGCGGACGTACCGCAGCGTGGACACGTCACTCCATTCGGCCAGCGAATCTTGCGGAAGAAGGCTCGGCACTCCTCTTCAGACGAGAAGCGTCTCTGTAGCTGAAGCAGTGTCATGGCTGAATCCCTCCCAAAACGCACTGATACTTCTCAGTAATAGAGGGTATATGCTCTGCTAGAAGTTGACAGAGTACAGCTCTCGTGTTACACCGTCACACATGTCATTCATTTGCGTGCTATGTGTTTGTAGGCCCAGTGACTCGTCGCACCAACGCAGAACCGGACAAGCCAATCCGGGCGGCAACTCCGCCAGTTTCTGCTGTCTGAGAACACTCGATAAGGCAGTACGTACCCGGCTCTGTCGCCAGTCCGGCAGCCGCGCTCTCCGCTTGGATCGATGGGCGGGCCGGGATCGGCGTGTCGCCAAGAAGGGAGGTGGTCGCGAGCACCGCCACATGCCCGTGTCAGAGGAGCCACGCTCAGACACGAGTCTAGGTTCGAATCGCTTCGAGAACGGAAACTAAGTTCGTCAAGGAGGAACGATGAACAGGAGCATGCAAGCAGTCCGTGCAGCGCTGGGGGTCTTGCTGATCGTCTCAGTCGCCTTCGCACTTTGCTACGGGACCGAGTACACCCTGATCTTCAAGAACGAATCGTCCAACCTCGGGGACGTGTGTGTCTATCAGCACGATCCGGACATGGCGGTCCAGGATGTGATGTCCCTGGCATGGTTTGCCAAGGGAGCAGCTCCAACAACGACCGTCACATTCACCTGGAGCATCGACTACTGCTTCGTCTGGGATGAGACCGGTGTGCTCAAGCCTGGCGTCGTCTTCGAGGCAGCGCAGGTGTGGGATGCGGATCTTCAGAATCTCAACTGCGTGACGCTGACGGTGCCCAAGGACGGCATCTACACGTTCACAGATCTCAAGCATTGCGGCAACGCAGGCAATCTCTACATCTTCGGGGATCGGACGGTCCCTGTTCGCCAGGCCGCTGTCGGAATCGGCATGGCCGGGAAGCCGACCCACGTCGCCCCGGCGCAACCAAACTTCGAGTGGGTCTACACGCCGAAACCCCTCTACTGGATCACGTTCGGCGACTTCGAGCCTGGGGTCATCCTCGACGTTGAGACGATCAGTTTGAAGGCGGCGATCCACTTCCCGCCAAACGTCTATTCGATGACAGCCATCCTGAATGCGGACAACACGTGGACGATCCAGCCCACCCAGTGAGCCCCCCTGTGTCCCAGAGGGGCATCCTTCCGGTTCGGCCCCTCGCAAGAAGGCACGACCAAGTGGGCGGCCCGAGGTTAGCTCGGGCCGCCCTCCACGCAGCCAGGCGTACAGGAATCGCGGAAGCGAATCGGCAGTGAGCTATGCAAGGTGAGGTTTGCTCGGAACGAGATCGGCTCACACAGGCTTCGCGGCTAGCCACGGGCACCGGAGGGGAGAACCTATGACCACTCGAGTCAGGGCAGCGCTTGGTGCCGCCGGGGTCTCGATTCTCCTGGCCGCAGCGTTCGTCATCTGTTGCGGGCAGGAGTACACGCTCATCTTCAAGAACGAATCGACGAACGTTGGAACCGCGTGCATCTTCCAGCATGATCCCGATATGGATGTTGAGAACGTCATGTCTCTCGCTTGGCTTGCCAAAGCGGCAGCTCCCACCACGACTCTGAGATTCCGTTGGACGCTCGACTACTGCTTCGTCTGGTCCGAGGTCGGCAAACTCGCTCCAGGGATCGCATTCCAGGCGGAACAGGTCTGGGACGTCGAGGACTGGGGTACGTCCAACCGCGTGACGTTCAAGATGCTCCCCGGCGGCGTCTTCACGTTCGCTGAGCAGTCGGCCGGTCCCGACGACAAGGATCTGTACGTCGTCGGAGACGAGACGTTGCCGCTTCGGCAGGCCTCCGTCGGAATCGGCATGGCAGGATCTCCGATCTACGTCGTCCCGGCCCAGCCGAACACCTCCTGGATCTTCACGCCGAAGCCCCGCTACTGGGTCACCTTCGGCAGCATCGAAACCGGGGAGGTTCTCGACGTCGAATCGATCACCCGCAAGGCGGTGGAAGTCGTCTTCCCAGAAGGGGTCTTCTCGATGACGGTCGTCCTCAGCCGTTACAACACGTGGAGCGTCTTCCCCTCCGAGTGAGACAGCCCCACGCGAGCGTGAGAAGACTGCTCATGAGTACGACAGCGGCGAGACCGATCAACGTTCCCAGGATGCCGTACGCTTCGTAGCCAACCACGAGAACGGACCAGCCGATCAGAACCCAGTGCGTGAAGTAGAAGACGGTGACGTTCCGGCTCCAGAAGGCGAGCAGCCTCCCGGGCCACGTGCGGAGGGCGCGCGACGCGACGACGTGGCAGCCGGCCACCCACAGCAGGACGAACCCGGTGATCGCGACCAAGCCCCCGGGCCCTGTTCGCCAGTAATCGCCGATGTGAAAGTCGATGTCGGTCAGCGTGACGGCTCCTCCAACCACGAGCAATCCCAGTCCCGTCCAGGCGAGACGACGGAAGACTCGACCGACGTCATCCGTCGCGGAGAGCCACGAGCCAGCAGCCATCCCGACGAGCGGGTAGACGATCCACGGAAGGACGGGGAACGCCACCGCCTCGCCGCCGGTGCCCCAGAGGAGCGTGAGCACGAAATCGAGGATCGGCCAGCCACTCATCCGCCCCCAGATCCACGGCGAGACTCCGGCCACGACGACGGCGAGCGCGATCCAGATCCACGGCTTTCGCGTAAGTCGACGCACTCCGGCGAGCACGAGGTAGGCCATCCCAGCGAACTGGAGGATGTCGATCGTCACAAGCTCGCTGAGCGGAGTCGTCCCCCCGAGGTCTACCGCCGATGCGCCCGCCTGGATCGCGATCCACGTCGGAAGCGAGCCGCGCAGTCCGTTCAGCGCGTACCCGAGCGCGAGGAGGAACAAGCCTCGGCGAACCATCGCCCAGGTGCCGCTGCGCCGCGAGAACGCCATCACCGCGCCCATCAGGAACATGAACACCGGGGCGGCCGGCGGACCACCGAGGAACTCGAGTGTCCATCCGAAGGCCGAGTCGTATACCTCTGGCGTCGCGTAGGTCTGCAGCGCGTGAACGGCAACCATGAACAGCACGGCGAGTCCCCGCGCCAAGTCGAACGCTTCGATCCTTCGAATGTTGGCCTGTTGGGCGAGCATAGCGTGATTGTCCCCGAACTCCGCTTCGGTACAACGATCCGAGGCAGGCGATCGCAGAGCGGTGCACCCTACGGCTCGTGCTCGCGGATGAATGCCTGATACGCGATGTAGTCGGGCTCGATGCTCCAGTCGTGCGCGATCAGCCCGAGGTTCTGCTCCCAGTTGCTGGCGTCAAGACCGGTGTCGCGAAGGTTGTACCAGAAGGCTAGGGTCACGAAATCCATCTGCTTGGCCGCGTTGAGACATGCAATCAACCACTCGCTCTGCCGGGCTTCGGTCACGCCAGCGTCCGGCGTCGCTGCGTAGCCGATCTCCGTCAACCAGATCGGCTTGTCCGTGTCGCCGTTGATCTCCATCACAAGCCGGAAGCTTCGCAGTCGCGCGGAGAGCGCACGCGCGCCCTCGTTCGGATGCGTGTACGGATGACGCGACACCACGTCGAAGTACGGCTTCCCCCCTTGATCGTAGACCGCCTGGAGGAATGCGTCCGGGGGAACCCACGCGTACTCGGGTTGGTAGAGGCTCTCGTCATTCGCCAGGCCGCCGAGCACGACGACGGCCGAGGGATCTGCGTACTTGATGGCCAGGTAGGCGTTCTTCAGGAGTTCGGTGTATTGCACGGGATCGGGCTCCGGGCGCCAGTAGAGTCCAGCGTTCGGCTCGCTCCAGATCTCCCATGCTCGGAGGCGCCCCGTGTATCGCGATGCTGCTCGATAGGCGAACCACGCGTACTCCTCGACCGTCGGCGGAGCGAAGAACCAATCCGCCAGATCAGCTGGGTTCTCGGCCGTGGTGGCCCACTCCGTGCTAAATCCGATGATCGGCATCAGGTCGAACCCATGCCGCTCCGCGAGATCGATCACATCATCGAAGTCCTTCCAGAGGTAGACGGCACGCGCCGGCTGGATGGCAGACCAGGCAAGATCGAGGCGTACGACGTCGACGCCTAGGTCGCGGATCAGCTCAGCCGCCCGCTCTGCATCGGCATCGATCCGGTAGAGCCCGTAGCTTCGGTTGAGATGCGCGACGAGGCCGAAACGCCAGCCCGGGAGATCGGGAGGACCGATGACGACGATCCGTTGCGATGCCGTCGCCTCCTGTTCGCCTGCATCGCGAACGCGGACGGTGGCCTCGTAGACGCCGGGCGTTGAGTAGACGAACGGCAGCGGATCGAGGGACGTACTGTCAGCCCGGCCGTCCCCATCGAAATCCCACTCGCAGGCAACAGTGCCGGTGCTCTCCTCCACCCTAGCGGAGAAATCGACCGTCAGGGGCGGATGACCGGCCAGAAGGTGGAACCCCTCCTCCCGTGCGAGGTCGAGATTCGGGGAGATCGCCACAGAGAGATCGCCCGCCAGCAACAAGGTCGACGCGGCAAGAATCACGCCACAAGCAAGAACTAGCCACGCCCACCGCTTCCACATCATCCGAACTCCTATCCGCGGACAAATCGTGCCATACCTGCGGATCACCCAACGCAGATCATGGTACAGCACGGAGCGGCCGACCTTTCCGCTGAGGGATCGGACAGTCGCTTTCTTTCGACGCACGCCCGGTTCAGGCGCTCTGGATGTGACAGAGGGATTTCTGTTGGCCAATACGAATCGGTTTTCGGAGAGTTAGATCGTGGAATAGTCGCCGGTCGCCGGAATCCCAAGCAGCGACGTATGCCGAGCCTTTCGCCATCCACGATAGGCAGACTCAGAACCTTCTGAAGGACCGGAAGTGCGTTGTGTTCTTGGTTAGCAGGATCATCGATTTCGTCCCGCACGAGTACGCCCGCATCGACTGCAGAAGCACCGACGTCTGCATGCGCGTGCTGAACCAGTTCGACGTGGAGTACAAACCATCAGACGAGGCACGAATTCCCAGTGATGTCGGCCGGAATTCGGCCGCTACGTGAGAGACTACGGAGTAGCTCGGACAGAGTTTGGTCTTGGCGACAGCATGGACTTGACGCCAATAGCACTCTCAGGGAACAGAGTTGTCGGCTTCAACGAGAGGATCCAAGAAGATCGTAACGCGCAGCCTGACCGTCTGGGATCGGAGTGCCCTGGACACAGCGCCAAGCTTGAGAAGCAAGAGGGGGAACCG
Organism: Candidatus Bipolaricaulota bacterium; assembly: GCA_028278555.1. GTDB lineage: Bacteria > Bipolaricaulota > Bipolaricaulia > UBA7950 > UBA9294 > JANQEA01. Next base: position 72,695 of record JANQEA010000011.1, on the reverse strand, counting down.
CACCACTGGCGCGTGTGTCCTCTCCTCCTATACTATGTTAATCGTTTCACGAAGAAGAGAGGGCTTGAATGACTCAATCTCGATGGCGAGAAGCCGAAGACCACGATGCGGGCGGAGTGGTCCGGGTTCTTGCCTATCTCTGTCTCACAACTGCGCTGGCCTCACTACTAACGTCATGCTCTTGGTTGGGGAACCACTCTCCTGTTGCCGTTGTGTCCGCAAGCCGTCTCGCTGGAGAGGCCCCTATGGAGGTCACGTTCGACGCGACAGATTCGTACGATCCGGACATCGATCCTCTCTCCTACACGTGGGACTTCGGCGATGGCGGGAAGTCAGAGGATGCCTATGTCATACATGGATTCGGGACCGCAGGCATTTACACCGTCTCGCTCAAAGTGACAGATTCCCATGGGAAGAGTGATCGAGCAGAGCTTCACATCAACGTCACCCAGGCAAGCACTTCGGAGTCCTCCAAGCAGCACTTCGATTCAGCAGAAGGCACTGAGTACACAACAGAGAGCGGGATTGAGATCGCCATACAACCACAGGGATTCGCAGAGGAGCTAGAACTGGTCGTCTCGGAAGACACCACGCCGGAGCAGCCGGATGACCACGGGATCAGATTGCACTGCGTCCTGAGTATCAGCGTAGAGCCTGTCAGCTCCGATTCCGCACCTCTCGCACGAACAGAGAGGCGATCCGTCCTCGACTGGATCCGCCTCACGGCGGCAATAGAGCCCAACGAGGATCCTCACTCCATTGTCCTCTTGGAGTGGACGAGCAACGGGTGGGAGCTAGTGGAATCGGGCAATGAACGCGGAGGGACTCTCACGCCCGACTTGAGCAGCATCTATGCGGATGTCCCTCCTGTTGGGCAGTACGCGAAGGCTGAGATCACGAGCAGTTTCGAGCCGCTCAGTTGGGAGGAGCCCAGCGCGAATGGATGGGCAAATCCACTAGGCCCAGAAGCTTCTCTTGTGACGCACAAGAAGTACAGCTACGACTCCAAAGGCTACGAAGTTACTTGGGGCGTGCGACATGCTGGCGTTGACATTCATGCAGTGAAGGGCGCGCCCGTCTATGCAATATCTGATGGAAGGGTCGTCAGCATCAACGACGGAAGTGACCCTTGCCTGAATGTCGTCATCATTGCCCACAAGACAGAAGATGGTGACACGTTCTTCGCGGTGTACGGCCACGTTCTTCCGCTCGATGACGTTGTTCCATGGGCGATACCTCTGCGGCCTGGATCGGAGGAAGTTATCGGCACCAGCGATCAGATCTACGAAACGGTCACGTCATTGAAGCCAGACCTCTACTGGGAGGCCGATGAACACTGTGTTGTGGATAAGGGTCAACAGATTGGGCACATCGTCCAGTGCAACAGTACGTATGACGATGAGAATCCAGCTCATCTTCACTTCGGAGTCAACATCTCCGATGATAGAAGCGACTTCATCTTTGAGAAGGAGGTAGTCGGGAGCGAGGAGAAGCTCAAGTTTGGATGGGGGTGCGTTCCCTCCAGTACGGAGGAGCAGCCACTCTCTGTCTGGGGGTGGCGCAAACCCATCCCATACCTTGAGAGCAACTCTCCCGCAAGCGGGGCTCCGGAGCCGCCCGCAGCAGGCAATCCAAAGCGGTACTACTTCTTCGTGAGAAAAGTCGGCAGCGACAACTTCCCCGTCGACACTTTAGCCGATGGCATCACTGTAACCACTTCGCCCTTCTCCATCCCCGAGGAGCTTGAGTGGGCGCGGGAGTACTGCTGGAATGTGGGTACGCACGACAAGGTTGATGGCTGGTCGTACTCGGAGACCCTCTACTTCGAGACAGCAAGTGAGTCTCCAATCATCGTCCCAACCTCTCTGGAGATCGATGGCCCTGATCAGGTCGTTGAGAACGAGACGGGATCGTTCAGCTGCACAGCAACGTTCAGCGACAACTCCATCAGAGTCGTGACCACTGAGGCCGACTGGGATCTCAGCGTCTCCTCCTCCAGGGCCACGATTGCCAACGGCACGCTGACGGTGAAGTCGCTCTCCTCAGACCTCTCCTGTGTGGTCACCGCCGAGTTCGAGAGCAACAACGTCACGGTCACAGATACGATGATCGTCACGCTCAAGAACGATCCGCCGATCATCGTCCCGACCTCTCTGCAGATCGATGGCCCCGATCAGGTCGGAGAGAACAAGACGGGATCGTTCAGCTGCACAGCAACGTTCAGCGACAACTCCATCAGAGTCGTGACCACCGAGGCCGACTGGGATCTCAGCGTCTCCTCCTCCCGCGCCACGATCGACACCGGCGAGCTCACTGTGAAGCCTCTCTCCTCGGACGTCTCTTGCGTAGTCACCGCCGAGTTCGAGAGCAACAACGTCAAGGTCACAGACTCCATGACCGTCACTCTCAAGGACGATCCGCCTGAGCCAGACCTCAGTTTCGATGACCTCGATCCGACAACAATCCAGACCAGTGACTCCTACTACAGGGCCGATCTGACCGCCACCGGCAGCAACTTCGAGAACGTTACTCGCGTGACCTTCACGTGGACCGGACCAGATAGCGGCATCGACACCTGGGACAAGGGCACTTCCGACTGGAACTCCTCTGTGGTTGTTCACTCTGACAGCTCAATGACGCTGAAACCATGGGTGCTCTACAACGCCACCAGTTCGGAGAGTCAGACCTGGAACTGGACGGTGACCCTCCGAGACAGCTCGGGCAACGAGGAGTTCCGTTCCTTCACCGTCCAACGCATTCCCTGAGCCACATAGCCGCTGAGAAGTTCGGGAGCACCAGCACGAGTTCCGCGTCCGATTGGCGCGAGTTCCGTGTTGGCGGGACAATCCCCGAGTCGTGGTAGTTCAATTCTGCCGCGGAACGGGGAGGTCTGGAACAGTGAATCCTGCAGCCAGCGCGTTCTGGAAGGGACTCGAGCGAAGCAACACGTTCATCGGGTGGTTCACGAAGGGAATGGAGGGGGATGACTGGTTCCAGCGCCCGGGCGGGATTCCGAGTTCGGCCATCTGGATTCTCGGCCACCTCGCCAGCTCCCGCTCGTACTTCTACCTTTGTCTGACCGGGAAAGAGACCTTCGAACCCGGCTGGGGAGAGCTGTTCGGGATGGGGACAGAGCAGAGAGATCCGTCGGACTATCCGCCGCTCGAAGAGATCCGCACAGTCCTTGACGCGCGGCTGGCCGACTTGAAGGCGTACTTGGAGACTGCCAGCGTCGAAGACATGGAAGGTCCCACCGCGATCCAACAACCCGATCACGAGACGAAGGCACACGTCCTTGCGATGGCGATCGCCCATGAGGCTCATCACACCGGCACGCTGTCGATGATTCGCCGCCTCCTCGGGAAGGATCGCTTGTTCTAGCTCGGTTCGCTTCGGGGCAGCCGGAGTTCCGGGAACGGAACACCTGACTCATGAACTCCAGAGCATGTGACGCACGCATGGGATAACACGGAGTGCGGCCGACCGTTCCGCTGTGGGATCGGCCGGCCGCATACTCATCGATTTCTCGGAAGCAGCCGCCAGACTACGCCTGCTGTCCATCCAAGTACTTGAGCCACGTCGTGTAGCTGTCCTCGTCGGTCGACGCTTTGGAGTAGACGCCTTCCGCGATTGGATTCGCTTCGCCACCACCGCCAATGCAGGCGTGGACCGCGCCCCGCTCGACGAGACGCCGCATCCCCTCGTGAAGGAGCGCCGTGCAGATCCCGCGGCGTTGGTGCTCAGGCATCGTGCCGACCGGCTCGTAGTATCCGGAACGCGTAGCGTCGTCGTACCAGACAGTACAGAACGCAACGACGGCTCCGCTTTCGTCTGCTGCAACAAGATCGAGGTCACGCCGGTACAGCGGCGCCTTCATGATGTTCTCGTACCAATCGTGACCGTCGTAATCCTCGTCGGGCTCGTCCGGATGGAAGGCACGCCAACTGGCCCAGCTTCGCGACGGGATGTCGGCAAGCGTCATCGGACGGATCCTGTAGCCGGTGGGCGTCGGCACCTCGGGAATCGAGATCGTTAGGTCACGATACCGATCGAAGGCCTGCGACCCCGGCTGCGCAGCGTACCCGCGCCGCTCGAGGATCTCCTCGCGCAGGGTGTCACCTTCCAGGAGCCCCACGCCAATCACCGGTCGGCCCGAAGACGGACCGATGGTCGAGAGGCGTTCCTCGGCCAACGCGAGCATCTCGTCTTCCAGTTCCTCCGTTCGCACGCGGGGATCGACCTGAAGGTAGGCCTGCCCTGGGTCCTCTCGGTTGAGAACGGCGACGAGCCGCCCGTTCTCATCCTCCCACAGGAAGGTGCCATCCTCGATCGGTGGTGCTCCGCAGTTCGCGGTGACGTGCCAGCGCCAGTAGTCGAGACGAGCCACATGCCATGAGAAGTGTCTTCTCCCATTCTGCAAGAGCACGTCGCGAAGGAACTCACGGATCGCCCAGTAGTCGGCCTCGGTCTGATAGCGTCGTTGAACAAGCTTCATCCATCTGTCCTTTCGTGTCTCGAGTCATCGAGCGGTCGGTGACCGCCATGCGATCGCCTCACCGAAAGGCGCCGCCAAGACGCAACGGACAACAGCGGGAAGATGGAGAATGTGGGACTCAAAAGAGGAGCCCAACGCGCCTGGGTGTACGGCCTTTCGGTCCGAGCTACTTCGCAGCCAGGATCACGTCGGTCCTTCTCCTTTCCGGCGCCTTGCCGGGGCGCCGGTTCTCCGCGGAGTGTTGTCGGCAGTTCGCCGCCGACACGCAAAGACGGTGGTGAGTCTACCGGCGAGTCTTCGATCCCTCAACGCACTTCCACGTTGCTGCTAGCCAGCCGCCGGACTTGAGACCGGGGCCGGCAGTTACATGTCTGTTCTGTCTGCAAGCTCGAAGTAGTAGGCGATGAACTCGAAGTCATCGCCCGGGGCATCGAAGTAATCGACGTGATCGACCCTGAATTCGTCGGCGTCGGCATTGCCTTCGCCTCGCCACAGGCGCTCGGGGATAGCATCCCATCGACAGAGCTCCATGGCGACGATGCGGATCGTCGCTCGAACGGTCAGGGCGCTGTCGTAGACGTCGTAGTACTCACCGACCATGAGCGGATCGTCGTAATCACCGTCGGCGATGTCTGCTTCGCCGAGCCCCACCACACTCGCGGTCTTGACTCCGTCGACAATCTGCTGAACCAAAGCGTCTGCGACGAATTGGATTCTTCGACGTTCACGTTCCGACATGCGATTCCTCCGCGTCTTGCTTTGGGGTGGACAGAGGATACCTGACAGTGGGGGCGCTTCGCCCACACCGTCGCTGCGGGTTGCACGACCGACTACCGTGCCTCAGACCAAGGGAGCTGGCACATGGGCTGATCCTCCCGGTACGGCTACACTGCCCCCAATGAGCAAGCAACCGTTCATCCTCCGACCCGGGAATCCTGTTTTCGACGAAGGCCTCGCCTTCGCTCGCTTCCTCGACACGGCCGCCGAGGGCTTCTTCCGGATTCTCCTCGGACGACGGATGGCGGAGATCTTCGCGCAAGCCTACACGAAGCCGGGCAACGAGTATTCGTTCGAGAATGTCCTCTTCGCGGTGCAGGAAGAGCGAATCACCGGGATGGCTTCGGGCTTCACGGCAGAGCAGCAGCACGGATTCCCGGCCAATCCTCTGAAGGCGTGTGAAGGCTACCCTCACCTGCGAGCGACGATCATCGGCCTTCCTGTCAGTCCGATGTTCCATGCTCTCGAGGATCTCGACGATGGGGACTTCTACCTCGCATCGCTCGCCGTCGATGAAGACCGACGCGGCCAAGGGATCGGCTCTGCCTTGATCGCCGCGATGGAGGAGCGGGCCCAGGCCACCGACTCGAAGCGATTCACCATCGCCCTCGCCGCCAAGAACGAGGGCGCGCAGCGGCTCTACGCTCGCCATGGTTTCGAGGTCTCGGAGAAATGGCCGAGGTTCCTGTACTCGGAGCGTTTCGGCCTCCTCAAGATGGCGAAGCCGCTCTAAGCCAGGTTGCTGCGCTCGCTCGCAGCGACTCACCGATCCCACTACACTGAACCCCATGGACCGGCCTTCAGTCACTCTTCGAGATGCGAAGCCCCTCTACGAGGAGGGCATCCTCTTCGCCAGGCATCTCGATGCGATCGCACCGTTCTATCGCATCATGCTCGGCCGGCGGGTCGTTCAGACGATCGCGAAGGCATTCACCCAACTTGGGCACGACCTCTGCTACCGGAACACGATTCTTGCCGAGCGCAACGGGGCGATCATCGGCATGATCTCCGGCTATGCGACCGACGGGCATCGTGCGTCCGTGGGACCGCCGCTGATCGAAGCCCTGGGCGGCCGCGCCATGCGGATGCGGATCATGATGAGGCTGATGCGACGTCAGCAGTGGTTCCTCGGTCAGTACGCCGAAGGCGACTTCTACATCCAGGGGTTCGCCGTCAGCGAGGACCTGCGCGGACAAGGGATCGGCTCCGCCCTGATGGATGCGATGGAAGAGCGAGCCCGCGCCAGCGGCGCGAAGCGACTGATCCTCAACGTCGGAGCGAAGAACGAAGGCGCCCGAAGGTTCTACGACCGTCGTGGAATGGCCATCGAAGCCGGCTGGCCGAAGCTCCCGGGTATGCCTCCGTTCGTCTTGCGAATGGTCAAGCCGTTCTGAACTGCAGAGCCCAAGAAGATCCGATGATCCTCAACGAGTAGAGACCGCAGTCACTCCCGCGTACGATCCACACAACTGGGTCGCGACTGAATCGCGAGAGGAGAGCCCCATGGCAAGTGTCAAGCGACCGCTCTACATCCTTTGTGACATCGAAGGTGCATCCGGGATCTCTCCTGAGAACCGAGACGCGATGCAGCATGGATCGGCAGCATGGCAAGCGGCAGGACGTCCACGCATCACGTCCGATGTCGTGGCAGTCTGCGAGGCGGCGAACGACTTCGGGATCGACGAGATCATCCTGAACGACGCCCACGACAGCGGCCATCGAACCCCGAATGTCTTCCCTGATCAGCTCCCGGCAAACGTTCGACTGATCCGGCGTCCTCACCTCCCTGGGAAGCCTCGCCGTATGGTCCGCGGCGAGCCGTTCGGCATTGTCATCGTCGGGCAACATGCGATGGCCGGAGGCGGCGGATTCGCGCCCCACACCATCAACTGGCAGTTCGGCGAGGTGACGATCAACGGCCTCGTGGTGGGAGAGATTGGGATCGAGCTGGCGCTGTTCATGCGTGCTCCGCTCCTCGCCGTCGTCGGAGAGCAGGCGGCTGTCGAAGAAGCACGCACCCTCTGCTCGAGTTGCGTCGGCATCCCCGTGAAGAGTCTCGAGCGCAACTGGTTCCCACCGGCCGAAGAGATGCGATCCGTCATCCGGGAGAAGACACTCGAAGCGTTCGAGCGTCGCGATGAGATGACGGGACTGGATCTGGAATCTCCCTTCCGCTTCACGCTCCGCCCGCACGAGAAGCTGCGGCTCGATCGTGACAAGAGGTTCTTCCTGGGCGCACTCCTCCGGTACATCCTCTTCCGGCGCTGCAAGGGGAAGATGACCGAGGATAAGGCTTCGTGGGAGACGAAGACCGTTCTCGGCGGCCTCTACCTGCTCCATGCGATGCGCGCGTTCATGATGAAGCGTTGATCCGGATGGGCGACTGTCACGTCTTCATGACTGTCGGAGACCTCGCTAGCAGGCAAATTCGTCGACGAGCCAGGGATGCCCTGCAACCGTTCACAGCCAAGGCGCTCGGATGAACCCGGGTATCCTGAGCTGACACCTACAGCTGAGCAAAGCCTGCAGCTTGCGCTGGACAAGGAGCCGAAGAACTTCCCTCAAGACGAAACCAGGAGGAAGACATGAGCACGGAGGATCGCGTCGGCCGCATAGAGGACGGAATCATCCCGATTGATCTGACTGGAGAGGGGGACGCAACTGCACAAGAGCCTACCCACATCACAAACCGCATGTCAGTTCTCAACGTTCCCGGAGTGAGTATCGCCCTCATCCGAAACTCTGGCGTCGTGTGGTCACGCGGGTACGGCACGACGGAGGCAGGCAGCGGGATGCCGGTGACCTGCGACACGCTCTTCAGGATTCAATCGATGACGAAGACGCTCACTGCGGTCGCCACACTCAGACTCGTCGAGGCAGGGAACCTCGATCTCGATACCGATGTCAACGAGTATCTGACAAGTTGGGCCGTACCCGATTCCGAGTTCACGGTCGAGCAGAAGGTCACGCTTCGACGGCTCTTGAATCACACCTCGGGCCTCCCCGAGACGAAGCACTTCCGGCGTGACGCGAGCGTACCTCCGCCATCGTTGCAGCAAGTCCTAGACGGCGAGCCACCGGCCTACAATGAGGCAGCCCGAGTGCGGGCAGTGCCCGGAACCAGTCACCAGTACGCGAATCTTGGCTACATCCTGATCCAGCAGATCCTCGAGGATGTCACCAGCAAGCCATATGCGTCACTCCTCAACGACCTCGTGCTTGAGCCTCTCGGGATGAAGAACACGACGCTTGCGCCCGATCTCGGAAGCGAGCACGTCGCATTCGGACACTCGGAACTGGGTGTTCCAGGTGCGCATCGATCATGCACCCTCGCGCAGGCTCACGGTGAGTTGTTCAGTACAGCAGGTGATCTTGCCAGACTCGCGGTTGAGCTGCTACGTGGAGCGCGCGGGCTCCCGGGAATCCTGTTGGAATCCGAGACCGTTCGGATGATGCTGCGGCCCGATCCGGAACTTGATCCGGCCACGATCTTCGGGATTGCAGACGGACAGGGGCTCGGACTGTTCCTGATGGGGCGTGGCGACGATGCAACCTTCCTCTGCTTGGGGGGCGGCGAGGGCTTCCTGTCAGCCATTGTCGCCAAACCCCATAGCGATACCGCCTTTGTCCTTCTGTGCAACGGCGCGAACGGATGGCCACTGGCAATCGAAGTCCTCAACGCGATTGCCACCGAGTACGGCATCGAGTGGGGGTTCAAGCCGATGCCGCCCGGCTGAGGTTCACTGCTTCTCCCGAGACGTGCCATGATGCTTCGTTCCGGGAAGAGGAAGCAGACGTGCCGCCCACGACGCTCCACTCACGTGAAGTCTCCTCTTTCCTCCCCGACAATCGGGAGCATGGGCACACATCACGCAGCCGATCACTCATCCGAGCATGAGAGCGAACCGTTCTTCCCGGCTCAGTCCACGGTCCTCGACGAGTCCGCCCTCCTCCAACGGATCGTCAAGACGTATCGAATCGGGCAGCCGGAGTCCTGTCGATTCCTTTGCCGTGGAGCCGCGGATGTCTATCGCGTCGTAGCGAGAGGCGCGAACTACTACCTGAAGATCTACCGTCCACCGAGCCCACAGGCTCATGCGGAGTCGGAGGCTCGCTTCCTCGCTCGACTGAGCGAAGCCGGGCTGCCCGTCGTTCGCGCCGTACCCCGCACAGACGGAACGTACGCGTGTCAGGTCCTCGCGAGCGAAGGCCCGAGGCCGATCCTTCTATTCGAGGAGGCACCGCCTCCTCTGCCGGGGGAGCTGGTCGTCGAGCAGATGACGGCGCTGGGACAGACAGTGGCGCGAATGCACGAGTTGGCCGATGCGGACAGCGCTCCGTACGACCTGCCGACATTCGATCTCGACACGATCGAGGTGGAGAGGGCGCAGGACATCCGGCAGTTCGCAAGCGAGGACGACGCGGCGTTCATGACCGCCGTGATCGATTGGATGCGTCCCCGTCTCGCCGAGATCCTGCGGGAAGCGCCCGAATGGGGGATCTGCCACGGGGACCTCGTCCTGTCGAATGTGAGAGTCGGCGAAGAGGGCGTGACGCTGTTTGATTTCGGCAACATCACACGGACCTATCGTGGCCTCGAGCTCGCCATCGTCTTCTGGAGTCTCGGACACCGGTATGCGGATCAGCGCGCGGGATGCTGGAAGGCACTCCTCGGCGGATATGAGTCGATTCGAAGTCTCCCCGACGGAATGACAGAGCGATTGCCGATCTTCCTGATCCTGAGAGAACTCGCGTTCCTCGGCGGAAACGCCACATCGCTCCCACTCCGTCTGGGGACGGAGCCCTTCGAGTCGAGCTTCATGAGCGATGGCTTCAACCGGATTCGTTCGACCCTCAAGGAAGCTGGAGTCCAGGACGTCGGATGACCGCTCAACGGAGGGTTCCGGCGGCATGGTCCCGCCCGGTGGTCGATTCGCAGAGACCCCTCGATTGCTCTACAGTTCTTCCATGACCAAGACGCGATGCGCGTGGGCGGGCACCGATCCGACCTACGTCGCCTATCACGACGAGGAATGGGGCGTTCCAGTCCACGACGACCGGCTCCTCTTCGAGTTCCTCGTTCTGGAAGGGGCTCAGGCCGGCCTGAGCTGGTCGACGATTCTCAACAAGCGCGCCGGATACCGAGAGGCGTTCGCCGGGTTCGACATCGAGAAGGTCGCAGCGTACACGGAGGCCGACGTCGAGCGACTCCTTGCCAACCCGGGAATCGTCCGGAACCGGATGAAGATCGAATCGGCGATCGCGAACGCCCGCAGCGTGCTGGAGATCCAAGAAGAGTTCGGCTCCCTCGATGCCTATCTCTGGCAGTTCGTCAACGGGAGTCCGAAGCAGAACCACTGGAAGACGATGGCCGAGATCCCCGCTCAGACGGAGGAGTCGGTCGCGATGAGCAAGGCGCTGAAGAAGCGTGGCTTCAACTTCGTCGGCCCAACCATCTGCTACGCGTTCATGCAGGCCGTCGGCATGGTGAACGACCACGTCGCCAACTGCCACCGACACGCCGAGCTGTCGGATTGCGCATAGCACCGATTTCGCCTGAGCCACAGGCCGCTAGACTGATCTCATGGATGCCGGCACGTTGATTCTCCGCCCTGCCCGCCCGAGATCATCGCGCATGCCTACACTCAGCCGGGCAACGAGCACGCCTGAGAGAGCAGCGTCTTCGCGGAGCGAGAGGGGTGGGTCATCAGGATGGCCTTCGGCTTCACGGCCGAGCAGCGCCGAGGATTCCCCAGCAATCCGCTCAAGCAGGCGGAGGGGTGTCCCGCGTTGCGTGCTGGGGACGTTGGATTCCTCGTGCCCCATGCTCCGGATCCTCGTGACCGTCCCCGGCAGCGACTTCTATCTCCTCACTCGAAGCCGCTGCCAAGAACCTCGGAACCCGGAAACTCTATCAGCGCCACGGCTTCGCCGTTTACACGAAGTGGCCGAAGCTCAGCTTCGCTCTCTTCCGAATGCCGAAGCTGCTCTCTCAGGGCCCCACTCACCAACCGCACAGAGTCGACTCTCACATCCACAGGAAGCGCGTGCCGGCTTCTTTCTCCTGATCTACGCTGCGGGCGCCAATCCTGGGCTCTACAAGTGCAGATCCTCGATCTCGGTGGAGATGCTCCGAAGGTCGGAGCATCCGGCTTTGCCTACCCCCGCCATTTGTGATACATCGCGCGGTTCCGACCCAAAACGAAAACGTCAAGACGGTTGGGCCCCCAGGACTCGGCACCCGGCGCTGAATAGCACTCTCCTCCCACTCGCTTCCATCCTTTCCAGGAGGATCCGTCCCACCATTTGTGGTACAACGCGCGATCCGTACCTAGCACGAAGCAGTCGAGCCGATTCGGAGCCCAAGAGGCTGCGGCGACGCCGCCGTCGCAGATACCGCCCAGACGCTCCCACCTGCTCCATTTCGAGCCATTCCACCACTTGTGGTACATTGCGCGGTCCCGACCCAATACGAACGTGTCAATTCGATTGGGACCCCAGGATACGGCTGCAGGCGCTGAGTAGCATTCGCCGCCCAGACGCTCCCAACCCTTCCACGAGCTACCGTTCCACCACTTGTGGTACAACGCACGATCCGTGCCCAGCACGAAGCAGTCGAGTCGATTCGGGGCCCAGGAGGAGACGGCGACACCTCCATCGCAGACGCCGCCCAGACGCTCCCAACCCTTCCATGAGCTGCCGTTCCACCACTTGTGGTACATCGCGCGATCCCGGCCTAGCACGAAGGCGTCAATCCGATTGGGCCCCCAGGACACGGCCGCAGGCGCCGAGTAGCACTCACCGCCGAGCCGTTCCCAACCCTTCCACGAAGCACCGTTCCACCACTTGTGGTACAACGCACGATCCGTACCCAACACGAAGCAGTCGAGCCGGTTCGGAGCCCAAGAGGAAACGGCGACTCCACCGTCGCAGACACCTCCCAGATTCTGCCATCTGCTCCACTTCGCCGGCACGCCGATCTTGTCGTAGGCAGACTTGGCACGGATGATTCCAGCCCCCGAGTACTGATCCCATCCGGCGGGGCCTATCCCCTTCGCAGTCGACATCAACGCCCCTTTTGCCTCGTTCTGTGTCAGGGATGGTTTGGCCTGTTTGAGAAGAGCCACTACCCCTGCGGCAATGGGCGTTGCAGCAGATGTTCCGCTGTCGCTTGGGAAGTAGCCCTTGAAGTGTGTGATCGAGCAGAAGTCGGGTTTCTTCGGATCCAGAGCCGCCGGACCAGCGCTGCTATACCCTACATACTGCTCGTTCTTGTTCACCGCCGCGACAGTCATGACCTGGGGATGTCCGTTCGCTCCCCAGATGCTCCTCCCCGGGCCTGAGTCGGAGCCACAGCGACCGTCCGGGCACGCCGCACCGCAATTCCCGGCCGCGAATAGAACAAGGATCCCTTGATTGAGCGCTTCGACGACCTTCTTCGTGAACGGGTGTTTCGGGTTTCTTGCGTAGTCCTTGTCCCAGGCCTCCTGGAAGATTCCCCAGCTGTTCGAAAGAATGTGTGGCGTTCCGTTCTTCTTGTGCTGCGCGATCGCCCAGTTGAATCCTGCCAGAGCGTTCGAGATCGCGTCTCCATCGGAGATACGGATGTCGTAGACCTGGGCGTTCGGAGCCATCCCAAGGGCATCCGTAGCCGTCATGTTCCCATGCTCTCCCCAGTTGGCCTTCTTGCCCCAGTCGGTCGGCCACCCGCCAATGACACGTTTGATCTTCCCGCCAGGAACCCGTCCATCCGCCGAGATTCCCCCGTCCACAATGCCGATGACGATTCCATCCCCCTTCCTGCCGGCGCTCCAGATCTTGTCGACCCCCAGGTACCGCGCGACGTCCGGGATGTCGCCCTTCGCAGTCCCCGGAGAACAATCGCATGGTGGAATCGGGCACGCAGCAGCCGGGGACATGAGCGCGAGACCTTGCTGTGTCTCCTCTTCGACCCCGATGCCCGCAAAGGGAGCAATCGGCACGTCGAGGTAGACCTTCACGACATTCGGCTGCGCTTCCAGATTCGGGATCTCGCCCTTCGAGACAGTCCCACGGACCACAACGGTCTCTTCGTCAAGACTTTGGAGGTCGCGTGTTTCCGAATCGTCGGGGAGCATCGGAATCGGCTCGTACTCCGCGTCGATCTCGAAACCCGCCGCGACCAGACCGCCGGCCATTTGCTGTGCCCCAAGGCCCCGGGTTCCGCTTTCGACCCTCATCTCCACAAGAACGCGCACCATGCCATCATCTTCCCGGGATTCCGGCATTCCTGTACCGATCGACTCAGAGCCCATCCCGTCGGACCCAGCTCCTGCCATTTCGTCTCCCTCGCCCGGCATTTGATCCTGTTCGGGCTCGGATTCCGCCATGAGGTCCAACTTTTTGTCAGCGATCTCCCCCTTCTCCTCTGGCATCAGCTCTGATTCGGGCTCGATCATCATTTCGTCTTCTTTCCCCTCGGGCATGCCTGCCTGCAACTCCATGTCTCCTCCTTTCCCATGTGGTGGCAATCGCGCGGAGGCAACGACGGCTCATTGCAGTGTGAGAGCCAGATTGCGCGACCACCGATGACCACTGCGGGCAGCGCAGTATAGATATTCTGTTCATGTGATACAAATGGAGAAAAGTAGTGATGTGGATCACCATTCTCAACTCCCAGCAAGCACAGGCTCCAGACGAGTGGCTGAACACGGCCGATCGCCCGATCGTCAGAGCCACCAACCTCTCGCATCATCCGGGGCTCCGAAAATGCCGTTGCAAATTCAACTTCCGAAGATGACACTCTCCGCCATCTTCCCACCGGAGGGCACAAGAATGGCAGACAAAAGGCAAGCCGAAGCGCAGCGCTTCTATGCGATCCCCGGTCCCGTGACGAAGATCGGGAAACACGAGGTGTTCGCCGAGTGGCTGGCGGACGATCCTGCTGTCGTCTTCCGAGTCGTGCAAGGTCTCGTCATCCACGACGGGTGGCTTTCGCACTACGGAATCGACTTCAACGACGCCCAACGATACGACTTCGCGTCCCTCGACATGGAGGCACTGCTCGACAAGGCGGTCGAGCTTGGGGGAAAGGCGCTCGCGATCCCGCGAGCACCGGAGGAGCGCGTCATCGGCTGCTGTCGAGAGTTCGCGACGCTGATGACAGCCCTCCTGCGTGCGAAGGGGATTCCGGCGCGCAGCCGCTGCGGATTCGCCGGGTACTTCGACGATTCGCCAAAATGGGAGGATCACTGGGTCTGCGAGTATTGGGATGACAGCGCATCGCGCTGGGTCTTCGCAGATCCGCAGATGGATCCCTTCCAGCAGAGCTTCCTCGGCCTCACGTTCTCGCCTCTCGACGTCCCGCGCTCGGAGTTCCTCACGGGAGGCCAGGCCTGGCTCGCCTGTCGGAGCGGCGAGTTCGACCCGGGTAGCTTCGGCATCGGGGACAACCCTGCGAACTACGGTCTCGAGTCCCTTTACGGGCTCTGGTTCGTCCGCGGGAACCTACTCCGCGACTTCGCCGCGCTGAACAAGGTGGAGACGGTACCGCTCCTGATGCGCCTCTGGCGCGATCTCTCGTGGGAGTCGTGGCGCCTCGTCGGGACCTCGGGCGCTTCCTTGAGTGAGAGAGATCTCTCACTTCTCGATCGAGTCGCTCGGATGGCAAGCGCGGGGGATAAGGAGTTCAGCGCCTTGCGAGGCCTCTACGAGACAGAAGCCGAACTCAGGCCGCCGGAGGAGATCCTGCTCTACCGATAGCCGAGGCCAACTCGAAGGCTTCTACACGAGCTTCTTCCACGCCCGGCCGATCTCCTGATCGGTGAAGCCGACGGACTCATAGAGTGCGCCGGCGATGGGCTCGTACCAGGAAGCGTAGGCTCCGACCGCGCCGAGATGATGGAGCCGGCGAAGAGTCTCCGTCATGACGCCCTTCGCGATCCCCTTCCGCTGGTGGGACGGCGCAGTTCCGACAAGCACGAAGGCCCCGGTCCGCGAGACATCGTCGAAGTAGCAGGTCGCGAAGGAGGCGATCTCGCCGTTCTCCGTGACGGCGACCACATCGAGATCGCGGCGATAGAGCGGCGCGCGTTGGACGTTCCGATACCAACCGCCAGTCGGGTCGGCCCCTTCGTCCGGCTCGTCCGGATGGAACGACCGCCACGAAGCGAGGCTCCGTGCCGACAGCTCATCCTGATCGCCCATCGATCGGACGGTGTAGCCCGATGGAAGGGGAGCGGGCTCCGGCGCCTCGAGGAGGGGCTGCCAGGCGTTGTGTTCCGTCGAGTGCCCGCCTTCCGCGCGTTCGTAGCCGCGAGCATCGAGCACGCCATGGAGGTGATCGTCCGTTTCGTCCGCCCAGACGAACGTGAACCGCCGACCGTCCTCCAGCGCCCAAACCATCTCCGCCTCAGCGATGTCGAGCATTGCGTGGCGCAGGTCCGCGGAGTCGATGGCAGGATCGACCATCGGATGGCAGACGCCCGGATCGCCCTGGGCCAACACCGATACGATCTCTCCGTCGGCATCCTCCCAGTACCGAAGCCCATTCGGCGACCGCTCAACGACGTTCTCCAACCAGTGCCACCGCCAGTAGTCGAAGTCGGCGATGTGCCAGTTCTCGCTTGGACGCAGATTCGCGATGCGGAGCGCGCGGAAGAACTCTCGCGCCTTCCAGTAATCGTCAGGCGAGGCGTACTGCTTGAGTGTGAAAGCCATGGGAACTCCTGCGATTGAGATGCCATCAAGGATACCGGTCACGACCGCCAACCTCCAACAGACAGCTGCTCGCGCATCCGATTCCCGTTGACAGGCGCACATCACTGTGTAGAGTCACCTAACGACGCAGAAAGAGAGGGCTGATGGGATGGAAACGAATCGAGCGACCGAACTAATGGCAGACCGCTACGTCTGCTCGGAATCGGTCCTGCTGGCGACGTGCGAGGCATTCGGGATCGAGATCGACGAGAAGGTCATTCCGAAAATCGCCTATGCGTTCGCCGGCGGGATCGGCAATACGGGGGCCGTCTGTGGGGCCGTTGCCGGCGCGATCATGGCGATCGGGCTGATCAAGGAACGTGGCGAGACGATGGAGGAGATGTTCAGTGTGCTCGGTCTCGCAGCGGAGTTCCGGAAGCGCTTCGAAGCCGAGAAAGGGACGATCGGCTGCCGCGAGCTAACAGGGATCGATCTGACCAAGCCGGAACGGATAGAGGAGTTGATGAATTCCGACATTCCGCAGACGGTCTGCTTCCCGGCGGTCGCCGCGGCCCACCGGATCGTCGTCGATCTGCTGAAGGAGACCGAATAGCCAAGCGCCGAGGCTGATCGAGAGGATCTGCCTCGGCGCTCTGCAGAACACCTACCTCAGGAACACGGCGAGGTAGTACGGCCAGACAACGAGTCCGAGAATCGCTTTCCACCAAACGAGCTGGGCGAAGCCCAGCGTGAACAACCAGCCAGCAAACCAGAACGCACCTCCGAGGGTGCCTCCGGCCACCCGGCACTTGCCTTCTCCGCTCATCTACCCTCCTTTCACCACTCTCCGTTCGGAGTCTACAGTGAACCGTGTCGTCTCACGCAAGCGAGGTTCAACGCAAGAGCGACTCGCTGAAGCGCGAGCCGCCTGTCTGCGGTCACTCCGCAGGATACAACCCTCCATACATCGGGCGGAGAACCGAGATGATCGCGTCCATCAGCCCCTCACGATGCTCGATGGGGCGATCGTAGAAGGCGAAGTACTCGTTCTTCGCCTCCTCCTCGCTGTGCCGGCGGCGGATGCCGAGCTTCAGAAGGAAGTAGAGGCTTCGCAGCGCCTCACACACATTCACACGTGCGTTCGCCGCCCGATGATCGCAGAAGTCGAGTCCGAAGGTCTCGCCCCAGCCCCACTCCCGCCCATCCGGGGTCTTGGCGAAGCTCTCGATCCAGCCGATGAGCGTGTCTCGAGGCAGCTCCCCGCGGAGGAGCACGTGGTAGACAGCGCGCATCAGTCGTCCCCCCTCGTTCTGGACGAAGACCGAATCCGTGGGACAAGTCAACCGATCGACGATCGCCTTTAGGATCTGCTCCTGCTCCTCTGGTCGACTGTGCGGCGAGCGGGCCAGGTGGCAGAGCGCATCCCCTGTGTGGGCGACGGCATGGGCCCAGCCCTTTCCATCGGCGAAGCCGCGGAGATCGTTCTCACCTCTGAGGCTTTCCAAAGCCCGACCGCACCATTCGCGAACCTGCTCCGAGGAGAGGAACGGCGAGCGTCCTTCGTGGAGCCCTTCGGCGAAGCGTTCATCCAGCGCGATCGGCAGGCCGAGGATGAGCGCAGAAAACGCGCGAAGGAAGACACTGTCGGTCCCCGCCTCGCCCAGCCCGCGGACGACGTTGTCGGCCATCTGCTGGCCGATCGATTGGAGCGTTTCGTCATCGAACTGCCCTGTCATCCCCCAGTTCCAGAGGGTCTCCAGTGCTCCTTCGCGAGCGACAAGGTCCGTGGATCCGAGGAGTTCGACAAGTCCTGGCACCATCCCCTTCGGATCGATCCCTTCGGGAACGCTGTAGTCGGAATCGACAATCTTCTGAAGTAGTTCCTTGTTCAAGTACGCATCCTTTCGTACATCGCTTCTCGCTCGAGCAATACGTGCGGAGAAGCGGACGATTCATGAAGTGTCTGCCGCGCCACGCCGAGCGGCACATGTAGAATCCGTATGTGCTGGAGATGCGGCCGTCCTGAGGGCGTCAACCGCTCAGATGGTAGCTTGTCGCGCCAGCGTTTCTCAACTCCGAGTGCTGGAAAACACTAGAGGCCTTCGATGGCCAGAGGGTAGTACTGCGCTCGATATGGCAGGTATTCGTAGTCCGTCCGATTGACACGCTTTCCCGGATGAGCATCCGCAACCCGCTGATACAGCTCGTCCGGCGTCATCCGCGCGATCGCCTCGAGGCTATCAGCACCCGCGGTCATGAGACGCTGGATCCGGCTGACGCCGAGCATGCGGCGAAGATCGGCCATCTTGATCAGCGCGACCAGCTCCTCCATCGGGGTTCCGGTCCGTTGGGCAAGATCTTCTCGGTCAGACGCGGTCCGTGCTGCACGGAGAAGCTCGAGGTTGGTTCGAATGCCATGTTCCTCCAGCGCCCGACGAAGCGAGAGAGGAGTCATCCGGAACAACTTCAACTCGGCCGGGGTCGGCTTCTCCGCGCTCGCGCGGAGGATGGCGTCTGCCATCTCATCGTTCTCCAGGTAGCGATAAAGGACATGCAAGTACCAATGGGGGAAGGTCCGCCGCCCTCCCTCGGTATCGAATGCGGCCTCGTACGCGTAGAAGTCGTCCGGCGCTGCCTCCTCGATTGACTTCCCCGTCTCGGCGAGGTATGCCTCGTACGCCTCCGTCGCTCTGATGTATTTCGCAATGAGGCCGTCGCCACGCGTGCGCTTCAGCCACTTCCGGTACGCTTCGTAGTCCATCGCCCACCTCCGACGCCGGTTATCCGTTAGCAGGTTTTTTCGTGCAAGCGACCGAGTGCCTCCTCTCTCGGATTCGCATCGGAGGAGCGGGTAGTATTCGATTGCACGCGAAGGAAGGGATTTTCATGAGCCCACCAAGATCTTTCACCGTCCGCCCATACGAGGGCGCGGCGGACGCCGCGGGGATCGCCGAGTTGATCAATGCCTCACGCGCGGAGACGGGTGGTGACCATGCCCCAGTCTCCGCCGAGGCAATGCAGACGTTCATGGAAGGCTCCTCGGCCGATTCGGATCCTCGGACCGACGTTCATCTCTTCTTCCACAACGAGCGACTCGTCGCCTACGAGCGGACGCGAAGAGAGACGTGGGCGAGCGGCGCCCGCGCCTATCACTTGGGGCCATTCATCCACGCCGACTGGCGCAGCGAGAACTTCCTCACGGAGATGATCCGGCAGGTGCTCCGCTATCAGACGGAGATCGCCGGTCGAGAAGACAGCGAAGCCCCCCCGTTCCTGTCGATGGTCCTCTCGGAACCGCCGGACATCGTGACACGCGACGCACTCCTCGCCGCTGGCTTCGAGCCTTGCCACGCGTTCCTACGAATGGCTCGTCGGTTGGATGAAGACGTTCCGCAATGCGAGCTTCCCGCCGATCTCGAGCTTCGACCGATCGAACAGGGGCATCGCCGCCCGATCTACAACTTCGACCGCCGGATCATGAAGGACAGCTGGGGCTGTGAGGCCCCGACCGAGACGCACTTCGCGTGGTGGAGTGAAGAGGCATTCCTAAACCCGGAGCTGTGGCGCGTGGCATGGCACGGGGACGAGATCATCGGGACCGCATCCGGCGTGGTCGGAGGCACGTGGACACCAGGTCTCGGAGGCGAGCGGGGCGAGATCCGCTTCGTCCGTGTCGCGCCGGAGTGGCGCCGGAAGGGGATCGCCACCGCGCTGATCCTCAAGTGCCTGACCGCGCTCCGCGCGCGGGGTGTCCGAGAGGTCATCCTCGGCGTCGACGGAGCAAACGAGGAGACGGCAGCCGCCCTGTATCGGAAGCTCGGATTCGATGTGACCTCTCGCATGACTGCCTATCGGTATGATCTCATGCCGGACAACAACCGCTGAGTAGAGCGCCCGCTCTCCGTGGGTTCGCGAGCTGGAGTTCGAGCCGAATCCCGGGTCAAACGGTCAGCGGCTTCCGGTAGACGTAGTGCTCACGGTATGGCCGGTACCCGACCGACTCGTACAGTCGGTGCGCACCGAACGGGTTCTCGCTGTCGACGCCGAGGAGCGTCTCAACCTTCCCCATCGAAGCGAACATCCGGATGCTCTCGACGAGAAGGGCCCGCGCCAGCCCCCGGCGGCGCCAGGGGCGCCGGACGAAAATGTCCTGTGTGTAGCCGCGGTCGATGCCGACCCAGTCGTTCCGACGCACGTCGACATGGTTGAGGACCATCCCGGCGACCTCGTCTCCGTCCCACGCGGTCTTCCAGAGGACAGGCTGGAAGCGGCGGGATTCCTGCCAAGTAACGTAGTCCTTCTCTGCACGGGGGGCGTATCCCCAGTGATCTCGATAGGCCTCTTCCCGCGCATTCCAGATGGCGCGATAGTGTTCGGGAAGTGCCGGACGGATCTGCAAGCCCTTCGGCAACGCGAGCGGTTCGGGGATCGGTTCGATCGGGCGCGTCATCCCGTGCATCGTTCGTGCAACGCGGTATCCGGAGGATTCAAGCAGCGCGTTCGCGCCCGGAGCGGCGTCGGTCGACCACGCATGGAGAACCTTCTGCAGCTCCGCCGGATGGTCGGCCGCAATCTCCCGTAGCCGTGCTTGGCTCCACGCGAGGATTCGCCGCCCCAATCCACGCCGGCGCCACGCCGGAACGACGAACCCGAGATGGATGTAGAGGCGTGGCCCTTCGTGCTCGTCCTTCCAGAAGACGCGTGCGTAGCCGGCCGGCTCCCCTTCGACCTCGGCGAAGAGCATGTCAGTGTACGGATCGCAGTTCGTCAGATGGGAGAAGATGCGCGAGATGTCCTCGACCGATTCGTTGTACTCGGCCTGATCGGCCCGGTTGCAGGCGTTCATGATCTCGACCATGGCGGGGTAGTCGGTCTCTCCCCGGAATCGCCGGAAGGTCAGACCGGGAATTCGGAGGTCGTCACTCGGAGAAAGCGGTGCGGGCATGGCCGAAGGATCGCGCCGCACAGGGCATCACGCAAGGCAGATGCCGTGCGTGCCGGTCTACCGGATCGCCAAGACACCATGAGACCCTCACCGTTTGCCCACGTAGGGAGACCAGCATCCTCTCCAATCACCCACCAGAGGGCAGGAAGGAGCAACGATCATGGTCTACGTGTTGATGCGCCAGAAGGTCGAGAGCATCGATCAATGGAAGGCGACATACGACAGCATCGCCGAGCTGCGGAAGGAGGCCGGCGAACGTTCGCTTCGGCTCTTCCACCCCACCGACAGCCAAGAGGAACTCATTCAGTTGTACGAGTGGGAGAGCGAGGAGCACCTCAGAGCGTTCATGCAGCGGATGGCGACACCGAAGATGCGCGAGAAGATGTCGGGAGCGGGCGCCCTCGGCAGGCCGGAGATTCTCTACTTGAAGGAGGTATAGTCTGCGCGTTCGGGATCGACGCGCCGTTCTCGATCACGGAGAGGAGTCTTGCCATGGCCATTAGGGTTGTCCGTCTGGGCACCGATCGACGGAAAGGAGAAGGGCTCCGGATCGGGACGGTCCGCCGACCACCACGCGGGGTTCCGAAGAGCGAGTTCGCGCCGCAGAACTGGTACGACATCTGGCTCCCGGATATCGCACCGTCCGCCGAGCTGATGAAGGTCGGCAGAGCGGCGGAGACCGAAAAGGAGTGGGCCGCCTTCACCAACAGGTACCGGGCGGAGCTCTCAGCTCCCGAGAAGAGCCGGCTCCTCGATCTGCTCGCCGCTCTGTCGCGCAGCGCAGACTTCTCCGTCGGCTGCTACTGCGAGACCGAAGCACGCTGCCACCGATCGATCCTCGGAGACCTGCTCGCGGAGCGCGGAGCCGAGTTCGCATAGGTGATCCATCTCTTTCGAACGATACGCACCCGCTCGAAGGCACTTCGAGTGAACCCAACCGGCTCCGTCCCCCACTCACCGATGCAGAACCACGAGGAGAGCGAAGAGCGATGGAACCGTTGATTCATCTGAGGCCACTTACGGAGTCGGAATGGGAACCTCTTCAGCGCGAATGCATCGCGCACTACGCCGAAGAGCAGGTGCAAGTCGGGCGCTGGAGTACGGAAGAGGCGCTCGGCCAGGCGTCGAAGGAGTACGAGGGGCTGCTACCGGATGGAATCCACACCGATAGACATCACATTCGTGAAATCATCGAGCGGGCGTCCGGCGAGATGGTCGGATTCATCTGGTATCAGGAGCGCGAGAAGGCCGGAAAGCGTTGCGTCTTCCTCTGTGATCTGTTCATCTTCCGCGTCCATCGTCGTCGCGGCTTTGGCGCCGCAGTGATGGCGATCCTTGAGGATCTGGCCCGAGACGAACATGGTGCCGAACGAATCGAGCTGCACGTCTTCGGTCATAATCGCCCGGCTCGATCGCTGTATGTGAGCGCAGGATTCAGAGAGATGAATGTCTTGATGGCCAAGGACCTCGTGTAGTTGGCTCTCTTCCCTTCGGCGCGACAATGTTCCGGGAAGGCCGCGTTCTCTACATCGGGAGCCTGCAACACGGCGAAAGCGAGTATGTCCGCGTCAAGCTTGTTCATCCTCCTTCAACCTACTACACTCCGCCCGCTCATCTGCTCGAGGAGGATCACCATGCTGAAGTCGAGGACCTTCCACGCTGAGGGAGCGCCGATCCACTACGTCGAGTCGGAGGGAGACGGATCCCCGCTCGTGCTGCTCCCCGGCGGGGGAAACCGCTGGCAAGCGCTGATGCCGCTGATTCCCGCGCTCAGTCTCAGATGGAAGACCTATGCCCTCGACTGGCGGGGCTGCGGCGCATCCGGCCATCTTCCCGGCACGTACTATCCGCGGCATTTCGCTTCCGATGTGGAGATGTTTCTTCGCGACATCGTGGGCTCGCCGGCTATCCTGTTCGGGCATTCGCTCGGTGGGTGGGTTGCCCTAATGATGGCGACCGCGCTTCCCCAGAAAGTTCGTGCGGTCGTGCTTGGCGATCCGCCGCTCGACTTCGAGTACTTCTGTACGTGGGCAACAGGACCGATCACCTCGTTCTGGGCCGACACGCAGGAGATCGCGTCGGCCGATCTGTCGCTCTGCGATCTGGCTGCGCGATTGGCCGAACTTCCGCTACCGGGGCAAGATCCCTCATCTCGCTACGGAGACGCCGTCGATGCGATATCCCTCCTCTCCATGGCGAAGGATCTCGCCTCGATGGACCCCACACTCCTCGATCCGCTCCTCCATCACGTAGAGGAGTACGTTGGTGATGTGCCCCTCGGCGAGGTCCTCAGAGGAGCTCAGTGCCCTGTGCTACTGGTCCAAGCGGATCGGGAAGCGGGAGGCTTCAATGCAGATTCGGACGTAACGCGGGCGCTGTCACTCCTCCCCCGCGGCTCGTCGGTCAAGCTGGAGGGAGAAGGGCACTTCCTCGGCCTTGATTCGTGGAACGTCGCGCCGCTCCTCCGAAGCATCGTCGGCTTCGCGGAGTCCCTGCTGAATGCGGCAGCGGCCCCATCGAGCTCATAGCCGCTCATCGGTTCGGCCGCAGGCGGACATCGGTGGATCACTCCACGCCGACAATCTCGCAGACGAGTCCCGGCTTGGCTCCCAACCGATAGTGGAAAGCCAACGTCTCACCGCCTCGGATCGGCCCGCCGTGCGGAATTGGCTTCGGGATCGTCAGGCCGGAGTCATACGAGCGGAGCACGTGATCCCGGTGCACAACCACCTCCGTCAGAAGCATCGGAGTGTAGTGCGGCTCCAGCGGATCGGGCATCCGGATGGCTCCGGCGGGTAGGCGCTCATCGCCAACGGCCGTCCACGAAGCGATCGTCTCGGCACTCAGTTCGAAGACCCTCCCGAGAAAGACACGATCGCGCTCGGGCGCAGCATCGACGACCGAGTCCGCCTCGACAAAGTGGAACTCCTTCGCCACATGGACCAGGTATGCGTCGACACGGATCGATTCGGGGACGAGTGCTGCCGCGGGAGCCTGACGGTGCAGATGTCGGGCGATCGACACCTGTGGCTCCTTCGCGAGGCACGCGTTCATCGTCTCGCTCAAGATGATGTCCGGCGGTCGTTCGGGCGGGATCCGATAGCGACACGCATCGATCGTCTCGTATCTCTCGACATGCTCGCCGAGGCCGAGCGCGTCGACAACCTCACGCGCTGACCCGATCGACTCCCCGTGGATGTCGAGGAGCGTGACCTGCAGCGCATCCGGGCCGAAGAGGGTCAACGAGGGAAGAACAAGGAGGGCATACGGGCCGCAGCCGGCATAGAGAATCCGCGTCGGGCGATCCGGCGCGAAGGCCCGCGACTCCTCGATCGCACGACGCAGACCGCGGATGAAGACGACCGTCCGTGCGAAGTCATCGGCACAGCGGCCGGCCATCGTCGGGGAGAGAGCCAGTCCGTCACCGGTCCAACTCTCCCCATTCCCCCTGACCTCCGTCGGCTCGATTCGGACCGATGCATGTTCTCGGACGAGTTCGGCCAAGCTGCCGATCTCGGTAGCGAGGGTGTAGGCGGGCGACCGCTCGTCGTGAATCGCCTCTGCAATCCTGGAAAGCCGATCGAACAGCAGTCTCCTCACGCATTCCTCCTAGCACCTCGCCCGTTTGCTTCCATGCCCAGATCGTCTCATGGATTCCCCCGCCATGCAACAGCGAGGTCTCGTGCTTTGCTGCACGAAGCCAAGGTCGGAGTGTTTGTCGGATTGAGTGGAATTGCCGCCGCACTGACCGCGCTCGTCGGCTACGCCGTCCCCGCGATACGAAACGTCGAGGATCTTCTGCTGGACCAGGATCACACGGCCGACAGCGACGACGAGTCGTCCTAGCGCTGTTGCGTCACGGCGCGCCAGACGAGTCCCGCGACGGCGACGGCTGCAGCGACCACGAACAGCCACCAGAGCAGCCAGACAATCCCGGCGAAGACAAATCCGGCGACAACGATCCCGATGATGATTCCGAGCAGTCTAGACATGCCGGCATTGTAACACTGTTACGACATCCATGCCAGGCAGCGCGCAAGGCGTCATTGACTGCCGAAGAAGACGCGCGCCACGACCTTAGGAGGCCGTGGCGCGCTCTTGGCATCCGATCCCGAGCCTAATTGTAGATGATCAGCGTGTCTCCTTCTCGGAGGAAGGACTTGCCGATGTACGACGTGAACAGGCTCGAGGCTGCGCTCACGCTGCCGATCTGATTCCCGCTGCTGAAGTCATGCGATCCCTGGAGCGTGAAGTTCTCCGGGGGTTTCGCCCCGATCCAGAAGATGGTCATCGTGAGTGCCGCCGTGTTCAGCGGGTCGGACCCACCCCAGGTGACCCGCTTGATGCTCACGTAATAGCCGACCAGCTTCCCACGCTGGTACACCTCGCCGGCCGCGTGCTGCCAACGACCGGCAACGTCATCCACGTTCTCCAGTGTCTTGCGCACGAGTTGATAGTGATGCTCGCCGGGTGAGAGCTGCGCTGCGCCCAGAAGAGCCCAGCCAAGCAACGCGCCGATCACGAGGGCAGACAGCCACAGGGTCTTCCGCCTCCTCACATCCATGGTTCCTCCTTCCCTTCAGCGGGTGTCTTTGTGCACCGTGCCGTTTCGCGTGCTCCCGCCTCGAGAACACCGCACGGTCCAGATGAACTCCAGACTACGCATCCAAGAGAAATCTGTCAAATAGAGAGTCTTGTCATCTCTTCACATTTCTTCATTTCACGGCATGAACGCGACACCGGGTTATCGAGCGTGCGTTGCGCTCTGGAACTCGGTTCGGCATCCTTCCGCCAGGAGGCTCCGTGGCCATAGGAATCCGTTCATACCGAAAGGCCGATGCCGTCGAAGTCGGCCGACTGATCGCCGAGACGTTCCGGCGGTTCAATCTCTCCTACGCTGCGCCGTCCGAGCAGCTCAAGCTGCTCGGACCATTCCGCCACGCCGACTCGGAAGAGCCGGATCATCAGCAGCGGATCGCGGAGCTAATCGACGCGCCGATCGTCCTCGTCGCCGAAGATGAAGTGAGGCAATCGATCGTCGGGGTTCTCCGCGGAAGTCCCGGTCGGCTCCACAGCCTGTTCGTCCACGCATCTCACCACCGGCGAGGAATCGGGCGGCGACTGATGGAGACCTTCGAGCGGAGGGTTCGAAGCGCCGGCCACACGAAGATCACGATGCAGGCGACCCTCTACGCCGTCCCGTTCTATCAGAACCTCGGCTACAGGAAGTCGACCAGCGTCCGCTCCGGCCCTTGTTTCGACGGGACCGGCTTCAAATACCAACCGATGAAGAAGGTGCTCTGATGTCGAAGACAGACGCTCCACGGGAGAACCCAACCCGTCTTACGGGCGAGCATCCGGCGAGCGATGCCGTTCAGATGATCCTGGCGATCCTCTTCGTCGGCTGTTGGATCGCCGATTCGTTCTTCCTCCGAGTCTCGACTCTCCTCAACGTTCACGTTCCGCTGATCGTGCGGATCCCGATCGGTGCGGTTTTCGTCGTGATCGCTCTTCTGCTTGCACGGGCGAGCCACCAAGCGGTCTTCGTAGGGAAGGACGCCGAACACCGAGTCCTCCGCGAAGGCGCGTTCGCCATCGTCCGTCACCCGATGTACCTGAGCGAGATCCTCCTCTTCTTCGGCGTCCTGGCGTTCAGCCTATCGCTCGCAGCGGCGGCGTTCTGGCTCGCGCTCATCGTGGCACTTCACGTCTTCGCGCGGACCGAGGAGAAGCTCCTGCTGGCTCGTTTCGGCGACGAGTACGCGGCGTACATGCGTGACGTCCCAATGTGGCTCCCTCGGTTGCGACGGCGCGGAGACAGGAATCCAAGAGCGCCTGTGGGGTGATGCCACTGCCATCGTGGATTCGTGTGTGGTCGGTTCTAGTCCCACGGCCTCACATGTGGGGCTAGAGCACGATCTGGCAAGTCATGAACAGCGCTACTCGTATCCCTTATACATCGTGTAGAAGTGCGGTCCAGGCAACCCCGGATGGAAGCGCCATCCCCGAACCCAATCGCGCATCACACGGTATCCGCTCGCCTGCGGTAGCCAGACGTAGAAGCAATCCTCGTTGAGCATTCCCTGTATCGTGCGGTAGATCGATGCACGCTTTGCCAGATCGGTGGCCGCCTGCGCAGCTGAGATCAGGACATCGTATTCCTCCTCGAGCACCGCGTGGATGGGGGCGCCTAAAGAGAAATACCAAGCGAAGGCACTCCCGGAGGAGGCAAACGCGCCAACGAAACTGTGCGGGTCTGCATAGTCGGCTAGCCAGCCACTCCGAAAAAGCGGTAGCTTCCCATCCCACCTCAGATTCACATACTCACTATGCGGAATGCAGCGCATGTTGATATGGAATCTCGGGTTGAGCGATTCGAGGGTGTTCTGCCAGATCGAGCACAGCAGTTCCCGATCGAATACGCCCTCGACGCAGGGGAGGGTCATGGTGAATCCCACGTCCCATAGCATGCCGTCAT
This sequence comes from Candidatus Bipolaricaulota bacterium, assembly GCA_028278555.1. Lineage (GTDB taxonomy): Bacteria > Bipolaricaulota > Bipolaricaulia > UBA7950 > UBA9294 > JANQEA01. The sequence goes on along the minus strand of JANQEA010000011.1, from coordinate 45,323 downwards.
ACGCTAGTCTCAGGTGTTCCTCAGCCTTGTCCAGATCGAAGCGGCGCGGGTGAAGCCTCTCCTCGTACGCCCAACGGAATGCTTTGGGAATCGGCCCGATCGTCTCGCACCGTCCGCCGGAGGCCCGCGTCAGCTCACCAATATAGGCCGAGGCGTCGAAAGCGTACGCGAACCCTTTCCGCACGTGGGCGTCAGCGAAGAAATCGAACGGGATACCATCCTCAGCCAATCCACCGGAGCCAACCAGAGCGTTGTCACCCATGGAGATCTCTGTGTTGAAGAAGACCACCGGTGACATCACCAATCTGGGCAGGTGGAAATGCGCGATAACGCCATCCATCCCTTCAGCCCGCGCGAGGGAATCGGCGGTGACGATGTCTGCGATGTCCGCGTCGCCGCGCTCCAATGCATCACATCGGACAGCTTCCTCGGCAGCCAACACGATTTCCACACGCTCGAGTCGTGCGAGCTCTCGCCAGTAACCATCGAACCTGACAAGGCTCGCCCTCTGATCCGGCTGCAGCGATTCAAGCTTGAAGGCTCCGGTACCGTTCGCGGAATTCCAGAGGGGCGAATCCGAGGCAACGCCAGCAATGTGTGCGGCCCATGTCCCCGGCTCGCCGTCCCAACTCCCCCGCTCCGCACACCACTCCTTGTCTAGGACGCTCGCCCCTGCGCTCCCGTGCACGAGCATCGATAGGAACGGCGCGTAGGGCGCATCGAGCGTGAACACGATGCTATCCCCGTCAACCTCGATCCAGGGGTCAATCGCTTCGTAGACCTTCGACTGTGCCCACTCGGTGAGTTCAGGGATTCCCTGCCCCCGACACGTATCGATGCCGAGGACATCTTCCACCAACTCGCAGAGACCGCTGTACGTTCCGCCTGACAGCGCCTCAATCAACGCCGAGGCTGAGCCGCTGACTGTCCCCAACAGGACAGCGCGTTCGAACGAGTACTCGACGTCCTCAGCTGTAAGTTCGCCTCCGTTGTGGAACAAGACGCCCCATCGAATCGGGATTGTGTATTGCACCCGCCCGTCGGGAAGCTCGACGATCAGGCCGTTGTCGAACTTGGGGATTGCCATCCCGAGCATCGGCAGGCAATCACGGGTGTCCAAACTGTAGCCGAGATCCCGTTCGCCAGCATCGACGTTGCCAGCAGGCCATTCGAACAGACTCTCGTAGAGGTTGAGAACAAGAGTAGCATCAGGAGAGCGGACCTGAGCAACCGGATCGAGACTCTCTGGCAAGCTGTTCGCTGCATAGACGAGGGTGCTGGGGAAGGGAATGTCTCTCCAACCGTTCCTGTCGCGCCGAAGAACCTCGACGTAATCGGACACCTCGGACTCCGTACCAGTGGCATCGCGCACCGTCAACGTCACACGGTAACGACCGAAGCTGCGATACTCCGTCACCGGATTCCGTTCCGCACTGCTACAGCCGTTTCCGAAATCCCAGTACCACTCGACGATGCCCCCAATTGATGCATCGCGGAACTCAGCCCCCAACGGAGCTTCCTCTCCCGAGAGGGTGAACGTGAACGCGGCTCGCAGAACGTCCTGCTCCGTTTCGACAACCGCTCCCGCCGCTTCCTCCTCCCAGCAGCCGCAGATCCCGGGGAGCGGATACGGAGGTTCATACGGCGGAACGTACGGAGGACAAAACGCTACGGTAGCATACCACGTCGCGGCGGTAGCGAGAACAGCTGCAACCAGCAGTCGTCGACGTCTAGCCGACATCATGTACCGCCCGACAGCAATAACATCAACGTCCACCGCACGGGTTGAACGTGATCGTGTAGAACCCCTGTCCTGTACCTGAGAGCCTCGCCCATCTCGCGTAGAATGTATACGAGTTGCCCCAAATCGCCACCGGGCCCATGCTGACAGTCCTACCCGACATGTCGACCCATTCGAGTTGGACACTTGGTGCAGCGGCAGCTCCCGCTAAGTCGATACAGACTCCTCCCGTCATAGCCCCGCCACAGGCCATAGCGGACGTGAGCTGAGCTACGGTGACCGTGATGAAGGCGAACTCCGGTTCGCTGTTCGAGTTTGTGCGGGTTCCGTTCCAGAAGGTGATCTGACCGCCCGAGAGATTGAAGTACCCTGTGTGTTGCATCACGCAGAAGGTCTGGTCGGAAGCTAGCGTCGATCCGGCTATGTTCACAAGGATGACGATCGCCACCAACATACAACACTTTGCACGTGTATCCCCCAACATATCCACCTCCTTATGAAGTCATCTTAGGGATTCGAGCTTTCGGTTCCAAGTACTACGAGTACACGCTGCATCCCCTGCCAGAGTTCGGTGCGCCGAACATCGAAGGGTAGAGCCAACCCCAACCTGTCTTGTGCAAGTACAATGGTCAATCACGACACTAGCACGCGAGGAGAGATCCGGATGGCCGAAGAACGTGACACGGCGACAGCGGAAGAGAAGACGAACGGCGACAAGACAGCCAAGAAGGACAAGAAGCGGAAGCTCCTCGGTATCGAGCCGGTTGAGACGAAGCACGCGCGGAACGACGGAAGCTACACGTACACTGCCCGAGCCGGCGCAATCCCGCTGAAGGATGCGTTCGACGAGACGGAGGCGGAGATCTTCTTCGTCGCCTACGGAGTCGACAACCGCGCGGTCCGTCCGCTCACCTTCGTCTTCAACGGCGGACCGGGCTCTTCGTCAATCTGGCTCCACATGGGCGCAATCGGGCCGAAGCGGGTTCTGATGGAGGAGGAAGGGTGGATGCCCGCGCCGCCGTACCGGTGCGAGGAGAACGCGCAGACGTGGCTCGATCGGACCGATCTCGTCTTCATCGATCCGGTCGGCACCGGGTTCAGCCGGGCAGCGACCGAGGAGCTCGACAAGAAGTTCTGGGGGTTCAAGGGCGACATCGAATCGGTCGGCGAGTTCATCCGCCTCTATCTGACGCGCTACAACCGATGGACATCCCCTCTCTTCCTCGCCGGGGAGAGCTACGGGACGACCCGCGCGGCAGGGCTAGCCGGTCACCTCGTCGATCGAGGGATCGCGTTCAACGGGATCGTCCTGATCTCGACCGTTCTCGATTTCGGCGCGATCCGGTTCATGCCCGCAAACGATCTCCCGTTCCAGCTGTTCGTCCCGACGTACGCGGCGACTGCCTGGTATCACGGCCAGCTTGCAGAGGACCTTCAGAAGTTGCCGCTCGCCGAGCTGATGGCGGAGGTCAAGGCCTGGTCGGAGGGGGAGCTGACCCTCGCGCTCATGAAGGGGGATCGACTGACCGAGGACGAACGGCGTTCGATTGGGGAGAGGCTCGCCGGCTACACCGGTCTCGACCTCGACTACGTCCTCGGGACGAATCTGCGGATCAACATCTTCCACTTCTGCAAGGAGCTCCTCCGAGGCGACAGGCGGTCGGTCGGTCGGCTCGACTCCCGATTCAAGGGGATCGAAGCCTCGACCGCCACCGAGCGCCCGGAGTTCGACCCTTCGATGCTGGCGATCACACCGCCGTACACCGCGGCGTTCAACGACTACGTTCGGACCGAGCTGGGGATCGAGACCGACCTCGCTTACGAGACACTCAGTTTCAAGGTGAATGAGGCCTGGGAGTGGGAGAAGGGGACGATGCCGGCGACCGGCGAAGCGCTCCGGGGCGCGCTGGCGAAGAACCCCTTCACCAAGGTCTTCGTCGGCCAGGGCTACTACGATCTTGCCACGCCGCACTTCGCGACCGAGTACATGCTCAGCCACTTGAACGTCGATGCCGAGCATCGAGACAACATCGAGATGGCCAACTACGAAGCTGGGCACATGTTCTACCTCGACGTGGAGTCGCTCGCCGCCTTCAAGGCTGACGTCGATCGGTTCATCCAGAACGCCGCGTAGCGCCGAGGAGTGACCTGGCAGCATACGACGTCGCGGGCTGTCATGCTGTTGACTTAAATTCATCACTTGGCTTATCCTCTTTCTAGTTGAGAGAGGTGAGGCGAACGATGTTCTTGGCAATCCTGTTTTCGCTCGTAGCGGGGCTTCCGTTCTGCGTGATCCTGTTCGCGATCATGGGGCTTCCGCTGTACATGAGCGTCCTCTACATGGCCGCCGGAATCGCGGCTTCCCTGCTTGTTCTCCGCCTGCTTCGACGGCGGAACCCGCACAAGCGGTTGAAGCGCTACTACGCGCTCGGCGCGCTGGCCGGAGCTGGGATCGGATTGGTTACGAACGGCCTATTCGCTCTCCAATTCAAGTTCCAACTCGACGCGGCGGTCATCTCGGCGCTCCTCGGCGGCGTCGGCGCGGTCCTCTACGCCATCATGTTTGCTGCGTTCGAACGCCCCCCGAAAGCCCGACTCGACCGGACCGAAGAGGCTCGCTTCGTTCGCAAGCTCAGGCAGGTCGGCCGAAACAGAGAGAAGTCGTAGTGCAGCGCGGGATCGCGACCGATCGCAGAAGATGCCGTCCGGCACCTATCCAGGCACGTGGTTCGATGCTTCGGCGATCCGAACCCAGCGATCGTCGTGGCGCTCGAACAGGATCAAGCAGCCCCAGGTCATGTCGAACGACACGTCGTTCCCGTCGGCCATTGTCCGCGTCCCGGCGACCTTCAGTCGGAAGATCGACCAAGCGACGGATCCGTCCTTCGAGAAGCCGATCGCCGGCTCTCCGAGCAGCCGATATTCGGAGAATGACGTGCTCCCGAGGTACCCGGTGAATTGCTCGAGGATCTCGTCCTTCGTCTGGCGTAGGAGTTCGCCACGCGAGACATTGACGTAGTCCTCGGCAAGATCCCCGATGAAGAACTCCGGCCGGTTGCCGACGTGCGCGTCGATGAACGCATCGTGGTAGTCCCGGATTTCGCGCCGGAGCGCGTCGAAGTCGGGCGTTCTGTTCTCTGTCTTCATGCGCACCTCCGCAAGTTCACAGTCGTGTCTCGTGGGCCTGATCCGCCCGCATAATCGTGATCGTCTCTCCTCGATACGCCATCGTCTCGAGCGGTCTAAACCCGAGACGAGCGTAGAAATCCTGCTGATCGGGAGTGTAGAGATAGAGTCTGTCGTGACCGAGATGGAATGCCTTGTCCATCACCGCGCGGACGAGGGCCGACCCGAATCCCCGACCCCGCTGCTGCGGGAGCGTCCGAACGATCGCCAACCATGGAGACAGATCGGCACGCGGTGGCAGGTCGCGCTCGACCAGGCTCGCTGTGCTCACGAATTCCTCGTCCAGGAGCCCGACAAATGTCATGGGAACACGATCCCGATTCGCGCGTCTTGCGAACGCCGCCGCGAGATCTTCGATGGACACATCCGGCATCAGGTGTCCCCACTCGGCGTTCTCCCACTCCGCCAGGATCGGGAACAACTCCGGGTGATCGGCCAGCGGTTCGATCCGCAGACGCTCCGTCATTCGGGCTCCTCGGAGCCCCACCTGGCCGCCAGCGATCCCCACAGGACATCGACGAGAAGGAAGACCGCGATCAGGCAGAACGCATCGAGAATCCATCCGACAACGCCATCGAGAAGCGAGGTTCTCACAAGACGGCTGAACCGGCGACGAAAGGCGGCTCCGATTCGTCCTCCCCACGTCAGACGGAAGGTCTCGTCATCGACACCGAGGTGCTCTCGTCCCGGGATCCTTCGATTTCGGTCCGATTGCAGCATGACCCTCCCCCCACGCAAGACTACCCGATCGGGTGAAACTCCCACAGGCTCGATTCGCTTCCTGCGTTTCGCCATACCCCATTGCGACGTTGACATGGCTACGCTATTGTCCGCCTCGCCTAAGGAGCCCTGGACGGAGGATCCCACGCATCCACCACAACGATCTCCTGCTCGTTATCCACGATCGTGAGCTGGAGGATGTACGGCGCAACCTCCCCAACCAGCACCCACCCTCGCGCCGATCCTTGGAGCTCCCACTGCACCGGCTCCCCCGGTCTTCGCTCGTGATTGATCTCTCGCCGTGTGTATTCCCCCTTCCAATAGACGCATGCTGCGTATCGGTCACGAGCCCAATCGGGGAAGTTCTCCTCGTCGAATCGGACTTCTTCTGCAGCCTCATCCCACACCTCATCAGGCATGTAAACGCCGTGGGGGACTTCGTCGGATGCAACGCCAAATAGCGTGTGTCTTCCGCTCACGAGCCACTCAGGGTTTTGACCCTCCGTTTCGGAACACCCATGAGCGAGTAGGCAAATGAGAAGGAATGGCATCAGACAACGAATCCGCATTCTGCCTCCGTTCTACAGGAAATAAGTACAGGCAGGAATTCTGTGGGTGGGCTCGACACATGTCAACCGGCATCTTCGGAGGATCGCAATGCGTGGGATCGTTGCGAACAGGAATCCCATCCCAGAGAATCAGCAGGACATCTTGCCCATGGAGGCCGTCATGCCCCTCCTAGATACTGCCTTCACCTGGATCGAACGGAACCGCGAGACGTACCTCGATCGTCTGTTCGACTACCTGAGGCTCCCGAGCATTAGCGCGCACGGCGAGGGGATCGTCGAGACGGCGGAGCACATCGCCGGCGTGATCCGCGGGATCGGTCTCGAGACGGAGATCCTCCCGACCGCCGGTTGGCCGGTCGTCCTGGCGCGCCGATCGGATCGGCCGAGCCGGCCGACGGTCCTCCTCTATGGGCACTACGATGTCCAGCCGCCCGATCCGCTCGATGATTGGATCTCGCCGCCGTTCGAGCCGACGGTCCGCAATGGCCGGATCTACGCTCGCGGCGTCGGCGACAACAAGGGGCAGCATTTCGCCAACCTCCTCGCAATCGAAGCTCTGCTCGCTTCCCTCGGCGAGCTGCCATGCAACGTTCTCGTCCTTCTCGAGGGGGAAGAAGAGATCGGAAGCCCGCGACTCGCCCCGTTCGTTGAGGAGCACCGAGATCGTCTCGATGCCGATCTCGTCATCACCTCCGACGGTCCGGTCAACGAGAGCGGCCGCTCCTGTCTTGTCTTCGGCGTCCGCGGGGTCGCCCTGTTCGAGCTCCGCGCTCGTGGCGCACGGACCGACCTGCATTCGGGCAACTGGGGAGGGGTCGCGCCGAATCCTCTATGGAGACTCGTTCACTGTCTGGGCACGATGAAGAACGCGCAAGGGGAGATCACGATCGCCGGGTTCTACGATGACGTGAAGTCACCGACGCCGCTCGAGCGGGATGCGCTCGACCGCCTTCCGTACGACGACGCCCGAATCATGGCGGCACTTGGCGTTCGCTGTCTGGACGCGCCCGACGACCGCCCGATCGCCGACCGGCTCGCCGTCTGGCCGACGCTGACGATCAACGGGCTTCACGGTGGCTACGCCGGTGAGGGGAGCAAGACGGTCCTTCCTTGCGAGGCGGTCGCCAAGTGCGACATCCGGCTTGTTCACGACCAGTCGCGGGACGACATCCTCGCGAAGGTCGCCGATCACGTTCGCCGACACGCACCCGACATCGAGTTCATCCCGCTCGGCGGTATGGATCCGTCGAAGACGCCGCTCGATTCACCGTTCGCCGAGCCGATCCGCCGCGGAATCACCGAGGCGCAAGGGGAAGATCCGCTGATCGTCCCGGCGCTCGGCGGGAGTCTCCCGGACTACGTCTTCACCAAGATTCTTGGGATTCCCGCGTTCGGCGTTCCATACGCGAATCCGGACGAGGCGAACCATGCACCGAACGAGAACCTCGAGGTCGAACGGTTCTTCGACGGAATTCGGACCGGCGCATCGATCCTCGCACACCTCGGATCGATGAAGAAGCCGAACACCGCGTAGCTCCAGCGAACGCCAACTGGTTGCCCGCCGGGCGAACTCGTAAACTGAACCGACCCAAGGAGGCGCTCATGCGGATTCGCTCGTTGATGTTGTTGGTCGCCCTGCTGGCACTCGGACTGCTCCTATCCGGATGTGGGGATCGCCCCGAACCGGAATCGACGGAACCACCCGTCGAGACGACAGACGCCACGGAGCAAACACCCGCGGAACCCGTCGAGACGGCCGGCCAGCCGGTTGAGCAACCGGAATCCGTGCTCCCAAGAGGCGAGATCGTCGCCTACGCCAACGGCCGACCGGCCTATCGAGACGACTTCGAGAATGCCAAGGTGACGCTCCTCAACCAGTATCTGCAGATGTACGCCCAGTTCGGGCTGAGCGTCGAGGCGCTCCTCGCCGGCGGTGAGGGAAGGCTCTTCCAGCTCTCACTCGAGGCCGAGGCGATCCGGCGGGTTCTCGCCGCCGCCCTCGTCGAGGAGGAAGCGGAACGGAGAGGCCTCCAGCCAAGCGCCGAGGCGATCCAGGCCGACTACGAATCGCAGTACGCCGAGTTCCTTGAGGCTCAGGGCTGGACCGAGGAGGACTTCCTCGCCTACCTCGACGAGCAGGGCTCGTCGTTCGAGGCCTTCAAGCAGACTGGTCTGGACACGGTCGAATGGCAGTTAACGCTCGACGCGGTCCGCGCCGCGGTCGCCGGCCCGATCGATCTGACCGACGAGGACCTCGCCGCTCACTTCGAAGTGAACAAGGCCGATTACGCAACCGAGGAGCAGATTCAAGCTTCGCACATCCTGTTCGGGACGACCGACGCCGACCTCCAAGCGTTCCTCGACGAGAACCTGGCCGACTACGGATCGGAGGAGGATCCGCCCGAACTCGAGGCGGTCAAGGATCGAATCCTCAATGACATCCGGGCCCTGGCGGAGCGCATTCGCGGTGAGCTGACGTCCGGTGCCGACTTCGCCGAGATGGCTATCGAGCACTCGACCGGACCGAGCGGCCCTCGCGGAGGCGAGCTCGGCTGGTTCGGCCGCGGAGCGATGGTCGCGCCGTTCGAAGAGGCGGCCTTCGCACTCTCGATCGGCGAGATCAGCGACATCGTCGTAACGCAGTACGGCCTCCACATCATCCAGCTCACCGACCGGCAGGCGGCCTACGAACCGACACTCGACGACGTGGGCGATCAAGTCCGCGCCGATCTCGAAGAGGAGACCCTCAACGCTCGGATGCAGACCTGGTTCGACGAAGTCTACGACGCGGCCGAGTTCGAGATCCTCCCGCCACTCGTCCGCGCGATGTGGGAGCAGCAGAAGAGCGTCGACGAGGGGATCGCGGCGTTCGAACAGGTCCGGGATGAAGGGTCCGCCGACGAGCCGTACCTCCCCTACATCATCGGCACGCTCTACGAGACGAAGATGTACGATCTCCGGTCGGAGCTCTCCGTCCTCGAAGCCGAAGCCGGCGAGGGAGTGGACCGAGCAGTCAAGATCGCGGACCTCGAAGTACAGATCGCAGACTACCTCGTGCGGGCTCTCGCCGAATACCGGTTGGCTGCCGAGGCGATCCCGGACGATCCGAGCATCCAGTCGAAGATCGACGACTTGGAAGCCCAGCTCGCCGAGGGGCAAGACGAGACGCCCGATGCCGAGGAGACCGCCGAGTAGAGCAGGTCCCAGCGCGGCAAACTGCGTGAGCTATCCCGTGCTCTCCTTCAGGTATCGGTCGAACCAGGCGACGATCTCCTCGAGCCGCCGGATCCGGTGCTTCGGTTTGCCGCTACGCGACAGTTCGTGATTCTCGTCGCGGAACATGACCAGGCGGGTTTCGACGCCGTGGTACTTGAGCGCGGTAAACATCTGGATTCCCTCCGGAAGCCAGCAGCGGTAGTCCTGCTCGGAGTGGATGAACAGGGTCGGTGTCTTCGCCCGGTCCGCGTAGCGAAGCGGTGAGTGCCACCAGAGTTTCTCGGTCCCGTCCTCGGCCCACGGATCGGTGCCCAGCTGATCGGCGTTGAAGTAGTAGCCGATGTCGGTCGTACAGAACTTGTGGATCCAATTGGCAATCGAGCGCTGTGACACCGCGGCGCGGAACCGATCGGTGTGGCCGATCATCCAGTTGGTCATGTAGCCGCCGTACGAGCCGCCCATCACACCGAGCCAATCCGGATCGAGAAACGGAAAACGCTCGAGCGCCCCGTCGACGACCGCCATCAGATCCTCGTAGTCGATCTTCCCGTACTGCTCGCGGATATCGGCGAACGCATTCCCCCGCCCGGATGAACCATGCGGATTGGAGATGAGAATCGCGTAGCCCTCGCCGGCGAGCATCTGCATCTGGTGGAAGAAGATCTCCCCGTATGCGCCGCGAGGTCCGCCGTGGATCGTCAGGATCGTCGGGACCTTGCTCGATTCATCGCAGCCGACCGGTCGGAGCAACCACGCGTCGATCTCGTCGCCACGCGACGAGGGGACCGTGAAGTGCTCGTGCGCCGACAGCGCACAATCGGCAAGGATCGCCTCGTTCAGCGACGTCAGCCGTGTCTCGCCCACTCCGTCGTGAAGGTACAGCTCCTGCAACACGCCGGGTCTGAGTCCGATGCTGAGCGCGATTCCGTCTCGGACGTCGTAGACATCGATCGAGCCGTCGGATTCGACGATCGTTCGAACCGCGCCGCTTCGATCGACCTCGACCAGATGGCCGACCGTCCGCTCCGTCGCCATCACGTAGATCTTGTCTCCGTCGATGCGGAGCGTCGGCCCGCCGCCATGGCGGCAGTCTGCGGCGATCGAGTTGCCGACCGAGCGATCCCAATTCGGCGTCAGCGAGGTCACCTCACCGGTCCCGATGTCGATCGAAAGGATCTCACGATTCTGTCCGAGCCCGAACGGGACCATGTCGGTTCCGGTCGCGACGAGCGTCTCCGCGTCGAGGAACAGGATCTCATCGAGGACGAATTCGCCAATCGGGATTCGCTTCGCTGCCCCATCTGCGAGGTCGACCATCCACAGCTCACGCGTCGCCGGCGCCTTCCCCTCGAATCGCCGGGCGACGACAGCGCATCGATCGCCGCGGACATCGTACGCCATCACCTCGAGTGTTGGCTCGAGAAGATCGGACGATTCGCCCGTTCCCGGATCGAAGAGGAAGAGATGCTTCCTCCGCCGGTTGGTGAACCCCTCGCCGTTCATCCAGAACGGGATCTCGTCGATCACCTCGTAGTCCTCGGCGTCCTCCCGCTCCGGTTCATCGACGATCGAAACACGCGCCGCGTAGAGGAACCGGTCCCCATCGAGCCATCGGAACCCGTCGGCCTTGTGAGGGAACACAGCGATCGACTCGGCCTCCCCACCGTCGGTCCGGATCCTGAAGACGAACGACGTCCCTTCCTCTTCCTCGCGCTTCGAGAGAAAGAAGAGTTCCGATGAGTCGCGCCCCCAGACGAACGGACCATCCTTCCCACTGCTCGTCAGCCGAGACACAGTCTGAGTCTCCAGCTCAGCCAAGTAGAGATCGGAGCGATAGCCGTTCGTCTCTGCGTCAGCCTGCTTGACGACGAACGCCGCACGCATGCCGTCGGGTGCAATCTCGATCGCGGAGAGGAATCGGTACGACAGGATGTCTTCGATCCGGACAGGTTGCATCGTGCCTCCTTCGCGGCGCTCGGGCGACCTCGCGAAACAAGTCGGCTGAGCGCTCCGTCGACTAGATCTTGAAGTCCCCGTTCTCGCAGAAGACTTCGCCATCCACGAGGACACGGCCCCCATCCCTCAAATCGCAGACCATGTCCCAGTGGATCGCCGAATCGTTCGTACTCCCGGTCTCGAGGAACCCCTTCCCCAAGGCGAGGTGGATCGTCCCGCCGATCTTCTCATCGAAGAGCGTGTCGCCGGTGAATCGTTGGATCCCCGGATTCGTCCCGAAGGCGAACTCTCCGACGAACCGTGCGCCGTCGTCGATGTCGAGCATCTCGAGCAGAAAGGCTTCGTTCTTCCCGGCGGTCGCCTTCACGACCTTCCCCTTCTCGAACCAGAGCCGGACGTCTTCGACCTGACGACCGCGGAAGCAAGCCGGGTAGCTGAAGCGGATCTGCCCCTCGACGCTCTCCTCGACCGGGCCGGTGAAGATCTCACCGTCGGGGAAGTTCTCCCGCCCATCGCAGTTCTCCCACGTGCGACCGGCGTACGAGAGGCGGAGATCGGTCTCATCACCCTGGACGTGGATCTCCTTCCGTTCGGAGAGCCAATCGATCAGCACCTGCTGCTTCCGGGAGACGTCCTTCCAGATCGCGACAGGATCCGGCTCGCAAACCCGGCAGGCGCCGTAGACGAACTCCTCGTACTCACGGAGCGACATCTCCGCCGTCTGCGCGTTGGCGTTCGTCGGGTACGCGGTCCCGACCCAGCGGAGGTCCTTGCTCGCCATCCGCTCGAGGAACCGCTTCGACAGCGGATGGTTCGCCTTCGCGCGGCGTGCCTGCTTCGCCGGATCGATCGAGTTCAGCCGCTTGGTGTTCGCGTCCGTCCAGATGGTGATGTCGACGTCGAAATCCTCCACCGCGTGCTTGAAGAACGGCGGAATGTAGTCGAGTTGTTCGTCGCTGGCAAACGCATAAAGCAGCTCCTCGGTCTCCTCGATCCCGATGTCGAGCCACGGGTTGCCGCCGGCTTCGAGGACGGCCCGGTAGGCCGCGACGACAAGCGGCATCCCCTCGACGTTTGCGTTGATCCGGACGAATTGTCCGGGCTTGACCTCGACAGAGTATTCGACCAGTACGTTGGCGACGGCCTCGACTCTCGGATCCGGCATGCGTCTTCCCCTTTGCGATTCGTGGATGGCCGGATTGTCGCTGCAGACAACGCGATTTCACAGCCGGCGGAAGAAGAGACGGCATGCAGCCACCGCCACTGGTTAGAAGTAGAACTCGGTGATGTTGTCGATCTCGAGACCGCTGCAACCCCGTCCGTGATACTCGATCGCAAGGACGACGAGCTGGCCTTCCAGTCGGACATCGAGTAGGCCGTACAACAGGCTTCCGGAGCCGATCTCCTGTCCGAGCGCAACGAATTCGGACTCGTAGGGGGCGAGCCAGAAGTCGCGGGTGTAGACCGGAACCCCATTCGCGTTGTAAGCGGAGACGGTGCACAATGAGTCGGACGGCCACGGATTCATCACCACGAACGCCGTGTCCACATCGACCACCTGGCTGTAGTAGGAGCCGATCCAGTAAGACTCGCCCGCTTCGACAATCGGAATCTCGTTGTAGATCGTGTCGACGGAGACCAACGCCTCATCGGCGAAGTACTCGAGTCCGATGACCACCCGATCGGTGCTGTCGACCGTGACCACACCCCAGTGGGTGGCGCCGGCCGGAATGTCGTTGCCGAGTCGCACGTAGACGGTCGAATGGCCGGGGATCGGGCCGTACGACTCCCAGATCAGGTTTCCGAAGGCATCGTGCACTTCGATCGTCACGCCGTTCTCCCACGGCATCGTGTTCATCAGATTGATCTCGAGATCGCGCCCCCCGGACAGATCGTAGTAGAACCCGTAGTGGAACTGGCCGAATACGGCCACCCCCGCCATCAGAACGATTGCGACACATGCGAGAATCCTCTTCATAGCTGCCTCCCTCGGAATCGATTCCGACACAGAGTAGTCGATCGCCCACGTTGCGGAAAGGCGCGCCGCGGTTCACTCGGTTGCCCGTCCGACCTAGAATGGCAATCCGGAGGCCGCCATGCCCAAGCTGGAGATCCGCGACATGCAGCCCGAGGACGAGTACTTCGTCTCGACCTGCTCGCACGTCGGCGAGTCGAAGGAGATCGACGCCTGTGCCGCGAGGCGACGCGAGCTGTTCCAGGATCTCTCGACACGTGGCGGATTGTTCAAGGTCGCGCGGATCGACGGAAGACACGTCGGCTTCGCCTATGGTCTTCCGATCGATGAGGCGTCATGGGGACCACTCGGTCAGGATCTGTTCGTCATCCCCTGTCTGTATGTGACCAACGAACGCGGCCGTCACGGTGCCGGACGATCGCTGATCGAGGCGATCGAGCGCGATGCACAGGAAGCAGGACATGCCGGGATTACGATCACCGCCTATCGGGACATCCCCGGCGCGGAATGGTTCATGCCGGCGGCGTACTTCGAGCGGCTCGGCTATCGGTCCGTCGACGAACGCGGCGTGGAGACCCTTCTGTGGAAGGCGTTCCACGATAGCGCAACGCCTCCCCACTTCCTGCAGCCACACTTCGTCTTCGAGCCGGTCGAGGGGAAAGTCGCAGTCGACCTGTTCTGGAACGGGTTCTGTCAGACGAGCGGGATTGAAGCACAACGCGTCCGCGAGGTCTGCGCCGAGTTCGGCGATCGCGTGATCCTCCGCGAGTTCAACGCCGAGGATCGCGCGACGCTCCTCCGGTACCAGATCCCCCGCGCAATCTACGTCAACGGCACGGAGATCGGCTGGGGGTACGAGGCGCCGAAGGACGGGATCCGCGCGGCGATCGAGAAGGCGCTCGCTGCTGAGGTGTAGCACTTCGAGAAGGGGCTCCTCATACGAGCGGAAGCTGCTCGGCGGTCGGCGCCAGGTGCGGCCGGACCGCGATCGTGATTTCGTAGGACGCACAGCGCTCCGCGAATCGATCGAACAGCTCCTTCGCGTTCGGAGACGGGCACATGTAGTCGTGCCCGTACGTCTTCTCGTAGGTCGCGCGAAGACCGGGAAAGTGCTTGTCGAGCCGGCGGTAGAAGTAGGCCCGCTGTCGATCGCGCATGCTCATCCCGAACCACGGGATGATCGCCTTCACGCCACATTCGTGGGCACGATCGACGATCGCCGAGACGTTGGCCCAATCGTCTTCGATAAACGGGAGCGTCGGCATGAGCGCGATCCGGGTCTCGATCCCCTGCTCGGCGAGCGCTTCGAGGGCGCGGAATCGGGCCGAGGACGGAGGCGAGCCTGGCTCGACGATCTTCGCCAGCTCGTCGTCGATCGTGGTGATCGTCATCGAGACCGCTGCAGCGACACGCCCGATCCGCTTCAAGATCGGCACGTCGCGCAGAACCAGGTCGCTCTTCGTCAGGACGTGGACGCCGAACCCCTGCTCGGCGATCACCTCGAGCGCCCGCCGAGTCAGCCCGAACTTCTCCTCGAGCGGCATGTACGGATCGTTCATCGACCCGGTCCCGATGATCCCTCTCTTTCGCTTCCGTGGAAGCTCGCTACGAAGGAGGTCGACCGCGTTCACCTTCACCAGAACGTCCCCATCGAAGTTCTCGATCCCGTAGCACTCGCTCCGTGAATCGCAGTAGATGCACCGATGTTGGCAGCCTCGATACAGGTTCATCCCGTAGTCGAGGCCGAAGTACGTGTCGATCCCCTTCACCCGCGAAACGAGCGTCTTCGCCCTGATCTCCTTGATCATCTCGCCATCCTAGCAGAACCCGCTCAGTGTGACCGACGAAACAGTCGTTCCGGTCGACCGTGTGTACAATGAGACCCTTCGGGCGCAGACGCCGAAGATGACTGCGCAAAGGATCGGAGGAACGACCCCATGAACAGACGTGCCCTGGGCTTCGTGCTCTTCCTCGCCTGCGCACTGTGCGCGTCCGGCGCCTGGGCCAACACCCCGCCGATCGCAGAGTTCGAGGTCCACGCTGGTGAAGATGGATCCCCAAACTCCGTCGTCTTCGATGCGACGGTCTCTCGCGATGCCGACGGCACGATCATCGCCTATCAGTGGGTCTTCGGCGACGGGACGACCGGCTCCGGAGCGACGAAGGCGCACACGTATCCGAACGTCTCCAGCTACACCGTCCTCCTCGTCGTCACCGACAACGAGGGGGCGAGCCACCTGGTGCGCCGGACGATCGACTTGAATCGGGTCGAGCCAGTCCCGCGAACACCAACATCACCCGCCGCCAGTCCGACCGCTCCGGCAGTTGCGAACGTCCCGGTCGGAACCTACGTCGGCGCTCGGGCCCCCGAGTTCGCCATTCCGGACCTGAATGACTCGATCGTTCGGCTCTCCGATTTCCTCGGGCAGGTCGTCCTCCTCGAGTTCTGGTCGAGTGGGTGTCCAGCGTGTGTGTCGGCGCTCCCGTACCTCGAGTCGCTCCGACGAGCCTACGGGCCGCGGGGACTCGTCATTGTCGATGTCATCACGGACCACAACTACCGCGGGGCAGGCAATCTCCTCGCGCAGAGCGGATACACCGGCTTCGTCACCCTCCGCGAGAGCAATCCGACGATGAAGCAGACGATGATCCTCTACGGAGTCGCCCGTGTACCGCACGCATTCCTGATCGATCGGACCGGCGTCATCCGGTTTAACGGCCACCTCAGCTTCCTCCGGGGCGAGACGATCGAAGCGTGGCTCTAGCCTCCCCGCCGGCCGCAGTCGACAGCCACACATCATCTCCACCCGCCACCCACGGTCGTTTGACAGCCGTGTCGTAGAGTCGCTCGCGTGCGGATCGGATCCGCAACTCCCCGACCGTCTGGAGCAGCCGCGGTCGGACAACGGGTGGTGTCATGCGCGGGCAGTCGTTCCTCCTACTCTTTTTTCTCTCGCTTCTCCTCCTTATCTCGGTCCCGGTCGCCGGCCAGAACGCGACGACGGAGCGGAGTTTCACGTGGGCGTATGCCGGTCGGACGTGGAGCCTGACGCATCGCTTCTCGACCGCGCACTACCAGTTCTTCCGAACGCGTCCACGGATCCTCGACTACGCCAACTACACCGAGTACGTCAACGATCCGCGGGATGACGAGCAACTACAGTCGCTCCTCGACGGACTCGAGCGGCTCGCCTCCGACGCCGGTCTGAATTCGTGGGAGAGGCTGAATCTTGTCGTCGCGTTTGTCCAGGCGATTCCCTACGTGAACGAATCGTGCGAGTACCCACGGTACCCGCTGGAGATGCTTGTTGAGCAGCGGGGCGACTGTGAGGACGCGTCGATTCTTGCCGCAGCGCTCCTCCGCCAGATGCGCTTCGACGTCATCCTCCTTGCCTACCTCGGGGAGGACCACATGGCCCTCGGGATCCGGGTCGATCCTCCGACGAAACCGGAGGACCCGCCCATTCTGTGGAACGGCGGGTCGTACTACTACGTCGAGCCGACGAGCATCGGGTGGGCGATCGGCGAGGTTCCGGATCGATATCGATCGCGGCCGACCATCCTCGCGCTCCAGCCCGTCTACGCATCCAGCTCCAAGAGATGACAGAGTCGCTCCTTGCCGGAGATTCCTCTCCTCTCTACACTCGGTCGATGCGCGCGATGAATCCGAGGCACGTTCTGCAGGGCATACTCGCCGTCTTCGTCCTCGCAGCAGCCCTGACCACATCGGGCTGTTTCCACCGCGTCCGTTCCCTGACCGACGCAGACAACGGATCGCTCGTCGTGATGGACGTCGGTGATGTTCTTCGGATCCGTCTCCCCGGGAACGCGTCGACCGGATACCTGTGGGAACGGATCGACCCGGCTGAGCTGGCCGGGACTCCCCTCGAAGCGATCGAGGAGGGCGACTACCGGAGCGACGGGACTGCACCGGGCAGCCCGGGGGTCTTCACGTTCCGCTATGCCGCCGCAGCGCGCGGGACGTTCACGCTCACCCTCGCCTACCACCGTCCGTGGGAGGACGAGCCCCCGCTCGAAACGTACGCCGTCATCGTCTGGGTGCCCTAAGAGCTCGACGCGACTTCCTGGGGTTGGCGAATGCGTTGCTTCTCGCCCGGAGTTGACGAACACCTCATTGCTCACTAGATTCATGTAGTTTTCTAGGTTCTTAGGTGGCCAAGGAGGATAGATGGGTGTTCACACTTTCTCTGCATCGATCCATGACGAGAAGCGTCGGGAACGTCGATTGCACCTAATCCAAGGGCTAACTCTGCTTGTGATCCTGGCCGCGGGGATTGCAGCCGGCGCAGCGCCCGTTCCGTCGAACCAGGCGGAGTCGGTCGCCGTTCGATTCATCGAAGAAGAGAAGGACCGAGGTTCGGAGTACCTGCAAACGGTCGGAGGACTCCCGACCACGCAGATCACCGGGACGGCCAAGCCTCTCCTCGATCCGGAGACCGGGGCGACGCTCGGCTACGTCCACCGGCTCGCCCCAGTGGGATACGTCGTGGTCACTTCGGACACACAGCTTGCTCCGATCATCGCCTTCTCTTATACGTCGAACTTCTCGTGGGACGAGGATCCGAACAACATCCTCCTTCACATGCTGCGGCAAGATCTTTCCCTTCGCATCGCCGCAGTCGAAGCAGCCGCGTTGGCCCCCGATGCGGCCGCCTCCAACGAATCGAACTGGGGCATGCTTCTCTCCCCGCCAGCGCCGCCGAAGGACGCCGGAGCGTCGCCTCCGGATCCACCCGGCAACGGAACCACGGTGTACGGCCCATGGCTGACAACCTATTGGGATCAGGATTCCCCCTACAATGATGACTGCCCGATCGACCCGGTGACGAGCAACCGCTGCGTCGTAGGGTGCACGGCCACCGCGCTCGCCCAAGTGCTCAACTACTGGCAGTATCCAACCTCGGTCGCGTTCCCCGCCTCGGCTGACTACGTCACGGACACGCGCGGGATCGCCATCGATGCGAGCGACGCCGACTTCTCCGGCATCAACTACAACGACTGCAATCCAAGCGATGCGGTCGCCGCTGCGGTCTCATTCGCCGCCGGCGTCTCGGTCGAAATGGACTACACATCGGATGTATCAGGCGCGCACTTGGCGTACTGGCCGGCGGCTCTGGCGGGGAATTGGTCTCCGTGGAGTCCGCCGGACGAGCGATGGGGGTACGCATCGGCTGATCTCAGAAGCTACGCGCCGGACTACTCTTGGTGGGGGACACCGTACTACACGACCGAGACATCGTTCTACACCCAATTGGCGACCAGCATGTCACAGGGCCAGCCGGCTGGCGTCTGGGTCTCCGTCTCCGGTGGCGGCGGTGGCCACACGATCGTCGCCGACGGCTGGCAATCGGGAACCAGCGTCTACCACTTGAACTACGGCTGGACCTACGTGGCGAACGGCTGGTACACGATGCCGACCGGTATGCCGGACTACGGTTTCGTCGAGGCCGCCGTCGTGAACGTCTATCCAATCGCAACGAACTATACCCTTACAACGGAGACAACCGGTTCCGGGACGGTCTCGAATCTGCCGACCGGAACGAGTCACAGGCAGGGGGCACACGTGCTCGTGACCGCCACGCCGAGTGCCGGTTCGATCTTCGATCACTGGGAGGGAGACGTTTCGGGGACGTCCAATCCGCTTCGCGTCATCATGGACGGGAACAAGACCGCTCGGGCGGTTTTCCAGACTGCGACGACACACTGGTCCGACGACATGGAGTCGGGGCAGAACTGGACCGCAACCGGTCTGTGGCACATCACGGAGCAGAAGAGTCACTCCTCCTCACATTCGCAGTGGTACGGTCAGGAGGGGACCGGCAACTACGCGACCGGCGGCCGAAGCCAAGGAACACTCACCTCTCCATCGATCGACGTCTCGGGGACCGATTCAATCACCATCTCGTTCTGGCATTGGCGCTCGGTCTTCCACTACGACCAACCCGGTTTCGCGCAGGACCAGACATACGCCGAGTACTCGCTCGACGGCGGCGGATGGACGCAGTTCTGGTATGAAGACAGCGAGGATCCATCGCAATATGCCTGGCAACAGATCCTTCATGACGTCACGACGACCAGCGTCTCGTCGATGCGGGTTCGATTCGGATTCGATACATGGTTCTCCGATTACTACGACGACTACCCGGGTTGGTTCATCGACGATTTCGGTGTCTATAGCGATGCGAGCGACGCGGATCCCCCGACGCCGGATCCGGCGACATGGAGTTCGCCTCCGAGTGTCACCGGACCGACGACGATCAGCATGACCGCGTCGACGGCGACCGATCCGAGCGGCGTCGAGTACTACTTCGAGGAGACCTCCGGCAATCCGGGCGGCGATGACAGCGGTTGGCAGGACAGCGCCTCCTACGCCGACAACGGACTCAGCGCGAACACGGCGTACTGCTACCGCGTGAAGGCGCGCGACAAGTCGGCGAGCCAGAACGAGACAGGCTGGTCGTCCGGAGCCTGTTCTACCACTGGCCCGTCCGACACAGCCGCCGTCTTCCGCGTCAAGCCCGATGGGACCGTCCTCGCCGATGCGACGGTTCACGCGGCGAGCATCGAGACCGGGGCGGCCGACGTCGCCGAGTGGGTGCCTGTCTCCGAGCCGGTGACGCCCGGATCCGTCGTCGAGCTCGACCCGCTCCATCCGGGGTCGTATCGGCTGGCAAGTACGTTCTGCGCGCCGTCGATCGCCGGCGTGATCGCGACCGAACCGGGGATGATCCTCGGCCAAGCCGCTCCGTTCGACCAGAAGGCGCTCTTGGCGCTGATCGGGATCGTCCCGGTTCGCGTGACCGACGAAGGCGGTCCGATCCTCCCGGGCGATCTTCTCGTCGCTTCCTCGAGAGCCGGGTACGCGATGCGATGGAACGGGGACGGTCCCTGTCCGTGTGCGCTTGTCGGGAAGGCACTCGAGCCGATGACCGTCGCAGAAGGAGTCATCTTGGTCCTTCTAACAGCTCACTAGATTGGCTCTCGTATCTCATCCTACCGGGAAAGCGAAGCGGGGTGTTGAACTGCTCCGTCCCGTTGCATGTCTCGGCATCAGTGGACGTCTCACTCCAGTTTGATCGACCGCCGATTCCGCGGTAGATTCGTCTCCCCTGTCTCAGCCAGGTTCGAGTGCGCCAGCCCGCCGGGCTGCGCCTCGAGGGGAGACGGATTCGATGACACAACGGAGAGCACCGGGCACCGGACACTGGGTACAAGCGGTTCCGAGGGAGCATCTGATCGCCTGCCTGCTCGGGATTGCCTTCTTCGCCTGTTTGGCTCAGGGAGCTCGGCTGACGAGCGTTCCGATCACGATCACCCAACCGGATGGAGAAGTCCTTGAGCTCTTCGCCTCCGGCGACGAGTTCTACAACTGGGTCCACGACGAGAACGGCTACACCATCGTTCGAGATTCGGTGACCGGATTCGCCGAGTACGCAGAACTCATCGGCGGCGATCTCGTCGCCTCCGGATACCGCGTCGGGTCTGTCGATCCGGCATCGATCGGCCTGAAGCCCGGCCTGAACCTCCCGCCGGGGCGAATCCGCGAGATCGTCCAAGGGTTCCAAGCGCCAGGCGGTCCCCTGGCACCCCTTCCGGGACCTCAGCCGGCACCGCAAACCGGAACGATCAATAACCTCGTCGTCTTCATCCGATTCAGCGACGAGCCCGAGTTCCTGGATGCCATCTCGACCTACGACGGGATGTTCAACACATCCTCGGACTCGATGGACGCCTACTTCCAGGAGGCATCCTACGGAGCACTTTCCATCTCGACGACCTTCTACCCTACGCCCGGTGTGACGGTCGTCTCGTACCAAAACGCGCACCCACGCGCCTACTACCAGCCGTACGACGCGGCGACCAACCCGGACGGCTACCAGGGCGGGGACAACGGATCCGAACGGAGGGAGCGGGAACACACGTTGCTCGCGAACGCGGTCGATGCGATCAGCGCCGAGGTTCCTGCTGGACTCGATCTCGACGGGGATGGAGACGGCCGGGT
This sequence comes from Candidatus Bipolaricaulota bacterium, assembly GCA_028278555.1. Lineage (GTDB taxonomy): Bacteria > Bipolaricaulota > Bipolaricaulia > UBA7950 > UBA9294 > JANQEA01. The sequence goes on along the minus strand of JANQEA010000011.1, from coordinate 23,937 downwards.
CGACAACGTCTGCTTCATCGTCTACGGCTCGCCCGGCGCATGGGCGTCGCTCCTATGGCCGCACAAATGGTCGCTCTACTCCGAGACCGTCTCCATCCACGGGAAGCGCGTCTACACGTACAACTTCCAGCTGCAGACCGTTACAGACGTCAGTGTCCTCTGCCACGAGATGTTCCACTCCCTCGGAGCGCCGGATCTCTATCGCTACTACGACAGGACAATCACGCCGGTCGGCCGCTGGGATCTGATGGCCTCGGACAATGCGCAGCACATGGGCGCGTACATGAAGTACGAGTACGGAGGATGGATCGCCACGATCCCCGAGATCACGCCGGACGGGAGCCTACACACGCTCAATCCGCTTACGTCGTCGACCGGACAGTGCTACAAGATCGCTTCGAACAACTCGCCGACCGAGTTCTTCGTCGTCGAGTACCGTGCGGATACAGGAACGTTCGAGAGTGGGGTCCCTGGCCCGGGCCTGATCGTCACCCGGATCAACACCTCGGCGTACGGAAACGCGAATGGACCGCCGGACGAGGTTTACGTTTATCGCCCTGGAGGGACGGACCCGACGACGAACGGCGACATCTGGAGCGCGTACTACAGCAGCGACGTCGGGCGAACGGCGATCGACGATACGACGAATCCGTCGAGCTTCCTCAGCGATGGGAGTCCAGGTGGGCTGAGCATCTACGACATCGGCTCCGCCGGAGCGACGATCTCGTTTCGGCTTGGCGCACCGGAGATCGACGTTCAGCGACCGGCGACGACCTCGATCGCCGACGGCGCGACGGACTACGTCGGCAGCCAGCCGGCCGGCGTTCCGGCGACGATCGACTACACGATCGAGAACACTGGCATCTCCCCGCTGTCGATCACGGACGTCACCGGATCGAACCTCGTCGACTGCAGCGGATTCACGGTCGACACCCCGCTCCCGCTGAGCGTCGCCGACGGCACCTCGGAAACCCTGAGCGTCTCGATCACCCCGACCACATCGGATCCGTTCTCCTTCGACATGGAGATCGTCAGCAACGACGCCGATGAGAACCCATACGACATCACCGTCGTCGGCGCGTCCGCTCCCGACATCGATGTCGCGCCGGCCTCGCTGACGATCGTCCTGCCGCCGGACGACACCGGTTCGACATCACTGTCGATCGACAACTTCGGCGGGGCCGACCTCGCTTGGACGATCTCTGTGCAGAACGTATCGCCTTCCCCCGGGCCAACCGGGCCGATGGCCTCCGGAGGACCGGACTCTCACGGGTACGAGTGGGCGGACAGCGAAGAACCGGACGGCCCAACCTATGAGTGGATCGACATTACCGGGAGCGGCACGCCGCTCGGCCTCGGGGACGAGTCGTCTGCGGAGGTTGCCCTGCCATTCCCGTTCGAGTTCTATGGAGACTCGAAGACCTCGGTCCACGTCGTCTCGAACGGGTACTTGGTGTTCGGATCCTCCGTCATCGACTACAACAACACGTCGATCCCCAACGCAACGGAGCCGAATGACCTCGTCGCCCCGTACTGGGACGATCTCGATCCGTCGGCCGGCGGCGAGATCTACACTCTGTCGGAACTCGGCCGATTCGTCGTCTCCTGGGTCGGTGTGCCTCGCTGGGAGGACGGGGGGAGCAACACGTTCCAAGCGATTCTCTACCCGGACGGGCGAATCCTCTGCCAGTACGAGAGCATGGGCAACGGCGGTCCCGTGGACAGTGCCACGGTCGGGATCGAGAACTCGGATGGATCCGACGGACTCCAGGTCGCGTACGATGAGGCGTACGTGAAGGACGGTCTCGCAGTCCAGATCGAACTCCCCACTTGGATCGAGGTGACGCCCCGCGCCGGGAAAACGTCGGGAGGCGGCTCGACGCCGATCTCGGTCGACCTCGATGCGACCGGCTTGAGCGAAGGCTCGGTGATGACATGCGACATCGTCATCTGGAGCAACGATCCGGATGAGCCATCGGTGACCGTCCCTGTGACGCTGAACGTCTCGTCCCCACCGGCCGACACGCCGGCCGTCTTCCGCGTCGAACCCAATGGGACCGTCCTTGCCGACGCGACGGTTCACGCGGCGAGCATCGAGACCGGGGCGGCCGACATCGCCGAGTGGGTGCCTGTCTCTGAGCCGGTGATGCCCGGATCCGTCGTCGAACTCGACCCGCTCCATCCGGGGTCGTATCGGCTGTCGAGTGCGTTCTGTGCGCCGTCGATCGCCGGTGTGATCGCGACCGAGCCGGGGATGATCCTCGGCCAAGCCGCTCCGTTCGACCAGAAGGCTCTCCTGGCGCTGCTCGGAATCGTCCCAGTCAGAGTGATCGGCGAAGGCGGTCCGATCCTCCCAGGCGATCTGTTGATCGCCTCCTCGAAACCCGGGTACGCGATGCGATGGAACGGGTTAGGGTCCTGTCCCTGCGCCCTCGTCGGCAAGGCACTCGAGCCGATGACCGACGCAGAAGGGCTGATCCTGGTGCTCTTGACGTCGCACTAGGATGCGTCGACCCGATCGAGGAGGGCGCCGGCCCACAATGATTCCGGCCATCCGGTGCCGCGACGCCGATGGAGTCGATCGAGGTAGGCGCGGACATCGTCCGTCGGGTGGCCGAGCCGCCGGAGCACAATCCCGATCACCGTTCCGGTCCGCCCTGTTCCCCCTGCACAGTGGACGATCACCCCATCGCCCGATCGGATCGCACCGACAACTCGGTCGGCCGCTTCGGTCGCTCGCTCCGCCTCCCGGTCCGGATCGGGAGGCGTGAGTCCGCCGTAGAGGTCCTCGAGGCCAACCGAGTGGAGGACCTCGATCGGTCTCGGATCGTAGAGGGGCGTGCCATCGGTCAGGCAGACGACGTATCGATACCCGGACGCTGCGAGTCGATCCCACGGCGTCTCCGAGGACGGTCGGACCATGCCGGCAAGACGTCCGGGGGTAGTGAGAACGGTGTAGAAGTCCTCCGGCACCGCAAGTCCGTCGATCGTCGGCATCTCGTCGACCTCGAGCATCCTTGGTCGTCGTTCGCCCGTCGGGTTTCCGTTCATCGACAGCCTCCACGATCAGATGATATCCGGCTCGGGCTGTTGCTGGCACGCTTCCCGGACACTCCTTATAGTTGGCCCATCATGGAACCGTTCGCCGTCGAGAAGCCGTTAATCGGGATGATCCACCTCCACCCGCTCGCCGGGAGCGTGGCGTACGTCAAGGGGAGTTCAAGCGCGATCCTCGACGCGGCCCTCCGCGATCTGTATGCGTTGGAGAGCGGCGGAGCCGACGGGGTGATCGTCGAGAATCTCGGTGATGCGCCGTATGCCGTGACCGCGCCGAGGGAGACGGTCGCGATGATGTCGGTCGTCGTTCACCAGCTCGTCGAGAAAGCCCACATTCCGGTCGGGGTCAACGTTCTCCGGAACGACGGCCTCGCCGCGATGGCGATCGCCGCGGCGACCGGCTCCGCGTTCGTCCGCGTCAACGTCTACTGCGGCGTCGCCTTCTCCGACCAGGGAACGATCGAAGGGCAGGCGCGCGATCTCCAGTGGCTCCGCCGTGATCTTGGGACCGACACCCGGATCCTCGCCGACGTCCACGTCAAGCACGCCGCACATCTGACGACCATCGAGGAGGCGGCGATCGATGCCGAGCGGAACGGACCGGACGGCCTGATCGTTTCGGGAATCGCGACCGGTCGTCGGACCTCGCCGGAGGACCTCCAAGCGATCAAATCGGTCTCTTCGCTTCCGGTCTTCGTCGGGAGCGGCGTCCGGATCGACAACGTGTCGACGTATCGCGACGCCGACGGATTCATCGTCGGCACCCTTCTCAAGCAGGAGGGTGCGATCGGCGAGCCGGTCGATGTCGACCGCGTGCGGGCCCTTGCCGACGCGATCGGCAGCCTCCGCTCGGAAGAATGAGCCGGATCGTCGTCCTCGGCGACCTGAACCTGGACGTCCATGCGCGCATCCCGTCCGACCTCGCCCCCGGCGAGGAAGCGCGCGATCTCGTCCACGCGACGCCGGGAGGATCCGCGGGGACCTTCGCACGTGTCGCCGCCGCCCACGGCGCGACCGTGACTTTCCTCGGATGCGTCGGGACCGACCCGATCGGCGACCTGCTCATCCGCTCGCTCGAGGAGGCCGGTGTAACACCCTTCGTCCAGCGGGACGATCGGCCGTCCGGCGTGATCCTCGCAGTCCGACAAGGGACCGAGAGGACGATGGTCTGCTCGCGCGGTGCGAACGACGGGATCCGCGCCGATGCGCTCGATCCCTCCGCCTTCGACGCCGACCATCTTCACGTCTCCGGCTACGCGTTCCTCGCCCCGGCCCAACGCGAGGCGGTCGAGCGTTCGATCCGACTCGCCGATGAGCGTGGACTCTCGACCTCGGTCGATCCACCGCCGGCGAACCTGATCGCCGGACACGGCGTCGAGCCGTTCCTCGAGCGGCTCCCGACGCGCTGTTGGCTCTTCCCGAATCGTACCGAGGGTGAGATCCTGAGTGGCGAGACATCTCCAGACGCGATCGTCGACCGGCTCGCAGCACGGTTCCCGATCGGGGCCCTCACACTCGGATCCGATGGATCGCTCGCGTGGTCTTCCAACCGGCGGCATCGCCGATCGATCGACCGGCTCGACGGGATCGACACAACCGGTGCCGGCGACGCGTTCGCCGGCGGATTCGTCGTGACGTTTCTCAGGACCGGCGACCTCGCATCGGCCAGCGCAGCCGGAGCCGAGGCCGCGCGAGTTCACCTGCAAGCCGGCATCCACCCGCCCTCTTGATTCCTTCTCTCTTCGCTCCATACTCTTTCGATGGAGGGAATCGATGGACGAGTCGGCATCTATCCTGATCGCTGTTGTCGTCGGCGTTCTCCTGATCGCCACGCTGATGCTCTTCTACGTCCCGGACCCGCCGAACACCGCCCTCGTGGCGGACACGCGGTTCGATGTCGCCGTCCTCGCATTTCGGAACAGCTCCACGTGGCCGGGAATCGAGGAGACCGTCCGCTCGCGGATCGAAGCGAAGCTCGCAGGAACCGCGGCGATCGACGTCGTCTCCCGCGCCCAGCTCGACGGGCTCTTGATCGAGCGATCGCTCGACACCGAAGGGACGATCGACGGGACGACGGCAATCGAGATCGGCGCGCTCGCCGGAGTGCAGAAGCTGATCACCGGCTCCATCTATGCCGTCGACACCCGCGCCAGCGAAACGACCGTCTGCGCCGAGTGGACGGACGGGGAATGCGTCAGCCGTATCCCGGGGGTCGAGTACTCCGCCGGCATCCTGGCTCAGATCGAGGTGATCGATGCCGGGACCGGCCGGATCGAGCGAACTTTCGATCTCGACGGCGCGGACAGCGTCTCGCTTCCCGCGGAAACTCTGTTTGGAGGGCTCGATACGCTCCTCGCCAATGCGGTCTCCGAGATCGCCGACGAGATCACCTGGACGCTGACGAGCTACTACTTCCGCGAGATCCGCTTCGGTCTGTACCGATCGGCCGAGGCGAAACGGAACGGCTTCATCGGAAAGGGCGAGACGGATCGCTTCCGCACTGGGGAGACGGTGCACCTCGTTGTTCACTTCACCCAGATGGAGAGCCGGGAGCCGTTCGACGTCGATTGGGTCACGTCGAGTGGCGAGATGGTTCGGCGGGACGAGGATCTCGTCAGCGAGGGAGACTGGCGCGTCTACATACTCGATACGACCGATCTCGCGCCCGGCCGCTACTTCGCTCGAACCGCACTCAGCGGAACCCTGGCGTTCCAAACACCGTTCACCGTGACACAGTCCGGAGGTGCCGGATGACACACCTTCGGACGCTCTTCTGGGTCGCCGTCGCCGCGGCCGCCATCGTGGCCGGCTGGGTCTTGCTCGCGCCGCAGTCGATTCCGAACGACTGGCGATTCACCGCTGGGGATCCGGTCCTTGTCGGGGATTCGGACGACCCGTTTGTCTACGCTGGAGGCGATTCGATCCGGTCGGTCGGTGGAAGTGGAACGCTCCGGATATCGGCCAATCGGCTGGGTGAGATCCGCCTCTCGATCGAGTCGCCGGAACCGGCGCCCCCCCTCACTCTGCGCGGTGACGCGATCACCGGCCGCTCCTGGTCCCTCATCTCGGAAATACGGGTTCCTACCGATGTGTGGATCGGCGTGCCGGTCCATGGCGATGCTCCTGCCGGCGATCCACGACTTCCCGAAACGACCGCCCAGATTGCCGGGGAGGGTCGTTTCGAGCTGATCGTCGATGGGAATCGACGGCTGACCGACCTACCGGGGATCTGGTCGATCGCCAACGCTCTCCGCCAAGACGATGGCTCGATCCGCCAGCAGGGACTCGTCTTCAGCCCTCTTCTTCGTGACAAGACCGGTTTCTCCGATCCGAACCGATTGGAGCTGACAATCCTTCTCTACGAAGACGGCCCCGATTCCGAGGTCCTCGTCCATCTCGTTTTTCGGGATGTGCCCCTGGAAGAAGCGCCCGCCGAACTCTAGAACGGATCAGGTCTCAGGGACGTTGACGTCTCGGATTTCCTCCTCCAGTGCTTCGTCCTCCGCTTCGCTCTCGACCGCCGTCTCGAGCCGCGCGAGGGCCTCGTCCTCGACTCTCCGACGCCGGCGATGGAGGAGGAGGGACGCGAGCCCCTGACGCTGGCCGAGCAGGTCGGCGGTGCGGGTGACACCGTCGATCGTCCCAACGAGCAGCACCTGATCGCCAGGGAGGAGTCGATCCCGCCCGGTCGGGAAGAGGAGCCGATCCCCGTCGGCGCGGAGCAGACCGGAGACGATGCAGCCTCGCGGAAACCTTCGGTCGGACCGGAGCTCGTCGAGCGCCAGCCCGCTTGCGGCCGACCCGTCGGCGACGGTGATCCAGACGACGATCCCCTGCCCGTCGGCGATCGGCGCCACCTGATGGACCGGTGGGCGCTCAATCTCGAGGACGAGTCGATCGAGGAACAGACCGGCGACGTCGAGAATGCTTGTCACGCCCGCCTGCTCGTACGCCGTCCGGTACCGCGGGTTCGGCATCCGCGCAAGGATCCGTTCGACGCCGGCGCCGCGCGCGAGGAGCGAGAAGGCGAGGTTGTCGGCACTCAGCCGCGTCAGCGCAACGGCAACGTCAGCCCGGCCGATCTCCGCCTCCTCGAGCGTCACGATGTCGGTCGCGTTCCCGCAGATCGCGACGACGCCGTACTCGGCGCTCACCGCGTCGCACAGTTCCCGATTCAGGTCAATCACCGCGACGTCGTGCCGTCCGCTCGCAAGTCGTGCCGCGAGGCGACGTCCGAGGACCCCGGCTCCTGCAATCACGATTCTCATCCGAACACCTACCTCCACACCCGCCGCGAGAAGATCAGCAGGAACGGCAGGATCTCGAGCCGTCCCGCCACCATTGCAAGAATATAGCAGACCTTCACCCCGGGGCCGAGCCGGAGGAACGTCGGCAGATCGACCGCGCTCGGTCCGACGTTTCCGAGCGCCGATGCGGACGCCGTCAGCGATTCCCACGGTCCGAGTTCGGAGAGGAGGAGCGTCAGGATCCAGACGAGGGCAAGCGAGACCGCCCAGACGACGGCGATCGCCGTCGACCGCTCCGCCTCCTCCGGTGCGAGGATCCGCCCATCGAACGTCAGCGGATTCGCCTCGCGCGGCGAGCGGCTCGATGCCCGCATCTGTCGGCCGAGGAGCCGGCCGAGGAGGGCGACCCGTTGAACCTTCAGCCCGCCGGCCGTCGATCCGACGCAGCCACCGACGATCATCAGCAGGAAGAACGCCTGCATGGCAAGCGGGGAGAACCACGGCGACGCGAGATCGCGAATCGTGAATCCGGTCGTCGTCGCGATCGAGACGACATGGAACAGCGATTGCCGGATGTGCTGGTGGATGCCGATCTCGGCGATCCGCCCGCGGTCGCCGACGATCACCAGGACCGACGCGACGAGCAGCAGGAGGAGCCAGGCGCGAAGCTCGGTGTTCCTCCGGACCGCCTGCCATCGGCGGCGGACCACGTCCCAGTGGACGAGGAAGCTCGTCCCCCCAAGGAACATGAAGACGAGGATCGTGTACTCGATCGCCACCGCGTGACCGATCCCCGCAGCGGAGAACTGCGCGATGCTCGCATCGTAGGTCGAGAAGCCCCCGGTCGACAGCGTCGTCATCGCGTGGGCGACCGCATCGAAGAGCGTCATCCCTTCCGCCCAGAGGGCGAGCGCGCAGGCGATCGTCAACGCGCCGTAGACCGTCCAGAGGATCCGCAAGGACGTGAAGACGCCGGGTGAGAATCGCTCCGACCGCGCCTTGTGTGCCTCGGCTCCGAGGAGGGTGTGGCGTTGCCCACCCTCACGGATCACGAAGAGAAACAGCGTGAAGATGCCGAGCCCGCCGATCCACTGCGTCATCGCGCGCCAGAGGAGAAGGCTCTTCGGCAGCAGCTGCAGCCCGGTGAGAATCGTCGCACCGGTCGTCGTGAACCCGCTGACCGTCTCGAAGAACGCATCAAGGTAGGTGATGTCGAGGGCAAGCCAGAACGGGATCGCGCCAACGAGCGACAGGACGAACCACCCGAGGGCCCCGACGGCCATCGCCGTTCCGGCCGAGAGCGTCCGGGGGCGGAAGAGAACCATCAGGGCGAAGCCGACGCCGACGGCAATCGCCGCCGGGATCGCGTAGATCCGCATCGGGAAGCGGACCGTCTCGTTGAAGATCGCGCTGACGATCAGCGGCGCGGCCTGCAGAACAGAGAAGGCGACCAGGATCGCGCCGAGGTAGTGAAGGATCGAGCTGCGCGTTCTCACGGAGGCCTCCCACCGGACATTCTAGCGATTGCGGACCGCCCGGGCAGCCGCGGGTCGCCTCACTTCGCGAGGACCAGGAGGTACGTTCCCCCATCCGGATACGAGATCCAGATGAAGTACGTTCCGCTCGCTGCGCCGGTCAGGTCGACATCGAGCCAAGCGCCCGATCCGTCTCGGCGGGACGAGATTGCCGGCAGCGCGCCGATGCTCCCCCCGCCTCCGGCAATCCCCCCGGACAGGCTCAGTTGAATGAGGGGCGAACTGTTCACTCCGGCAATCGGGAGAGCCGTCGTCATCGCTCCCTGGACGGGAACTGGCGTCACCCGCGATGCGGCCAGCTGCAGAAGCGCATCGATCGCCGGACAGTTCGGCCGCGCGGCCGTTGCCAGCAGTGGCCTGCCCCGCCCATCCAGCCCGCTCATCAGAAGGCCGGGATGCGTCTGCCAGTTGCTCGGAGCGTCGCCCAGGTCGAGGCGAATGCGTTCCATCGTCGCCCACGAGTCGGCACTCCCGGCCGCCCAGCCTGGCCGCGCCGGGGACTGCGCGTTGGCGGAATCGACAATCCGCCCGTCGGGGTCGATCAGGAAGATCGCCGCACCTCGATCGGGGAGTTCGAGGGATCGGTCGTAGATCTGATCGGCGAGCACATCGGAGACCGTGTCGTCGTCTCCCCGCTCGAGGAGGAAGTAGCCGGCCGGTCGAGTGCCCTCGTCGCCCCACCGAGGGTCGATGACCCGCCAGGCACCGTCTTCGGTCTCGACGAAGCTCAAGTCGGAGAGCCCGTTCGAAGCGACAATCATCGGAGCGACACGTCCGATCAGATCGATCCGCGTCCACTCGCTTTCGTCCGGCACCCCGTCTCCCGTCTCGTACCAGCAGAGGCGCCAGCCCGTCAGATCGATCTCGCCGGAACACGTATTGGCAAGCTCGATCCATTCCGCCTCAGGGTTGCCACGCGTCCCCGCCCAGGCGATTTCGCTGATCACGAGACGGCCGAATGCCGGATCGCCCTCTCTCGCTGTTCCGCCGCCACCTGCGACGTCCGGTTCGATCTCGACGCTCGCTTCAGCCTCTGCCTCGACCGGCGCGCCCTGCCGCGTGAACCCACTCACGATCGACGTGTTCCTCAGCGGGCCCGGGAGATCCGATGCGTCGACGATGGTCGTCGACACGACATGCAACGCCTCGCCCGCATCGATCTCCGTCACCGGAAGGGGAACCTGACCGATCCGTTCGTCGTGAAGCGCGAGCCCGACGACCGGAATCGTGCCGGAGTTTCGGATCGTGTAGCTGTACCTGATTGTCTCACCGATGGAGACGGTGTCTCGATCGGACATCATCCTCAGATGGAGTCCGACCTCGTCCTCGCTCGTTCGCAGCTGAAGAGCGAACGTACCGCTGGCTTGGACGCTTTCCCCTGCCGTATCTCGCCCATCGACATCGACCGTCAGCTCGAAGCGGTCGTCCGATTCACTCGGCTCGGCAGACTGGACGAGCGTCGCAACGGCGCGTTCCCAAGGGTCGAGCCGATCGACGCTCAGTTCGAGCGAGAGCCCCTCCGAGGTGAAGGCAGACAGGTCGGCAATCGGAACCTCCCCGGTGTTCGTCACCACAATCTCGAACGTGATCGGCTCCCCAGCAGAGACGACATCGAGCGGCAGGAGGGGGAATCCGCGGACGTCGGACGCCTCGATCCGCACGTCGAGAGACGCAGGCAGAGTGTCGGTCAGACCGGGATGGACCGTCACGCGGACCGAGTCGAACGCCATCGCCCCGCAGGCATCGGTGACGAAGACGGTGAACTCGAGTCGTTCACTCGTTACGACGTCCGGAGCAACAAACCGGATCGCCTCCGCGACCGATTCGATCGAAACGACCAGGCCGGAGGTCTGCTCCCAGCGGACATCCGGGGAACCGCCGTCTTCATCGGCCACAGCAGCGTCGAGCATCACCAGATCGCCCGCGTCGGCTTCGCGATCCTCCCCCGCATCGACCGTCGGCGATCCGTTCTCGTTCCCGACGGTCAAGATGAGGGTATCGCTTCCCGTTGCGCCCAGATCATCCGTCGCGGTCAGACGCAACTCGATCTCCATATCGGCACACCCGTCGAGCCGCGGCGCCCGGTAGCTCGGAGCGAGGACGTCCGCGGGCGGATCGAACGTTCCTCCCGCCCCACCGTCGCTCCAGACGAGAGCAACGATCGACCCGTCCGGATCGGTCGCGCTGGCGCCGGACAGATCGATCGCGTTCCCTTCGCCGACGGCCCGGTCGTCTCCCGCATCGACCTGCGGAGGAGCGTTGACGTTCCGGACGGTCACTGTCAGCGAATCGTCCCCGGTCGCTCCCCAGTCGTCGGTCGCCGTCAGCGTCAACTCGACGTCGGCGCTCTCGACGCCGTCGAGCTGCGGAAGGGTGTACGTCGGATCGAGGACCGTCGAGGAGGGCTCGAACGTCCCGCCGGCGCCGCCGTCGCTCCACGCGTAGCCGACGATCCATCCGTCCGGATCCGAAGCGGTCGCACCGGCAAGTTCGATCGCTGTCCCCTCGTCGCCGGTCTGATCGGGGCCCGCATCGACATCCGGGGGCGAGTTGACGCGGAGACGGAGCGAGTCGCCCGACGAGTCACCGTCGAGGTCGGTTGCGATCAGCGTCAGCTCGATCAGGCCGCTCTGCTGGATCGGCGTGTACGTCGGATGAAGGAGGCCCGGATCATCGAAGGCTCCTCCAGATCCTCCATCAGACCATGCGTACGAAGCGATGCCGCCACCGCCGTCACCGACCGACGCGTCGAGGAGTGAAACCGGCATCTCCATGTCGACGAGCAGATCCGCCCCGGCGTCGACCGTCGGGAGGACGTTCACCCAGCCACCGGCCTCGGCAAGCATTCCGACGGCATCGAGAATCTGAGCGACCATTCCGAGCGATGCGGGAGCCGCATGCTCGACCCACGTTCGGATCTCGATCGTCCGATCCGACGCTGCCGGGATCGGGTCGAGCGGGATCAATCCGTTCGCCGGATACGCGGTCCACGCTCCGCCATCGATCCTCGATTCACTCTTCCACTGATCGAATCCGACCGGCAGGGGGAGGTAGAGCGTCGCCCCCTCGATAGGGGCGGCGCCCGAATTCGCAGCAATCGCCGTGATCGTCAGCATGCCCCCCCGGGCGACCGGTGCCGGGTCGATCGACAGATCGAGCTTCAAGTCCGCAAGGACGTCGAACCCCACGCCGGCAAGCGCGCAGCTCAACAGCGCGAGGAATCCGACGAATCGAGTCGTTCGCCTCATCACACCGCAAGTATCGAGGGACGATTCAGCGTGGGGCGGGCTGCCGGTTTGCCCAGAAGGGAGAGTTGGTCACACCGGGGGGCGACAAACGCCCCTAGGCAAACAAGCGCCGGGATCGATAGAAGTACTCGCCGCCGGAGACGACGGAGAGGGCGAGCGCGAGACCGAGCGTGACGGCTCGCACGACATTCCACGCCGGGCCGATCGCAAAGGAGACGTCGATTAGAATCGCCAAGACGAGGGCGACGTGAGAGATCGTCTTCGCTTTCCCGAGGAGGCTCGCCCCGATCGCCTCCCCTTCGGAAATCGCGAGGATCCTCAGGCCCGTCACGAGGAACTCGCGCGCGATGATCACCAGCACCGCCCACGCACTCAGCTCCCCGAGCTGAAGGAGGGCGATCAACGCACCGGCGATCAACAGCTTGTCGGCAATCGGGTCGGCGAACTTGCCGAAGAGCGACGTTTGGTTGAGGCTCCGCGCGATGTACCCATCGACCGCGTCGGAAACGGCGGCGAGGAAGAAGAGGACCATCGCGAGAATCCGCGTGACATCGGAATCGAAGAGAATCAGGAACATCAGGAGCGGCACGAAGAGGATCCGCGAGAGCGTGATCTGATTCGGAATCGTCCGGAGGATGTTCATTCGCTCTCCACCACGCTTCGCCCGGCTTGGGCGATCGCCGCGAACGCCTCCGGATCGAGGGATGCCCCTCCGACAAGGACGCCGTCGACGTCCGGCAGGCGCATCAACTCGGCGGCGTTGCCCGGCTTGACGCTCCCGCCGTAGAGGATCCGAGCTCGGCCGGCCGTCGGCTCGTCGAATCGGCCCGAGAGCCAGGCGCGGATCCCCGCGATCGCCTCCTGTGCCTGCTCGGGCGTCGCCGTCTCGCCGGTCCCGATCGCCCAGACCGGCTCGTAGGCGACGACAATCGATTTCATCGCGCCGGCATCGAGTCCGTCGAGCCCGACGGTGAGCTGCCGGGTCAGGATCTCCGGCGTCGCGCCGCCCCGCCGTTCATCGATCGTCTCGCCGATGCAGAGGATCGGGAGCAACCGGCCGTCGAGCGCCGAGCCGAGTTTCCGACGGACGGTCGCGTCGTCGTCTCCGAAGACGTGCCGACGCTCCGAATGGCCGACGAGGACGTATCGGCAGCCGCAAGCGGCGAGCATCTGCGCGGAGATCGCGCCGGTGTACGCGCCGGACGGCTCGGAATGAAGATCCTGCGCCCCGAGCGCAATCGACGTTCCTACGAGCTGCCGGCTCGCCGGCTCCAGACTCGTGTACGGCGGGATCAATAGGACTTCGATCTCGAAGAAGCTGGCGACCCTCGGCGCGAAGTCCTCGACGAACGCCGCAGTCTCCTGCGGCGTCTTGTTCATCTTCCAATTCCCGGCGATCAGGCGACGACGCGACATACTCCCCCTCTCGGACCCGGATGCTTCGCGAGGTTTGCGCAGAGTATATCGAACCGATCGCCGACTGTGAACGATTGACACCGCGGACGACCCCACCTACCATCCGATCGAATCGAGCTGTGATTCTCACAAGGAGGCGAGAGACCATGTATACCGCAGTCGGCGCGATCGTCGTCTTCGTCGTGTTGTTCCTTGCCAATGCAATCAAGATCGTTCGCGAGTACGAACGGGGGGTCATCTTCCGGCTTGGCCGGTTGGTCGGCGCCAAGGGGCCGGGGATCTTCCTGATCATTCCGATCGTCGACAAGATGGTGAAGGTGAGCCTTCGGACGGTGACGCTCGATGTCCCGCCGCAAGAAGTGATCACCAAGGACAACGTCTCGACCCAGGTGAACGCGGTCCTCTTCTTCCGCGTCCTCGATCCGAGCGCCGCCGTCGTCCAAGTGCAGAACTTCATGGAAGCGACGCGGCAGATCGCGATGACGACCCTCCGGAGCGTCCTCGGCGGTTTCGAGCTTGACCAAGTGCTCGGTGAGCGCGAGACGATCAACATGCAGCTCCAGCAGATCGTCGACGAGCAGACCGACCCGTGGGGAATCAAGGTCAAGAACATGGAGATCAAGGACGTCAAGCTGCCGAGCGACATGCAGCGGGCGATCGCACGCCAGGCCGAGGCGGAGCGCGACCGGCGCGCCAAGGTGATCAACGCTGAAGGCGAACTCCAGGCAGCGACGAAGCTCGGCGAAGCGGCGTCGATCATCGAGCGAAACCCGGCCGCCCTTCAGCTTCGCTACCTCCAGACCCTCAACGACATCTCGGCCGAAAACGCTTCGACGATCGTCTTCCCCGTCCCGATCGAGCTGTTCGAATGGCTCTCGCGGATGAAGAAGGACTAGCCCCGCACCACCGATGCGCACCTACGACGTGATCGTCGTCGGAGCCGGCCACGCCGGCTGCGAGGCGGCGTTGGCTGCAGCCCGGCTCGGCGCCTCGACGGCGTTGATCACGATGGCCCTCGATCAGATCGGCACGATGCCGTGCAACCCTGCGATCGGCGGACCGGGCAAATCGCAGCTCGTTCGTGAGATCGACGCCCTTGGCGGGGCAATGGCCCGCGTCAGCGACGAGACGACGATCCACATCCGGGTGCTGAACACGAGCAAGGGAGCGGCGATGCAGGTCCGTCGCGCCCAGGCCGATCGCACCGACTACAAGCGGGTCTGGCGGCGGATCCTCGAGGATGAAGACGGGATTGAACTGGTCGAAGGGACGGTCGAAGACCTCATCGTCCGGGAACGTCGGGCTTCCGGCATCCGTCTTCGCGATGGGATCGAACTCGGTACAACAGCCGTGATCCTCGCGACCGGGACCTTCCTCCACGGCCGGGTGCTGATGGGCGAGATTGGCTACGCCGCCGGTCGTGCCGGCGAGCCGCCATCGAAGAGCCTCGCTGACTCCCTCGAGCAACTCGGCTACTCGCTCGAACGGCTGAAGACCGGGACACCGCCGCGGGTTCGTCGGGAGACGGTCGATACCGATCGTCTCGAACGCCAGCCGACGAGCGACGTGCCCCTCGCCTTCTCCTTCTGGAACGAACCGCGAACGCTCCCCGACGAGTACCCTGTCTTCGTCTCCCACACGAACGAGGCGACGCATCGGATCATCGAAGAGAACCTGGCGAAGAGCGCGATCTACGCCGGTCTGATGAGCGGCGAGGGCCCTCGCCACTGCCCCTCGCTCGAGACGAAGATCGTCACGTTCCCCGGCCGCGCGAGTCACAAGGTCTTCCTCGAACCGGAGGGACGGACGAGCGACGAGATCTACCTGCAGGGGATCTATACCGCGATGGCTCCGGAGGTCCAGGAGGCGATCGTCCACAGCATCGACGGCCTCGAGTCGGCCTACATCGAACGATACGGCTACAACATCGAGTACGACTTCATCGATCCGATCCACCTCCGCGACTCACTGGAGACCGATCGGATCGGCGGGCTCTACTTCGCTGGGCAGATCAACGGGACAACCGGATACGAGGAGGCGGCCGCCCAAGGCCTCCTCGCCGGGATCAACGCCGCCCGGGCGGTTCACGGTGAGACACCGATCATCCTCTCGCGCGGCGACGCGTTCATCGGTGTACTGATCGACGATCTGGTCACCAAGGGGATCACCGAGCCGTACCGGATGCTCCCGTCGCGTGCCGAGTATCGGATCTCCCTCAGAGAAGGAAACGCCGACCTTCGACTCGCGGAGCTCGGTCATGCCATCGGGCTTCTTCCGGATGCCTGCTACGAACGTGCCGCTGAGAAGCGGAAGGCTGTCGATCGGCTGCTTTCGAAGCTCCAGACAACCCGGATCGGTCCGACGCATCCGATCAACGAACGCCTCGTTGCCTGCGGCTCGACCCCGCTCCGGAACAACGGGGCGAGCCTGTTCGAGCTTCTCCGTCGTCCCCATGTCCGGCTGTCCGATCTGCTGCCGCAAGCGGAGCCTCCGGCCGACGTCGCCGACGAAGTGATGATCGCCGGGAAGTACGCCGGCTATCTGGAACAGCACGAACGGGAGATCGACCGCTTGAAGCGAATGGAGGGGATCGCCATTCCGCCCGATGTCCGCTATGAGGAGCTATCGAACCTCTCGATCGAAGGGCGCGATCTCCTTGCGCGCGTCCGCCCGCAGTCGTTCGGGCAGGCCTGTCGCGTCCCCGGCGTGTCGCAGGCGGATCTATCGATGCTCGCGATCCACCTCCGCCGATAGCGCTCGCTCTAGTATGCGGCTGATGGGATCAGCTGCTCCTGCCTGACAAGGCGTTCCGCCGTCTCGCGGAAGATCTGTCCGGCCGTGTATCCGCCCCAGACCGGCGTCGTCTTCACCTCGTCGAGGACGACGAGCACAACGTACTCCGGATTCCCGGCCGTCAGCAGCCCGGCGAAGAGGGAGGTGTACTTTCCGGCGACGTAGCCCTGGCCCGGAACCGCCTTCTGGGCCGTCCCGGTCTTTCCGGCGATGACGAAGTCGTCGACCCCGGCGAGCGTGCCTGTTCCGTCTTCGACGACATCGACCATCAGGCGGCGCATCGTCGCGCAGGTCTCACTCGACGCAACCGCCGCAACCTGCCCGACCTCATGCGAGATCACGATGTGCGGCGCAACGAGCCGCCCGCCGTTGGCGACGGCGGCCATCGCGCGGGCGAGTTGGATTCCGGTCGTCGCCACCGACTGGCCGATCGACGTCGCCGCAAGCGCCAGACCCGACCAGTCCTCGACATCGCGGAGGATCCCTCCGACTTCGCCCGGGAGTTCGATCCCGGTCGGACGACCGAATCCGAGCCCATCGAGCATCGCGTGAAGCGGCTCTTCGCCGAGCCGCTGAGCGACGCGGATCATCCCCGTGTTGATCGAGTCCTTGATGATCTCGGCAAACGTCACCGTCCCGTAGGAGAGGTACTCGGAGTTGTGCATTACGTGGCCGTGGACGTCGATCCCGTCGTCCCCGTCGAACGTATCCTCGACCGACACGACACCGGCCTCGAGGGCGGCCAGACCGGTGAATACTTTGAAGATCGAGCCCGGCTCGAACAGGTACGTCACGGCCAGATTCCGTCGCGCCTCGGACGTCGAGGACTGGAATCGGTTCAGGTCGTAGGTCTTGTCCTGTGCCATCGCAAGAACGTCACCGGTCGTCGGGTCGAGGATCACGATCATCCCGCCATCGGCACGAAATCTGGAGACCCCGACGGCGATCTCCTCCTCGCAGGCGAACTGGAGTTCGGCGTCGAGGGTCAGTACGAGATCCTCCCCGGGACGCCCGATCTCAAGGATCTGCACGCCGTACGCTCGACCGTCCGCCCCCTCGAGGATGTGGACGAGCTGCGGTTCACCGCGAAGGTGCTCGTCGAACGCCAGCTCGATCCCCTCAAGGCCCGCCCCGTCGGTCCCGACGAACCCGATCACGTTCGACGCCAGCGAGCCCTGCGGATAACAGCGCTTCCACGTATCGATCAGGACAAGCCCGTACGCGCCGGCCGCCTCCGCACGTCGCTCGATCCGCTGTGCGGTCTCGATGTCGACGCGCCGATCGATCCAGGTGAAGTAGCTTTCGCGATACACGAGATCAGAGATCTCGTGAAGCGTGCGGCCCAGCTCCTCAGCGAGGATCTGGGCCAGGGCTTCCTGCTCCGTCGCATGGATTCCATCGACGGCGATCGCCTTCGCCTTGACGTCGAACGCGAGGAGCTCGCCGTCGCGATCGACAATCGACCCGCGGCGCGGCGGGAGTTCGAGCGTCCTCTCCTGGATCGAGGCGGCCGCGGCGCTCCACGACCCATGCTGAACGATCTGCAGCTGGAAGAGTCGGCCGATAATCACCGCGAGACATACGACCATGACCGCTGCGACGATCCGTCCGCGGCGCTGGGTCATCGGGTCAGTCGGTTTCGTCTGCGGTGAGAGGTACATAGTGAACGACCGTCGGCTCGATCATGCCCAGGCGATCGCGAGCGATCCGCGCGACCCGCTCCAACGAGAACGCTTGCTCAATCTGAAACTCGAGGACCCGATTGACCCCCTCGACGTCTGCGAGCACCTCGGTGGCGCTCTGGACCGACGCGGTCAGCTCGTGGATCCGCGTCGTCTGCCAGAGGTGAAGGAAGCAGAGCCCGGCAACGAACCCCGCGACCGTCAGGAAGGCGATCGTGCCGAGCGAGATCGCTCGGGTCCTCGACAGGCTCCGCGAGCGATCCGCCGGATGGGCAAGCGATCTCGACCCCGACCGATACGGCATCTCGCTCCAGAGGATAGTCCGTCATGCCCCTCGCCATGCGGACACGTGTCGGCTCCGGGGCCGAACTAGACGACGCGCGCCGCGCGGAGCTTCGCGCTCCGAGCGCGCGGATTCGCTTCAATTTCGTCGGGGGAAGGCGTCACCGGTCGCTTCGTCAGGATCGCCGCCTCGACCTCCTTGTCGCAGACGCACGACGGCAGCTCCGGCGGGCAGATGCAATCGGCCGCCTTCTCCTGGAAGAAGCGCTTGACGATCCGATCCTCGAGCGAGTGGAAGCTGATGACGGCGAGCACACCGACGGGAGCCAGCCGATCGAAACCAGCGCGGAGCCCCATCTCGAGCGCATCGAGTTCGTCGTTGACGCGAATCCGGATCGCCTGGAACGTCCTCGTCGCCGGGTCGATTCGCCCCCGCCGGTACGAGGCGGGGACTGCAGCACGGACAACCTCGGCCAACGCTTCTGTCGTTTCGATCGGCTCTCGCTGCCGGGCTTCGTCGATCGCCCGGGCGATCCGCGCTGCGTAGCGTTCCTCGCCGTAGTCCGCAAGGACCTCAGCGATCTCCGTCTGCCGCGCCGTCGCGATCCAGTCCGCTGCGGAGACACCGCGGGACGGATCCATCCGCATGTCGAGTGGGCCATCGAGGCGGAAGCTGAATCCGCGGTTCGCATCGTCGAGCTGCAACGACGAGATCCCCAGATCGAGAAGAAATCCATCGATCCGGTTGATGCCGAGATCGTTGAGAACCGAGTCGATGTCGCGGTAGTCGGCACGGATCAACGTCGTTCGATCGCCGTACCGTGCGAGCCGTTCGCCGGCTCGTCCGAGCGCCGCCGCGTCGCGATCGATCCCGATCACCCGGACGGTCGGCTCCGCTTCGAGGATCGCCTCGGCGTGCCCGCCGAGCCCGACCGTCCCGTCGACGATCACACCTCTGGGGTGAGGTCCGAGGAGGTGGACCGCCTCGTCGCGGAGGACCGGTGTGTGATCGATCGGTCGTGGATCGGACATCGGCGCTCCTCAGTCGAGGCGGCTTCGAAGATCGGCCAGGATCTGGAGTGCCTCCAGCGGCGTGATCCGGTTCGGATCGAGCTTCCTCAGCTCAACGACGACCGGATGCTCCTCCGCGCCGAACAACTGAAGAGGCTCCGCGGTCGGAGTCTGCCCACCCAGTTGGGAGAGGGGCGCCTCCGCGAGCAGCTCGGCGAGGATCCGGTCGGCGACCTCGGTGACACGGTCCGGTAGCCCGGCCAACCGAGCGACGTGAACCCCGTAGCTCCCGGCGGCCGTCCCCGGCTCGACCCGATGGAGGAAGACGACGTCCCGCCCGACCTCTTTGACCGCCACATGGAGGTTGACGGCGTTCGGGATCTCGTCGACGAGCCGCGTCAACTCCTGATAGTGCGTCGCGAAAAGGGTCTTCGCGCGGATCCTCGAGGCGAGCTCCTTCGCCACCGCCCAGGCGATCGAGACACCGTCGAACGTACTCGTCCCGCGCCCCATTTCGTCGAGGATGATCAGGCTCCTCGTTGTCGCCCGCTCGAGGATCGCCGCGACCTCGAGCATCTCCATCATGAACGTGCTGATCCCGGCCGACAGCATGTCGCTCGCCCCGACCCGGGCGAAAACACGATCGACGATCGGGAGGCGCGCCTCGCTCGCCGGGACGAACGATCCGATCTGCGCCATCAGGCAGATCGCCGCCACCTGGCGGAGGTAGACCGACTTCCCAGCCATGTTCGGGCCGGTCAGGATGACGAGATCCTTCTCTTCGTCGAGGATGAGATCGTTCGGGACGAATTCCTCGATCCGCTCCACGACCGGGTGCCGCCCCTCCCGGATCGCGATCTCGTGCGTCTCGGTGAACGTAGGCCGGACGTACCCCGACCGATGGGCGTTCTCAGCGAGCGAGAGGAGGACATCGAGCTCGCCGAGCGCGTCGGCGAGCCGTTGGAGGCTCGGGATCGCCTCGCGGAGTCGCTCGAGTGCCGCTTCGAACAGCTCGAGTTCGAGTGCCTTCGCCCGCTCCTCGCCATTCGCGATCCGCTCCTCGAACGCCTTCAGCTCCTCGGTGACGAATCGCTCGGCGTTGGCGAGCGTCTGACGGCGGTGATACGCCTCGGGGACCTTGTCCAGGTGCGTCCGCGTCACCTCGAGGTAGTAGCCAAAGACGCGATTGAATCCGATCTTCAGGGATGGGATCCCCGTCTTCTCGCGCTCCTCCTGCTCCATCGTTGCGAGCTGCCCGCGAATCGACGTCGTCTCACGCCGGAGCCCGTCGAGCTCCTCGTTGTAGCCAGCTCGGATGATCCCGCCGTCCCGCGCCTCCGGCGGCGGCTGGTCGACGAGCATCCCGGAGAACGCGTCCGCCAGCGACTGCAGTTCCGGATCGCTCAGCCCCTCGGCAATCGCAGCCAGCCGTGCCGCCGGCCGATCTCCGACCAGATCCTCGATCAGTCGGCCGATCTCCCGAACCGGCTCGAGCGACCGCAACAGCAACAGAAGATCGATCGGGCGCATCCGGCCGGCGCCAAGCTTCCCGAGCAGCCGCTCCACGTCGTGGATCGCGCCGATCCGCTCGCGAAGCTCCTGCCGGCCCCGCGCTTCCTCGACGAGGCACGCCACCGCATCGAGTCGCTCCTCGATCGCCGTTCGATCGGTCAGCGGGGCGAGGATCATCCGCCGGAGGCGGCGGCGTCCCATGCTCGTCCCGGTCCAATCGAGGGTGTGGAGGAGCGTGCCGCGTTCCTGTCCCTCGCGGAGCGGCTTGACGAGCTCGAGGCTCGTGACGGTAAACGGATCGAGGTCCATCTGATCGGAGAGGCTGTAGGATTCGAGCGGTCGGATGTGGGCCAAGACAGACTTCTGCGTCCGCTCGACGTAGGCGAGAATCGCACCGGCAGCACGGAGCCCAGTCTCTTCGATCGCACCGAGGACAGCGCTCGGGAACACATCGGCAACGAACGTCGCACCCGGGATCCGGGTGACGAGGAGGTCATCGAGTGCGCCTCCCGCCATCGCGCTTGCGGTGTCGGCGATCAGGATCTCACTCGGCGCCCGCCGGGCGAGCTCATCGGACAGCTGCTCTTCTCCCACGGCGATCGTCGTCGAGAACTCGCCGGTCGACAGATCGAGGAACGCGATCCCGCGGCGCGCTCCTTCTTCCGGAACGTCGACCGCGCAGAGGTAGTTGTTGATCCCCTCTTCCAGCACCGAGTCTTCGATCGCCGTTCCGGGCGTCACCACCCGAACGACATCGCGCTTGACGAGCCCCTTCGCCTTCTTCGGGTCCTCGACCTGCTGGCAGACGGCGACCTTGTGACCACGTTTGAGGAGCTGATGGATGTAGGCCTCGCCACGCCGGACCGGAACGCCGGCCATCGGATAGCCGTTTCGCGACGTCAGCACGATGTCGAGCTCCCGTGCCGCCAGCTCGGCGTCCTCGAAGAACGTCTCGTAGAAGTCGCCGAGGTGGAAGAAGAGGACCGTGTCCGGGTACTCGGCCTTGAAGCGCATGTACTGCCGCATCATCGGGGTCTGTTTCGCCGCCTCGGTCATGAGAAAGCCAGTATACGACTCGAAATCCGACCGCCGCAATGTGTTCTCTTCGCGGGGTGTCAGCGAGAACGCAGTACAGAACAGCAACTGCGGGTTTGTGTCCCTCTTCTTGACATTTGAACCTATGGCTGATATAGTGGCCGCACTTAGTTCATAGTCCTGAAAAGGGCAAACCCATCGCAAGGTGGGGGCGCAAAGCCACGGGCCTCATCGCGCGAGAGAAGCGCGAGGACTTGAAGGAGTTCGCAGGTCGCCGGGTTACCAGGGAAGCTGGTGCCCGGCCTTCGCTTTCCGGGTACCGCAAGGAGTCCCTGAACGGGCAAACCCGTCGAGAGGCGGGGGCGCAAAGCCGCGGGCCCATGCGGAAGACGCATGCAGGGGCGAGCCAAAGGGTTCGCTCTCGCGTCCGAAAGGACGCGCGGTCGCCGGGTTGCCAGGAGACTGGTGCCCGGCTTTGCATTTTGCGGGTCAGGAGAACAGGGAGGATAGAGGATGCAGACGACGATCTACTACAACGAAGAGGACTCCTACCTGATCAAACAGGTCGACTGCAAGAGTCAGCGCGAGCGGAAGAGCCGCAGCGCAGTCATCCTGTCGATCCTGGAGGAGTACTTCGAGAGTGAGAAACGCCTCGGGGAGATCCTCGTCGACCTGGGCGTCATCTCCCACTCCGAGCTCGCAAAAGGCCTAGAGCTGCAGAAGACGCAGTTCACCGACAAGCTTCTCGGTGATATACTCCTCGAAGAGGAGTTGGCACCCCCGGAAGCGGTCGAACGCGCGCTCATCATCCAAGGGCGGCACCGCCCGCCCGAGGGGGGTGTCTAGCTCCCATGGAAACGCGGAATCATAGAGGACACATACATACGAGTACCACGGCTGCAGGGGCAAACCACCCGCGAGGGT
The DNA here is from genome assembly GCA_028278555.1 of Candidatus Bipolaricaulota bacterium. Lineage (GTDB taxonomy): Bacteria > Bipolaricaulota > Bipolaricaulia > UBA7950 > UBA9294 > JANQEA01. The sequence goes on along the minus strand of JANQEA010000011.1, from coordinate 1,195 downwards.
GGGACGCAAAACCACGGGCCTCAAGATCTCGAGGGGGGACCAGAGAGGCAGCCGGGTTGCCAGCTCCGAAGGAGGATGTCATGACGGAGCGGGCAAACAGGTGGCAACCACTCCATAGGAAACCACACGGAAGGACATCCGCGCGAAGCGTCTTCGCCATGCTGCTCATTGCACTACTTGCATCGGCGACGATGGCGTTCGGCGTCGCGGCGGCAGACTTCTCGGTGACTTCGTCCGGATCCTGGGACAACTGGAGTCCAACGCACTCATGTACGTCGTCAACCGGAAGCGAGATCCGTTGGGGACAGGACGACGAAGGGGACTGTCTTCGTTGGAGGAATCAGAGTGGGTTCACGTTCACTTCGGCCTCGGTGACGATCCCGGAGGATGTCTGGACGCCGATCGGGCAGTTCACTCACCGCAACCGTGTGATCTATGGCAACAGTTCCATCACCTACGTCGAACTCGACTTGGGCCTCAGCGGCGACATCTCCGGCACGTTCACGTATGAGATCGACTTCGATGAGACGACGAATACTGGCGGTGGCTGCTGTGACGATGTCGTCACGTTCGTGACGAGCCCGGGGACACACACCTTCGTCAAGGATGGACGAACCTACACGCTCGACCTCGCCTTCCCGGGCGGAACCAGCACCCTCTACACGGAAGAAGGTGTCGATACGACGGTCGACATCGAGGCTCTCATCACCTGCATCGACGCCGACCTCGAACTCGATAAGTCGGTTGATAATGACACTCCGCTCGTCGGTGCGAACATCGTCTTCACGATCGAGGTCACCAACGACGGACCGAACGATACGTCGAATGTGTCAGTCAAGGATGTTCTTCCGAGCGGCTTGGAGTACGTCTCCCATTCCGGCGGCACCTACGACGATAGCACCGGCATGTGGGACATCGGTTCGCTCAACGAAGGAGAGACCGAAACCCTGACGATCACTGCCGAGGTCCTCGCCACGGGCAACTACACCAACTACGCACAAGTATGGACCTCCAGCGAGACTGATCCCGACTCCGATCCAGGCGACGACTCGGACGGCGATGACGACGACGACACGGTGGTCATCACCCCTGCGGACCCGTCGGTCGACATCGAGAAGTCGACCAACGGCGAGGATGCCGACTCAGCTCCCGGTCCCTACATCATCGTCGGCGAGACGGTCACGTGGACCTACAC
>JANQEA010000077.1 GCA_028278555.1 Candidatus Bipolaricaulota bacterium | reverse complement strand
CGGTGCGAATCCCTCCACGTGTTCGGCTTCTTTCTCGATGAAGCCCATGGGGATAAACAGCGGGAAGTAGGCGTTCCTATGCCCGGTCGCTTTGAAGCGCACGTCCAGGGCGGTCTTGATGTTTTCCCACAGCTCGTAGCCATAGGGCTTGATGATCATGCAGCCACGCACGGGTGCGTTGTCTGCAAGATCGGCCATCTTGACGACATCCGTGTACCAGCGAGCGAAGTCTTCGCTCATGGGTGTCACGCCTTGCGCTGCCATGTGTCGTCCCTCCTTTGTGTGTGATGTACGTTACAAAACGCGAACCGCTCGTCGGACGAGGGTCCGCGCCTGAACGGTGACAGTGTACCGGGTGAGATGTGAACAGCAAAGCGAAGGGCAACAGCAGGACCGCGGGGGGCGCCGAGAGCGAGGGGGAATCGCACAGACCACAGGCGAAGGGAAGAGTGAGGGCGAGACAACAGCTGGAACGCAGAGGTCGCGGAGGGAGCAAAGGGGAATGGCACAAACCAGGGCGGGAGGCAGGAGCTTCGATCCGGAGAGCGCAGAGAGAACGGATGGTGTCCGAAGACAAGGGCAACAGCAATACACGGACGATGCACAAGTAGAAGGACGGGAGCGCCAGACGATAGGCACAGGAGGAGGAGCAGAGATGGAAGAGGATGACAGAGAGAAGGTCGCTCGAAGCGGAAGGGCTGAGGAGCCGGAGCATCTTGCATGCGCAGTTCCCCATTGGGTTCTCCCAGCGGCACTCTGCGATCTCTGCGTTGAATGCAGTTTGAGGTTGCGTAGGGTTGAATTGGGCGTGGTGTCGCCCTAGATTGGGGAAGACGATCGTACGACCTTGAGCGAAGGGAGGGATTGCCATGTTGCCGTTCAAGAGGATTCTCTGCCCGACCGACTTCAGCGAGCCGGCGTGCAAGGCGATCAAAGCGGCGGGGGAGCTGGCGGAGACGTTCTCCGCCGAACTGATTCTGATGCACGTCGTCGGGGCGATTCCGGCCCTCGATACGCCGACCGGGATGGCCGGCTTCGACGTGACGGCGTACCAGCGCGAGCTGTCCGACAGCGCGGAGTCGTCGCTCCAAGTTCGGATCGAGACACACGTGCCGGATTCGGTCAGCGCGCGGTCGATGGTCATCCATGGCGAGGCGGCGCACGAAATCATTCGCGTCGCCAACGAGGAAGAGGTCGATCTGATCGTCCTTTCCACGCATGGTGAGACCGGCTGGCGGCACCGGATCTTCGGCTCGGTCCCGGAGAAGGTCATCCGCCATGCAGCCTGCCCGATCCTGACGATCCATCTCGACTGATGCGTGCTTCCGCTATCAGCGGAAGCACGGGCGAGAAGCTGCAACTTGGCTTCTTCGTCTCGTAGACTTCGTCTCCAAGCCATGAGGGAATCGCCAACGATTCCCTCGGATGGATGGACAAGCGCATTCTGCGTGATTCGTGAAGAGTGGCAGAACTAGTCGGAAGGCTCTCCCCGAAGCTCGGCGAGCCAGGTGGCGCACTTGTCGGCCATGAAGAGATCACCGACTGTCGTGTAACCCACCTTGGCTTCGGCAAGCAATCGAAGGAGCTCTGCGCTGCCTGCTTCGAGGCCGAAAGCTGCGACGTACGCATTTGCTGCACGGAACCACGTGGAGAGCATCCGCTCACTGCATTTGACAGCGGCACGGTGGCGGATGTACGCCGATTCGGCAGCAATGTCATCCGGGGCGCCGTGGAGCGCCGTGAGATGGCTGCGAAGGACGTCGAGGGTCTTCTCGCACACAGCCGAGCGTCCCACTGCTGCCGGAGTCCGGACACGCATCTCCTCGATCGAGGTCATCAGCGCGTATAGGCTGGACTGAGTGACCACTGCGTCCACACAGAGCTGAGCAGCGTGGGCCCGTCCATTGGTCTCATCCTTGACGTGCTCGTACCAGGCGGCCTCAAGTTCGGAGAGCGAGCATCCGTATAGCCGGAGGACGTCTTCGGCGATGTGCGAGGAGGGCAGCCAGGTCAGTCTGTAGAGCTCGCGTAGCGCATTCATGCCACGCAGTTCGACGAGGAACGCGACGAGAGAGGCTCCCCCGTTGTAGATGACCATGAAATCGGTCGTGGTCATACGGGGTGCCCAGACGCGATCGAGCAGGCGCCCGAGTGGGGGGAGCTCGCCTCTTGCCATGAGGCCGAGAGTTGCGAGGTGGTAGTCCCTGCCTCTCCTATACCGACCGTCGACGAAGACGGCGAGACCCTCCTTCATGGCGATGCACGCGGCGATTCCCAGGTCTGCGTTGGCGACGACATGCGTCTCCTCATGACAGCCGAGCGCAGTTGTAGGGACGCAGCCGGATGCTTCGAACCGTTCGAGCAACCAGAAGGGGAGGTCGAACAGGATGGAGCTGTCCGCGCCGCCGCCGAACAACGAGGCGCGAATCGTTATGGTAATCGAATTGTCGACCGTGCTGTCGAGTTTGCTCTCGGCGAATGTCAGCGCGCGCAGACGATTCTCGAGGAGCAGAGCAGCGGTTTCGGGTGACAGAATCGTCGGATAGACGAGAGTGATCCGCTCACTGTGGATCACTGCCGATTCCTGCGTTGCGTGAGCGGAGGGCGAGAAGATGGCTATCGAAGGAATCAGAACACAGAGCAGAAGAACAGGCGTCCGCAACGTGGAGATGCTCATTGATGAGATGATACTATCAAAGGCATGAGTGCCAGCTCGAAGATCGACCGGCTCAGTCTGACGATCCACCGCGTAGCTCGGCGAGCCAGGCGGCGCATTTCTCGGTCATGAAGACATCGCCTGCAGTCCGATACCCATCTTCAGCCGCTTCGAGCAGCTCGGCGAGGCCGTCCCCGGCTCCGCCCGATGCGGCCAGCTCAAGGGCATCCTCGTAGGCGAGAACGGCATCCCACCACGATGTGAGCAGCGTCTCGAGTCGATCGACCCGTGCGTGCAATGCGGCCGCGTCCGCGGCGAGTGAAGCGGCCTCGGTCGATGCGGCAAACGCGTTCATCGCAACGATCAGATCGATGTAGGCTGTTGCGACATGCGTCGAGGGGCCGACGAGTTCGTAGGGGTTCTCCTGCCAAGTGCGTTCCAGCTGAACGGTGGCCTCCCACGATTGGAGTCTCTCCGTGATCTCCAACAGGTGCCTCCCCCTTTCCGCCAGTTCGATCGGCCAATCCGACATCCAATCGTGCCATCGGCGTTCCTCGAGCGGGAGGATCAACCGAATCTCCTGGCCGTCGTGGATGTCTACGACAAGGTGGTCGACGGGGCACTCGCTACGGCTGAACATCAGGAGGAGGGCCTCGGCATCGTAGCTCTCAGCCAGGAACTCGACGAACGCCGCGCCGCCTCTGTAGATGTTCATCACTCTCACGAAAGCCTTGCGAGAAGCGAGTCCGAACGGACTCCCTTCTTCCGGACAGAGCAGGGTTTGGAGGTCATGCAGATCGCCGCTGCTCAGGAGCGCGGCGACGGCCGGCCGATGCGTGTGTACGCCTGTGTACTCCGCAGTGACCCATTCGGCGATTCCCTCACGGAGGGTCGGGGAGACTGCGAGCATCTCCTCCTCACTCCAGTGAAACGGGAAGGCGGAGACCAGATGAGCCTCCTCATGGCAACCGCCGACCATCGTGGCGAACGTGCGGGAGTCCGATTGGGGGAACATCCCGTGCGGAACGTACAAGATGATCTCCCCGCCCTTCAGCGAGGGGATCGCGGATCCGCCCATAGCGAAGAGGGTTGTCTCGATCCTGTACGTGATCCGCCCCTCGAAGCTGACGCCGAGGAACGATTCCGCGAAGGCGAGCGCCTGCTGCCGGTCTTCAATGAGTTCCTGGACGTCGTCTCGGCTCATCCACGTCGGGTAGTTGACGAGCATCCGAAAGCCCGTGGCGACAGACATCTGCCACGGGAGCGGCGCGGCGTGGAGAGATGTGGATAGAACAAGGATCGAAACGGCAAGGATGAGAAGCGCGGCAGCTCGTGGTTGAGAGGAGGAAGTATGCATGTCTCCGATTGTACCGGTGAAACGGCGTGCGAGAGGCTTCGGAGTGCGGCTGCGCCGGATCTTGCCTAGTGGTCTTCTTGCTCGGACGACTCTTCACTCAGCTCGGCGAGCCAACGGCGAAGCGCGGTCGCATGGTCAGCGTAGTGCAGGTACGTGTTCTGGGCAAGGATGTCACCGGGCAACCAATCGAGCGGCATATCGGCAAACGTTGCCGGATCCGCGAATTCCTCATCTGTCAGGATCATCACCGCCTCCAGGATGATCGGGTAGTGGGTCACAGCTTCATCAAGCACATCGTCCAGAGGGCGATCCCTGTTCGCCTCGTGGATGTTGGCGTTGCGCTCGTCAGTAGGTAGGAGCCACCAGGGAGAGCCGATGAGTTGTCTCGTATCAAGGAGGTCACACATCTCCTTCTCGTGCCATGTGATGTGCGCGATCAGATCCTTCACTGACCACGCTCCGGCGACGCCGGGCTCCTCCATGTGCTCGCGCGGAACTTGCCCTAGCAGCTTCTCCCACGCCTCTCGCTCAGCTTTCAGTCTTCGCAGGAACTCGTCTCGCGTCATCTGCCCCTCCTTACTAGAGCATCCAGAAGCTTACAAACACTGGGAACTCGTGCATGCGCGAGTTTCTCCGATAATGCTTTCGCGTTCTCGTGTCTTGCAGTTATCCCAGCGCCCAGAGGCTCAAGAACATGACCCCCATCCCGATGACAACGCCAAGAATCGAGAGGTGCTCCATGCCATAGGAGCGGGAGACTGGCACGAGCTCATCGAGCGAGATGAAGACCATGATCCCGGCGACGGCTGCAAGCACGTAACCGAGAATGGCGTCGGAAAGGATCGGCAGGAGCATCAGCGCGGCAACGCCGGCGCCAAGTGGCTCGGCAATCCCCGAGAGGAACGTCCACCAGAGTGCCTTCCTTCGACTGCCGGTCGCGGCAAGGACGGGCGCTGCGACGGCCAAGCCTTCGGGGATGTTATGGATCGCAATGGCGACGGCGATCGAGAGACCGAGTGAGGGATCCTCGAGCGCTCCAACGAAGGAGGCCATCCCCTCGGGGAAGTTGTGAATGCCGAGGCCGAGGGCCACGAACAGTCCCGTCTTGAGCAGCGAGCCCTTGTGGTTGTCGGAGCCTCGATGATCGTGCGAGTCGAAGTAGTCGTGCGGGATGAGCGCGTCGACGAGGAACATCGCGCCCATTCCGAGGAAGAAGGCCAGGTGCGCCGGGGCGAATCCGACCGCCTCGATCCCCTCCCCGAGCATCTCCACGAAAGAGACATGGATCATCACCCCGGCGGAGAAGCCGAGCGTCAGGGCCATGAACTTCGGCCCCGGCTTCTTGGCGATGAGACCGAAGAAGCCGCCAATCAGGGTCGAGAGTCCAGCCAATGTCGACAGAAGCAGTCCTAGTGCAATGCCACTCACGCTTCCTCCTTCCACAGACATCGTAGTCGAAGCGGATTGACATGGGAAGGGAGATGCGTCTCTTGGGTCCTGCTGGGCGATTGGTGTATTCTCACGCCATGACCAAGAGGGGGATCATCACGCTGCTGGTGTTGGTCGCGATTGCGATCGCGGTGGTGCTCGTTCTGACGCTCCCAGGACTCCTGAAGTCAGAGGAGCCTGAACCGGCGCCGGTCTACGTGATCGCGATCGACGCGGGGCATGGGGGACGCGATCCGGGCGCGAACGTCGACGACATCATGGAGAAGGACATCAACCTGGCGATCGCGCAGAAGCTCCAGGTGCTCGTCGATGCCGAGCCGAATCTGACTGCGAAGATGACGCGGACGCTCGATATCTTCGTCTCGCTCGAGGAGCGGATTCGGATCGCTACGGAGGCGGGGGCGACGATCTACGTCTCGGTGCAGGCGAACTCGTTTGTCACCGAGGAGGCGTCGGGGGTCGAGACGATCGTCTCCGACACGCGGCCCCTGGATGACGATGCGTGGATCCTCGCCGAGCTGCTCCAGAACGCGGTCTCCGAAGCGACTGGGGCGCGCGATCGCGGAGCCCGCAGCCAGGAATCCTACATGCACCGCGCCGAGATGCCGGCAGCCATGGTCGAGGTGGGGTACCTCACGAATCCGGCGGAGCGATCGTTGCTAGTCGATCCGGCCTATCAGGACACGATTGCAGCCGGGCTTCTCGCTGGGATCAAGCAGTTCATTGGCTACCGATATCCGTCCACCACTCCTTCGGAGTAGAGGCCGGATCTTGTTAGCTGACGGAATCATCCGATACGGCATGATTCCGTTGTGGGGGAGCAGCGTCTGTGGCTTTCCCAGAGCCGGGACGGTGGCAATCGATTCAGTTCGCTTCTGTCGTGGGCGAGTACTTTCGGGAGGATCTCCATGTCTGACAGCTCTCGTGTTCCATTCGGTGTCCGTAGGCACCGTGAAGGCACGGAGTTGACGATGAGGATGTCGGCTCCGGGTGCGCAGTCTCCGCCGCTGGTTCCAGCGGGCGTCGAGACGATTGACTGCCGGTCGGGCGAACTCGCGCTGAAGGCCTATCTCGTCCCGGCAGTCGTGCCGAAGTCGGATGCATCTCCCGGGATTCTCTACTCACACGGCGGCTGTGCGATCACTGAGCAGGACTTCGAAGCTGCACGCATCTTCAGCGAGGCCGGGTACGCCGTCCTCCTGCCGACGTATCGCGGCGAGCACGGGAACCCCGGAGCGTATGAACTCTTCTTCGGAGAGGTGGACGACGCGTGCGCGGCGCTCTTGCGGTTGGCGGATCGACCGGAGGTCGACGCATCTCGGTTGCATGCGTTCGGCTACAGCATGGGCGGCGAGATCGCCGCGCTCCTGTCGTTGATCGCCGATCTTCCGCTGATGAGCACGGGAAGCTGTGGCCCATTTTTCCTGCGGTTGGATCCGTTCTCGTCTGAGTCGATGTACGGAGCGCCAATCCCCTTTGACCCTACCGACGAACGCGAGATCGAGAGCCGGCTTCTGTCGTATCGCCTGGACGAGATGGCTCGTCCGCATATCGCCTGCATCGGCCGACAGGATGAGAAGTTTGCCGATGGCAGGTGGCGCGACGTATCGACGGTCGGGCGGAGGCTCCGGATCATCGAGGTGGATGGCACCCATGACACAAGCCTGCTCCCAGCGATCCGAGCGTTCCTCAGCGAGATCTCCGAGACGTAGCCTCTCTGGCGATCCTCTCGATCGTCCAGCCAATCGCCGATGCGGCGTGGGCTGCCCTCGTCTCTGGCTTCGCTAGAGCCGAGACGGAGGCAATCGATTCGGCTTGCCTCCGTCGTTGTGTCGCGTTTCGTAGCTAGGTACTCGGGCGCTTGCCAACCCTCTCGATTGCCCAGCCGAGGGACGTTCCAGCGAGGGCGGACCAAATTGGCGCGAGTTCCTCGTCTGCGCCTTCGGCGCAGACGGAGCGGAAGCATCGAGAGGCGGCTTCCGCTGTCTTTGTCCCCACAGGGACGTGACGGAATCGATCGACAGACCGATTCCGTCGTTGGCCAGCTATGGGGCTGGTCGTCGTGCGACCAACTTCTCGATCATCCAGCCAATCGACGATGCGGCGAGTGCGGCCCAGATGGGCGCGAGTTCCTGAACGCTCGCGGTTCCACCCAGAGTCAAGATGAGAGCTGCGGCGGCGCTCCAGCCGACTGCCCACCGGACGCGATGCGGTTTGAGCGGTTCGCCTGTTCGATCTCCGACGCTACGCACGGTTCGATAGTCCGCGAGGACGGGGACTAGCGCCGCTACGATCGCGAGCAGGCCGAGCAGCTCTCCGAGGCCCCACTCGGGAATGGCAAAGTGCCAGCCGCGGGTGAGCCCCAGAATGACCGCAGCGGTTGGGAGCGCCAGTGGGAGTGCGACGCGAAGCGATCGCGGGAAGCGCTGAATGTCGCCGAAGAAGACGGTCGGGAACGTGAGCAATGGGATCGTCCAGTGGGCGGAGAACCCGAGCCAGAGCTTGATGCCGTAGAGGGCGCCGAAGTCGAGGATCCCTGGCGCGACGCCGGTGCTCCGGTTGATGTAGCGAAGCGCGATCAGGAACCAGAGGAGAAAGAGGAAGCTCGGTGGGCCGAGGAGAACAGCTCCGGCGAGGCCGCCTACGGCGGCGAAGAACGCTGAGGCCCAGCGATCCGGATCCGTCTCCCGTGCAAGAGCCCAGCTGAGGAAGCACGCGCCACCCCATCTCAGACCTTCCAGGAGGGCCGAGTCCCACGCAGCTCCTCGCGAGAGGTCGAGCCCGATTCCCGCAAGACCGGCAAGAAGTGAGAGGACGAGGATCGCGAGGTTCGTCGGAGCACGCAGATCGATCGGGCGGCCGAGGGTCGTTAGGCGAAGCCGGCGAGCCTCCGAACGCGCGGTCATCCTTCCGCGTGGCTCCCGTCGCAGAAGGGCTTGTTCTTCGACTTGCCGCAGCAGCAGAGCGCCCCGACGCGGACGTGGCAACAATTGGGAGAGCGATCGCCAGCGATCTCGGCCGATCCCTTGATCGTGAGCGGTCCCGGTTCGATGGCGCGGATGACCAGCTCGCCTCCCTCCGACTCGCGTCCATCTCCGTTCTTGACGTGCGCCTCGGTCAGCGCCCCTTCGGCGGTGAATCCTGCCTCCAGATGGCTCTCGTCGCAGAGGGGCTTGTTCCGTGTCCGACCGCACCGGCAGAGCGCGACGCGTGTGTCCGTCAGGATCGTCTCGCCGGCGGCATCCGTGATCCGGACGTCACCCTTGACGAACAGAGGGCCATCGGAAGAGACGGTGATCGTGTTCTTCTCGGGCGTCATCTCGGCCGGACCGCCGTCCTTTCGCTCGTAGTGAAGTGCGCCGGTCGGGCAGGCCTCGCACGCCCTGACGATGTCGTCGGCCGTGCCGCGTTCCGGGTGGATCCACGGGCGCTCGTCCCGACAGAAGACGGATGGGAGTTCCCGGATGCACGCCTCGACGTGGATGCACCGGTGGTAGTCCCAGTGGACGACGATCTGATCCGACTCGAAGGTGTAGATTCGTGTTCTCATGGGGCTCCTTGGTGCGATTATCGGCGGTTCTCGGGAGGCGAGCAACGGGAGCTACGGACGGTGAAGCTCGACGAAGATCGGTGTGATGCCGATCGGGATCTCGGTCGATCGGACGACCTCCGGTACGTGGACGATCGGTTTGCCGGTCTCGTCAAGCTCGGTGACGATTCGGGTGACGAGGACCCCGGTGTCGCCGAGAAGTGCGGAGGCATCGACCGGCGCCTCCGCTTCACTGGGGTTCCACAGGACGAAGACTGCGGGGCCTTCCTGCGCTCCGCTCTGATCGGCGGCGAACGTGAATCGGAAGGCGCGGACGTCGTCGAAGCTTGCATCGTCACACGCGGTGAACCCGCCGAGCATCTCGACCATCAGCCTGAACGTGTAATACGACGGTTTCCGGTGATCGTCGTGCCAATCGAGGAGGCCCATCCCGCACCATGGGCCGTCCCAGTAGGCGTTCTCGCCCTTCATCCCGCCGAGACCCCAGTGCTGTCGCTCGACGCCCATCGCGGCGCTGATCGCATGGAGCTTGACGACGAACTCGGCGTTCTCCACGAAGGACCCCCAGCCGAAGATCTCGTCGGCCGGCGAGTTGACCGTGGGGTAACCGGGGAAGTTCTTGTGCGGACCGCCGCCCTCGATGATCCAGATCGGCTTCGGTTCGCCGAAGCGCGTCATCAATCGGTTCAGGTATTCGATCTCCCCTTCGAGAAACGACTCGACCGGGATGTAGGCGTGGAGATCCATGACGTCGAAGGAATCGAATGCTTGTTCGACCAGCCATTCGTAGCGCGCCTTCCGGAACGACCAGACCGGGCTGTCGTTCATCTCGGAGCGTGTCATCAGAACGCCGTCGACTGCCCCGGCGAGCGGGTCGTCGATCGTCCCGTCCATGAACGCGAACCAGTGCGCGTAGTTGCCGGCGAGGCCGGCGAGGATGACCCGCGCGTTCGGGTTCTCCTCATGGATGATTTCGTAGGCCTGTGAGAGGAGATCGACGTAGACGCGCTCGTCGGGGATCGACGGCGTCGGATACTCCTCGACGACATGCCAGTTCCGAATCTGGTAGCGGAGGCCGGGCATGTCGTTCGCGCCGTCGCCGTCGTAGCGATCGACAGCCGCCCGGACGAACGCCCTCCAGAGTGGGAGCGTCTCCCCCTGGGGATGGAGTCGGTACTCGCGTCCGACGCCCTGCCGCATGAAGTGGATGAACGACGGGTACTCCGCGATGACGTCGATGATCTCCTGGCGCTCGTCGCCGAAGGCGTTGATCAGCGGGGAGAGGACCATCGTGACGTCGAGACCGAGCGCCTGCAGCGCACGGACTTCATCGTCGAGCTTGGCCCAATCGTAGACGCCCGGTTCCTTCTCGATTGCCATCCAAAGGACGTGAGGTTGAAGTGACAACCACGAGATCCCGAGGTCGGCGACGGCCGCTGCGTGCTTTGCCGGATTGATCAGGCTGAGGCCGAAGAACATGTTCCGGTTCTCGAATGGGTAGGGGAACGGGGCCGATTCCTCCCCGACGATGGAGAGCGCTGCGACGGCCGCCCCGATGAGGAAGGCGAGGAGGATCCGCGCGCCGGTGCTCCGGCCTAGGTCCATACCTGCTCGACGGTGCCTTCTCGCACGTGGAATCGGTCGCCGGGCTGATCGGCGATGCCGAGTGGCGTTCCGATTCCCGCAGCCTTTGCCCAGTCCGCGAACCGGCGGTAGAAGTATCCGGTCCAGCCGACGTGCATCGGGAAGACCGCGCGGGGTCGGAGACGCTCGATGGTGTAGCGGTTCCCGGCTCGTAGCGGCTCGGTCTCTGGGAGGCCGCACCCGAAGACCGGCAGGAACGCGGCATCGAGCGTTGTCCCGAGTATTGCGAGTCGATCGATCCCTTTGGTGAAGGCGGTCTCCGGTGGGTCTTCCTGCGCGGTGTGATCTCCTGCGTGGTAGATGCTCAGTCCGTCGACTTCGATCAGGAACGCTGACCCGGCGTCGGTTGCGGGGATGGCGCGGACGAGCGCTTCACCGACTTGCTGTTCGCTCTGTCCGTCGAAACGAATGCCGGGAAGGTCGCTTGGTGCGTCCCAACCAAAGACGAACTCGGTCGCTGGACGGTCGCTCCACGTGAGAACCCGACGATCGAAATGGTCGTTGTGATGGTGTGTGACAAAGACGAGCGCAGGCGCGTCGCCGAGTTGCTCGATCCGGATCCGGCCGTTCAGCAGCGATGCATCGTCGCGGTCCGGCGCGCCTGGCGCGTAGTCGATGATTAACCAATGGTTGGCGGTCCGGATCGCCCAGCCGCTGTGGCCGAGATACCAGACGAGCATCTCACCTCGGGGAACCGGCCGCGCTGTCAGACCGTCGATCATCTCGGGATCGAACCGCCCCGGGGCGCCGGTCCGCTCCGACAGAAGCTCCCGGATCTCCGTACGGCGGTAGGCCGTGGCGAGATCGACCGGCGTCCATCCCTCAACATCGGTTCTCCGGGGATCAATCCCTCGATCGAGGAGAAGGCAGACGACGTCGGTCTGTCCACGAATCGCGGCGGCATGGAGGGGTGTGCGCCCGAGGTGATCCGCCGCCTCCGGATCGGCGCCGTGAGCCAGCAAGAGCTCGACCATTTCAGTGTGTCCACCCGCGGCGGCGGCGTGAAGCGGCGTCGTGTCTTCGTGTGTCCGACTGTCGATGACTACGCCCCGATCGATCAGAACTCGAACGGTTTCCTCACGCCCCGCCTCTGCAGCGACGTGAAGGGGCGTTTCGCCGGGAAGGTTGAGCGCTTCGGGATCGTGCCCGTTTTCGAGCAGCCACTCGGTTGTCTCCACTGCGCCGCCGATCGCAGCCTTGTGGAGGAGGCCGAGGTCGTAGCGGTCGATCGGCCGAGGGTCGGCGCCCTGGGCGATCAGATGCTGGACGATGGCAAGCCGGTTCCGTTGTGCTGCACGGTGGTTCGGCGATTCGTCGTAGCGGTTGAGCACCCCGGGAGGGATTCCGGCGGCGAGAGATCGGTCGACGATCGTGCGATTGCCACCGAACGCCGCCGCGTGGAGCACGGTCGTCAGGGAGTCGTCGACCGAGCGGATGTCCGCACCGGCCTCAAGGAGTCGTTCGAACGCCTCCGCCTGTCCGGCGAACGCGGCGTAGTGGAGCGGCGTGTATCCGACGACGGTCCTTGCATCGACCGTCGCGCCGGAGACGATCAGCAGATCGACGATCTCGGCGCTCCCTTGGTAGGCGGCGAAGTGGAGGCCGGACTGCCCGGCGCCGTCGTGTGCCGTCACAGCCTCCGCCGAGTCCCGGAGAACCTCTCGGGCAGCCTCGAGGTTGTTCTCTTGGATGGCTTTCTGGAGCGCTTCGAATCGGTTCGACACGGATTCCGCCTTTCTGGGCTCCTCCTGATGGCTCGACTTCGCGGCTGCCTCGGGCCGGCATCGACACGGAGCGGATGAGGCGATGGAGATCTTACTCGGTCTCGGTCAGCTTCCGCCGGGCGCTGGCCGGAAGGTTTGCTACGACGAGCTCATAGGACTCATCGATCCAAGAGAGGAGCTCTTCTTCCGGGACGCTCCCGTCGAGCGTGATCGTGTTCCAGTGTTCCTTGTTCATGTGGTATCCGGCGTGGACGGCTTCGTACGAGGCCCGAATCATCTGGCCCTGAATCGGGTCGAGCTTGATCGTCACCCGCGGCGGGAAGTCGTTCGGCGCGGTGTAGGCGAACATTTTGCCGCCGACCTTGTAGACCGGGACCTCCGGCGTGAAGGGGTATTCCTCGACGGCACCGGGGAGTGAGAGCAGATAGGCGTGCAGGCGATCGAGTTCCATCGGTCGGACTATTCCGTCCACACCTCAGTGTCCATGGTCGTGATCGAATGGACGTTGATGCGGTTCGGGCGGATCTTCAGCACGCACCACCCAGGATTCTCCGGTGCCTGGAAGTAGTGCGCGAGGTCGTCGTGCCAGACGCCCTTCTTCTCGTCGAGGTCGGTCGAAATCTCGGCTGTCCCCTCGATCTGGAAGTACGGTGCGTCGACGCTCGGATCGATATTGCCGCACGTGAGATGGACTTTCGGGTTTGCACGGATCTGCGAGACCTTCTTCGAGTGGAGACTGGTTGCGAACCGGATGGTCATCCCGTCGTCAATCGTGCCCATCACGTAGCGAACCCAGGGAGCTCCGTCCTCGGTGATCGTCGCCAGGCTGGCGAGAAAGCCGTGTCCCTGCTGCAACACCGCCAGAATCCTCTCTTTGATGTCGCTCATCCGATGACCTCCGTGGAATCAGGTGGATGGAGGATAGGAGATCGCTCAGTCCATGGCAAAGCCTGGTCAAGCCGGCGTGCAGGCTTCGAGCAGCACAGCTATCTGGGATTCCAGGACAGGTTCGGCGACCGGCGTGGAAGAGCGCGGCGGAACGAATGCCGTGCGTACCCGAGTGCGAGAACGACCTGCGCTTTCCGGCCGTCGGGGAGCGCCGTCTTCCGCTGGAGTCGGCGACTCTTCTCGTAGACGATCTGGAAGAACCCGATCTGACATGTTCCGAGGCCGAAATGGTCGGCGGCGAGCATTAGGTTGTAGGCAGCGAAGATCGCGTCGTCGCGACCGAAGTTGTTTGCGGCCGGGCTGTGGCCGATCAGGACGACCGGCGCATGGTAGAAGACCGGGTCTTGACCTTGCGCGAGCTTCTCCGCGAGTCCGTCGACGAGCGGTTTGGCCTTTCGCAGCTCCTTCGCGACACCCCGACCGGCGATCAGCCTGACGAAAGGCACTGCGAGTGGGTTCCTTGCGAGTCTCACAAAACGGCCCAGTTCGCCGACCGTCATGGTGCTCAGCTCGTTGATCCGGGCACTGTCGTCGAAGGCGACCCAATCGAAGGACTGGCTGTTCTGGGCTGTCGGAGCCCAGCGTGCGAGGCTGACGAGTTCGCGGAGGATTTCGCGTGGAACCGGTTTCTCCTCAAAGGTTCGGCAGGAGCGGCGAGCGCGGTAGGCGGTCGTCAGCTCCTCGATCGACGGGATATCCTTCTCCCCGATCATCGGGCAGTCCTCGAGCGGGAATCCGTCATGATCGATGGCGTCGGTTGGGCAGACGGCGACGCACTGGCCGCAGTTCCAACAGGCCTCGGGCCGGACGGCGACCGAGCCGCCCTCGTCAAGCTCGAACACCCGAGCGATATTGCAGACATCCACGCAGGCTCCGCAGCGGATGCACGCCTTCTGATCCACGCTGATGGTTGCCATTTCCTCAGATCCTGCCTGAAGTGAGAGGTTCGCGCCGCGCCAGCGGATCGGCTCAGTCGGGACATTCCGCCCATCTGCACCGGACTTCCGGCGGCTTCCGGTGGGTCGGATTCCGACGGTGGACTCAGCGGTAAGACGAGGGAGTCTGCTTGAGGTATCTCGGGAGATATGCTAGAAACGACGATGGAGGTGTGGATCCATGCGCAAAGTGCTATTGGTGGTTGGAGTATCCCTGATTGCCACGACGCTGGTTCTGTGTGCGGGGACTCGGGAGGAATGGGAGCAGCTCCTGCAGCCGCTGGTTCAGCCCGGCCTTGTGGCGGAGATGAACAAGGGCTGCGACAGCGAATACGATCAGTGGGAAGAGTACACGGTGACAGTCGAGGTCGACCGGACGAGCTACGTCATGGCGTTCTTCATCACCCCGGAAGGGCTCATCATGAAGGAGATGCCTTTCTACGACTGCACGCCCAAGCGACCCCCGGCCCTCGAACCCGGCGAGACCTATATCCTTCCGGATGCCTGGTATCCTGCGCCGGACTGGTGTGCGTTCTACGTGCGGGATCTGCCAGGGCTTCATGTTCTCTTGGTGATCGCCTCGGAGACCCGCTTGTCCATCCCCTACTCTGTCGGGACGCGCGATGGCTACGACGTTCATTGGCTCCAAGCGAATAGCCCCGCGAAGGCTGTCGATCTGATTCTCGATGCGCTCGGCGAGATGCCCGAGGGCTCCTGGTGGGCGGGAGCCATCTGTTTCTTCACCGTACTGCCCTGAAGAGACGAGCAGTCTGATTCAGCTTGGCGCGGTCCGACTTCGAAGAGTCGGATAGCGCCAGCTTCTTTCGTGGTTGCATTGTCGGTTGACGGGCTCCGATACGAGGACGAATGTGATGTGCGTCGCCCTTATCCCTTTACGGCAGCGCGTGGTTGCGCGGATGTGATGGGTGGATTGGGGTTGAGTCGGTCTTCATTCGGGACGTTTCTCATGCTATCCTTACACGCGCTATGCGACACGCCTGGATACGTTACACCTTGTTGGGCATCACCTTCGCAGGGTCCGTGTGCTCGATCCTGAGCCTTGCTCAGAGCGTGCGCGGCATCGTCGTTGATATCTCTGGCTCGAACTGGCCTGCGTGGCTTGCGGCATTTGGCGGCTGCTTGCTCGTTGCGTTCTTCGCAGGACGCCGGTCGAAAAGGACCCTCACACAGCGAGGTAGGCAAAGCGGCACAAACGAGATGGGCACCCAGTGCGTTCGCTACCCCATCCCGTTCAAGGCTCCGCCGAACCTGAAGGTCTACGGTGTTCGTATGGGGCGCTGGGTTGCCACAGATTCGTCCAGTGGTGTCGCAATCAACCGAGGGAACTACACGATAACGGGCCAGGGAACGCACGACTTCACAATCTCAACTCGTACTGCGCGGCGGCCGTGGCACTTCAGGTGGAAGGCAACGGGGATACCGGACTTCACAGCTAGCCGTAGCCCAGACGCTACGCCCCCAGCCTCTCCCTCAACGCCTCTCGAATGATCTCCGACTCGACTTGCCCCTCTGCCGGTTCACATGCTAGCTTGCCATCACTTCACCTGATTCACGGAGGCCAATGTGCGATCTCTAGTCGTGGCACTACTTGTCGGCCTAACCGTAGCTGTCGTAACCATCCCGGTACTAGCGACAACGGTTGAGGCTGGCTTGGGCTGGCGCATCCTGAACTACGCATCGTTCTCGCCATTCTCCGTCAATTCCGATCTCCGATGGGTTGGCCTCAGACTTCGCTACCTGAACACGGTGATCGGCGGGGGATTCTCAGTAACTGATGATCCACAGCCCTTCATTGAGAGCCTCATTCCAATATCGCGGCTCTTCGCAAGTCCAAACTATGTGTTCATCACTACGGGCGCGACCCTGGTTGAAGGTTATTCTTCCAGCCTCTGGTCCCTTGGCCCTGGATGGAGCATGCTCCCGTGGATAGGCATTGAGGTCGACCTGATACGGTTCCGATGGTTGAGCATCACAGGCAAGATTGAGACGTACCTGCCGAAGAATGCTCTGCCAGACAAGCTTGGGATAGGCATCGTCATCTACGTCCTGCCTTTGCGACTGTCGTACTGAGAAGGGCTAGGCAGCACACGAGGACAACACCAGATCCATCAGCCGATGCTCCCCGTCTCGGTGCGACCATCGACATACGAACTCGTCCAGATACTCTTGCAGATAATTCGCGCTGATGTGGTGGTAGACGCCGACTAGGCTGCGCTGGCGCGACGACTACGCACACATGACAGGCTTGCGCACCCTTCCTAGAGCCCCAAGACGTTTGTGTGGGAGCAACCGAACGAATGTAATGTGCGTAACGTCCGACGAGCGCGGGTCGTCTGTCCGGCCTGGTGCCTAGCCTGCGGAGTACGCTCGGCCCATGGAGCCAAACGAGTTCGTCGACAAGCTGCTCGCCGAGACGTCGCTCGATGCGATCGAATTCGCGAGCGACGTGGAGCGGATCCTTGCCGAGCAGGTCATCTTCCTCCGCGAGCACGTCCGCGCGCTCCAGCAGGGATCGGTTCTCGGCGGTCATGATCTGATCCGCCAGCTCTACGAGCGCCTCAGGGATAAGGACGGGCAGATCGAGTCCCTGCGCGACGAAGTCGGCTTCCTCCGTCAGCAACTGTCGGCTGCCGCCGGTTGAAAGCCTCGAACCGTTCCCGTACGTTTGAATCGTTATGTCTCCCCTTTCCATTCACGAGAAGATTGATGAGGCGCGGGCCGAACGATCCGAAATCGAGCAGCGGATGACCGACCCGGCGGTGATCGCCGGACCGGACTACCGTGAGCTGACCCAGCGCTACGCCCATCTCCGCGAACTGATCGAACTCGGCGAGGAGTGGGAAGGTCTTCAGTCCTCGATCGCAGAGGAAGAGGAGATGCTCGAGAGCGAGGAAGACCTTCGCGAAGAGCTGGAGGAGGCGCTCGCCGAGGATCGGGAGCGCGCCGCCGCCATCGAGGCGAAGATCCGTCTGAAGCTCGTGCCGCCCGACCCGAACGATCGGAAGACGGCGATCGTCGAGATCCGCGCCGGGACCGGCGGAGACGAATCGGCGCTCTTCGCTTCCGATCTATTCCGGATGTACGCGCGCTTCGCCGAACGGCGTCGACTGAAGACGACCCTGATGGACACCCATCCGACACCGCTCGGCGGGTTCAAGCAGCTGACCTTCGCTGTCGAGGGAGAGGGGGCCTATGGACTCCTACGATACGAGTCGGGCGTGCACCGGGTGCAGCGGGTCCCGGAGACCGAGTCGCAGGGGCGGATCCACACATCGACCGCAAGTGTCGTTGTCCTTCCGGAAGCCGAGGATGTCGAGATCGAGATCGATCCGAACGATCTGCGGATCGATGTCTTCCGGTCGTCGGGGCCCGGCGGGCAATCGGTCAACACGACCGACTCCGCAGTGAGGATCACACATGTCCCATCGGGGATCGTCGTCACCTGCCAAGACGAGAAGTCGCAGCACAAGAACAAGGCGTCGGCACTCCGCGTCCTGCGAGCCCGACTGCAGGACCGCGCCGATCAGGAGCAGCAAGCCGAACTCTCAGCGAAACGTCGAAGCCACATCGGCTCGGGCGACCGGAGCGAAAAGATTCGAACATACAACTTCCCGCAGAATCGGATCACCGATCATCGGATCGGGCTCAGCCTCTATGACCTCACGGGGGTTCTGGAGGGGGGGCTCGATCTACTTCTCGACGCGCTTCAGTCCGCCGCGGCGGAGCTGGGCGAAGAGGAGTGAATTGCGTTCACGTCGCGGTTTCCGGCATTCGAAGTCCTTGACAGGTTTCACGCTGCCAGCTACCATTGCCGAAATCCCGGGTCTGTAGCTCAGTCGGTTAGAGCGCTCGCCTGATAAGCGGGAGGTCCCTGGTTCGAATCCAGGCAGGCCCATTTCTTCTTTTCTTCAGCTTGTTCGCAGTACATTCATGCTAGAAACCATTCCAAGGGAGGAGAGATGGCTGAACAGATCGAAAGCACCGACGAAGTTCTCGTCCGCGCCATTGACAAGGGATTGGGGAATCGGATCCACATAAGGATCTCGCGATTCAAAGAGCGTGACTACCTCGACATCCGGAACTTCTACGAGACCGAAGACGGTGAGTGGAAGCCGACGCGGAAAGGGATTGCTGTCCCTGTTGAGTTCTACGCCGAGCTGATCGATGCTCTGGGAGCAGCCAAGGAAGAGATCGCCAAGCGCGGTCCTGCGCCCGAGAAGAGCGCCGAGTCTGCTTGATGCTCGCCGAGCGTTGCGAGATAACCGATACGGAATCCGGCCCCATCGTCTAGCGGCCTAGGATAGTCGCTTTGCTCCTGTCCTTCTCGGTCGGAGTGCCTTGATGACGGTGGGATGGTTTGAGATAATCTGACGTACCAACGGTCCCATCGTCTAGTGGCCTAGGATAGCGGGCTCTCATCCCGTCGACAGGGGTTCAAATCCCCTTGGGACCGCCAGCAGGCCCAGTGCGCGAATGTCGCGCGCTGGGCTGTCTTCTTTCGGACCCATGTGTGCCCCTCGCACCGCCACGCTATGCTCTGTCTTACTGGCTGCGAGGAGGGTCGAGGATGTCGGGCACGGCGATCGAGGTCAGAGACGTTGCCAAATCGTTCGAGGATGTTCGGGTTCTCGCGCCGCTCTCGTTCGCCATCGAGTGGGGCGCGTGGTCGACGATCCTCGGCCCGTCGGGGTGTGGTAAGACAACGCTCCTACGGATCCTCGCCGGGCTCCTCGAACCGGATGAGGGCGAGGTCTTCATCGGGGCGGACGGACGAGACGTAGCGACAGCGTACCTCCCCCAGCGCGACACCCTCCTCCCGTGGCGGACGGCGCTTGACAACGCGATCCTCGCATCGGAGATCGAAGGGAGTTCGCTCCGGGAAGCGCGGGCCGAGGCACGCACGCTGTTCGACCACTTTGGCTTGTCCGGGTTCGAGTTTGCTTACCCGTCTCAGCTTTCCGGAGGGATGAGACAACGGCTTGCTCTGATTCGGACGTTTCTTGCGCATCGGGAGCTCCTCCTTCTCGACGAGCCGCTCGGCGCCCTCGACCCGCTGACCCGCGCGACACTCCAGGATTGGCTCCTCGACGTTTGGGGCGAACTCCACAAGACGATCCTCCTCGTCACGCATGATGTGGAAGAAGGGTTGCTCCTCTCGGATCGGATCCTCGTGATGTCCGCGCGTCCGGCGACGATCGTCCATGAGCAGCCGGTCGGGCTTCCTCGGCCGCGCGGCCGCGCTTCGGCCGAACTGGCGGAGGGAAAGGGAAGCCTACTCGGACTCCTCCTGGAGGGACGATGAACCGGCTGACGAGCATCGCGGCGCCGCTTGCCCTCCTGCTGGTTCTGCTCGCCGTTTGGGAGGGTTCGGTCTGGCTGTTCGATGTGCCGCACTACATTCTTCCGGCACCGACTCGGATTGCGGTCGCATTCGTCTCTCACTTCTCGAGCCTTCTCGGGCACGCCGCGGTGACCCTTGCAGAGATCGTCCTCGGACTTCTGATTGGTGGGCTCGGCGGATTCGCGCTGGCGGTCGCCGTCTTCTACTCGCCGATCCTCGAACGGGCGCTCTACCCGCTGATCATCGCATCGCAGATGATCCCTGTCTTTGCGATCGCGCCTCTGCTGATCGTCTGGATGGGCTACGGCCTCTGGCCGAAAGCAACGGTCGCTGCGTTGATCGCGTTCTTCCCGATTGTCGTGAACGCGTCGGACGGGCTCCGAGCGCCGAACGAGGAGACGGTCGAACTCCTCCGCTCGCTCGGCGCATCGCGGTGGCAGCTCTTCTGGAAGCTCCGGCTTCCGGCGAGCCTCCCGACGGTCTTCGCCGGTCTGAAGGTGGCGGTGACGCTGAGCGTTGTCGGCGCGACGATCGGCGAGTGGGTCGGAGCGCGTCGGGGGCTCGGCTACCTGATGCTCCAGTCGAACGCGCTACTCCGTGTCGATCTGGTCTTTGCGGCGATTCTGATGCTCTCGGGCCTCGGGTTGCTCCTCTTTGGAGGTCTTCGGATAATCGAGCGCCGGGTGCTGCACTGGCGCGGCGTCGAGTGACGCACCAAGATCCGCTACAGAAGAGGAGGGGGGAAGATGAGAGGGGCACTTGCTCTTCTGATGATCGGCATCTGCACAGCAGTGGCGAGTGCTCAGCCGACCCTCCACCTTAGCCTCGACTTCTTCGTCAATCCGAACCACGTGCCGCTGGTGATCTGCCAGGAGTTCGGATACTTCGCCGAAGCGGGGATCGGCGTCGATCTGTTCGTGCCGGCCAACCCGAGCGATCCGGTAAAACTGGCCGCATCGCGGGCGGTCGACATCGCGCTGACTCCTCAGATCAACTACCTGATCGCCCGATCGGAGGGACTCCCGCTGATCGCCGTCGGTGCGCTGATCGACCGGGGCCTCGGCGGCCTGCTCGGCCTCCGCGAGAACGGGGTCGAGGCGATCGAGGACCTGCGCGGAAGACGGATCGGCTACTCGCTTGAGCCGCTCGAACCGATCCTCTGGCGGACGATGCTCGGCTGCGCAGGGATCGCCGAGGGCGAGGTCCAGCTGATCAACGTCGGGTTCAACACGATGCAGGCGCTGCTTGCCGGGAGCGTCGACGCGATCGGCGCGTTCCGCAACTTCGAGCCGATCCAGGTCGAGCTGCAGGGAAGCGAGCCGGTCTTCTTCCCGCAGGAGGCTCACTGCATTCCGGAGACCTACGAACTCATCTTCGTCGTTCATCCGGGTCTGATCGACGAGCGGGGAGCCGAGTTGGCGGCGTTCCTCGATACGCTTGCGAGGGGGATCGAACGCACGACGAAAGATCCGGATGCGGCATTCGAAGCGTTCGTCGCGGCGTATCCGGACCTCGATGACGAGCTGAATCGCCGATCGTTCGCTGCCACACTTCCGCTCTACGCAGCGGGGGCGCGACACGATGACCTCGGTGTCTGGACGACGATGCAGGTCTACTTGGTCGAACATGGTCTGATTGACGGGAGGCTTCCGATCGAGGATCTGTTCACGGATACGCTCCTGCCTTGGAGCGACGGCAAGGGAGAGTGAAGGAGGGGGCGAAGTGCACACGGCGAATCGGCAGCTCGAGGTGATCGTCGGCTGCATGTTCTCGGGGAAGACCGAGGAGCTGATCCGGCGACTGGAGCGGGTCCGGATTGCGGAACGAGAGATTCTTCTCTTCAAGCCGACGATCGACGATCGCTACAACGCGAACGCCATCGTTACGCACTACGGCCGCGAATTCGCTGCACACCTCCTTGAGCCGGGCAAAGAGACGCTCGAGGCGATTCGGGATCTGGTCGGCGACGAGGCGCTCGAACGAGCGGCGGTCGTTGCGTTCGACGAAGGGAACTTCTTCTCCGACCGGCTCCCGGCGCTCTGTCAGGAGCTCGTCGGTCTGGGGAAGCGGGTGATCGTCGCCGGTCTCGATCTGACGTTCGCTGAGGAGCCGTTCGAGCCGATGCCGGTGTTGATGACGCTCGCCGATCGTGTCGACAAGCTCCAGGCGGTCTGCGTGAAGTGCGGTGGTGTTGCGACGCGCTCTCAGCGGCTGATCGATGGTGTGCCGGCGCCGGTCGACGGGCCGGTCATCCAGGTCGGGGGTGTGGGGAGCTACGAGGCCCGCTGCCGCGCCTGCTATCAGAAGTGAACCGGGACTGATCGCTCAGATCTGGTATGTACGGCCGTCCTCGCAGATCTCGAGACCTTCGATCGGATCGGGCGTCCCGCTCATGTGCGTGGCAAAGACGCGAGCCCCTTCGGAGCGGAGCCGCTTCAGCCAGTAGGCGACCGCGGGAGCGTCGAGATGGCCGGGATCCTCGGACGCCTCCGGATGGGTCAACTCGATGATCGCGACATCCGCGCCACCGAGCAGCCGCCCGAGCTGCTTACACTCGCCGGTGTCGCCAGTGTACGCGATCGTCCGATCCCTGTAGTCGAACCGGTATCCGAACGCCGTCAGCGTGAAGTGCTCCATCTGGACGGCGGTGAACTCGAGCTCGCCGGCCCGGTACTCGCCATCTTGTGTGACCTCGACATACGACACTGGAACGTGCGGCTCGAAGCCGGCCTTCCGCATGTCGGGCCACGCGAGGTCACAGAGGGTTTCGGTCTGCTCCTCGATGCCGGGGGGGCCGACGATGTAGATCGGTCGATCCCGTTCGCGGCGGATGCAGTACTCGAGCAACAGGAACGGGAGGCCGAAGTTGTGGTCGGCATGCAGGTGGCTGATGAAGATGACGTCGATCTCGGTCAGATCGAGGCCGAGACGTTGCATCTCGACGACAGCGGTCGGCGGAAGATCGAGGAGGATCCGGCCGTCGATGAGGAGCGAATTCCATTGGCGACCGTCGGTGAGTGCCGCTCCAGAGCCGAGGCACGTGAGCGGGATCTGTTCACTCACGGAACGCTACTCTGACGCGTGGAGGGCCTCGTCGGTCGCGCGGAGTCGTCGAACGAGTTCTTCCAACATGCCCTGGGCGATCTGTGGGTGATTCTCGATCAGACTCTTCATCGCCCACTGCGTAATGACGAGGCAATCCGTGTCGACCATTGCGACGACATCGGCGGTCCGAGGAGCGCCGTCGATGACGGAGAGCTCTCCGAAGAAGTTGCCCGCTCCGAGTTCGGCGAGTTTGTCGCCTTCGCGGATGACCTCCGCTTTCCCCTCGAGGATGAGGTAGAACCCGACGCCGCCCTTCCCCTCTTCGACGAGCTTCGTCCCCGCGGGAGCCTTCTTCTGGACTGCCGCCTTGAGGACGCTCTTCAGACCCGAGTCGTTCAATCTGGAGAAGATCGGGGTCCCCTTCATCAGGGTGAGGATCTGTTTGTCATCCATCGATTCGCTCCTTTCGCTGGTCACTCGAAACCGGAGACGATGATATAATACGCTGATTCGCATTTCCAGCGGGGGGGCTCATGTCCTGGAGCAGGACACTCAAGGTTCGGCAGACGATTCGTTCTCAGCTCGAGGCGGGCGAAGAGATTGCACTTCTGTTCAGCGACCTGCGCGGATTCACGGCCTACACCGCGCAGAAGGGCGACCGCGCCGCCTATCAGCTGTCCCAACACCACGAGGAGATCCTCCGCCCGCGGATCGACGAGTACGGCATCCTCGTGAAGTCGCTCGGCGACGGCGTCATGGCGGCGTTCGAAACGCCGGACGATGCGATCCAGGCGGCGGTCGGAATCCAGCGAGCGATCCGCGAGCGGAACCGCGAGATGCCGGATGAGCCGATCGACGTCGGGATCGGGATCTCGAGTGGGCGCCCTGTAATGACCGACATCGACTTCATCGGCCACGCCGTTAACCTCGCGCAGCGCCTCTCCGGTTTGGCGAAGGGCGGGCAGATCCTGGTCACCAAGCGGGTTCAGGAGATCATCGCGCTTGGCGAGGGTCTCTTCTTCATTCCGCTTGGCCAGCAGAGCCTGAAGGGCGTCGGCGCAGAGGATGTGGTCGAGGTCGCGTGGATGAACGAGGTTGCCCGCATCTCCGACGCGGCCGATCAGCTGACGTTGATCCTGACCGAGCGGGGAACCGTCGTTGTCGAGCTGGCGAAGGACGCCAAGCAGGACATCCGCGAAGCGCTCGATCATCTCCAGGAGGCCCGCGCGGAGGAGGAAGGCGCGTTTTCCGCGTTCCTGCAGCGATCGATCGCGCGATTCACCCAGCGCCTGATCGGTTCGTCGCTTGGGGTGTTCGGGATGAAGCGAGAGCAGGGACTCGCGCGAATCGGCCTCGCTCTGCGCGGGGATGTGCTGCTGGTCGAGACACCTGACGGCACGTTCCGGCTGCGCGGCGTCGACCGCGGCACGGCGTCGTCGTTCATCGAGACGGCGAATGCACTCCGCGAGAAGATCGAGTAAGGCGTGCCGTAGCGCGTTGAATCGAATCAAAGAGATGGTCTTCTTGTCAGAAAGTATCGGAAAAACTGGTTGAATCGCCTCGGGGCGTCACCTAGAATGGCGAAAAGCTACGAATCAGGGGGGAACATGGGTAAGCGAGAGGTCCTGGAAAGCACACTCAAACAGATCAAGAAGGCATACGGCGAAGGCTCCATCATGTGGCTCGGCGACGGAGCCCAGGTCCTCCAAGTCGAATCCGTTCCCTCGGGATCCCTCACCCTCGACATTGCGCTCGGCGTCGGCGGGATTCCGCGCGGGAGGATCATTGAGGTCTTCGGCATGGAGGCGAGCGGGAAGACGACGCTTGCGCTCCACATCGTCGCGGAGGTGCAGAAGCGCGGCGGAACGGCGGCATTCATCGACGCCGAGCACGCGCTCGATCCGACCTACAGCCGTGCCCTCGGTGTCGACCTCGACCACATGCTCATCTCGCAGCCGAACTCCGGTGAGCAGGCGCTCGAGATCACCGAGCAGCTGACGCGGAGCGGCGCGGTCGACGTGATCGTCATCGACTCGGTCGCCGCGCTCGTCCCGACGGCGGAGATCGAGGGGCAGATGGGCGAGCCGACGGTCGGCCTGCAGGCGCGGCTGATGAGCCAGGCGATGCGGAAGCTCTCCGGCGCGATCTCTCAGTCGAAGACGATCGTCATCTTCACCAACCAGATGCGCTCGAAGATCTCGACGTCGCGGTTTGGCCCGACGACGACGACCTCCGGCGGTTGGGCGCTGAAGTTCTACGCCTCGGTCCGACTTCAGATGTGGGGATCGGGGAAGATCGAGGATGGCGACGAGCGCGTCGGTCACAACATCAACGTCCGTGTGGTGAAGAACAAGGTCGCGCCGCCGTTCAAGGAGGCGAAGTTCGACATCATCTACGGTCGGGGGATCGTCCGTTCACGCGACCTGCTCAACACAGGAGAAGCGCTCGGCCTGATCTCTCGGAGCGGCTCGTGGTACTCGTTCGGCGACGAGCGCCTCGGGCAAGGGATCGGAAACAGCGCGACGCTGCTCGAAGAGGATCCGGCGCTGGCCGATCGCCTCGAGGCGGCGATTCGCGAGAAGGCCGAACTCACCGAAAGCGCACCCGAGACGCCCGAGCAGGATGCGGGTGAGGCCGACGCGGAAGAGTGATCCGTGGGTCGACATGACCCGACTCCTTCGCGAACGTCCGCGGAGCGTCTTCGAGGTTCGCCAGCGGCTCAAGGAACGCGGACATGATGCGGACCGGATCGAGGAGACGATCAACTCGGCTCTCGGTGCCGGGCTCCTCGACGATCGCGGCTTCGCCAAGCTCTGGGTGACCGATAGGCTCTGGCACCACCCGCTCTCCCGCGCCGCGCTGGCGCAGGAGCTTCGCGAAAAGGGGATCGAGCCGTTGCTGATCGACGCAACGATCGACGAGTTGTATCCTCCGGTTCGTGAGATCGAGCTGGCGCGCGATCTCGCGTCGGCACGGTTGGAGCGGCTCAGGGGGATCGACTCCGAGCGGCGGCGGAATCGGATCGCGAATCACTTGATGCGACGAGGATTCCGACGCGGGATGGCGTTTGACGTCATCCGGCAGATCGAGAAGGAGCATGGAGATGGGTGAGCAGAGGATCGGGATCGGCTACGACGTCCATCGGCTGGTTCCCGATCGGGATCTGATCCTCGGCGGGGTGTCGATCCCGCATGAGTTCGGGTTGCTCGGCCACTCCGACGCGGACGTCTTGACCCACGCGATCTGCGACGCGCTCCTCGGCGCGGCCGGGCTCGGCGACATCGGGACCTACTTCCCCGATTCGGACGAGCGCTACCGGGGGATCTCGAGCCTCCGCCTCCTCGAAGAAGTCCGGCGCCTTGTTCTCGATGCTGGCTATGCGCCGATCAACATCGATGCGACGATCGTCGCTGAACAGCCGAAGTTGGCCGAGCATCTTCCCGCGATGAAGGAAGCGCTCGGCGCTGTCTTGGACCTCTCGCCGGCGCGGATCGGCCTGAAGGCGACGACAACCGAAGGGCTCGGCGCCCTGGGTCGGGGTGAGGGGATCGCCGCGATGGCCGTCTGCCTCATCGAAACAGCTTGACGATGTCCCGGTAGGTTACCAGGATCATCACGCCGAGCAGGATCAGGAATCCGACGGCGTGGATCAGTCCTTCCCGCTCAGGCGCGATCGGTCGTCCTCGTACCCACTCGTAGAGAGCGAACGCGACGCGGCTTCCGTCGAGCGCCGGGAACGGGACCAGGTTGAGGAGTCCGAAGTTGATGCTGAGGAATGCGAGAAGGCCGAAGAAGGCGACGGCGCCCATCCGCGCTCCCTGCTCAAGGAGCTGAGCGATGCCGACCGGCCCGGCGATCGCCTCCCCCGCTGCGACCTCGCCCGAGATCAGCTGACGGACCCATGTGGCTAGGAGGCCGACGTTCCGGGCGAACTGCTCGGCGCCGAGCCGGAGGCCGAGAAAGAGACCGGGTCGGCGCCGAACGGTGCCGAGTTCGCCGAACGAGACTCCCGTGAACAGATCGCCGGCGGAGACCTGTGCCGGCGCGAGCGACAGGTCGAAGGTGTTGCCTCCTCGTTGCAGCGTGAGAGTCCCCTCGGCGATCGCATCCGGGTCTTCGAAATGGACCAGCAGATCGATTGCCGTGTCGATCGGCACGGCGTCGATTGCTAAGACACGGTCGCCGTTTCGGACCCCGGCGAGGCGAAGCGGCGCCGCCGGATCGAGCTCGACGAGTTCGGTGGTGAACGTGTTCGTCAGGAAGTAAGCGCCGATGATGTAACGCTCGCCTTCCTCCTCGTAGGTCGGCGTGATCGTCAGGCGGATCGTCTCGTCACCACGTTCCAGCACGATCTCGAGCGGAGCGTTGCCGGTTCGTTGGATGATGTTCGTGACGTCGTCGTTGTCGAGGATTGGCGAGCCGCTCATCGACCGGATCCGGTCGCCGGCGACCAAGCCTTCGGCGGCCGGTGAGTCCGGGATCACGTCGGCGACCTGGAGCATCGGGATGCCGAACGACCAGAGGACGAGAAGTCCGACGAGGAACGCGCCGGCAAGGTTCGCCAGCGGTCCGGCGAGGCTGATCGCTGCGCGAACGTAGGGTGGCTTGTTGTAGAGGATTCGGTCCTCGGGGATCGCATCGTCCGTCTCGCGGCGGTCCTCCCCGGCCATCCGGACGTATCCGCCAAACGGGATCGCGCGGATCGAGTAGCGCGTTTCCTTCCCGCGGTACGAGACGAGACGAGGGCCGAAGCCGATGGCGAATTCCTTGATGAGGACACCGGCCCACTTGGCGGCGAAGAAGTGTCCCGCCTCGTGGATGCCGACGAGGACAATGATCGAGCCGAGGAAGATGAGCAGAGTGAAGATCATCGACGCTCCCTCGCTGTCATCCTCAGGATTCGGCATGTCGAGTCGGTGATCTTGACTTCGTCGGAGAGCCGAACGCCGACAACCCAGACGATCTTCTCTCGATCGCAGAGGAGCGGAACGCGGTCGCGATCGTAGTACGGGATCTTCTCATTGATCAAGAAGTCCTTCAGCTTGACGCACTTCGCGAGACCGAGGGGAGTGAATCGATCGCCATCGCGACGGGAGCGAAGCTCCAGCGGGAAGTGGATCCGATCGGCATCGGCCGACTCGATCCAACGGTCCGAGGGGTTCATTCGGGGCGGCGCTCCGTCGACGACCTCCAGGCGGAGTGCGATCGGCGGCTCGACGATCGCAGTCTCCCCGAGTTCGACCGGGTACGTCCACGGAGCGAGCGGCGACTCCGCACTTCGCGTGAGGACGACTTCGTCGGACTGGATGCGGACGCTCAGTCCGGGGAGGGAGAGTTCGCCGTGCGACGACTCGGACGCGGCCAGCCTGGCGGCTTCTTCAGTGTGGTCGTGCTCGAACCCGGTCAGATCCCCTCGCACGCGTCGGGCCCCCTCTCGCAACAGAAGCTTCCGGACCGCTCGCGAGAGATCGTTCAGCGCACCCAGACGGAACGCGACTCGCTCCTCGCCTTCGTTGGCGAGCACCTCATCCCAAAGGAGCCTGATCAGGTGATCTCCGATCTCGTCCGCCTCCGCCGCGAGATCTGCGCTGCGGCAGATCGACTCGACCACCTTCGGATTGAGCCTCTCCAGCTCTGGGAGGACTCGGTGGCGGATCCGGTTGCGCGTGAGCGAAAGGTCGGCGTTCGAAGCGTCGACGCGCCAGTCGAGGTTCCGCGTGCGTGCGTACTCGAGGATCTCGGCCCGCCTCGTCTCGATCAGCGGGCGGACGAACGGAAGGCGGACCGGCGGAATCCCTCGTAGCCCTTTGATCCCCGACCCGCGTGTCAGTCGGTGAATGATCGTCTCGGCTTGATCGTCGGCGGTGTGCCCGAGCGCGATCCGAGACGCGCCGATTTCCGTGCGGACAGACTCGAGGAACGCGTGCCGTGCGGCTCGGGCAGCGGCCTCGGAGACTCCTCCGCTTCGCGCATCGAATTTGTCGGGATCGAGTCTGTCGATCCGGCTCGGTAGATCGAGATCGGCTGACAGCCGCTCGACGAACCGGGCGTCGTCTGCAGAGGCTGGTCGGAGACCGTGGTCGAGGTGGGCGACATGCAGCGAGATCCCGTAGTCCGGGGCGAGCCGACTGAGGAGGTCGAGGAGGACGACCGAGTCAAGCCCGCCGGAGACCGCGACGAGTACGGTCCCACCGGAATCGAACATCCGATGTCGGTCGATCGTCGTACGAACCCGCTCGAGGAGCATAGCCTCGATTGTGTCGACGCGAATCGCCGAAATCAACGAACCTTGGTCTGCCTCCACCGGATGCGTATGCTCCATCAGCGATGAAGGCCCTTGTCGGCATCCTCTTGTTGTGCAGCATCGGTTGCTCAGCGCTCGGGGCATCGTCGGACGTCTGGTTCGGCCGTCGGAGCGCGATGATCTTCCTTCCGTCGGGTGGGACTCGGTTCGATGTTGTGGGAGATCCGGGCAGCGCTGTTGCACGGATCGAACGAGTCTTGACGCCACGGATCGCCGTCGGAGCCTCTGCCGACACGGTCGGCGCGCTCGACCTTGAGGCGAAGGTCGTTGTACTCGAGAACCTAGCCCCGATCTTCCTCGCGGCGGTGCTGGGGACCGACGGGATCGGCCTGCTGTCGACCCTCTTCTTCGGACCGGTGCAGGTCGACTGGGGTCGAAGGTGGGGCGGAACGCCCGGCCGCTGGGGGAGTGCGCAGCTCGCTGCGAGTCCGTACCTCTCGATGCTGATTGGCGTAGAAGCGGTCGGGAGCGGCATCGAGCCGTTCCTCGGATTTCGGATTTTCCCTCTGGGTTCGACTCAGTGGGAGATCGGACTGTCGGCGCGGCGCGATCGATTTTGCCTGTCGATCGGAGGCGTGCTGTGGTGAGTCGGGGCAGCGTCGCTGTCTGCTGCATGATCGCGATCTTCGCTTCGGCCGGGTTCGCGGCTGAGTTAACGATCCTCTACACGAACGATCTCCATCTCCGATTTGGCCGACTCGACGCGATCGAGCGGCTGATCGCCGCGGAGCGGGCCACGGGGAACCCGCTCTTGCTCCTCGATGCCGGCGATACGTTTCAGGACTTTCGGACGCCGCTCACCGCTGTCTGGGGAGCCGACGAGATGGTCGCATGGATGAACCGCGTCGGCTACGACGCGATGGCGCTGGGGAATCACGACATGTACTGGGGGCCGCGGCGACTCGATGCGCTCGTCCGTGAGGCCTCATTTCCCGTTCTCTGCTCCAATCTGTCGCCGATCCGTTCAGGCGCTCCCTCGGTTCCGTTCGTCCCCTCGGCAAGAATCGATGTCGACGGATACTCGGTCTTGCTGATCGGCCTGATCGCCGAAGAGCTGCTCCCGTATACGGCCTACCCGACCGTTCGGATGATTCCGGCGGCGTCGGCCGTGCGCCGAGAGATCGACCGGGCCGCAGACCCCCCCGATCTGATCGTCGTCCTCGCGCATCTGCCGGTCGACAATGCGGCGAGGGTGGCGCAGGCGGTCCCCGAGATCGACGTCTTCGTCACCGGGCATTCCCACGAGGAGTTGTCCGAACCGCGCATCGTTGGGAAAGGGAAGACGATCCTCGTTCAATCGGGGGCGTTCGGCGAGAACCTCGGACGACTGGTCGTCGACGTCGACCGAGAGACCGGCGCCGCGGAGCTCGTCTCGAATCGACTGCTCTCAACAGGAAAGGCCCCGACCGACATCGGTCGAGGCCTGCTTCAATTCCTCCGAGTCGCGGCCGTCGTCACAGCGGCCGCGCTCCTCGCTCTACTCTAGAAGTTGACGGCGAAGCCGATTCCGTTCTCGACGACGCCGATTCTGAATCCCTGCTCCTGAGCGACGGTGTACGCGTCGTAGCCGCTGTACAGCCCCCATGCCAGGTACACGAGTCCGACGCCATAGACGCCGGGGAACGGCAGGAGCGCCGAGACGTAGTACGCGCCGACGTTGAGGGCGACCGCAACCCCGAAGTGCCAGAGGGCTTTGTCGATCTGGTCATTGAGAACCTGCCCGAGGCCCGGAAGGGCCAACGAGGCGACACCCGGAATCCATGCTTGATTCGTCTGCGCCGCGGCGCCGAACGTCAATGCCAGGAGCCCGACGATCACGCACACAACAACCCCCACCCGCTTCTTCATTCGGTTCCTCCTTCCGATTTTCTCCATTCCTTCTTCTATGCGTTGAGTTGCTCGAGGACCTCGTCATCGACGTCGAAATTGGCGAAGACCTGCTGAACGTCCTCGTTCTCGTCGAGTGCATCGATCAGCCGGAGGACCTTCTCCGCCGAGCCGCCTTCGACGTGAATCGTGTTCTTCGGGATCATCGTCACCTCGGCCCGGATCGGCGCGATGCCGTGCGAAGTCGCTGCGTCACTCAGATCGGACAGGACGGTCGGGTCGCACGTCGCCTCGATTGTTTCGCCCTGATCGTCGATGTCGTCGGCCCCGGCCTCGATCAGCGACATCTCCAGCTCGTCGCGATCGACGTCCTCGGGTAGATCGGCGACGACCACGATCCCCCTCCGATCGAACAGCCACGCGACGCTCCCAGCGGATGCCATGTTCCCGCCGTGCTTGCTGAAGATGTGTCGTACGCCGGCCGACGCGCGATTCCGATTGTCAGTGACGACGCGGACGAGGACGGCAACGCCGTCTGTCGCATAGCCCTCGTAGGTCGCTTCCTCGTAGCTGACACCGTCGAGCTCGCCGGTCGCTCGTTTGATCGCTCGCTCGATGTTGTCCTTCGGGAGGTTGGCTGCCTTGGCCCGCTCGAGCGCCTGGGCGAGGCCCGGGTTGTTCTCCGGATTCGGATCGCCGCTACGAGCTTGGAGCGTGATTTCCTTGATCAGCTTGCCGAACAGATTGGAGCGCTTCTTATCTTGGCGCTCCTTCCGGTACTTGATATTCGCCCACTTGGAATGGCCAGCCATCCGCCTCCCCCTCGTCGTCTGCTCGAAATCGACACATCATAGCTCTCGGCTCTGACGCGGGCAAACGGGGATTGATGGGAGTTGACATTCCCCTTCCCCCTACGGCAGAGTGGGAGTGATTCGAATTCTGGAGTGAGGGGGATCACATGAAGAAGCGAATCCGCTGGGCCCTCTGTCTCGCGTTGATTCCGGCTGCGCTGATGTTGAGTGGGTGCTTGTTCAACATCTTCCAGACGGCGCGGATGATCGGGGCGGGGAACATGGCCGTGACGATCGGGACCGGCCTGATGGACATCGTGGTCGATGAGGATCCGAACTGGAACCTGACGCCGCAGGCGAGGCTTACGTTCGGGCTTTCGGATACGGTGAATCTTGGCTTCCAGACCGGGGCGATGGTGCCTCTGTCGACCGGCGACTTCGGCTGGATGGGGGCGAAGGGAGATCTGACGTTCTCGATCATCGACGATCCCGAGAGCGTCTCTCTCGCGATGGGGTTCGGCGGCGGCTACGGAGTCGAGTTCCTCAACTGGGGCGTCTTCGGCGAGATTCTGCTGAACGTCAACTCGACGCTTCCAATCTTCTTGGCGTATCAGCCGACGATTCCGCTCCAAGGGGACGGCTTCGTGATCTGGCACCACATCGCGGGCGGTCTTGCCCTGCCAATCTCCGAGACGTCGACCTTGATTCTGATCGTCGACTACCGGAATGGCCTCTACAGCTTCGGTCTCGCGTTGGAGATCGCATTCTAGTGAAACTGATTGAAAGCTGAACTCGCGCGTTGAGGGCTCAGCTCGACTGAGCCCTCAACGCGTCGATCACCTTCCGATCGGCGGTCGATAGCGCGTACTTGTCGAGACTCCCGATACAAGTCCAGGTCCAATCCGCACACTCAATCGCGCGAGGCTCTCCACCCGTGTGACGGCAATGGAAGACGTGCATCGTCATCCGGAAGTGCGTGTAGGCGTGCTCGACGTCGAGGAATGGCTCGACGACGTCGACGTTGATGTCGAGCTCCTCTCGGAGCTCGCGGCTCAGAGCCTCCTCGAGACTCTCCCCCTCTTCGACGCGTCCACCGGGGAACTCCCAGAGTCCGCCGAGCATGTCGTCCTCCATGCGCTTGGCGATCAGGATCTTCGAGTCGCTGGCGAATGGCTCTCCGTCCCAGATAACGCCGGCAACGACATCGATGTGTGGCGTCTTCCGCTTCGGCTTCTCCGGGAACGCGACCTCATCTCCTGTGTGATGCGCGTCACACTCGCGCGAAACGGGGCATTCGTGGCAACGCGGGGATCGGGGGAGGCAGACGCGTGCACCGAGATCCATCAAGGCCTGGTTGAAGGCTGAAGCGCGTCCCGCGGGAACGAGGTCTTCTGCCGCTTCCTGCAGCCTCTTGCGGGCCGACGATTTCGCCGGGTCGCCGCCAATGCGGAGGAGGCGTGCAAGCACGCGGATGACGTTCCCATCGAGAACCGGCTCGTCGAGGCCGAAAGCGATCGACGCGACAGCGCCGGCGGTGTACTGGCCGATACCCGGAAGCGTTCGCAAGGCGGTCGGGTCGGGCGGCAGCTGTCCCGCATGGTCTGAGACGACGGCCTGCGCAGCCTTGTGCAGGTTGCGCGCGCGCCGGTAGTAGCCGAGGCCTTCCCACGCCTTCAGAACGTCATCGAGGGACGCTGTGGCCAGTGCCACGAAGGTCGGAAAGCGCTTCAAGAAGCGCTCGTAGTACCGGAGGGCCGTCTCGACGCGTGTCTGCTGGAGCATCACCTCGGAGACGAGGATCGCGTACGGGTCACGCGTGTTTCGCCAGGGAAGGTCTCGGGCTTCAACCTCGTACCAGGCGAGGAGCTTCTCGCGGATCGCTGTCTTGCGCTTGCTGTCCATCGGCCTCCAACAAGAAACGGGCGGCTCCGAGAAGCCGCCCGCATGGTACCCAAATACGTAGGTCCGGCTACTTGTCGCGCTTCAGGACTGCCATGTACTCGCCGACGGTGCCGACCTGATCGAGGCCGAACGTCGCTTCGACGACCTTGTCCATCGCGCCTTCGCTCATCGCGTGCGCCGCGTTGGCGCGGAACTTGTCGATCAGCTCCTCGTCGGAGAGTGGCCGTTCCGCTCGACCCTTGGCGTGATCCTCGGTGACCGTGTGCGACTGACCATCCTCGGTCGTGATCGTCACGATCGCCCGCTTCACGCCCGGGAACATCGCGTCGATCTCCGGATCGGCGACGACCTTGATCTTCGGGAGCGTCTCCCAGACGAACGGATCCTTGATTGCCGCGTCGGTGAAGTCGGACGGAAGGACGTTCCCCTTCGTCACCGCAACGGCGATGCAGTACGGCAGGCTGTGGTCGGCCGTCTCTTTCGTCCGCGGTTCGTACTTCGACGGATCGGAAAGGATGTCGGCGCCGCGGGCCGTGGTCTTGATGAGGACCTCGGTGACCTTGTGCGGGTCGATGTTGTTGTCGCTCATCACCTCGAGGACGGCCGTAATCGGCTGGTGCGTCAGCGCCTCCGTCGGGAAGGCTTTGT
The DNA here is from genome assembly GCA_028278555.1 of Candidatus Bipolaricaulota bacterium. Classification (GTDB taxonomy): domain Bacteria; phylum Bipolaricaulota; class Bipolaricaulia; order UBA7950; family UBA9294; genus JANQEA01. The sequence goes on along the minus strand of JANQEA010000077.1, from coordinate 127,242 downwards.
AGCCGCACTCGGTGATCAGGAACTCCTTGCTGAGGCCGTCGAGCATGATCTCGGGCTTGAACTCGACATTCGAGATGACCTCGAAGACGCCTTCTTTCCCCTCGAAAAGCTCGACGGGACCCGAGTAGCCGGTCGACGCCAGCATCGCGGCGCGAACGCCGGCCTCGGTCGACATCGGGTCGGCCGTGTTCTTCATGTTCGTCAGGTGTCCGGCGACGACGCCGCCGAGCGTGAAGTGGCTCGAACCGGAGATGCCGCATGCGGCGACCGCTTGGTCTTCGGTCAGGCCGAGCATCCGGGCGGCGACGAGCGGGGAGACGAACTGCGTCAGTGACGCGTGATGCCAACCGACCTCGCGAACGCCGGGGAAGGCGGCGAGGCAGAGGCGCATCTCGAGCTCGTAGCAGATCATGATCCCGACAAGGAGATCCTTGCCGGAGAGGCCCTTGTACTCGGCCGGGGCGAGCGCGGCGGGAATGATGTCGGACGGATGCGACGGGTCCTGCTTCCAGTAGATGTCGTTGTAGTCCATCGCCCGGATCAGGAGCGCGTTCATCAGCGTCGCGTTCCCCAGGTTCGTCATCGTGCCATGGCCGATGACGGTCGCCTGCTCGTTGCCGCCCAGCTGCTTCACGAAGTCGTACGCCTGGCGCATGTCTTCGTGATCGAGCGCGGCCAGCGCGCAGCCGACGGAGTCGAGCAGGAATCGCTTGGCCTCCTTGACGGACGCCTCAGGAATCTGGTCGTACTGCAGCCCGAGAGCGAACTGCGCCATCTTGCGGCTGATGGAGTTTGCGGATGCCTCGGACATCTACGCCTCCTTCGCGGCCTTGGCGATCGCTTCGGCCATCTCGGTGGTGGAGGTGGTTCCGCCCATGTCGTAGGTCTGCAGACGACCTTCGCGGATCGTATCCGCGACGGCGGTCTCGATCTTACCCGCCTTCTCGGTCTCGCCGAGATAATCGAGCATCATCTTCGCCGAGCGGATCATGGCGATCGGATTGACCTTGTTCTGCCCGACATACTTCGGCGCCGAGCCGTGTGTCGGCTCGAACACCGCGTAGTCATCGCCGATGTTGCCGGCACAGGCGAAGCCGAGGCCGCCGACGATCTGTGCGGCGAGGTCGGACAGGATGTCGCCGAACATGTTCGAGCTGACGAGGACGCCGTAGTCCTGTGGGTTCTTGACGAGCCACATGCACATCGCGTCGATGTTCGTCTCCCAGAGTTCGATCCTCGGGTAGTCCTTCACCATCTCGCGGGCCGCGCGGATCATCAGGCCGGAGGTCTCTCGGATGACGTTCGGCTTTTCCACTACTGTGACAGTCTTGTAGTCGTGCTTCTTCGCGTACTCGAAGCCGCTCGCCAGGATCTTCTGGCAGCCTTCGCGCGTGAAGACGCGCGTCGAGATCGCCATCTGATCTCCCGGAACGTCCACGAAGCGCTTGAACTTCGGATGCGTGCTGAAGGCAGCCTTGATCTCGTCCGACACCGGATGCCACTCGATGCCGGCGTAGAGACCCTGCGTATTCTCTCGGAAGACGACGAGATCGATGTCGTCCCGGAGATTGAGAGGGTTTCCCTCGTAGGCCTTGCACGGGCGCAAGTTCGTGTGGAGCCCGAACAGCTGCCGCAGGCCGACGATCGGCGACGAGTAGACGATGCCCTTCCCTTGGAGTTCGGCGCACAATTCCTCCGCCGCTTCGTCCTTCGGCTTCGACGTGATCGCGCCGAAGAGCGCGCAGTCAGTCGACTTCAAAAGGTCGATCGTGCGATCCGGAAGGGGATTCCCTTCCTTGCACCAGAACTCCCACCCGATATCCCCGTAGGTGTACTCGGCCTCGAAGCCGATTGCATCGAGGACGCCCTTGGCCGCTTCGAGCACGTCCGCCCCGACGCCATCGCCGGGCAGGAGCGCGATCTTGTAGGACATAAGCCCTCCCCCACCTGGATAGGTTGGCGGGATTATACAGGGCGTGCAAGTGAGGTTGTTGCGAGTATGCGAGAGCGCTAGATCGCCGGGCGTCCACTGTCATGCAGCGGCTGGCTCTCCGGCGCCAGAGTTGGATCTATCGCCGGAGGGAGGTCCGGGCATGTGCAGCGGTACGGCTCGCCCGGGAAGTACCGGTTCCATTCAGTCTCCGTGAGGTTGCGCGAGGCACGGGCACAAGTCTTATCGAGAAGGTTGAAGGTGTCGAGGCTCCAGACGCGTGTTCTCCCGTCTGCTCCTCCTGTGGCAAGAAGGCTGCCGCATGGGCTGAATGCCACGGCGTAGACACCACAGCGGTGGGGCAATCGTACAACCTCCTCTTCGGTCACTACGTCCCAGACCCGGGCTGCGTTGTCGAGACCTGCCGTGGAGATGTGCGCGCCGTCAGGGCTGAACGCGATATCATAGACGAACTCATCGTGGACAAAGCGTGCGATCTCGTCGCCCGACGCGATGTCCCATACTCGTGCCGTGCGATCCCAGCTCGCTGTGGCGATCTGGCTCCCATCGGAACTGAAGCCGATTGCGCAGACGGTCGCATCGTGTTTGAACGAACGGACCTCCGATTGGTTGCAGAGGTCCCAGAGCTGGACCGTGCCTTCCCCGCAACCTGCTGCGAGTCTCGTGCCGCTGGGGGCAAACGAAACGGCGTAGACTCGACGATCATGAGCAAGCGAAAATGTTGCCGCACCCTTCTCGATGTCCCAGATCCGGACAGTCCGGTCTGAGCTCGCACTTGCGATGCGTGTCCCGTCCGGGCTGAACGCTACGTCATAGACTTCGCGATCATGGGCGAACCGCGCGGTTTGCTCGCCGGTGCTGACATCGCATAGCTTGACGACACCGTCGAACCCGGCGGTGGCAACGAGTTGCCCGTTGGGGCTGAAGCGAACAGCACAGACGTGGTTGTCGTGGTGGATCCCCGTGGCCTGCTCATTGCTGTCGAGGCTCCAGATCCGCGCGCTGTTGTCTTGGCCGGCAGACGCGATCGACTGTCCGTCCGGGCTGAACGAGACGGACAGGACGCCGTCTGTTTGGGCGAACCGGATCGGCTCGGCTCCGGGTGCCACATCCCAGATCCGCGCGGTTCCATCCGCGCTCGCCGTTGCGATACGGGTTCCATCCGGGCCGAAGGCAGCAGCATACACGTTGTCCCGATGGGCCAGCCGACCTAGCTCCTCGCCGGTCGCCGCATCCCACAGCCGGACCGTGTCGTCCGATCCACCGGTAGCGATCACCTCCCCGTTCGGGCTGAACGAAGCGAACTCGATGCTGCCTTCATGAGTGAGACGGAGCATCTCTGCACCTGTCGCCAGGGCCCACACCCGTACTGTGCCGTCTCGGCACGCGGTGGCGATCCGAGCCGCCGAGGGATCGAACCCGACCACATGCACTTGGCTGTCGTGGTCGGCGCGAACGAGCTCCTCGCCGGTTGCAGTATCGAGGACCCTCGCAGTGTTATCCTCGCTTGCCACTGCGACAAGGAGCCCGTCTTGACTGAAGCAGATGGAGTTTGCGACTCCGCCGAATTCAACCCGCGCGGCCTCCACTCCGGATTCCGAATCCCAGATGCGCGCCGTGTGGTCGTGGCTCGCCGAGGCGAGCCACTCGCCGCTGGGGGCGAAGGCGATCGCACTCACCCTGTCGTCATGGTCGAGCCGGAAGACCTGTGTGCCGGTCGCCGTGTCCCACACGCGGGCCACGTTGTCGTCGCCGGCGGTCGCGATCTGCGATCCGTCCGGATTCAGCGAGACCGCGGTGACCTTGCCCGGATGGACAAGGTGGACGATCCGGGCTCCGGTCGCGGAATCCCAGACTCCCGCGGTCCCGTCGTAGCTTGCGGTAGCGACGCGCTGCCCGTCGGTGCTGAAGCAGATCGCTCGTACGTCGCGCTCATGGAGCAACCGCGCTGCCTCCTCTCCCGTGGATGCATCCCAGACCCGGGCGGAGTCATCCCAGCTCGCCGTCACGATGTATCGACCATCCGGGCTGAACGCGACATCGCAGACCGGCTCGTCGTGATGGACCTGGAAGACTTCTGGTGCAAGGAGCCGAGCGGCGTGGCGGATTGCGAGGTTCCCGGCGAGATTGGGGGCGATCCTCAGCGACTCGATGGCCAGCAGGGCGCTGCGGTGGGGGTCGACGCAGGGGCCGTCAAGCTCGAGCTGTGCGTGCATGGCCAGTTGTCCAGCCCGAACCACGCGGCTTCGGTGTTCTGCTAGTTCACGATGCTCAGTTGCCTCGGTCAGTGCACGGTTCGCCCTCTCCCTCTCTATCATCGCTACGGCCCGTTGTTCGCTGGCCTCCCGGTATTGAATCCATCCGAACACCAGCAGCGCTCCGGCGATGGCTGCAGCAAGAACGGCAAGACTGGCAATCCACGTGCGAAACCGGACGCGCTGCCGATCGCGGTGCCTCTGTTCGGCGGCCTTCGCTGTGAGCTTGGCCCTCTCCTCTTCGACCCGTCTCGCCTCCCGAAAACGCGCCAGCCAGGATCGGATCGGCGGGCCGAGGATGTCATGGGAGATCTCGTATCGATCACCGGGCCCCGGCGACGGGAAGAGGATCCGATTGCTTTCGCACGACAGCTTCTCAAGAATGACCTCGATCATCTGGCTTGACGCGTGCGGCAGCGATTTCTGAACCCATTCTGTTAAGCTCTCCACCGAGTGGGCCATCTTCTCGCCCGTAGGGGTCACGAGATAGTCAAAGAGGACGGCGGCAATCTGTCGCTCGGTCATCGGGAGGCTCCTGAACCGCTTGTCGACGTGCCGCCGAACGATCCCCTTCGCTCCGCCGATCCGATCGGTCTCAAACGTGGCGAGACGCAGCTCGGTGTCGTCGGGCCGCCACTCCTCGTCCCAGAGAGCCTCCATGACCAGCTGCAGGAGGGGAGCGATGGACGAGACGTTCGCCACTTCGGAGGGCAATGTGTCTCCGAAGCCTATCTCGTCCAGCACGGCGGGGGCGAGGTCAGGGTCGATGTCGATTCGCTCGCCAGTCTGCTTCGCGAAGACGTGGACCGGTTCGACGATGGCCGCTTCTGCGGATCTTCGGTCCAGCGGCTGCACGCGGAGCATGTTTTCGTACAAACTGGGAATTTGCGATCGGAGTCGATCGAGCCGAGCCAGCGCGTCCTCCCGGATCGAGATCAGGACGTTGACTCGAAGGTCCGATGCGCGGAGGACTCGACCTAGCTCGCCCACGAACTCCGCCTGTTTGTCGCGGTGTACGTTGCGCAGGAACTCCTCGAACTGATCCAGCACGACGAACAGCCTTCCCCCCACAGCTGAGGCGGCACTGCCGAGAACCTCGATGAGGTATCCCTGCGCAGAGTGGTTTGCGTCGGCTCCGGCTACCTTCAGGGCCTCGTTGTGTGTTTCTCGCTTCAGGCCCGTGAGGGGGTCCGCTTCCCACTGGCGGAATACGACGACTGCCAGCTCAGGGTCTGCGTACGCTTCCCGGTTCCGTTCGGCCAGCTGGCGCAGGCGTCGCACAGCACCGGCGTTCAGCAGGGAACTCTTCCCGACTCCGCTTTCGCCGTAGAGGAGTGTCAAGCGCGATGCGCGCAGGTTGGAGATGACGATGCGAATCTCGTCGTCCCTGCCGAAGAAGTACGGCGCATCCTCCTCGGCGAAGGAGATGAGGCCGACATACGGCGAACTTCTCTTCTCCTGGTCTGAGCCTCGGTTAGCTGACATGCCGTTCTTCTTGAGGGCTTCCCGGCCCGAGCCATCGCTCGAGCCGCCGGACGTAGACGGCGAGGTCCTCGTCGAAGATGTCGACGTCTTCCTTGGACCAGAATTCTCGTTCGACGTCGCTCACAGACCTCTGGATCGCCCAGGATTTCGCTTTTGCCGCATTTCGTCTCCAGAGCCGACGGAAGACGACCCGCAGGTTCCAGTCGCGCAGACCGTACCCCAGGAAGAGGATGTGGCTGTCGCTGAGTCGCTGTCGCACGACATGTGGCAAGAACTGCGAGACGTCCGCCTCGGCGAGGTAGTCCACGTATTGATTCTCCGTGATCACGAAGCAGCTTCGCCCGGTGCCAGAGCGATCCAACGCCCCGTGGATCTTCAGGATGACCGGAGTGTCATCCATGATGGGGCTGTACGCGTTGGGTTCGTCGATCGGATGCGGATGCCCATCGGGGTCAATGTGCAGAAAGCCGTTTGGGCGATCGGGCTGCTCGACGTAGGTCACGATGTGATACTTCTCGCCGGCTTCGTCGAACGCCGACTCGAGAACATCATCGTAGTTCGTCGTCACGATCAGGAGTTGCCGGCACGCCTCGTCATGAACGCTAGGCTGGACGACAGCTCGATAGAACTCCGGAAGCGTGCTGAGGAAGCGGTGGAGAGGTGTAGGTGGGTACTTGCGATCGAGCAGTGGGAGAAGGTCGTCGTAGAGCGAGCGCAGCCCTCCTCCGGCGGTTGCGACATACTGCGACACGTACATCAGGTCGCATGCGCCCGCGTTCTGGCAACCGCTCCGCATCTCGGTCTCCGGTTGCGGTCCGGCAACTTCGCGGTCCGGCAACTCGCACCCATGTTTGCGATCGCACTCGTTGACGAGCGCGAGGTGTCTGGCTAGCTCGCGGGCATTCGGCAAGTGCTCTGTATCGTCTGGTGTCCACACCACGCCTTCCGGGCGGCCGCACAGGTTCGCGCCGGCACCGAGGAACGGCACGACGCGGCCGCGTCGTGCCTCTCGTGTGACCATCTCGAAGTGATCGTCGGTTACGTTTGCCATGTCGTGCTCCTACAGTTGGCGGCTCATGTGGAGACTCTGTCTCTCCGGCAGCAACACACATAGAATACAAGATCAGAATCATGAAGTGAAGTACTTGAACGTTACTACGTCCTTACTACGTCCTTCTGCGGGTTGCGTTGAGGCGAGCTGGAGTGTCTTGATTATCTCGCTGGTCGCGCATCCGAAGAATCGGTAGGGGTCTACCGATCGAGGATTGCTGTTTCAGGCTTGGCAAGCGACGTCAGGTTTTTGCATATGCAGCGGTACTCCTCGCTCGGGAGAAACCGTGTCCACTCCTCCGGAGTGAAGCTGCGAGAAGGCTTGCGCAGATACCGAGAAATGGTGCAACGCGACCGCAAGTGAAGGCTTCGACGGCGATGTCGCTGTGCTGCCGCAGATTGCTACTCATATTGAATGCCGCCTAGCAGCTTTCTCTATGGTTTTTCAAGATTTCTCCTTGTAGTCTCGTTCTATCACACTATTATAGGGATAGAAGATCAAAATGTGGCCTTCAGAGATTTCTCACGAACATGCTTGGAGCTGTTCTCAGGACTTGACAGCTGAGCAAACTGCCTTGTAGACTCCGTTTGCCCGGGATGTGCAGTCTTCTGGTTGTACCCGGGTCATCGGGCGGCGCTGGCGGTTGGCGTCGTCCGATGTCCTTCGCCTCACTTCGGCCGTGAGAGCACTCGCCGGCCTTGACTTGCTGTCGATAGTTCTATATCGTAATATGTGGTATCGAACAAAGGAGACAGTATGTCCAATGCGCAACTCTTGAAGACGTGCGTCGAGCGGATGAGCTCGGCGGATGCGGTCTACCTGACGAGTGTCGGAGCCGACGGATACCCGCGGACGCGCGCGATGCTCAACCTCCGAAACCGTGAGCAGTACCCGGACCAGGTCCCGATCTACGCCGATCATTCGAGTGATCTGATGACCTATGTCGCGACGAACACGTGCTCTCAGAAGAGGGTCGAACTCGAGGCGAATCCTCGAATATGCCTCTACTTCTCTCACCCGGCGGACTTCTTCGGCGTCTGCCTGGTCGGCGATGTCGAGATCGTCGATGACATGGAGATCAAGAAGGCGCTCTGGGTTGACGGGTGGGCGCAGTACTTCCCGACCGGGAAGGTCGACGATCCCGACTTCACGCTCCTTCGGCTCTTCCCGTTCGAGGTACGCGGCTGGAATCAGGGAGAGAAGTTCGCTTTCAAGGTGACGCCGTGAAGATCGAATCCCAGGGCGGATTCCTTCTCTCGAAGGTCCATCGCCTTTCGGGACGCGTCTTCACGCGGATGCTGAAGGAACACGGGATCGAGATCAACCCGGCCCAGGGACGGATCCTCTTTGTCCTGTGGCAGGAGGATGCGATCCCAATCCGCGAGCTGGCGACGCGGACGGCCCTCGGGAAGTCGACGCTGACGAGCATGCTCGATCGGCTCGAGGAATCGGAGTACATCGTGCGCGAGCGATCGGAGACCGATCGCCGGGTGATCCTGGTGAAGCGGACCGACAAGGATCGCGCGGCCCAGGCGGCGTACGAACGTGTGTCGCAGGAGATGAGTGACGTCTACTACCGCGGGCTTACGAAGGCTGAGATCGGTGCGTTCGAGCGGACGCTCGAGCGGATCCTGGGCAATCTCGCGGAACAGCACGGGAAAGGAACACCATGAACGAGGCGGAGGTCAGAGCAGCTGCGCTGGAGCTGGTCGAACGATCGCGAATCGCGTTCCTAGGAACGATTGGTGGCGAAGGAGGCCCGGAGATCAAGGCGGTCGAATGTGCCGATCACGACGGATTGGAAGCCATCTGGATTTCCACGAATACGTCGAGTGAACACGTTGGGCAGCTCGAGAAGGATCCGCGCGCGTCAGTCTACTTCGCGTACCACGACTCGATTCCGTGGCAGGGTCTGCTACTCAGCGGACGCGTGGAGATTCGCCGGGATTCGGAAGCCCGCGAGCGTCTGTGGGAAGACGGGTGGGAGAAGTTCTACCCGAAGGGTGTGACGGATCCTGATTACACAGTCCTTCGGTTCGTCCCCAGTTGGGGCAAGTATTGGCAGTTTGGGGTCAAGGCGCGGTTCGAACTCTCCGCAGGAGGCTAGCGCATATGACAATCGATATCTACGATGCGATCCGAACACGCCGAACGATTCGCGATTTCGACGATCGCCCGATCGAGCGAGAGACGCTGCTGCGGATCCTCGGTGCCGGCGTGAAGGCACCGAGTCACAATCATCTCCGCGAATGGCGCTTCATCCTCGTCGAGGATTCTGTCCAGCGTGAGAAGCTCGTCCGGTTCTTCCTCAAGGAGAGGACCGACGAGGAGTTGAAGGAGATGCTCGACGATTGGGGGATGACCGTAGAGAGCCAGTACACGATGTACTTCGATGCGATCCCGAAGCAGGGGCGCATGCTCCTCTCCGCCGGCGCGCTGATCGTTCCCTGCTTCCGCCAGCGAGGCGACCTTCTCGGACCGAAGGAGAGCCTCCACGAGCTGAATGCGCTCGCCTCGATCTGGGCGGTGATCGAGAACCTGCTGGTCGCCGCAGCGAGCGAAGGGATCTTCGGCGTCACCAAGATCATCTCGACACCGGAAGAGAGAGACCACGTCCGAGCGACGCTCGGGATCCCCGACGACTACGAGATCCCCTGCTATCTCCCAATCGGCTACCCAACCGAAAATGCCGTCTGGCACGAGCAGGTCCCGATCTCCGCTGACGAGTGTCTGTTCGTCGATCGCTGGAGTGGATGAGCCAACGGCTTGCCGTCTTGACGGCGGCGGTCCCGGAACCTATCGTGGAGACCATTCCAAGTCATGGGAGTTGGAGGGATGCGTCTCGACGTGCGCTCGATTCTGAAGGCTGCCGCCTGGGGGTTGGTCGCAGCGGTTCTCGGGAGTCTCTTCTTCCGGCTCGTGCAGATCCCCCGAATGGAGGCTGTCTTCAACGTGGTTCTCGGAGGGGGGATCGGCTTCCTGTTCGGGCGGATCACGATCCGAAACGGTGGCGACGACAGCTTCTCGGCCATGGCGGTCGGCGGTGGCCTGTCGGCCATTGCGCCCGTGGTGCTTGCTTGGTTGACGTCGATGGCCGCTCCGCAGCCATACGCCGGAACGTTCCAGCTCATCTTGGACCCGCCGGGGATCTTCATGGCGCTCGTTCTCGGTGGCTGTGCGGGTCTCGTCTCGGGTGTGGTTGGAGGCCTAATCCACGCGTCGCGCTACTAGGTTCCGGCTAGCGTCTCTCCCACCAGATCCTCAGTCCACGGAGGGTCAGAAAGGGGACGTACTCGTCGATCGAGGCGAGCCTCGAGGCGAAGAGCTCGGCCTTCCCTCCGGTGGCGACGACCCGCCCGAGATCCGGGACCTCCGCTCGGAATCGACGGATCAACCCGTCGACGAGTTCGAGGAAGCCGAGGACGATCCCCGACTGCAGATTCTCGGTCGTCGTCTTGCCGAGGACCGAGTCGGGAACATCGAGCGAGATCGAATGGAGCTGGGCCGCCCGCTCGATCAGTCCGCGAGCGGCAATCTGCATCTCCGGCGCGATCGCCCCCCCGAGGAAGGCGCCGTCCGCCCCGACGACGTCGAAGTTGGTCGCCGTTCCGAAGTCGATGACGAGGCAAGGGCCTCCGACGAGCGCATGGGCCGCGATCGTGTTCGCGATCCGGTCGGCCCCGACGGCACGCGGCTCCTTGACGTCGAGCCGAATCCCGCAGCTCTCCGGCGTCAGGAAGTGAGGTTCGACGCCGAAGACCTTCTGGAGTCCGCCGTCAAGCGTCCGGTAGAGAGAGGGGACGACGGAGGAGAGAGCGACGGCAGAGACCTCATCGGCCGGGCGGTCCGAATCCTTCAGCAATCGGCGGACGAAGATCGCCAGCTCGTCGCAGGTTCGGTTCCGGTCGGTCGTCAGGCGCCAATGCTCGACGAGTTCTTCCCCGTCGAACAGTCCGAGGACCGTCTGCGTGTTGCCGACATCTCCGACGAGAATCAAAGCAATCCCTCCCCCGGTGGGAGCACGATATTGTCAATCAGGCGTGTCACGCCCACCTTCGCGGCCAGCGAGACGAGTGCCTTCCGATCGATTGTCTCCAGCTCTTCGAGTGTCGTCACGTCGGCGAGACTAACGTAAACAGGCTCGACGAGCGGCTCCGACGCGATCAGCTCCTGCATCCGTGATCGGATCATCTTGGCCGACCGTTCCCCGTCGGCATAGAGGCGCTCGGCGAGGAGGAGGGACTGTCGGAGGACGGTCGCTCCTACCCGTTCGTCGGGCTCAAGGTATGTGTTCCGGCTGCTCATCGCGAGACCGTCCGACTCGCGGATGGTCGGCGCGACGACGAGCTCGATGGCGAATCCGAGGTCGCGGATGAGCCGATCAATGACGAGCGCTTGTTGTGCGTCCTTCTGCCCGAAGACGGCGATCTGCGGCTCGACGATGACGAACAGTTTCCCGACAACGGTCGCCACGCCGCGGAAGTGGGTCGGTCGCGATGCGCCCTCGAGTCGCGTCGTCAGCTCCTCGACCGCAATCCACGTGTCGTATCCATCCGGGTACATCTCCTCTGCCTCTGGGACGAAGACGAGGTCGGCGCCCTCCGCTTCGAGGAGGGCGAGATCCCGATCGAGATCCCGTGGGTAGGCGGCCAGATCCTCCGTCGGCGCGAACTGCGATGGATTGACGAAGATGCTGGCGACGACGGACGCGCTCCGTTCGCGCGCCTCCCGGACGAGCGAGAGATGTCCCACGTGGAGGTAGCCCATCGTCGGGACGAAGCCGACCGGCTCGGCGAGGTCGGCTCGAAGCTTTCGGAACTCGGCGATCGATTCCGCGACCTTCATCACGCGCCTCCGGGCGCCCCCGCGATCCTCTCCTCCACGGCGCGGATGACCTCCTCGGAGACCGAGACCGACTCCTTCTCCGTCGGGAAGGTCCCCGCCTCGACCTCCTTCACGTAGCCGGACAGCGCGGCCGCCGCCGCATCGGCAAGCTTCGCGAACTGCTTGGCGTGCTTCGGCACGAAGTCGGAGAACCAGCCGAGCGTGTCGGCGATCACCTGGATCTCGGCGTCGCAGTGCGGACCGGCGCCGATCCCGATCGTCGGAATCGACAGTCGTTCGGTGATCAACTTGGAGAGTTCGGCCGGCACGCACTCGAGGACGATCGCGAACGCGCCGGCTTCCTGGAGCACCAGCGCGTCTTCGAGGAGCTCGGTCGCGCGGGCAACGTTCTTCCCCTGTGCCTTGAAGCCGCCGAGTTGGTGGATCGACTGGGGTGTGATCCCGAGGTGGCCGACGACCGGGATCCCGGCCTCCGTCAGCCGCTTGACCGTCGGCGCGATGCTCCGCCCGCCCTCGAGCTTCACCGCCTGCGCGCCGCCCTCTTGGAGGCAGCGCCCGGCGCTGTCAAGCGCCTGCTCCGCATTCTTGTGATAGGTCATGAACGGGAGATCGGCGACGATCAGCGATGTCTTGTTCCCGCGAACGACCGCTTGCGTGTGATGGATCATGACATCGAGCGTGACGGGGATCGTGCTGTCATAGCCGAGAGAGACCATGCCGAGGCTGTCGCCGACCAACAGGAACGGAATCCCGGCCTCGTCGACGAGGCGACCGGTGACGACGTCGTAGGCCGTGATCGCCGCGAACCGCTCGCCCTTCGCCTTCTTCTTCCGGATGTCCGCAATCGTAACGCGCATCACACTCACCCCGCTTCTCGGTCGTTCTCGCTTGTCTTCCCGTACGCTTCCAGCGCTCCGAGGAGACGCTCGGCGCCTCCTGCATCGAGGGTTCCCTTCGCCCGTGCGATCGGGATCGTCCTACGTGCTAGCTCGCAATACAAGTCGGCCGATGTCGGATCGTGTCTTGCCAGTGCCGCGAGGTTCCGCTCGACGGTCCCGACGTCTCCGCGCGCGACCGGGCCGGTCAAGGCATTGGGGAGACCGACGGACTCGAGGTTCTCGATCGTCCCTCGTACGAGCGGCAGGAGCGCGCGAAGTCCCTCGGCCTTGCTGAGGCCGAGGCCGTCCCAGAGTCCGGCGGCGGCGTCGAGGAGGGTTACGAGGTTGTTGCAGGCGAGGACCGCGCTCGCGTGGTAGAGGGCCTTGTCACCATCGAGGACGAGGGGTGTCCCCTCGAGGGCGCGGGCCATGCCGTCGAGCTGCTTCTCGAGCGAGGGGTCGCTCGCTTCGATCGCGAAGGCCGAACCCGGAAGGTTCTTCAGCGCCTGGTTAGGGCTCGCGAACGTCTGTAGCGGATGGAACGCGCCGACCGAAGATCCCTGATCCCTCGCGGCCTGGAGGATGTCGATCGACGCAGCACCACTGGCGTGCACCACAGCATGCGCTGTGGTGCACGGCATCGAGCCGCTTTGCGATTCGATGGTCCCGGACATAGACCAATTAAGTGAGCGACAGAGCGCTTCGATCGCGTCGTCCGGGACCGTGAGGAAGACGATGTCCGCTCCGTCGACGACGGACTGAGCCGAGTCGACGGCGTGCGCCCCCTCGAGACTTGCAGCAAGGTTCGCAGCCTTCTCCGGGCTCCGGTTGTGAATCGCGGTGACGTCATACCCTGCGTGGACGAGCGCGCGGGCAAGAGCGCTGCCCACGATCCCGGTTCCGATGAAGCCGAGCTTTGGGGTTCCCGCGGAGGGCATCGGTCTCCTAGTTCGCTGCCAGCCGATCACGGACGCGATCGAGGAGCCGGTCGGCGAGCTCGCGCTTCGACATCGTCGGCAGCTCTTCAACTCCTTGGGCATCGACCAGGGTGGCGCGGTTTTCATCCGAGCCGAACGGCGCGTCCGGTCCGCCGATGTTGTTGGCGACGATCAGATCGAGATCTTTCGCCTCAAGCTTCCCGCGCGCGTTCTCGATCAGGTTCTCCGTCTCCGCGGCGAATCCGACGCGGACGGGCACGTCGCGAATCGAGTCGAGGATGTCATCGGTCTTCTCAAGGCGCAGGAGAAGCTCAGCCTCGGACTTCTTGAGCTTGGTCTCTGCGGCGGACTCCGGCCGGTAGTCGGCGACGGCGGCGGCCATGATCAGCGCATCAGCCTCGTTGCACGCGCTCCTGACGGCGTCGAGCATATCGGCAGCAGTCACGACGTCATTCACATCTATCCCAGATGGGCGTGCCAGCTGCGTCGGCCCGGAGATGAGGGCGACGTTGGCCCCGCGATCGCGTGCCGCTTCGGCGAGTGCGTACCCCATCTTGCCCGACGAGCGGTTCCCGACGAACCGGACCGGGTCGATCGCCTCTCGTGTTCCCGCGGCGCTGACAACGATCCTCTTCCCCGCGAGATCACCATCCTGTCCAAGGATGTGCAATGCCTCGCCGAGGATCTCGGGAACGGGTGCGAACCGGCCCTCGCCGAATCCGCCGGAGGCGAGCCGTCCGACAGCCGGTCCGACGAACCGGATCCCCTGCTCTCGCAAGGTCTTGACGTTCGCTTGCGTCGCTGGGTTCTCCCACATCGCCGTGTGCATCGCCGGGGCAATCAAGATGGGGGCGCGGGTGGCAAGCGCGGTGCAGGTCAGAAGGTCGTCGGCGATCCCGTGCGCGACTTTCGCGATCACGTTTGCAGTCGCCGGGGCGATCAGCAGCAGATCGGCGGCCTCGGCAAGCGAGACGTGCTCGATCGAGAAGGTGCTCTCCAGCTCGAACATCCTGGACGCCACGGGAAGCCCGGTGATCGCGCGGAACGATGCCGGCCCGACGAGCTTCGTCGCCGACTCGGTCATCACCGTGTAGGCGGAGACGCCGGCCTGCGTCAGCTTGCTCACCAGATCGACCGCCTTGTACGCCGCGATCGATCCGGTGACGCCGAGAACCACATTCCGTTCAGACAAGAAGCCTCCCTATCGCAGTCCGCGCGGGATTGTACGGCTGTGGGAGGATGAGTCCAAGGATCCGGTAGCCCACCTTAGGATTTGCGGATTCTTCCGCAGCTTGATGACACTGGCTCCCGGGCTTAGCATCGCGATCGAGTCTGTAGGCCAATCCGGGAGAGATCATGCGTTGGGAATCTGGACGGTTCGTTTTGCTGAGGCACATCTGGCGCAGGAATGTCCAGTATGCAATTCCAATGACCGTTGTACGTGACGATGCTGACAGGGTGTTGCTCTATCTCCAGGCACGCACACCGTGCGTGTGGACGTACGTTGACTTTGAGACAGGCCATGTTCCCCTGCCGGTGGACAAGGTATGGACGGACACCAATGTCCTGCAGATCATCGAGAAGGATGCAGCTCACGCGATATGGGTCATGTGGTCTGCAGATACCGGCAACTTCCTGGGTTGGTACGTGAACCTTCAGGCTCGGGCCGTCCGTGTTCCGGACGGGCTGCTGTCTTGGGATCATTCCTTAGACATCGTCGTGACGCCGGACTTGGAGTGGTCATGGAAGGACGAGGACCACTTCGAGCGAACCCAAGAGCTGGGCTGGTACGATCCCGATCAAGCGGCCGGGATCCGCGCAGAGGGAGCGCGTGCGATCGAACGGATCGAGCGTCGCCTTGCACCGTTCAGCGAGTCGTGGCCAGACTGGCGTCCCGATCCGAGCTGGGTGATTCCACCTCTTCCGGGCAACTGGGCCGAGATCCCGGAACCGATCTCGATCTAGAGGCGATCTGCCTCAGAGTATCGAGTTGCAGGGTAGCGCCACGGCTAGCAGGGAGCTTCGGCGAGTCGGCTAGCCACAGAGTTCCTTGTGAGAAGCCGATGGCAATCGGCGGCTTCTCTGGCCACACAGGCAGCGAACTGAGGGCTGCCTGTGCGGCCGCCAATCGCGTGATCGGCACGCGGTACGGGCTGCAAGCTGACGTAGTCGAGGCCGACTTGGTGACAGAAGGCGACAGACTTCGCTCCTCTTGCCATCAGGCTACAATGTTCAGTCCGATCCACTCAGCTCCCAGGAGGGCGATGACATGATTCTCAGGTACATCCTCGTCAGCATCGGCAGCGGCATCCTCTTCGGAGTACTCGATGGCTTCATCAACGCGAACTCGCTCGCTCGGCGGCTCTACGAGGTCTTCAAGCCGATCGCACGAACGTCGATCAACGTCCCCGCTGGGTTGGCGATCGATCTCGTCTACGGCTTCGCATTGGCCGGCGGCTTTCTGTTGCTGGAGGCGAGCCTGCCCGGAGGCTCCGGATGGATCCAGGGCCTTGCGTACGGTGGGCTGGTCTGGTTCGCACGGGTCGTGATGCAGGTTGCGACGCAATGGATGATGTTCGTGATCCCTGCCAAGGCGTTGCTGTACACACTGGTGACGGGTCTCGCTGAGATGCTCGCCCTTGGTCTGCTGTACGGACTGGTGCTGAGTTAGCCTCGCTGTCCAGCGGATGCGCCGAAGCTCCGTCAGGAAAGGGAGACGAATGCTCTACGAAGTCGGCAAGTGCGATATCCCACGGGCCGCCGCCGTGCTGGCGGATGCATTCCGGGAGGATCCCATCTGGAATGCAGTCTGCGAAGGCGAGACGGATCTCCAGAAGACGCTTCGCGCGATCTTCGAGATCGCGGTGCGGCATGGTCTGACCTACGGCAAGGTCTTCGCGCCCTCCGAGAACCTCGAAGGGATCGTGGCCTGGGTCCCCGGAGAGCATATCGACATGACAGCCTGGCAGATGCTGCGAAGCGGCGGGCTGCCGGCAGCGATGCGCATCGGACGAACCGCTGCGAAGCGGATGGGCCCCGCGTTCAAGCCAGTCACCGAGTACAGGAAGGCTCATCTAAAGGGGCGGGAGTATCTGTACCTGTACGTCTTCGGCGTTCCACCGATGCACCGTGGAAAGGGGTTCGGCCGGACGCTGATCAGCGCTGCGATCGAGGACTCCGAACGCCTCGGCCTCCCGCTCTACGTCGGCGCGGGGAGCGACGACAATGTGTCGCTGTACGAGCACTTCAGGTTCCGCATCGTCGAGAAGATCGCGCTCCCAGCGGTCGGCCTCTTCGACTGGGAGATGGTCAGGGAGCCTGCGATTCAGCTTCGCTGAGCAGCGAGGCAAAGCGCCGAAGCCCCAGTGTCCGCTGGAGCTTCTCATGGCCTGGTACCAGTCTGGCACCGGCTCGTGGATTCCCGACTGCCAGCGGGGAGTCGGCGGAGCCTTCTCTGGTGGTGCGTTGTGCGTCTGTCCTTCCTAAGCATACGAGAAGTCCAAAGAGAGCGCCGTATTTCTGTTAGATGCGAAAACCATGGGAGTTGATGTACACACATCATTGATGGTAGATTTATAGTCGCGGCCCATAATCGAAGAGGAAAGGAGGATGCCGATGGCTCCGCGATGGGAGTATGGATGCATCAACAAGGACGGTTCGGTGAGAAGCGGAAGCGGAGGGTTCACGGTCAAGAACATCGCGCCGGGGACCTACATGATCTACTTCACCACTCCGTTTACGTCGATTCCGGCTGTGGTCCTGACCCAGAACTTCGTGGCCTGGGGACAGTTCGACTATGAAGGCGGCAGCACGTACGACAACGCCGTCCTGGTGGCCTGCGATCCGCGTAGCTGCAAGGTGATCACCGGGGACGGTGCCGGGAATCGTGTAGATCGCAACTTCGCCTTCCAGGCGGTGGGCGTCTAGCCGTGGTACTTGGGAGGCTGGGAGGATTGCTTGCCATACTGCCCTAACTGAACCTGTGGCACAGGCTTACCGTTAACTCCGATTCAGGGCTAGGATTCACTTCTCGCCCGACTGACGGTCCGATGCCGCCAGCGACCGCGCGACATATCCCGCGATTGCTCAAGAAGACGACGCTCGCGCTGGGCTTTTCTAGCAGCTCCGGCTACTTCGATAGAGCAGCCTGCGCTGCAGCGAGCCTCGCAATCGGTACTCGATACGGACTGCAGCTTACGTAGTCGAGGCCGACTTGGTGGCAGAAGGCGACGGACTTGGGCTCGCCGCCGTGCTCGCCACAGATTCCGACCTTCAAGCCCTTGCGTGCTTTCCGGCCTTCCTCGGTCGCCATCTTGACGAGTCGACCGACGCCCTTCTGGTCGAGCACCTGGAAGGGGTCGTAGTCGTAGATCCCCATCTTGACGTAGTCGCCGAGGAACTTGCCGGCGTCGTCACGTGAGAAGCCGCAGCCCATCTGGGTCAGATCGTTCGTCCCGAAGCTGAAGAACTCGGCCTCGGTCGCGATCTCGTCGGCCGTCATCGCGGCGCGCGGGACCTCGATCATCGTCCCAATCAGGATGCTGAGCCTGACGCCCTTCTTCGCCTCGACATCGGCAATCGTCCGCTCGACGATCGCCTTCTGGTTGGCAAGCTCCTTCACGTTGCCGACGAGCGGAATCATGATCTCCGGCTTCGAGCCCTTGACGGCGACGGCCGCTTCGCAGATCGCCCTTGTCTGCATCTCGGTGACCTCCGGATAGGTCATGCCGAGGCGACAGCCGCGATGGCCGAGCATCGGGTTGAACTCGTGCAGGCCTTCGAGCAGGTTCCGAATATCGACGGGGCGGACGCCCATCGCGGCCGCCATCTCCTTCTGACCCTCAGCGTCCTGCGGCAGGAACTCGTGGAGCGGCGGGTCGAGGAGGCGCACCGTGCACGGGCGGCCCTTGAGCGCCTTGAAGATGCCGATGAAGTCCTTCCGCTGCACTGGAAGCAGCTCGCGAAGCGCCTGCTTGTACTGCTTGATCGCTTCGACAGCCTTCTTGTCCTTGGCCACGGCCTTCTGCAGGGCGGTGAGATCGTCGATGCCCTTCTCCTCGCGGAGCTTCTTCACGGTCTCGGCGACGAGAATCAGGCGCCGGAAGCTGACGATCCGGTTGCCCTCGAAGAACATGTGCTCGGTGCGGCAGAGGCCGATGCCCTCGGCGCCGAACTTGACGGCGGTCGCGGTGTCATGCGGCGTGTCGGCATTCGTGCGGACGCCGAGCTTCCGGTACTTGTCGGCGAGCTTCATGATCGTGCCGAACGGTCCGGTCAGACTTGGCTCGACGGTCTCGATCTGTCCCTTGTAGACGATGCCCGTCGTCCCGTTGAGGGAGATCCAGTCGCCTTCCTTGATCGTGACGCCGTTGCAGGTGAAGCGCTTCGCCTTGTAGTTGATGTTCACGTCTCCGACGCCGGCGACGCAGCAGCGACCCATGCCTCGGGCGACGACGGCCGCGTGCGACGTCATGCCGCCGCGTGAGGTCAGGATTCCGACCGCCGCGTCCATGCCACCGATGTCTTCGGGGCTCGTTTCGGTGCGGCAGAGGATGACCTTCTTGTCCTTCGCGGCCCACGCCTCGGCGTCCTCGGCGGTGAAGACGACCTGTCCGGTCGCCGCGCCGGGCGAAGCGGGAAGACCGACGGCGATCTGCTTGGCCTTCTCTTCCGATGCTTTGACGAAGACGGGGTGCAAGAGCTGATCGAGGGAGGCGGGATCGATGCGCAGCACCGCCTGCTTCTCGGTGATCAGCTTCTCCTTGACGAGGTCGGTCGCGATCCGGACGGCGGCCTTGGCCGTGCGCTTTCCGTTTCGCGTCTGCAGAATGAAGAGCTCGCCGTTCTCGATCGTGAACTCGAGGTCCTGCATATCCTTGTAGTGCTTCTCGAGCTTGACGCGGATCCGGTCGAGCTCCTTGAACGCCTTCGGCATGATCTCTTCGAGGGACGGATACTTCGCCTTGCGTTCGGCTTCGCTGACGCCTTGCGATCGCGCCCACGCTCGGGATCCCTTCAGCGTGATCTCCTGCGGCGTGCGGATGCCGGCAACGACGTCCTCGCCCTGCGCGTTCACGAGGTACTCGCCGTAGAAGTACTTGTTCTCGCCCGTCGACGGGTCGCGGGTGAAGGCGACGCCGGTCGCCGAGTTCTCGCCGCTGTTCCCGAAGACCATCGTCTGGACGTTGACGGCCGTGCCGAGCAGACCGCGGATGTCGTTCAGCTGTCGGTACTTCTCGGCCCGCGGGTTGTTCCAGGAGCGGAAGACGGCATCGATGCCCTCCATCAGCTGCGTCATCGGGTTCGTCGGGAAGGGCTTCCCGGTCGCCTTCTTGACGACCTTCATGTAGCGGTCGATGACGTCGTTCAATCCGTCGATGGTGAGGTCGGTGTCGAGCTTGGCGCGCCGCGCCTTCTTCACGGCCGCGAGCTCATGCTCGAAGTCGTGGTGCTCGACGCCCATCACGACGTTTCCGAACATCTGGATGAAGCGGCGGTAGGAGTCGAGGACGAATCGTTCGTTGCCGCTTGATGCGATCAGCGCCTTGATCGTCGTCGGGTTGAGGCCGAGATTGAGCACCGTGTCCATCATCCCGGGCATTGACACGGCGGCCCCGGAGCGAACGGAAAGAAGGAGCGGGTTCGGGCCCTTGCCAAACGTCTTCCCCGTTGCCTTCTCGAGACGCTTGAGCGCGATCTCGATCTCCGGCTTCATCGCGGCGAAGAGCTTCGTCTTGCCGATCTCGTAGTAGGCACCGCAGGCCTCGGTCGTGCAGGTGAATCCTGGCGGCACCGGGAGGCCGAGACTCGCCATCTCGGCGAGGTTCGCGCCCTTGCCTCCGAGCAGTTCCTTCATCCCTCGGTTGCCTTCCACTTCCTGCTTGCTGAAGGAATAGACGTACTTCATTCGTTTGACCTCCGTGTCGTTCCCTCTGTCTCCGCTATGTCGTGAAGAGCGCCTCGACAAACTCCTCTGCCGAGAACGCGTGCAGGTCGTCGGCCGCCTCGCCGACACCGACGAACATCAGCGGAATCCTCAGCGCATCCCAGATCGCCAGGACTCCGCCGCCCTTCGCCGTTCCATCGAGTTTCGTGAGGACGATTCCGGTCAGATCGATCGCATCGTGGAAGCGCTCTGCCTGCGAGATTCCATTTTGGCCGGTGGTCGCGTCGAGCACAAGGAGCCGTTCGTCCGAACCGCGCCCGAGCTTCTTCCCTACCGTCCGCTCGATCTTCTTCAGCTCCTCCATCAGGTTGTGCTTCGTTTGGAGGCGTCCGGCGGTGTCGATGAAGAGCGCGCCGCCGGTGCGGATTGCGTGATCGACGGCGTCGAACGCGACGGCGGAGGGATCCCCTCCCGGCCGGTGCTTGATCAGATCCGCGCCGATCCGGTCGGCCCAGATCCCGAGCTGGTCGATCGCCGCGGCGCGAAATGTATCGGCGGCGGCGAAGGTGATCGGAAGGTCGGGCGTCTGCTCGCGGAGGTGGGCGGCGATCTTGGCGATCGTCGTCGTCTTTCCGGTTCCGTTGACGCCGGCGACGAGGACGACGGTCGGGCCACCGTCGTCACGCAATGCGAACGGCCGCTCGCATCCGGCCAGTCGATCGCGGATCCCGTCCGCCAAGCTGTCGAGGAGATCTCGATCATCGCTTCGGCGGGTCTCGTCGGAGAGCTGTTCGACCAGTTCGATCGCCAGTCCGGTCCCCACGTCCCCTTGGATGAGCACTTCTTCCAGCTGCTCGATCTCTTCGTCGGTCAGGGTCTTCCTGCCGGTCAGGATCCTTCCGAGGGGCTCGGTCAGTCCGGATCGCGTCTTCTTCAGCCCTGCGCGTAATCGATCGATCCAGGCCATTACATCTCCACCGGAGCGTCCATTCCGAGGATGTCGAGCGAACTCCGGAGGCTTGTCTGCAGCGCTCGGAGGAGGGCGAGCCGGGCACGGGTGAGCCCTTCGTCGTCGGTGAGGATCCGATGCTTGTCGTAGTAGGCGTGGAACGACCTGGAGAGATCGAGCGCATACTCGGCGAGAAGGTGCGGAGCGAAATCGTCGGCCGCAGTTCGGAGTATTGCAGGGAATCGATCGAGCTTCTTGATCAACTCGAGCTCCTCCGGCTCGACGAGCGGCGCGAGGTCGACGTCGGCCCATTCGATCTCTGGGGTCTCGGCCTTTCGGAAGATCGATGCGATCCTCGTGTGCGCGTATTGGACGTAGGTCGCCGGGTTGTCAAGCGATTCGGCGCGGGCCAGATCGAGGTCGAAATCGAGGTGCGCCTCGGGCTTCCGCGAGATCATGAAGTAGCGGACGATGTTCCTGCCGAGTTCGTCGATCAACTCGCGGAGGGTGACGAAGCGGCCGGCCCGTGTCGACATCTTCAAGACCTCGCCCTTCTCCTTCAGGCTGACGAACTGGTGGACGGCGTAGTCGAGGAACGTCTCTGGATAGCCGAGGATCCGAAGGGCGGCCTTCACGCAGGTCTGCTCGGCGTGGTGATCGGCCCCCTGGACGTTGACGACGCGTTCGAAACCACGATGGTGCTTGTTGATGTGATACGCGATGTCGACCATCAGATACGTCGGCGTGCCGTCGCTACGGATCAGCACCGAATCCTTGGCGCCGCCGTGCTCCTCGGCCCGCAGCCAGACGGCCCCGTCTTCTTCGTAGGCGGCATTCCGTTCACGAAGTATCTCGAGCGCGGCATCGACTTCGCCGGAACGGTGGAGCGTCGCCTCGCTGAACCAGGTGTCGAATCGAACACCGAGGTGCTCGAGATCTTGCTTGATTCTCCGGACGATGAATTGGACCGTCTCATCTCGAATGACTTCAAGCTTGACGTGCGCGTAAAGGTCCTGCCGTGACGCATCTGCTGGCTTCTCTGCCTTGAGGGCTTCGATACCCTGCCGGATGTGTTCGTTCGCGTCGATAGTCCCGCTTGCCACATCCTTCATGTACTCGCCCTGATAGCCTCCTTCCGGGATCTCCGGCTCCTTTCCGTACTTCTCGTTGAGGATCCATTCTGCGTTGGAATCAGTGAGTAGAATGATCTGTCGTCCCTCGTCATTGAAATAGTACTCGCGGTGAACGTCGTATCCGAGCCAGTCGTAGAGGATCGCGAGGACGTCTCCGAGAACCGCCTGCCTGCCGTGGCCGACGGTCAACGGGCCGGTCGGATTCGAGCTGACAAATTCGACTTGCAGCCTCGTTCCTACGCCGAGTGCCTGTCTTCCGTAGCTTTCGGCCTCAGCGAGGATCGCTCGGAGTGCCTGCTGAATCCGATGTGGCGTCAGGTGCACGTTGATAAATCCCGGTCCGGCGACCTCCCACTTCGCGATGTCCTCCTCCGGCAGCGATGCCGAGAGGTTCTGAATCAGCTGCTCGGCCAATGCGCGCGGAGCGACGCCGCGCTTGCTCGCCTCGACCATGGCCAGGTTGGTCGAGTAATCGCCGTGCTCCGGGCGATCGTTCTGGCGGACATCGACGGAACGATCGTCCGATGAATCCGCGAGGGCGCGATAGGCGGAGAGGATCTGGTCGATCACGAAATCCTCAAGGTACGTGCTCCGATACGATGACATGCTCAGATGGTACGCCGCCGGCTGCTACTTCTCGACGACGAAGCGGATTCCCGTCTTCTTCTGGCCGCCGATTTCAAGCTCCATGAAGCCGGGAATCACCTTGATGTCGGGTGATGCTTCCTCTTCGATCAGCCGGCGGGCGATCGCGATTGCCTTGACGGTTTGGTTGACGGCTCCGGCGCCGACCGCATGAAGCTCGACGACGCCGTGCTGCTCGAGAGCGCCGGCAATCGCGCCGGAGACAGAGTTGGGGTTCGACCGGGACGCAACCTTCAGGATCTCCATCTCCCTCCTCCAGCGCCTTCGGACTGATGCAAAGCAGCATAACCAGTATATTGTGGGCGTTTCCCCGTGTCAATCGCTGGTCGCTTCTGTGGGCTTCATGTGGAGATGATGTGGGCGGGGTGTGAAGGCCGGCCCGAACGATTGCGCCGGTACAGAGCGCTCGCTACAATGATCGAACGATGACCCCAAAGGCTGATCGGAAGGGAATTATCGCGTGCCTTCGGAAGCCTTGGGTGATGACGATCGGTGGCCTCATCCTCGGTGGACTCGGAGCGCTGATCTTCGTAATCCTCATCAACTACGTCATTCAACCGCAGATGTCGGTGGAGACGCGGGATATCTATGAAGTTCGCGGCGACCGGTTCAACGTCTGGTATCACGAAGGCTCTTCCGAGCGGGAGCGGTACACTGATCTGCTCGCTCGGCTGGAGGAGTCACTCGACGACCTTGTCGATCGTCTGGAGGTCGATCCCTCACAGATTCCAATGCCGATCGATGTCATGCTCCACGACAACCCCGGGCAGATGCAGATGAGCATCGTCCGGCGGAAGTCGCTGAATGCAACGTACACGTTTTATTCGGTTGTCGATCTGCTTGCCGGAGAGGATCCGTATGCCCGGTTGGCCGAGTTCGTTCTTGCGTTCGGCTGGGGCGAGTGCTTCTCGCAGCTCCTTTACGCCGGAACGACGATGGTCGTGGCCGAGCCCGACCGGAGCTTCCACTCCGCTGTCGCTGCAGCGCCCGAACGTCTTCGGTACTCGTTCGAGGAACTCCTGCAGCTGGATGCAGCTGGCCACTTCGCTCCGACGCTATTCCAGCAGTTCGGCTCGCCTTACTCGGCGCGGATGGCGCTCGGCTCGTTGGAGGGGGTCGCGGTCTTCTACTCGTTCTTCAGCGAGGGGGGAGGTCTCGGCGCGCAAGAGGACCTGGCATCTCTGCAGGCGGCCTCACTGATACAGTATCTGATCGACTGCAACGGAGGGATCGACGTCCTCAAGTCGGTCTGGGGGCCGGGAACCTCTCAAGCGATCTTCGGTCGGCTCGTCTGTGGATCGATCGACGGACTGAGCCAGGAGTGGCTGGAATACGCCTCGCAAGTCGGCGGCGCTTCGGCGGAATACGACTACTATCGCGCGCTGTACTCGTTCGAGGCGGGGGAGTTCGAGGAAGCCCACCGTCTGACGAGTGCGTGGCGTGCCCGCGAGGTGAACGACGAGGAAGCGTTCCTGGCGGTTCGGTGTGCACTCGCGATCGGCGAGTTCGAGGAGGCTGTCGAGTGGATCGAAGCGCAGAGTTGGGCCACGGGCCAGCCGGTCGATTGGGCGAACCTGTTTCGTGGATGGGGGCGCGCGGAGGATGACGGAGTCTATATCTTCGGAAGCCCCTCGATCGGGGATCTGACTGGGTATCTCGGCGAAGCACAAGCCGTGTTGACGTGGACCGCAACGGAGCTCGGGATCGATCCGGATCGGCTCCCGAAACGGGTCACGATCTTCGTCTACGAGGACAAAGCCGATCGAGATGTCGGCAGGCTCCTGACGCCGCATGTCGACACGTATCGCACGACCTGGCACGTCGTTGCAGGAGGGGAGATCGGAGCGATTCTCGCAGCGACGCTCCCTTCGTACATCTTTGAGATCTCCACGGCGTCGAATCAGCTGCGAACCGGTCTTGCGACGGCACTAACGACGGAGTACGAGGACCTTGTCCAAGCAGGATGTGAGATTCTCGACGCAGGATCCTGGACACCTCTCTGGCAACTGGGATTCGGCGGAGCAACTCCGCATCTGTTCGAGACGCAAACAGGATTGATGATCCGGTATCTCTTGGAGACGGAGGGCTTCGAGTTGATCCACGCTCTCTGGCGCGAGACGGCGCGTCTCGGCGGCGCGATGTCACTCGATAGTGCACTGTCGGAGCTGGCTGACACGTCGAAACGCGAGATCGAGCAATCATTGCTGAATTCTGTTCTGGTTTGTGATTGAGAGAATCGAGAGGATTGACAGTGGCGGAAACGATCTGTATACTGGCTTTTCAGGCGAGTATGCCTTTCCACACTAGATCAAGCTCTGCCTGGGAGGTGGTTCACGAGTAGAAGGAGTGCCTATCATCGTTCGGGCAAGAGCACAAGGAGGTTAAATAATGAAGCGTAATGGCCTTCGGGCACTAGGGCTAGCGACTTGCGCGGTTGTCATGGTTTCCTTGATCGGGCTCGCCGTTGACGTGAATGACGTCATCAAGAACGAGCTGATCGACGAAATCAGTCTGGCGGCCGGAATGGCGTTGGTCGGCGAATACACCCTCAAGACGGTGGAAGAGCTGGAAAACCTGGCGGCAAACGGCCTGACACCCGGAATCCGGTATGCGGCGGAACGGGCACTGTTCATCGTCACCGGGCGAGAGCTTGAGCTCTACGAGATGGATGACGATGCGTTGCTCGAGCTGGCGAAAGCCGGAGATCAGGATGCGGCCGACATGTGGTACTTCAAGAACCGGGCCCAGTTCAAGAAGCCGTCGCTCGTCGAGGAGTATCTCCTCACGGTCGAGGCGGATACCCTGGCGATTGCCGCCGGAACTGCGCTTGGAGGTTTCTACGTCCCCGGCTCCCCGCTCGGCGCCAAGACGGAAGATGAGCTGCTCGAGCTGGTGAAGAACGGCGAGAGCCTCGGGCTGCGAGTTGCTGCTGCCACTGCACTCACTGCGTTCTGGATCACGACCCAGCCGTTGACGATCACTGAAGTTAGCGTGGAGATCTTGGCGGTCACGCAGGTCTATCCGGAACTGGCACTTGCCTACCAAGGGTACCTGGCGTATCTGTTCGGGCTCTAGAGGTAAGCAGTAACGAAGGAGGTTCTCTAATGAAGAAAGCGTTGATTCTGGCGGGGCTGCTTCTCGTCTCCTCGCTAGCCGTCTTCGGGCAGGGCTATGACGCGCAGCCGGCTGACGCCCTCGTTTTCCCGATCGGCGTGGCAGGAACTCCGTACGAGAATGCGGAGCTAGGAACTCAGGGCGGAACGCTCTACGAGGCCAGCATCGAAGATCCGCGTGGGTGGAACAACCACACCGCTCACGAGACGAGCACGACGCAGTACACCAACCTGATGCATCGAGGGCTTCTGAACCTCGACCACATCAGCGGTGCGGTCGTGGTCGACTTCGCGAAGGGGTACGACATCTCCGAGGACGGACTCGTCCTTACGTTCTACCTCCGCGAAGGGATCATGTGGTCGGACGGTACGCCGATCACGGCGGACGACGTCCTGTTCACCTACAACGACGTCATCCTCAACGAGGATGTCGACTGCAACGCTCGCGACGGTCAGATCCTTCCTGACGGGACGTTCCCGATTCTTGAGAAGGTCGACGACTACACCGTGACGTTCACGCTGTCGACGATCTATCGCCCGATCCTTAACTCGCTGACGTTCAACCTGATGCCGAAGCACAAGCTGGCGCAGTTCGTCCACAAGCTCAACCCGGACGTTCCGGCTGGAACGTTCAACGAGACGTGGACGCTCGATACGCCGCTCAGCGAGCTCGTCGGCAACGGCCCGTACGTCGTCACCGGCTACGAAGTGAACGTTAGCGTGACGATGGAGCGCAACCCCTACTACTACGGGTACGACAACGCCGGAACCCAGCTTCCGTACTACGACAAGTTCGTCAGCCTCATTGTGTCGAACCAGGACGTGTCGATGCTGAAGTTCCGCAACGGCGAGATCGACGTGTACGCTCTCCGCCCCGAGGACATCCCGATTCTGCTCCCCGAAGGTCCGGCCAAGGGTTACACGGTGGACATCACCGACAAGGCGACCTACGGGACGACCTGGATCATGATCAACCAGGACGTCGGTCTCCCGGATGGCACCAACGAGGAGAAGCGTGAGCTCTACCGGAACGTCGAGTTCCGTGAGGCGCTGGCACACCTGCTCGACAAGGACACGATGGTGCAGAACGTCCTGAACGGGCTGGGTACGGCGCAGTGGAGCCCGATCAGCGTTCCTTCGCCGTTCTACGGCGGCCGTGACTTCTACGGTGGCCCGATCACCGAAGCCGACGCTGTGTGGTTCGAGTACGACCCGGCGCTGGCGGCGAGCAAGCTCGACGCGCTCGGCGTGGTCGATGCGGATGGCGACGGATGGCGCGATCTCCCGAGCGGTGACCCGCTGACGATCGAGATCAACGCCAACGACAACACAGTCCGCATTGCGTACTGTCTGATCATCCAGGACGACTTCCGCGAAGCTGGTCTGAACACGAACTTCCAGGTCGTCGACTTCAACACGCTCGTCGGCCAGCTGTTCTCTTCGACCGGCGACATCATCCAGCTCGGACTGACGGGCGGGGATGAGCCGAACAGCGGAAAGAACGTCTATCGTTCCTGCGGTGCCCTTCACGCCTATCGTTTCTCGGCGTGCGAGGATCCGGACGAGGTCGATCTGCGGATCGATGAGCTGCTCAACCTTGGCGCGAACACGTTCAACCTTGATGACGCGTTCGCGTACTACAAGGAGTACCAGCAGCTGCTGGCGCACCAGCTGGGTTACGTCTACCTCTGCCAACAGACGTTTAACTACGCGCGCTACGACAAGGTCGGAAACGCGCACCTGGCGAGCCCGACGTCGACGCCTGGCGGGAACAACGGTCTGCTGACGGAGCTCTGTTTCGATAAGTCGTAGAAACTGAGCCTTACTTGGGGATGCGGCACGGGGCTACGCCCCGCGCCGCACCCCATCTTCTTCCCCGCCTAGCGGGGCAGGAACCGGAAGGTAGACCATGCTCACATACATTATCCGACGGACGTTGTACATGATCCCGCTCCTCCTCGTCGTCTCGTTGATCTCCTTCAGCCTGATCAAGCTCATGCCTGGGGACTACCTGACGACGGCGCGGATGAACCCACAGATCACCGAGGAGACGCTGAACCAGCAGATCGCCAGGTACGGTCTCGACAGGCCGTTCATCGTTCAGTATTGGTTCTGGCTGAAGAATGTCGTTCAGGGCGATTTCGGCACGTCGTTCGATACACGAATGCCCGTGTTCAAGACGCTGTTCTTCGGAAGCCGATTGATGTGGACGGTCATCATTGCGACAACGACCCTGGTTCTTACGTGGATCATCGCGATCCCCATCGGCATCTACTCCGCGACCCACCAATACAAGCCGAGCGACCACGTGGTGACGTTCTTCGGATTCTTGGGGCTCTCGATCCCGAACTTCTTCTTTGCGCTGGTCCTCTTGTGGTTGCTCGTCGTGATCTTCCGGGTTGGCGACTACGGTCTCGGAGTCGGCGGCCTGCTCGACACTCGCTACTTCGATGCACCGATGTCGCTGGCAAAAATCGGCAACTACTTGTGGCACCTATGGCCGATCTGGGTCGTGATCGGGACGGGCGGTATGGCGGGACTGATTCGCCTGATGCGGGGCAACCTCTTGGACACGCTGACGCTTCCCTACGTTCAGACGGCCCGGTCGAAGGGGCTGAAGGAACGGGTCGTCATCTACAAGCACGCCGTCCGCAATGCGATCAATCCACTGGTGACGGTCCTCGGCCTGTCTCTTCCCGGGTTGGTCGGCGGCTCGGTGATCACGGCGATCGTCCTCAACATTCCGACGGTTGGGCGCGCGTACTTCGCTGCGCTACAGCGACAGGACGAGCCGGTGATCATGGGGGGCTTGCTGTTCTTCAGCCTGTTCTTGCTGATCGGTAACGTCATCGCGGACTTCCTCCTCGCATGGGTCGATCCGCGGATCCGCTACGACTGAGCGCGGAAGCAAAGGAGATCGAAGATCAACGATGGCACGATGGCTACGTCGTAAACCGAAAGAACCGGAGTTCGACACCACTGAGGGTGCTCCGAAGGAGTTCGTCAGTCGTTCCCAAGGGGAGATGATCTGGCGTGCATTCAAGCGCCATCGCGTCGGGAACGTTGGCACGGCGCTCATCCTTCTCTTCATCTTCTTGGCGGTCTTCGCCGAGTTCATCGGCCCGTACTCTTACGGGAAGCAGTACCGGAATTACCCGTACTCGCCACCGTCGACGGTCCACTTCCGCGACGAGGATGGGTCGCTGTCGCGTCCGTATATCTACCGGACGGAGCGGACGCTCGATCGAACGACGTACAAAGTGACGTACGTCGAGGACACGAGCAAGAAGTACTACGTTCGGTTCTTCGTCCGTGGGGAAGCGGAGTACACCCTATTCGGATTCATTCCGACGAACGTTCACCTGTTCGGAGCCCACGCCGAGGACGGATCGATTGCCCAACTGTTCCTCCTCGGGACCGATCACTTAGGGCGTGATCTCTTCTCACGATGTTTGATCGGCAGTTGGGTTTCACTCTCGGTCGGACCGTTGGTCATCCTCTGCGTTTTCCCGATCGGGATTGTCTTGGGCGGCCTCTCCGGCTACTACGGCGGCGGGATCGACATGTTCATCCAACGCGCCTGCGAGGTGATGCTGGCGATCCCGGCCCTCCCGATCCTCATGGCGATGGGCGCCGCGTTGCGTGGATTCGGCCTCTCAGCGGGGATGGTCTTTCTCGGGATGATCGTCGCGTTTGCAATCACTGCATGGGGCGGGTTTGCCCGCGTCATCCGCGGGCAGGTTCTCGCCATCCGTGAGATGGATTTCGTCACCTCAGCGCGAGCGGCCGGCGCGAGCGACATGCGCGTCATCATCCGCCATATCACCCCGAACGTGACGAGCTACCTGATCGTCAACGCAACGCTGACAATTCCTGGAATGATGCTGACCGAGGCGGCGCTCAGCTTCCTCGGCTACGGAATCCAGGAGCCGATGACAAGCTGGGGAGCGCTGCTGAACGCCGCGACGAACGTCGGTGCGATTGAGCAGCACCCGTGGATCCTGATTCCGGGGGTCTTCATCGTCGTCTCGGTGCTTGCATTCAACTTCATGGGTGACGCTGTGAGAGACGCGGTCGATCCTTACTCGATCATTTAGTCCGAAGCGACAGAACGATTCCGGCCCTCGTCGACGCGGCGAGGGTCTTCCTTTTTCGGGCAGTCGCGGCACCCGTTCGGATGCCAGAAAACTTGCTTCAGAACAGGGATTTCGGTATTCTATGGTGTTCGTTTGAGTGAGGGGGTGGGGGTATGGAACGGATCGAACGGACGTTCATCGAAGACGAGATGGAGCAGTCCTACATCAACTACGCGATGAGCGTCATCCGGGGCCGCGCCATTCCCGATGTTCGCGATGGACTCAAACCCGTGCAGAAGCGGATCCTCTACGGGATGCGGGAACTCGGCGTCACGCCGGGCAAGCCGCACCGGAAATCGGCACGCGTCGTCGGCGAAGTGATGGGAAAGTACCACCCTCACGGCGAGCTGGCGATCTACGACACCATGGTCAACATGGCGCAGCCGTTCTCCTATCGCTATCCGCTCGTCGATGGTCAGGGGAACTTCGGGTCGATCGACGGAGATCCGGCGGCGGCAACGCGGTACACCGAGGCTCGTCTCGCGCCGATCGCAATGGAGTTCCTCGACGAGCTCGAAGAGGGGACGGTTGACTGGCTCCCGAATTTCGACGACTCGCTCGAGGAGCCGATCGTCCTTCCGGCGAAGGTCCCCAGCCTGCTGATGAACGGCGCGTGGGGAATCTCGGTCGGAATGACGACGCAGATTCCGCCGCACCACCTCGGCGAGCTGATCGACGGCGTCATCGCGTTGATGGACAACCCGTTCATCACGATCAAGGAGCTGATGAACCACATTCCCGGACCGGACTTCCCGACCGGCGGGATCGTGATGGGGCGCGATGGGATCGAGGAGATGTATCGGACCGGCCATGGGAAGATGACCGTCCGCGCGCAGGCCGCGATCGAGGACGATCGGATCATCATCACCGAGATCCCGTACCTCGTTCGCAAGTCGACGATCGTCGAGTCGATTGCCAACAAAGTGCGCGACGGCCAGATCGACGGAATCTCCGATCTGCGTGACGAGTCGGACCGCGAGGGACTTCGGATCGTCATCGAGATGAAGCGTTCGGCGAACCCGAACGTCGTTCTGAACCAGCTCTACAAGTACACCCCGCTCGAGCGGACCTTCGCCGCCGTCTTCCTCGTCATCATCGACGGGAATCCGCGGACGCTCTCATTGAAGGAAATCCTCAACTGCTTCATCGACTTCCGGCGGGAGGTCGTCCGTCGGCGGACCGAGCATCGACTCGAGGTCGCGCGGAAGCGGGCCCACATCCTCGAAGGCTATCGAACCGCGCTCGACAACATCGAGCGAGTCATCGAGATCATCCGCGGCTCGAAGGACAGCGCCTCGGCACAGAAGACGCTCCAGACCGAGCTCGCCCTCTCCGACGAGCAAGTCGAGGCGATCCTCCGGATGCGCCTGTCGCAGCTGACCGCCCTCGAGGGGGAGAAGATCGACGCCGAGTACGAGGAGAAGTTGAAGGCGATCGCCACCTACGAGGAGATCCTCGGCAGCGACGTCGTCCTCGATGCGACGATCAAGCGCGAGCTGGCCGAAATCACCGAGAAGCACACCGACGCGCGGCGGACCGTGATCACCAACGAGAACGGAGACATCGACTTCAACGAGCTGATTCCCGACTACGACCTGATGGTCACCGTGACGAACCGCGGCTACATCAACGCGCCGCGCGCGATCGACTTCCGGAGCCAGGGCCGGGGTGGGAAGGGCGTCATCGGCCAGCGGACCAAGGAAGACGATTACGTCCTCCTGACGAGCCTGGTCAACGCCCGCGATCAGCTCCTCTGCTTCAGCGATCAGCGGAAGGTCTATCGAACGCAGGGCTACAAGCTCCCGTCGATGAACCGCGACGCGGCGGGGAAGAACCTCCGCTCGTTCGTCCCGCTCGAACAGGACGAGATCCTCCGTGCGATCCTTCCGGTTCGCAGCTTCGACGATGTCGAAGACGAGCTGATCGTGATGTCGACGGCGAACGGGATCATCAACAAGAACCTGCTGAAGAACTACTCGAACGTTACCGTCACCGGGATCAACGCGATCAACGCCGACGAGGACGATCGACTCGTCGACATCGCGGTGACCGAGGGCGGTGGCGACATCATCCTCGCGTCGCTGAACGGGCAGACGATCCGGTTCCGCGAATCGGACGTCCGGCAGACGAAGCGACCGTCGCGCGGCGTGATCGGAATCCGTCTCGACGAAGGCGACGCCGTGATCGGGATGGCCTGCCTCGGCCGCGACATCACGATGGACAAGAAAATCCTGATGGTCACCGAGCGTGGCTACGGGAAGCGCGTCTCGCTCGACGACTTCCCGCTTCAGGGTCGCGGAGGGAAGGGTGTGCAGGGGATCAAGCTCGACGCCGAGTGTGGCGACCTCGTCTCGATCGGCGTCGTCTCGGATCAGGACGAGCTGATCATCACGACTGAGCAGCACGTCATCCGGATCCTCGCCGGCGACATCAACGTCTACCGACGCTACGCTCGCGGCGTGCGCCTCGTGCAACTCGAAGAGGACGACCGGATCGTCTCCGTCGTCCGGACGTAGGCTCCGATGACCGATCGATTCGAGACCCTCGCCAACGATCTCGCGCACGGGACCGATCAGCTGATCCCGCGCGAGGAGCTGATCGCCAAGCTCCGTGAGAGCGAGACGAACGGGAAGCCTCTCCGGATCAAGCTCGGGATCGACCCGTCGGCCCCTCACCTGACGCTCGGTCATTCGGTTCCGCTGCGGAAGATGCGCCAGTTCCAGGACCTTGGACATACCGGGGTCCTCGTCGTCGGCGACTTCACCCGGAGGATCGGCGATCCGTCCGGCCGCTCGTCGACGCGGGCACTGATGTCGGCGGACGACATCGAGCGGAACATGGAGACCTACCGCGAACAGGCGTTCAAGATCCTCGATCCGGATCGGACCGAGTTCCGATACAACTCCGAGTGGCTCGGGGAGCTCGACTTCGCTGGCGTCATCCATCTCTCGGCGAAGTACACCGTCGCCCGGATGCTCGAACGGGATGACTTCGCCAAGCGCTACGCCGCCGGCGAGCCGATCAGCGTCCTCGAGTTCCTCTACCCGCTGGCGCAGGCATACGACTCGGTCGCGATCGAGGCCGACGTCGAGCTCGGTGGCTCCGACCAGCTATTCAACCTTCTCGTCGGGCGCGACATCCAGCGCGAGTATGGACAGGCGCCGCAGGTCGTGATGACCGTCCCGCTCCTGATTGGTCTCGATGGCGAGCGAGCGATGAGCCAGACCACCGGCAACTACGTCGGGATCGTCGAGCTGCCGAACGAGATGTACGGAAAGCTCCTCTCGATTCCGGATACGCTGATCGCCCAGTACTTCGATAGGCTGACCGACGTGCCGCTCGATGACGGGCTGAAGAGCGAGATCGAGGGATCGCCACGCAACGCGAAGCGGCGCCTGGCGCGCGAGATCATCGGCATGTATCACAGCCCCAATGCAGCGGAAGCCGCAGAGCGTGAGTTTGACCGGATCCACATCCAGCACGAGCGTCCGTCGGAGATCCCGCAGGTCGAACTCGACCGCTCGCTTCTCAAAGACGACGGCTCGATCTGGATCATCGATCTGCTGCAAGCTTCGGGGCTCGTCGGCAGCCGCGGCGAAGCGAAGCGCCTCATCCAGCAAGGCGGCGTGAAGGTCAACGAGGAGAAGATCGACTCCCAAGACCTCGACGTCCCGTTCAACCCGCCAGTCCTCATCCAGGTTGGCAAGCGATCGTTTGCCGAACTCGTCTAGGAACTGCACGAGCCTCAACGCACAAAGCGCGGAGGGGTAACGAGAGCAGCGCTCCTCGAAGTGCTTCTTGCCCTAGCCCCCCAAATGGAAGGAGTTTCCCGATTCCCTGGAAGACAAGGCCGACCCTCCGGATGTGGGGCAATGCTTGTCCGAGGGGCGGCTAGTGGGCGATCTTGGGGAGGAAGCGGACAGATTCGAGAACGATGTTGAATACTTCACTCGATGCTGGGAAGTCACGAATGTCGTCGGCGATCTGGAAAGAGAAGACCTTCTCCAATTCCTCGTTGTAGCTCCAGACTTCGCAGAAGGAAACCTGCATGACGACCTTGCGTACGCCCAGCTCACGCCACGCAAGCACATAGCCTGACTCACCCTTCGAGACATCCTTCTTCGATGACGCGAAGCAACCTAGGTTGCCTTCCTCTGCGACGGTGGTGACTGCTGGCGCATCAGCGGGGCCTTCCTCGCCTTCGGTTCGTCCGGGGAGGCTGCTGTCAACGCTGTTGGTTGTCTCTGCAGTCACGACTTGTTCTTCCTGAGAGAGCGCGACAGTATCCGTCTCGCCCTTGTCCAGCAGAGCTCCGTTGGCCTTGGAGATTGTTCGTGAGATGATGGCCCGTTCATCGTTGCTGAGAAGTCTCCAGATCAGTTCTTCGCGTTGTGTCGCAGGTCTCGTTCGCTTGTATGTCACGGCGTATGCCTTGTAGCCGACTTTCAGGCTCGGGACTCTCTCCTCTGGGTTCCCAAGGTGGAAGCGCTCACAGAAGAGATCGGAAACGACTTCGGCTTCCTGAAGTGAGCGGAAGTTGGCTTCGATTCTATTGTAGAATCGATCTCGCGGCGTGGAAACGGCCTCTGATTCCGTGGGTAAGTATGTGACCCTCAGCCGGCCTGGGAACCTGTCGCCTTTGCGGAGCTTGTCGGCAGGGATCCCGAAGTCGAAGAGCGTTCCTCCCCTTGAGACCCAACCCACAGGCTTTGCAAGGACGAGCCGATTTCTCTCCGAGACAACCGCATCGTAGTTTGGAGGAGCCGGAGAGCCGCGAAGGATCTTGTTCATGAGCTCCTGGTTACGAATTCTCAGATCCCTTACCACGATACTCGACTTCCGAAATTGCATGTAGAGCGACCCAAGAAGAGACAGGGCCGCCAACGTGCCAGCCAATGCTCCGCCAACCTGGACGCCTTCGAAGACGCCTTCTGCGTACGAGTACAGCAGAGCGAAGCATACATACCCTACTCCCAGTGCTAGAATCGTGATGACCACGATTGCCGCGAGGTCGCCCGCGGTGTACCACTCCCTCTTCATGCTGCCTCCTCGCACGCGAGATGCCCTCTTCCAGATTGGCTCAATGCAAATCAGGACTACCCTAATCTATCGGTATCCGACACGACAAATCAACAGTGTTGATTGCATGGAGCCAGGGGAGACAGCGAGAGGATCACTACAAGGCAAGGTTCACTTCGGTTCATGCCGAATCTTTGCCTTCTTGTGTAGAAAGCGACGGCTCGATCTGGATCATCGATCTGCTGCAAGCTTCGGGGCTCGTTGGAAGCCGCGGCGAAGCGAAGCGCCTCATCCAGCAGGGCGGCGTGAAGGTCAACGAAGCGAAGATCGACTCCCAGGACCTCGACATCCCGTTCGATCCGCCCGTCCTCGTTCAAGTCGGCAAGCGGTCGTTCGCCGAGCTGATCTAGCACAGCGAGTCTGATCGACCTGCCAGCTCTGTTTAGATGGCCCACGTCGCCTCAAGTTGATGTGGCTTGCACCTGAGAGCCGCTGACAGCTAACCTGTGTAGTTCCTTGCCGAGCAGAACGTCTGCCACACTGTCAGGAGAGCGCTTTCAAAGGAGGCCGTATGGCATACGCGTATCAGGCGATCGTATTCGCCTTGGCGTTTCTCGGAAGCTACTTCCAGTGCGTGCGCGAAGGCCCGGATGGAAAACCCTTGCTGCTGAAGGGGGGGATGCCAATCCCGACCCGAGCTGGAATTGTCATCTTCGGCCTCTTAGTCAGTGCCTTCACCGCCTCGATCATCACAACGAGCATCGATGCAGCCCATGAGCATGAGATTGAGAGCATGCTCAGTTCCTCAACAAGTGAGGCCATCAGTCTCAGAACCGCCGTCGGGATTCTCGAACGACGTGTGGGCGAGCTCACCGATGCGATGAAGCTCTTGGCCTTGCCTCATGAGAGCAGCGATTCGCGTCTCACAGCGGTCACGGCAGTTGTCGATGCGAACGGGTGGACAAGCACGGGTATCGAGCTGAGCAAAGGGCAGATCGTCGCCATCACCGCCGCGGGAACGTGGTCGATCTGGGATGATCAACCCGGCATCTGGCCGCTCACTGGCCCGAATGGCTACATCAATGATCGCGAGATCACGGAACGACACCATTGGGACTATGAGTACACAATGACGTTGGTGCCGTTGCCCACTGCACACCTCGGCGCACTGATTGGGAAGGTGGGGGATCACGTGTTCCTCGTAGGGGCAGGGGTTGTGCAGCAGATCGAGGAAACCGGCATTCTCTATCTCGGCTGCAACGACCATGACGTGAACAACATCGGATCGATGGTTGCCGAAATCACCATCAGATGAGAAGCCAGCCCGGTCCTAGTCCCTGCTTCCGATCGGGCAGGGCGGGTGTGAGGGGCAACGTGGAAAAGATCGACTGCCAGGATCTCGACGTCCCGTTCGACCCGCCCGTCCTCATCCAGGTCGGGAAGCGGTCGTTTGTGGAGATTGTCAGGGAACTAGACAAGCTAGAACGCAGAGGTCGCAGAGCACCCGGAAGGATGCAGTTACGGGGAGAGCTGAATCCCCATCCCTCAAGCTGTCAAGGCCTCTAGCTTAGCTACAGAGTTCTGGAACGGGACCTAGGTGTGCCAGCGGGCACTGTATGCACGGCAGAGTGTGTCGAGCATCGACTCGTACTCGGCATCGACATTGACTCCCAGGTGGTTCTTCCGGGCGACGCTCGGCGGAGCGACGTTGTCTACATGGACGGGGATGAGAGCAACATAGTCGTACCCATACATGTGAGTTAGGCCCGGGCTCCGAGTTGGCAACTCGCGGAACTGAGTGAAGGTGCGATTCGCGTCGGTCGGTCGATTGGCGCTTACGGCGTAGTCGAACTCGGTCCAGAGTGATTGGTCACCACTTGACAGTCTCGGAAGCACAGCAGCCTCGAAGTCATTCTTCCGCCGCGGCTTGATGCGATCAGGCACGTTCAGGACTCTGTCAGCCACACCTATGAGAACTGTGGCAGCCATGACTGCTTCTTGACGGACTCGAAGAACTGCATCGAGTGTCTCTCGCAAATCATCGAAGCGCGATGTCCGATTGCGATGCGCAGTCATGACCGACTTGTTCTCGACTCCGATTCGGAGGCCTGTCAAGGATGGACCTCCGGTAGATGGGTCAGGTTCGCCGATGAAGAGGTCGAGGCGTCTTCCACGTCCTCCAGGGGCGTTCACATTCAGCCAGTGCTTGACGAGACCTTGGGAGTAGTCATGGGCCAAGGTCTCGCACCGTTGGAGAAGGTCATCAAGTAATCCCTTGCTGACGATATCCGAGTGAAGCGGGCGTCGATGGTTGTGATAGCCAGACTTGCCGATTGCGTCCATCACGGCATCGAATGGTGTCTTGCTCATATCACTCCAATCAGAACAGCGGAGTTACTTTGCTCATAGGGGGTAGAGGAAGGATCCCGGACCCGCCACAGATCGAGCTCAGCTGCTTGCCGTACTAGCTCATCGGAAATAGGCATTCGTTTCAACACACTGCTCTGCAGTCTCACGAACCCATTTGCCGCTCGCTGGCAGTTGCGCGCCAGCCACTCGCACGACTCCTCGCTGCTGAGATGCTCGGCGAGCTGATGGATGTCGACACCCGGCTTCGGCACCAAGTAGTACACGGTGTGCCTGGGAACAATGGATCCCTGCGTGTCCAGCCAGAAGCGAGGTGCTGGGCTGATGTCCTTGCAAAGAATCTTCGGCTGTAGGATGTCTCTCATTGGCGGAGTCTCGTGGAATGCATACCAGGGCTTGCGCTTGACGCAGCTCCGTAACAGAAGGCGAGCTCGTACTTCCTCTTGTGATAGGTACTCTCCAAGCGCGCCAAGCTCCTCGAGCGGCCGCAGACTGCCGGTTTGATCATAAGGGGTGAGCAAGACGTCAGATGTTCGGAGCTCCTCACCAGCGTTTGAGAGCTGACGGCCGGAGACGGTAGGGTATGCATCGAGACGGAGGCTCCGATCCAAAGAGGCGGACGACTTGACGAAGATCGAGTCGGCACCGGTCGCCACACCAGCACTGATTCTCAGGCAAACCTCATCAAGCCTCGGAGCATCTTTCTGCTCCTCCCCTCCTCCGTTCATCTGATGAAGGAGAGGATTGCCGTTTGTCAAGAAGCGCAGTTCTCTCAGTTCGCCGGTTCGATTCGAGAACCTCGTTTGCCGCGAGGTCGGGCGCTTCACTAGCGATGTGACTGCTGGGTACGTGACACGGCCCGCGAAGGCATCCTCAGAGACTAGCTCGATCTCCTCGACGTCAAGCGACGCCAGAAGCTTCCTGAGTTCTCTAGCAGACTCCACATACAGGTACTTCTCCGGCGTGACGAATACCATTCGCCCACTAGGCTTTAGCTGACGAATCGCTTCCTCAAAGAACAGGAAGTAGAGATCGAAGCGGCCTCTTGCGGTTCGGTAGGCGGAGCGATAAGAGCGCTTCTCATTCTCGGACAGGTGTGAGATTGAGACGTATGGGGGGTTCCCTATCACGTACTCGTACCTGCTCTCCGAAGCCAGAAGGAAGTCTCGCTCGATGAGATGGACAGCTCCGTGTCCGTTGATTAAGGTCTTGGCGGCTGCGAGCTTCTCAGGGTCGAGGTCGACTCCGTGGATCTCGGGTGGATGTACTCCCTCCCTGTCGCACCAGCGGAGAACCCCAAGAATGAAGGCACCTGTACCACATCCTGGATCGAGCAGCGTATCCGAGGCTGATGGCCGGCGATCATGGAACAATCGATTGACCATCAAGTCAACAAGATAGTCTGGAGTCTCGACGAACCCTCTCATACTTGCCATTATACCTGGGGGCTTCCTCGTACCCGAGCTTCTGGGAAATCAGGATGCAGGGCCTCGCTCGGCTGTTCCGGATAGCCATTCCCGCTTGATTCCCATCCGCCCTTTGCCTGAGTATCACATGAGAGAGCGGGCGCCGATTGGCGCCCGCCCATCAGTTGCTTCTCTCTCGCCGAAGGCCCGCCTTCGGCGACTAGCTATTCCACTACCAAACTCTCCGCGAACCGATCGGGACTGGCGAGGAGGAACTCCTCCGTTGTTGCCAGCGCATTGACCGGACAGGCGTCGACGCACTGTGCGCAGAAGGTGCAGCGGGCGACGTACATGCGGATCTTGTTCTTCTCTTCGCCTTCCGGCTTGTAGAGCTCGATGACGCGCGCCGGGCAGACCTTCTCACAAAGACCGCAGCCGATGCACGTCTCTCGGTCGTAGGCGATCTTCCCGCGGAGGTCCTTCGGTGTCGGGACCGGCGGATGGATCGCTGCCTGGCCGGCGGCGACCTTCTTCAGCACGCCGGTGACCGATTTCGGCATGTACTTCACCGGGAATGGGTTGGTCGCCGGTCTGCTGATCAGTTGCTTCAATAGCGTTCCGAAGATCACGGTGGCCTCCTAGACGAAGCGGTCGAGCGTCAACAGGAGCATCCCGAGAAGGGCAACTCCGGTGACCGGGAGCCAGAACATGCGGGTGACCTGGCCGATCTTCAACCGGGCGAACCCGACACGTACGGCGATCACGGCGACGAAGATCACGGCGAACACCTTCACCAAGAAGAAGGCGACGTCGATCACTCCGCCCCAGACGCCCGCGACGTTGAACACGTTCGCCAGTCCGTACGGGAAGAACAGGGCGACCATCAGCGACGACATCACGACCATCTTGATCGCGTCGCCGAGATAGAACATCGCCAGGTTCCGGCCCGAGTACTCTGCCAGGATTCCTCCGGCGATTTCCGTCTCCGCCTCCGGGATGTCGAACGGGATCTTCGCCAGCTCGGCCGGGGTGACGATCAGTAGCGCGAAGAACAACAGCAGCAGCCCGATGAACCCGATCGGCCCGACGAGTCCCCACAGCGGGTTGGCGGCGAGGACCGTCAGCGAGAAGACCGGCTGACCGGGGAGGATGGCCGAGAGGCGCCACGCGATCGACAGGAACGTGATCGCGAGCGGGAACTCGTAGGCCATCATCATCACCATCTCACGCTGCGCACCGACGGTGGCGAACGGCGAGCCGGCGGCGAATCCGCCGACGACCATCGCCAACGACGGGACAGCGAGGAGATAGAGGATCAGGATCAGGTCTCCGTACCCTCCGAGGAGCGGGGTGTACCCGCCGAGCGGGAGGTAGAAGAGGAGCGTCGCGACCGAAGCGAGCGAGACGAGCGGCATCAGGTTGTACAGCCACCCGACGGCGTGGTCCGGAACGACGTTCTCCTTGACCATCAGCTTGACGACATCGAAGAACGGCTGCCGGAGCGGCGGACCGATCCGGCCCTGCATCTGCGCCGCGAGCTTCCGATCGAGGCCCTTGTAGAACATCCCGAGGAGCGTGCCCCCGAAGAGGATCACAAGCCCCTGCCAAACGGCCTGTGCGATGGTTACGCTCATCCGCAGATCCTCCTTGTCTTCTCGCGCGACAGCCGGACGAGTTCCGCTTTGGTCTTCTCGGAGGTCGTTCCGGTCTCGTCGGCGATGTGCACGCGATCCATGCAGCACATGCACGGGTCGATCGACGCCGCGATGATCGGGATGTCGGCCACTTCGTCGCCCAGGAACTTCGGGACCCACGACATCAGGTTCGAGTAGGTCGGCGCCTTCACCTTCCAGGCGGCCATCTCGTCCTGACCCTCGACGAGTCGCACGTAGTGGA
Source organism: Candidatus Bipolaricaulota bacterium (assembly GCA_028278555.1). Taxonomy (GTDB): domain Bacteria; phylum Bipolaricaulota; class Bipolaricaulia; order UBA7950; family UBA9294; genus JANQEA01. The sequence goes on along the minus strand of JANQEA010000077.1, from coordinate 86,289 downwards.
TCACCTCTCCACGCGGCGCCTCGTGCCGGCCGATCCCTTCTCCTTCCGCGTTCTTCAACGCGGCGAGGAGCGCCGGGACCTTCGGGATCGAGGTGATCTCGCCCTCGGGCAGGTTCTCGAGACAGAACTCGATGATCTCGATCGACTGCGCGACCTCGAGGAGACGGACGATGATGTTGTCGTAAACGTCTCCCGTCGGCTCGACACCGAGATCCCGCGGTGTGATCGCCTTGATGTCCATATCGGCGTACGCGAGGTACGGCATGTCCTGCCGGACGTCCTTCGGGACACCGGCAGCACGCGTGACCGGCCCGACGGCGCAAAGCTCAACCGCCTGGTCGTAGGTCAACGCGCCGATGCCGCGCGTTCGCATCTCGATCGACTTGTCGTGAAGGAACGTATCGACGAGCTGATCGAGGAGGCCCTTGTAGTAGCCGAGCGCCTCGACCGCGAGCGGCGCCTTCTCGGCCGGGATGTCCCGGCGTACGCCGCCGAAGATCGGGATCGCGTAGTCGACGCGGTTCCCGGTCAGCTCTTCGAGGAGGTCCATGCACTTCTCGCGGACGTTCCAGGTGAGGTGAAGGAGCGTGTCGAACCCGAGTTCGTGCGCCCCGACACCGGCCCAGAGGATGTGCGAGTGGATTCGTTCGAGCTCCCCGATGATCGTGCGGATGTACTGCGCCCGCGGAGGAACCGCGATCCCTGCGGCGTTCTCCACCGCCTGGGTGAACGCCAGTGGGTGCGAGATCGAACAGATCCCGCAGATCCGTTCGGAGAGATACAGCGTCTGAATCAGGTTCCGCCGCATCCCCATGTACTCGATTCCGCGATGGGCGAATCCGGGCTTGATGTCGACCCCGACGATCTGCTCGCCGTCGAGATCGAAGTGGAACCGGATCGGTTCCTTCAGCGCCGGATGGACCGGCCCGACCGGTACGGTGTAGCACGCGGTGCTCCCGCCGACCTCAAGCTTGATCGATTGGTTATTCATCGCGCGCCTCCCACTTCACCAGTCGCTTCAGCTCCTTCGACGTGCCGCCGTCGTCCTCCTTGCTCCACGGGTGCAGCGTTGAGCCTTCCGGGAGGAAGATGTTTCGATCGTCCGGGATGCCTTCGATCTCGAGGCCGAAGAACTCCCGCTTCTCCCGCTCGGAGGTCTGCGCTCCGGGAAGGAGATCGCAGATCGAAGGAAGGCGACGGTCGTCGATCGGGACGAGCGTCCGAATCGTGAACGTCGCCTCGCCGTAGTGCTCGCCCCACCCGGTGGAGAAGTGGTAGTTGAGCGCCACATCGTTGCCGATTTCTTCGCCCGAGATGACCGATAGGTGCGGGTCGAACTTCGCGCACAGGTGAGCGACCACGTCGTGGAAGTCGTCACGGCCGACGACGAGCCAGATGTCGTAGACCGGTTTCGACTTCAGGACGCCGACGGATCGCTCGATCGTTCGGTCCTCGAGGACCTTCTCTCCCAATGCTTCTCGGAAGGAGGAGAGGATCTGTTCTGGATTCATCCGCTCACCCCCGCTTTCTCCAATGTCTCGAGTTTGGTGACCGCCTTGACGACACCGTCGATGATCGCCTCGGGCCGACATGGGCAACCGGGGACGTAGATGTCGACGGGGATCACCTCGTCGACCGGACCGACGACGTTGTACGACTCGTAGAAGACGCCGCCGGTGCAACCGCAGCCTCCGACGACGATCACCGCCTTCGGATCCGGCGTCTGGTCGTAGATCCGCTTCAGTCGCGGGAGCATCGGCTTGGTGACCGGCCCGGTGACCAGCAGGACGTCCGCGTGTCGCGGGGTGCCCGTCAGCATGATCCCGAACCGTTCCGCGTCGTAGCGCGGCGTCAGCGCGGCGATGATCTCGATGTCGCAACCGTTGCAGGATCCCGTTGCCACGTGAAAGACCCACAACGCTTTCTTGAATGATCGTGGAAGTGCCATATCACTCACCTAACCAGTACCAGAATCACGAAGACCACGGCGAGCACGCCGACGAACCAGGCTGCGTAGTCGCTCAGGACCCCGGTATGGAGTTCCTTCACCCGACGGTAGTAGCCGGACAGGCCCTCGACCATTCCCCAGTAGAGGTGGCGTCCGCGGACGTGGAGCGCCGCGGAGGCGTCCGGTTCTTCGTTACCGGAAAGGAAGACCTTCGTCTGTCCGGTCCCGCGCTTGTATCCCGCGTTGCCGCGAGAGCGGACGAAGAAGCCGACCACCAGGATGCCGATGAACAGGAGTGCCCAGGCGATCGGATTCCACGCGCCGAAACCAGATGAGATTCCGTTCATGGCTATCCTCCTCCCAGTACGAGGCCGATGTACGCGTCACGCCCGTACCAGAGTGCGTTGGCCGCCGGTGTGACGATCTTGTCGACGAAGAAGCCGGGGAAGAGCCCGAAGACGATGACCACGAGGGCCAGCGCCACCATCGGCACCATCATTCCCATCGGCACCTCGCCGCCGATCCCCTCTTGCTTCGCTCCGAGGAACGCCGCCTGGAAGACCTTCACGAACACCGCAAGCAATAGGATGCTCGAGAGGATGGCGATCACCGCGAGGAACGGGCTCAGCTTGAACGATGCCTCGTAGATCAGGAACTTCGAGGCGAACCCGTTGAACGGTGGGACCCCGGCGAGGGCGAACGCGCCGATGATGAACAGCACGCTCGTCCACTTCATCGAGTGAGCCAATCCGCCCATCCTGTTCAGATCCCGCGTTCCCGTCGCGCGGATGATCACTCCGCTGACGAAGAACAACAGGCCGATACATGCGGCGTCGTTCAGCATGTGGAAGATCCCGCCCTGCATCGCGACGAAGCCGAAGTCCGGCTTGGCGGCGCTGACGGCGAGTCCGACGCCGACGCCGAGGAGCATGTATCCGATCTGAGAGACGGCGCTGTAGGCGATCAGCCGCTTGATGTCGTTCTGGATCAGCGCCATCGTCACACCGACGAAGATCGTCAGCAGCGCGAGAACGATCAGAATCCACCCGAGCGCGCCGACGGAGATCGTCAGCCCGAACAGGGTGAACAGGATCCTGAACAGCCCGTAGAGGCTCGCCTGGCTGTTGGCGACGAGGACGGCCGACATCGGAGCCGGCGCCTCGCCGTACGCGTCAGGCGCCCACATGTGAAGTGGGACCGCGCCGGCCTTCAGTGCCAGACCGGTCAGCAGCAGGCCGAGGGCAACGATGTCGATCGTGCTCCCGGTCAGCGCGCTCGCCAGGTAGGCGATGTTCAACCCGCCGTACTGTCCGTAGAGGAGCCCGACGGCGAGGAGGACGAACAGGCCGGACAGCGTGTAGAGCGCCATCACCTTGAAGCCCGCCTCCTGCGACGTCTTCAGCCAGACGCGGAAGCCGATCAAGCCGCACGCGGCGATCGATGTGATCTCCAGGAAGACGAAGAAGTTGAACATGTCTCCGGTCAACTCCATCCCGAAGATCCCCGCGGTCAAGAGCATCAGCAGGGAGTAGAAGAGCGTCCCTCCGGATCGCTCCTTCCAATACGAGAAGCTGAAGAACGCGCCGGTCAGCATGATCAGCGCGGTGATCAGCGCCATGAACGCGCCCATCCCGTCGACCTCGAGGATGATCCGAATCGGAACGCTCAGCCCCGAGGGGAGCGGGATGCCGAAGCCCTGGTGTCCGCCGAGGACGTAGAGGCTCGGCGCGCCGGCTTGCCCGAAGATGTGCGCAGCGAGGAGGCCGGCGAAGGCCGCGGTGATCAGCGCGATCAACCCGACAAACGTGTTCCGTGCCTGCCGACCGAGTTTCCCGATCAGCGGAACGGCGAACGCTCCGAGAAGCGGGATGGCGATCAGGAGCACGGGTGCGTGATTCGTCAGTGCGGTCATCCTCGGAGCTCCTTTACCTTGCGAACGTCGAGCGTCCCGTAGTGGCGGTGAATGAAGACCGCAAACGAAAGGAGCAGCGCCGTTGTCGCCAGGCCGATGACGATACTGGTGAGCGTCAACGCCTGGGGCGTCGGCAGGACCATCCGTTCCGCCTCCGGGGCGAACGTGTAGATCGGCGCGATCCCGGCCGTTCGGTATCCGAGGGTCACCAAGAACAGGTTGACGCCCGTTTCGACGAGCGAGACCCCGATGACGAGCTTGATCAAGTTGCGCTTGAACAAGAACGTGTAGATGCCGAACGCGACGAGCAGCGCCGCAACGACGAATGGGAGGTTACCTATGTTCATTCGGTCTCCTCCTTTCGAGCTCCGATGAGCATCGCGATGACGATGGCCGCGATCCCGGTCATCACCTTCAACCCGACCGCCCAGTTCATCAACGGGAGCGTTCCACCGGCGTTGAAGACGCCAGCGTTCGGCCCGAGTGGTACCGGACCGCCGAACAGCGAGCCCGAGTTGGCGAGCAGGTTGTAGAAGAACGCGGTGCCGATTCCGACGAAGCCGAGCGCGAGGAACGCGAGGGCACCGATCTCCTCCAGCGTCTGGAGCAGATGGTGGTTCAACCGTCCCTTGATTCCCGCGGCGCCGAACGCGACGAGAAGGAGCGCGAACGCGCTCGCGACGACGGCTCCGCCCTGGAATCCTCCGCCCGGGGTCAGGTGACCGTGCATGATCACGTAGAAGCCGAAGACGAGAGCGAGCCCGTAGACGAGTCGGGTGACCGTCCGGACGATCAGTGACATTCCGCTGTTCATGTCTCGTCCTCCCGTAGCTTCCTAAACAGCGCCAAGACGCTGACAACAGCGGCGAACAGGACGGTCGCCTCGCCGAGCGTGTCGAAGCCTCGGTAGTCGAAGACGACGGCGGTCACGGCGTTGTTGGCGGCGACCTCAACCTGCGTGTTGGCGATGAAGTAGTCGTCCATATCGGCGAACGCAGGTTCTCCGAACGGACGCATCGACGTCGCCGCGAGCAGGAGGAACGCGCCGACAAACAGGAACGCAACTAGAATGACGGCCTTTTTCATTCCTCCTCCTTTCGCCTCGTCCGCCGGACGGCGATGACGTAGATCGCCGTGGTGAGCGCCGCACCGATTCCGGCCTCGGCGATCGCGACGTCGGGGGCCTGGAGCATGTAGAACTCAAGCGCCACCAACAGACTTGCGGAGGCGAGGGCCAGCACCGACGAGATGAGATCCTTGAACCAGACCGCAAGCGCGCCGCCGATCACGATCAACACGAGGACGATGACATGAAGAATGCTCTGCACGATCATGATCGATCCTCCAGTTTGTCCACCACAGCCCCCTTCGGCTTGATCCCGCTCCGATACGACGCCCGCGCGATGGCGTGGGAGCCGGTCGGGTTGGTGATGAGCAGGGCGAGCAGTGCGATGATCGCGTGAATGGCCAACGTCTGATACGTCGTACCCCCACGGGCGAACCCGTAGACGATGACCGCGACCGCGGTGAAGATCGAGCCGAAGGTCGTGCACTTGGTCGCCCCATGCAGTCTCGTGTAGACGTCGGGAAACCGGATGAGGGCCAGTGCACCCAGCCCGTTGAAGGCCACCCCGATACCGAACAGGACGTACAAGAAGATGTGCATCAGAGCCCCCTCTCCAAGTACCGGGCGATGTACAACGTTCCGACGAACGAGAGCAACGCGTAGATGATCGCCACGTCGATGAAGATCACCTGATCGAACGCTGCTCCGAGGACGACCATCGCGGAGACGACCAGCGTGTTCAGGGTGTCGAGTCCGACGACTCGGTCCCCAGCTGTCGGACCGAGTCCGATTCGCGCCATGGAGAACAGCGCGAAGAACACGAGGCACGCCGCGACGATGAAGAAGGTGATCGGGTCGATGATCATTCCGCGATCCTCCTTGCCCAGTCCGGGAACGATCCACAGACCGCCTTGGTGGACGGCTCCGGATCGGTGACGTTGATCCAGTGCACGTACAAGTCCCTGTTCTCCTCGTCGACATCGACCGACAACGTCCCAGGCGTGAGCGTGATCGAATTCGCGAGTAGCGTGACTCCGAAGTCGGTGCTCAAGCCGGGAGTGAGTCGGACGATTCCCGGGCGGATCTTCCCGGTGATGACGCGGTAGGCGACGTCGAGATTCGCCTTGGCCATGGCAAAAAGAAAAGGCCCTACGAGATACACCAGGAATAGGAGTATCCGTAGGGGATTGAGCATCCGTAGTGGATGCCCTCTCTCGCCACCTTCACGCCGTACCGCGACACGACCGGCAACCAGCCCGGCAACGAGGGACAGGACGGCACCGGTGATCAGTTCTTCGATGCTCCAGACTCCTACCGTTCCGCTGCCGAATGTCAGCAGAAGGTAGAAGACGAAAGCAACGCCGGCAGTGATCAGAGTTGCGAGCATTCCCACCCTCCCCGTAGAGCAATTCCCGACGAGATCGGCTGTTGGACTGTCTCTCCCGTCGAGCTGGACCATGTTACCGGAGGAATCGACGAAGTGTCAAGAAAGCTAGATTGGATCAGGCACTTGAGCGATTCGTGCAGCTTCTGCGGGGAAGGGGGTGGGGCTACTCAACCTCGACCGAGATCGTCAGGGTATCGGTGCTCCCTCCGTCGTCGGTGACGGTCAGCGAAACCGGGTAGGTTCCGGCTGTGGTGAAGACGTGCTCGGCGATCGCGTCGGTCGAGTCGATCGTGCCGTCACCGTCGAAATCCCACGCGAACGAGACGATCACGCCGTCGAAGTCGGTCGAGAACGTCCCGTTGAACAGGATGGGGTCGCCCGGGTTCGGCGAGGCCGGCATGTAGGCGAAGTCGGCGACCGGAGGTTGGAACGATGTGGTGACCGGCGTCTCGACGATCGGCGGCGCGGCGACCGGGATCGCAGCGGTGATCGTGTTCGTGTTCCCGTCGTCATCGGTGACGGTCAGCGAGACGTTGTAGCTGCCTGCGACGGGGAACGTCCGCTCGGCGAGCGGGGCCGAGGAATCGGCTTCTCCGTCGCCGTCGAAATCCCACGCGAACGCGACGATCTGACCGTCCGGGTCGATCGACGACGTGCCGTTGAACAGGATCGGCTCGCCGGCAACCGGCTCCGTCGGCGACCACTGGAGCGCGGCGACCGGGAGATTGTCCGACGGCTCGCCGCCGGTGCCGGACTCGCTCTCCCCGCCGATCACGATCGAGGTCATGGCGGTGTCGGTGTTGCCCGCATCGTCGATCACCGTCAGCGCGACGGTGTAGGTCCCCGGCACGGTGAACGTATGGGTCGCGATCGGCCCGGAGGCATCGGGCGCTCCGTCGCCGTCGAAATCCCAGGTGTAGGTGTCGATCTCGCCGTCGAAGTCGGCGGAGAGGGTCCCGTCGAACTGGACCGCCTCGCCGGCGATCGGGGAGGCGGGCATGAACGAGAAGTCGGCGATCGGTGGCTGGAACGTCGAGATCGAAACCGGCTGCGTTGGAGGTGGAGCGGCTTCCCCACCCACCTCGATCGAGAGGGTGAGCGTGTCGGCGTTGCCGAGATTGTCGACGACAGTCAGCGAGACCTCGTAGACGCCCGGTTCCGGGTAGGCGTGCTCTGCGACCGCCTCGGCCGCGTCGACGTTTCCGTCACCGTCGAAGTCCCACGCGTACTCGACGATCTGGCCGTCGAAGTCGAAGGAGAACGTCCCGTCGAACGCGATCGTCTCGCTGACGCGCGGCGTTGTCGGAGAGAACTCGAAGTCGGCCGTCGGCGGCTGGAAGGTGACGATCACGTCGCGCGGCCGGATGTACCCGCCGGAGAGGACCGCGAGCGGTGCGTCGATGGACGCGTCGATCGTCTCTGTTTCGGGTGTCGTGAAGGCGAAGCGATCGGGAAGGGTCGTCGCGTCGAATCCGATCGTGTAGAGGCCCGGCAGGACGTCGTCGAAAACGTATCCGCCCGCCGGGTCCGTGTACGCGTCGGCGACGATTCCTGTCTCGTTGGAAAGAAGGGCGCGGACCTGCGCGAAGCCGCCCTCTTCCGGATCTTGCACCCCGTCCTGGTCCTCGTCCTCGAACAGTCGCCCGGCGACGACGATCACCGGTCGAAGCGGGATGTCGATCCAGACCGTTTCACCCGTATCGAGATCGACCTCGAAGGGATCAGCGGACGCCGCGCCGCTCGGAAGTTGACCGGCGGTCAGCGTGTACGAGCCGGGATAGAACGGTGTGAATCGGAAGAGTCCATCGGCGTTCGTCGAGGCTTCACCTCCGTCGGCGGCGACGATGACCCCGCTGAGCGGCACGTCCTCGGCACCGTAGCTTCCGTCTCCGTTCCGATCGATGAACACGCGTCCCTCGATCTGGCCCTTGGTGACGAAGAACGGGATCGGAATGTCGACGTTCGCGTTCAGGCTGACGCCCCAGCCGAACGAGATCGAATCGGCATCGTGGCGATCCCACGAGATGCTCCCGTCGAAGACGATGTCGAGATTCTCGACGAACCGAATGTAGAGAGACGCGGACAGGTCAAACTCGTCGAGCGTGTTCCCGAAGGCGATCGACGCCTCGTGGAGGGCCCCCTCCGGACGGAATCGGAGGTTGACGTCGGAGGTAGACGAGAGGACGAGATCCTGGATCAGATCGACCTGCTTCTCCTGTGTCAGACGGAGGAACAGATAGAACGAATCGACCGAGAGGCCGGCCCCCTGACTGAAGGTCGATCGGCGGACGTGGGTGTCGAGGACGTAGTCGATCTGGTCGACGATCTTTCCGGAGAACGCGTACGGGAAGACCCCATCGGTCTCGGTGATGCTGACGGAGACGAGCGTGTCGATCTCGCTCTTCGTGTCGAGGTCCGGGTATCGATCCCAGATGAACTCGATTGTCGTGCTCAGCGTCGGCCCGTCTTCGAGGGGTGTTGTCCGGAGGTTGATTCCGAGGTCGTCTCGGATCAGCGTCGTGGCAAACGGGTCACCGATGACGTTGTCCCAGACGTGTTGAAGAGACATGCTCAGCGACAGGGCCGACAGCCGGAGCCGATACGAAGTCTCGATCCCGGCCGAGTCCTCGTACGATCCGGGGAACCGTGTCCCGACGGAGAAGACGGTCCCGCTGAAGAAGAACCCCGAGGTGTTGATCTCGGTGTTGAAGTAGACGGCGCGACTGGTGAAGACCTCGTCGATCCCGAGGGCACCCTCGATCTGGATCGTCCAGTCTTCGAACGGCTCGGCACTGGCGAGCGCGCTCCAGATCGCCTGATACGACGGCTGGGGATCGCGGATCCCGAGGTAGGCGATCCCGAGGTTCACCTCATCCGGTCCGAGGATGAGTCGCCCGGCGAACCGCGTCTCCTCGTCTCGGCCGCCCCCGATGAACGCGAGGTTGAACAGGTCCTCGTCGACGACGACCGAACCGCCGAGGCAGGAGAGTCGGATCAGATCGGTGACGCGCTGCGAAACGTTTCCGATCGAATACGTCGTCGGAGTCCGTCGGTAGAGGATCGAGAACGATCCGATCTCGGCCGGATCCGACCCGAGCGGGTCGTTCAGGCTCAGGTTCGACGAGAAAAAACCTCCTTTGATCTGCCCGGAGACCGAGAACGTCAACCGACTTGAGAACGATCCGGTGAAGACGTTCTTGTCGATCGACAGGCGGATCCGCGCCGGCAGGATCTCCATCAGCGCGCGCCCGACCGCCTCGGGGCCGGGCGGGAGGATCGTGGTGAAGGCGACCCCGTCGGCTTCAACCTCGACGTACAGAGACGACGCGACCACGAGGGTCAGGACGTCTCGGCCGGGCACGGTATCGATCGGGACGTCGAGCCGAACACCGATCGCGATCCGCTCTTGAGGGGCCAAGTCGGCATCCGTCTGGGAGAGCGTGATCGGGAGTCCCTTGGAGGAGGTCACTTCAATCGTGTAGGAGTCCTGTGAGTTGCCGCGGTTGATCAGGATGAACTCGTATTCGGCATGCGCGCCCGGCGCGACGGCGAGCCCTGGGGGGGATAGGACCTCGAGTTCGCGGGTCGACGCGACGATCACTCGGGCGATGGCCGTGGCGGTAATCGCCGGATTCCCTTCGGATGTTGCGGTCAGCCCGATGTCGTAGGCGCCGGCGACCGCGCTCGGGGGGATCGTCAGGGTGACGAAGAGCGTCTCCTCGCTGCCCGCCTCAACGGCGATTGAGTTCGGGGCGCCGAGGATCCCCCACTCGGGCGGGGCGTCGAACGTGAGGGAATACGTGTCGACGGTCGGCGTGTCGTTCCGCACGGCGAAGACGTGTGTGACGAACGCGCCGGGGGCTTCTTCCTTCTCCGTCGACAGGACGGAGACCTCCACACCGGAAGCCACCAGCGAACAGACACCGATGAGCACGGCGACGGCCGCCGCCCTCCTGAATCCCCTCCGACACGCCTGCATTTGACATCAGGATAGGGTTTGTGCCGCCTCAAGGAGGGGACCCGACTTCGGTTCGGAGATGACATTGGTCTGACCGGTGGGTGATCCGGTTCATCCGCCGACAGCGGAGGGCCAAATGTCCCACCCCATCGAGTCATCCGCTGGCGAAGGGTCTTCGCAACGACGGGTATGGTCGGAGACGGACCGTCCCTGGAGGCGATCGAGGAGGAATCCGCGTGTTGGACGCTCAGCTTCGCCGCGAGATCGTTCTGACGACCGAGAATCGGACCGGCCTGTTGGCCGACATCAGCCGACTCCTCGGCGACATGGGCATCAACCTCCTATCGATCGCCGTCGACGCGCCGGCCGACATCGCGGTCGTCCGCCTTCTCGCCAACTCGCAGTCCTATGCGCGGGATGCCTTGAAGGAGGCCGGGTTCGACGTCGAGGAGCGGGACGTCGTCGTGATCGAGCTTCCGCATCATCCGGGCTTCCTCGGACGGATCAGTGAAGCACTGGCGCGGAAGGAGATCTCGCTGATCGATCTGCACGCGACCGTATCCGAGGAGGGGAGCACCGGCGTGGTCGTCTTCTCCTGCTCCGACAACGGGCGGGCGGTTCAAATGCTTCGTGGACGATGAAGCTGTCCACGGATCGCACTCACGCGACGTATGCTACCCTCACCTGTCCTTTCGGATTGGGCACGGCTATGAGGTCTGCCGTTCGCGGTCGCTAGGAGCGCCTTCGTCTCGGTCTCAAGAATCGTGGCCCGGAGGGTTACTCCGCTTCGAGTACCGTGAAGATCCTCCCGTCCGAACGCCCGAAGACCTCCGGGAAGTAGAACTCGTGCGCCGAGGTCGGCAGGACGCGGTATTCGCCGGGGATCGTCGCACGTAGGGTGTACTGATACGTGTACGTCCCTGCCGGTAGATAGTCTGCGAACAGGGCGAGCTTCTCGTCGCGGAGTTCGCTCCGCGTATACCAGCGCCACCACCAGGCGTAGAACCACGGCCAGCCGCCTCGCTCCGATTCCCGATAGAGGCCCGGCTCGAGATCCGCGAGGCTCGTCGTTGTGAGCGTCGTGTCGATCGCCTCGCATCCGGCGGGAAAGGGATCCTCAACGACGACGTAGTACAGGTCATGTGGCGCGATGATCGTCAGCCGGACCTGGATCGTCTTCCCGACCTCGACTTCGGTCAGCTCGGCGCAGGTCTCATCGAGCGGGCAATCGGCCGGGACATACTGCCGTTGAACGATGATTCCGCGATGGAGGGGCTCGACCTCCTCGACGGGCAGGCGGACCTTCAGGTGAGCGGTGTAGTAGAGGGTTCCGGCGCCGTTGCCGCGCGCGATCGTCAGGCGGTTCCCGGTGAGCGGATCGAGCCCGTCGGCCGGGATCGCGATCTCCGTTGGGGCGAGATGCGTTTCGGCGGACGCCGTTCCGGCCGTCAGCTCGCCCCCGTTCAATGCGGCGCGGTAGTCATAGGTGCCCTCGAGCTCGCCGGTCGCCTCCATCCAATCGGTCAGGGCGATCAGCGCCCATGCCGTCTCCTGCGTCGTCTCCCAGATTCCGTCCTTTCGGGCGATCATCAGCCATCGGACGACGTTCGGGAGGAGCACCTGCGTCGGATCGAGGCGGACGAGGGCGTCGAGGATGACCGCTGTCGACCGGGTGTCGGTGTTCATCGCCCACCAATCGTAGTCGGCCTCCTCCCAATGGACGCCGGTCGCGCTGACGATCGCCTCGCTGTACAGGTCGGAAACGAGGGTGTCGATCGCTCCGTCCGACGATCCGAGACGGTCGAAGGTCATCGCGAGGAAGGCCGCGGCGTAGTGGCTCAGCACGGCACGCTCCTCGAAGAGGTCGTCAATGTACTTCGCGACTGTCCGCTCCCGCCCGGCCTCGGCGAGGACGTGGAGGATCCACGCCTGGCGATTTCCGGTGATGTACGAAGCGAGTTCGCTGCCGGGAACGAGGCTCCGTTCGAGGAAGTCGAGCCCGCGGACGAGGGCGTCTCGGTTCACCTCGTAGCCGGCGTTCACCGCGTGCGTCATTGCGAACGTCACGTACGCGGCCAGGTACGGGCTCGATCGATCCGAGATCCACCATCCCCAACCGCCATCGCCGTTCTGCCGTTCGTAGAGCTTCTCGAGACCTTCGGCGACGAGGCGTGGCAGGCGCTCCTCCAGCTCGGGGTTCTCGATCCCAAGACGATCGATGACGCGGAAGGTCAGGATGTTGGGCAAGAACCGGCTGACGACCTGCTCGGTGCACTCATACTCGAAGTGCTCGAGGTAGTCGAGGCTCTCCTGCATCGCCGCGGCGAGCGACGTCTCCAGACGAAGGAGGAGCTCGCTCCGCTCGACCTCGACGTTTGGAGGGAGGACGACGATCTCGGTCCGGCTTCCGGCTTCGCTTAGCTGGCCGGCTGTTCCGACCGTCTCCGGCGAGGTGTAACGATAGACGAGGAGCGTCCCGTCTGGGCCGGTCGTCAGCCGCGGTCGCGCGGCGTCGGAGAGTTCGTCGGAGATGGCGGCGAAAGCGAGGTCGACCGTCGGAACGTCGAGGACGGTCGACCACCAGATCACGGTCGCTTCACCGCTGGCCGGGACATTGATCGTCTGCGTTGCATCGGATTCGAGGGCGAGGCCGGTCTGCCCGAGCGTCACCTCGACGGTCCGGTCCTCAGTCGTCTGGTTGCTGACGTTCGCCGCCAGGCGGACGCGATCTCCGACGACGAAGAACCTTGGCGTCACCGGGCGGACGAGGAGCGGCTTGGTGACGAGGAGGTCGCCGATTGCCTCTCCGACTTCCGTGTCTCCGGTCACACCGACGCCGCGGGCGACCCACGTCGTCAGGTTGTCCGGGAGGTCGATCTCGATCGTTGCCCGGCCGTCCGCATCGGTGTTCACGTGAGCCGACCAGTAGGCGGTGTCCTCGAAGTCCTCCCGAAGCTCGATCCCGGCCGGGAACTGTTCGCTTGCGGTTCGGGCAACACCGGCCTCCTCGAGCGCTTCTCCCGGGGCGGCCATCGGAACGGCCGTCCCGGTCGTCGCATCATCGAGATCGTACTTCTCCACGGCGACACCCTCGATCTCCTCAAGCTGCTCGACGACGAGGCGGTTGATCGAGATGGTCAGGCCGCTCGCCGTTGTGACGCCGACGCCGCGACGACCGTAGAAAGCGTCGACGATGGCGTTCGGGGTCCTCGGTAGAAGCGAGAGAACCGCCTTGTCGACGAGGTCGAAGGCCAGGGAGGCGCGGACCGGGTGGCCGGCATCGTCTGTGACAAGAACGTCATAAGCGATCGATTCACTCGGCTGCGGGTGCAGGTCGGAAGGCGTCAGGCTGACGCGCAGGAGCTTCGGCGCCCGCGAGACGGCGAGTTCGATGTACCCGACCTTCGTCTCCGCGACCGGCGGAGAGCCGTCGAGGGCGGCGAGTGCCGCTTCCCGCCCGCGAACGAGAACGACGGAGACGTAGACGTTCGGGATGTGCTCCTCGACGATCGGGAGTCGGTAGACCGAGCTGTTCGACTCGAGCCGGACGACCTCGCGGGAGAGAAGCCCGGCGCGCTCGACCGTGATCAGCGCCCACTGCTCGCCCGGATAGGGGCTAGGGATGAGGATGTCGGCCGTCTCGCCGACGCGATACTCGACCTTGTCGCTGATCAGCGTGATCCGATCGTCGTTGCTCCGGCGCCACGACACGGTCTCCGCGCCGCTCGCCCAGACGAACAGGCTCGATCGGACGGCCCGACCAGCTCCATCCATGCCGGTAACGAGGACCTTGTACGTCCCTCCGCTCGGCGGGACGAACGAGAATGCGCCCTCTCCGCTGGCATCGGTCCGGAGGGTCCCGGCGTCGACTTCGGTGTCGGTCGTCGTCCACGTCCACTCGCCGCCTCCGGCCTCGTCCTCGACGAAGACGTTCGACCATTCGCGGCGATAGACGGTGTAATCGAGTGGGCGATCGGGGATTCGCATACCGGACCAATCGACGGTGATCGCATCGACGTCGACCGGGTCGCCGGCCCGAGCGATCGCGCGTGGCGTTGCGAGGCCGACATAGAAGTCGCCGGCATGGACGATCAGCGTCCCGCGGCCGGAGAGGGTCTGCCCGTCGTTTCCGATGGCGGTCGCCTCGACGGTCAGTGCGCGGCTCCCTGCCCACGCTTGGGGATCGTCGAGATGGAGCGCGCCGATATCCTCCGGCAGCCGGACGAAGAGCATCCCGTGTCGGTCGGATCGACCGCTCCCCTCGAGGATCGGGGACGGCGGCTCCGGCGTCCGCCACCAGCACGACCAACAGATCCACGGGTCGTCCTCGTCGGTGAACGTGTAGCGGCCGAGCTGCGGTGCGGAGAATCGATGCTCGGACGAGAAGACGCGCCACTCGACCGGGACGTCTGCGACCGGTCCACCGAAGAAGTACTCGAGGCCGATCGCGACGTCGATCGCCTCGCCGGAGGCGATCTCACCGGATTCGGGCGTGACGATCACCTCGAACTCCGGCGGACGATAGGCGGCGACGGTGAACGTCTCGCTGAAGAACGCGTCCTCGAACGAGACCTCGATTCGATAGGCGCCGAGCGTGGCGTCCTCGCCGAGCTCGAGGTCGGCGGAGAACGTGCCGAACGCGTCGAGATTCGCCGTTGACTCGTGGATCAGGTTCCACGTGGCGTCTCGGATCGCAATCCGGACGACCGCATCCGGTGGAAGCGAGTAGCTCGCGTCGTCCTCGCCGCGGAGGATCCCCTTGAAGTGGACCGACTGAGCCGGACGATAGATCGGACGATCGGTATCGAGGAAGAGACGCCACGCTCCGGGCCGGCTTCGCGTGAGGCCGAACTCCCACGTCGAGATCCCGTCGTCCCACTCCGTGCTCCCCATCGAGAACGGGGCACTGCTGGCGAAGGTCAGCCCTCGCCAGTCGGCTTCCCCGGTCCCTCGGAACGAGGCGAGACCGTCGCGGTCGGTGATCGTGACGTCGATCGATTCGCCGTCGGCGTTGTAGGTGCGGAGGATCAGGCCCGGGACCGGCTCCCCGGTGTTCAGGTCGGTCGCCCAGACGAGCGTCTCGTCCTCGGCCGACTTCAGCGCAAGGTTGACGGGGCTGGCGACGAGCACGTGGCGGTGCTGCCATCGATTCCACTCGACCCCCTTGGCGCTCAGCTCGACGATGTAGATCCCCGGCTCGATCGGGCCGGCCTCCGGAAGGAGATCGACCGGCGTGTAGTCGACGTCATTCAGCGGGGACGCGACGTCGACCGACCAGCGACGGATCCGGCCGTCACTCGGCGGGGTGTAGCGATACCAGTCGTCGAGCGTCTCGAAGTACTCATCGATCGAGATTTGCGTCAGGGTCAGGGTGACCGAATCGACGTTCCGGTGTGCGACGAACAGCCGTGCCGGCTCGTAGGTGCTGAACGTGCCGATCCAGCCTGGCACGTGAAGCCAGACGGTCGGATCGAGCGGCCCTGTCTGGAAGCGGACGGTCAGCGACTGACCGGTGACGTTTCCGTACGGGTCGGCGATGCTCGGACCGATCCGGATCGTGTAGTCGCGGCTCGGCTCCGAGCCGAATCGAAGGACGTACGTGTTGTCCCAACTCCGGAAGTAGCCGGAGAGATCGTCGGGGTCGGGTGCCGGCTCGACGATCAGGTTCTCCAGAATGGTCTCCTCGTCGATCGGCGCGTTGAATCGGATGAGGAACGACGTGTAGGGGTAGACGCCGGTCTCCCCGTCTCCCGGATCCGTCCCGAGGATCCGCGGGAGGGGAACGGTCCGGAATCGCGACTCGGTCGGCTCCTCCGACCCGAGGCCTCCCTCGGCCCCGGTCACGCCGGCCGCGAGAGAGATCGTGTAGGAGCGATCGAAGTCGAGCGGTTCCGCGGGAGTGAAGACAAGAGCGTTCCCGTCGACCGACAGCTCTGCGTCGACGAGTTCGGCGAACAGTCCGCCGAGGAGGCCGCTTGTTCGCAGGCGGAAGCGTTCCAACGCGGAGTCGAGGTCAACCGGCATGTTGAACGTCAGGCGGATCTCGGTGTCGATCCGGACGAGTTCGGCGCCCGATGCGGGGGAGACCCGGATGACCTTCGGCCGCTCGGTTGTGAATCGCCACGTGACCGCTTCATCGACGATCCCGCCGGTGGTGTCGACGAGGCCGGCGGGGACCGTTGCGATGTAGGTCGTCCCACCCCGCAGCGGTGCCTCTGGGGTGAACAGATAGACCGAGGTGTTCAGCCACTCGCCCGTCCCGGCGATGGCAGGCGCGAAATCGAGGGGGATCGGGAGGTCAGCGGAGCTCGGATCGGAGAGGGCGATCAATGGGACGACGGGGCGATTGAACATCACGAAGACCGTGCTGTCGGCGGCGACCCCGACCGATCCATCGATCGGGAGGGATTGAGTCACCCGGAGATACCCGACCGTCCGGAACTCGAAGGCGAAGGGCGCGGCGAGCGGCTCGCCGGCTTCGCTTGCCGCCTCCGTGGAGATCGAGACCGAGTACTCGGTTTCGCGTTCCCATTCCTCGGCCGGGACGAATCGGAGGGTTCGATCGTCGGGCCACTCGAAACGCCCGGAAACATGCGGTTCGATCGAGAAGGATGCTTCAACAGCGGTCCGATCCATCGCCCGATCGAAGACGATTACGATCGGCGAGTCGATCCGGAGTTCCTCGCCGAGTGCCGGCGATCGTTGAACGACGATCGGGCCTGCAGCGAGTGAGGTCGTCGACAGACCGACCAGCACCGCGAATCCGAGGATCAACCCTACGTAGGCCGACGCACGCCTTGATAGTGTCTTCATCTTCGCCCCCTGCAAACCGAAATGGCTCGGTTGTACTGAATCACTGATAGCCGGCAATCGATCCGTTGGCAAGTTCACTGAGAAGATGAACACCGAAAGACGGAGCGAGTTTCGAGACCTCGACCTTCCCGCGGCAGAGCAATCTGCTCTGCCTGTAGAATCGATCTATGTCGAGCAACCAGAGTGAGTCCGAACTGCAGGACAGATTCCGGATGGCCGGGATCGGGAAAGGAGATCACGTTCTCGACGTCGGCTTCCGGGATCTCAGCGAGCTTCGGGCGATTGCGAAGCACGTCGGTTCCGGTGGTTCCGTCGCTGGGATCGACAACGATCCTGGGCGTGTTGAGGCTGCCCTTGAGGAGCTCGGATCGAAGCCTTCGGGTGGCATCATGGTCGAGCTGGGGAGTCTGCTCGATATCCCGTATGAGAGTGGTAGGTTTGACGTCGTTTTCGCCAAGGGCGTTCTCCACGAGGTTCGCCGCGTCGATGCCGCAATGAAGGAAATGGCGCGCGTCTGCAAGCCAGGCGGCATCCTTTCCATGATCGACATCGTGAGGTTCTCTCGCCTTCGTTTCGAAGCGTACCGCTGGAGTGCGTGGATTCGCGGTCGGCGGACCGGCGACATCCATCCGGGGTTCTCCCACAGTCGTCTGAGGCGGCTTCTGGCACAAGTGGAACTTGAGGAAGAGCACTACGAGGTGCTTCCGAGTCGCTGGCGTCTCGGATTCAACCAGGTCGAGGTCTTTGTCCTCCGTGTCCGCTGCCCGTCGCTGCTCGCAGGATCATCATCGACTCTTCACGAATCCGACACAAAGCTCCGATAGGGTTGTAGAACAATCGCGAGTTCCAATCTCGCACCCCCGATACCAGCCCTCCGGGGAGAGGGATCCAAGCGATCCCTCTCCCTTGGCCTCTTTCTGGGGACCTTCGTGGAACGATCCGACGGTGGGGACGAGTCGCTTGCGAGGACGGGCGCTCCGACGGCGCAATCCGATCGGGTACAATCTTCGACCACGGGGAAAGTGAGGGGAAGATGGTCCGAGTCCGTTTCGCACCGAGCCCGACCGGCTACCTCCACGTCGGCGGAGCCCGTACCGCGCTGTTCAACTGGCTGTACGCACGGCACACCGGCGGCACGTTCATCCTACGGATCGAGGACACCGACAAGGAACGATCGACCGATGCGTCGATCGATGAGATTCTCGCTTCTCTGACTTGGCTCGGCATCGACTGGGACGAGTACTACCGGCAGACGGATCGCACCGACGCGCACCTCGAGGCGGCCGAGTTGCTCATGTCCAAGGGCCTTGCCTACGAGCACGAAGGCGCGTGGTGGTTCCGTGTTCCGACCGAGGGACAGACCGTGGTCGGTGATGAGTTGCTCGGCGATGTCTCCTACCCGAACGATCAATTGAAGGACTTCGCCATCCGGCGATCCGACGGAAGCTTCCTCTACAACTTCGTCGTCGTTGTCGATGACGCCGACATGGGGATTACGCACATCATTCGCGGCGACGAGCACCTGAACAACACACCGAAGCAGATTCTCCTCTACCGAGGATTGGACCGACCGGTTCCGCGGTTCCTTCACGTGCCGTTGATTCTTGGCGAAGATCGATCGAGGCTGTCGAAACGCCACGGAGACACGGCGGTCCTCGAGTATCGAGACCGTGGCTATCTCCCGGAGGCGCTCGTCAACTTCATTGTTCGGCTCGGCTGGTCGCACGGAGATGACGAGGTCTTCTCTCGCGACGAGCTGACGGAGCTCTTCACGCTTGAGGGGATCAACAAGTCTGCAGCGGTTTTCGAAGAGGCGAAGCTCCGATGGCTGAACCAGCAGCATCTGAAGCGGGCCGATCTCGACCGGCTCGTCGATCTCGTCGAGCCGCACGTCCTGACTCGGGGAAACGTCTCCGAGGAGATGTGGGGGGAAGCCGATCTCGATCGATTGAAGACCGGCGCCGACCTCCTCCGCGATCGTTCGCACACATTGGGGGACCTCGGGTGGGCGATGGAGATGCTCTTCCCCGTCCCGCTCGTGGCACAAGATGAGATCGAGATCACCGACGCGCAGGCGGAGCTGCTCGGCGGGCTCGCCGAGATCTTGCCCGACGTCGAACCGTTCACGCCGGATCGGATCGAGACGGCGATCCGCGACGGACTCGCCGCGCGGGGGGCGAAGCTGAAAGATATTGCCCTCGCCTGTCGGATCGCGGTGACCGGACGGAAGGCGGGGCCAGGGCTGTTCGACATCCTCAGTCCGATCGGACCGGACCTTGTCGCCGAACGGCTCCTCGGGTTCGCCGAGGGGAAGGCCGGCTGATGCGCTTCGGGCTCGTCTGCGTAGCACTCTTCGGACTCCTGGCTGCGGGAGTTGTCGCGCAAGAGGCGGATCTGACGTACGCGGAAGGGATCATCGCGTTGACCGGCGCGTGTTTCATTCGCGGGATCAAACTCGAGACCGAACCGATCGAAGGGATCGAGTGGCCCGAGGCCGAAGGCGAACCGCTCTACGGCACGATCCGTTTGGCGTCCGATCGACATCCGGTGATGGTCGATCGGACCGAGGGTGGCACCGTCCTCTTCATCGATGCCGATCGCTCGGGGGAATTCGCATCGTTCGAATGGGAGCGCGTTCTCGCTGACGGGAACCTGCTGACGAGCGTTCCGTTGGAGCTGGCGTACGAGGACGGGACGACCGCGCCATATCGGCTGTTCGTGATGTGGAGTCCGCTGACGCCGACGGTTCTCACCTACTGCCGGGACACGTACCGCGAAGGGACGATCGAGCTCGGCGGCGTCTCGTACGATCTGGTCGTCATCGACGAGGACACCGACGGGCGCTACGACCGCCTCGAGGGGGGTGTCTTGTTGATCGACGCCGACGAGGACGGGGAACTGCTCGCGTCGAGCGACTCGCACGAGCGCTTCCCGCTCGACGCGCCGTTCAACCTGGGCGGTGTCGTCTACCGGGTGACGGGCGTCGCACCGGAAGGGTCGAAGATTCGAATCGAGGAGACCGACGAAGACGTCCCGCCGAAGTACCCGCTGCTCGTCGGATTCCCCGCGCCAGAGTTTGAGGCCGAGGACGTTGCCGGCGAGGCGATCTCGACCGCGGACCTACGGGGGAGCATCATCGTGCTCGACTTCTGGGCCGGTTGGTGCTCGCCGTGCATCGCGGAACTTCCAACGCTCGAGGCGATCGCCGAGGGATTCGCCGAGGACGGCGTGGTCGTCCTCGGGATCAACCTCGATCGGAGCTTCGCGGAATTCATGACAGCGCTCGCCGAGCACAGCATCGACTACCAGCAGATCTACGACGGTCCCGACGGGCCGATCAACACGGTCTATCGAATCGACGGAATCCCGATGACGTACGTCATCGATCGGGACGGGATCATCCGCGGGCGCGGCCTGCGCGGTCCGGATCTGATGGCGGCCGTCGCGGTGCTCGTCTCCGCCGAGGAGGACGATCCGGGTGAATCGGAGGATCCGTAGGGCGTTCGTTCTCGCGTTCGTGAGCGCTCTCGCCATCGCTATCGGGGGTGCCGGGCAAGAGCCGATCCTCACGTTCTCGCTCGACAACGCGAATCTCTCGATCCCTCAGGGTGGCACGGCGGTCGCGATTCTGCGGATCGAGAACGGTTCCGTCTACCAGGGCGACGACATCGAGCCGATCCTGGCGATCGAAGGGATCGAGGTCTCGCCTGAGCCGGAGACGATCGAGGCCCTGCCGCCATTCGATTCTGGGACGGTTGTCCTCCGCCTCTCGGCCGATGAGGGACTCCCGCTCGGGATTGCGTCGCACGTGATTGAAGTCCTCTACGCCTACTGCATCGGCGACCTCTGCTTCCAGTTCGCTGAAGAGATCCCGCTGACGCTGACGGTGACGCCGCCCTCGGAGATCCCAGTCGAGATTCCGGAGGTCCTCCCGGTCGAGTCGGCGTATCCGTTTTGGATTCGTCTCGGCGCACTCGGGTTCGGGTTCGCCTTCCTTGCGGCTGCGATCGTGCTCCGCCGGATGGCCTCCGTAAGGTGGCCGCTCTACGCGGTTCTGTGTCTCTTCGTCCTTGGAGGACTCGCCTACGGCGTCGTGCTGAACCAGCATGAGCAGGCGCAGGGGATCGGCGCCGTCCTCTGCACCTCGTGTGTCGGGATCGAGGAGGCGCAGCACGGCGAGCCCGAGTGGACGCCTGCAGGGATCGCAGCGCTCGAGACGATCGACGAGGAGATCGAACTCCTCGTCTTCTATGCTGTCTGGTGTCACGCGTGCCCGTATGCCGAAGCGATGGTCGAGGCGGCTGCCAGCCACAACAGCCGGATCGGGTTCCGGTTCGTCGATGTCGATGTGGAGCCTGAGCTGGCCGAGGCGAGCGGTGTCGTCCGAACCGGCAGGACGGTCGTGCCGGCGATCCTTCGCGTCGACACCGGGAAGATCCTCTTCGGAGCGGAGGGCCTCGAGGCGCGGCTGATCGATCTGCTCGGAGGGGACTCATGAAGCTCGGGCATCGGCGACGATTTGCGCAGGGAGCCGGTCTCCTCTTCGGACTGTTCGGGATCACCGGAATCGGGATGACGCATCTGATCTTCCCCGGCTTGCACTGCTACGCGTGCCCGCTAGCGGTGACGGTCTGTCCGATCGGGCTCATCCAGAATCTGATCGTCTTCGGGACGATCCCGTTCTTCTGGCTCGGCGCGATCGCCGCGTACGGGTTGATCGCAGGGAGGGGCTTCTGCGGCTGGTTCTGCCCGTTCGGGACGCTGAACGACCTCCTGGCGTTCCGGAAGGTGAGGATCCGAGATTCGATCTCCTACTCGAAGTTCGCGATTCTGATCGGAACGCTGATCGCCGCTTGGGCGTTTGCCGACACGATGTTCTGCAAGCTTTGTCCCGCGGCGTCGATCGAGGCGTCGATCCCCTACCTGTTCCTCGGTGTGGCGAAGGTGAACCGCCCGTTCCTGGTCCACATGGGAACCCTCGCGGGAACGATCGGCGGGATGATCCTGATCGCCCGGTTCTGGTGCCGGTATCTCTGTCCGATGGGGGCGATCCTGTCGCTGTTCAACCGCGTGAGTTTCCTGCATCTTCGATTGTCGCCCGATCGGTGCGCTGGCTGCGGCACCTGTACGAGATCCTGTCCGATGGGGCTCGAACCTCACACCGAGCACGACAACCACAACTGCATCAAGTGCGGCGAATGCGTCGAGTCGTGCCATCTCGGGGCGCTCTCCCTACGGGTCGGACCTCAGAAGGCCGGGCGAGAGGCGCCGCGTCGATGATCCGCTACGCGCTTCTCGGTCTGATTCAAGGGTTGACCGAATTCCTTCCGGTGTCGAGTTCGGGGCATCTCGTGATCGCCGAGCGCTTGGTCGCCCTCGACCCACCCGGCGTCCTTCTCGAGACGTTTCTCCATCTGGGGACGCTCGGTGCGGTCCTCTGGGTCTTCCGATCGGATGTCGCCGAGCTAGCGCGCGCGTTCTCCCGACGTGGGTCGATCGAGCGTCGGAAGGAGATCGGATTCCTCATCGCCGGAACCATCCCGATCGTTGTCGGCGGACTCCTCTTCCAAGCCGTCGCCGACACGGTCTTCTCCTCGTTGACGATCGTCGGCGCCGGGCTGCTGTTCACGGCGTTCGCTCTCGCCGCAGCCGGCCGGCTGCATCGATATGCGAAGCGTCGGCAACTTCGGTTTGTCGACTCGCTCATCGTAGGGCTTGCCCAGATGCTCGCCCTCGTGCCCGGCGTTTCGAGGAGCGGCGTGACGATCACTGCCGGGATCGCACGAAGGGTCGATCCGGAGCGGGCGGCGCGGTTCTCGTTCCTCCTGTCGATCCCAGCGCTGATCGGCGCCGGACTGCTCAACCTCTGGAGTGTGGCGGCCGACGGCGGATGGAGCGGCGATTGGTGGGGGATTCTCATCGGAACGCTCGTTGCGCTTGTCGTCGGGATCCTCGGGATTCGCGCGCTCTTGGCGGTTGTCCGACGCGCCCGCCTCTGGGTCTTCGCCGTCTATTGCTGCTGTGTCGGGCTGAGCGTCCTGATCCTCGACCTGATCTAAGGACCGCTCGAGGCGCCACTCCCAACCGTTACGAGGAGGATGAGCGCCGCGACGAGTCCGAGGGCAGCCAGAAGGACGAGCGCTGAGGAACCCTGGCGATCGGCCGTCCGATCCTGTTGCCCAGAGGCCGAGCTCTCGGTTCGGCTGGGCACTCCCGGCCCGTCGTACTCGACGATGACGAACCGATCGATGATGTACGCCCCGTGGACGCCGGCTTCGAGGGTCGTCCGGATCCCGTACGGGCTCGTGGAGTCCGCATTGAACGGATCGATGATCGAATAGGTCTCGCCGACCTTCCCGGTCAGGATCACCCAGTGGCAGTCCTCGGTCTGGCCGGTCCCTCCGTGGCAAGTGGCACCCCAGTGGACGCCGGCGATGATCGGTCGTCCCTGGCGGAGGGCATGGTCGATCACGACCGACGCGACCGGATTCAGTCCGACATCGCTCCGATTTACGTGAAACGTCAGCTCGACACCGTCCGGGAGACGCTCCCAGACGAGGCAGCAGTCGCCGAACGGATCCTGTGCGCAGTGCCCGTACGCTCTGTGTTCACGGAGCCAGTCGTTGAGGATGCCCGGATCCATCCCGCTTCGGGCTCGTCCGGTGCACGAGTGCTCGGACGAGACGGGGACCTCGACGCCGTAGTAGGCGAGGACGGAAGCGAACGCGGTCGTCAGGCAGCCGGTGGTGCAGATCTGATCCGGACAACCTCCCGTCCCGAGAGGGCAATTCCCCCACGCATCCGCCCCATCGGTGTACGCCTGATTGAACGGAGGCACGGCGCGAGGGAGATCGATCGTCTGAGCGAGCGCTGGCGCGGCGAAGACCAGAAGGATCAGTCCGATGCCCCACAGTGCGGACGTCCGGCTCACAGGAGGACTCCCCGAAGCTCGTTGACGTCGAAGATCTCGAGGTCGGGAGCGATCGGTTCCGACGGTTCGGCGCCGTTTTGCCGGACCCATGCTGTTCGCATCCCGACCCGGTGCGCACCGACGATATCCATCGCATGGTTGTCTCCGACGAAGAGTGACTCGGACTCGCGCGTCGCGAGCCGTTCGAGGAGGATCTCGAAGACGCGGCCGTCCGGCTTGTAGATGCCGAGGTCTCCGGCAACGACGATGGCATCGAATGCGTCGCCGAGCCCGAGGGCATGGATCTTCTCCCATTGGATGTCCGATGGGCCGTTGGTCAGGAGACCGAGCCTGTATCGCGTCTTCAAGTCGGACAGCAGGTCGAAGGCTCCGTCGAACGGGCGAACGCCGGTCTCCTCGCGGACGATCCCGTACGCGTCGGAGAGACGCGCGGCCGTCGACGGATCGGCCACCCCACGCTCATCGAGGAGCCGCTCGAGAATGTGCAGCCGGATCCTCTCCGTCGATGCATAGAGTGTTTGAACCTCGCTCCACAGCTCTGCGTACCGCGCTGCGGCTTCGCTCAGCTCTCCGAGGCAACCCGGCGCGATCGCAGCACGTCGGAGCGCCTCCGCGAAGACCTCTTCGACAGAGAACGTGTAGTGGCAAAGCGTGTTGTCGAGGTCGAACGCGATGGCTTTCAGATCGGCAAACGTTTCCGTTTGAATGGCGGTTCCCCCTCCACTATTCTTGTCGGAACGGTCGAGCGTCAAAGCGCGTTGCCATCTTAGCTACGGAGTTCGAGAGGTGCAAGGACATGCGGATCATCGGGGGGAGCCATCGGGGGAGAAGGCTCGTCGATTGGGAGGAGAGCGGCATCCGCCCGATGCGCGACTTCGTTCGGAGTGCGCTGTTCAACATTCTCTCGGAGATCGTGCCGGACGCCACCTTCCTCGACCTGTATGCGGGGACGGGAAGCGTCGGGCTGGAGGCGCTCTCTCGAGGGGCGCGGACATGCACCTTCGTCGACGCCTCCGCAGCGGCCTGCGCGATCACCCGTCGGAATCTCGATGACTTCGATCTCCTCGAAGTCGGGGAGGTCATCGAGGGAGATGCTCTTCGACAGGTCGAAGAGCTCGGCCGACGGGGGCGTCGTTACGATGTGGTTTTCATCGGGCCGCCGTACTACCGTGGGCTCGTCCCGGCGACGCTCGAAGGGCTCGGCGACGGACGGCTGCTGAGCGACGATCCGGTCGTTGTCGGGGAGATCCATCAAACGGAGGAGGCCGGCGAGACCTACGGCGTGCTGAGCCTCGTCGACGCGCGGCGCTACGGAGACAATCGACTCCTCTTCTATCGGATCGGTGAGGAGCGCGATGGAGAGGATGAGCAAAGGAGGGATCGTGGGAGAGCGAGTCATCCTGGTGACGAATGATGATGGGGTGAATGCCCCCGGGCTGCTTGCGCTGCGGCAGGCGCTGGCGGAAGTCGGGCGGGTGGAGGTCTTCGCACCGGAGCGGAACTGGTCGGCTGCGAGTCGAACGAGAACGTTCCACAAGCCGCTTCGCGTCGATGAGGTACGCCTTCTCGACGGGAGCGCCGGACATGTGACGAACGGCACCCCGTCGGACTGCGTATCTCTTGCCCTACTCGGGCTTCTCGACGAGAAACCGGACCTGATCGTGACCGGGATCAACGACGGTCTGAACCTAGGACGAGATGTGTCGTATTCCGGCACTGTTGCCGCGGCGATGGAAGGAGTTCGAGCCGGCGTGCCGGCGGTCGCCGTCTCGTACGACACGATCCGCGACCGATCCGAGTCTCCCGACTACTCGGCGGCGGCGGCCTTCTCCGCCCGGCTCGCGGCCTTCTTCCTCGGCGGGGGAACCTTCCCGAAGGGGAACGTCCTGAATGTCAACGTCCCGTATCTCCCGTCGGAGCGAGCGTTGAAGGCGAAGATCACGCGCCTCGGAGGCGAGGCCTACTCCAACTACCTGGTGACCGGGAAGGATCCTCAGGGGCGGAACTACTACTGGATCTCGGGCGATCCTCTGACCGACGTCCCGCCGGAGGAGACCGACACAGACATCGCGGCGATCGCTGCGGGATTCGTCTCGGTCACGCCGATTCACCTCGACATGACGGAGCATTCGCTCATCGAGGATCTTCGCGGTCTCGAATCTCGGCTCGATCGGGCGGGTGACTAGGCCTTCCAGATTGTCCAGGCGCCGACGAGGATGAACAGTCCCCCTGCGACGTAGTGCGTAATCCGGGTCGCCGATTCGGGGAGGAGTCGGGGGAGATTGCATCCGAGGAGAACAGCAGCAAGCGCCGAAACGACGAGAGCGCAAGCCGCTCCGAGGAAGACCCCGAGTGGGGACTCCGTCTGACTCGCAAGGGCGACGACGGCGAGCTGCGTCTTGTCGCCGAGTTCGGCGAGGAAGATGAGAGCGAACGTCGACAGCGCGGTACGAAGCATGAACGATTCCCCCTTTTCGTGGCAGCGGATTGTAGGTCGTTGACTGCCGCTTGGCCAAAGGCTTTGCCCGACGAGGCACGTCGCTTACACTGACGCCGACGGTGATGCGTATGTTCGGACGGGCTCGATATCAGTACTACACGAACGTGAACTACTTGACGTGCGAGCGGTGCCTCGCTTGGCACGGCGTCATTCGGTCGAATCCGACCGACTTCCCGGATCATGACGATGACTGCGAACGGTCGATCCTTCCGATTCCACCGCGAGAAGGGCGGGTGTATCGGGAGAAGGGGAAGCGGATGCGAACCGCTGCGCAGGGCGAACTGTCGCGGCGGAAGCTGTTCGAGCAGGGCGTAGAGGCGATCTCCGACAGTCCCGAGTCGGCGATCGAGGCCTTTCGACGGTCGGCGACGTACGACGTGTATGTCCCGGATCTCGAACGCCTGGCTACGCGACATCGAGACCTTCTCGATTCCGATCCGAATCTCCGAGAGGGACTCCGAGCACTCTTCGTGAAGGCCTTCTCCGACAAGTTCGGGTGGCATCGCTACGAACGCCTCCCTGAACCGATGCGACTCCGGCGCGAGGAAGAAGGGATCGAGCGGATCAACGAGATCTTCCGATGAACGAGCGGGCCTTCTCCGCGCCGGAGCGCGGCTTGATCCTCCTGATCGCGATCGCACTCCTCACCAGTGGCGCGATCCTCTACGCTACGTGGGAACGACCGGTGACCCTCCGGACGAGCGAGCCGATTGTCGTAGAGGACGTGCTCATTGTCCTCCCGACGTTTCTCGATCCTCGGATGATCGATCTGAACACCGCGTCGGTCGAAGAGCTCGTCCGTCTTCCTGGCATCGGCGAGGTCCTCGCCGGTCGGATCGTCGCCCATCGCGAGGCGCACGGACGGTTCGACACGATCGACGATCTGACTGCCGTCAATGGGATCGGCCCTGCGATCGTCGATGGTCTCCGTGATCAAGCGACGGTCGATTCGGAGGAGGAACCGCCGGTCGACGGTCAGTAGAAGACGGTTCGCGTTCGGTGCCGTGGGTGCCGCTTGTAGTCGTCCGCCTGGCCCCGATGCCAGAGAAGCTGGTCGAGGACGCGAGACGTGACGGACCTCCCTGAGGCACTCAGAGCCTCGCGGATCCGCTCGACAGCGTCGACGGCGCAAGCGCGGATCTCGATCTCCTCTTCCGATCCGGCTCGGATCGACTCGCCCTGCTCGATGGCCTCCATAAGCGGTTCGGCGTACTCAAGGAGCCCGTCGACCCTCAGGACGTGCGGAACGAGGTTGTCGGCAAAGATCGTCAGCCGATCGAGATCGTCGAATCTCCCCGGGCCTTCCCCGGCGAAGGCGAGGTCGAGATCCGATGCGAGGAGCTGAGCGCGTTTGTAGAGAGGAACGCTCAGGCCGCGGTACGGCGGCTCATCGCGGAAGAACGGCTGCGCCGAGAGGGTCTCGACGAGGCGGGCCGCCGAGTTTTCGGCCGCACCGATCAGTTTTTCGAACCGGCCCTCGAATCTTTCCGCGAGGTGTGCTCCAAGCCGGTTCAGAGCCTGTGCGAAGAGAGTCATCAGCTCGCGGATCGGGAAGGAAGACAAGTCTTGCTCGAAGATCTCCGTGCAGGCCCTCGGCGTGAGCGCGCGAAGCTCGTCGGCTGTGAGCGGTCCGGCCTCGCGGAATCGATCGGCAAGACGGGAGGCGATCGTGTAGTAGCCCGACATGCCGGGTCGTTTGGTCAAGTACGGGAAGTAGCCGGATCCGAAGTTGATCGTGTCGAGGATGACGAAGTAGGCGAGGGTCTCGCTGTCGTTGCCGACGAAGTGACGATCGACGTCGAGCGGCGGAAGGCCTGCTCCGTCGATTGGCAGCGACTCCGCGTAGGGTTCGATCCGATCGGCGCGGATTCGGACGTGATCGGCGCGATCAGCGACCGTACGGCAGGCGGTTCGGATCCGTTCGAGCACGTCGGCCGACTCGTTTCGTCTCTCGGTGGGCATCGGTTTCGCCTCGATGGGGAACTGCGTAGGATGATACCGAAACGAGCGCGATCAACGCTCGAAGGAGGAGAGATGAATCGGACGGTCAAGTTGTGGTCCGTGAGCCTGCTGGCCCTCTCGTGCGTAGCGATCTCATCGATCGGGAGCACGGATCAAGCATTCCCGCGGTTGATCACCGGTGTCGACGAGCTGATCGGATATCCGGGAGCGGCGACCGACACCGCCGGGATCTACGTGATCCTCTTGCCGGAGACGGATCGGGCGGTCCTTCTCCGCCCGCTCTCCGAGGCGGAGTACGGTTCGCACATGGTGCAGGCGATCGGACCGGAGATGATCGAGCAACAGCTCCTCGCTACAGCGTTCGTCGTCCCCATCGTCGAAACGCAGGACGTGGCGGCCTTCTCGACTGAATTGACTCGGTTCCTGATGGAGACGGTGAACCGGATCAGCCGATTCACCGTCTTCAGCGGCGTCGCAATCTCCTCGCCGTAGATCGGATCTCGCCCTACGCGTCGGGTTGAGGATCCGGATTCGGCCTCGGCTCCGCCGTCGGCGGCTCGGGCGGATGCGGGATGTGCGGAAGCCTGACGTGGGCCGTTCGCTGGATCGTCGCCTGGAGGTTCGACATGTGGGAGTACGTTAAACTCTGGGCTTGGTGGTCCGGTATTCCACCGTCGACGAGCGTCTTGTAGAACTCGGCGATCGACTGAGCCATCTGCTTCGACTGCTCCGGTGAGTAGACGGCCTCCTGGATCCCGCGCATGACGCCAGGAATCCCTTGGGAGACGATATTCAGGAGTTCTTTGACCGACTCGGCGTCCTCCAGCTCCTCCTCGTGGTCGTCGAGTTCATCGGCCAGATCCTCGAGCCGATCCTCGACCTCTTCGAGTCCCTCCTGGCGGGCCTCGAGTTCTGTTTGAAGCCGCTCCAGCTTCTCCCGCTTCGCTTCCAAGACCGCCCGCTCCTGCTCTAGGCGCTCCCGTTCGCGCTCGAGATCCCGAAGCGCGTTCTCACGGGCGAGATCGAGCTCCTCATCACGCTCCTTCCGTCGTTCGAACATCATGCTCCTTTCTTCTTCCCAATGATTCGAACGTTCCGTCCGCAGATCCGAAGATCCCCGTGGATCTTCGGACGATGTTCGCGTGCAGCGATCCCGAGACGGAGGCCGATCAGGAACGACCCGAGGTCGATCCTGACGTCGTTCGCGTCAGGCGACTCGGCGCGGAGCCGCTTCCAGACGCGAGCCTTCGGCGTCGATCCTTCCACGACGGCGGCGGAGAACCGGTGGCGAAGCTGGGCGATCTCGACGAACTCCGTGCGACAGGCGTCGCAGTCTCGAAGATGAGCGGTGATCCGCGCGGCGATCTCGAAATCTATGCTCCCAGTGACGTACCACGGGAGCCACTCGCGGACTCGTTCGCACGTCATCATGCCAGCTCCTTTGCCAAGTTCTGCCTCGCGTGATACATCCGGGACTTGACCGTCCCCTCCGGGATGCCGAGGAGTTCGGCCGTCTCTTTCACGGAGAGGTACTCGTAGAAGACGAGATGGAGAGCCTCCCGCTGTGCCTCCGGGAGTGCATCGAGGGCGCGCTCCATCTGGACGCTCAGCTCCGCATCGCCGGCCGGATCGGAGACCCGGTCTTCCGTCTCCGGCAATCGCTCGCCCCGTGCCTCCCGCCGAAGGAGGTTGTACGCTTGGTTCTTGGCGATCCCGAGAATCCACGTTGTCACTTTCGATCGCTCCTTGAATCGCTTTGCTCCCTTCCAGACGGCCATCATCGTCTCCTGAAGAACCTCCTCGGCGAGGTGCGGTCGCCGCGTGATCGAGAGGGCGAACCGATAGATCCGCTCGCTGTGGCGCTCGAAGAGGAGGTGAAACGCCGCTCGATCTTCGTTCGCGATTCGCGAGAGAAGCTGCGGATCACTCCTCACGGTGAGACCTCATCGATTCTCCTCTCGGCGCCGTTCGGCGTGGTCACATCCGCCGCTCTTTGATCCGTGGTCGATTGGGAGGCGATCGGTTCAACCGAAGCCGAGGATCCGTCAGTAGCCGGCGCGGAGCTCGACCGGATGAGGGATTGGCTCGTCCCGAGCGATCGCGTTCAGCGTGACAGCAAGGTCGGTCATCCGCTTTCGCTCGAGCTCCTCCATCCGATAGGCTCCGCCACGATGCGGACTCATCACGACGTTGTCGAGTTCGTGGAATGGAAATCGGGAGGGAGGCGTTTCGGCGCGAGCCTCCGGCGTCTTCGGGTACTCGTACCAGACGTCGATTCCGGCGGCGGCGATCCGACGTTCGGCGAGCGCCTTGTAGAGTGCCGCTTCGTCGATGATCGCGCCCCGGGCGACGTTCACGAGGAGACTCGAGGGGCGAAGCAGGCGGAGCTCCTCCTCGCCGATCAGCCCTCCCGTCTCCGGTGTCAGGGGCAGGCAGATCATCAGGGCATCGGCCTGCGGGAGGACGGCCGCTAGCCCATCGGGCGGATGGACGATGACGTACGGAGGATGGGGTCGATCGGGATGTCTCCGGATCGCGTGGACCTCCATTCCGAGCGCGTGACAAGCGGAGACGATTCGCGTCCCGATCGCCCCGAGGCCGAGGACGATCGCCGTCTTCCCGTCTAGGAGGATCGTCGGCTCGCCGTCGTACCGGCTCCTCCAATCGTGTCGGCGGAACGCTCGGTCGACCGGAACGAGGGTTTTCGCCGCCGCAAGGAGAAGAGAGAGGGCGAGCTCCGCGGCGGCGACGGCGTTGTGATGGAGGTTGTAGACCTCGAGTTCCGGGAACTCAGCGAGGAGAAGATCGCGCGTCTCCGCCGGGACCCCGGCGTAGGGGATGACGAGGGCTCGAAGATGGGGACAGGCGATTAGCTGTTCCCGGGACGGTCGGCCTGCGACGAGAATCTCCGTGTCTTGGGATGCCTCTACCGATCCACAGGTAAGAGCGATCGACGTGTCGAGAGCATCCTCGAGAACCCGGAGTGCGCTGTCGGGCGGGGAATGCGCGATGTGGACCCTGAGCCGCTCACCCGTCTGACGATCCATGCGACAAGTGTAGTCGGGTCGGGAGAACACCGCATCTCGCGGCCCGGAAGGAGACCATCGCCTGCTGCGCGCATGCAATCTGTAGAGATACGGCAATCGATGCACAGCCCTATTCGGGCTCCAGGATGCAGTTCTTCCATCGGTGAGTGCTCGTTGTCATTCGATCGGTCATCGTATATATTGAATGCGCGACGATATAGTCAAAGGACGGTAGTGCCGTGGTCAGAGAATACCTCAACAAGTCGCTCGATCGAGCGCTGCGAATCCTCGACCTGTTCGACGAATCCCAGACGTCTCTCACGGCCTCGGAAATCGCAGCTACCGTCGGCACGACGCCGGCAACACTCTACCCGACGTTGCACACGCTCGTCTCGCACGGCTATCTGATCCGCGACGATCGGAAGCACTTTCGCCTCGGGATGAAGCTCCTCGAACGAAGCGGGCAGGTCCTCGCCCAGTCGGATCTCCGGCGCGTCGCACGACCGCACTTGAAGAAGCTGGCAAGGAACCGTCAGGTTACCTCGGATCTCGCCATCCTCTACGGTCACGAGGTCCTCTACCTCGAGCGCGAGGTCGGCCATCCAACGGCCGTCCTCGCGGAGGTTGTCGGCCGTCGTGTCCCTGCACACTGCACGTCGCTCGGCAAGGTCCTCCTCGCCTTCCATCCGGACGCGAAGAGCGCCGACTATCTCGAGAGCTTCTCTCTCGATCGCTACACACCGAACACCATTGTGGATCCGAAACGACTGGCGAAGGAGCTGGAAGAGGTACGTGACTCCGGCTATGCCCTCGACATCGAAGAATTCCACCAGGGCAACGCATGCGTCGGCGCCCCGATCTGGAGCCATGGCGGTCGCGTCGTCGCCGCGATCAGCCTGATGCTCCCGGTCGACGACCGGATCCGAGACCGGGATTGCGAAGACGACGCGGCCGCCGTTGTGTCCACGGCGCACGATATCTCGAGCGAGCTCGGCTACGTTCCGGCGAAGGGCAGAGCGTCCTAGCCGTCCGATGAGAGGGGAGATTCCGTTGGCCTTCCTGCTCGCCGTTGCCGCCGCCGCGTCGTGGGGCGTTGCGATGACGGTCGCCAAGCCGGGGGCACGCCACCTCGACCCGGTCACTTTCCTCCTTGCGCGCTGGGTACTCGCCCTGATCCTGGCGCTTCTCGTCGCTGGAATCGGCGGGAGTCTCGTCTTCCCAGGGTGGGATGCGATCTGCTTCGTCGTCCTCGGAAGCTTCATGAACGCAGTCGTCGGCTGGACGTTGTATCTCTTGGCGATGGAGCGGGCGCCCGGCTATCGGGTGACGGCGCTTGCGAGCACGGCTCCGCTCTGGGGCGTCCTCGCGGCCATCCTGTTCGTTGGCGAGCCGCTCCATTGGGCGGCCCTCGTCGCTGCCCTCCTCGTCGTCGTCGGAGCCTACTTCCTCGTTCGAGAGAACTCTCCGGAGGCGGAGTCGGGCCTCGCCGGCGCGACGCTCGCGATCGCGGCCGGTATTCTCTGGGGCGTCTCAGAGAGCGTCCCCATGAACCTCGCAACCCAGCGAGGGATGGCGCCGGAAACGTCGATCGTCGTCTTCGCGCTCTCGTCGATTGTCGGGATTATGCTGTTGATGCCGCTCCTTCGCCGCCGAATCCCGCGTCGCCGGAGCCGGCGCGGTTTCTGGCTCGCCGCGCTCTCGGCCGTTACGGGGGCATTCCTTGGCTGGTTCCTCTGGCTCAACGGTCTGAAGCTCGCCCCGGCGAGCCTCCTGGCGCCAGTCCGCGGATCGACGCTTCTATTCACGTTTCTCTTCTCGGTGGTCTTCCTACGGGAACGGCCGTCGCGATGGGCTATCATCGGTGTTGGCCTCGTCTTCGGAGGTGTTCTTCTCGTCTCGCTGGGCACGTGACCCGATAGCCAGGGACGCAGCCGAGCGAGTGCAAAGGAGTCGGTGGAATGGGTGAGATCTTCGACATCGCGGTGATCGGGGCTGGCGTGATCGGCTCGGCGATCGCACGGGCCTTGAGCCGGTACGCGGGCTCGTTCGCCGTGATCGAACGGACCCACGACGTCGGGATGGGGGCAAGCGTCCGCAACTCCGGCGTCATTCATGCCGGGATCAACTGCATCCCCGGAACGCTCCGGGCGGAGTACTGCATGGAAGGACGCGCACTCCTCCAGGACTGGTGCGAGGAGCTGAACGTCCCGTACGGCATCTGCGGAAAGCTTGTCGTCGCCCGTGCCGAGGAGGAGATCCCGGGCCTCGAGCGTCTGATGAGAGACGGCGAGGCGAACGGCGTTCCCGATCTACGGATCATCTCCGGCGAGGAAGCAGAGACGATCCAGCCGGGCGTCACGTGCGTTGCCGCGCTGCACGTCCCGACGAGTGGGATCGTATCTCCGTACGCGCTGACGATTGCGATGGCCGAGGACGCCGCCGCGAACGGGGTCCGGTTCTTCCTCGGAAGCGCGGTCAGCGGAATCGCTCCCGGCGCAGACGGCTTCACGATCGAGACGACGACCGGACCGATCGGCGCCCGGTTTCTCGTCAACTCGGCCGGGATCCACGCCGGACGCGTCGCCGGATTCCTCGATCCGGAGGCGCCGGAGATCCACCCATGTGTCGGCGAGTACCTGATCCTCGATAGGCAGGCGGGGGAGGCGATGTCGACCTCGATCTACCCTGCGCCGGCGGCTGCGAACGCCGGTCTCGGCGTTCACATCACCCCGACGACCGAAGGGAATATCCTCCTTGGGCCTTCGAGCGAGTACGTCTCCGATCCGGAGACGAGCTGCTGCACGAAGGTGACGACCGACCGACTCCTCGATGAGGCGAGCGTTATGTGGCCCGGTCTCCCGAGGCACCTCGTCATCGGCGCCTACGCCGGGCTGCGATCGAAGCTGACCTCTCCCGAGACCGGCGGCTTCTCCGACTACGTCTTCCGCCGGACGCCGGAGCATCCGAACGCAATCCACCTCCTCGGCATCGAGTCGCCCGGACTGACCGCGGCGCCGGCGATCGCGCGCCACGTCGTGGACGATCTTCTCGCCTCGGACGTCGGACTTCGAACGAAGCCTGCCGGCGAGATCCGGACTCGGCGTTGGCCCGACCGATTCGACGAGCTCCCCGAGGACGAGAAGAAGCGCCTCGTCGCCGCGGATCCGGATCACGGAGATATCGTCTGCCGATGCGAAGGGGTGACCCGAGCCGAGATCTTGCACGCGATCGACAACCCGCTCGGAGTGCGAACCCTCTCGGGAATCAAGTTCCGCACACGCGCATCGATGGGACGCTGCAGCGGCGGCTACTGCCTCCCGCGGATCGTCGAGATCCTGCAGGAGGAGTTCGGATGGTCGCCCGGCGACTTCCAGCTTCGCGGACCCGATTCGCCTGCCTTCGTCGGCCGGCTCTTGGAGGAGGATCATGTCTGCGCGCACTCGTGAGGCCGATGTTGTCGTCATCGGCGGCGGGCCGGCCGGCCTCGCCTCGGCGGCCTCGGCGGCCGACGCCGGTGCGAAGGTCGTCCTTGTCGACCGGAATCGAGAGCTCGGTGGAATCCTCAACCAGTGCATCCATGACGGGTTCGGACTCCACGCATTCGGCGAGGTCCTGACCGGGCCGGAGTTCGCGGCCCGGTACATCGACCGTGCCTTCGACGCCGGTGTCGAGGTGCACCCAAACACAACGGTTGCCGAACTCGAGGCGAGTCGGGAACTCGTTTGCACGACGCTGGGAGAGCGCTATCCACTTCGCGCGGCGTCGGTCGTCCTCGCGATGGGCTGCCGGGAGCGAACGCGTGGGATGTTGCAGATCCCGGGAACGCGCCCGGCCGGCGTTTACACCGCCGGGACGGCGCAGTGGCTGACGAACATGCGGAACCTCCGCGTCGGGAAGAAGATCCTGATCCTCGGCTCCGGCGACATCGGCCTGATCATGGCTCGCAGGCTGACGTGGGAGGGGGCGGAGGTCGTTGGCGTCGTCGAGCTTCTGCCTTATCCGTCGGGCCTCCCGCGGAACATCACCCAGTGCCTCGAGGACTACGGAATCCCGCTTCATCTCTCGCATTCCGCAACCTGTATCCACGGGCGAGAGCGTGTCGAGTCGGTCACCGTCGCCCGGTTCGACGGGAGACGCCAGCCCGTTCCGGGAACCGAGTTCGAGATCGAGTGCGACACACTCTTGCTCTCCGTCGGCCTGATCCCGGAGAACGAGCTCTCGCGACGCGTCGGTGTCCGTCTCGACGCGACGACTTCCGGAGCGTTCGTCGACGACCGGCACATGACGAACGTCCCAGGGGTTTTCTCTTGCGGGAACGTCTTGCACATCCACGACCTCGCCGACTGGGCGGCGGAAGAGGGGGCGAGGGCCGGGACGCAGGCTGCGGCGTACGCCCTCGGAGGCCCCGCCAAAGGGGGTGCGAAGCCCATCCGGATCGAGCCGGGAGACGGCATCCGCTACGTCGTCCCGCAGACGGCGTCGCGGGGATCGAAGGAGCTCCTCGTCTCGTTCCGTGTGACCGCTCCCGATGAGAACCGAACGGCCGAGGTCCTCGCCGATGGTCGGGTCCTCGCCTCGGAGGACCTCCGGCGTGCACATCCGGCCGAGATGGTCCAGATGAAGGTGGGCTGTGCTGACGGGCTCGACGCCGACCGACTGGAGGTGCGCCTCACGTGACGACGAAACGTCTGACCTGCATCCTCTGCCCGAACGGCTGCGAGGTCGAAGTCAGCTATTCCGGCGAACCGACGCCCGAGTCGATTTCGGTCGACGGGAACACGTGCCCGCGGGGTGTCGACTACGCCATCGAGGAGTTGACAGCCCCGAAACGAACGCTGACGACATCGGTCCTCGTGTATGGCGGAACGCAGCCGCAAGCGAGCGTCAAGACAGCTTGTCCGATCCCGCGTGAGTCCCTGTTCGACGCGCGAGAGGCGCTCCGGCGGATCGCCGTCGACGCGCCGGTCGCGATCGGCGACGTGGTCGCCTCCGACATCGCTGGGACGGGGGTGGACGTGATCGTCACCCGGCCCGTTCCTTGCTCGCCATGACCGACACGCCGCCGCCTACGCCACGGGGAGGCGCCCGGCCCCGTGCGAGGAGATCCCCCGAAGATCGGACCGAAGCAAGACGTCCGCGCAGATTTTCGCGTCCTGTTCGGGAACGCCGAACGCCGTCTGAGCGAACCGCAGAAGGAGGTCGACCGGGGCGAGAATCTCGCCATGTTGTTTGCCCATCACTCCTCCTCAGATCCCGTCGAACGAGATCAACACCTTGATCGCGTCCTGCCCCTTCGACGCGTGGATCGCGTCGACCGCTTCGTCGAATCGGAAGGTGTGGGTGATCAGCGGGCGGGCGTCGAGAATCCGCTTCGCCACCAACTCGTGCGGTAGTTCGGTCGCGTAGAGGGAAGCGTCCGACGTCAACAGGTCCACCTCTCGCCGCACGAGATCGATGAAGTCGAACGGAATCGGCTCTCCGGGGATCCCGACCATCATGATCCGGGCGGCCGATCGGGCGAGGTGGACCGACTCGCCGATCGTCTCCGCTCGTCCGGCGGCCTCGATGACGAGGTCGGCGCCGGTACCGTCGGTCTCCTCCATCACGATTGCCTTCAGGTCCTCCTCCGGGGGGCGAACGACCCGGTCCGCGCCGAGCTCGCGTGCGAGGTCGAGTCGCCGTTTCCGGTGTCCCGAGACGATGATCCGCTGGGCACCGAACGCAACGACACTCTCCAGGATGAACAGGCCGATCGGCCCGTCGCCGATGATGACGACAGTCTCCGATGGAGTCGGCGCGGCGCGGCAAACGGCGTGATAGCCGACCGCGGCCGGCTCGACCAGCGCCGCTTCTTTCGGATCGAGCTCGTCCGGCGCAGCGTAGACCGAGTACCCGGGTAGCTTGAAGAACTCGGCATAGACTCCGTCAGCCTCGATCCCGAGGTGCCTTCGCAGTCCGCAGATGTTGTACCGCCCGGAGCGGCAGGGCTTGCAGGATCCGCAGACGACGATCGGAGAGGCGACGACCGGCTGTCCCGGAGCGACGTGAGTGACACGGCTCCCGACCGCTTCAACCACCCCGGAGGCTTCGTGCCCCATCACGATCCCCCGCTTCGCGGGAAACGCGCCGTCGAGCATGTGCGCGTCCGTCCCGCAGACCGCGGCGTATGTCGTTCTAATCAGAACCTCGTCCGACGAGATCTCGGGGACTGGGACCTCCTTGAACCGAACGTCCCCGGGGCCCTCGAAGACCAGCGCTCGCATTCCTTCCGCTCCACTCATCGCTCCGTCCGTTCTCCCACTATGGGGGGTAGGCGATCGTGTACAGGTGACGACCGCCGTTGCGCGGCCCTCGAACGACCGCGTCGATCTCTTCCTTCGTTCGCTGACTCACCTTCTCTGCTGGCGGAAGCTCCCCGGGCGGGAACGCCTCGAGAATGTCGTCATGCAGCTCCACGAGGTAGTCGAGGACCTCGCGCACGCCCGGATACGCCTTCTCCGGGGAAGCGAGCGTCGGGCTCCCGATGACCCCCTCCGGGTAGACGCAGACCTCGAGGCCGCCGAGGCCAACCTGCGCGTGTCCGGGGACCGGACGCTGGTAGACGTCGCCGCCCCCGTCGATGTGCCGAAGGCCCTTCCCATCCTTCAGGAAGCCGCCGGGCTTCGTGTCAACCGCATCCTCGAGGTTGACCAGCTCCGGGAAGAGGGCCATCGAGTACGACGTCTCCGCCTCGTCTGCGTGCTTGAACGGTGTCTCGAACGGCCCGCCGTGCGCTTTGTCCTTCAGGCGATCGGGGATGACGGTCGGCCAGTTGACGAACGCCAGGACCGCCGGCACTTGATAGGTCTTCATGAATTGATGCAGGGCGTTCGGAATCACGTACTCCTGACCATGTCCGTTCAGGAGAATCTGTTTGCGGAAGCCGGCATTCCAGAGTCCGGCGATCACGCATCGCAGAAGCGACGTGAACGTCTCCTCGGGAACGACGACCGTCCCTGGCATCCCGAGGTGCGCCCACGGGTGCGATCCGTACCAGATCGGCTGCGCGACCGTGCAGCCGGTCTGCTCGGCGACGAGTTCGGCCATCCTCGTGACGAGGAAGGTATCCTCGCCATACGGTGCCCCGTCCCCATGTGCCTCGGTGCTTCCGACCGGGAGAAGGATGACGTCATCCTTCTCTAGCCGCTCGCGCACCTGCTTTCCGGTCATGTTCTGGAAGTACACGCCGGACGCCAGATCCATCTGCCCACCCTTCGGCGGGAGTGTCCATTCCGCCATCAGCAACCCTCCTCACGCATCTTGATCAACACCTTCAGTCCTTCGTGATCTGCCGCCCGCCGGAACGCCTCCGCTGCCCGCTCGACCGGGAACCGATTGGTGATGAGGTCAAGCACGTCGATCTCTCCCCGCTCGATTCGCTCGCACGCACGGGTGAAGTCGATCGCCTCGTAGATGAACGAGCCGGCGACCGTCAGCTCGCGCCAGACGATCCACTTCGTCTCGATCGCTGCCGGGGCCATCGGAATCCCGGTCAGCACGATCGACCCACCTGGCTTCGTGTACGAGATTGCGGCGGAGAAGGCCTTCGGGACACCGGCCGTCTCGATCACCACGTCGTATTCCGTCTCGGGCGTGTCGGACGATGTAGGATCAAAGACATTCCTCGCACCGAGATCGAGGGCCCGCTGCCGGCGGTCGGGGAGCGGATCACCGACTGTGACCTTCGCTCCTGCGAGGACCGCAATCCGAAGCGTCAGCAGCCCGATCGGTCCGCCGCCGAGAACGAGAAGGCGGCACCCGGTGGTCGATCCGGCCCGCCGGACGGCGCGCTCGGCAACAGCAGTTGGCTCGATGA
This sequence comes from Candidatus Bipolaricaulota bacterium, assembly GCA_028278555.1. Classification (GTDB taxonomy): domain Bacteria; phylum Bipolaricaulota; class Bipolaricaulia; order UBA7950; family UBA9294; genus JANQEA01. Next base: position 46,931 of record JANQEA010000077.1, on the reverse strand, counting down.
GGGCGGCCGTCTCTAGATCCATTCCGCCCGGGATCGGCCAGACATACCGCTCCGGTGCGACGATGGACTCCGACAGACATCCATCGATCGTGACGCCGAGCCCGCGGCTGCTCGAGCAGATGTTCTCCCGTCCATCGAGGCAGTCGGGGCAGTTCCCACATCCGAAGTTGGGCCGAACCGTGACCGGTGTCCCGACCGGAGGGCCCGTCGCGCCTTCGCCGATCGCGTCGACTCGACCGGAGCACTCGTGGCCGAGGACGAACGGATAGCTTGCCGATCGTCGTCCGCGGTAGAATTCGATATCTGTCCCGCAGATTCCTACGTTCGACACGGCGATTCGCACCTCGCCAGGCCCCGGCTCCGGCCGTTCGCGTTCGGCGAGCCGCAGATCCTCAGGCGCCACGAGTTCAACTGCTCTCATCCGATCTCCCTAGACCCTAGATGGGAACCGCGGCCTTGTCCGCGCCGGCGGCACTCTGCTTCGCCTCCGGCAGGTACTTGGTCAGCATTTCGACGATGATGCTCGCCTGCTCGGCCATCGCCCGACCTTCGGCCGCGCTCGTCCGGATTCCGTGCCCCGAGACAGCGCTGTTCCCGGTCTTCAGGTAGACGGGGGAGGCGACGCGGGCGATCACCGGTGCCTCGTAGCTTCGGATGAAACCGCCCGACGCCGGCGGGTTGTCGGTGTGCAGATCGAGCGGGACCTTCACCGCCCGACGAAGGGCAGCGAGCATCGGGAGCTGCAGGTCGCGGACCGGGTTGATCGTGTCCGCGCCGAGCCGCTCGAGCATCTGGAACGACGCCGGATTGGCGTGCCCGCAGTGCGCCGAGACCTTGAAGTGGAGATCGCTCGGGAGGTCGCCGATCTTGCGCATCTCGGCCAGCACCCAGAGGAGTCCCTCGTCGTAGACAAGGATCCCGCGGCAGCCGACGGAAACCGCACGCTTGACGTCCTCGATTGCGCGGACCACTTGCTCCATCCCTCGCAGCCGGTATCCGATCCGCACGCCCTGCGGCGTCTGGACCGTTGCGCCGGTGTCGTACGGCGCACGAGGGCCGACGGCGAGATTGAGAGCAATCCCTCGCTCCTTCGCCAATGCCGTGTAGTCTTTCAACTCGCCTAGGGTGTGGCGAAAGATCCCGTAGGTCTCGTCGACGCGGTTGATCGTCACGCCGAGTTCGATCGCCCGATCAGAGAGTGCCTTCAGCGCGTCGAACGAGTTGATCGTCGGCACTTCGATGCGGTAGTGGGCTCCGTCGGAGAACGTCTCCCCTGACGTTGGCAGGTCGTAGAGGTCTCCCGATGGCAGACCCAGCTTCTCGAGGCTCTTCCTTGTCTCATCGAACATCTCTGGCACGCTCCTCCTGCGCTACGCGCTCGGTTGTTTGCGGTGATTCGGTAGTGGCGGGCTGTAGACCCAGACGAGCTTCATCGGCTCATCGCCGGTGTTGATGATCGAGTGCTTGACCCCCGGCGGCATGTAGATCGCCATCCCGGGGACGAGATCCTGCTCGCCTTCGTCGGTGATCAAACGCCCCTTGCCGCTGATGAGGTACATCCCCTCCTCGGCATCCTCGTGGGCGTGCTCGGGGATCTGGCTCCCGACGTCGGTGACGTTCTGGCCCATAGAGAAGCCGGTCGCCCCGACGTTGATCTCGGAGATCAGGAGCTTCGACGTGCGGCTCGGAATCTTCTTGACTCCCTCGACCGTCTTTGCATCGACAACGTAGTTCATCCGTTCTCCTTCCCAACCGCGGCTGAGGTGCGGCCTCAGAACTTGGTCGTACTCGGTTCCATCTTCCAAACCTTGAGCATCTCTTCGCGATCGACGTCGTAGACCGTCCCGTGGGGCGGAAGCGACTCGGTCCGCATGTATTCGGGGACATCGCAGGTCTCATCCGAGCGGCCGGCCGCTCGGTTGAACGCGCGCTCGACCTCGAGCGTCTCCGCTGCACCCCGTGCGAGATCGGCGAACGAGAGATCGCCTCCGAACCGGCCGCCCACGAGATCGGCAAGCAGGTTGGGCTCGGCGACCAGCGGACCGCGCGCGAACAGGCAGAGGCCACTCGAATCGAGCAGGACCGAGCGGATCTGGAGTGCCCGTGAGTTCTCCGGCTGGCCTTCGGGCGAAAGAGGGTTGATCGTCCCCCGCGTTCCGAATGCGTTCCCAGCGGTGTGATCGGCGCCCATCGGTGAGGTGACGTAGGTGACGCCGTTCCCTTTCAGCGCGCGCGGGTCGTACCCGGGGATCCCCTGGCCGTTGACTGCGGGCACCCGGGCGATCCCGAGCGCTCGCCCGGTGAAGACGGCACCCTGTCCGAGAATCCGCCCGAGCGGCGTTCCCTCTCCGATCTGCCGGAGGAGATCGGCCGCCGCCTCGACGTCGCCGAAGCTTGCCAGACCGGCTTCCATCGCCACGCCGAGGACGCAGCCCATCTCGATCCCGTCAAGGCCGAGGTCGTTGCAGAGCGCGTTCAGCTCCGCGATCCCGTCGAGCGTCTCCACGCCGCAGTTCGAACCGAGAAGCGCGATGTTCTCGTACTGCAGGCTCGCCACCTTCCGAACGCCGTTCGCATCGGGGAAGACGTTCGAGCAGCGGATGACGCACCCGCTCATGCACGGCGTTCCCGAGCGCCCGTCACCACCGCGAGCGGCGATCGTCTCTGCGAGCTTGGCGCCGGAGATCTCGTCGATCGCCTCGAAGGACCCGGCGCTGAACGCTCGCGTTGGGAGAAGGCCGAGCTCGTTCGCCGTCGCGACGATTCCCGAGGTCCCGTACTTCCGGCGCCCTTCGAGCTTCGGATCGGCAAGAAGCGCCTCGGCGAACCGCCGCGAGGTGTCTGTCAGTCCGTCCGGGTCGGCGCCGCGGACGATCTCCCCACCCCTGTCGTCGACGACGATCGCCTTGATCCCCTTTGCGCCCATCACCGCGCCGAGGCCGCCGCGCGCCGCGTAGCGAACTTGGATCCCATTGGGATCGGTCGTCGCCACGCCGGCCGCAGCCATACGCATCTCGCCGGCGGGGCCGATCACGAGGAGGCCGCAGTGAGACCCGAACCGCTCCCGCAGCCGTGCGAGCGTCTCCCAGACGCCGCAGCCTGTCAGCGGCGAACTGTCGACCCACTTCATCTCGTTCTGTGACAGGAAGAGCGTCCTCGGTTCGGATGTCTTCGGCGCATCCTCGATGATGAGAGCACGCACGCCGATTCGAGCGAGCTTCTGTCCGGCTTCGCCGCCGACGTTCGCTTCTTTGATTCCTCCCGTCAGCGGGCTCTTCCCGCCGATCGACAGACGGCCCGAGGTTGCGACACTCGTTCCTCCGAGCCAGCCCGGCGCGAAGATCAGACGGTTCGATCGGCCGAGGGGGTCGCAGATCGGTGAAACTTCGGCACGCATCGTGTGCGCAATCAGCTGCCGCCCGCCGAGGCGCTCCATCTCCGCAGGGACCGGAGAGGCCTCGATCGCTCCAGTCCGGGTGTTCACGCGTACGATCCGTTCCATCTCTTCTCCTCTCACCGGCCCTCGGTTCCGACCGAGACCGCCTCGAGCCAGCCTTCGTGAACGGCCTCGTAGATCCCGCGTGGCTCGCACGCATCTCCGATCGGTCGAATCGGGAACGGTGCTTCGGAAAGGTCGGATGCCAATCGTCCGTCCGCTTCACAGCCGATCGCGCAGACGACGAGGATGGCCGGAAGGCGTTCCTCGCTCCCCGCGATGTCGATGATGACGTCGGTCGACGTGATCTCGCGAACGGCCGCACCGACACGCAGGCCCACACCTTCCGTCTCCAGTCTTCGAACCAAATTGCGCCGGGTGATCGGTTCGCAATCCCCGGCGATCTCGTCGAGGGCCTCGACGAGGACCGTTGCGCAACCGCGCTCGGTGCAGTAGAGGGCCGTCTCGCAGCCGACCATCCCTGCACCGATCACGACGACGGGGCCGGCCACGTCACCCCGACGAAGGATGTCGTCGGCTGTCCGGACGTGTGGGAGATCGCTCCCCGGCACGTCGGGGTATTTCGGGACGGCGCCTGTGGCAAGAAGGACGACGTCTGGAGTCTCGCCCGTCACCGACTGCGCATCCGTCTGCACGTCCAACCGGACGTCGACCGAGGTCGGGAGAGACTCGATCAGATCCTCGATCAGCCAGCCGATCTTCTCCTTGTGTGGTGGGATGACGGCGAGGCGGAGGCGTCCGCCGAGCCTCTCGCCTGCCTCGAACAGGGTCACGCGGTGTCCGAGCTCGGCTGCGGTCGCCGCTGCAGTCAGCCCGCCGGGACCTCCGCCGACGACGACCACGCGCTTCTGGTTCTTCGGCTCCGGCACGACGTCGCCTTCGGAGCCGACGTATGGATTCACCGAGCAGCCGATCGGCAGATCGTCGAAGACGCGGTGCCGGACACACCGATTGCAGGAGATGCATCGACGGATCGTCGCTTGCTCGCCGACGGCTGCCTTCCTGACCCACTCGGGATCAGCGATCAGACCGCGCCCGACGGCGATGAAGTCCACGTCTTCGGCGCTCAGCAAGCGATCGGCTGTCTCTGGTGTCCGAACGACGCCGACGCCAATGACTGGAACGTCGACCGCCGTCTTCACCGCCGATGCAAGATGGATTCGCCAGCCCTCGGCGTACGCCATCGGCTCAAGCTGGAACTCGGGGTTGGCGGCCGTTGCCGCCGTGACGTGAATCCCGTCGGCCCCGGCCTCGGCGAGAGCGCCGGCCAACTCGACCGTCTCGCCGATCGTCCTCCCGTTGGGAAGGTACTCGTCCCCGCTCACACGAACGAGGATCGGGAAGGTCGCGCCGACGGCGCCACGGACGGCGCGGACGATGTCGAGAGCGAAACGCCATCGATTCTTGGTCGATCCACCGTACCCGTCCACCCTCCGGTTCATCCGAGGAGAGAGGAACTGAGCAATCAGGTATCCGTGCGCCGCGTGGATCTCAATGGCGTCGAATCCCGCCGCCTGAGCACGGAGCGCCGCCGCGACGAAGCTCTCTCTCAGGGCGTGAATCCCTTTGAGATCGAGCGGCCTCGGCGTCGGACCGGCGTCGGTCCACGCGGCTGCCGACGGCCCGACCCGATCGACCGGCGAGCGGGCAACCGCTCCCGCATGGTTGATCTGGATTGCGGTGCACGCCCCCTCGGTGCGCACCGCCTCGGCGAGACGTCGCAGGCCCGGTACGTGGCGATCGTCGTCAATCCGAAGTTGGACGGCCCCGTTTCCGCCGGAGCGATGCTCGACCGTCGTGTTCTCGACGATCACGAGGCCGGCCCCTCCCCTCGCTCGCGCCGCGTAGTACGCGATCTGCCGATCGGTCGGTTCTCCCGCCTCGGATGCGAAGTTGGTCGCCATCGCGGGCATGACGACCCGGTTTGCGACCGACAGGCTTCCGATCGATCCGGGCTCGAGGAGGTGGGGGAAGGGCATCGCGTCGCGCAGCTATCCGCCGAGATAGAGGCGCTTCACCTCCTCGTTGTTCCGGATCTCCTCGGCCGGCCCCTCGTACTTGTTTCGGCCCGTCTCGAAGACGTAGGCGTAATCCGACATCTTGAGACTGCGATCGGCGTTCTGTTCGACGATCAGCATCGTGCTCCCGCCGGCGCGGATCTCCTCCACCTTGTCGAAGACCTGATTCGCCATGATCGGAGAGAGTCCGAGCGAGGGTTCGTCGAGGAACATCAGTCGCGGGTTGAGGAGCATCGCCCGCCCCATTTCGAGGGTCTGCATCTCGCCACCGGAGAGACTCCCGCCTTTTTGCTTCGCCCGCTCTCGCAAGAGAGGGAACAGGTCATAGACGCGCTCGAGGTCCTTCTGGATCTCCCGGCGGTCACGCCGGATGTAGGCTCCGAGTTCGAGATTCTCGCGGACCGTCATCAGCGGAAAGACGTGCCGACCCTGCGGAACGAACGTGATCCCGCGGGCAAGCAGACCAGCCGAAGCCATGTTGGTGACGTCCTCCCCGTCGAAGGTCACCTCGCCCTCCCGGGCGGGGAGGAGTCCGAACAGGGTTCGAAACGTTGTCGACTTCCCGCATCCGTTCGGACCGATGATCGAAACGACCTGGTGCTCCTCGACCGCGAGCGAGATCCCCTTCAGGATATCAAGCTCCTTGATGTAACCGGCCACGATGTTCTTCGCTTCGAGGAGTGCCACATTAGCCTCCAAAGTAGGCCGCGAGGACCTGCTCGTTGTCCTGGATCTCCTCGGGGAGCCCCTCGGCGATCTTCTTCCCTCCGTCGAGAACCACGATCCGATGACAGAGGTTCATGACGACCCGCATGTTGTGTTCGATCACGAGGAAGCTGCAGCCTCTCGCGTTCAGCTCGATCAGACGCTCGCCGATCTCCTTGCCGAGCGTTGCGTTCACGCCGGCCATCGGCTCGTCGAGCATGATCAGCTTCGGATCGGACATCAGGACCATGCCCAGATCGAGGAGCTTCTGCTGACCGTAGGAGAGGTTCTTCGCGAACTCGTCCTTCAGATGAATGATGTTCAAGAACTCGAGGAGCTCGATTGCCTTCTTCACGTCATCCGACTCGTCGAGCTTAAACAGACGCGAGAGGAGCGTCCCTTCACTCTCCTGAATCGCCATGATCATGTTGTCGAGAACGGTCATGCCGGGAAAAAGCTGAACGAGCTGGAAGGTTCGGCCAACACCGAGCTTGTAGACTGCATGCGGCTTCAGCCGGGTGATCCGCTTCCCCATGAAGTAGATGTCGCCCGCTGTCGGCCGCTGGATCCCGGTGACGCAGTCGAAGAGCGTCGTCTTCCCGGAACCGTTCGGTCCGATCAGTCCAAGGATCTCGCCCTCGCGAACCTCGAAGTCGACCCCGGCGACGGCCTCCAACTGGTAGAACTTCTTCCTCAAGCCTTTGACTTCCAATATGCTCGTCATCGCATCGTCCTCACTTCGTCAACCTCGGCGGTGCCCGCTTCAACACGCGCCGGAAGAACACGTCGGATAACCCCGCCAGCCCGGCCGGCCAGAACACCAGAAGCAGCAACGTGATCGCCGAAAAGATCACGAAGTAGAGCTGCTGGGTACTCCGCAAGAATTGGGGTAAGAGCATGACGACGATCGCGCCAATGAACGCGCCTTCGAACCGCCCAGACCCGCCAACGATCAACATGATGAGGAACCAGAAGGACTCGTGAACAGGGAACGACGTCGGGTCGACGAATTGCATCAGCGGCGCCAAGAGGGCTCCGGCGATCCCGGCGTAGGCGGCGCCGATCGCGAAGGCGAGGAGCTTGTAGGCGAGCAGACTCACACCGACCATCTCGGCGCGCATGTCATTCTCGCGGATCGCCTTGAACGCACGTCCCCACCGGGAATTGAGGATCCACAGCCCCAAGATCGTGAGCAAGACGAGAAACCCGGCCACCAAGAAGTAGAACGCGATGTCCGAGGAGAGGTCGATTCCGAAGAAGTGGGGCCGTGGAACCCCCGGGAGACCCGAGAAGCCTCCCGTAATCTCATGTTCGTTCGAGAGGAGAAGGTAGATGACCGTCCCGAACCCGAGGGTGACAAGCGCCAAGTAGTGATGCTTGACGCGCAACGACGGGAGCCCGAGGAGGAGGCCGGCGACGAAGCTGATCGCGGTGCCGACGAGCAGCGCCAGCCAGAAGGAGTGTCCGGCCAGCGTCATGAGAGCCACCGAATAGGCCCCCAATCCCATGAACGCTGCGTGCCCAAGGGAGATCTGGCCTGTGTAGCCAAGCGTGAGATTCAACCCCATCAGGCAAATGATGTAGACGCCGATCAGTGTGGCGAGGTACATGTGATAGCTGTTTTGGCCGAAGATCAGTGGCACGCAACAGATCACGGCAAGGAAGACCGCCCAGCGAATGACGCGCCCAACAGTCAGCTTCTTGCTTGTTGGCGTCTTCATCGCTATCGCTCCTCCGTTCCGAGCAAGCCTTCTTTGCGGATCAGGATCACCGCGATCAGGACGACGAGGACGATGACCTCCCGGTACTCGTTCGAGATGTAGGCCGACGTGAATGTCTCGATGATTCCGACGAGGAATCCGCCGAGGAGCGCGCCGCGAACCTGGTTAAAACCTCCGATCGTTGCCGAGTAGAAGGCCTTGAGGCCGAGGGCTGCGCCCATGTCGAACCGGACCATATACACGGGGGCGATCAGCATGGCGGCGAAGGCGACGAGGACGGCGTTGATCACGAAGACCATCGTGGTCACGTTAGAGATGTTGATCCCGAGAACCCGCGCTGCTTCACGATTCTGGGCGACCGCCTGCATTGCCTTGCCCGGCTTGGTTCGTTGGATGAAGAGGTTCAATGCCACGATCAGCACAACGGCGATCGCGATCGTCCAGACATGCTGCCGGGAAAGCGCAATCTCCCCGACCTTGTAGGGGAGCATTCCGAAGATCCTTGGGAAGGCCTTGCACTGTGCGGACCAGAAGACGGCAATCGAGTTGCTGGCCAGGAAGCTGAGGGCGATCGTGGCGACGATGATCGTGCGATGCGATTGGTTGAATAGCGGCTGGATGAGCCCCTTCTTGATGACGTATCCAAGCACGATTGCCGAGAAGATCACTGTAGCAGCCAGTGCCCAGATGAACGGAATGCCGAGGCAGATCAAGGCGTACATCACCACGGCGGAGACCGTGAGGAAGTCCCCTTGCGCGAAGTTGACCGTCCGCGAGGCCTGCCAGAGCAGGGTGAACCCGATCGCGACGAGCGCATAGATCGCGCCGATCGCTACCCCCGATACGACTAACTGGATGAACATGACCACCTCTCTACCGACACCGTTTTGAGAACATCCCGCGCCTCCACGACCGTCAGCTGTCCCGGCGCGCCTCCGGCCTCGACCGCGCAGTAGGTGAACGACGCGCCGAGCGCAAGAGCGATCGGCCGCGACGGAGCACCGTGGGGTCCCAGGGCGATGGCTGCGAATGGGATGTCGAGGATCACGCGCATCCGAAGCGTGGCCGACAGGACTGTTAGGAGATCCGCGTGGGATTGTGCCCGGACTGCCAGCTTGACCAGGTCCGGGTCGAGCGCCGCGACCGCCTCGATCCCCTCGATCAGCGTCTCGAGCGGCGGGGTCTCCTGCATGTTCTCGTAGCCAACCAGAACCGGCGTCCGTTCGGCTCGCGCTGCCGCAATGAGTCGATCGCGGCCCGCCGGCTCGGCGAGGAACTCGATGTCGACGGCCGCCGCGCCGGCACGGCTTGCCGCCACCAGACGTTCGATCCGATCCTCCTCCGATCCCTCGAAGAACCCGCCGAACTGCGGCGTCCGACAGGCGATGATGTGCGGGAAGTCGGCTGCGCCGACGAGTTTCGCGACATCGTCGACCTTCGAGAGCCGATCGATGCGAAGCTCGACGCAGTCCGCGCCCACTTCACGTGCCCGCTTCGCGCCGTCGAGCATCTCACCGACTGAAGGCGCGAGCGCCGTGGCGAGCAGGACGGGATCTTCTCCGATGACGAGGTCTCGCAGCGATACCGATTTCATTCGGCCGAATCCTCCGCCAGCGATTCCTCGTACTTCTCGTTTCGGACGATCGAGACCTCGATTCCCGACCCCTCGATGATCCTCACCGTGTGCCGAAGGCGCGGCGGAATGAAGACCGTCGCTGGGCTGTCGACGACGTGCTTCTCGTCGCCCAGCGTGACCTCGAAGGTGATCCCCGGCAGCGGGAAGACGTACGCCTGAGAGACGTCGTGGGCGTGAACCTCGACGTAGTCCGGCCCGGGAGGGTTCTTCACGTCGATGTGATGGATGAAGATGTTCAGGTCCGCCTCGGCGATCATGTCCGTGTTGAGAAACGCCATCAGCGGTCCGAGCCCGTTCATCACCTCTCGGTCGTGGTGGATCAGCGGACGCTCCGCCCAGTCGAACGGCTTCACGATGTACTTGTCGTAGCTTCCCATCTCGCTTCCTCTCCCTCCTGCCTTCCCCGCCTGCTAGCCGTAGTAGCCCTTCCGCAGAATGCAGACCTCGATCCCCTTGCCGCGAAGGATCTTCAGGTTGTGCTTCAGCCCCGGCGGGATGAAGACCGTCGCCGGGCTCTTCGCGGTGTACGTCTCCTCACCGAGGATCACCTCGAATTCGAGGCCTTCCTCGGGGAAGACGTAGGCCTGCGAAACGTCGTGTGTGTGCACGTCGACGTAGTCGGGGCCTTCATCGCCTTTCACCTCGATGTGATGAACGAAGATGTTGATGTCGGCTCCCTCCACCATGTCGCGGTTGAGGAAGGCGATCAACGGTCCCAGTTCGCCGAGACCGCTCGAGCTGTGGAAAACGAGATCCCTGTCTTCCCAATCGAACGGCTTGACGATCAGCTTCTCGTACTGGCCCATCTACGGTTCCTTTCTGTGATCCTGAGCTTCGGCCAACATCGCGTGATCGATCAGCACCAAAGCGATCATCGCTTCGACGATCGGAACCATTCGCGGAACGATCGTCGGATCGGTCGCTGTTCTGCAGCGGAACGACGCCGGCGCCTTCGCCACCATGTCGACGGTCCGCTGTTCGAGGCCGATCGTCGGCGTCGGCTTGATCGCGACACGGAGGATGATGTCCTCGCCGGTCGAGATTCCACCGAGGATGCCACCGGCGTGGTTCGTCTCGAACCGAACCGTCCCTCGGTCGAGAACGGGCGCGTCGTTGTTCTCGCTTCCGCACATCTCGGCGACGGCGAACCCAGCGCCAACCTCGATGCCCTTCACGCTTCCGATGCTCATCAGCGCGCGCGCCAGGTTCGCATCGAGCTTGTCGAACACCGGCTCGCCCCAGCCGACCGGGGCGCCGTGCGCAACCGCTTCGACGATCCCGCCGATGCTGTCCCCCGACGTCTTCGCCTCAAGGGCTCGGTCGAGCATCTGCTTCGCCGCTTCCGGGTCGGGGCAACGAATTGGCGGCGACTCCGCGTTCGTTCGGATTGCGTCGTACGGGAGATCCGGACAACGGATCCCTCCCAACGCCCTGGTGTAGGCAACGATCTCGACGCCTCGCTCGGCGAGGAGTCGCTTCGCGATGCCGCCGGCCGCGACCCGCATCGCCGTCTCGCGCCCGTTCGCCCGTCCGTCGGCGATCCAGTCCCGGCGTGGTCCGAACTTGGCGAAGTACGTGTACGTCGCGTGCCCCGGCTTGATGACGTCCTTCTCGTTGACGTACGCCGCAATCCGCTCCGACGTGGCCCACTCGTTGTCGATGACCAGTCCGATCGGTGCGCCGGTCGTGTACCCGTCGAGCGTACCCGACAGGATTCGAACCCGGTCCGACTCCACCCGTGGCGTCGCGATCTCGCTCTGCCCCGGCTTCCGGCGATCGAGATCGACTTGAAGATCCGCCTCCGAGAGCGCGATCCCCGCGGGGACGCCCTCGACGACTCCGACGAGTGCCGTCCCGAACGCCTCGCCAGCCGTGGTCAGGCGGAAGGCGCGTCCGAACGTGTTCCCGAGCATGGCGTCCTCCTAGCCTTCGATCTCCTCGAACCGCGCGCCGAGGCTCCGCATCGACGAGACGAATGTCGGATACGTGATTCGGATCGACTCGGCTCCTCGAATCGTCGTCGTGCCCTCGGCGATCAGCCCGGCGACTGCGAGGGCCATCACGACCCGGTGGTCGTCGTGGCCGTCGACATCGGCTCCGTGAAGGGCGGATCCTCGGATGACGAGCCCGTCCGGCCGCTCCTCGATCTTCGCCCCCATCTTGGTGAGCTCCTCCCGCATCACCGCGATCCGATCGGTCTCCTTGATCCTCGCCATCGCCACGTTCTCGAGCATCGTCTCCCCTTCGGCCACGCAGGCGACGACCGACAGCATCGGAAGCGCATCAGGCGCACCGGAGAGATCGATCCGCCGGCCGCGAAGTCGGTCGCTTGGATGGACGATGACCTCCGGGCCGATCTCAAACTGTGCCCCCATCTCTTCCAGGATGTCGAAGACGACCTTGTCCCCTTGGGAGTCATTGAAGTCGAGACCCTCGAGGACAACGTCCGACGTCGCGGCGAGGACGGCGGCGCAGGCGGGGAAAGCAGCCGACGAGAAGTCGGCCGCGATCGGTCGATCGATCGGTTGGTACCGCCGCGCGCCGGCGATCTCGGCGCGGGTCAAATCGTCATTGACGGTCACTTCGATCCCTGCTGCCTCCAGCCAGTCGAGCGTCATCCGCACGTAGCCTTTCTCGTTCATCGTCCCATCGACCCGCAGGACCGACGGACCCGAGGCGAGTGGGCAGGCTACGAGGAGAGGTGTGAGGTAGATTGATGTCGTTCCGTCGACGGCCGCTTCGCCCCCACGGAGCGGACCGCGAATCGTGATCGGTGCCGTCCCATTCGGCCCGGCCCGTTCGACTGTCGCGCCGAGTTGCTCCAACGATCGAAGGAGCGGACTGTACGGCCGCGTCCGGATGCTCTCGTCTCCATCGAGCGTGATCGGTGCCGTTCCCGTGGCGCAGACGCCGAGAAGGTTTCCCAACGTCGTACCCGAGTTGCCGACGTCGAGGGCGCTAACATCGGCGGGGAGCACTCCGCCGGTTCCGTCGATCGTCCAGCGTGTTTCGAGTTGGTCGATTTGGGCGCCAAGCCGTCGGCAGCAGGCGGCGGCCGACTGCGTGTCCGCCGCATCGAGCGGATTCGAGAGAACGGACCGCCCAGCGGCGAGCGTGCCGAATAGAACACCGCGGATCGTGTGCGACTTCGATGCCGGAATCCGAATCGATCCGCTGAGGGTCGACCTCTCCACCGTTAGGTTCACTCGAACCTCCTCCGCTGCCCCCCTAGATGATCTTGCGGGGATCGCGCGCGCGGCCCGGTCCCCGCAAGCCCTTTCCCTACGGTCTTGTCTCGGTTATTCCTGAGAAGAGATGACCTGGACGATCACCTGCTCGCCATTCTCGATCTTCACGAGGAAGAAGTTCCGATCGACCGTTCCATCGTCTCGATAGGACGTATCGAGGAAGACGTTCGGCTCCATCTCCGTCGTGATCGTGTTCTCATGCAGCCACGTTCGGACTGCATCAGCATCAAATGCGCCGACTGCCTCGATCGCAGCCTTCAGAGTGTAGACAGCGACGTATCCCTTCATCGCATCATGGGATGGCGTCTCACCGTAGAGCAACTGGAACGTCTCGGCGAAGTTCTTGATCGGAGGATACTGATAGGACCACGTGGCGGCGCCCATCACGCCTTCCATCGCCTCTCCTCCGAGATCGAGGGCCAGAGCGCTCAGAAGCGGGCTGTACCCGACCACTTGCAGATCGACGCCGAGGGTCCTCAGCTGGATCATGAACCGCGCGTTCTCTTCCTCGTGTCCGTAGAGGAAGATCGTGTCAACGCCCATACCCTGGACTCGTGCGATTTCGCCAGCGAAGTCAGCCTGGCCTGTCTGAATGGCGATTCCCTCGAACGCGACGCCGAAGTCTTCAGCGGCTTCCTCGAGAATCTCTCGACCGTCCGTCCCCATCTCGTCGTTCGTGTAGACCATCACGATACTGGAGACGCCGACGTCTTCGACCATCCACCGAACCAGCCAAGGGAACACGTTCCTGTTGATCGGTGATGTAGCGAAGACGTTGTAGTTCCCTTGCTCGTAGATCTTCGTGGAAGTCGATCCCACCATTTGGAGAATCCCCGCTTCTTCGAGCGTCGCCATGTTCGCGATCGTCGATGAGCTGTAGATCGTCCCGAAGACCGCAAACGGCTCCTTCGTCACCGCGTACTCCATGGCGGCGACGGAAACCGGAGGTCGGCTCTCCGTGTCGACGAGGAAGTACTCGATCGGACGACCGAGGATTCCGCCCGCGTTGTTGATCTCCTGGAATGCCAGGAGAATCCCGTCCCGCCAGTGTGCGCCGTGGCTCGCTCCGTGTCCGCTCAACTCACAGACGATGCCGAACTCAATCGGTTCGGCGTCTTCTGCGAAGAGCGCGCCGCCGATGACTAGCGAAACTGCAACTGCCGCAAGAGCCCCAACCAGCCAAGACTTCCGTACCATGCAAACCTCCTTGACTCCCACTACTTCTCGATTCGTGCTTCCGCTACTCCGGAGTCCTCACCACCTCCTCATGTGTGTGAAGGCTTCTGCTTGTCTCCGTGCGCGCGTTGTGTCTGTGGCTGAGGGTCGTGATGGGAGTTGTGTCTCGAGAAAGGCTGTAGTGGTGACTTGCCACAGACGGGAGGAGAGGCCATCGCGCAGTTTTGATATACACAAAAGTCGCTTCATATATATCACGGCACGGCCAACATATACGAAACCTTTCGTCGAGTCAAGTCGACCTCGGCCGAACATCGGGGCAGCCTGCTTTTTCTCATTCCGACGATGTCTCCAGGGATCTGTCGCTTCACAGAGAACCGGTTGAAGAAGCAGCCACAGCGATCTCGCTGCCGCTGTCAGACGGTACCGGAGCGCTAGCTCCCGGGGCTTGGTGAGGTTACACCTCATCGTGGGAATGGACACTCACAAGGACTTCACGTGCGGTTCACGGCCCGTTGGCGATCCCGACCTACCATCGGCTTTGCGACGGAGGGATTGCCGAAGAGGAGGCAGCATACGAATGAGCAGAGTTCGAAGGACGATCGGAGTCTTGGCAGGTCTCTCAATCATCGGTCTTGCTGTCGGTTTCGGCTCTGCCCAGACGGGCGGGTTCTACGAGTTGCCGAACGAGGTTGGATCATGGATGGCGCCGAGCGGCAACGTCGGGCGCTATCCCTCGAGGCCGGTCCGCGTCGAGATCCTCGGCGTCGGACGGTTCGAGGTCGATCCGGCGGGGATTGAGCAGCATCGCCCGGACGTCTTCCGACCGGGCCATCTGTCGATCTTCGATCTGATCGCGCATCTGGGCAGCACCGGCGAGATCGAGCTTGTCAGTCACTACGACGAATCGATGGAGACGTTCGTCATCGATTCGATCGACGGGGAGACGGGTTGGTGGTACCAGGCGCGCTATGGCGGCGGCTGGTTCGAACGGAACGCCACGCGAATGGACCTCTATCCGGTGAAGGACGGGATGACCGTCAGTCTCTGGGTCGAACAGGCGTCGAGGCTGGAAAGGATCTACGCGTCGTTCGCCGCGGAGGTCGCGCGCCTCGAGGCGAACGGAGGCGAGATCGTGATCCCCGATGTCGAGATCGAGGGGGCTCGCGGAAGGCTCCGCTTCGAGAACGTCCGGGTGACGTCGCACAACGTTCGATCGGATCTCTGGCAGCCGGGGACGATCACCGCGCTCGACATCCTCCTCAGCCTCGGCGAGCAAGGGATGCTAGCGAAGATCGGCCTCCAGTGGTACGGGAGCATCGGTAGCGCCAGTCCGGTCGACGACTACTTCATCGAACTGGTCGAGACGGAGGGCTTCCGCGCCGAAGCCGCTGGTGGATGCGGGTTCGTCTACGAGGTCGGAGACACGAGCTTCTATGGGTTCGACGGAGCGCACATCCACATCCCGACCGACGCGCGTGTGATCCTGTCTCCCGAATACGCGCTCTGGTTCTGGCTCTGTCTGTAGGAGGGCGGATGAAGCGGGTCTGGCTCAACTACGCGATCGATGTATTGCTCTTCTTCACCGGGGCGATCCTGGCGGCCTCGTCACTCCTTGTCTGGGTCGTCATCCCGAAGGGCTACAACCCGCAGTGGCTCCTCTGGATCGCGATCCACAAGTGGAGCGGCTTCGCCCTCGTCGTCGAGTCGCTCCTCCACGTGGCGCTACACTTCCGATGGCTGATCCGGATGACATCGAGGCTGTTCACGCGATCCGAGTAGGTGGCGGCTACCCCCCGCCGACCGGCGGAAACAAAGCGACACGGTCCCCGTCCGACAAGCGGAACTCGCGGTCATGGACAAGGCGCCCGTTGACGATGATGAGATGAACTGCCTCCGGCTCGATCCGCAGGCGTCGAAGCAGTTCGGGAAGACGCGTGTCGTCGCGGAGGTCGAGATCGATCGGATCTCCGGCGCGCAGGTCGGGCTGCGTCTCAGCGAGCGTAGCATAGAGGCGGACCTCGACCTTCACGGTGCCTTCTCCGCTTCGGATTCCGATCTGCTCGAACCCGGCGCCGGGTTCCGGGCGCTCAAGTTCGCGCCCGCCGCCGGAGGCGGCGAGAAGTACCATTTGTAGAGGAGCTGCATGTCGTCGGGGAAGAGGCCGAGGCGGTCGCCGTCCTGGATGGGCGTGTTCAGATCGGCATAGCGCCCGTTGAGGAACTTGTTGCTTCCGAGTTCAGCGTGCGGGATCCCGAGGCGTTCGATGATCACACGCACGGTGTCGCCATCTTGATAGGGCACTTCGACGACGGACGTCGATGTCGGCGACGGATCGTCAGCGAATCGGCGCAGCTTTCCGTATAGGTGGATTTCGATCATGGAATCCCCGATTGGGTAGCCACTGCAGAAGAGCGGGCGACGAAGCGCCCGCTCTTCTGCACCTCGGGAAGTATCAGCTTCCCGTGCCGAAGATGCTATCAATCTCGCTATCCGGTATGTCCCACGTCACGTCGTGCGGCGGGAGCTTCTCGGTCAGCATGAACTCAGGCAGCCGGTCGTCGGCTGCGGTGAACCCAGCCTGCCGATTGAAGTCGAGTTCGAGATCGAGGATTTCCTTCCCGATCCGCCCGACATCGTCAGCCGTCCAGGCGGTCCCGAGCATCCCGTTGCACTCCTCGATCATCCCCTCGAAGCCGGAGGCGATATCGAGGATCGCGAACGCGATGAACAGGCAGTGCCCGGTCGAGTCGATGAATGCCGTCGCGTACTGGAAGTTGCGCGCTAACTCCGCCTTGTCCGGATTCATCGGATCGAGCTTTCCGGAGACGCCGAGGATCTCGGGGGCGATCGTGTAGCCGGACGTATGGTCGGCACCCATCGTCGAGACGGCGTAGGTCATCCCGATCCCCTTGATCGCTCGTGGCTCGTAGGCGGGCATGTTCTGACCCTTGACCGCCGGGACGCGCGTCACCCCGTACGCTTTCCCTGTCGCTACTGCGCCGTTGCCGAGCGTCACCCCGAGATCCGTTCCCTTGCCGATTTCGTGGAGGAGTTCGATCGCTCGCTTCCCGTCGCCGAACTCGGCGACGCCGCCCTCCATCGCCACAGCGATTGTCCCGCCGATCTCGATCGTGTCGAGCCCGTATTCGTTGCAGAGTTGATTCAGCTCGGCAACCTGATCGAGATCATCGATCCCGCAGTTTGCGCCAAGGGCCCACGCCGACTCGTATTCGATGCACGACGTATGTTCGGAGCCGTCCTCGCGATGCCACGTGTTCGAACAGCGGATGATGCAGCCGGGGGAGCAGGCGTGGTTGTAGAGGGTGGCACCCGTCCGTTCCTTGTTCCCTTCGAAGATCGCCTCGCCGGCGATCTTCGCCGCGCCGTCGAACCGACCGAACCGGAAGTTGTTTGTAGGCAGCGCACCGGCCTCGTTGATGATGTTGACGAGGACAGCCGTGCCGTAGCTGTTCAACGCGCCCTCCGGCTTGGTGATCGCGTGCTCGGTGAGCGCCGCGGCCATCTTCTTTCGTCCGGAGTCGAAGAGATCCTTGTTTGCCGGGGTCAGACCGGGGCCACCCTTGTCGTTGACGACGATGAACTTGAGTCCCTTCGAGCCCATCACCGCGCCGAGGCCGCCGCGTCCTGCATAGCGGCTCGGGCGACCATTCTGATCGTTGAAACAGATGCCGGCCGCCGCCATCTTGTGCTCGCCGGCGACGCCGACCGAACAGATATCGACCGACTCAACCCCGTCGAACCGATCGAAGACGGTCGGGTACACGGTCGAGAGCTTCTCACCGGTCCACGCGTCGGCCACCTCGAATTCAACGCCCTCGCACGTGATCTTGGCCAGCCAATAGCCGTCGGCCGCCTTCCCCTCGACGACGAGGGCGCGGATTCCGAGGTTCGCCAGGCGCCGGCCCCAGCCGGTTCCTGCGTTCGCTTCTTTGATGCCGCCGGTAAGCGGCGACTTCCCACCGACCGAGATCCGCGACGACGTCGGAGAGGCCGTCCCGGTCACGATGCCCGGCGAGAAGACGAGCTTGTTCTCCGGCCCGAGCGGATCGCAGGTTGCCGGGACCTCATCGTGGACGATGCTCGACGTCAGCCATCGCCCGGCTCGCTCCTTGTACTTCTCCGGTACGTCCTCGAACGTCGCCGACCGATCGGTCATGTTGATCCGTAGAATGCGCTCCATGCTCCAGCCTCCCTTGCGTGATCCGATTGCAGTCCGTCTACATTTTAGCAGGTGATCTGGTCTAGCATGGTCGGCACGATGAAGTCAATCTTCGTCCGCGCCGAAACGGAGGCGAGACGGTCCACGCATACTCGTGAGCGCGTTGCACGAAGGAGGCGGCCGTGAGTTCGTACCATCTCGACTACGGACAGCTCGATCTTGACTGGCTCCGCCAGCGGATCGAGACGCACGAGATCGTCCCCGCGCGGCGGATGCTCCAGGAGAGACTCTCCGAGCGTTTCGGACTCCTCCGCGATGCCGGGATTGCGACGATGAAGGATCTCGACAGCGTGCTCAGCTCGAAAGCACGGATCGAGGACTTCTCAGCGCAGACCGGCCTTCCGGTCGAGTACCTCGTCTGGCTCGGACGCGAGACGCGCAGCTACCGGCCGAATCCATTCGCGCTCCGCGACATCCCCGGCGCCGATGCGGATGCAGTTGGATGCCTCGAGCAGATAGGGATCAAGACGACGAAGGGGCTGTTCGATCGAGGCGCCACGTCGGCGGGACGACGGG
The DNA here is from genome assembly GCA_028278555.1 of Candidatus Bipolaricaulota bacterium. Taxonomy (GTDB): domain Bacteria; phylum Bipolaricaulota; class Bipolaricaulia; order UBA7950; family UBA9294; genus JANQEA01. The sequence continues at coordinate 28,211 of JANQEA010000077.1, read as the reverse complement.
AGATCGAAGCGGAAACGGAGTTCGATCCCGACGTTCTGCTCGAGTTGGTCAAGCTGTCCGATCTGGCCCGTATTCGCGGGATGGGTAAGACGTTCGTCCGCCTGTTCGCAGAGAGCGGGGTCGACTCCGTGACAGATCTGGCGACGTGCGATCCGAGGGAGCTGCACGACCGGCTGCACGAGGTGAATCGCGAGCGGGAGTTGTCGAGCGTCGTCCCATCCCTGAAGGACGTTGCCGAGTACGTCGAGATGGCTCGCGAGTTGCCGAAGGTCGTCGAGTTGTAGGTGCGCGACTCTGCTAGGCTGCGCTCCTACGACGTCTCATCCGGGCTCTACGACCCGGAATCCTCTTTGCTCTTCTCCACGTTGCTGAACTCGCGGAAGATCGCATCGTAGATCCCCTTCAGCCACTCGATCGTCTGCTTGGAGAACATCCCCGAGAGGAAGGAAACGCCGAGGAGCACGTAGATCTCGTACGGCTTGATCAGGGCTTCCAGCCAGACAGCGCGGACGGCGATGTAGATCAGAAGGCCGAGCGAAGCCGAGATGAACGGTCGAGTGACGTACCACCAGATCCACTGGCTTTCCAGGGCGCGTTTCCCCGCGAAAAGGGCGAAGGACGTCACGATATGGACCGTTCCTCCGAGGGCAGCCAACAGGATCGCCAAGACAAGGAGCGTCGGTTCGGAATGGGAGTCGATCAGCACCAAACTCCCGCCGTCGGCTGCGATTTCGCTTCCGAATCTCTCAGAGGCTTCGGCCGCGGTGAACCGTGCGGTCTCGTGACTCATCGGGAGGAGGATGACGATGCTGATGACCAACGCGATGATCAGACCGATGGCTGCCAGAGCGAACGTCCGCCATGTCTTCCCTGTCTCAGTCGGTTGGTCCAGAGCCCTCTCGATGTTGGCGCCTCCGGTTGATGGTCCCTTTGGACCGCCGCTTCCCTTGTTCCGTTCTCCCCCAAGCTGCAAAACGTTCTGGAAGAGTTGCCCGAGCCAGTTGGTCGCTTGCCGGGAGAACATTCCCGCGAGCCCCGCGAAGGCAAGGCATCCGAGTACGTAGGAGACCTTGCCCGCTGAGTCGGTCGGGAGCTCGCTCCCATCACCCGTCCAGAGGCCCTTGATCGCGGCGACGAAGATCAGCGCAATGGCCGCGCCGATCAGCGGACGCAGCAAGTACCACCACTGCCACTCCGGCTCGAATTCCTTGAGTCCGACGAGCTCGCCGAACGAGGTGGAGGCGTGAATCGTGGCTCCAAGAGCCCCAGTGGCGGCGACCAACAACAGAAGCTTCCATCCGACGCTGAGCTCGTCGAGCTGAGTCGGCGCGAAGACAAGTACGAGGATCAGAAGGGCCAGCATCAGCAGGACACAGTACGGACCGATCAGCCGCTCCGGGTCTTTCATCCGCATCACCTCGAACACCGTCAATCATCGTGAAATGACGGGTTTTCTCATGTGGAAGGCAGAGTACTCGGCAGAGTGCGTTCGAGACAAGACGTTTCAACGACTTCGCCGGGCTAGGTGGGCCGTGCGATGACGATGCCGACAGTGCCGAGGTGGGACGATCGCCGATCGAGCACCCGCAGGCCGTGTCGCTCGATCAGGCCGGCGAGGGAGCCACGTGCAACGAAGTCCGAGAAACCGGCGCTGTGCTCGGCTCCCGCAATGGATTCGATGAAGCGAATAGCCTGCCAAGGAACGTGGAATCCCAGACGAGCCGGTTCGGTGTAGTCCGCGATGACGACGAAGCCCCCCGATCGAACAACGCGGCGTGCTTCCCGGAGCATGATCGATCGTTCGTCTTCCGTGTGCTCGTGGAGCGCGAGGATCAACAAGCTCGCGTCGAACGAGCCGTCAGGGAACGGCAGCTCGTACGCCGAGCCGATCACGTACTCCGTCTTTCGCCCTCCCCGACGCACGGCCACGGAGATCATCGATTCCGACAGGTCGAGACCGGTTGCTTGGATCCCGCGCCGGCCGAGCGCTCGACACTGTGCCCCGGTCGCGGAGGCAATGTCGAGGACGTCGCGAACACCCAATTCGTGGCAAACACGAACGATCCTCGGACGGAGCGGCAGGAGGAGTGGATCGATCAACGCGCGATAGACGCCGACGGCGAGCGATCCGTAGGAGGTCTTCCAAGCCATGTCGCAGGATAAGGGGGAACGGCTTTGGACTCCAGCCGCGGCGGCGCGCCGCCTACGCAGGCTCAGCCGGTTCCTTCGTCCGCCCCGGGAATCGCTCGGCCAACAGCGCCTCGATCGTCGGACATTCCTCGCCGTTCAACACGCGCCAGAGTGCTTCGTGTCGCACACGTGCCGCGACGCATTGCTTCCAACCGAGCCAGCGAGCTCGGCGGCCGCGAGAGCAACGATGGACGTGGGTCAAGAGGTGTCTACGGCTGCCGCCTTCTAACGGTTAGTGTCTCAGGTTTCGATGCCAGGTCGAAGTCGTCGATGTCCGAGTACTGGTTCCGCAGCTCGTAGCTTGCTATCACTGCGACGATCTCGAATTTCTCTCCGTCACGAGCGCTGTAGGGTCCTGTACCCCCCAAGTATGCGATTGCCTCCCACGAATCCTGAACGGCGACCCCTGGCTTCTGCACCCAGTACCCCGTTGCCTCGAGAGGATGGACGAGAATGTAGATCTTGTACGCCTCAGGATCCTTGATGGTGCCCGATACTTCTCCCTTGACCACGATCTGGACGTGTTCATCGAGCGACGAGACTTCTCCCTCGGGGCTCTTGATCTTGAGCTCCGCCGTCGTCACCGGGGCAGGTCGAGACTCTATGACGTTCATCGTTCCGACGACCAGAAGCCCCGTGCCAATGATCGCCAACAGGACCCGCGCCCAGACTCCTCCCGGAGCCTTCACGAAGATCTTGTGAATCGGGCTGATGTTTCCGCCCAAGGCCAGCACGACAAGTGCTGCTCCAACGACGATACAGGCTACATCTCCGGTCATGCGACGATCCTCCTTTCTTGTGCGAGTTCTCAGTATGACCAAGGAGACGATCTCCTGCAAGCACTTGATCCAGAACACGCAGAGTACGACACGGCGACTGCCTTGGTGGATTCAGGGAGCACGTGGCGGGATGTGCCTAAGGATGATTCTGTGAACTTGTCCTGAAGCGGCGCGGTCCCGGATGAAGCGACAACCGGGGATTACGAGGCCCGCGTCGATCTTTTGTGTTCCGTCTCTCGCGCAGATCGTTCAAGGTTGAGGGCGAGCAAGCGTTTGAGGATGCCGTCATCGGCGAGGTCGAGCCAGGCGGGGCGCTCGTTGTAGAGGTTGGTGAGGGCCCGGTTCTTCAGTTCGGCTTCAGTCGCGTCTCCGGGTTCAGCCAGCGATCTCGCTCCTCAACGGATTCCCGCGGGCCTAACTGGGTATTCTGCATAGACACCCCGGTGGAACCGGTGTGAACTGCGTGCATGCATGTCTGGCGAGCGCGTGAGGCGCTGACAACCGAGGCCAGCGAGAATCGACGAATACTGATCAAAGCCGGATCATGCCGGTCTCGCGACGCTTCTTCCTGCCTGCAATCAAGCTACAGATCGACCTCGCACAATGCTCGGCTAGAACCGCCACCCGTATCCGCTATTCGGGTGCTCTGTACACGTACTCCAATCCCATCGAGCTTCCCGGGTAGTGTTCGAACAGAATCTCGGCGTTGTGCACGTCGTCGTCGATCGCGTAGGTAACGAAGACCTTGGCGATCGGGATCATGACGCACTCCTTGGCAAACAACGTCTGAAGCTCCTTGTAGATCTCGAAGACGTAGTTCGGGTCGGCTTCACTCGAAGCATAGTCGAGCAACTCCCAGATCCACTCTTCCGCCTCGGTCAGGGAATCGTGATCCCGTTCGTCAAGCGAAGACCAGAAGCGCGAGCTGCCATACGGTGAGAGGTAGCGATTCAACTCGTAGAGGTGGAGAGCGTTGTATGTGGTGACGAGACTCGCATCGAGTTCCCATTCGAGGTCAAACGGATGTCCCCGGGAGACCTCCTCGATCCACGTGCCCAGACCGAACTCGTACAGGGACTCCCCAATCTGGTTTGCTATCGAGCAGCTGTAGTCACTCCGGCAACCGAGCCCGAGTTCCACGCCCTCATTCCAGGAAAGCTCCCACCAACAGCATCGATCGGATTCGCACCAATCCTCACAGTACAGCCCTGCTTCTTCGAGCAGGCGCGCGGCCTCGGAGGGGTCGAACGGATATGGCGACGTCGGCCCTTCTGAGACTGCTTCGCCGTAGCCGGATCGGTCATAGTGGTATGGCGAACGGGGATCGAGGAGGCTCCAGGACGTCGCCACGACTGACGAATCCGCTGCCGGGAAGAGATCCATGAGAAACCACTCAAGTTCGTCTCGATCGATGAGGTGTGCGATAGCTTGACGATATGAGGCTGTGCGGCAGAGTTCCACGACCCTATCGTCATCGGGACGCGCGTTTTGATTGAACACAAGCCACGTCGTCCATGGCAGCGGCCCCGTGTAGACAGAGTGCTCCATGGAGCCGGCGTATTCCCAAGCCATGTTGACGAAGTCGCCCGACCAGAGCGTGATGGCATCGAACGCTTCGGAACCATCGTGATACGACGTGTCGGTCAGGAAATCCTCCATCTCCCACGTTCCAATCGTGCGGAACTCCACTCGATCCGCGTATGGAAGTGGTGTTCCGGCATGGTCCGACACTGTGTAATAAGGGTTTCGCTCGAGAACCACACGATCGACGTACGGGTCGTCCGTCCCAGCGTCCGAGTATTCGGCAACGATATAGGGGCCCATGCCGACGAGTTCCTGCGGCTCGGTCCCGAGACTCCACACCCTATCCAGACCGTACTTCTCGATGTCTGCCTCCAGAGCGTGTTTGGGCAGGATGGGGGTCCGTAGCGCATCCCACGCCTGATCCAGGATCAGTGCAAGTTCACTCGGCCATCCCCACAAGTAGAAGGCGACCGTGTATTCGTCGCAGAGTTCGACAGCGTCGAGAATCGAGACCTCCCACGGATCACCATCCGGATCGACGGCTCCCAACGGCGGCGGGTCGAACAGGTCACGATAGGGCACATCGGTCTCGATGTCGGCGAACAACACGTCGTACGTGAACGCCACATCCTCGGCTGTGAACGGCTCCCCGTCCGACCATCGCAATCCTTCATGCAATCGGACGATGATCTGGTAATCCAAGACCTCGATACTCCTGGCTAGGTCGAGTTCAGCGGATCCGCTAACTGGGTTTCGGCGCGCAAGGCCGCGATGGATTGTGGTCATGAACGAGGTGTACGGATCGACCAGAAGTGGGTTCCAGGTCCGCACGTACTCTGGGATCACGAACGTCAGCTCCTCGCATGATGTGCCAATGCGAAGGTTCTGCAGTTCGCCCAATCCGAGCTTCTCAATGCGGGCCGTGATCGGCTGCATGCGGATGGAAGCGCCTTCCCGACGGTGTGCGCCGGTCGCTGCGGCACGCGCCGCGAGATTCTCTTCGGAGAGGTACGCGGACAGCTCGTAGACCCACACTTCTCCGACATCGAGGATCCGGTCGCCGTCGTCGCCGGATACGTAGGTTGGGTGAACATCATCTGCGGCGTCATCCGGGGTCCCGCTGTCGTCGGAAAGAAGTACTTCCTCGACCGGCACATCACCTTGATTCGTCACCTCATACCTGAACGTGACGCGATCTCCTTTGTTGGCCGCGATAGGGATCATGGTTCGCGACACGGAAAGCTCGGCGGTCATGACATCGATTGCATACTCGCTCGAGGCGGAGACCGATTGCTGGAGCGAGTCTTGTGCAGTGGCCTTCACGATGCCGAGCGTGTCCTCAGCGGGGACGCGACGGCAGACGTAGGTCCATGACTCTCCCACGTTGAGCACTAGATCTCCGTCGTCGCCACGGGTCAGGGACGGATTGAGGGGCGGCCCGTCTCCGTTGCTGTCGATGAGGGAGACATTGCGCAGTGGATCGTCTCCTGTGTTCGTCAGTTCGTACGTGCTGACGACCTCATCCTTGGGGTACACCTCTTCCGGTTCCACCCAGACCTGCAGCGTCAATGCAGGATGGATGACGTTGACGCTTACCGGATCGGACGCAGCGAATACCGGGTTTCCGCAAGGATCGAACGCCGATGCCTCTCCTCTTGTACTGATGTCCTCGGCTGCTACGAGATCTGCGGAGAAGACCCAACATTCGCCCGGATCTAACAGATCGTTGCTGTTCTCATCTCCCGTGACATACTTGGCGGGGGGGCCGCCCTCGGCCGTGACGTCCGATCCATCATCAAGGAGCACGCGAAGCTCGTGCAGGGCCGTCTCTCCATCATTGCAGGCGCGATAGGTGTGCGTGACAGCATTGCCTGCGTACAGCGTGACTGGTTCTGCTTCCGCCTCGATGTGCCAGGACGAGATCAGAATCTCGATGGCCACTTGGGATACGCAATCTACGGGTCGTCCGGCGGGGTCGACGCCGGATGCATGAAGAGAAGTCACCGCGCTCGTGTCCCGGTCGACGAGCGCCTCGTAGATCCACACTTCTCCGACATCGAAAACTTGATTCCCGTTGTCCCCGGACGTGAGGTGCAGGGGGAATGGACTCTCTGTTTTGCTGTTGCCCTGTACGATGACATCGGTCAGCGAAACATCACCGGCATTTCGGATCTCGCAGGTATACGCGATTTGGGTAGGACACTCACTCGACATGGGCGTTGCGAACGCATTGGCCTCAATCGCAGGGCGAATGACCTCGACTTCAATCGTCGACTCTGCGGCCAGTGGATTTCCGCACGAGTCCTTCCCGGTTGCTTCGGCTACTATGACTGTCGTACAGCTCAGCTGGCGCGATCTTTCGCAGCTGAACGTCGCACCGGCATGGAGAATACCATCATCTCTGTAGTCCTCTAGATCTATGCTATCGACAGGATTGCCATCGATGTCGGCAATCACCAATTGCACGTTGGTCAGCGGGTCGTCCCCGATATTGCGGAGTTCGCAGGTGTAAAACACGAATTCGTCGGCGCGCACGATGGCCGCGGACACAGTCAACAGAATGTCGATGGCCGGGCGACGAAGGTCGACGGCAGCTGCCGCACTCGCCGAGATTCTCTGATCCGGATGGACAGTACCCGATGCCGAGACCGTCGCGGTTGTATGGGTATCCTGCGTGCGGTTCTGCGTTGTTTGGAAGATCCATGTCTCATCCACGTCGAGGATGCCATCCTCGTCCTCGTCGCCTGAGACGAATGCAGGAAGGATGTCGTCCCTGGCTTGCTCCTCGTCGCCCGGCGTGCCGTTGTCATCAACGACAACGACATCGTGCAGCGGGTCGTCGCCAGTGTTGACTACGTTGTACGTGTATGTGACGTCACCTCCGGGATGGCAGACCACCTTCGAATCGACATCGACCGTGAGGGAGATTTGCGGATCATGCATCTCCCCAGGTGTCTCCACGGATTCCGTAGTCAGTGTCTCGGTGCAACCTACGGTGAACTCCCACGCATTGGCTCCCAATCCGAGGCACTCATCCGAGACCGCTCGATACGTGCCGTCCCCGAGATCCTCAAGGGCAAGAATGGTGCCCGTCGAGACGATGATGATATGCAAGTTGTAGCCCGGTCCGAGGTTCTCACCTTGTGAGCCCCGTGGGCACACCCAGAGGGTCGTCCTGCACTCGTCTTCTCTCTCGACCCGAATCGTGGTGTGATCGGGATCGATCTCCGGGCACGCCCGGTCTGCACTGCCGATGGCGAACATGGCGATCGCTACCAGCACGAAGAGCAGTAGGGCAAACCGGACGATCCTACGGAGAATGGCCAGCGGTGGCGTGCCATTCAACCTCATGGTTACCTCCTCACACACGTCGAGTATCGACGAAGACCATAGCAGCCTGCTCCATCACAATATCCATACTCTGGGCCAAGAAGGCAAAAAAGAGAGTTATCAACAACTAGCAGTGGGGATAAGAAGGAGCAACGGAGAAAAACGCTCTCTTATTGGATTCTGCGCAAAGAAGGGCGAGTGGTCGCCCAGTCACGAAACCTTAGGTAGGCCGTGATCCGCTGAAGCATGTAGTGATGTAGATGAATGCGGAGGAGGCGCGTGTCTCGGTCTGATAGGCCATCTACGTCTATGGAAGATCCCATGATGTGCAGTACCGCGTGAGCCATGTAGTTGATCGCTGTCTCAAAGCCGGATGCGCAAGATCCATGCAGTTATTGAGGCAGTCGAGCATTTCACACATCACAAAGGAATGACTCTCTTATTCTAATTACAGGGCCTGGCTCGCACAGGAGTGTCGGTGCATCTCGGGCGGCGCTGTTCGACACCCAGGGCGAGCGCCTACCCGGTCGACGAGAGCATTGGTATACCAGGATGAAGACGAGTCGAGATGATTCGGACTCTTGTCTTTCTGGCCCGTCGATGTCGTATATCGAAGCTATCTGAAGCGAGCTGACGGACCTGGCGGCCGCTTCGCCAGCTCGCCAGATCATTGCCTTCTCTGCCCTTATGAGCCAAGCCGGCGACTTGCCGAGAGAGGCGTGAACAGGATATCTCCAGGTATTTTTCGCGTTTCCCCCGATCTTCGATTGGCACACAGACTGCCTAGCCGATCAGTACCTCAGGACTAGTGCCGAGCGCCTTGGCGACCTCACTTCTCCCATCTGCACTCTTCTCTAGAACGGATAGGCTGAAGTACGCCATCGAGATGAGTAGCTCTCGGCCTGCCTGATACCGAGCGTAGAGCACCTCAACGACCGAATGACACAGAACGCAGTTGGCGGCAGCGGCCGCGGGAGACTTGAAGGACAGCTCTTATGTTGGCAGAGGATTTGACACGCGCCTTCGGTTCCCATACGTAGCCTCCCGTCTTGGGGTGGACCGCCTCCTCTTCAACCTCTGCCCCTTCGAACACGAAGCGTAGTGCTCTTCAAGTCCGATGATGATGTCCCATGCGCGCAGTTACTCGCCCACGGCACCGAACGTGCTACCATGGGGGCCGATCCGAAGACTAAGGAGATCCGACATGGCCGACTGCACGAACCACGCATCGAACCTGGAGAGCTGTTCCTGCACCTACCCTGGCTGCTCGCGAAAGAGTAAATGCTGCGAGTGCCTGAAGCACCATCTCGCGAATCGGGAGCTTCCGGGATGCTGTTTCCCGCCGGAGATCGAGCGGACGTACGATCGCTCGTTCGACCGATTCGTGCAGCTGCACGGAGGCTAGGCCATGGGCCGGTGTTCGAGAGGTTGCGCGCCCGGACTGGTGACGAGGCAGCAGGTGGCGGTCGAGGCGCACCAGCTCGGCATCGAGCCGGGCGACACGGTGATGCTTCACGCTTCCGTCGGCTCGATCGGATGGATCGTCGGCGGGCCGGATCAGGTGCTGTTCGGCCTGCGCGACGTGCTCGGCGAGCGCGGGACGCTAATGATGTACGTCGGCTGGGACGGCTCTCCGTACGATGTGACGCTCGGAATGCACGCGCTGCCGCCGCAGATCGAAGCTGCATGGCCGGTGTTCGATCCGGCTACGTCGAGGGCCGTGCGCGAGTGGGGGGTGCTCGCTGAGTACATCCGGACACTCCCCGGTGCTGTCCGGAGTGCGCATCCGGACAGCTCGTTTGTCGCGATCGGGCACGGGGCGGAGGCAATGAACTCCGATCATCCGTTGCAGTATGGGATGGGGACGGGTTCGCCGCTCGCGAAGCTCTGTGAGGCGAAGGGGAAGGTACTCCTGATCGGATCCCCGCTCTCGAATGTGACGCTCCTTCACCTGGCTGAGCACCTGGCCGACGTACCGGGCAAGGGGGTGGTCCGCTATTGGGCTCCGATCCTCGAGAGCGGGACGAAGACGTGGGTTGGGATCGAGGAGTTCGATACGACTGGATGTCTCCCCTGGCGCGGCGCGACCGACATGTTCGAGGCGATTCTTCAGGAGCACATCCAGGGTGGGCGTGGAACGATCGGGCGGATCGGCGCAGCGACGAGCTACCTGTTCGATGCGGCTGACCTTGTCGCGTTCGCGGTCGACTGGATCGAGGAGAAGCTCCGTGACCCGATCGATGACGATGAGACGGTCGAGGTTCGCCAGGCCGAGTCGAGCGACCATCGAGCGGTCGCCTCGCTCCTGCAGGAGCTCGAAGAGGAGATGACCGGGACTCCATTTCCTGAGTCGCGCGCCTCCTCGTGGGCAGACGAGCTTCTCGAATCCGGAAACTGCAGGGGCTTCCTTGCGGTGACTGAACGGGATGCTGTCGGGATGATCGTCGCGTCGATCCTCTCGCCGCAGCGCGGCGGGATCGACCATGCCTACATCGTGCCCGGACATCGGCGGCGCGGGATCCTCCGCGAGCTAGAGATCGAGGCGACGACCTTCTTGCGCGAGCGCGGCTGCTGCGATGTCGAGCTTCACGTCGGCGCCGAGAACGAGGCTGCCCGCGAGGCGTGGCGCGCCCTCGGCTACGCACCGACGCTCGAGTCCATGGAACGGCAGCTGTAGCATCAGTCGATCGGCGCGCGCTTCGATCGGTCGTAGAGAACTCCTTGGCGTCGTATGATCTCACTGGCGCAATCGAGTCGGAACAGGATTCGAGGAGGCAGCTGTGAAGATGCTCCTGTTGTTCCTCTGCGCCATGGGCTCCGTCTCGGCTCTCGGATTGACACAAGACAGCGACTACGGCCAGACCCTCGACGAGGGCTATGGAATCCTCGTCTATGTGCCGGCCGGCGAGTTCCTAATGGGCGACAACTATGATGAGGGAAACCCGCGCGAGCGCCCGGCACATCCCGTCGTTCTCGATGGCTACTATATCGGCCGGTTCGAGGTGACCAACGCGGAGTACCAGCGGTTCGTCGACGACGGGGGATACGCGGATCGCACGTACTGGACGGCCGGTGGCTTCGGGAGGTTCGACGCACCGGAGTTCTGGGAAGACCCGACTTATCGCGGGGGCGGGCTCCCCGGGAACGAGCGGTTCCCGGTCGTCGGGATCAGCTGGTACGAAGCGAATGCGTACTGCGCTTGGTTGTCGGAGAGGACCGCCGCAACCTATCGGCTCCCGACCGAGGCGGAGTGGGAAAAGGCGGCTCGCGGGGGGCACTACCTCGACGGAGATGCCACTGCGCAAATATCGAATCCGATCGACCCGCCGCGAAGATACCCGTGGGGAAGCGAGATCGACGGCAGCTACGCGAACTACCTCGATAGCGGCGATCCATTCGAGCCGGGACTGACGCCGGCCGGGTTCTTCGACGGGACTACGCATGACGGCTTCGCCACGCGAAGCAACGCGTCGCCCTATGGCGCGTACGACATGGCCGGGAATGTCTACGAGTGGTGTCTCGACGGCTATGGCGAGACGTACTACCGGCAGTGCCACGAGGCTGGAACGGTGGTCAACCCACAGGGCCCGCGGAGCCGGAACTCGTTCATCATCCGCGGGAGCGCGTTCAACTACGAGACGTTCAAGCTCCGTTGCGCCTACCGGGGAGCCTACTATCCGGAAGCACGGATGCCCTACATCGGCTTCCGCGTCCTGCGAGAGGTCGGCATGGATTCGTCGTAACGCAGGACTCTCGAGCTGTTGAGCGGCATCCGCTTGCCTCACGTGTGCGCGGACCGTTCGTTGACGGATCCAGCCGATCATCGCTAGGATGAAGATCGATGCTTCTCTCTCTAGGCAGGAGCTCTAAGAAGAGGAGCAATCGTAGCGACTCCGATCGGTGATTGAGAGGAGCGGGGATGGACGCGCTGTGGTTCAAGATCTTCCTTGCCGTGGGAATTCTCCTGGGGAGAATCGGCGATGTCGTGAGCACGCGGTTGGCGACTCCGCAGCTGCTGCTAGAGATGAACCCGATCATTCGCAAGGGAAGATGGAAGTTCGCCTGGGCGTCCCTATTGTTCTGTGGTGTTCCGTTTCTCGACCCGTGGATCGGGGTCATGTTCTTCGTCTGGTCCTGCCTGGTCGCGGGATCGAACTTCGCTGGCGCCTGGATAACCCGGGCGATTGGCGAGGAAGCCGTGTTCGATCTGCTGCGAAGGGCTGCTCAACGGCGAAGCCTGCGCAGCCAGCTCGTGCTCGAGATGGCGAGCATCGGCTCGTATCTTCTCGTGGTGGCCTTGCTGATGGCCCTCCGCTTCCTGGAAACGAACGAGTGGATCTTCCCGGTGGCGCTTGGCGTTCTGATGTTGGCGGTCGGTGGGTCTGCCTATCGCGTGCAGTACGTGATCGACCTGGCGAAATCGGACCAGAACGAGTAGGACAGTCTCGCCCTGCGGCACGCCGTCTGTCCTTACAGGCGTTGTGTCAGTGCGTCGATCGCGGCGAAGCTTTGACGAATCCATCCAGAATCCCTAGGATGATCCGGGAGATCCCACATTCCGTTGCACTGCGCACGCAGTGAGAAAGGACGTTCCATGGCCGCTGTCGTACTCGATGGGAAGGCGCTTTCGAAGCAGATCGAGGCTTCGCTCACCGAGCGGGTCGCAAAGCTGAAGGAGAAGTCCGGGCGCACACCGATTCTCGCGACGATCCTGGTCGGGGAGGACCCGGCCTCGGCGACGTACGTCAAGATGAAGGGGAACGCGTGCAGTCGGGTCGGGATGGAGTCGAAGAAGGTCCTCCTCTCTCAGGAGACGACGACCGACGAACTGCTCGCCGAGATCGACAAGTTGAACGCCGATCCGGACGTGCATGGCATCCTCCTCCAGCACCCGGTCCCGGAGCAGATCGACGAGCGTCTCTGTTTCGACCGGATCGCGCTCGCGAAGGACGTCGACGGGGTGACATGTCTCGGGTTCGGTCGCATGACGATGGGCGAACCGGCGTACGGGTCGGCGACGCCGGCCGGAATCATGAAGATCCTCGATCACTACGGGATTCCGATCGAGGGGAAGCACGCCGTTGTCGTCGGACGGAGCCCGATCCTCGGCAAGCCGATGTCCCTGATGCTCCTCAACAAGAATGCGACGGTGACGATCTGTCACTCGCGAACGAAGGATCTCCCGACTCTCGTTGGGCAGGCGGACATCGTCGTCGGCGCCGTGGGGAAGCCGGAGTTCATCAAGGGCGCGTGGATCAAGGACGGAGCCGTCGTCGTCGACGCCGGCTACCACCCCGGCGGGGTCGGTGACGTCGAGCTGGCAGCGGCGGCCGACCGGTGTGCCGCGTACACCCCTGTCCCCGGCGGCGTCGGGCCGATGACGATCGCGACGTTGATCACACAGACGGTCGAAGCGGCGGAGAAGGCGGCCGCGTAGACGCACAGCTTGGCGTGAGGTCCGACATGCGAATCCCCCGATTCGAGCTCGAGCGCTATTTCGCTCGACACGAGTTCTCGGCCCGATATCTCCTTGCCTGTTCGGATTGCGAGCCGTTGTCGATGGCGGAACTGGTTTCGATGGCGGATCACGACGCGGGGGAGCTTTGGCAATCGCTCCGACTCGGCTACACCGAGTCGGCCGGGCACCCGACCCTCCGCGCCGAGATCGCCCGGGCGTACGAGCGGATCGATCCGGCGGGCGTGATCGTCGCGGCTCCGGAGGAGTGCATCTTCCTCGCGATGACGTCCCTCCTCGCGCCCGGTGATCACGTCGTCTGCACGTTCCCCGGATATCAGTCGCTCTTCGAGATCGCCCGCTCCATCGGGTGCGAGGTCTCGTTTTGGGAACCGGATGAGGAGAACAGCTGGCGGTTCGACCCGGACAAGCTGGCGGGACTCCTCCGCGAGAGTACGCGGCTCGTGGCGCTCAACTTCCCGCACAACCCGACCGGGTATCTGCCGTCGGCAAGCGACTTCGCAGAGGTTGTCGGGCTCGTTCGTGACGCGGGGGCGATCCTCCTGTCGGACGAGATGTACCGCCATCTCGAGGTCGAAGAAGATGCCACGCTTCCGGCGGCCTGCGATCTCTACGACCGCGCGATCTCTCTGTCGGGCCTCTCGAAGGTCTACGGCCTTCCCGGGCTTCGGCTCGGCTGGCTCGCGACCCGCGATCTCGAAGCGCTGGAGCGGATTGGCGAGATGAAGGACTACACAACGATCTGCCACAGCGCGCCGAGTGAGATCCTCGGGATCATCGCGCTCCGCAACCGAGTGGCGATCATCGAGGGGCAGCTTGCCCGAGTCAGGCGGAACCTGGCCCGCCTCGACGCGTTCTTCGAGGAGAACGGCGACTGTCTACGCTGGACCCGGCCGAGGGGTGGATCGATCGGCTTTCCGAGGGTTGAATGCACGGATGACACGGACCGCTTCTGCGCCGAGTTGGTCGAGGACGCCGACATCATGCTGCTGCCCGGATCGGTCTTCTCCTATGGGAAGCGGCACGTCCGCCTCGGCTTCGGCCGGGAAGATCTGCCGGAGGTCCTCGATCGGTTTGGGACGTATCTCGCCGGGAGATTCCGCTGATCGGCCATCGGCCACGTTAGTCGATGGCGCGCACCATCTCGTATTGGTCGATCAGGTGTGTGAATCCGATCGCCTCGAAGAAGCTCTGCATCCCCGCATCGCCTCCATCGACGTTCAGCGCGGTGAGTCGCTCGACCGAATCATCGAAGGTTCCCGCGAGGTGGCGGATCAGCGCGGTGCCGACGCCCCGCCTCCGGTGCTCGGCGCTGACGACAAGGGTCAACAGCCAGCGGAGTGCGGGCGAGTAGGCGATGGCGCCGACGCAGTCTCCGTCGACGAACGCACCGGTCAGCTGTACGTGGTCGGCGATTGCGCCGATTGCCGAGAAGCGATTCTCGAACGAAGGAACCCAGTCGGCTGTCTGTTCGAGCCGGGCGAGTTCCGTGCGATCGATCGGGCGGAGGTCGATCGACGAAGCCCTGTTCAGTTCACGCAACTCGGCGACCTGCCCGGCGTAGCAGCGTAGCTCGCGCGCGATCTCGAATCCGCTCTTACGGTAGGCCTTGATCGCCGGCTCGTTTTGCTGGAGCACCTCAAGAACGAAACGTTCGACGCCCCGGGTGCGGAGCGTGGGAAGTGCATGGTCGAACATCCTTCTCGCCCAACCCTGCTTCCGGAAGTCCGGGACGATCCCGGTCCCGGCGTCGTAGGCGGAGAGTGAGCCGCCCCACGTGTCGACGCCGATCAGCGTAAAACCAACGAGCCGATCGTCATCGTACAAGCCGGGCGAGATATCGTAGTCGACGGCGTTCTTCTTCATCCGGAGAAGGAGCCGTTCCTCGGTCGTTCCGCTGGCGTCCATCGCGTAGTCGGCGAACGCTTCGAGAAATGCGCGGTGGATCTGCGCTCGGTTGACGCTGCGTAGATCGGGCATGTCTAGAGTGTACCGAATGGCTTCACACACTGCGTTCGATACGGCTCGGTGGACCTTGCGTGTGCTCGGGCGGTCCCATTGGAGTAGACTGACCGACAAGGGGGAGACGTCCAATGTCGAAATCGAAGGACAAGAAACGTGTCGACGACAAGAAGAAGGCGCAGAAGTCGATCAAGGAGAAGCGCGCCGCCAAGAAAGCGAAGAAGGCGGAGAAAGAGCGGCAGCTCTGATCGACGTCGCCATTTGCCAACTACTCTGTGGTAGCGGTCATCGATGGAGAATCCCCATCGGAGCGCCGCGACGATCTCGTCGACGAAGGCCAAGATGAAAGGATCCCAAGCGTTCGATCTGCTGATCGAGGATGCTGGCGCGGAGGGCTGTTTTGGACACATCCCAGCGCTGCCCGGATTGTGCTTCCGCGGAGAGAGCCCCGAAGTGGTGGAGGAGCTGGCCGCCGCTCGAATCGCCGACTATGCGCGGTGGCTCTCAACGAACGGCCTGAACGACCTGACACCCGAAACTTCGTTTCTGATCGAGTGCTTGGGTGGGGAAGCGGAAGGCGAGCTCCGCGCCGTCGTGGCGGAGCACGTCAATGGCGCTCCGGTTTGGGAGTCGGGAAACGCCGCCGTCCTGTTCGAGCACGACCTTGTGCCGCTCGAGGATGCGGCGGTCGACGCACATCTTCGCTTTGTCCGGCGCGTTCTGGATAGGGTTCACGCGTCCGTCGCTGATCTGAATGCGGAGGAAAGAAACCGGAGGCCGAGTCCCGGACGTCGGTCGATCGACGAGACGCTTGAGCACATCGGCAATTGCATCTGGTGGTATTGCTCGCGGATCGACAACGCACTCCCAGAGCCCAAAGAGCCTGCCGGCGAACAGCAGATCGATCGGATCGACAGGCTATTCGCCGTTGCTGGACCGTACCTTCGAGACGTCGCTATCTCGGAGCGGTCGACGATTTGCGTCCCAACGCGATTCCCAACCGAAGATCCGCAGGAGCGCTGGACGCACACCAAAGTCTGTCGCCGGCAGGCGGAACACGTTTGGGCGCATCTGCCCGGGGTTCGAAGGGCGGCGCATGCACTGCGAGCAGAGGGTGAGGATGTCCCCCGATGACGCTGCTGCGCAAGGTCCGAACGGTCATTTGGGACTTCAATGGGACACTGATCGACGACCTCGATCTGGTCCTGGCAAGCGTCAATCCGCAGCTCGAGCGGCAGGGGCTAGCAGCAATGACCGCTGAGCGATACCGGGACGTGTTCGGGTTTCCGGTACAGGACTACTACCGCCGCCTCGGGGTCGACTTCGAGAAGGTCTCCATGACGAAACTGGCCGCCGACTTCTTCGGAGTCTACGAACCAGGATTGAGAGACTGCCCCCTCCACGATGGAGTCCGGGAGGCGCTCGACGCATTCGATCAGAACGGCGCTAGCCAGTTCGTCCTCTCCGCGATGGAAGAGGGGATGCTGCGCGATACGTTGGACGTTCTCGGGATTCTGGATCGGTTCGCTGCCGCGTACGGTCTTGCACACCAAGAAGGGGACTCGAAGGTTTCACGAGGTCGCGAGTTGATGAAGGATCACTCGATCGAACCGGAGACGACGGTCCTGATCGGAGATACCGATCACGATGCGGAAGTTGCGGCGGAGCTTGGGGTCGGTGTCGTGCTGATCGCCAACGGACACCAAAGCGGTGAAAGGCTCGGTCACGTCGGAGTGCCCGTTGCCGCGTCGATCGGTGAAGCTGCACAGACGATCCTCGGGGACGGGCGACGAGAGGGCTCGCACGGCGAAAGGAGGATCCGATGAATCGCATGGCCGAAGCCTTCATGCTCGGGCTGCAACGAAGCGACGGGTTCATTCGGTTCTTCACCTCGGGGATGGAAGGGGAAGACTGGCTGAGCCGGCCGGCCGGTGCGACGAACTCGGCGATCTGGATTCTCGGACACCTGGCACAGTCGAGGGCCAACTTCCTTGAGCTTCTCACGGGTGAGAAGACACAGGAGGAAGGGTGGGAAGATCTCTTCGGACTCGGCGTCGAGCGCCAAGATCCGAGTGCCTACCCGGACGTCGAGACCATCCGGGCCGCGCTGACCGCGCGCATGGACGACCTGACGGCGTACCTCGAATCGGCAAGCGAAGAGGAACTGGAGGGCCCGCCGGCGATCCCGTCGAAGTCGTTCGAGACGAAGGCCGATGTGCTTGTGCACATGACCCACCACGAGGCACATCACACCGGCGCGCTATCGAT
This sequence comes from Candidatus Bipolaricaulota bacterium, assembly GCA_028278555.1. GTDB lineage: Bacteria > Bipolaricaulota > Bipolaricaulia > UBA7950 > UBA9294 > JANQEA01. Next base: position 10,682 of record JANQEA010000077.1, on the reverse strand, counting down.
GCTCCGCCGTCAGCTGGGCAAAGAGCGTCTGATCTAGTGCAGCTCCCATCGCGAGGCGAGTGGGCCCGCAGGACGCCCTTCTTCTACGGATGGGTGGTCGTCTTTCTTGGTGCCTTCTCCATGTTCGCGACAACGCCGGGGCAGTCGGACTCCTTCGCTCTCTTCATCAACTTCTTCATCGAGACCTTCGATTGGAGTCGAACGTTCGTCTCGTCGCTCTACTCGGCGGCGACACTGGCAGCAGGCATTCTGATGTTCCTAATCGGCCGATTGATTGACCGTATCGGTTCGAAGGCGGTCGCAGTTCTGTCTGCTCTTGTCTTAGGCACCGCCTGCATGCTGCTGAGCTTCGTGGTGTCGCCGGTCATGCTCTTCACCGGATTCTTCCTAGCGCGCCTCTCCGGAAAGGGTGCGCTCGATCTCACATCCAAGACGTTCGCCCCACAGTGGTTTCTGTCACGTCGAGCTCTCGCAGTGATGCTGGTCGGATTGGGCGGGTCGCTGGGCGGCATGGTCTTCCCGCTCGTGAATAACTACTTGATCGTGACCTATGGCTGGCGGATCGCCTATCGTATCCTCGCCGGGGGGCTGTGGGTTCTGTATGTCCCGGTCATGCTCCTTCTCATGATCAATCGACCCGAGGACGTCGGGCTGAAGCCTCACGGGAAGCTACCACTGCACGAGAAGAATGATGGAAAAGAGACGTCCGTGTCGGAACCCGCCTTTCGGCAAGCTCAAGCGGTTCGGACCTCCGCATTCTGGATCCTCACGTTCGTTGTCTTCCAGAGTTCGATGGTCGGAACGGGGGTGATCCTGCACTTCGTCTCCATCCTGGGGATGGGTGGGTTCACGATGGGTTTCGCCGCTGGAGTCATGGGTCTCAAGACGCTGGTCTCCGTGCTCACGGCGGTCCTTGCCGGGCTTGTGCTCGACAGGATTCGCCGACACCACGTTGTCTTGGCGGTGACTTGTCTCATGCAGGTCGCCTCGTTCTCCATGCTCGCTTTCATGCGGAGTGCAACGATGGTCTACCTCTATGCGGTCATCGGAGGGATGGCAGGCGGCATTGCCGTCATTTGCATCGGCGTTCTCAAGCCGAATCTGTTCGGCCGGCGCTACCTAGGAGGCATCCTCGGGGTGACGGCCGCCCTCAACGTCGTCGGATCTGCCATCGGTCCGATTGTCTTCGGGGCGGCCTTCGATGCGCTGGGGGGGTATCGAGAAGTCATCCTCATTACCGCAACCCTGCCGCTCCTCGCCGGCATGCTGAGCTTCTTCGTTCGAACGCCACGACCGCGCCCAGACGCTACAGCATAGGTTCTATCCCAGACTCTAGGGCGCGGAGCTGCACAGGTGGAAGAGGAACTCGACGTTCGGCTTCTCCGGCAATCCGTAAGCGCATCTCGTCGACTCCGAGTTCAGACCGTGACCAATCGCGCGCCCTCGGCAAGAGAAACCATCTGGTCGAGTTCGTGTTCAATGCCGAATTGCCCTTACGCACCGAAGTGACCCCCGGGGTTGACTTGAGGATCGCTACGAGTTTCACGGCGCGGGAGCGCAATCGCCCCACCCCTGATAGTGGTGGGGCGGATCGACAGCTCGTAGCATTGAGCAAGCCCGAATGCCCTGAGGAGGATGCCTTGGCCCCTGACTCCGCGAAGCACAAGACGTTCCTGTTGAAACTGAGTGATTGCTACATGGAGTACTTCCGCAACTACGCCTTTGTCTATCGCCACATGCTCGAACGCATCGGGCGAGATGCGGTCGAAGAGACCTGGCGGAGTGCAAACGAGCGGTTTGAGGACGAGCTGTTTCTGTCCCTTCTCGAATCGGGTTGGGCGCCGGAAGAAGCACCAACCGCGATACCATCGCAAAGAGAGCAACTCCTGGGCGTGCTGTTCGAGTCTCCTATCCAGGGTGTTACTGCGCATTCGGCGAAGACCTTCCTCTTGAGCGTCGGGCCGTTCAGTCACTTCGAGAAGCGTTTCCGGGCGCTTGCGTCTCAACGAGAGTGCACGGCGTACAAGGCGCTTCATCTGCTTGCACATGGGCTGGCCTGTTTCGCGGAGGCAGCGATTGAACGATTCGGCCGGGCGGCCGAGTTCATGATCTACGATGGACTGGTCCAGGAAGTGGATGATCGCCTGACGCCGGAGGGCACCGGCCGTGAATGGGTGAAGGCGATCTACGATCGTGTGGAAGCGGCCAAAGAGAGTGCTCCGGCAGCGTCCGAAGCGCCCGAAACGCCTGAGAAGAGGAGCGATCAGGAGAAGCCGGCCCTGCTGCCGAACATCGGCAGCGCCGGACACATCGAAGAAGTCATTCGGGTGACTGAGGACGAAGTCATCGTCCACATGACCCAATGCTCATGGGCCGACTACTACCTGGATCGCCATCCGACCGTTGGACAGCTCCTCGGTTGCTGCATCGATGATCCCGTGTATCGGCGCACGGCCGACGGTCTTCGCCTGCAGCGGCAGTTCACCCTGATGGAAGATGGCCCCCACTGCGATTTCCGCTTCTATCCGGTCGATTCATCGAAGGTGCACTAGGTACTCCGCGTTCCCCTTCTCCCCGGTGATCGGCGAGGACATCTCGTTCTCGACCGTCCACGGCGTCTCGTTCTCGACGAACCGTTGGATCTCTTCGAGCGCGGCCTGGCGATCAGCGTCGCCAAATGGGGAATCAACTGATGTGAGGCTGTTCGACGAAGCTAGGAAGTCTCATAGAGGAAAGACAAAAGCGATAGGAGACTTGCAGAGGAAAGCACATCGCCCTAGGCTGTCTTCCATCAGCGTGGGCCACAAAACGTGGAGGCGGATGATGTTTGGATTGCCACGGTGGTGCGGCATCGAGCGTCGAATGATGCTCCCTTGTCACAGATAGGCAGGATCAGAATGCTCGGTGGCAGGCGGTCAGCGAGTCGAAGCGTTGACGGAGGTTTCGGATGCAGGAGACGTACGAGCGCGAGTACATATCAGAGTCCATTCGTGAGTCTTTCCGTGACGGCAGAAGCTCCTTGTACCTCAACGACGTACCAGTCGGTGAACACCTCGATCTTCTCGAAGAGCTTAGGCGGAATCCAGAGTTGCGCCGACTGGCTCTCTGTTACTGCCAGCTTACAGAAGTTCCGTCAGTGATTGCTGAACTCAAGCAGCTCGAGCTCCTAGAACTTGCAGGCAACGAGATCGAGAGGCTACCAGACTGGCTATGCGAGCTCCACCGACTGGAGGAACTTAGCGTTGAGGGCAACCAGCTAGGTCAACTCCCGGTGTCGCTTGGGCAACTGACGCGTTTGTCTTCACTCAGCCTTGAGGACAACAAGCTGCGGGCTTTGCCGGAGTCGCTGTGTGATCTTCATGAACTGACTGAGCTCTATGTGCACGGCAATGAGATCACTTGCTTACCTGCTCGATTCGGGAATCTCAAGACGCTGGTTGAGCTTTCCCTTGACGGGAACCAGCTGAGCGATCTACCCGCTTCCTTCAGTCGTCTTGCGAACTTGAAGAGGCTCTGGCTCGGGGACGAGGGGGGAAATCCCTTTGGCGGAGTACCGTTGCAGCTTCGGGGGCTCGCAGGGCTCCGAGAGCTCTACATCGACAGCTGTGGCGTTCGCGATCTGCCTGATTGGCTGCTCGATCTGGTGAATCTGACGGATCTGAGCATGGAAGGGAATCCGCTAGATCCGGAACTTGCTGCTGCCTACGAAGATGGGCTGGGCGCAATTCGAGAGTACCTGAAGGCCAAAGAAGAGGAGTCTGTCGTCCTGAATGAGGCCAAGCTCATCATGGTCGGGGAAGGAGGAGTTGGGAAGACCAGTCTTCTTAGTGCCTTAAGAGGCGATCCCTGGGTCGAGGATCGAGAGACCACGCACGGAGTTGAAATCGACATCCAAACTCTCGAACTGGCTGACGAGTCTTCCGGAACGGAGATCACGTTCAACGCATGGGATTTCGGTGGGCAGGACATCTACAAGCATACTCATCAGCTGTTCTTCACTGCGCCAGCCGTCTACCTGGCCGTCTGGGATCCACGCGGAGGGGCGGAGTCGTGTCGTGTGGGGGAGTGGATAAAGCTCGTCAAGCACAGAGCGTACGATGAAGAGCAGCACGAGAGACGACCAAGGATTTTTGTGGTTGCTACACATGGAGGTCCCAAAGAGCGGCAGGCGCACATCGACGAAGTGGCCATTCGCGAGGAATTCGGAGACATGATTGTCGGATTTCACCATGTAGACAGCAGGCCTGACGATTCCACTGGAGAACGAGCAGGGATCGACAATCTGAAGAGAACTATCGCAGCCACAGCCCTGGACATCCCCCAGGTTGGCAGAGAGGTTCCGGTGACTTGGAGTAGGGTCTTGCGGGCGCTTCGTAAGCGAAGCCAGCGGGACCCCTACATCACGTTTAAGCAGTTCCAGGCGCTTTGCCGCCGGCACCGGGTCACCAACGAGCGGTCGCACATCTACGCTGCCATCCTCAACGAGCTTGGGCACTTGGTGCGGTACCGCGACGATGCCGACCTTGAGGACACCGTGATTCTCAAGCCAGAGTGGTTGAGCAAGGCAATGAGTTATGTGGTGGAAGATCGCCGGACCATGGAGCAGCACGGCTTGGTTGAGCACAGCCACCTTGCTGAGATATGGGATGACCCCGAGAGAGAGGCACGGGATCGCTATCCACGGGTGGTCCACCCAATCTTCCTGAGGCTGATGGAGCAGTTCGACCTTTCCTATCGTGTTGTCATGCCGCAACGTGATGCGACGGATACGAGCCTCATTGCACAGCTTGTTCCAGGAAACCGGCCTGATGGCTGGGAAGTGGACTGGCCTCCGGAACCGGCTCCTGGTGACTCGTTCCGCACGCAGGTGTGCCGGTTCGTCGACACGAAGACGGGAAGAACCGTAGAGGTGGAAGGGTTGCTCTATCGCCTTATCGTGCGCCTGCATCGGTACTCTCTGGGCCGCAGGAACTACAACGACAGCCGCCACTGGAAGACCGGTGTCATCCTCGATGACGGATTCAACGGGCGAGCGTTCGTTGAGGAGTTGAGAGGAGACGTGCGAGTGACAGTCAGAGCGGCGTATCCGGAGCGGATGCTTGCCCACCTCTGCTCTGAGATCGAGTGGCTTGTCGACCACTTCTGGAGAGGTTTGGAGTGTCGCGTGAGCGTTCCGTGTCATGAGCCCTGCCTGGGACTGCATGAAGTAGAGGAACTCATCGAAACGAGACGTGAGGGTATTGAGAAGGTGCGCTGCTCCGTGTGCAAGCAGTTTCTTGAGATTGACTCCCTCCTTGCGACCGTCGTTCCGAAGCCGCCAATCGAGGAAGCGCTCGAACAACTGAAGAACGGACAGAAGCTCATCCGTCGAGGTGTGTCAGCAGTGGGAACCGACTTGCGTCGGCTGATTGGGCAGGTCAATGAGCAGTTTGATCTCCTCATGGCTGCATTGATTGATCCAGCCAAGGATGGGCCAAGGTTGTTCAGCTTCATCGCTGTGGATCCGAAGTTCTGGCAGAAGCCCAAGTGGATGGCGGAGAGGTTCCGCCTGACTCTGTGGTGCGAACACGCAAGATTGCCCCTTCCAGTCATCACGGGTGATGAGAGAGCTGGTGTCTACGATATTGAGCTCACGCGCGAGTGGGTCAAGAAGGCGGCCCCGTTCCTGCGCGTTCTTACGAGCACATTGAGTCTTGCTCTGCCTGTGGCATCGTCTGCGGCGAAGCTCGCTATCGACGCAGCAACGTACAAGGCCCTTGAGAACCAGCTGGACTTCGGGAAAACGTGCGCTACCGCGTTCATCGACGCAGGAGCTGGCGTCACAGAGTGGCTTAGTGAGGAGGGCGCAACGGAGCTCGCATCGGGACGAGGTGTGCGCGCACACGGTGCAGCACTTCGAGAACTGCACTCGATTCTTCAAGCGAAGGATCCTGCGAGCCAGTTTGGCGGGCTTGTGCGGGTGCAAACGAAGCGCCGAGAGTTCCTGTGGGTGCATCCGCAGTTTGAGTCTGAGTACAAGTGACTCCCGGTCTGGTGGACAGCAGGCCAACACGCACTGCAAGGCATTAGTCGTCTAGGGGCGCTTGAGATGCAGGAAGTACTCGACGTTTCCCTTCTCCCCGGTGATCGGTGAGGGCATCTCGTTCTCGACCGCCCACGGTGTCTCGTCCTCGACGAACTGTCGGATCTCTTCGAGTACGGCTTGCCGATCGGCGTCGCTCTTGACCACGCCGTCACTCGGGAGCTTCTCCACGCCGACTTCGAACTGTGGTTTGACGAGCGCGACAAGTTCGCCGCCCGGGGCGAGGATCTCGGCGAGCGGCGGGAGGATCAGTTTCAGCGAGATGAACGAGACGTCGATCGTGACGAGGCCGATCGGATCGTCGACGTCCTGCGGTTCGAGATAGCGAGCGTTCAGGCCTTCCCGAACGACGACCCGCGGATCGCGACGCAGGTTCGGGTGGAGCTGATCGTGGCCGACATCGATCGCGTAGACCTTCGCCGCCTTTCGCTGGAGGAGACAGTCGGTGAACCCGCCGGTCGACGCGCCGACGTCGAGGCAAACCTTTCCGCTCGGATCGATTCGGAACTGTTCGAGCGCCGCCTCGAGCTTCTCGCCGCCGCGGCTGACATACTGCTCGTACGCAAGGATCTCGATCTCGGCCTCCGGATCGATCGGATGGCCGGGTCGGGCGATGATCTGCCCGTCGACCTTGACGCGTCCGGCTTCGATCATCCGCTGTGCGCGCGATCGGCTCCGGATCAGTCGGCGGTGCTTGATGACCTTGTCGAGGCGTTCTCTCATCCGGCGGTCGCGGCGACCCGTTCGCGCTGCTCGACGAATGCCTCGAGGCCGGCCTTGAGGATCTCGACGGCGCGGATCAGCTTCGGTTCTTCGAGGACGTAGGCGATCCGAACCTCGTCGTGCCCCTTCCCCTCGGTGGCGTAGAATCCGGCTCCGGGTGCGACCATCACCGTCTCGCCGTCGAGGTCGAAGTCGTTCAGCATGAACTTGACGAACTCCTCGGAGTCGTCGATCTGCGGGAACTTGACGAAGATGTAGAACGCGCCCTCCGGCTTCCGACAGCAGACGCCGGGAATCGTCTGAAGCGCGTCGTAGAGCGTGTCGCGGCGCGCGTGGAACTTCGTCTTGATCGCCTCGATCTCCTGCTTGTAGTTCGGATCCTTCAGGAAGGCGACCAGGCCATGTTGAGCGAACGTCGGCGCCGAGAGGCGGATCTGCGTCAGCTTGTTGACCGCCGCCATAACGTCCTTGTTCCGGCTGACGATGCAGCCGATCCGAGCGCCGCAAGCGGAAAGCCGCTTGGAGATCGAGTCGACGAGGATCGCGTTCTGCCCAAGTTCGGGGAACTCGAGGATGCTCGTGGCGTGTCCGTCGTACATCAGCTCGCGATACGGCTCGTCGGAGATGACGAATAGGTCGTACTTGAGTGCCAGATCGACGATCCCCTGAAGCTCCTCGCGTGTGTAGCCGACACCGGTCGGATTCCCCGGATTGGAGAAGAGGATCGCTCGGGTCTTCGGGGTGACGAGACGCTCGATTTCGTCGATCGGCGGGAAGTGGAAGCCGTCTTCGATCTTCGTTGTGATCGGGACGACGTTGATCCCGTTGATGATCGCGTGCCCGTTGTAGTTCGGATAGAACGGCTCCGGGACGAGGATTTCTTCGCCGGCATCGCACGTGATCTGGAGTGCGAAGACGAACGCTTCGCTCCCTCCGATGGTGACGCGGAGGTCGCCTTCGTCCAGCTCGACGCCCATGTCGGCGTAGAAGTCATGCAACGCCTCGATCGTCTCGGAAATTCCGGGCGCGGGGCTGTAGCTGAGGACGTCGATCGACGCGTTCCGCACGCCGTCCATGAATGCCTTCGGCGTCGGGATGTCCGGCTGGCCGATGTTTAGGTGGTAGACGTGAATCCCCCGCTTCTTCGCCTCGTTCGCCAGCGGGACCAGTCGCCGGATCGGCGAGCCTTTGACTGCCAGGGTTCGTTCGGAGACGTTACGCATGATCGAGAATCCACACCTCCCGTTGTTCGGGCAACGACTGCCGGGTCAGCTCGACCGCCGACGCGCCGATGCGGCGGACATTGTCCATCAAAGACTCGAACTCCTCCACCGTCTCGATCGGCCAGTCGCTGATCACGTCCGTCTTGAAGTGCATCGGGATGACGAGCTTCACTTGCGGGAGTTCGTCGAGGAGCGAAGCCGCCTGCCTCGCGTCGATCGTGTAGTGTCCGCCGACCGGGATCAGAAGGACGTCGACATCGGCCAGGGCTTCGCGTTGCGCCTCGTCGAGAGGGGCGCCGAGATCTCCGAGGTGGGCGATCCGCACGCTCTCGAGCGTGAACGCGTAGAGGATGTTCTCGCCACGCGCCGCGCCGCCCTCGTCGTCGTGATAGCCGGGGATCCCCTCGATCGGGATCCCGCCGATCTCGAACGAACCGGTTCCGTGGACGACCGATCGGTCTCCTGGGATCCGATGAGCGGCGTTGTGATCGAAATGCTCGTGGCTGATCATCACGAGATCGGCTGCCACTTCGGGAAACTCGTAGGGGATCTCCTCGGCAAACGGGTCGGTGATGATCCGTCCCTCCTCCGCCTCGATGCTGAAGCACGCATGCCCGATCCACGTGATCTTCATTCGCCTTCCTCCTTTGCGGCGGTGCTCAACATGATGTCGACGAGCTCGTTGTACGGAATCCCCGCCGTCGCCGCGGCACGGGGCAGATCGCTGATCGGCGTCATTCCGGGGAGGGTGTTCACCTCGAGGACGTACGGGGTCCCGTCCTCAGCGAGCCGAAGGTCGACCCGCGAGTAGCCGCTGCAGCCGAGCGCCTCATGCGCACGGAGTGAGACACCCTGCAGCCGTTCGGCGGTCGGCGGATCGAGCGGGGCCGGCGAGAGAAACTCGGCGACGCCGTCGGTGTACTTCGCCTCGTAGTCGAACAGCTTCCCTGGTATCCGGATCTCGATCACCGGAAGCGGTGCGTCACCATCTCCTTGGCGAAGGATTCCGACGGTCATCTCTCGGCCTTCGATATACTCCTCGATGACGAGCGACGGAAACGCAGTGAGGATCGAGTCCGCGACCGTCCGCAGCTGGTCCGGGTCCTCAGCGACGTGGACGGCGACGGTCGAGCCGGCATTCCCCGGCTTGGCGACAAGCGGGAAACCGAGACGGTCGGTCGCCTCCCGCAGGAAGGCCGGCAGATCTCCTTCCTCGTAGGAGAGGCCGCTCGGAATCGGGATCTCCTGTCCGGCGAGGATTGCGCGAGTGCGGGGCTTCTCCATCGCACGAAAGCAGGCGCGCGCGCCGGAGCCGGCGTAGCGAATCCCCATCACGTCGAGAAGGAGCTGGACGGTGCCGTCCTCGCCGGCACCGCCATGCAGGCAGTTGAAGACAACGTCGATGTCGCGAAGCTGCGGAACGAGATCATCGAGCGAGTCGATCGTGATCAGAGAGGCCTCGTGCCCGTTCTCCGTGAGGGCGCGGTGGACGTGCTCGCCTGAAATGAGCGAGATGGCCCGCTCCGGTGAGTCCCCTCCGGCCAACACTCCGATGGTCCGTCTGTCCGCCAACACCCCTCCTTCGGTGCTCGAAGTATAGGCGCCGCATGTCGGCCGATCAACGTGGAAGTGACGTAGCGAAGGGGATTCGGACCTTTAGAGGAGTCTCCTTGACACCCCCCGAGAGCCCCGATATACTTCACAACCTGTTGGTCCTTGAAAAGTGGATAGCGTGGTAACGTGTTCGTGCTAACGGACACGCGAATCACTTGCTTTGACTCAAACGGATCAAAAACTTCAACTAAGAGAGTTTGATCCCAGCTCAGGATGAACGCTAGCGGTGCGCTTAACACATGCAAGTCGTGCGATCGAACCGGACTGACCATCCTTCGGGATGCGACGACCGGTCACGGAGCGGCGGACTGGTGAGTAACACGTAGCTAACCTACCCTCCTGATGGGGACAACCTTCTGAAAAGGAGGCTAATACCCAATACTGTGCGGGGTCGATGGACCCCGTACCAAAGGCGGTTCTGCCGTCGCAGGGAGAGGGGGCTGCGCCCTATTAGCTTGTTGGTAGGGTAATGGCCTACCAAGGCGATAATGGGTAGCTGGTCTGAGAGGACGACCAGCCACATTGGGACTGAGATACGGCCCAGACTCCTACGGGAGGCAGCAGTGGGGAATATTGGCCAATGGACGAAAGTCTGAGCCAGCGACACCGCGTGGGGGATGAAGGCTTTCGGGTCGTAAACCCCTTTTCTGGGGGGAGAATAAGGTCGGGAGGAAATGCCCGTCCGATGACGGTACCCCAGGAATAAGCATCGGCTAACTCCGTGCCAGCAGCCGCGGTAAGACGGAGGATGCAAGCGTTATCCGGAATTACTGGGCGTAAAGGACGTCTAGGCGGTCAGATAAGTCACCTGTGAAAGCCCTCGGCTCAACCGGGGAAGGTCGGGTGATACTGTTTGACTTGGGTGTAGGAGAGGAGAGTGGAACTCACAGAGTAGCGGTGGAATGCGTAGATACTGTGAGGTACCCCGATGGCGAAGGCAACTCTCTGGCCTACTACCGACGCTGAAGCGTGAAAGCGTGGGGAGCAAAGGGGATTAGATACCCCCGTAGTCCACGCCCCAAACGATGTTCACTTGGTGT